>JACRDQ010000020.1 GCA_016218545.1 Elusimicrobiota bacterium
CGAGGCCTTACAGAGCGAATCGGCGCCTCATCCCCAATCTATCTATTGCGGTTCAGCAGACCGCGCATAAGCGAATGGGTTATTTACGACGGGAAGCGCCGAAAAGGGTTGACCTTGTCCCCTTTCATAAGGGAACTTTTTCGGGGTCAACTCGTATAGAGAGTGTGGACTCCCTTGCGATGGTCCCCCGCATGGCCGCCTTGCTCAAGAAGCTCCGAGAGGGACGCGGGATCTCCCAGCGGCAGCTCGCCGAGCATGCCGGCGTCCATGCCTCGGTCGTCAGCCGAGCCGAGCGAGGCGAAGACGCTAAACTCTCGACCTGGGGCAGGCTCTTCGAAGGCCTGGGATATCTCCTTGCGGAAGAGCGCGACCGCAGGCTCGACAGGCGGGCAGAGGGGCTGTGCGCCGGCAAGCGCCGCTTCTAAAGCTCAGGCCCGGGCTCCTTGCGGGAACCCGGGCCTCGTCTTGAGCCCGGCTCGACGTCAGCCGGATCTCGTCAGGCCGGTTTCTGCCCTTCAGGCGCGCTGATCTTGAGCTGCGAGAGCGCCTGGTAGAGTTGCACGCGCTGGAGGTTCGTCTTCTCGGCGTCGGACACGAGCTTCTTGAAGCGCTCCGCGTCGAGCTTCTCCGGGATGCGGAAGCGCTGCTCGTTCTTCATGTACTCCCACGCCGTGGTCGTGCCGCTCGGCGTCGAGTCGAGCTGCAGCGGCGGCTTGCCCTCGGCGATGAGCCGCGGGTCGAAGCGGTAGAGCGGCCAGACGCCGGAATCCACCGCCTTCTTCTGCTGCTCGAGACCGTTGGCCAGGTCGTACTGCTGCGCGATGCAGTGGCTGTAGGCGATGATGATGGAGCTGCCCGGATACGCCTCGGCCTCCTGGAAGGCCTTGACCGTCTGCGCGTCCTTGGCGCCGAAGGCGACGCGCGCCACGTAGACGTTGCAGTACGCCATGGCCATGAGCCCCAGGTCCTTCTTCATGAGGGCCTTGCCGGCCGCCGCGAACTTGGCCGCGGCGCCAAGAGGAGTGGCCTTGGACTGCTGTCCGCCGGTGTTCGAGTAGACCTCGGTGTCCAGGACCAGGAGGTTGACCTTCTTGCCCATGGCCAGCACGTGGTCGATGCCGCCGTAGCCGATGTCGTAGGCCCAGCCGTCTCCTCCCACGATCCACACGCTCTTCTTCAGGAGGTAGTCGGCCACGCCCTCGAGGCTCTTGGCCAGGGGCTCGGCGCCCATGCCCGCGAGCTTGGCCTTGAGGGTCTTGACCCGCTCGCGCTGCGCCGCGATGCCGGCCTCGGTGCTCTGGTCGGCGTTCAGGAGCTCGCCCACCAGGGTGTCGCCCACCTTGGAGGAGAGCTTCTTGAGGAGGTCCTGCGCGCCGCGGGCGTTGCTGTCCACCGCGAGCCTGATCCCCAGCCCGAACTCCGCGTTGTCCTCGAAGAGCGAGTTGGACCAGGCCGGGCCGCGGCCTTCCGCGTTCGAGCAGTAAGGCACGGTCGGCAGGTTGCCCCCGTAGATCGAGGAGCAGCCCGTGGCGTTGGCGATGACCGCCCGGTCCCCGAACATCTGGGTCAGGAGCTTGAGGTAGGGCGTCTCGCCGCAGCCCGCGCAGGCGCCCGAGTACTCGAAGAGCGGGCGGAAGAACTGCGTGCCCTTCACGTCCATCCTCATCTTGGCGCGGTCCGGGTCCGGGATGTCGAGGAAGAACGCGTAGTTCTGGTGCTCCTCGCACACCAGGGGCAGCTGGGGCTTCATCTCCAGGGCCTTCTTATCGGGGTTGGCCTTGTCCTTGCCCGGGCAGACCTTGTAGCAGAGCGTGCAGCCCGTGCAGTCCTCAGGGGCGTTCTGCACCGTGAACTTCCAGCCCTTGAAGTCAGGGGCCTTGTAGTCCGCGGACTTGAAGGTCTTGGGCGCGCCGGCCAGGTGCTTGGGGTCGTAGACCTTGGACCTGATCGTGGCATGCGGGCAGACCAGCGAGCACTTGTTGCACTGGATGCAGAGGCTGGGCTCCCAGACCGGGACCTGGAGGGTGATGTTGCGCTTCTCCCACTGGGTCGTGGAGACCGGCCAGGTGCCGTCCGGCGTGAAGGCGCTCACGGGCAAGGTGTCGCCCTTGTTGACCATCATCACGGACGTCACCTTCTTGACGAAGTCCGGGGCCTTGCTGGAGACGACCGGCGGCCGCCGGCGCTGGGACGTGGGCTTGGACGGGTACTTCACCTCGTGCATGTGGGCCAGGGCGGAGTCCACGGCCTTGTAGTTGGCGTCGATGACCTTCTGGCCGGCCTTGGCGTAGGTCTTCTCGATGGCGCCTTTGATGCGCATGATGGCCTCTTCGCGGGGCAGCACGCCCGAGATGGCGAAGAAGCAGGTCTGCATGATGGTGTTGATGCGCCGGCCCATCCCGGCGGCCTCGGCCACCGCGGCCGCGTCGATGGCGTAGAACCTGAGCTTCTTGGCGATGATCTCCTGCTGCACCTCGTAGGGCAGGGTGTCCCACACCTTGTCCGCGGCGTAGGGGGCGTTGAGGAGGAAGACGGCGCCGGGCGCGGCGTAGCCGACCACGTCGAGCTTGTCCATGAACGGGAAGAAGTGGCAGGCCACGAAGCCCGCCTGTTTGATCAGGTAGATCGAGCGGATGGGCTTGGGGCCGAAGCGCAGGTGCGAGATCGTCATGGCGCCGGACTTCTTGGAGTCGTAGACGAAGTAGCCCTGCGCGTACTGCGGGGTCTCCTCGCCGATGATCTTGATGGAGTTCTTGTTGGCGCCCACGGTGCCGTCGGCTCCCAGACCGAAGAAGACCGAGCGGCTGACGTCGCTTCCCTCGATGTCGAGGTTCCAGTCGACGTCGAGCGAGGCGTGCGAGACGTCGTCGACGATGCCCACGGTGAAGTGGTTCTTGGCCGGGGTCTTGGCGAGCTCGTCGTAGACGGCCTTGACCATGGCCGGCGTGAACTCCTTGGAGGAGAGCCCGTAGCGGCCGCCGATGACCCGGGCATCCGGCGGGTTCAAGCCCATGGTCTTGGCCTCGGAGAGGGCGGTGACCACGTCCATGTAGAGGGGCTCGCCCACGGCGCCGGGCTCCTTGGTGCGGTCGAGCACGCCGATGTGGCGCACGCTCTTGGGCAGGGCCGCGACGAAGGCCTTGACCGAGAAGGGCCGGTAGAGGTGGACCTTCACGAGGCCGACCTTGCCGCCCTTGGCGTTCATCCACTCCACGGTCTCCTGCGCGGTCTCCGCGCCCGAGCCCATCATGACGACGACGCGGTCGGCCTCGGGGTGGCCGACGTAGTCGAAGAGGTGGTAGGAGCGGCCGACCCGGGAGGCGAAGCGGTCCATGGCGGCCTGCACGTGGTCGGGGCAGACCGCGTAGAAGGGGTTCACCGTCTCGCGGGCCTGGAAGAAGACGTCCGGGTTCTGGGCCGAGCCGCGCAGGACCGGCTTCTCGGGGTTGAGGGCCCGGCCGCGGTGCTCGCGCACGAGCTTCTCGTCGATCATGAAGCGCAGGTCGTCGTCCGAGAGGATGCTGATCTTCGAGACCTCGTGGGAGGTGCGGAAGCCGTCGAAGAAATGCACGGTCGGGACCCGGGACTTGAGGGCCGCCGCGGTGCCGATGGCTGCCATGTCGTGCGCCTCCTGCACGGAATTGGAGGAGAGCATGGCGAAGCCCGTGGTCCGCGCGGCGTTGATGTCCGAGTGGTCGCCGAAGATGGAGAGCGCGTGGGTCGCCACGGAGCGGGCGGCCACGTGCATGCACAGGGCGGTCAGCTCTCCCGCGATCTTGAACATGTTCGGGATCATGAGCAGCAGGCCCTGGGAGGAGGTGAAGGTGGTGGTCAGCGCCCCGCCCTGGAGGGAGCCGTGGACCGCGCCGGAGGCGCCTCCCTCGGACTGGAGCTCCACGACCTCGGGGACCGTGCCCCAGATGTTCGGGCGCTTCTTGGCGGCCCATTCGTCCGAGAACTCGCCCATGTTGGAGGAAGGGGTGATCGGATAGATCGCGATGACTTCGTTGATCCGATAGGCCACCTCGGCCACGGCTTCGTTGCCGTCGATGGTCAGGGACTTGTTCTGGGGCTTGGTGTCGTCGGTCATGGATTTCTCGGCAAGGGTCTTGGTCATGTTTTGATTCTACCAATTTATCCGGGATGGCCCATTGACCTGCGTCAATGGGGCTTTGACGTCCGTGCGGCATCATTATTGCTACAATACGGCCAAGATGTCAGTCCCTGCAGGAGAAGCGGCCCTCATCGCGGCGAGCAAGAGAGGCGACTCCAAGGCTTTCGACCAGCTCATCCGCCGCTACGAGGACAAGATCTTCAGGCTCGCGCACAGCGTGTGCGCGGGCATGCCGTCCGAGGCCGAGGACGTCTACCAGGAGACCTTCATCAAGGCCTTCGAGAAGCTCAAGACCTTCAAGGGGCGCTCGAACCTCGGGACCTGGCTCTACCGCATCGCCTCCAACCTCTGCTGGCAGCGCTTCCGGGGCAGGAAGCGCATGCCCATGGTCCCCATCCTCGACCTTCCCCCGGACGACGACAACGGCAACCTCCCCGCGGTCCAGATCAAGGACTGGACCCCCACGCCCGAGGAGGCGGCCCGCAAGAAGGAGCTCCGCGAGACCGTGGCCCGCGCCATGGCCGACCTGCCCGTGGACTACCGCCTGGTCCTGACCCTGCGGGACATCCAGGAGCTCTCCAACGAGGAGGCGGCCAAGATCCTCAAGCTGAGCGTGCCTGCGGTCAAGTCCCGCCTGCACCGCGGCCGCATGTTCCTGCGCGACAAACTCAACTCCTATTTCGCAGAGGAGCTTCGCAAATGAAGGGCAAGTGCTGTGAGAAGCTCAAGCGCCATCTCATGACCGGAGTCGACCATAAGCGGCCTTTCTCCTGCCCCAAATGGAGGAAGCCCCCGAAAGAGTTCTGCGCCTGCTGCAAGGACCTCATCCGCACCTTCGGCAAGACCATCAAGACCGTGCGCCTGCAGGGGAAGGCCGAAGTCCCCTCCTCGGTCCGCCTCGAACTGCGCAAAAGACTGGCCGCTTGCGCGGCAGGCCGCTCCAAACGCACGAAGACCTGACCGCAGACCACGATGGCGCTGTCCGCCAGGGCTTTGGACCTCGACGCCGCAGCCTCCTTCCTTTGGGACCTCCTGCGCCAGAGGCCCGTGCAGGCGGTGCTCGCCTCGTGCGCCGGCCTCATCGGCCTGACCGTGCTGACCGCGGGCTGGCTGACCCAGACCGACCGCCTCTCCCGGGGCTACGCTCCGGTCCAGCCCATCCCCTTTTCCCACCGCGACCACGCAGGAGCCATGGCCATGTCCTGCCTCTACTGCCACTCGGGAGCGGCCCGCTCCCGCGCCGCGGGCATCCCGGGCGAGGCCGTGTGCATGGGCTGCCACAGCGTGACCAAAACGGAAAGCCCTTCCATCAAGACCCTGAAGGAAGCCTTCGACTCCGCCACGCCCATCCCCTGGAAGGCGGTGCATTCCCTGCCGGGGCACGTCTTCTTCGACCACAGGCCCCACGTGAACGCAGGCGTCGCTTGCCAGACCTGCCACGGCCCGGTCCAGGAGATGACCGTGGTGAGCCAGCGCATGTCCATGCGCATGAGCCACTGCCTCGGCTGTCACCGCGACCCGAAGTCCGCTCTTCCCCAAGGTTCCGCCATCGCCAAGGCCCCGGAGAATTGCAATGCCTGCCATCGCTGAGCTCCCGACGAGCCGCAGGGGACTCATCATGACGCTTGCGTCCGGCTTGGCGGCCTGGCTGGCGGCCTTGGCGCCCCCGATGCCCGTGTCCGGCAGGCCCAAAGCCCAGGTGCGAAGTCCCCAAGGCTCGGTCAAGAGAGCCAAGCCATGAGCGCGCTCAGGGACTCCCGCCTCTCCCGCCGCAGGTTCCTCGGCCTCATGGGAGCCACCGCTGCGCTGGCTTCCGGCTGCTCCAAGCCTGACCGCGGGACCGTGGTAGCCAGGGGCGGGACGCCGGGCAGGGCAAGCCCTGGCCTCGTCGATCTCTACGCCACCACGTTCCAGGAAGGCCTCGCTGCCCATCCCGTGCTGGTCAGGGCAAGGGAAGGCAGGCCCATCCACATCCAGGCCAATGACCTCCATCCCCTCTCTTCGAGCAAGGCGCCTCTGCGCGGCATCGCCGACATCCTCGGGCTCTACGACCCTGACCGCTTGCGCCTGCCCCTGGTGCAAGGCAAGGCCGCTTCATGGTCCTCCGCCCTGGCCGGGCTGCGCCAGGCGCTCATGGGAAGCCGCGCTCCCGGAAAAAAGATCCTGTTCCTGACAGGCGCCCTGGCCTCGCCCACGACCCGCAAGCTGGTCTCGGAGCTGGGCAGAGCAGTCCCTGAGCTCACCCATGCCGCTTGGGAGCCCGCGTTCTCCGAGTCCGAGGATGCGGCACTCCTGTCCTGCTGGGGCTCCCGCAGAAGGCCTCTGCTGCGGCTTGAGCGGGCCGATGTGGTCATCGCCTTCGAATCCGACCTGCTCTCACCGGAGCACACAGCGCAGGTCTCGGGTTTTGCCTCGCGCAGGACGGCCAGGGAGGTCAGCGAGCGCATGTGCCGGCTCTATGCCTTTGAATCAGGAATGAGCCTGACAGGAGCGAAAGCCGATCACCGCTTCCCCTGGAAGCCGTCCTTGCTGGCGAGCCTGGGCTTTGTCCTGGCCAAGGAGCTCCACAAAAAAGGCCTGGCGCTTCCCGCGGGCTTTCCAGCCTCGGCCCTCGCTCCCTTCGACCTCAGCCGACTGGCCCATGAGCACCAGGCCGACCCGCGCACGCTCGAGCGCATGGTCTCGGACCTGGCGGCATCCAAAGGCAGGGCCTTGGTCCATGCCGGGCCGAGCCTCCCGGTGGAGGCCCATGCCTCGGCCTTCCTGCTCAATGCCATGCTCGGAGCCGAGGGCAGGACCGTGGATGCCTCGCTCTCCCCTGAGCCTGAGAAGCTCGTGAGCAGGGCGGAGCTCTTCGGCCTCCTCGGACTCGCGGCGGACGGCGGCTTCTCCTCCGCCCTGTTCTGGAGAGCCAATCCAGGCTATGCGTTCCCGGATGCCGAGCTCTGGCGCAGAGCTTCCGCGGCCATCCCTTCCAAGGCCTTCATCGGCTTGCACGCTGATGAGACCGCAGGCTCATGCGACGTGGTCCTGCCGGAATCCCATTGGCTCGAGTCCTGGAACGACTTCGAGCCCCTCTCAGGCGCCTTGAGCCTCCAACAGCCTGCTGTCGGCCCCATCTTCAAGACCCTCCAGGCGCAGGAGTGCCTGCTCAGCCTCTTGAACGGAGGCTCGTACCGCGAGCATCTCATGGCTCGCTGGCGCAAAGAGGTCTTCCCGGGAAGCTCGGCAGTGTCTTTCGAAAGGTTCTGGGACGCGTGCCTCCATGACGGAGTCCTCAAGAGGCAGGTCCGTCCCGAGCCGCCCCGCGGCATCATCGCGTCCGCCCTGCTCTCTGCCGTGAAGAAGGCCTCAGCCTCCCGGCAAAGCTCCTCAGGCTTCGAGCTCGTGCTCGAGCCCGCGGTGTCGGTCTTCGACGGCAGGTATGCCAACAACGGCTGGCTCCAGGAGCTCCCCCATCCTTTGACGAAACTCGCCTGGGGCAATGCCGCGGCCGTGAGCCCTGCCGATGCCTCCGGCTTGGGGCTCTCCGACGGCTCCGAGGTCGAGCTCTCCGTCGGAGGACGCAAAGCCTTCCTGCCGGTGGTGGTCCAGCAAGGCCAGGCTCCCGGCACCATCTCCTCCTGCCTCGGCTATGGCCGCAAGACCGGGAAAGTCGGCAGAGGCGTGGGGACCGATCTCTTCCCTCTTCTCTCAACCGGGACCAGGTCCTTGGCCGGGGTCGGGCTCAAGGCCACCGGCAGGGCGTTCAAGCTCCCCTTCATGCAGAGGCACCACAAGCTCGAAGGAGAGCGCCGGCATGCCCGCAAGCACGCGGACACCCGGCTCATGCCTGAGCTCAGGTTCCCTGGACACAAGTGGGCCATGGCCGTGGACCTCAGCCGCTGCGTGGGCTGCCAGTCCTGCGTCATCGCCTGCCAATCCGAGAACAACGTGCCCGTGGTGGGTCCCGAGCGCGTGCTCAAGGGACGCGAGATGCACTGGATCCGCGTGGACCGCTACTACCAAGGGGACCGGGTGCTCTTCGAGCCCATGTTCTGCCAGCAGTGCGATGACGCGCCCTGCGAGACGGTCTGCCCGGTGAGCGCCACCAATCACAGCGCGGAAGGCCTCAATCAGATGGCTTACAACCGCTGCGTGGGCACGCGCTACTGCTCGAACAACTGCCCTTACAAGGTCCGCAGGTTCAATTTCTTCGAGTACGCGGGCTCCGTCGCGGAGCCTTTGCCCCTGGCTTTCAATCCCGAGGTCACGGTGCGGCCCCGCGGCGTCATGGAGAAGTGCACCTTCTGCGTCCAGCGCATCGAGGAAGGCAAAGCCTCGGCCAAGGCAGGAGGCCGCAAGCTCCAGGATGGAGACATCGAGCCTGCGTGCGCCGCGGCCTGCCCTGCCCATGCCATCGTGTTCGGGGACGTCTCGGACCCCGGGAGCAGGGTCTCGAAAGCCTTCAAGGACCCCAGGAGCTTCCGCGTGCTCGAAGAGCTCGGCATCGGGCCCGCGGTGACCTACCTGGCCGGCCTGACCCAGCCCTTGCAGGACGAGGAGCCGCATGGCGCCTGAGGTCCTGACGGCTCCCGGCATGACCCCGGCCGCCCTCGATGAGCGCGTCCTGGCTTTCCCGCAGAGCAGGCCGCCCATCTCCTGGTTCGCCGCCTTCGCCTTCACGGCTTCCCTGGCCGGCATCGGACTGCTCTGCATCGCCTACACCCTCTACACCGGCATCGGAGCCTGGGGCAACAACAGGCCCGTGGTCTGGGCCTTCGACATCATCAACTTCGTGTTCTGGATCGGCATCGGGCACGCAGGCACCCTCATCTCAGCCATCCTGCTCATGTTCCGCGCGCGCTGGCGCAACTCCATCTCGCGCTTCGCGGAAGCCATGACCATCTTCGCGGTCATCTGCGCAGGCCTGTTCCCGCTCCTGCACCTGGGCAGGCCCTGGGTCAATTTCTGGCTCTTCCCCTATCCCAATCAGCGCGGGCTCTGGCCGAACTTCCGCTCTCCCCTGATGTGGGACGTGTTCGCCGTCTCCACCTATTTCTCGGTCTCGCTGCTGTTCTGGTACCTCGGCCTCATCCCTGACATCGCTTCCATGCGCGACCGGGCCAAAGGCTGGCGCAAGCTCGCTTACACGGCCTTGAGCCTCGGCTGGACCGGAGCAACCTCCCACTGGCAGCACTACGAGAAGGCCTACACCCTGCTGGCAGGCCTTGCCACGGGCCTGGTCCTGTCCGTGCACAGCGTGGTGTCCTTCGACTTCGCGGTCTCCCTGGTTCCCGGCTGGCACATGACCATCTTCCCGCCCTACTTCGTGGTCGGCGCCATCTTCTCGGGCTTTGCCATGGTCATCCTCGGCCTGCTCGTGGTGCGCTCCACCATGGGCTTGAGGGACGTCATCACGGACCGCCACCTCGACCTGGCCAACAAGGTCATGCTCGCCACGGCGTGCCTCATGGGCTACTCCTATCTGTTGGAGGGCTTCACTGCCTGGTACAGCATGAACCCTCACATCCACCACGCCTTCATGAACTACGTCAGCGGCGCCTATGGCTGGGCAGGCTGGATCGCCATCGCAGGCAACGTGCTCATCCCCCAGCTCCTCTGGTCAGCCAAGGCCCGTCGCAGCCCCCTGATCATGGCCGGAGTGGCTGTCTCAGCCCTGGTCGGCATGTGGTTCGAGCGCTTCGTCATCATCGTCATCTCCCTGCACCAGGATTTCCTGCCCTCGTCTTGGGGTCTCTATTTCCCCACCATCGTGGACTTCGGCATCCTGTTCGGCTCCTTCGGCATGTTCTTCAGCATGGTCCTGCTCTTCAGCAGGCTCCTCCCGGTGGTCGCGACCACCGAGCTCAAGGCTGACATGCCCCAGGCTGGGGAGGCTCGGCATGGCTGAGAATCCCCTCGCCGTGCTCGGGCTCTTCAAGACTCCGAAGGCCCTTCTTGAGGCCGTGCCCGAGCTGAGCTCCCGCGGCCTCGGGAGGCTCGAGGCCTACACCCCTTATCCCATCCACGGCTTGAGCCAAGCCCTGGGACTCAGGCGCACTCCCTTGGCAGGCATGGTCATGGTCATGGGAGCCGCAGGCACGGCCGCGGCCTTCCTCTTCCAGTGGTGGATGAACGCCTATGACTATCCCTTGGTGACCGGAGGAAAGCCCCTGGCCTCCTGGCAGGCCTTCGTGCCCATCATGTTCGAGGTCACCGTGCTCTTCGCCTCGTTCACCGCCTGGCTTGGAGCCGTCATCCTGCTCTGCAGATTGCCCAAGCTCTGGCACCCGGTGCTGGGAAGCAAGGCCATGCCCGGCATCACCTGCGACCGCTTCGCCCTGTCCATCGAAGCCGAGAACGAGAGCTTCGACTCCGACAAAGCGCGGCAAGCCCTCGTCGAAGCCGGGGCTTCCGATGTCGAGCTCGTCATCCCCCTGCCTGAGGCAGAGCCCGCGTCCCTCGCCTTCCTGCTCCGACTGGCCTGCGCAGGGACCCTCGCAGCGGCGTTCGCAGGGCTTGCCATGTACTGGACCATCAAGCTCTTCCCCCTTTTCCCCCCCATGTCGCGCATGCTGAGCCAGCCCAAACTCGACAGCCGACAGCCCGCGGGATTCTTCGCCGACGCAGGAGGCGCCATCCCTTCAGCCCCCGGCGCGGTGGCCCGCGGAAGACTGCCCTATCCGTTCAAGACGCCTGAGGAAGCGGCGGTGCTGGCCGATCCCCTGCCGCGGGACATGGAGACCCTGAGGAAAGGCAGGGCCAAGTTCGACGCCGTGTGCAAGGTCTGCCACGGCCCATTGGCTGACGGCAAACCCACCCTGACCAAGGCCTACGGGGCGACTCCCGCCGACCTTCAGGCTGCCCGCTATCTGACGTTCCCGGATGGGAGCGTGTTCCACACCATCACCAAGGGCAAGAACTCCATGCCCTCGTTCTCAGCCGTCCTGACCGAGGACGAGCGCTGGCAAGTGGTGCAGTACCTGCGCGCGCTCCAGAGGGCCAGGAACGCCAAGGACTCCGACCTGCCATGACCCCGTTCCTCTTCATCATGGCCTGCGTCGGAGCGCTCGCGAGCGTGGATTCCTTCATCTCCGCTCCCACCCGATTCTGGGCCAACTGGCTCGTGTGGATGCTCATGCTCTCGAGCGCCGGCCTGGGCGCCATGTTCCTGGTGAGCCTCGAGCACGTGACCGGAGCCAAGTGGAGCGTCCCCTTGAGGCGCACGGCCGAGCGCGTGTCCTCTCTCGTGTTCCCGGCGAGTCTTGCCATGCTGGCCTGCCTGGCAGGAGTCCCCACCCTCTTCTCCTGGGCTCAGCCCGGCTGGCCCAAGGACCCCATGCAGGCAGGCAAGACCGCGTGGCTCAACTTCCCCTTCTTCGCCTTGCGCGCCATGGCCTGCGTCAGCCTCTGGCTCTGGTCCTTCATCACCCTGACCGGCGGCTCCCTGGAGCTCGACAGCACGCGCGACCCCAAGCTTACCGCCAGGCTCAAGACCTTCTCGCCCGCGTTCCTCGTGATCTTCGGCGTGACCGTGACCGTAGTCGCCTTCGACTGGATCTCGAGCCTCTCTCCTGAGTGGTACAGCGATGTCTTCGGGGTCTACCTGTTCGCAGGGGTCTTCCTCTCAGGCCTCTCAGCGGTGGCCCTCACCGCCTTGAGCCTCAAGAGAGCCGGAAGACTGCCTGAAGTGCGCTTCGACCACCTCTACAACCTCGGGGGCTTCCTCTTCGCGTTCGTCGTTTTCTGGTCCTACATCGCGTTCGCCCAGTACATGCTCATCTGGTACGCGCACCTGCCTGAAGAGACCTTCTGGTACAAGCTCCGCGTGGAAGGCCCCTGGTCCTGGGCGGCGCTCGGCTTGGCCGTCATCCACTTCATCATCCCCTTCTTCGCCCTGGTGACCCGCGATTCCAAGGGAGACCCCCGGCGCCTGGCCTGGGTCTCGGTCCTCGTGCTCCTCAGCCACTACCTCGACCTTTGCTGGCTCGTGTTCCCGAGCCTCGGCCTCTCGCCGAGATTCTCCTTCCCGGAGCTCGGCGCAGCCCTGTTCTTCGTGTCCATCGGCATCCTGTGGATGCGCAAAGCCCTGTCTCGCGGAGCTGACATGCCCCTGGGCGACCCGGACCTCGAGGAGGGCCTGCTGTTCAGGCTGCCCAGATGAAGGTCTCCGACTACGCCTCCTCCGAGGAGCTCCGCCGCATCGGCACGGCTTTTCTCACCGTGGTCGGAGCCATCACCCTGACCGCGATATTCCTCTTCACCGTGGTCCCAGGCCTTCGCAAAGCCAACAGGCCCTCGGCAGGACCCCAGCTCCCAAGCCAGGGAGCCACAGGCTGGCTCGACCCCACCGAATACCCTGCAAGCCAAGGCTACGAGGTCCCGCCGGTGGACCCCAAGACCGTGATGAGCCCAGAGCCGGCCATCCTCAAAGAGGGCACAGTCCTCTTCGACCAGTACTGCGTCACCTGCCATGGCCCTGCAGGCAAGGGCGACGGCCCTGCAGGCGCGACCTTGAACCCCTTGCCCAGGGACTTCACCAAGGCCCAGGGCTGGAAGCACGGTGCCGCCATGTCAGCCTTGTTCCAGAGCATCAGCGCAGGCGTGCCAGGCTCTGCCATGACCCGCTTCGATCACCTCTCCGCCAAGGACCGCATGGCCCTGGTCCATGCGGTGCGCAGCTTCGCCGCGTTCGACCTTCCCAAGGATGACCCCGCGGCCCTGGAGAGCCTCTCCAAGCTCGTGGGCTCCACCGGCCGCAAAGTCTCCAATGTCATCCCCTTGAGCCTCGCCATGGAGCTCATGCTGAAGGAATACCAGGCTCCGGAGGAGCTGAAGTTCTCTGACTCCAGCCGGAAGGCCATCCTCGACCCCGGCCGCGCAAGCCTCTGGCTTGCCGGCTCCTCTGCCTGGCGCAAGAGCCCCTCCGCTCTTGCCTCTGCCGCCGCAGCGGGCGCTCCTTCCAACGGCTTCGCCCCCTCGGCCGCGAAGCTCACGCCTGCCGAGTGGCAGTCCCTGTTCTCGGAACTCTCCCGCCTGACCAGCCGCTGAGTTCCCCCGCGCTTCCCGCGGATTTTCCATTGGATTGTCCCGCAGGTCCTGATATACTCTGCAAACCACTCACTCCAGACTTGGCAACATGTGCATGTAGGATACCTCCGGAATCGGCGATGATTGCTGTGAACAAGCAGGCCATCAAGCGAGCCAGCCTCGCGCTGGGCACATGCCTGATCCTTGGGACAACCTTCAAATCATGGGCCGGTGATGATGTTCCATTGGATTGGGGGCCGCTGGAAGAAGAAATCTATAACGAGATTTGGGGCAAGACTCTCCGAGAAACTGAGGAAAGCCGGAAGATCGTGCAAGAAGCCAAAGAAGACCCCTCCATTCCAAACGAGAAGAAGCAGGAAATCATCCAGCAAAATAGCGCCAAGGTGGAAGCGGGCTTGGCTCAGTTCCCACAAAGCGCCAGGCTTGCCGCCGAAGCTGCGGGGTTCTCTTACACGCTCGGCGATCATCAGACGGGGATGGCGAGGGCCGAGCGATCCGTATCCTTGGCCGAGACTAGTCGGAACCCAAGACAGCTTTCAGCAGCGCTGACCGTACGTGGCCGCGGTTATTCGGCGACCGGGGACAATCCGCGAGCTTTCGCTGACGCCCAGGCGGCGCTGAAAGCCGACCCGAAGAACCAGGCCGCTTTCGCGCTCGCGATGCTCACCAAAGGGAAAGCGAAGGTGTCGAGCCCTCCTCCGGGGCAGAAAACGGAGAGTGGCCAGCGGGAATCCAAGGGGGACACGAATCCCCCCGCTGCGACCGCAACCCTCCCAGACAGCCAAGCCCTGCTATTGTCCGCCGCACAGACGGCCAAGGACCGCGCAGCCGCAGCCCTCATCAGCCAAGCCGTCGCCGCGGAGAAAATCGGCGACCACGACCGAGCGGTGGCACTGGCTGAGAAGGCTTTGTCCATCTCACCACAGAACCCGTCAATTCTGCAGACGGTCTCCAGCATTAAGGAAACCGTCACAAGGCGACATTCAGAAGAAGGGCGCGAATCTCGCGCAACAAGCCAGGGGACTACACAGGGCCAACCAAGACTGAATCCAACCGGTTCAGGATTGCCAAAGGCAGAGAAGATCGGAGCATCAAATTTCATCAGGGGACTCCTCCACCGTGCCGGCGGGAGTGGAGCTCCGCTTTGGATAGATTTCACTGAGGTCGATACTTCAGGTGTTCCTGTCTCTCGGTTTCCGGCTGTTGCCGCTCAGTTGAAGGAGTCGGCGCGGGATGCGCAGGTACACATCCAGAGCGAAATGTCCTGGCAAACACAGGGCTCGCAAGGACTCTTAATCGGCGGGATCAGACTGCGGCTCAAAGGCATGCTGACGTTGCGCCGGGATTGCACGTGGTCCTTCCAAGGATCTCTGAGCGCCCGCAACGACGTTTATGACTTCAACAAGGGCAAGCGACCCTTCATCGCTGAGACCCTGACGACCCTGGGGCGAAGTATCCCGGGAGAGGATTTCGATATAGAGTTTCGAGGCGACAAGCGAATCTCTGATGCCGGCACTAAGGAGACATGTCCATGAACCGCTTGCGATTCATTGGTCCGATTCTGCTGCTCCTAAGCTTGACCCTGAGCAGCTGTAGCTGTTATCGCGAAGTGAAAGTATCGGAGTCGGAGGCCAGAATTCTGGGCCAAGACGCTCTGGCGCGTTTCTGTTCAAGAAAGAAGTTGCCCCTACAGGCCTTCTCGCTAAGCAAGATCGGTCCTGAGGTCGACCTGCAATGGTCCCTGATCTATGTGAGCAGCGGCATTGCGCCCACCCACGAGGTCGTTGTCATGATCAACAAGAAGGGGGCAGTGGAAACCAGTTGGGGCACCAACCCCTGACGACAGCTGTCTGCCCCGGGAGAGAGTCGGAGCTGACAATCTCAAATTGAGTAGCGCATGAATCGCTTTCGTTTTTCCAGCTCACTTCTTCTGCTTCTGGCCATCGCCCTCGTTGGCTGCGAACGCAAGGTCCATGTCTCCTAGAATCGGAAGCCAGGCTTTTCGGAGACAAGGCCCTCGCACGCTACTGTTCCATGGAGAAGTTGTCCCCGCAGGGCTTCGCGCTCCGGGAGATCGGTCCTGCGGGCGATTTCCCGTGGATGCTGGTCTACGTGAGCAGCGGTATCGTCCCCGCTCAGGAGGTGGTTGTCAGTATCAGCAAGCATGGAAGCGTGGAAACCAGCAGCAGCATCGAACCTAAATGAAGAAGCTTGCAGCAAGTGCTGTCCGAGATAACAGACCGCGAATCGCCATCTTGGGGATTTTGATGCTCTGCGGCGGCATGGCATGCGGGCATAAGCCTCCGACACAGGAAAGCGTTGCTGCGGAATTCCGCCAGGCGCACCCCGACTTGCTGGAAGTGAATGTCAGGCTTGACGACGGCGATTCTCAGGCTGCCTATTTTGACATCCACTACAAGCGTCCCGGTGACCCAACGCCTCATGTCGACCACTGGACATATGAGCGGCAACCAAAGGGTCCATGGAAACTGAAGTCCACCAGGAACCTGAAATAGCCGTCAAGCAAAGACCAGAAAAGTCGGCGCCGGCGAACGCTTTTGGAACATGACTAACGACATGGAGCACCCGGGCCTCAAGTGGTATCTTCGGCGTATCATGAATCTGCCATGGTCCGCACGGTTGAGCGCGCCTCTTGCCCTGATGATGCTCTCATCGGAGGTCGTGAGCGCCGGCGACGGCGTCCCGGCCTCCATGCCGCCTGGGGTCGAGTTCCATGTCCCCAAGGGCCTGACCAAGGTCGGCGGGGTCCTCAAGCCGCCGAAGAAACCGCGGCCGCGCCATCGCCAATCCGCTCGCCGGAGAGATCTGCGAGTTCACCGAGCCGTTCCGCGACCTCGTCTGGATGCACTACGGGCAACTGCTGGTCGGCGACGAGAGAAGCATCGGGGACATGGCCTGCAATCCGACGGCTCCCAACGAGCAGGGCCTGCGCCCGCTCGACGCTGAGCCGACAGTCCGAGGCCTCTAGCGTCCCCTGGGACGCGGGTACCGGGGCCCGTCATGGCCCTGCCTCTTGGTGTACTCGATCCTGAAGAAGTACGCCTTCGGCCAAGGGAGCCTCACGATCTCGGCGCTGATCACCACATAGCCGGCTCTCTCGAGCCCGGCTTTGCGCTCCCGCATGGCTGAGCGGGCCTGGTCCTCGTGCTTGTAAGGCCCGCCGTTGAGGACCTGCATCTCATCCTGGGGAGGCTGGGGATGCGGGTAGTCGTCCCGGAGCACGACGTAGACGATCTTGTAGTAGTAATGCCACGGGTAGTCGGACCGCTTGAAGACTTGGCCGCTGATGACGGAATAGCCTGAGTTCTTGAACCCGGCCACGGCCTGCTCCATGGCGGAGCGCGCTTCGCTCTCGAAGGTCCATTCCCCCTGCTGATGGGTCTTGAACTGATAGTGATACCCGTTGGGAGAGATGAACTCCACCTTGTAGAAATAGGGCCAAGGAAACTCCGAGCGCTTGTAGACCTGGGCGCTCACGACCGAGAAGCCCGCGTTGGTCAGCCCGGTCTTGGTCTGCTCCATGGCGGAACGCGCCTCGCTCTCGAAGGTCCAGTCTCCGTCCTCGAAAGCGCGGATCTCATCGCGGCCTCGTTCATACGCGGCCACCGCAGGCTCGGCCGCGGCAGGCATGGGCTGGAGCTCGGCGGGAGCCAGGAAGCCGCCCGCCTGGGCCGCGGAGATGGCATCCGTTATCCTGTCGTCCAGAGGACCCTCGGCCCGAGCAGCCGAGCTCAGAAGGCTCGGCACCAATAGGCACGCCCACACGCCTGCTCTCAGAAAGCGTTTCATCTTCCCTCCGCCGACAGATAGCTGAAAGGCCTTTCAAGTCTATCAGGAAGCTGTGTCGGAGCGGAGGGTCCAAGGCCCTATGCGCTGACCGGCAATGGGCCTATGCCGGAAAGCCTAATCAGCGACCGCGACGCCCACGAAGTGGCAGACCACGCACACTCCCGTGGCCATCTTGGCTGTCTTAAATAAAGTCGAGCCTCCGTGCACGGTGTGGCAGGCCTGGCAGGCCTTGCCTGCGCTGAGCCAGTTCACGGGCTGGAACGCGCCCATGGTGACCATGGCGGACTTGTGGCACTTGAAGCAGATGTTCGCCTTGGAGTGCGTCAGCATGGCGCTCTTGCCTGAGTGGCCTGCGTGGCAGTCCAGGCAGGAGAGCTGTTTCTTGCGGCCTTCCAGCCCGACGTCCATGAACAGGGCATGCCGGTCCTTGGGATTGATGGCCCGCCGGCCGAAGTAGTCCTGGTTGTAGTGGCACTTGCCGCACAGGGTGTTCTGCTCGGTCTTGGATAGGCGGCTGGGATTGACCGCCGTGCCTTCGGCCGGTTCTTCCGCGTGCCCGGGCTTGACCTCGTGGCACGCAGAGCACTGGCGCAGGCCCTCTTCCGGGATCTTCTCCATCCTGCCCTTATCAGCGTGCCTGGTCTTCTGCCAGGAGCCGTATTCCTCCTCATGGCAGGTCTGGCAGGACGCCGCGGCCGGGGCAGGAGCTGCAGGGGCGAAGGTCTTGAGGTCCGGATGGTCCCAGGCGCGCATGCACCCGGCAAGAAAGATGGCAGGGCCGAACGCGAGGGCTCTCTTGGCATTCATCTCTTACCGGCAACTGTAGCCGGGGATAGTCAAAACAAAGGCAAACTTTTGCCGAACCAGGTGATTTGTCAGACGTTTTCCATGCTATGATTATGTCCCCCATCCCACTCGGCCCTGTCGGCCGGACGATCAGCTAATACATGAGCCCGATCAACGTCAGAAAAGAACAGCCAGAAGACATCCCTGCGATCCGGGAATTGACCACGGCTGCGTTCAAGGAGTCCGCTGAAGCGGACATCGTAGACAACATCCGCAAGCACCACAAAGACGCGCTCTCCCTGGTCGCGACCAGAGACGAGAAGGTGGTGGGGCACATCCTGTTCAGCCCGGTCATCATCGAGTGCGGCAAGAAGAAGGTCAAGGGCATGGCTCTCGGGCCCATGGCCGTAGCACCCGAGGAACAGCGCAAAGGCATCGGCACGGAGCTTGTGAGAGCGGGCATCTCGCGCATGAGGGGACGCTCTATACCCTACGTGGTCCTGGTGGGGCATCCGGATTTCTATCCGAGGTTCGGCTTCGAGAGGGCGAGCCGCCGGGGCATCACGTGCAAGTGGGATGTGCCTGACGACGTGTTCATGATCCTCATCCTGCACGATCCGACCATGCTGGGCGTCACGGGCCAGGCGCAGTTCGTGCCGGAATTCGCCTGATGCGGGCCAGGCTGGCCGGGTTGACTGGGATCCTCATCCTCGCAGGCTGCGTGCCGATGCCGAACTCGCGCTGCATGGCGCCCCAGATCTCGGGCTCGGTGGTCCGCAAAGGCGCGCCTGTGGCTGATGCTGAGGTGCTCCTGGTCTCCTCCTTCGTCAGAGAGACCGCCATGGCCAAGACGGACGCTGAGGGCAGGTTCAAGCTGGGCCCGCTCACCCAGTTCAATCTGACCAGGACGGTGCTGGGCGATCCCCTTTACAAGTACGAGCTCAAGGTCAAGGCAGCCGGAGAAGCCGAATTGTCCGCTTTCTACTCCTCCGGCATGGGCGACGCCCCTGAAACGCTCGAACTGGATTGCGACCTGGGCACCCCGATCACCAAGCGCAAGCAAGTCAGCTACTGCGCCCCCGCCAAGCCTTAGCCAGGACTTTGACCGGGATTTACCTTCGAAATGCTAGGATAGCGCCGATATGGGGGGCCTGTTTCCCATCCTCTTCCTGGCTGTCTGGACCTGGGCCGCCGAGCCTCAGGTCGTTGATGAGGGCTCGGTCGGAGTCAAGGAGCAGTTGGGCGGTCAAGCTGCCTTGGACCCGGTGTTCAGCGACGAGGACGGAAAGCCCGTGTCCCTGCGCTCCTTAGTGGACCGCCCGACGGTCCTGACCCTGAACTATTTCGCGTGCGCAGGCATCTGCACGCCTCTCCTGCACGGCCTGACCCAGGCCTTGAATGCGGTGCCGCGGGAGCCTGGCAGGGACTTCCGGGTCATCACGGTGAGCTTCGACGAACGGGACACGCCCGCCATCGCAAAAGAAAAGAGGCGGAACTACCTCAAGCAGCTCAAGCGCCCCTTCCCTCCCGAGGCGTGGCGCTTCATCACCGGCAAGAACCCGGCGATCAAGACTTTGACGGGTTCCGTGGGGTTCGAGTATCAGGCCTGGGGCAAGGAGTACCTGCACCCGGGAGTGGTGGTCCTGCTCTCGCCCCAGGGCGTGGTCACGCGCTACATGTACGGCACGACCTTCCTGCCCGCTGACCTGGCCATGGCGGTCGACGAGGCCAAGAAGGGCTTGGTCAGGCCCACGATCATCAAGACGCTCCAGTACTGCTTCTCCGGCGACCCGCGTGGAAGAAAATACGTGGTGGGAGCCATGAAGGTGATGGGAACCACGGTGCTCTTGAGCGCGCTCGGGCTCGTGGCTTGGCTGGTCTGGGGCGCAAGGAGGCCGGCATGAGCTACCTGGACCGGCAAGGCGAGGGAGGACTCTACTCCTGGGTCACCTCCACCGACCACAAGCGCATCGGCCTCCTTTACCTTACGGTCATGACGGTCCTCTTCTGGGTCGCGGTCGCGCTCGGGATCGTGATGCGGCTCAAGCACCTGAGCGGCGGCGACTTCCTCATCTCGGCCCGCGCCTACAACGCGCTTTTCACGGTGCACGGGGTCATCATGGTCTTCATGTTCGTGATCCCGGGCCTGCCTGCGGTGTTCGGGAACTTCTTCCTCCCCATCCTCATCGGAGCCAAGGACGTGTCCTTCCCGAGGCTGAACCTGCTCTCCTGGTGGCTCTTCCTGACGGGCGCATGCCTGGCCGTGCTCTCGCTCTTCACCGGCTCCGGCGCGCCTGACACTGGCTGGACCTTCTACGTCCCTTTCAGCATCCGCACCGGCACGAACGTGTCCTTGGCGGTCTTCGCTGCCTTCGTCTTGGGGCTTTCCTCCATCCTCACCGGCCTGAACTTCATCACCACGATCCACCGCATGCGCTGCGAGGGCATGACCTGGCACAGGATGCCCTTGTTCGCCTGGGCCATCTACTCAACGGGCTGGATCCAGGTCCTGGCCACGCCGATCATCGGCATCACGCTCTTGCTGGTCATCCTGGAGCGCGCCTTCGGCATCGGGGTCTTCGACCCTGCCAAGGGGGGAGACCCGCTCCTCTACCAGCACCTCTTCTGGATCTACTCGCACCCGGCCGTCTACATCATGATCGTGCCTGCCATGGGCGCCGTGACCGAGATCATCCCGACCTTCGCGCGCAGGTGCATCTTCGGCTACAAGGCCATCGCCTACTCCTCCCTGGCCATCGCGGCCCTGGGCTCGGTGGTCTGGGCGCACCACATGTTCACGAGCGGCATGGCGGACCTGGCCAACATCATCTTCTCCCTGCTCACTTTCCTGGTGGCCATCCCGAGCGCCATCAAGGTCTTCAACTGGACGGCCACGCTCTACAAGGGCTCGGTGGACATGCAGCCCTCCATGCTCTATGCCCTCACCTTCGTGTTCCTTTTCTCCATCGGAGGGCTCTCCGGGGTGATGCAGGGCGCCCTGGGCCTGAACGTGCACCTGCACGACACCTACTGGATCGTGGGGCACTTCCACTACGTGATGTTCGGGGGCACGGGATTCGCGTTCTTCGCGGCGCTCCTCTACTGGTTCCCGAAGATGTTCGGCAAGCAGTATGACCCGAAGCCCGCCTACGCGGCATGGGCCCTGATGTTCCTGGGCTTCAACATGCTCTACGGAAGCTTCATGGCCCTGGGATATATGGGCATGCCGCGCAGGTACTTCGCGCACTTGCCGCAGTTCCACTCGCTCCACATCGCCGCCACGGTCGGGTCCTGGGCCCTGGTCGCGGGCTTGGCGGTGTTTTACGCCAATCTCCTCATCGCTTTGCGGCGCGGCAAGCCCGCCGAGGCCGACCCCTGGGGAGGCAAGACCCTGGAGTGGACCCTGCCTTCCCCTCCACCTCCTGAGAACTTCGACAAGCTCCCGGTCGTGACCGAGGCGCCCTACCATTACAATCCCAAGGCCCCTGCATGAGCGAGAACGGGCGCCGGGATTACCAAGGCTCCAAGATCGGCATGTGGCTCTTCCTGTTCACGGAGCTCATGCTCTTCGGAGGCTTGTTCATCCTCTACTCAGGCTACCGCTCGCTCCACCCTGAGAGCTTCCATCACGCAAGCCGGGAGCTGAACGTGGTCCTGGGAGTGGCCAACACCCTGGTCCTGTTGACGAGCAGCCTTTTCGCCGCCCTGGCTCTCACCTCGGTCCAGCAGGGCAGGCACTCGGACGGCGCCAAGTGGGCATGGCTCACCGCAGGGCTTGGCGGGGTGTTCCTGGTGGTCAAGGCTTTCGAATGGGGCGCCAAGTTCAGCCACGGCATCTATCCCGGGGGCAAGGCGCTCCTGGCTCTTCCGCCGGGAGAAGGGCTCTTCTACGGCCTCTACTTCACCATGACGGGTCTGCACGGCCTGCACGTCCTGGCAGGCGTGGTCCTGCTCTCCGTGATGGCCCTGCTGGTGGGCAAGGGCAGGGTCCACCAGGGGGACTGCGTCGTCCTGGAGAACTCGGGCCTGTACTGGCATCTGGTGGATGTCATCTGGATCTTCCTGCTCCCGCTCTTCTATCTCGCTGCATGACCTCCATGGACCAGGAGAAGGGCCACATCGTAGAACCCGCGGTCCTGGCGCGGGTCTGGGGAGCGCTGGTCTGCCTGACCATCGGCCTGGTGTCGGCGAGCCTGGCCTCTCCGAAGCTCGCCGTGCTCGCCATGCTCGTCATCACCCCTGCCAAGGCCTGGCTGGTCTTCCACTACTTCATGCACCTGAAATACGAGGGCCCGCTCCTCAAGGGCATGGTCCTGGTGGCGCTCTTGACCCTGGTGATCTTCATCAGCATGATGTTCCTGGACCTGGGGTTCCGCTGACATGCCTTATCTGCCCCAAGCCTCCACGGTCAGCCTCAGCATCGACCGCTACTTCCTGGGCTCCTTGGCCCTGTGCCTGGCCGTCCTGCTCATGGTCACCTTCTTCCTGGTCTACTTCTCGCTCCGCTACAGCAGGAAGCGCAACCCCCAGCCCACGGACATCGAGGGCAACGCCCTGCTCGAGGCGGTCTGGACCGTGGTGCCGCTCATCCTCTTCCTCGCCCTGTTCTACTTCGGGTGGACGGATTTCCGCACCCTGCGCAATCCGCCGCCTGATTCCATGACCGTGAAGGTCACGGCGCGGCAGTGGGCCTGGTCCTTCGAATACCCCAACGGCAAGCGCTCCGAAGAGCTCTTCTCCGCCCTGGGGCGGCCCATGCGGCTCGAGCTCAACACCTTGGACGTCATCCACGGCTTCTACATCCCGGCTTTCCGCATCAAGATCGACGTGGTGCCCAACCGGACGGCCACGGCCTGGTTCCTGCCGCGGCTCCTCGGAGACTTCGACATCCAGTGCTCCGTCATCTGCGGTCTGGACCACTCAGCCATGCTCTCCAAGGTGCGCGTGGTCTCGGAGGAGGATTTCAGGCGCTGGTACTTCTCCGACGAAGGAGAGCGCGCTCTTGCCAAGGCCTCGGGAGGCAAGCCGGGGAAGGCCGGAGCGAACCTGCTCGAGGAGCACGGGTGCTTGGCGTGCCACACCCTGGACGGCGGCCCGAGCGTGGGCCCCACGCTGAAGGGGCTTTTCGGCAGCATGGAGAAGGTCGAAGGCCGAGCCGAGGCTCTGAAGGCGGATGAGGCCTTCCTGAGGAAGGAGATCCTCGAGCCTGAGGCTCTCATCATCGAGGGCTATCCTCCGGTCATGCCTCCGAACACGCTCGACAAGGAAGAGACCGAGCTCGTGCTCGACTATCTCAAGGAGCTCAAGTGAGGTCCTTGCCGGCCTTGGTCAAGGTCCGGGTCTCGGCCCTGGCAGGGCTCTCGGCTCTGTCCGGCTTGCTGGCCGGGTCAGGAGACTGGACCTTGATCCTTCCCCTGGGCGTTGGAGTGTTCCTCCTTGCTTGCGGAGCCTGCGGCTTGAACGAGTGCCTTGAAGCAGGCACGGACAAGCGCATGAGCCGCACCAAGGACAGGCCTCTGCCTTCAGGCGCCATGTCGCCCGGGCTCGCCGCCCTGGTCTCGACAGCGCTCCTGGTCCTGGGCAGCGGCCTCCTCTATCTTTCCGGAGGGCTCCTGGTCGGCGCGCTGGGGCTTGGAGCCGCGGCTTGGTATGACCTGGTCTACACGCCCTTGAAGAGGGTCACGGCCTTCGCCGCGGCGCCGGGAGCCCTGGTGGGAGCCGTTCCTCCGGCCTTGGGCTGGCTTGCGGCCGGCCGGAGCTTGGATGACCCGAGGCTCCTGGCAGTGGCCGCGTTCTTCTACCTCTGGCAGGTCCCGCACTTCTGGCTCCTGGCTCCCGAGCAGGAGCCCGACCTCAAGTGCGCCGGCCTGCCTGCAGCGTGCTCCTGCCTGGGACGGAGCGGGATCGGCCGGCTCTCAGCCGTGTGGATGACCGCGGCCTCCGCAGCGGCTTTGGCGTTCCCGGCTTTCGGCTGTCTGCGCTCCGTGCCTGCCTGCCTGGTCTTGGCCTGCGCGTCCGCTTGGCTCACCTGGGAGGCTGTCAGGCTCATGTCCGGGCCTCTTGATGCGCCCGCCTTGCGCCGGGCTTTCCTCAGGGTCAATGGCCACAGCCTGCTGGTCATGCTGCTCCTCTCAGCGGACCCTTTCCTGCGCTCTTCCGGGCTATGAGCAGGACGTCCCTCCCCGACATGTTTCTATATATAATGGGCTGACACCATGGGCAAAGTCCAGCAGGAGACCGAACGCCTCGAAGCCCTCAAGAAGCTCGTCATCCTCGACACCCCGGCCGAGGAGCGTTTCGACCGCTTGACGCGGCTGGCCGCCAAGCTCTTCGACGTGCCTTACGCCGCCATCTCCATCATCGACGCCGAGCGGCAGTGGTACAAGTCCAAGCACGGACTGCAGATCTGCGAGCTGCCCAGGAACGTCTCGTTCTGCGGCCAGGGCATCCTCTCGGACCGACCCCTGGTCGTGCCTGACGCGACCTTGGACCCCAGGTTCAAGGACTCGCCCGTGGTCACCGGAGGGCCGGGCATCCGCTTCTACGCGGGCTGCCCCCTCAGGGCGCCGGACGGCAGCCGTGTGGGCATGTTGTGCGTCATGGACCGCAGGCCGCGCCTGATGAAGGATCAGGACGTGAGCGCCCTGTGCGACCTGGCGGTCGTGGTCCAAGACGAGCTGTTGGACGTCAGGCTCAACGAGGCATGCTCCACCCTGGCGGCGAGGGAGGCGGAGCTCGAGGACTTCATCGAGAATGCCGGAGACCTCATCCTGAGCAACGATCCCGCGGGACGCATCGTCTACGCCAACCGCGCCTTCAGGGAGTCCCTCGGGTATTCCCTCTCGGAGGTCCGGACCATGGAGGCGGCGCGGCTCGTGCCCCTGTCCGAGCGCCGGCGCTGCGGCGAGGCTTTCCTCCGCGTGCTCAAGGGCGAGACGGTCAGGGACTTCGAGACCGTGCTCCTGGCCAAGGACGGGCGCGAGGTCCCGGTCTCGGGCACCATCAATCTCCAACTCAAGGACGGCAAGCCGTACGCCTCGCGGGCCTTCCTGCGGGACATCACGGCCCGCAAGCAGGTCGAGCGCTTCCGTTCCGAGTTCTTCCACCAGGTCAATCACGAACTGAGGAACCCGCTCACCCTCATCGTGGGCGGCCTGCGCATCCTCAAGGACCACAGCGCGAAGTTCCCGGCGGACCTGCGCAAGTGGACCGAGATGGTGGACCGCAATGCCAGCCACCTCCAGAGGATGGTCGAGGACCTCCTGGAGCTGACGCGCTCGGAGACGGGCAAGCTCGCGGTCTCTCCCGCGGTGCTGGACCTGGGCCCCTTCGCCTCGCTGATCGTGGGGGACTATCAGACCACGGCCGCGGCCAAGTCCCTGGCCTTGGAGTGCGCGGCAGGGCCTTCCCTCCCCCCGGCCATGGCAGACCCCCTGCGCTACAGGCAGATCCTCGGCAACCTCATCGACAACGCGCTCAAGTTCACTCCTGAGCACGGCACGATCACGGTCAAGGTAGCCGAGTCCAAGGACGGCTACATCGAGACCTCGGTGTCGGACACGGGCATGGGCATCGCGGAGGGGGACCAGCCCAACCTCTTCGAGCACCTCTTCCAAGCCTCCTCGAACTTCGAGAACCGGCGCAAGGGCCTGGGCCTGGGCCTCTACATCTGCAGGACCCTGGTGACCCGGCAGGGCGGCCGCATCTGGGTGGAATCCACGCCCGGCAAGGGCAGCACCTTCCGCTTCACCCTTCCGGCCGCAAGCGGGAGAACAGCATGATGCTCGACGCGGCCTTCCTCTCGCGCCTGCAGTTCGCCATGACCATCATGTTCCACTACCTGTTCCCGCCGCTCACCATCGGCCTGGCCCTGCTGATGGTGGCCATGGAGTGGCTCCACCTGCGCACGGGCGACAAGCTCTACGCCTCCATGACCAGGTTCTGGGCCAGGATCTTCGCGGTCAACTTCGCCATGGGCGTGGCCACCGGCATCACCATGGAGTTCCAGTTCGGCACGAACTGGGCGGCCTACGCGCGCTTCGTGGGCGACGTGTTCGGCCCCGCCCTGGCGGCCGAGGGCATCCTCGCCTTCTTCCTGGAGTCCTGCTTCCTCGGCGTGCTCCTCTTCGGCTGGAACCGGGTCCCGCCCAGGGTCCACTTCTTGTGCACCGTGATGGTGGCCTTGGGCAGCGTCATCTCGGCCTTCCTCATCACCGCGGCCAACTCCTGGCAGCAGACCCCGGCCGGGCACGTCCTGGTCGGGACCGGGCCCTACATGAAGGCGCAGATGGCGGACTTCTTCGCCATGGTGTTCAGCCCCTCCTCGCTCTCGAGATTCGCCCACGTGCTCATGGGCTGCTGCGTCCAGGGCTCGTTCGTGGTCATGGGGGTGTGCAGCTATTACCTCCTGCGCGGAAGGCACGTCGACTTCGCCAAGAAGTGCTTCCCCCTGGCCCTGGGCCTCGGCCTGGCCTCGACGACGGCCATGCTCATCACCGGGCATCGCTCAGCCGTGGTCATGGCGCAGTACCAGCCTGCCAAGGCGGCGGCGCTCGAGGGGCTCTACGAGAGCACGGACCGCGCGGGCCTGCCCCTCATCGGGTTCCCGGACAGCGAGGCGCGGACCTTGCGCTACAAGATCGAGATCCCTGGCCTGCTGACCTGGCTCATCCACGGGTCCAAGGGAGGCCGGGTCCAAGGCCTCAACGAGTTCCCCAGGGAGGACTGGCCTCCGGTCTTCCTCGCCTTCCAGGTCTACCACGCCATGCTCGGCTTGGGCACGGCCTTCATCTGCTGGACCCTGCTCAACGGCCTGCTCCTCTGGCGCGGCACGCTCTTCTCCAGCAAGCTCGTGCTCATGGGCAACCTCGCGGCCGCGCTGGGGCCCTACCTGGCCAACCAGTTCGGCTGGGCGGCGGCCGAGCTGGGACGCCAACCCTGGACCGTGTACGGCGTCCTGCGCACCCAGGACTCGGTCTCGGCCGTGGTCCCCGCCTCGCACGTGCTGGGCTCGCTCCTCCTCTTCGGGCTCTTGTATCTCGCGCTCTTCTGCGTCTGGCTCTTCGTCATGGCGGACAAGATCGAGCACGGGCCGGAGGACGCGCCCCCTGAGCCGCTCGCGGCCCCGGCCGGAGGAGCCTGATATGGACCTCCAGACCTTCTGGTTCTGCGTGCTGGGCCTGCTCCTGGCGGGCTACGCGGTCCTGGACGGCTACGACCTCGGCGTCGGCCTCCTGTACCCCCTGGCCAAGGACGACACGGAGCGCCGGGTGCTCATGAACTCCATCGCCCCGCTCTGGGACGGCAACGAGGTCTGGCTCGTGGCCTTCGGAGCCTCGCTCTTCGCCGCGTTCCCGGACGTGTACGCCGCGGTGTTCTCCGGGTTCTACATCCCCTTCATGCTGCTCCTGCTCGCCCTGATCATGCGGGCCTCCTCCATGGAGTTCCGCGGCAAGCACCCCTCCGAGACCTGGCGCCGCTTCTGGGACCGGTCCCTCTTCGCCTCGAGCCTCGGGGCCTCCGTCCTCTACGGCGTGGCGGCGGGCAACATGATCGCGGGCGTGCCGGTGGACTCGGAGCGCTACCTGGTCTGCGGATTCTTCGACCTGCTCGGCCCGTTCCCCCTGCTCACCGGCCTGCTCACCACGTGCCTTTTCGCCATGCACGGCGCATGCTACCTCTGCCTCAAGACCGAAGGACCGCTCCACCACCGGATCCACGCATGGCGAGGCAAGGCCCTCCTGGCGTTCCTCGCGCTCTTCCTCACCGTCCTGGTCATGATGCTCTCCCAGGACGCCTCCGCGGCCTCGCACTTGAGGGAGCGGCCCTTCGTGGGGACCTTCGCCGCGGTCGGGGTGCTCCTGACCGCGAGCACCTTCCTCGCTGCAAGGGCAGGGCACCATACGCGGGCCCTGGCTTCCTCGAGCCTCATCGTGCTCCTCTGCGTGGGCGTGTTCTGCGGCTCCCTCTACCCTGACCTGGCGCCTTCGAGCCTCGACCAGGCCTGGAGCCTCGACATCTGGAACTCGTCCTCCTCGCCGGGCACCCTGCGCATCATGGCCGTGGTGGCCCTGCTCGGCCTGCCCCTGGCAGGCGCGTACTCCGCGTTCATGCACCTCGTGTTCCGAGGCAAGGTCAAGTTGGACGAGACGAGCTACTAGAGGAAAGGAGAACCGCCATGAGCCTGCTATTCGACCGCCGCACCTGGGTCATCCAGCAGAAGAAGGAGTGGGCGGAGATCATCGTGGGCTTCGAGACCGCCAACAGGTATGAGCTCCTCTCTGAGAACGCCGAGCCCCTGGGCAGCGTGGCTGAGGAGGGCTCGGGCTTCCTCTTCGTGCTCAAGCGACTCTTCCTGCGCAGCCACCGGCCCTTCGCGATCACGGTCTTCGACAAGGAGAACAAGCCCGCCCTGCGCGTGGTCCGGCCCTGGCACTGGATCTGGTCCTCGACCTACGTGGAGGACGGCGGCGGCAGGCCCGTGGGAGCCGTGCACCGCAGGTTCCGCTGGATCAGCCGGCGCTTCGACATCGTCGACGCCGCCGGCCAGGCCGTCGCGGGCGTGGAAGCCGGGTTCTTCCGCATCTGGACCTTCGACCTGGTGGACCCCGCGGGCGCCAAGATGGGCACGATCACCAAGAAGTGGGGCGGCCTTCTCAAGGAGGTCTTCAGCGACGCGGACCGCTTCGTGGTCATGCTCGACGGCCCCACCGCCCCGGCAAATGACGACGGCAAGGCCGTGCTCCTAGGCGCTGCCCTGGCCCTGGACTTCGACTACTTCGAAGACAACCAGAACAACTAGCCCCTGCCCGCAATGCAACAACTGGTGTCAGACATCAGCCATGTTGCATTCCGCCATGCTGGTGCCAGGGCATGGCATGGTGGCATGCTCGCGTGGCTGCTTCTGGCAGGCTTGGCGTCCGCTGCCCCTGTCTCGCCCTCCTCTGACCCGGTCAACAAGGAGCTGGCCGAGGTCATCGACCTCTTCTACGACATCCGCACAGGACCCGCTCTGGCCGCGGTCCAAGCGGTGGAGAGAAGGCACCCTGGCCATCCCGCCGGTCCCTTCTACCAGGCCGTGGTCCATTACGAGCGCGCCCTGTTCGAGGACCCGGTCCAGCCCCGGACCCTGGAGGCATTCGAGGTCCAGACCGGCCGCTGCATCGCCGCTGCCGAGGCCGCGCTCTCGTCCTCTCCTGCCCTGGGCCACTACTATCTCGGTGCAGGCTACGGGTTCAGGGCCAGGGTCAGGGCGCATCAGCGCAGGATGCGCGACGCCCTCTCCGACGGCAAGAAGGCCATGCGGCACATCAAGGCCGCAGTGGCCGAAGATCCCGGGATCGAGGACGCGTATCTCGGTCTTGGGATATACAACTACTTCACCTCGCGGCTGCCTGCCGCCGCCAAGCCCTTCGCCTTCCTCCTGACCGGGCTCTGGCCTGACCGCAAGAAGGGCATCGAGCAGATCCGGCGCGCAGCCGAGAAGGGCACACTCGCTCGCGTGGAAGCCAGCACCGTGCTGGCCGCGGTCTACTCCTCCGAGAAGGAGAAGCGGTGGGATGAGGCGGACAGCCTCCTAGCCCCCCTCATGGAGCGCTATCCGGGCAATCCCTACTTCCGCTTGAGGCGCATCTACGTGGCGGAGAAGGCGGGCCGCTGGGATGAGGCCCTGACCTGGACCGACCCGGACGGCAAGTGGCTCGAGCGCCTGGTCCCTGAGGTCAGGGAGAAGACCTCGGCCTCGGTCCGCTACCGCGCGGCAGAGGCGCTCATGCTCTCAGGCAGGCCCGAGGAGGCCAGGAAGCACCTGGATGCCATGGCAGGGCTCGCCATCCCCACGAGGCTCAAGGCCTGGACCGCCCTGCGCATGGCCAACCTGCTCCAACTCGATGGAAGGCATGAAGAGGCTGAAGAGCTCTTCTCAGCCATCAGCGAAGACACCGCCAAAAAGGCCGCTCAAAACTTCCGCAAGGAGCCCTATCCGAAGGGCCCCAAGACCGTGGCTCCCCTGCGCTGGCCCCTCAGTGAAGTCACCCATTGAAGGCGCCAGCCGGAATGCAACAGCTGGTGTCTGACACCAGCTGTTGCATTCCGGTGGAGGGGCGCTGGCAATTGGTAGAATGCTGTCATGGAACGAGCGCAGCGCGGGCCTGAGCCAAGGAAGGCGGCGGTCACCCCCAAAGCCCACGCCGTGGACATGCCGTGGGTGCGCCTGAAGTCCGCGCCCGCGGGTCCCCAGGCGTTCAAGCGCATGATCGCGAACGCCGACCCCAAGGCCAGGCCAGGGGACATCGTGGCGGTCTACGACAAGAACGACGCGCCCTACGGGGCCGCGCTCTACAACCCCAAGAGCCTCGTCACCCTCCGGTTCCTCTCCAGGGACCTGGCCGGGTTCAATCCGGCGGCCTTCATGAAGAAGATGGTGTGCCGCGCGGTCAGTCTGCGCAAGGACATCCTCGGCCTGGACGCTACGACCGACGCCTACCGCGTCATCCACGCCCACGGCGACGGCCTGCCGGGCCTCGTGGTGGACCGCTATGGGGACCACCTCGTGCTCGAGCTCTATTCCCTGGCCATGTTCCGCCAGGCCGGAGCCATCGCGGAGGCCCTCCAGGAGCACTTCCCCGGAGCCAAGGTCACCCTGCGCGCGAGCGCGCCGGTGCAGAAGATGGAGGGCTTCTCCCTCAAGCCCAAGCACGGGGACGCCCAGCCGGGCGGCAAGGTCCGCGTGACCGAGAACGGGGTGGCCTTCGAGGTGGACCTCGAGGGCGGCTACAAGACGGGCTTCTTCTGCGACCAGCGCGAGAACCGGCTGGCGGCCGCGGGCCTGGCCCGGGGACGCAGGATGCTCGACATCTGCAGCTACACCGGGGGCTTCGGCCTCTACGCCAAGAAGCTGGGCGGCGCCGAGGAAGTCTCCTGCGTCGAACTCGACCCGGAGGCCTCGGCCCAGGCCCGGCGCAACGCCAACCTCAACAACGTGCGCCTGGACCTCGTGTGCGCGGACGCCTTCCCCTACCTGCGCCAGATGGCGGCCAACCGCAAGACCTTCGGCCTCGTGGTCCTCGACCCCTACAAGCTCATCGCCACGCGCGAGGGCTACGACTTCGGGGCGCATAAGTACGCGGACTTCAACAGACTGGCCATCGCCGCGGTGGAGGAGGGCGGGTTCTTCGTGACGTGCTCGTGCAGCGGGCTCCTGCCCTGGCACGAGTTCCAGAGGATCGTGCGCTCGGCGGCCGGGTCAGCGGGCCGCAAGCTCCAGATCTTCCGCAAGACCGGGGCCGGGCCCGACCACCCCTTCGCGGCCGACTTCCCCGAGGGCGAGTACCTCAAGGTCCTCTGGGGCCGCGTCTTCTGACCGCGGTCAGAGGCGCCAGATGCGCACCGTGCCGAAGCCCTTCACCTCTTCCGTGCCGCCTTCCTTGAAAAGGAACTCGTTGCCTGCCAGGCGCCAGGTCTCATCCGTCACCGCGATGCCGTTGGGATGGGCCAGCTTCTCCATGCGGGAGGCGAGGTTCACCGCGTCGCCGATGACCGAGTACTCCATCCGCGCGGCGAAGCCGATGTTGCCCACGAGCACGCGGCCGGTGTTGATGCCGACGCGCAGGGGGAGCTCCCCGGTCCAGAGGCTCTTGACCCTCTTGGGCCAGGCCGCCACCATCTCCTTGGCCGCGCGCACGGCATGGGAGGCGTGATTGGACTCCTCCCCGGCGGGCGGGTCGAAGGGCTGTGCGCCGAAGACGGCCATGACCCCGTCGCCGAGGACCTTGTCGAGGTGTCCGCCGCTGCGCTGGACGCACTCCGCGGCCAGCTCGAAGTAGGCGTTGAGGACGTCGGCCACGAGCCGGGGCGGCTTGTCGCGGCAGAAGATGGAGAACCCCGCGATGTCGATGAACATGACCGTGGCGGTCCGGTCCCGCACGCCCGGGGCCACGGGCCGGCCCGCCCGCGTCTCTTCGAGGATGAGGCGTACCACGTCGGGGCCGAAGTAGTGGCTCATGTTCTGCTCGACCTCGGAGAGGAAGACCTGGCGCTCGGTCACGAGCTGGAACGAGAGCAAGCTCGCCAGCAGGGTGGCCAGGTGCAGGTCCGCCTCGGTGAACGCCCTGCCGCTGCTGCGGTTGTCCATGTAGAGGATGCCCAGGCGCTCTCCGCGCGCGGACAGGGGCACGAGCAGACCCGAGCTGATGTCGGCCGCGAGCTGGGACCTGGTCGCGTCCGCGATGCTCCCGGCCAGGAGGAAAGCCTTGTCCCGGGGAAGGCCGCTGACGAGGCCCGAGCTGAAGTGGAAGTCGGTGATGAGCCCCCCGGCCCGCGCCCACGCCATGCGGACCTTGGGCTCCCTGCCCGGGACGTCCACCAGCACGGCCGCCACCTCGGCGCACTCGATGGCGCTCATCGAAAACTCCAGGAGCGCGGCCAGGCAGGCCTCGATGCCCTGGGCCTCGTTGAGCTTGAGGATGAGCTCGTGGAAGCGCTCCAGGCCGCCGCGGACCTTGGCCGCGTTGACGCTCAGCTCCCGCGGCTGGGCCGAGCCGATGCGGGTGAGCACGGAGTCGATGTCCACCCCGCTCTGCCGGCACTCCTCCACCCTGAAGGCCCAAGGGCCGACCTTGATCAGGTCCCCGAGCCCCACGCCCTCGGCCGCGGCGAGGCGCTGGCCGTTGCGCCAGGTGCCGCTCACGCTGGGCTTGGCCCCGGCCGCGGCGTCGGCCGCGCGGCCGTCCGTCAGCAGCCAGCCGCCGTCGGACTCTCGCAGGCGGCAGTGCCAGCGGCTGGTGGTCTTGAGGAGCTCGGGGTCGTTGGGGAGCACGAGCTGGCAGTCCGGGGAGCGGCCGATGACGAAGGGGCTCGAAAGCACGCGGGCGGTCCTGACCCCGTCCGTCCCGCGGCGAAGGATCCACTGGCTGCCCGCAGCGTACCAGTGGAAGGAACAGTCGCCATCCACCGTGAGCTGGATCTTCCTCACAGGAGAAGTATATCCCCGCCCGACGGATGGTGTCAACCGGCCCATCGCCGGCAGGGCTAGTTTGATATGATGATGCGAGCCGGGGAGGCCCCCATGTCCAAGTTCGAAGACCAGATCCTGCGCGCCATCGAAGGGAGGCATCCCCTCATCTATCTCCACACGCCCGAGGAGGACCGGGTCGCGGCCTGCCTCGAGTCCCTGGTCAGCCGCTGCTTCCCGGGAGGCTCGCTCACGTCCTGGAGCTGCGTGCGCGGGCTCGAGCCCCCGGCCGAGGGCCTTGACACGCGCGACCCGGCGGCGGCCTTGCGCCACCTCATCGAGCACCCGCGCCGTGGCTTCTGCCTCTTGAAGGACCTCTCGGCCTTCATGAACGACCCGAAGGTGGTCCGCAGCCTGCGCGAGGCCTATTTCGCCTTCTGCCGCGACTACCGGTCCTCGCTGGTGCTGGTGTCCCCGGTCGCAGCACTGCCGGAGGCCCTGGAGAAGGAGCTCTGCTACATCGAGCTCGAGCCCCCCTCGTCCGAGGAGCTCGCCGTGCGAGTCGCCGCGGTGGAGAAGCTCTTCCCGGGCAAGGAGCTGGCTCCCGCCCTGCGCTCCCAGGTCCTCCTGGCCCTGCGCGGACTGACCCTCATGGAGGCGGACCACGTCATGCAGCGCGTCTTCAGCACGGGCGCGGCCGGAGACAAGGTGCTCGAGGGCATCTTCTCCGCCAAAGGCAGTCTCGCGAAGAGGGCCGGCTACCTCGAGTTCGTCCCGCTCCGGCACGACACCAGCGTGGTCGGAGGCCTGGAGAACGTCAAGGAATGGGCGGAGAAGCGCAAGGGCCTCTTCAACCACGACGCCATCAAGGCGGGCCTGCCCGTGCCCAAGGGCGTGCTCATCATGGGCGTGAGCGGCTGCGGCAAGAGCCTGCTGGCCAAGGCCATCGCGGGCCTCTGGCAGGTCCCCCTCTTCCGCCTCAACATGAGCCTTGTGTTCTCGGGCCTCTACGGCAGCCCGGAGACGGCCTTCCACAACGCCCTGCACACGATCGAGGCCGTGGCCCCGGTCGTGCTCTGGATCGACGAGATGGAGGCGAGCCTGAGCACGCCCAAGGAGGCCGCCAGCCCGCAGTCCATGGTCTTCTCGTCGTTCCTGACCTGGATGCAGGAGAAGCCTCCCCTGATCTTCGTGGCCGCCACGGCCAATCGCATCGAGATGCTCCCGGCCGAGATCGTGCGCAAGGGCCGCTTCGACCAGGTCTTCTTCTGCGACCTCCCGACCGACGCCGAGCGCGCCGAGATCCTCAAGATCCACCTCGACCGCAACGGCGCGGACCTCAAGGACTTCGACCTCAAGTTCCTGATCTACTGCACCAAGGAGTGGAGCGGCGCCGAGATCGAGCAGGCCGTCATCTCGGCCCGCGTGGAGGCGCGCCAGGCGGGCCGCCGGATGACCATGCAGGACATCGAGAAGCAGACCGACCGCATGGTCCCGCTCTCCAAGACCATGGCCGAGCAGGTCAAGGCCATCCGCGATTGGGCCTACAACCGGGCCACCCCCGCCTCGCGGAGCTCCTAGCGCGATGCGGCGCGGGGTCCTGCTGGTCGAGTTCGTGACCTCGGACCTCTTCCCGGGGCTCTTCGAGGACTCCCTGCCGTTCTTCAAGGGCTTCCTCAACCGCCACGGGGTCCCCAACCGCTGGCTGCGCTTCGCGCTCGGGGCGGACAACCCCTTCCGGCACGGCCGCGACGAGGTCACCCTGTCCGAGCCCGAGTTCCGGGGCCTGGTGCGGGCCGCCAAGGAGCTCCGGGCAGGAGCCGCCTTCTTCACGCACCCGCTGTTCCGCAGGCAGCGCCTCCTCCTGGCCGGGAAGGTGCCGGGCCTGGAGACCGCGGTCTGGACCGGCGGCCTGCTCCTGGCCCGGGACCTCATGGCCAGGCTGGGCCTGCCGCTCGGCCCGGAGGGCTTCCATCACGAGGACGTGCTCACGGACCCGGAGGCTGCGGCGGACTACCGGTGGGAGCCGGGCAACGCGGCAGCCTCGGCCCCGGGACACGACGTGGTCTATCTCTACACCGGCTCGGACTGCGCCTACCGGCGGCCGGTGGCAGGCAACCCCTGCTACGCCGGAGTATCGCTGCCTCCCTCGGCCCACGCCTTCGGCTGCGCCTTCTGCGGGGACCGCCAGGACCGGCCGGCGCCGGGGCCGACCGTGTCCGCCGCGTGGATCGAGAAGCAGATCCGGGACCTCACCGCGGGCCGCAGGCCGGGCCAGCGGCCCGCCGCCCTGGTCCTGCCCGACGTAGGAGACGCGGAGCTCCTGGCCAAGACCATGGCCAGCATGCGCCGCCGCGGCATGGGCAAGACCCCCCTGCTCATGGGCGTGCGTCTCGACCGCCTGCTCCGGGTCAGGCCGGCGCTCGAGGATCTCCTGGCCGGCATGAGCAAGGGCGAGTCCATCCACTGCGTCACGGTCGGAGCGGAGAACTTCGCGGCGGACGAACTCCGGCGCTTCAACAAGGGCTTCGAGCCCTTGACCGTGGTCCGCGGGATCAACCTCCTCAAGGAGCTGGAGGCCTCGCAAGGCGGCAGGTTCCTCTATTCCGGGTACAAGCCCCTAGCCGTCATCCTGCTGACCCCTTGGACGCGGCCCTGCGACCTGGCCTACAACCTCCGCCTCATCCGGCACTTCAAGCTCGAGGACGAGGCAGGCAACCTCTTCAGCTCGCGCCTCCGCCTGCACCCGGAGCTGCCCATCACCTCCCTGGCCGCCAAGGACGGTCTCCTGGGCAGGACGCCGGACCGCGCCCTGGCCATGGCCAGGCGCAGGCTGGAGCGTTCCGAGCGCGGCTGGCGCTTCAAGGACCCGCGCATGGAGCCGGTCAACAGCCTGGCCGGCCGGCTCGAGCGCAGTCCCTCCCTGGCCGGAGACCGCCTCTACGAGGATATCCAGAAAGGCCTGGCCTGGACCGAACGCGACAAGGGCCAACTGACGGACATCCTCTTGGCCTCGGCCAGGCTCGCTGACTCCTCCCCAAAGCCCATCCCCGCAGAGAAGCTCTTCGAGTCCAGCCTGGCGGCCTGGCGCGCCGGGCCGGCACCCCTGCTCCCCGGCAAGCGCCTGGGCCTCGAGCTCCTGGGACCTGCGGAGTACGTGGAGCGCTGCCTGGCCCTGGTCCATCAGGGACCCAGAGCCGCCTTGTCCCTGGAAGGCCTGCCTCCGGCCGCCGAGCTCAAGGGCCTGGCAAGGACCGGCCCTGGCCTACACGCCAAGGTGGTGGAGCGAGGCCCGGCCTCCACGCTCTACGCGGCCCGCGACGCCAAGACCTTGGAGCGCCTCATCCGCCTGGAGAGCGGGCCCAAGGCCAAGCAGGCTCGAGCCTCGACCATCAGCGAGCTCGGGAAGCTCTACGGCTACCCCTCATGCTGCGTCCGGGCCTGGCTGAAGAACCCCTGGCGCCAAGGAGGCTTCAGCGAATGGCTGGCGCTCCTGACCCGCGCAGCTTCTCCGGGCCCGTGCCCTGGCCTGCACCTGCCCCTCCTGGTCTCGGACTTGGCTTTCATCCCCTGCTCCGCCCAGTGCCGGGCCGCTGAGGCTGCCTGCCGGTCCTGGTTCAAGGCCCTGGGAGGCTCCCTGACCGCGAAGGCCCTGTCCGACAGGGTCTTCGTGCACTCCCTGCTGGACCGGGCGGACGGCGCCTCCTTCATCCCCGGGTCGAGGCAAGGAAGGGTCATCCGCTACGACCCCTCGAGCGTCACCGGCACTGAGGGCGGTGTGGCCGCGTGGCTCAGGAAAGGGGACCGGCTCGAGCAAGACTGCGGCCAGGTCTCGGTCTTCAGGGGCGAGAAGGCCCTGCGGCGCTGGGTCGCGGAAGCCGCGGTCTGGGACAGACAGGCCATGGCGGACCCTGAGTTCTGGGTCGAGCTCGCAGCCGCGGCCCTGAGACGCTCAGGGCCGGCCGGCGTCCGCCAACCGCGCCTCAAGCATGCTCACCAGGCCGGTCAGCAGCTTCTTCTCAGCCTCTGACCACACCGGGGTCTGGGCCAGGTACACGGCCTTGAACCTCCGCGTCTCGAAGAAGCAGGGCCCCTGGCTCTGCCGCTCCTTGAGGTCGAGCACGATCCTCCTGTCGTCCAGCAGGACGTTCAGGCGGAATGCGCGGCCAGGACACCCGCGGAAGGACGCGGCTGACACCGACTCGAGCTCGAGCTTGGCCGCGACCTTCAGCTCTTTGCGGACCTGCGCCACTGCGCGCTGTTCAGCGGAGGACGGCTTGGAGAGGACCGGAGGATTGTCCTCCCCTGCCAAGGGCTCGGGAGCGCCGGCATGCGCTCTTTTGACCCGCGCCACAGCCTCGGCCAGGAGGCCCGTCCTCGACCACGTCTCCTGAGCGCGCTCGAAGAGCTCCAGGAGCTCCAGAGCCGCCTCGAGGATGCTCCACGGAGGCCTGGTCGTGCGGCCTGAGCACGCTTCATCCCGGAACACGCTCGACAAGAGGTCGTATTCCGGGTCTCCGCGGAACAGGGTTCGCGCCTCGGGACACTCCATGGCGACATAGAGCCGGACGAGGATGCGGAAGAAGTCCGCGACCTTGCGGTCCTTGAACCGCCAGGGCATGGAGCTCCACAGCACCTGGAGACCGAAGCATGGATAGAAGAGGAGCCCCGGGTCCTCGTACTCGGGGAGGATGACGCCGCCCTCGTGCTCCGCCAGAGCGGCCAGGGCGGTCCCTTTACGGAGCATCAGGCTCGTGCAGAGCCACAGCCCGTTGCCGTCGAACCCGCGGCGGCCGGCCTCCCGGAGGTTCACGCGGAGTTCCGCGAGCGTGGTCCACGGGGTGAACAGGAGCATCAGCCAGTTCCTGCCGTCCCCCCGCGCCTGGAAAGCCTTCGGCCAGCGCCGGCTCCAGCCCGCCATGAGCCTGAAGACCTCGTCCACCTGGGCGATGGAGATGTCCTTGTTGTAGAGCCTCATGACCGCTGGAGAGAAGTTCTCGATGCCCATGACCTCGAAGCTCATCCGGTGCCCGGCTGCCGCGGCCTTGGGCAGGACCGCCGAAATGCGGCTCCGGGATGAGAGGACGTCGTCGATGCGCGGGCAGAAGACGAACCGGGCCGGCCTCAGGCCGATGCGCAGCACCATGTCGAAGAAGAGGTCGATGCGATGGAAGAGGCCGAGGTCGTAGACGATGTAGGCGCCCCGGCTCCTGGATTGCCGAGGCCCTCCCCGTGACGCGGCCTTGAGCTGGCGCTCAGCCAAGTCCAGGGAGCCGGCCTGGTGCCCGGCCAAGGGCCCGGTCTCGATGGAGCCCCCGCAGAAGCTGCACCCGGGAGGAAGGTCCGGCGCGCCCACCACTCCCCTGAAGCAGGGGTTCTTGGCGGGAGAGGGCCTGCCCCTGCAGCTGCGGCCTCCCAGGATGATCACCGGAGGGCCGTCCTCGGCCTTGGCCATGGCGCCCACGGGCGCGGCGCGGTAGTCGGGCTCCACCGCGTCGAGGACGGACCTGCCCTCCCCTGGATGCGGACCCGCTCCCAGCCACCTGGAGAACCAGCCGGGCTCATGGGTGAGTTCCCGCCCCTCGCCCTTGCCCCTGACCAGCCTGAGGTAGGGGTCGAGCTCCGGGTCGTGCTCGCCCCACCGGAGAGCCTCCATGTCGAACTCGCAGGGAAGGACCATGAAGCGCCGCGCTCCAGAGGCGCGGACCGCGGACCGGACCCCCGGGACGAGGAGCTCGTTGGAGACCACGTGCGTGGGTCGGAAGGCCTTCAGCCTCCTCTTGAGGACCTCGAGGTCCCCCCTCTCCAGGCCGGCCCGGAGCACGCGGCCGAGCGGCCGCTCCCACGCGATGCCGGTCCTGGCCTTGAAGAAGAGCCACTGGGCCGGCACGCCGCAGTCCCGCGCCACCCCCTTGAAGAACGGATAGAACATGGAGGTCTCGCGCCGGTCATCCATGCTCGAGAGGAACTCCAACAGCAGCAAGCGGGGGTTCGGACTCACGGGCTTCAGTCCGGCATGGCCTCAGGGAAGAGGCCGGCCATGCGCGTGAAAAAGGCGGAGCAGAGCCTCCCCATCCTCATCTGGCTCTCGAAGATCGCGGCAGCCTCGGGCCTGCGGGACGCGGCTCTCCTCATGCTCTCGATGTGCGCGTCACGGTCGCGCCTGAGTTCCTCCAGACGCCCGATCGCGGCGATCTTCCCCACCCTGTTGACCTTCTTCATCTCGGGCAGGACCTTCTCCACGGGCAGGGTGCACCCGATGTACACGGACCCGTCCGTGTCCACGGTCAGGCCGCGCGAGGCGAGGAGGGGCTCGTCTGCGGTGTTGGTGAGGTTGGCCAGGCCCATGCGCCGGCCCGAGGCCCGGAGCCTTCCCAGCAAACGATAGACCTCCTCGAGATAGCGGCGGCCGGCCTCCCCGGTCCAGAGCCCCCCGACCTCGTAGAGCAGGTCTAGCTCCCTTACCCCGAGCTCCGCGAGGTACATGCCGTTGTCGCTCAGGCGCCCCACGCCTGCGGGCCGCACGACCATGCTGGCCTGCACGTGCCAGCCCGATCTCAGGGCCCGCTGGAGGTTGGCGAGGAGCTTGCGGTAAGGATAGGACACGCCGGAGTCACGCAGGGGCCGATACTCGCCCTGGGTCAGGCGGTCGCCGTCGATGCTGAAGATGACGCGGACCTCATGCTTCCTGAGGAAGTCGAGGGTCTCGGCGTCCAGCAGGAGGCCGTTGGTGGCCACGGAGCAGAACGCCTGCCTGCCGAATTCCAGGGCCCTGGCCCTCACCTGGTCCGCCGCCTCAGCCACGAGGTCGCGGCGGAGCAGGGGCTCCCCGCCGAAGAGCTGGATGTCCACGCTCGGGCCCGGCCCGTCGATCATGAGGTCGATGGCGCGGCGCAGGACCTCCCGGGACATGTCCGGACCCCGCCGGACGAGCTGGCAGTAGCGGCACCCCATCTGGCAGCGCCGGGTGAGCATGGGCATGAGACTGCGCAGGGAAGGGAACGCCCCGGCCGCGCCCGCGTGCCTGGACTCGGGCGAGCGCAGGGTCCCTCCCTGGCTCTGCGGCCGAAGGTCGCGGCAGAAGCGGTCCTCCGAAGCTCCCTTCGCGCCCTTCCCGAAGAAGACCCCGTAGCGCTCGCAGGGGAGGCAGGCCTTGTGCAGGGTCCGGAACGAGGGCCGCCGCCCCTCGCGCAGGTCCGCGGCCATATCGAGGAGGAACGGCGAAGGCGGCCGCACGCACGCGTTCTCCGCCCGGCCCAGCTTCATGAGCGCCTCGATCTCCGGCCCGGAGAGGTGCTTCGAGGAGGTCACCACCGGGGCGCCGGCCCGGTGGCTCCGGCAGTAGTCCCGGAAGGACCGGACGGGGCTCTTGATGCCCAGGGACTTGCCCTGCAGGTGCCAGGCCGAACCCGGATCCAGGGGAATGCGCTCCATGCCGAAGTCCGCGCCGGGGAAGCGGTCCGCCAGCGAGCGGACGAGGTAGAGGGTCTTGGCCGCGTGGACCGCGGTCTCGCCCGGCAGGCCGGCCGTGAAGTTGATCTGCGGCTTGATCCCGCGGTCCACCATCAGCCGGACCGCGGCCACGAGCGCCGCGTTGGTGAAGGATGCTCCCTTGTTGCGGCGCCGGACCTCCTCGGACCCGCACTCGGGAGCGACCGCCAGGGTCCCCCTTCCCGGGAAGGTCCTGCTGAACTCGGCGATGAACTCCTCCGTGGGCAGGCCGAAGCACTCGAAGGCGGAGGTGAGGCTCAGCTTCCTGCGGCGCATGGCCCGGAAGAGCTCCGGGTAGAACCGCCCCCCGGGCGCGGGATCGAAGTTGAAGTGGACCGTGCCGATGCCGTGGTCCGCCAGGGCCTCCAGGTCCGCGAGCACCGAATCCCGGGACGCGAAGAGCACGCCGTTCCTCTTGAAGAGCATGCGCTGTTGGGCCGCGCCGCCTCCGCAGTAGGTGCAGTCCTGGACGCAGCCCCGGCCAGGCACGCAGAAATAGACCGGAGCCCGCTCCGCGCCGGGGTCGAAATCCGTGGACACCAGGGACAGGTAGCGCTCGTGATGCCGGATGAGGCGGAAGTTGGTGAACCTGAGCCGGTCGAAGAGACCCTGCGTCACCGTGTAGGACTGCGGGTTGTGGACGACCTCTCCGCGCCTGCGCCAGCTGAGGTTGGACACGTACCCGAGGTCCGCTCCGGGCCGGTCCAGGGCAGCCAGGAGCACGGCCAGGGGGAGCTCGGGGTCTCCGCGCACGATGAAGTCCACCTCCGGGAAGGAGCGCATGATCTCGTCCGCGAAGAAGGTGGCGGTGAACCCGCCGAGGACCGTCCGGCAGCGCGGCGCCGCCTTCTTGACGCCGCGGGCCGCTTCGATCACGTCGTGGCTCTGGGGGTGCCAGTACAGGTCGAAAAGGGCGGCCGAGTAGCCCCCGTCAGCCACGAACGACGGCAAGTCGAAGCCCGGGTCCAGGGTCTTCTCGAGCCCGGCATGCACCACGGACACGTCCCGGCCCGTCCTGACCAGGAAGTCCGCGATGGCGGGCAGGCCCACCGGGAGGAGCTTGGTCGGTCCCTCGATGCCTCCGCCCTTGGGGACGTGGATGAAGACCGCTCTGCCTGCTCCCGCTCGCGGTCCGGCCGACTCTCTCATAGGGTCTCAGGAGGACCCCGGCGCGGCCCGGACGCATCGCTTGGCCACGGACGCGCAGTAGTCGCAGGATTCGCAGCGCCCCTTGCAGCGCATGACCCGCGAGACGAAGCCCTTCGGGATGAGGCGGTTGTCGCACGACACCAAGCCCTTGGCGTAGACCTCCTCGTCGCTGAACAGGGTGAAGAGATTCCCGTCGAACCTGCGGTCGAAGTAGGCCGTGAGGACGCCCTTGAGCCGCTCCGAGGAGTCCTCCCTGTAAGCGACCTTGAAGACGTCGGCCAGGCCGTGCCGCTCGTAGTAGCCGAGGTCCTCGGGCCGGATGAAGGGACGCCGGATCTCGTCAGCTCCGCGGTCGCTCTCGAAGAGGCACCGGTCATGGTCGAGCCGGCCGCCCAGAGTCTCACGCCAGCCGCGGGGAGACCACGCCTCGAGGACCCCCCTCAGGACCCCCCAATCCGCGTGCCTCCAGGCGTAGGGGCAGCCCTGGTAGCAGCGGAGCACGCCCAGGAGCTTGACCCTCAAGCGCGGGAACGCGGCCTTGAGCCCGGCGATGTCCTTGAGCGCGGCGAAGTCCCGGTTGATCTCCGGGTCCACGCACAGGCTGGTCACCCCCAGACGCGCCGCGGCCCGAGCCTTGACCAGGGAGTTGACGCCCATGTAGATGGAGGATTGGACCGCGATCGCCGGGAACTCCTTGCGCAGGAGCGGGACCAGGGCCGGGTCCGAGACCGTGACGCAGGTCAGGCCCGCGTCCCGAGAGAGCCGCCGGACGCCTTCGAAAATGCGCCTTATGTCGTCGAAGAACAGGGGGTTCTTGTTGAGGAGGAGGTTGGTCCCGATGCCCTGGCCGCGGCAGAAGCGCGCCAGAGCCGCGACCTCCGCGTAGCGCAGGGGCTCGAGCCCGACGTAGGCAGAGGAGAAGTCGCAGCCCTGCCAGCCGCCGAAATAGACCTCGCAGACCTGCCCGGACAGGGAGGCCCAACGGACCAAGCCCAGGTCGCCGTTATAGGGGATGGAGAAGAGGATGCGGCCGTGGCCCTGCACAGGTAGAGGATAGGTTCTCCCCACCCCCCCGTCAAGGCGCATGCTATCATATCGCCATGGACCGGCAAGGCCCAGCCGAGGACCCGCTCGACAACACCTGCAACCTGACCCTCATCCTGACCCGCGCCTGCCAGCTGGCCTGCGCCTACTGCCGCATGAATCGCGACCCAGGGGCGGTCATGGAGGAGCCCGTGCTCCGCAGGGCCGTGGACCTGCTCATGGCCGGCCCCAGCCCGCAGGTCGCCCTGGATTTCTCGGGTGGAGAGCCCCTGCTGAGATTCGACCTCCTCCGCCGGGGGCTCCTCTACGCCGAGGAAGCGGCCAAGGCCAAGGCCAAGAGACTGCGCTTGGACCTCAGCACCAACAGCCTGCTCCTCGACGAGCGCAAGGCCGGGTTCCTCATCGAGCACGGGGCGCGCATCCATGTCAGCTCCGACGGGAGCCTGGCCACCCACCGCCGCAACAGGCCCCCTGTCTCAGGGCCCTCCTCCGCCGCGGCCAGCCGATGCCGCCAGAGCATGCGCCTCCTGGCCAGGCTCGGGGTCCAGTTCGACGCGACCATGGTCGTCTTCCCCAAGGACGTCCGTTCCATGGTCGGCAACGCAGGAGCCCTCATGGACGCGGGCGCCAGCGTGGTCCAGATGGACTGCGCCCTGGGCATGCTCTGGAGCAGGGAGGAAGCCTCGGGTTTCGCGGAAGGCCTGGCCGCGGCCGCGCTCGAAGCCAGGCGCCGCCGCGCCAAGGGGGCGCGGGTCGCGGTCGAGAGCTCGTGCTTCGGCAACCCGGACATCAACAGCGTGCTCATGGCCATCGAGACCGACGGGACCATCCTCATGGGGTGCACCCCGACCATCGAGAGGGAGTGCCCGGGGCTTGCGAAGCTCCTGAGGTTCGGTTCCGTCAGGGCCCGCAAGAGCCTCGAAGGGCTGCGGCGGACCCCGTCCGAGCTGGCGCGGTTCATCCTGGACCGCATGGGACCGGGGCGCGAGCGGGCCCTCTACGTCAACAACATGGTGGTGGGGCTCTCGACGCGCAAAGCCCTGGCGCACCGCGGCCTGGCCCCGCTCCCCGGTAGGGCCGCGACAGGGACGGCCTCAGGACCGGCCCGTCCCAGCCGGCCAGGACCTTGGGCGGGCAAGAACGCCGAGCGCTGGATCCTCGCCGAGCTCGCATGCCTCGAGGCGCAGGCCGGGGACATGCCGGGCCGCGGAGCATGGGACGGCTCGGGCGAGGAGGAGAAGGCCGGTCTCAGGTAGCCGGGAGGTGCAGGTCTCCCTTGCGGTCGAGCCTGCCCTGGAGCCCTGTCCGGCGCCATCGTCGTCGAGGATCGAGGCGGACAGAGCCTCCGGTAGGGACTCGGCCCGTCATGACCGCCTTGCTCCGGACCGCGACCTCGCCTGAGCGTCCGGGAGGCTTGGCCCGGCCCCTGGAGTCGAGGATGCGGACGTCGCACCCATGCAAGGGCCTGCCCACGCAGCCGGGAGGCCGCGCTCCCAAGCGGGCTTGAGTGGAGGAGACGGGTCCGGACTCCGCTGCGCTCAAGAGCGCTACCACCGGGACCCCCGAAGAGGACTCGAACGCCCTGGCCTCCCGCTCAGGGAACGGCCCGCCGGAACATCGGACCCAGCGGACCCCCTCAGGGAAGGCCGGGCTCCCGGAGCCCATGGTCTTGCGGAGGAGGAGGGTCAGCATGCTCGCCGGCAGGTCCAGGGCCCTGACCCGGAGCCTCTCGAGCGCGGGCCCGGCCGAGGTCTTGAGGAGGGACGCTCCCCCGAGCACGAGGCTCCCTCCCCTCAGCAGGGCGCAGACAGCGTCCAGGAGCGCCGGGTATGCGCGGCCTGGCCAGAGGCACCACTCAGCCCCGGCGCCGAGAGGCTTGAAGCGTTCTGCCAAGGCTTCGGCTCCCGCCAGGAGCGAGCTCTGCGTGTGCACGGCGCTCCTGCCTTCGCCCAGGAAGGAGACCAGGGGGTCCTCGGCCCGCGCCGGCGCAGTCGGGCCGGGAGAGCGTGTGCCTGGGACCCGCAGCATGGCCCGGACGTCCCGACTCCTCACGACCAGCCTGGGCCTAAAGACCTTGAGACCGGCCGAGACCCGCGGCTCCGGCAGGCCCGGGTCGAGGAAGGAAGCGCAGGCTCCGAGCCTGGCGCAAGCCAGAAGGCTCACGACGACCTGCAGGTCATCCTCGAGGACGAAGGCCACGCGGGCCCCGCGCCCCGCGCCCTGCGCCTCGAGCCCGGCGGCGGCGCGCTCAGCCGCGGCGCAGGCCTCCTGGTAGGTGCAGACCGAGCCTGTCGAAGCGTGGATCAGGTAGGGCTGGGAACCCTTGCTCCGTGCCCCGCGGAGCAGGAGGCCCGACAAGGTGTCCTGCCTCTTACCCACGGCTTCCTTGTCCGACAGGCAGACCCAGAGCCGGCCGCACGCCGCGGAACAGCCGCTCGCTCTCCCCTGGCTTGAGGAGGTCCGCCGCGTCCAGGGTGAGGAAATGGCGGTCCCGCGGAGGACGCGCCCGGAAGCGGAGCCAGGCGAGGTCCAGCGCCTTGGAGGCTCCCGGGTCGAGCCGGGACACGAGGTCCGAGAAGACGGAGGTCACGGACCCGCGGCCTTGAGCGGCGAGCTCCCGCATCCTGGCCCCGGTCTCTCCGTGGTTGACGAGCAGGTAGACCTGCAGGGTCAGGCGCTGGAGAGCTTCGAGCTCCCTGCCGGGCAGGGTGCTCGTGGCCAGGACGAAATAGGGGGGCCGGGCCATCTTCTCCGTCACCTCGGGCTGTCCCGCCAGGCGAGAGCCCGGCAGGGCCTGGCAGGCGAACACGAGCAAGCGGACACTGGGCACGGCCAGCACCGCGTCGAGGCCCTTCAGATAGCTCTGCCGGGTCTCGCCCGGAAGCCCGCAGATGAGGTTCAGGAGGATTTCGGCCTTGGGCCGCCTGCCTGCCAGGCCGGCCAAGGCGGCATCAAGGGCTTTGCGGACAGGGCCGCGGCCCGCCAGGCGCAAGGCCCGGGAAGACAGGGATTCCACGCCCACGGTCAGCTCGAAGCAGGGGTGGTCGAAGACGTCTAGCACCGCAGGGGTCAGGCGGCGCAAGCCCGCCTCGAGGACCCACCTGGGCCCGCCTTCGACCCGACAAGAGCGCATGAAGCGGCCCAAGCGCAAGGCCCTGGGAGTGTCCAGGAAGAAGTCCGAATCGGCAAGGAAGACCCGCTCCAAGGACATGCGGGAAGCCAGCCTGATCTCGCGCCTGACCCTCGTCTCCGGGAACCAGCTCACCTGCCTGCGGCTGGCCCACGCGCAGTAGCTGCACTTCATGGGACAGCCTCGCGCGTTCTCGATGGCCGCCGACGTGCCCGGCTCAGGGACCCCCTGGAACACGGCCTCGCTCCAGGCTGAGGGAAGGCTCCCGAGGCGTTCGACGAAGACCCCCGCGGGCCCCTGGCAGGGCCTGCCGTCCCGGAGCGTCACCGTGCCCGGCGTGCCGGCCCAAGCCTCGCCCGTGAGGCTGCGGCCCAGGAGTTCGACCCAGGCTGACTCGCCCTCGCCGAAGACCAGGGCATCGGCCCCCGCGCGCAGGAAGAGGTCCTCCCTGCCCGCTGCGACCTCAGGTCCGCCCACCGCGACCCGGACCGAGGCCAGGCGCTTCTTGAGGCCGGCGACCAGGGCCAGGACCGGCTCGGTGTTCCAGACATAGCAGGACAGGCCCACGACCCGCGGCCCGTAGGCCGCGACCTCCTTGAGCACGCGGCCGGGGAAGCCCTCGGAGGTCCCGGGCTGGCAGCGGAAGGTCCGGCACTCGAGCCTGCGGCCGAAGGTCCGGCTGGTCAAGGCCTGCAAGCCTCCCACGGCAAGAGGAAGGTAGCGGCCCTCCGCGGTCGCGTCGGAAACGCTGATCAAGGCCGCCCTGGGAGGGCGCGCTCGGCTCATCGGAGCTATCATACAATAAGGACGCGTCCTTGACGCCCCTGGGACAAAGACTTATACTGGGCGCATTCCATGCGGCGCCTCGACTGCGTCCTGTTCTTCCCCCCTCCAGGCGCCCAGTTCCAGGTCCCTGAGATCGGCCTCCCCCAGCTGACCTCATTCCTAAGAACGCAGGGAGCCGCGTGCGAAGCCGTGGACCTCAATCGGACCTTCATGGAGGACTACCTCTTCGGCCGGCAGGACCAGGTCCGGGAGCGCGTGGCCCGCAGGCTCGGCCGGGCCAAGGGCCGCCCGCTCCTGAAGGTCCTCGACGCCGAGGATTTCCTCTCCCTGGATTTCTCCAAGACGGCCAACCACTCCTACAGCTTCATCGCCGACGACGCGGCCGAGCTCTGGAACGAGCTCCTGGCGGTCAACGCGGACCGCTACGACATCGCGGACGTCGTCCGGAGCGCGAAGCGCGGCGACGCCCTTTTCGACCCTTTCTACCGGGAGCATGTCCGGCCTTGGGCCCGGCGGACCGGGCTCGTGGGGTTCTCGGTCGAGACCAGCCACCAGCTCGCCTCGGCCCTCCACTTCTCCAAGAGGATCAAGGCGGACCGGCCCGGGACCAAGGTCGTGCTCGGCGGGACCTGGTTCATCTGCACGCGCCCTTTCCTGAAGCCCTTCAGCGCCGTCTTCGACTTCGCGGACTTCGTGGTGCCGGTCGAGGGCGAGCGGCCCCTGCTGGACCTCATCAGGCTCCTGCGCAAGACGCCCTCCCCCGCAGACGCGGAGCTGCGGCGGGTGGCCGGGCTCGTCCTGCGCTCAGGAGACCGGCTCGTAGACACCGGCGACCCGAAGCCCGTGCCCATGGCCAGCCTGTCCGCGGGGGATTTCGCGCACTTCAAGCCCGGCCGCTTCATCGGGAGCCAATACCCCGTGCTCAGCACCAAGGGCTGCTACTGGAACCGCTGCCGGTTCTGCTTCCACTCCTACGCCGGCGTGGAGACGCGCTCCAAGACGGCCGGGCAAGTCCTCAGGGAGATGAAGCAGGTCGTGTCCCGCTACCGGCCCAAGGAGATCGAGCTCGCGGACTCCGCTGTCCCGCTCTCCCTGCTCAAGAGCCTCCCCGCAGGGATGCGGCGGCAGGGACTGAAGGTGCCTTGGACGGCTCTCGTGCGCGCGGACGAAGGCCTCACCCGGCAGGACCTTGGACGCCTCAAGGCCTCGGGCTGCCTGAACCTGGGCATCGGGCTGGAGTCCGCGGACCCCGCGGTCCTGCGCCGCTCCGACAAGGGCATCCGCTTGGAGGTCCTGGACCGGCTCCTCGACGAGGCCTCCCAGGTCGGGCTGAGGGTTTCCCTCTTCCTGATCTACTTCCCCTTCGAGGATCGGCGCTCCTACGAACGCAGCTGGCGGTACGTGCTGGACCGGCGGGACAAGATCGCGGATGTCTCGGCCCAATACCTTTTCCTGGGCAGGAACAGCCGCCTCTTCGCTGAGCCGGGCCGGTGGGGCTTGAGGCTCGCCAAGGGCTTCGAGCAGGACACCCGCTCGTTCTGGCTCCCCTACTCCTGCCGCGGAGCCCTGTCCAAGGCCGAGTTCTACGCCTTGACCTCCGAGAAGTTCCGCCTGTTCTACGAGCGGTCTGAGCGCGGGCTCGCGCTCAGCTCGGCTCCCGCCGCAGCTTGTCCTTGAGGACTTCCAGGTCCACGCCGTCGGAAAGCTCCGGATGGCTCAGCGCCCATCGATGGAACGACGCCGTGCCATCGGCCTTCTCAGGGCTATGGGACCAGCGGTCGAGGAGCGCCTGCTCTTCCTTGGTGATGGCCCACCATGCCGCGGGCCGCAGGCCCTCGGTCGGCCAGGCAGCAGGAGGCGGCACGGGCGGCAGGTCCCAGACCTCCTCTCCCTCCACGCGGGGCAGCGGCTCGACCGGAGAGCCCGGAGCGGGACGCGCGATCAGGGGAAGAGACGAGCCCTTGCCCGGGATGGCGGACGCGCTGAAAGACGGGGCGCCGTGCTGGGGCGTGGCCTTGAAAAGGGAGGAACGGGGCTCCGGTATCTGCCGCTCCGGCTGGCTGATGACCACTGCCTTGTCCTGGTCCAGGCTGGGGACCTCGACGCTGGACTCGGGAGGCCCGCCGGACAAGGAGCGGCGCCTGGACGCGATCCCGAAACCCAGAGCGACAGCAAAGCCCGTGGCAGCGAAGGCCAGCACGAAGAAGCCGGCATCAGGGCCCTGGCCGCTCTCCAGCGGCCCGCCGGCAGGCCGGTCAGCCAGGCTGGGAGTGGAGGCCTGCCCAGGCGAGAGCCGGCCCGGCTTGGCGAGCTGCGTGCCGAAGTCTCCGCCGCGGCCTTTTCCTTGGCCGACGCCTGAGCCCAGACGCAGGGCCAGTTCAGCGGGCAGGGATTGCGAGCCCTCCACGAAACGCTTGAACTCGTCCGGAGAGGCCGCGGCCCGCGACACGTCCTGGATGCCCGACATCCTGGGGTCGAGCTCGATGCGCGAGCCCAGGAGCCGCACCAGGGCTTCCCGGTCGGCAGAGGACTGCTCGAGCGCTGCCGTGCCGGGACCGCCGAGCCCGCCGTCCTGGAGCTGTTTGGACAGGGACCCTCCTTGGCGGATGCGCTCCAGACGCTCGTCAGCGGACAGGAGCGACCAGCTGGCCTCGGTCTCGAACTTGGTCCCGAGGTCGGCGGGGACTCGGCCTTCAGCGCTCAGCCTGGCCAGCCAGCGCTGGAGGTCGAAATAGTCCCGGTGCTGGGGATTGTCCCACCGCATGGGGTCCGGGGCCGACAACGCCTCAGGGGCAGCGGAAACGGGGAGCGCCGCTGTCAGCGACGACAGCGCGGCCGCCAGGAGCATCGGGAATAGGGGACCCATGGCAACGGCCTTCGTTCATCTGAAGTGTAGACCCGGAACCGGTCATTGTCAAGTCTTTTATATAATAACTCCATCAAGATGAAACCCATCTCGATCTCTACCGAGCCCGCGACCTTCCGGAGCCTCCGGACCCTGGCCCCGAGCGCGCGCTCAAGCCTCATCCGCAGGATCGAGGACGCGGCCACGAAACGCGCGTTCCATTACAAGGGCAGGCACGCGCATCCCATGGGCTTGGCGCCCATGGTCTCCACCAAGGGCCTGGTCCGGACCATCACGGCCCTGGTCCGCATCCTCCATCGTTTCCAGACAAGGGCTCCGGACCTGCGGCTGGGGGACGTCCAGGGCTTCAGGGAGCTCATCCGTCTCGAGAAAGGCACCCGCCGGTGGTTCGACGCCACGGCCAGGCTCGTGCCCAAGCCCTGGCCCCTGCTCATGAGGCCGGACTTCTGCCTGGGGGAGCGGGCCGGGGTCCTGCGGCCCGTGCTCTTCGAGCTCAACTCCCTCATGCTGGGCGGGCTCTACATCCAGTCCGTGGCGCGCAGTCTCATGACCAAGGAGGTCCTGCCCGCGGTCGCGGGCAGCCGGCCCAAGCCGGGCTTCAAGCCCACCACGGACCTCATCGCCTACTTCATGCGCTGGATGCGGGACTGCCGCGCCAGGCACGGCCGCGGGCCCGGCGGGCTCGCCCTGCTGGAGAGCCTGCCCCCGGGCGGAGGCTTCAGCGAGCTGCCCCGAATCGCCCACGACATGGCGGCCGAGGGCTGGCGGGTGGAGCATGGGGACCCCAAGGAGCTCGAGCTCCGCAAGGGCCGGGTCCGGCTCCACGGCATGCCCGTGGCCTATGCCTACCGCGACTTCTCCTTCGAGGACGTGAGCGGCCCGGCGAGCCCGAGCATGGCGGGCTTCGCCGCCCTTTGGGCCGCGGGCAGGGTGGCTCCGGGATTCGCGGCCGACTTCGACCAGAAAGGCATCCTGGAGTGCTTCACCTCGGAGGACTTCGCCCCGCTCTTCACCGCGCAGGAGCGCCGCTTGCTGGCCCGGCACGTGCCGTGGACCAGGGTGCTGACCGAGCGCAGGACCCTCTCGCCGGAGGGCCGGAGCGTGGATCTGCCGGCGTACGTGCTGCGGCGCCAGGCTGAGCTGGTCCTCAAGCCTTCCTGGGGCGCCGGAGGCGAGGGCATCCTCATCGGCCGGCACACCCCGGCGTCCGAGTGGCGCTCGGCCGTGTCCCGAGCCCTCAAGGACCCCGGCTCCTTCGCGGTCCAGGCCTATGTTGACAATCCCCCGATCGCGTGCGCCTTCCTCAGGGACGGCAGGATGCGGTTCGAGGAGTGCCGCCAGACCCTCGGGACCTTCTTCGACGGCTCCAGGTTCGGCTTCCATCTCCGGGTAAGCCCCGGCCACATCGTCAATGTCGCGCAGGGAGGGGCACTGGCCCCCCTCTACATCCCCAGATGACCAGCGGAGGCAGCATGCCCGAAGGCCCGAGACTCGAAGTCGCCAACCTCTGGGGGTCCCCCCGCGAGCGCGGCCGACAGATGGGAGAGCTCTTCGGACACCGCGTGCGCGAGAGCGGCATCGTGGACTTCTACCACGACTACTGCAGCCGGCACATGCCCCGGCACCCGGTCGTGGCCGGGCTGGGCACCAGGCTCATGCTCTCCCTGGTCGCTCTGCGCTTCTCAGCCAGCGCCAAGGCCCTCATCCAGGGCTTCTGCGAGACCTCCGGCCTCGACCCGGGACGGGTCAGCCGCGGCTTCGTCATGCCCGACGTCCTCAACTTCCTCGTGGGCTTCTCCGGCCGGCTCGCCGGCCTGCCGACTTTGGGCTGCACCTCTGCCGCGGCCTGGGGCGACTACACCCGGGGCGGGAAGTACCTCTTCGCCCGCAACCTCGATTTCCCGGGCATGGGCTACTTCGACCGCTTCCCGGTGGTCTGCCGCCACAAGCCGGACCACGGCATCCCCTACGTGTCCGTGGGCACGGCCGGCCTCGTGGTGGACGGCATCACGGGCGTCAATGCCGAGGGCCTCATCGTGGCCCTGCACCAGCACATCTCGCGGGACGTCTCCATCCTGACCGGAGGCCGGCCCATCCTCGACCTCGGCCGCCAGGTCCTGGAGGGCTGCGGGAACCTCCGCGATGCGGTGGACATGGTCTCGCGCTGGCGCACCACCAGCTGTTGGACCGTGATCCTCGGCAGCAGCAAGGAGCGCAAGGCCTGCGCGGTGGAGCGCTCCCCCGGCGCCTGCTGCCCGGTCTGGTCCGACACGGGCAAGCTCGGCCGGGCCAACGACTTCGTCACCCCGCGCCTCCACGCCGGCGAGATCGACTACCGCCCCTGGCGCGAGTCCAGCCGCCTGCGGATCGGGCGGGTCGACGACCTGCTGGAGTCCCGAAAGGGGAGCCTTGAGCCCGCGTTCATGGCGTCGCTCCTCTCCGACCGCTACGACTCCGAGCGGGGCACCTTCAGGTCCTTCGCCCAGTCCATCGGCCAGGTCCACAACATGACCAGCGTGGTCTTCGAGCCCGACGAGGGCCGCCTCTGGGTCTCCGAGAGCCGCGCTCCGGCGCACCAGGGCCCCTACCGCCGTCTCAACCTCTGGGACGAGAGCCCGCTGGGAGAGCCGCTCGCCGGCGTGGTCGAAGGCCTGCCCCAGCCGAGGCGCGCGTCGCTGGCGACCTACGTGCGGTCCATCATGGATTGGCAGGCTCGCCGCAGCCCCTCCGAGATGCTTGAGGACCTCCACGAGGCCATGGAGGGGGACCCCGAGGAGCCCGTGTACCGCTACCTCCACGGCTTCTTCGCCATGAAGGCCGGCCTCTACGAGACCGCGGTGGAGGATTTCGCGGCCGGGTCGGCCATGAAGGACATCCCCCAGCGCCAGTCCGCCCAGAAGCTCTGGCACGCCAGGGCCCTGGACCTCCTCGAGCGCAGGCCCGAGGCCGTCGAGCGCTACAGCGAGCTCTGCAGGGCCTCGGACCTCTGGCCCGTGCTGCGCCGCGCCGCGCTCCACGGGGTCTCGCGCTCCTTCACCAAGCGCAGCCTGGCCCGCTGCTCGCCCGACTTCTTCTACGGCGACGTCTTCCCGTACTGAAATTGCTATAATCTCCGTCTGAGAAGGAACCTCGGAGGTATAAGGATGAGCACGACGACCATGGACAAGACCGCCGCCAAGAAGGACTACAAGGTCAAGGACCTGAGCCTCGCGGAGTGGGGCCGCAAGGAGATCGAGATCGCGGAGAAGGAGATGCCCGGTCTCATGACCCTGCGCAAGGAATACGCGGGCAAGAAGCCCCTGGCCGGCGCCCGCATCGCGGGCTGCCTCCACATGACCACCGAGACCGCGGTCCTCATCGAGACGCTGACCGCCCTCGGCGCGGAGGTCCGCTGGTCCTCCTGCAACATCTATTCGACCCAGAACGAGGCCGCCGCGGCCATCGCGGCCGCGGGCGTCCCGGTCTTCGCCTGGAAGGGCGAGACCCTCGAGGAGTACGACTGGTGCATCGAGCAGACTTTGCGCTGGCCGGACGGCAAGCCCTTGAACCTCATCCTCGACGACGGCGGGGACCTCACCAACATCGTCCATGACAAGTACCCCGAGCTCTTGAAGGGCATCGCGGGCCTGAGCGAGGAGACCACCACGGGCGTGCACCGGCTCTACCAGCGCCAGCAGAAGGGCACCCTGGGCGTGCCGGCCATCAACGTCAACGACTCCTGCACCAAGTCCAAGTTCGACAACCTCTACGGCTGCCGCGAGTCCCTGCTCGACGGCATCAAGCGCGCGACCGGCGTCATGGTCGCGGGCAAGGTCGCGGTGGTAGCCGGCTACGGCGACGTGGGCAAGGGCTGCGCGCAGTCCCTGCGCGGCCAGGGCGCCCGGGTCCTCGTGACCGAGATCGACCCCATCATCGCGCTCCAGGCCACCATGGAAGGCTACCAGGTGGTCACCATGGAGGAGGCCGCCCCCATGGGCGACATCTTCGTCACGGCCACGGGATGCAAGGACGTGGTCACGCGCAAGCACATGGACGCCATGAAGGACACGGCCATCCTGTGCAACATCGGCCACTTCGACCTCGAGATCGACGTCGCGTCCATCATGAACGACAAGAAGATCAAGAGGACCACGGTCAAGCCCCTCGTGGACCAGTTCACCTGGCCCAACGGCAAGACCATCACCCTCCTGGCCGAGGGACGGCTCGTCAACCTCGGCTGCGCCACGGGGCATCCCAGCTTCGTGATGAGCATCTCGTTCACGAACCAGACGCTCGCGCAGCTCGACCTGTGGACCAGCAAGGACAAGAAGAAATACGAGAAGAAGGTCTACACCCTGCCCAAGACCCTCGACGAGCGAGTGGCGCGCCTGCACCTGCCCAAGCTCGGAGCCAAGCTCACGACCCTCACCAAGACCCAGGCCGACTACCTGGGCATCCCGGTGGACGGGCCGTACAAGATGGACAGCTACCGGTACTGAACGTCCTGTTCCGGGGAAGACGCGAGCATGGGCCGGCGACGGCCCATGCTCTTTTTCCCCCGCCGAGACGGGTCAGGCGCGCGCCGGGATGGTGAAGTAGAAGGTCGAGCCCTTCCCGGGCCGGGACTCGACCCAGATCCGGCCTCCCTGCGCCTCCACGGCCTGCTTGCAGATGGCCAGGCCGAGCCCGTTGCCAGGGAACTCCCCCTTGGGGTGGAGGCGATGGAAGATGCGGAAGATGCTCTCGAAGTGCCGTGGCTCGATGCCGATGCCGTTGTCCCGCACCGAGAAGACCCAGTCGTCCCCCGTCCTGCGCGCCGAGACGTGGACGATGGGGGGCCGCTCGCCGCGGAACTTGAGCGCGTTGGCGACCAGATTCTGCAGCACCTGCTGGAGACGGCAGGCGTCAGCCTGGACCACGGGCAGCGGGTCATGGGCCACGCGGCCGCGCGATTCGTCGACCTGCGCCTTGAGCCCGGACAGGGCCTCGCTGAGGACTCGCTCGCAGTCGACGGCCGCGATGCTCCTTTCGAGCGCGCGGGCCCTCGAGAAGGACAGCAGGTCGTCGATGTGCCTCTGCATGGTGGCCGCGCCCTCCACCGTGAACCCGATGAACTCGTCCGCCTCGGCGTCGAGCCTGCCTCCATAGCGGCGCGCCAGAAGCTGGCTGAAGCTCGTGATCGTCCGCAGCGGCTCCTTGAGATGATGCGATGCGACGTAGGCGAACTGCTCGAGTTCCGCGTTGGAGCGCGCCAGCTCCTTGAGCGTCGCGGCGCGTTCCGAGCGCGCGCGCAGGGAGGCGATGCCGAAGGCGAGGTTCTCGGAGAGCTCCCGCAGCATGGCCACCTCGCCCTCATCGAAGGCGTCGGTCCCGCCCGAGTAGATCGTCAGCGCTCCCAGGACCCTGCCCTCGGCGCACAGGGGCAGAGCGACGGCCGAGGCATAGCCGCAGCGCGCGGCCCGCGACCGCCACGGGGCCATGCGCGGGTCGCGGACGAGGTCGCGGCAGAGGTCCACCGCCTTCGTCCGGATCGCCGTCCCCTCCGGGCCGCGGCCGCGCTCATCATCGGCCCAGGTGATATCCGCCTCCTTCAGGAAGCCGTCGTCGCAGCCGGCGCTGGAGACGGGGCGCACGGTCTTGCGCTCGTCGTCGACGGGGTAGCCGACCCAGGCCAGGCGGTGGCCGGCGACGGAGACGATGGTGCCGCAGACGCTCTCGAGCAGGGCCGGCTCGTCGATGGCGCGCACGACCGCCTCGTTGCATCGTCCCAAGGCCTCGAGCGCCCGTGAGGACCTCTTGAGCGCGGCGGTGCGCTGCGCGACCTCTCGCCGCAGGAGCACCAGCCAGAGGCCGGCGAGGAGGACGACCGCGAGCGCGAGCCCCGCGGCGGGAAGGAGGTGCTTCTCGAGCTTGCGCCAGGGATCGTCGAAGCTCAGCCATCGGCCGTAGATGCGGTCGTACTCGCCGTTCGTATTGACGATGAGGAGACCCTCGTTGAGTCTCTCGAGCAGGTCCCTTCTCCCCTTCTTGACGCCGAAGGCGAAGACGCGCTCATACTCCCTGATAGGCGGTCCGGGCTTGAGGCCCCTGAGGCCGTGCGTCTTGATCGCCATGACCCCGATGAGCTTGGAGCCGAGGAAAGCGTCATGCTTGCCGGCCGCGACGAGCGCCAGTCCCTCCGGGATCGTGGCCACGGGCACCAAGCGGCCCCGGAACCCGCGCTCCAGAAGCGCGTGATGCGCGGCATCGGAGCGCATGACCACGATCTCGAGGTTCTCGGCTTCCTGGAGGCTGTGGATGGGGGGACGTCCCTTGGCCACGAAGAAGGCATCGAAGGTCCTGGTATGAGGGACGCTGAATTCCACCAGACTCCGGCGCTCCGGCAGGATGGCGACGATGGGCAGGACGTCGAGCCTTCCCGCCACGAGCGCGTCCCATTGAGCGTCCCAGGTCCCGGTCGACGACTCGATGTCGAGCCCCATGGTCTCGGCCACCGCCTCGATGAGGTCGATGGAGTAGCCGACCAGCTTCCCGTCCCGCATGAACGCATAGGGAGGGAACTCGACTTCGCTTCCGACGCGCACCGCCGGCCTGCCGGCAGCGTCAGCCGGCACGCATGGCACGACCGAGGCCATCAAGAGCGCCGCCCCCAGGAAGACCGCCCCCCGCCGGACCATAGCCTATGATATCATGAGCCGACGGCCCTCAGGGGGCCGGCGGATAACGCTCCGCCTCCTTTTTTATACCATAGCCACTCGACCATGCCCTCGGACCTCAAGAAGCGCTGGCTGGGAAGCCTGACCCTCGACCGGAGGCTCGCCGAGGCCGAGCCCGGCTGGGCGCCCCAGGAGAACTTCTTCTACCTCCTCGAGTCCGAGGCCTTGAGCGCCCGGCGGATCGCCGCCTCCTGGCGCCAGGCCCTAGGGCGGCCGCGCCAGCCCGAGACCTTGAGCCTCTACGTCCATATCCCGTTCTGCGTGCGCAAATGCCGCTATTGCGTCTACTACTCCAAGGGCGCGGCCTCAACCGCCGAGGTCAAGGCCTATCTCAGGCGCTTCCACGCCGAGATCGACCACTACGCCCCGGTGTTCCGCGGCAGGACCTTCGACGCCTGGTCCATCGGCGGAGGGACCCCGACCCTGTTGGCGCCCCGCGACCTCTCCAAGGTCCTGACCCGGCTCAAGGCCGCCTTCGTGCCCACGCAGGGTGCGAGCCTCGAGTTCGAGACCAGCCCCTACACGGCCACGGAGGAGAAGATCGGGGTCTTCAAGGAGCACGGCTTCACCCGCGTCAGCTTCGGAGTGCAGACCTTCGCTCCGGAGACGCTCCGGGCAGTGCGGCGCGGCTACCAGAAACCGGGACACGTGGAGCGCTGCGTGCGTCTCCTCCAGGCCTCGGGACTGCGCATCAACATGGACCTGCTCTACGACCTGCCCGGGTGCGGGCCGGAGCAGACCCTCCAGGACCTCAGGACCGCCATGGCCCTGGGCCCGCACAGCGTCATGATCTACCCGCTCTCCTCCTCCACCCCCGAGCTCCCCAGCCTCCCGGGCAAGGAAGCGGTTCCCCCGTTCGCCAGGTTCGCCGCTCTCGTGGCCGAGGAAGCCCGCAAAGCCGGGTACAAGGCCTCCTCGGACTGGTTCAGCATCAGGGTGGACGCCGAAGGCCTCCGGGGCCTTCCCCCTGCCGCGGCCTCAGGCCTGGCTTACGACGACGTGAGTCCCAGGCCGAGCCACCTCCTGGGCCTTGGTCCGAGCAGCCGCTGCCACATCAGCGGCAGCATGGCCTATTCCCACGACCCCTATCCTCTGGCCGCGCCCTTCGACCCCTCGGCCCCCATCGCTCGCGGCTGGCGCCTGACCCCTGACCAGGAGATGAGGCTCTACGCGGTCAGGACCCTGTCCCGGACCGGAGAGCTCAAGACCGCCGGGCTCGAGACTCATTTCGGCCGCGGGTTCATGAAGGGCGTGGGCCGGGAACTCGAGTCCCTGGCCCGGCTCGGAGGCCTGGAACGACGCTCGAAGGGTCTCTACCTACGGAAGGAAGGCCGGGACACGCGCTTTGCGCCGGAGCTCTTCCTCCTCGGCGAGGACATCCGCAAGGCCCTGCACGCGGGTCTCGACCGCAGGAAAGCGCTCAGCCGCGGCCCCGGACTGCCGGACGCAGCCCCCATCCTCAGCCAAGGCATCCGAGCCCTCGCCGCAGGCAGGCGCAGGGACGCGCTCCGGCTCTTCCGCAAGGCAGCGCGGCTCGACAGCAGCAGGTCCCCGGACCTGGCACGGCTGGCCGCCGGGCTCTCGGAGACCTGGGACCCCGCGAAAGCCCTCAAGGCTTTTCCCGGCCTGGATGCCAGGCCCCTGACCCGGGCGCTCGACCGCGTCAGGAAGCTCAGAGCCCAAGGCATGGCCGCGCTCGTCAAAGGAGACCGCGCCAAGGCCCTGCGGCTCTTCCGCCAGGCAGCGGCCTTTGACCGGAAAGGCGCTTGCGACCTTGCCAAGGCAGCCGGCTCATCCCAGGACCTCTGGGGATTCCTGGCCAGCGTGCCCTGTTCGGCGTCAGGCTCCAGGCTCGACCTCGGACCCGTGAAAGCCGCTCTGGCCAGGTCCGTGCTCTACTCCAGAAAAGGGCTCTCCTGCCTACTGACCGGCGACCGCAAGGCTGCCAGGAGCCTGTTCGCCAAGGCAGCCGGCATGGACCCGGGCGGCATCGCCAAGAGGCTCCTCGAGGCCTCTTCCTCGGACTCCAGCCTGGCAGGGCTCTGGGACGCGCTCAAGACCCACCCCCGGGCCAGGCTCCTGGACCTCCAAGAGCTCCGGCAGGCCCTCTCCTCGGTCAAGCGCTGGAACGACGAAGGCATCCGGGCCTTCAACACGGGATGCCGGAAAGAGGCCCGGGACTTCTTTGCCAAGTCCCTGGCCATCGACCCCCGCGACCCCTCTGCGCTCATGAGCCTCGGAGCCCTGGCAGCCGCCGAGGGCCGGCGCAGCGAAGCCCTGGCCTACTATGACCGGATCGCGGTCCGCGACCTGAAAGGGAGACTGGCCGACGACGTGGCGCGAGCCAAGGCAGCCGTCACTCCCTGACCTTGCGGAGCAGGTCGTCGGGCAGGGTCCCCAGTCCCCGGACCAGCCTGGCCGCGTCCGCCTCCCCTTTCCTCTTGCTCGCGTGGACGCGGGGGTCCTCCCCCCAGATCCCGGCAGCGGACTTGCCTCGGTCCGTCACGAGCTCCTCCGCCTTGATCCGGTCCAGGGACACGAGCTCGGGCCTCAGGACCATCATGAGGGAGGTCTCGTACGCCGCCGCATGGTCCGACCAGGGTTCCCCGGGAAGGAACTCGTAGGTCGCGACACCGTAGGTCAGGCCTTCCACGGTCACGGCCTTGGCCGCCTTCTCCAGGGGAGCCAGTTGCTCCGGCACGTCGTGCCCCGCCACGCCCACGATGACCTTGAAGCCCAAGGACGCCAGCCACCGGAAGACGCCGGTGAAGAGCTCCTCCACGGCCCCCTCCGGAGCCCCGTGATACGTGCCGGTCAGGCTGGCCCCTCCCCTCTGCCAATAGGTGACCGGCAGGACGACTCCGCCGTACTTCCGGGCCGCGGCTTCGCACAGGAGGTGCGCCTTGAGGCCGTCGACCCCGTAGGGAAGGTGGCGGCCGTGCCATTCCAGGGAGCCGTAGGGCACGTAGGCGACCGGCCTCTCCTTGATGGCCGCCGCAAGCTCATGCGGCAGGAGCTCCTCGTAGCGGACCTTGCGCTCTCCCCCCTCGGCTCCGGGACAGAGGACCGCCAGCCACAGTCCCAGGATCAAGCTCGTCATGGCCATGCCTCCCAGCGGCTCGGGCGCCGCGGCCTTATGATACCAAAGGAGGCCCCGATGCGAAGGGCGCCCAGGCATGACCTGGGCGCCCGTGGACCGCTGGCAGGAGCGTCTACCGGATCACTCTGACGCTCTGAGCGGCCGCGCTGGAGAACTCGTCGAGCCGGGCCGCGGCCTTGCGCAGGATCTCGCTGTAGGCCACGCCCGTCAGGAGCTCGATGCCCTCGCTGACGTGCTTGACCGAGTAGATCTTGAATTTGCCCTCGGCCACGGCCTTCACCACGGCCTCGTCGAGCTGCAGGTCCTTGACGTTCGTCGCGGGCACGAGCACGGCGTTGAGGCCGTCGCGGTAGGCCTTGTTGACCATGCCGCTGGCCACGGCGTAGAAGCCCTCGATCTTGTGGTTGGCCCCGCCGATGGCCTGCACGTTGCCGAACTGGTCGGCCGAGCCGGTCACCGCGAAGCGCTGCTGGATCGGCACGCCCGAGAGGCTCGACAGGATCGCGTAGATCTCGGTCGAGGTCGCGGAGTCGCCGTCGATGCCGCCGTAGTTCTGCTCGAAGGAGAGCCGCAGGTGCGCGGACACGGGCTTCTTCTGGCCGAAGGTGTGCTCGAGGTACCCCTGGATGACGCCCAGCGCCTTGTTGAAGCTCGGACCCGTCTGACCCGCGTCCCGGTCCACGGAGACGATGCCGGGCTGGCCGGGGGAGCTGACCACCGTGATCCTGGCCGGCACGCCGAAGTCGCCCATGACGGCCAGGCCGTTGATCTGGCCCACGGCCGAGCCCTGGACGTCGACCCGGAACACGCCCTTCTTGTAGATCTCCTGGATCCGCTCCCGGGAGCCGCCCTGACGGTCGAGCCGGGTGGCCAGCGCGGTCCGGACGTCCTCGCGCGTGACGACCTCGTGGCCGGCTTCCTTGGCCCAGAAGGAGGCCTCCCGCATGATGCCGAGCAGGGCCCCGAACTGGGCGGAGAGCCGCTCATTGGAGTCCGCCAGCCGCGCGGAGTATTCCATGACCGCGCTGATGGCGTCCTTGGTCATGTCGAGCACCTGGCCCGCGCTCATGACGACCATCCTCTTGATGAAGCCGAGCACGCCCGCCACGGTGTCCTTGGTGATGGCGAGCGCCGACTGGAACTCCACCTTCGAGTTGAAGTTGGTGCTGAAGCTCTCGTCGTTGGACTCGAGCATCATCCGGATCATGGGCGAGCCGATGACCACGACCTTGACCTTGGCGGGGGTCATGTAGGCCTCGGTGACGCCGCCTTCCGCCGGATTGCCGTCCATGATCATGGCCTGGCCGCTCGAGAGCGCCCGCTGGAGCATCTGCCACGCGCCCGGAGCCCGCAGGACGTCGAGGGCATGGACCACGAGGAAGCCCCCGTTGGCCTTCTGGAAGGCGCCGGAGACCAGCGTGGGCCCTCCAGGGCTCTTCTTCTTGACCGCGCCGACGCCGGGGACGATCATGGTCCGGGTCTCGACGCCGCCGAAGAGGCCCTGGAAGCTGCCGCTCTTGGCGAAGACCACCGGCGCGCCCGAGCCGGGCTCGTTGGTGGAGATGACGTTCACCTTATAACTGTCAGCCGGGTCGGCGGTCTCCTGGGCGCCGCCGCCGAGCATGGCCATGACTCCGCCGGCCTGGGCCTTGGGCAGGAAGTCCTCGTAGCGCGCCGCGACGTGCCCGATGAGCCTCTCGACGTAGTTGAGGGCGCCGATGTCCTCGGGGCCGGCGGGAGCCGCGGGCTTGGAGGCCGCCTCGAGCTCCTTGTTGAGCATCTGGACGAGGATCTTCATCTTCTCGACGTAGGGCATGACCGTCTTCTTGAGCTCGCCCTGCGCGGCCTTGACCTCGTCCATGGAGATGCCCTTGGCCTCGAGGAGCTCCGGGGTGACCGGCTGGCCGTCGAGGGTGAGTCCGATCCCGATCTTCATGCTGCCGTCGCCCGCGGGGACGAGCTGCAGCATCACGCCGAACGGGCCGACCTTGACGGTGGCGATCTCCTCCTGGAGCTTCGCCTGGGCAGCCTCGAACCGGGCCTTGATCTCAGCCACGGCCTTCTGGTCGATCATCCCTCCGCCCACGACGGCCTGGCGGACGGGCTCGCCGAGCTGGTCCGCGACCTGGGCCGCGGCCTTCCCGAGCAGCCGCGCGAGCACGGCCTGCGCCTGCTCCGCGTCGGAGTTGTTCTCCGTCATCATCTGCTGGAACTTCTCGACGAACGGGGCGGCCGCCTCCTCGAGCTGGGACTGGACCTCGTCCCACTCCGCCTGGGTGACCTGGCCGGAGGCGATCTTCTCCTGCATCGACTCCTCGCTCATGGGCTTGCCGTCGAGCGTCGGCGCCACCATGAGGGAGACTCCCTGCTCCGTCTCTTTGAGGCCCATGTAGACGCCGAACTTGCCGAGCTTGACCTTGGAGACCTCGGCGTCGAGGGCGGCCTTGCGCTCCGCGACGGCCGCCTTGAGCTTGGCCTCGATCATCTTCTTGGCCTGGGCAAGCTGGTCGGACTGCGCGAGGCCCGGGAGGACTTCCTTGAACTGCTCGATGAACGAGGCGACCGCGGCCTTGAAGCCGGGGGCCGCCCCGGCCGTGAGCTTGAGCAGCGCGGGCGCGTCCGGGTTCTGGAGGTTGGTGACGGCCACCAGGTCCCGGGGGGTGGGCATGGTGGGGGCGAGCTTCTCGAGCGCGGACCGGACGGCGGTCTCGCGGCCCGAGCCCTCGAGGCCCGAGACGTAGACGTTGTACTTGTCGCCAGGAATCCTCAGGCCGAAGGAGAGGGCCTTGAGCGCCCGATCCTGGCCCACGATGGCCGCTTCGCCGGCCTTCATGTCCTTGGTGCTCTCGGGCAGCGCTTCTGCGTCAGGGGCCCACCGGAGCTGATCGACCGGGACCTCGAACTTGGAGGGATCCTGGGGCTGGGCCTTGACCCGGCCCATCTCGGCCTTCTCCGCGAAGCTCTTGCGAAGGGAGTTGGGAAAGAGCCGGACCTTCGAGAGGGTGCTCCAGATGCCGCCGGACTCGGCTGCGACCGGGACGGACTGGCCCTGGGAGGAGGAGTTCTCGTAGGCCTTGTCGAGGCCGGCTCCGACGTCGCCCTTGGGAGCGGCGAGGGCCTTGGCGAAGACCACGAGCTCGTCCCGGGTCTTGCCGGCGGGCAGGGACTCCGCGGCCGCCATGATCTTGGCCGCGTCCGCCTGGGTGCCGCCCGTGACGTCCACGCCGGAGGCCTGGAGTCTGTTGATCACGTCCACGACAGGGTCGGCCCCCAGAGCGGGAACGACGGCCGGCAGGGCCACGTCAGGGGCCGAGACCGAGACCGCCGCGGGGTCGACCGAAGGGGTCAAGGACGCGGACGGGGAGTTGAGGGCGCCGCCCTGCAGGGAAAGGTTGGGGAGCTCGACGTGGTAGAGGCGGGCCCCGGCCAGGGAGGCCGACCCGGTCACGGGCATGGCTGAGATGCGGGCCGCCGCGATGTTCTGAGCGCTGAGAGGCGCCCCGCACGCGAGGACCGTGGCCACCGTGATGGCGATGATTCTTGAGGCGATGCCGGCTGCCTTGTTGTTGGACATTTCCAACTCCCTATACATGATGATGTGCTTCCCCAATGCATACATTATAGGAGGGTCGGCCGGATTTTTGATGGGCCGAAGGGGATGCCGAGCCGCTGAAAAATGGCCTACCAGTTGAGGGCCCTATGGCCTACCATGCGCCCAAATCCAGGAAATGCAACATGGCTGGTGTCAGACACCAGCCATGTTGCATTTCTCCGGAGGACTAGTTGCTGTGGAAGATGACGGAGGGATTCGAGGGGGAATGCTCGGCCGAGGCGTAGGCCCCCAGCTCGCCGGTCGCGGACTCCTCGGTCGGCAGGATATAGAGCCCCCGCTGGGCTCCCAGCCGCACGACCCCGTCCTGGACCACGGCCTGGAACACGATGTTGGGGATGCCCACATCCAGGGGGTCCAGGTCCACGGCCTTGGCGAACGCAGCCTCCGGGATGCGGCACTCGGCGACCACGGACACGGCTTTGCCCGGGATTTCGTTGATGTTGGCGGTCAGACCGTCGCGGCCCTTGGACCGGCAGGAGTACTCCCAGGTCTCCCCGTCGCGCATGAAGACCTGCAGGGTGAGCTTGGAGTCCTTGGTCAGACCGCGACCGCCGCTGTCGAGGCCGAACTCGAAGCGCACCCGGTACCCGCGCCAGCCGTAGCGGTCGTGGAATTCCACGGGCCTTCCCGCGGGATAGAAACCGCCTTCGTCCTGGAGCGTGAACGGGGCTGCCTCAGCCGCTGACGCGGCCGCCACCAGCAGGACGGATAGGACCGCCTTCCCGAAAAGACCCCTGGCCAGGGAGCTCGGCGCTTCCATACGGATAGTCTACCCCCTCTTCGTGAATAAGTGGTTTCAGCCGTGTTACGGAGTCGGCCCGGACCCTGGCCCTACCGGCTCCGGCGGCGGGTCACGGGCTTGTAGTCCGGAGGCGGGAGGAAGTCCTCGGCCGGGATCTCCTCGACGGAACTGAAGGCGTCGAGCTCCGTGTTGATCTGGTAGAACGGCACGGGGATGTGCTTGGAGACCTTGGCGGTCTTGGTCGCCGCGGTGTCGACCGCGCCCGTGACCTTCCTGCGCAGCTCCTCCTGGAACACGGCGTACTCGGGGTAGCGCCGCGTGCGCGGCAGGCGCTGGGAACGGGCGCGGGAGAGCAGGCCCCCGCGTTCCCCTGAGCCGTCGGAGCCTGCCATGCCGTCGATGATCCTCCAGTCGCCGCTGAAGTCGATGGGCCGGAAGTGCGCGCGGACCGCGTAGATGGGCGCCACGGGCACGAGCCGGCTGGGCCGGCCGGGCTCGCTGGGCCAGGGTGACCGCTGGATCTTCCCGGGCTTGCCCGGCTTGCCGGCCGGGACCTGGGGCTCGGCCGCGATGGGCTCGGCGTCCTTCCACCACGAGATGGAGCTGGCCAGGGGATAGCCCGGCACGTCCGGGAAAGCCTCCCGGACCTGGGTCAGGAGCTCCTGGACCTCCCCCTCCGGGACCTTCAGGTAGGAGGCCACCTCGCGCATCTGGTAGGTCCAGTAGTCCAGCGGGGAGAACCTGCCACCCGTGGCCTTGCGATATTCGTTCTCGAAGGCGGCCAGGTCCAGGAGACCCTCCTGGAGTTCCCCGGTCAGCGGGGCCAGCCAAAGGTCCTGCTCCATGCGGGCCATGCGCTCAAGCCCCATGCCTTCGTCGAGACGCACCTTGACGCCGATCCGGTAGTGCCCCCACCGGAGGTCCCCCACGTCGCGGTCGAGCCTCCCGCGCTCGACTTCGATCTGGCTGGAGACGATGTGCGCCTGGGGGGCCTGCGCCGCCGCGCCGGCCGAGCCCTCGTAGCGGATGTCGGTCAGGGGCGCGGTCTCGACGGTCCGGGCCTTGGGGTCCACGTGGAGGGATACGCCCCGGTCGAGGTCTACGATCTCGATGACCCGCACCGGGTCCTTGACGGCCTTGCGCCCCACCCTCAGCTTGCGCGCGTGGCCCGAGACCAGGCGCATCTTGCGGCCCGAGACCTGGATCCACGTCTTGCCGAAGAGGCCGTTCTCGCCGCCGCTGGTCTGGGACTGGACGATCTGCACGAGCGAGAGGTCGGCCAGGGCCGGGGAGGCCAGGGCCAGCAGGAGCGTCAGGAGGGCGTTCATCGCCAAAAAAGACAGCGCCCGGGCGTCCATGCCCGGGCGCTGCTCAGGGCACGGCTACCGGTCCCCGGTCTCCTTCTTGGCCTTGGGGGCCGGGGAGGAGTCGGCGGCCTCCGCATCAGGCTCATCGGACTTGACCTCCTCGGCCAAAGTCTCGATGTCGGAGGAATACTTGCTGATCTTGCCCTTCAGCTCGTCCTTGAGGGTAGCGTCCCCGCCGCCGCTGTACTTGGCGGCCTCGCGGTCGAGGTCGTCGAAGGCCTTCTCCGCCCGCTGGTAGACGTTCTCCTCGATCTCCGCCTTGAGCTCGACCGCCTTCTCGTAGAGGCCCTCGAGCTTCTCGTATCTCCGGTCGAACTCCGCGACGGACAGGTGGCTCTTGTTGTGCATGTCGCAGAGGACCTTGTACCTGCTGATGAGCTGCTGGCTCATGCCGTTCCACTGGACCCCGGTCTGCCTGCCCCAGGTGACCTCAGGGCCGACCTTGGCCGCGAACGCCACGCTCATCTTGAAGCCCAACGACAGCGATTTCTTCTTGGTGTCGTGGATCCGGCAGTCCAGCTTCTCCCTCTTGATCTTCTTCGCGCAGGCGTCGTCCACGCACATCGTGACCTTCCCCGCCCAGGAAGGCGAGGCGTTGAGCGCCAGGGCCAGCATCGCGATCAGGTGCATAGCATCCTCCTCAATGATCCGGCCACGCTACTGCGGCTTGCCGCAGGAAGGGCAGAACTTGGCTCCAGGGGCGGTCTCCGCCTTGCAGTGCGGGCAGGCCGCGGGCCCCGCGGGTTTGCCGCAGGACGGACAGAAGCGCGCTCCTGCCGGCACCGCGGCCTTGCAGGACGCGCACGCGGCCCCCACGCCTCCGGCCGCGGCCTGGCCCAGGACCCCTCCGACGATCTGCCCCATGCCCGCGCCCGCGCCGACCCCCATCCCCAGGCCCATGCCCGCGCCCATGGCGCCGCCCTCGGCACCCGCCGCCTTCTCCATGGTGTCGAAGGTGCGCTTCGTCTTGTAGCCCTCGCCCAGGATGTCCATCTCGGCCTTGTCCGCCATCGCCTTCTTGAGGCGCATCACGCTCTCGTCCGTCTCGGGAGCGTCGATCGAGTTGACGAAGAAGTTCACTATTTGGACACCGAACTTGGCGAAGTCGTTCTCCATCTTCTTCTGGAGGGCCTCGGAGATCTCCTCAAGGTAGGCGTTGATCTCCAGGATGGTCACCCCCTGCTTGATGACCGTCTCGGCCAGGTAGTCCTTGATGCGGGTCAGCAAGGCCCCGCGGAAGTGGCTGCTCAGGGCATCCACCGTGAACTCGTTCATGGTGCCGGAGAGCTGGACCACGAGCTTGCGCGAGTCCGCGACGCGCACGCCGAACTGGCCGTGGGCCCGGACCGGCAGGAGCACCTTGAACTTCGGGTCCTGGAGCTGGATCGGGGTCGTCGTGCCCCACTTGACGTCGAGGTTGACCGCCTTGTTGACGAAGTAGATCTCGGCCGCGAAGGGGGTCTTGTTGCCGAAGGGCAGCTTGATGAGGGCCCGGAGGAGCGGGATGTTGGAGGTCTCGAGCGTATGGGTGCCCGGGCCGAGGATATCGAGGAGCTGGCCGCCCTTGAAGAAGAGGGCCTCCTGGGACTGGTTGACGATGACCTGGGTGCCCCAGGTCAGGTCGTCGGGAGGGTGGCGCCAGATGAGGACGTTGCCCGGACCGTCGTATTTTACCCGATCGATGATAGCCATGGTGACCTTAGCCTAGCATATCCTCCCCGGCTTTTTCAGGCGACCCTGCCCGGGCGCGGAGCCGGACCAGGACCGTCTGAAAATCCTCGGGCGGCTCGCACCGCACGGTCCTCACGGCCCCGCCCGCGGACCGGAAAGAGACCGAAAGGCCGTGGAGCATGAGGCGCGGAGCCCCGCCCACGGGGCGCTCCTTGCCGTAGAGCCGGTCGCCCAGGATGGGGTGCCCGGCGGCATAGAGGTGGACCCTGAGCTGGTGTCGGCGGCCGGTCACGGGCGCGGCCTCGAGCAAGGAGGCGTCCCGGAAGCGCTCGAGCACGCGCCAGCGCGTGAGCGCGTCCTTGCCCCCTTGCGCCACGCCCATGCGTCCGGAGCCGAACTCCTTGATGGGGCGGTCCATGGAGCCGTCGCGCTCCACGACGCCCTGGACGGCCGCGAGATAGGTCTTGCCGGTCTGCCGCCGCTCGAACTGGAGGCACAACGCGCGGTGGGCCGCGGGGTCCTTGGCGAAGAGCACGACACCGCTCGCGTCCCGGTCGAGGCGGTGGACCACGAAGACCTTGCCGCGGGCCGCCTCGAGCTCCTCCCTGAGGCTGGGGGCCGCAGACGCCCCCCGCCCGGGGATGACGTCGACGCCGGAAGGCTTGGCCAGGGCGAGGACGCCCTCGTCCTCGTAGAGGACCGTCAGGCCTCGACCGAGTTGAGGAACCGTGCGCTCTCCTCCGGCAGGGAGGTGTTGATGAACATCCCGGACCCGAGTTCGAAGCCCGCGGTCTTGTTGAGCCGCACCACGAGGCTCAGGTACCAATGGAAAGCCTCGGTCGTGCCCCGGTCGAGCGGAGCGGACTGGATGACGTAGTTATAGGCCGGGTCGCCCAGGCCCTTGTCGACCTTCCTGAGCACGCCCTGGAGGACCCCGGCCAGGTCTGTGATCTCCTGGTCCATGATGTCGCCGAAGCTCGCGGTGTGCCTCTTGGGCAGGATCCAGATGTGGAACGGCGAGAGCGCGGCGAAGAGCACGAAGGCGGTGAAGTGCTCGGTGTCGGCCAGGATGCGCGCTCCCTGCTTGCGCTCCTCCTCGATCATCCGGCAGAAGACGCAGCGGGCGTTGCGCTGGTAATACTTCTCCGCCTCGTCCATGCGGTGCCTGATGCCCGAGGGCACGACGCTCGAGCCCACGAGCTGGCTGTGGGGGTGCTCCAGGGAGGTCCCGGCAGGCTCGCCGTGGTTCTTGAAGATGAGGGTCAGCGAGACCTTCTCCCGCTTGACGCATTCCTGGAAGCGGGCGCGGTAGACGGCCAGCAGGTCCTTCATCTCCTGGGTGGAGAGGTGCGCGGGATGCTTGGCGTGGGAGGGAGAATCGATGATGACCTCGTGGATGCCCTCGCTCGGGAGCATGTGATAGACGCCGGCCTGGGTCTTGGGGGCCGGCGCTTCCTCGACGAATGCAGGGAACTTGTTCTTGACGGCCCGGACCTTCCACCTCTTGGGTTCCCCGAGGGAGAAGACCGCCTCGGATCTATCCTCATTGCCCGGGCAGAACGGGCAGGCGGCGCTGTGCTCCGGGCCGGCGGGCCTGGGCTTGAGCTGGGATTTGAACTCCTCAGGCCTCAAGGCTCGCTCCGTGGCGACGATCACCCACTCCTTGGTGGCGAGGTTCTGTCTCAGTTCAGGCATGTCTCCCCCTGCCGGCACCGGCAACCGCATTCTACAATATCAGGAGTCACGGACGAGCTTGGCCTCCTCCGGGCCTTCGACCGGCACCACGACCCCGACCGCGGAACCCACGGCCACGTCGCTGAAGAGGCGGTAGCCCACCCGGCGGCTGACCGAATGGTCCGCGCCCCCGTGGGAGAAGCGGACCGTGAGCTCGACCTCTCCCCACGGACCCGAGGAGAGCTGCCGGACCGAGGTCACGATGCCGCGGAAGAGCCTGGCCTGAGCGCGGCGCCTGCCGCGCGCCCTGGCCCACAGGAAGAGCAGCAAGGCCGCGGGCAGGACCGCGAGGACGAAGAGCCCCACGTCCAGGAGCCGGATGGGGAGCTTGCGCATCGCTCCGAGCACGGCCCCGGCCGCGGCCGCGGCGGCGCCGCCCGAGGCGAGCACGAAGGCCAGAGCCGCCACCCCGTCGGACCCGAAGACCGTGGCGGTCTCCATCTCGGTCAGGGGCCGGCCCTCGGGCCCCGGCCCCCCTCGAGCAGGGGCTGGGGCGACGGCGGCCTGGAGCTTCTCCACCTCGCCCGCGTCGAACCAGGTCCCCCCGCACCCCGGACAGGCCTCGAGCACGATGTCGGCCGACTCGAGCCTGGCGTGGAGCATCATCTTCTGGCACCGCGGGCAGGAGAAGTCGGAAGGGGAGACCGACCGGAACGCCGCGCCGAGCTCCTCGTAGAGGCGCTGGGGCTGGCGCACGAAACGGTAGATCTCGGATTTGTCGAGCCAGGCTCCGGAGCAGGCCCGGCAGAGGTCCACGGCCAAGCCGGGGCCGGCCTGGACCTCGGTGAGCTGGGCGTCGCGGCACTTGGGGCACTTCATGGCGCTCCGATTATAATATATCGTATCCCCCATGAGCGCGGTCCCTGCACTGCCCGGCGGAAGGAAGTCCCCGGCCCGCGTGGGCTGCTGCGGGTTCCCGGTGGCGCAGTCCACGTACTACGGGACCTTCGACGTGGTGGAGCTCGACTCGAGCTTCTACCAGCCCCCGAAGCCCGCCACGGCGGAGCGCTGGCGCGCCGAGGCTCCCGAGGGCTTCCAGTTCATCGTCAAGGCCTGGCAGCTCATCACCCACCTTCCCACGAGCCCGACCTACCGCAAGCTCGGAGCCGACCACCCGGCCAGGATCGAGCGCTGCGGCCACTTCCGGTCCAGCCCCGAGGTGCGGCTGGCCTGGGAGCGGACCCTGTCGCTGGCCAGGAGCCTCAAGGCCTGCATGGTCCTCTTCCAGACGCCGCCGAACTTCCGGCCCGACCCGGACAAGCTGCGGGACCTCTACGCCTTCTTCGAGAGGATCGAGCGCGGGAACTTCCTCGTCGCGTGGGAGCCCCGCGGACCGGGCTGGAACGAGCGCCTGGTCGGCCGCATCCTCTCCGACCTCAAGCTCGTGCACGCCGGAGACCCCCTGGCGGCCCCTCTCCAGGGCCGCATCGGCTACTTCCGCATGCACGGCGCCTACGAAGAGGGCCGCATCGTCTACCGCCACCGCTACTCGGACGCCGAGCTCGCCAAGGTCGCGAGCCTCGCCCGGGCCCAGCCCACCTACGTCCTCTTCAACAACTCGGAGATGTTCCGGGACGCGGGACGCTTCTCCCTGCTCCTCCGGCGGTGACCTCCCTCCGACCGCGACCAGCCATGCCGCCGACCCCGCTGCCGCAGAGGCTCGCAGACCTGCTCGCCCGGGACGATATCCATGGGGCGGTCCGCGAGTACCACGAGCTCCTCAGGACGGAGCCGGACCGAGACCGGCTCCGCGTGACGTTCGCCGAGCTCCTGGCCGCGCACGGCTGGGCGGAGGAGGCCTTCCAGCAGGTCCGCCGCTCCCTGCCGCGAGCCGAAGGCGAGGAGGGCCTCCTGGAACGGTGTCTCGCGGTCCTGGACTCGCTCGAGCTCCCCGCGGCCAGGGAGCTCGCAGCCTCATGCAGGACCGGCCTCGCGGACCGTCGGAAGCGGGCGCGCCGGCTGCTCCTCGCCGGGACGGGGCTCGGGCTCGTCTTGACCCTGGCAGCAGTCCTCCACGGGCTCGGCCGCGACGCGAAGCCGGGGCCTGAGCTCATCTGCCGCGAGTTCCCCAAGGGAGCTCCGGTCAACGGCCTTCCCGAGCGGGCCTCCCAGCTCGAGCTCTACCGTCTGGTGCTCGAGACGCTTGACGGAAGGACCGTCCTGGACAAGCCCATGGCGGCGCTCACCCCTCAGGACCTGGCGGCGCTCCAGGAGCGTCTGACCGGGCTCGAGGGCCGGGCGGTCCTCACCAACCCTCCTTCCATCTCGGTCAACCGGTGGTGCGTGGTGGAGTTCGCCGGAGGGCGGGTCGTCAAGTCGGAGTCGCTCAGCCACGCCCCGTGACCGCCGCAGCCTAGGGGAGCCAGAAGTCCCGCGGATAGAGCCGCACGAGGCGCTCGCCTTCGCCGTTGGCCTTGAGGAAGGCCTCGTAGTCGTCGAGAAGCGGGGCCGGCCCGATGGCGAAAGCCGAGGCCCCGGGAGCGTCTGCGACCTTCGGCCCCAGCCCGACCAGCACGCGGCCGAGCACCGGCGCCAGGCGGCGGCGCACCTCTGCGAGGGTGCCGGGACGACGGGCCTTGGCCACGAGGCCGGACTTGAAGGCCCGCACGGTCTCGGAGGAGACCCCGTCGGCGAGGTTGGCGGCCATGGCGTAGCCGCGCGTGGCGAAGTCCTCGCTGCCGCGGTAGTCCCCGAAGGAGTTGGCCAGGGCGTACTCTAGGAAGAAGGGCGCGTCCACGGCCGCGGACGAGGCGACTGCGACCGCAAAGCCCATGGTGGCGGCCAGGCTCGGGCAGCGCTCGGCGTAGTAGCCGAGCCTCCCGTTCAAGGGGCTTGCTCCCACCCCGTTGCCGTAGGCCAGGCCCTCGGCCCAGGTCCTCATGAAGAGGCTGTGCCCGGCCGAGCCGGCCAGGACGTTGGCGGCCAGGAAATCCACGAGGTCGGACTCCCCCAGGTCCCGGTAGGACGGCCCCTTGGCCGACATGACGAGGACCCCGGACTTGGTCCCGTTGTTGACCAGGGCCACGTGCACCGGCCTGCGGCCGTCGCGAGCCGACGGCTCGCGTCCGGCGAGCCTCGTGAGGACCACGGGTTGCGAAGGCTCCGCCGGGCCCGGGTCTCCTGCCGGGGCCAGGCGCTGCGCCGCGGCTTTGAGCCTGCGGAGGGCCTCGTCCATGGCCGCGTCCCCGCCGGTCAGGCTGACACGGACGCGGCCTTTTCTCAGCACGAGCGCCCGGAGCTCCACGAGCTTGGCGATGGCCGCCCCGGAGCCCACGCCCAGGTCCGCGGAGAGGGTCCGGGCCAGGCCGCCTAAGTCCTCGCGCCAGGTCTCCTCAGGCAGGGACGCGAGGTCCCACCTGAGGCCCTCGGCCATCTCCGGGGGCAGCCCCCCGATGACGGCCAGAGCCTCCTTGCGGCCCTTGGCCGAGGCCGTTGCCGCGACCTCGGCCAGGACGGAGCGCAGACGCCCGAGCTCCCCGGGAGCCGGGTCTTCGAGCATCCAGCGCAGGCGGTCGAGGTGGCGGAGCTTGGTGAAGGGGCTGCGGATGCTCATCCACGCGGGCTGGTCCTGATAGAGGTAGGCCATGGCCGGCTCGCGCACCCAGTACTCCTCCCGCTGCTGGGTCATGGTGCGCAGGGCCTGGACGCGCTCGCGCGTCATGTCCAGGAGCCGGTCCCGCGACCCGGACCCGAGCCCGCCGCGGAAGAGGCAGGACTCCATCCACTCCACGGCCTTGGCGACCTCGGCCCGGCTGGAGGAGGCCGCGGTCAGGGAGAGTTCGAGCCTCCCCGTGGCCGGGTTGGCCGCCACGTCGCTGGAGAGCTCGTAGATCTCCCGGCGGTAGCGCTCGATGGCGGCGCTGTAGTCCAAAGACTCGCCCCCCGGCGTGGTGACGCCCGTGCCCGTGAGCGTGTCCGCGAGCAGGGGAAGATAGAGGTGGTACTCGGCCGGCACCCGCGAGAGGTCGAAGAAGAGGCCCATCTCCGTGAACGGCGAGTCGCCGACGCGGCTCAAGACCGCGGCTCCGATCCCCGGGAGCTCCCTCTGCCTGACCGCGAGCTCCGAATCGAGCGTGAGCGGCGGGTCCTGGACGAAGGAGGCCTTCTCCACCTTCTTGTCCCTCTCCTCGAGCTCCAGGGCCGCGAGGTCGCTGACCCTCTTCACGGCGGCCAGGGCGGCCTGGAGGTCGCGGCCTCCGGAGGAGGCCAGGGCCGCGGCCTCGAGAGCCTTGACGCGTCCGGCCTTCTCGCTCTTCTGCCTCTCCAGGAGTTCGTGGTCGGGCTTCAAGGAAGCGGCATAAGGCCGCGCCAGGAGGCCGGCCTTGGAGGCGGCTTCTGCCCAGACATTCTCTCCGGCGGCGATGCGGGCCGAGAGGCGCTCCACGGCCTGGGTCTGCGGCACGGACTTGCGGAAGCTCCGCGAGGAGGCGTTGAGCCGCTCGAGGTACTTGTGCCACGCCACGCCCCCGGAGCGCATGCCGAAGCGCGGAGGATTGTCCATGAACTTGAGGAGCTGCCTGCGCCGGGCGCTGATGAGGGACGCGGCCTTGGCCGCCACGGAGGCCAGCTCCGGGCTGCCCGGCTTCAAGCCTGCCAGCCAGGCCACGCGGTCATGCACGGCGCGGGCCAGGAGCGCGAGCCCCTCCCGTTCGACCCGGTCCGCAGGGAGGCCCGAGAAGCCCACGACCGGCAGGTTGGAGGGCGGGTCGTCGAGGTAGGCGCCCACGGAGGCGACCCCGAAATCGGCCTTCCTGGTCCGCCGGTCCACGGTGTCCTTGTGCAGGTAGGAGGTCTCCCCCCCCGCGAGCAGGTCCAAGAGCACGCCCAGGGCCAGGGAGTCCTCGGCGGACAACGACGGCAGGGGCCGCCAGGCCAGGCGCACGTCCTGCGGGGCCTCGGCGTCGGCCGAGGGATAACGGCCGATGCCCATGCTCCCCTCCTCCGCGGGCTGGAACGGGGGCAGGACCGCCGGCCCTCCTCCTCCGGCCCCCGTCTTGGAGAGGATGGCGCCAAAGCGCATGAGGAACGAGAATGGGTCCTCGTCCGCGGGCAGGGCGATCACCGCGTTCATGCCCGGACCGAGGCGGTAGTGCCGTGCGTGGAAGGCGCGCGCCTCTGCCGCGTTCACGGTCCGCATGGCGTCCGGCGCGCCCGCGAAATTGCGGCCCAGCGGGTGCCCGGGGCCGAACGCCAGGCGGCTGAGCTCGAACCAGCCGGCCAGGTCGGTCTTCTCCATGCCCGAGACCATCTCGTTGTAGACCGTCCCCTTCTCCTCGATGGAGAGCTTCCCCCCGGCCCCGGAGGCCTGGACCTCGGGGTTGTAGATCTCGCGCCTGACCTCCTCGTCCGTGAAATCCGGGTGCAGGAGCGTGTCGAGGCAGGCCTCGAGGAGCCGGTAGAAATCCTCCATCCCGGCCGCGGTGTTGAGCATGTAGCCCGTCAGGTCCGCGTAGGTCCCGGCCGTGTACTCGCCAAGGCCCATGCTGACCAGCATGTTGAAGCGCTTGCCCTTGGCGCCCTTGCCGAGCACGAGGTGCTCGAGGGCGTGCGGGAGGCCCTTGTCGTCCTCAGCGAGGGTCTTGAAGGTGATGGAGACCTGGGGGACCGAGGCGAAGAAGAGCAGGTCCGTCTCGAGCCCCGTGGGCCGGTGCAGGAAGCGTCCGCCCATGGCCTTGCCGAGATGGTTGACGTAGAGGCTGACGCTCGTGAAATCACCGACCCGCCGGCCCTCAGCCAGGCCCTCCAGGGCTCGAGCTCCCTTGGGAGCGGTCCTGGTCCGGACCGAAGCGGCCCACGCCGGGAGCACGGCGAACGCGCCCAAGACGACCGCGATGAGGAGGAAGAGGGGTTTCATGGCTGGGGACGATTATAGGACAAAAGCCTACGCGAGCGAACCGCGGATCGAGCGGTAGCTGGCGTACCGGGGCAGGCCCGTCAGGCGGCAGGAGGGCTCCCCGTCGTGCCCGCAGCCCCGCCCGCACTTGGCCGCAGCGGCAGCCAGGTCAGGGAAATGCCCCAGAAGCTCGGACCTCTTCACGCCCACGAGCCCGAAGTTCATGACCCCAGGAGTGTCGACGAGGCTCGAGCCCTCCGGGCCCGCCAGCAGGACGGCGCCGGACGTGGTGTGCCGGCCCTTCCCGCTCTTCTCGTTGACCGCGCCGGTCCTGCCGTACCCGGCGTCTCCCAGGAGCCGGCGCAGCAAGGAGGTCTTCCCCGCCCCGGACTGGCCGCAGAATACCGCGGTCCTGCCCCGCACCAGGGCCAGGAGGCGCTCCACGCCCAGGCCTTCGAGGGCGCTGGTCTCGACGACCGCGGCCCCGGCGGAAACGTAGTGCGACCAGGGGCGCTCCGCCGCCGGCCCGACCAGGTCGGCCTTGTTGACGCAGAGGATCCGCTCGATGCCCTGGACCGAGGCCGCGACCAGAAAGCGGTCCACGAGCCCGGGGTTGAACCCGGGCTCGGCCGCGGAGGTCACGACCACCATGCAGTCCATGTTGGCGGCCAGGACATGGAACACCGGGTCGCGGGCGTTCGGAGCCGGCCGGATGAGCCGGTTGCGGCGCTCGCAGCGGCCCACGATGGCCCCGGCTTCCACGCGCACGCGGTCTCCCGCGCAGACCGGGGAGCGCTCGCGCACCGCCGCGCCGAAGACCAGGGTGGACATCCGGTAGCCGCACAAGCGCGTCCGGGCCTCGCCGTCGGCCCGCACCGCGGCTTGGTTCGGGAAAATCTCGGTCACGATGCCGTTGCCGTCCTCCGGTTTGAGGATCTCAGCCTTCTTGCGGACGGGCTTCTTGCCGGACTTGCGGCGGGAAGGCTCCTCGTCGAACTGGTCTTCGTCGACGAAGCGGGGACCCATCCCCGTCAGCCGAGCTTGAGGCCCACGAGGATGAACTGCACGCCGAGGGCGGCCAGCAGGATCCCCATGAGCCTCTCCATGATGTTCATGAAGGTGGGGCTCAGGCGCTTGGCGCCCGCGGCCGAGACGTAGAGGATGGCGTAGCTCAACGCCATGACCACGGCCAGGCACGCGAAGAAGACGGCCCCGCGCAGGTGCGTACCTGCCTTCTGGTGGAGCACCATCGCGGTCGTGATGGCGCCTGGTCCGGAGAGCATCGGGATGCCCAGGGGGGTCACCGCCACGTTGTCCTTGGCCTCTCCTTCGGCCTTCTCCTCGACCGTCTCCTTGAGCGGGCTGCGCTGGGCGCGCAGCATGTCCAGGGCGGCCAGAAGCAGGATGAGCCCTCCCGCGATCTGGAGCGCGGGCAGGGTGATGCCGAAGACCTTGAAAATGATGTTGCCCAGGCCCGCGAACGCGGCCATCACGAACCCGGCCACGAGGCAGGCGGTCCGGGCCATGCGCTGGCGCTCGGCCGCGGAGTTCTGCGGGGTCATGGCGAGGAACGCGGGGATCGCGCCCAGGGGGTCGACCATGGCGAAGAGAGCGCCGAACGTCAGGACCGCGTATTCCAGCATGCGGCCTTATTATACCAACACCAACACGGTGCCTGGCATTGTATTAATTGTATTTTTCTCCAGAAAAATACAATTAATACAATGCCAGGCACCGTTATTGTACTATTGACGCGGATGAACGCGAACCCCTACTACGTCCTGGCCGTGCTCTTCCTCGTCAATCTCCTCAACTACATCGACCGCCAGGTTCTCTACGCCGTGTTCCCCCTCATCAAGCCGGACCTCATGCTCTCCGACACCCAGCTGGGAGCCCTGGCCTCATCCTTCATGGTCGTCTACATGTGCGCGGCGCCCTTCGCAGGCTGGTTCGGGGACCGCTCGAACAGAAGCCGCTGGCTGGCCGGAGGCGTAGGGATCTGGAGCCTGGCCACGGTCTTCTCCGGGCTGTCCAAGACCTACGCCCAGCTCCTGGGAGCGCGCTCCCTGGTCGGCATCGGCGAGGCCTGCTACGGAAGCATCTCCCCCTCCTTCATCGCCGAGCGCTTCAAGCTCGACACCCGCGCCCGGGTCCTGGGCTTCTTCTCCATGGCCATCCCGGTGGGCAGCGCCCTGGGGTACGTGCTCGGAGGGCAGCTCGGCGAGCGCTACGGCTGGCGCACCGCGTTCTTCATGGTAGGAGTCCCGGGCCTGGCCGCGGCCTTCCTCTGCTCTTTGCTCAAGGACCCCAGGAGCGACGCTGCCGGCCGCAAGCCCGCGCCGCCGGGCTGGTCCGCCTACGCGGGCCTGCTCAAGAACCGCATCTTCGTGGCCGACACCCTGGCCGGGGCGGCCATGACCTTCGCCGTGGGGGGCCTGGCGGCGTGGATGCCCTCCTACTTCGTGCGCACCTGGAACGTGTCCGTGGGCCAGGCCGGCCTCTGGTTCGGGGGCGTCACCGTGGCCGCAGGCGCGCTCGGGAGCCTGACCGGCGGCTGGGTCGGCGACTGGGCGCTCCGCTACACGAAGAAGTCCTATTTCCTCGTCACGGGCGTGGGCTTTTTGGCCTGCATCCCCTTCGGCGCCGCGACCCTCTGGGCCCCGGACTGCCGCACCGCGCTGCTCTTCCTCTTCTGCGCCGAGTTCCTCATCTTCATGAACAACGGCCCCTTGAACGCGCTCCTGGTGGACTGCACGCCCGTGGCCATCCGCTCCATGGCCTTCGCCGTGAACATCTTCTTCATCCACGCCCTCGGAGACGCGCTCTCGCCGACCCTCATCGGCTGGGTGTCCGACAAGACCGACCTCAGGACCGGCATCGCCCTGGCCCTGGGAGCGATGTTCCTGGCCTCCCTCTTCTGCCTGTGGGGGACCCGGTATATGGAAGACTAGAAGCCGGTCGCCAGCGCGCCCCAGAGGAAGAGCACGTTGAGGACGAAGAACACCACCTGCATCCAGAACACCCACTTGACCCAGGTCCACCAGTCGAGCCTGGCCAGGGCCAGGCAGCCGATGAGGGTGTTGTTGGTAGGCATGAGCTGGTCCGTGAACCCGTTGCCGAACTGGAAGATGAGCACCGTGGTCTGCCGGGAGATGCCCAGGAGGTCCCCCAACGGCGCCATGATGGGCACGGTGAGCGCTGCCTGGCCCGAGCCCGAGCTCACGAAGATGTTGATGACGTGCTGGACGCAGAGCATCACCACCACGCTCGCGTAGCGTGAAAGGTCGGCCAAGGGCGCGGACATGGAGTTCAGCAGGGTGTCGATGATCTTCCCCTCGGTCGCCAGGACCACCATGCCCTGGGAGAAGCCCACCACGATGGCCGCGCCCACGAGGCTGGCCGCGCCCTCCTGGAAGGCCTCGGCCATGTCATTGACCTTCATCCTGCAGGCCAAGCCGGTCAAAACGCCCATCGCCATGAAGACCCCGGTGATCTCGGCCATGTACCACTTGAGCTTGACCACTCCCAGCACGATGACCGCCAGGCTTGCGGCCAGCATGAGCAAGCCCGCGACATGCCCCGCCGTCATGGTCTTCTCGTGCCGGGCCGCCTCGGCCATGTGCTTCCTCGTCTCGTGGTCGCGCTCGTAGACCGGGCTTGCGGACGGGTCCTTCTTGACCTTGGCGGCGTGGCGCATGACGAACCAGATGGCCAGGCCCGTGAACGCGAACCAGCACAAGGTGCGGTAGCCGACGCCCGAGAACAGAGGCACACCCGCGATGCCCTGCGCCACCCCGACCGTGAAGGGGTTGAGCATGGCGGCCGAGAACCCGATGGAGGAGGCCACGAAGGGGATGGCGAAGCCCGTGATCGAGTCGTAGCCGCAGGCGAGCGCGATGGGCACGAAGATGCTGATGAAGGGGATCGTCTCCTCGCTCATGCCGAAGACCGCGCCGCAGAGCGAGAAGAAGGTCATGAAGATGGGGATGATCCAGAGCTCCTTGCCGCGGAAGGCCTTCAAGACCTTGAAGATGCCGGCGTCGATGGTGCCGCTCTTCTGCACGATGCCGAAGACCCCGCCCACGATGATGAGGAAGGCGATGATGGTCGCCCCCTTCTCAAGGCCGCGCAGCGGCGCGGTCAGAAGGTCCATGAACCCCGCGGCCCGCGCCGCCACCGGGCGGTAGGTCCCCGCGACCACGACCTTGCGCCCTTCCCGCTCGACCGTGTCGAACTCGCCCGCGGGCACGACGTGGGTGGCCAGGCCGGCCAGGACCAGGAGCCCTGCGATGACGACCAGCACGTGCGGCATCTGCAACCGATCGAGCCACGACTTCATCGCGGAAATCATACCATAGGACCTCGGTCCCAATCAGGCGTGGGCCCAACGGCCCTTCCGCGTAGGTCCAAAGGCTGATACGCTCCAAAAGCGCCAGCCATGAAGATACCGACGTTGTCCGCAGCCGTGCTCCTGGCCGTGCCCTGGCCGGCGCTGGCCTCGCCCGCCGACCTGGCCTCCTCGAAGGCTTCCCTGTCCGGGACCCGGGGGCTCCAGGAAGCGGATGCGGCGCTCCGAGCCCTCTTCGACGGCACCCTGGGAGCACGGGCCCCGGCCCGAGGAGCCTCCACCCGCTCAGCCTCCTACGAGCGCGTCCGCGAGCTCCGAGAGGTCTTAGGGATCGGCGGCGGGGGCGGCATCCTGCCCTTCACCTTCCGGCCCGCGGGAGGCGGCGCGGTCACGGCACAGAACGCGGGCCTGGAGGGCTTCGTCTACGCCGAGGAACGACTCTCCGCGGCCCAGGGACAGGCGAGCCTCCGCCACCACACGACCGATTACGCGAGGTACCTCGAGGCCCTGCTCTCTCCGGTCTCCTGGGCAGGTCCTGCCAGACAGCGGGTCCGGGACATCATGGCTTCGGACGCAAGGGAGGACGAGAGATACGAGAGGCTCGTGGCCTTCACCCGGGACTATACGGAGGGCCTGCGCAGCCAGCTCGCTTCCTTGGACAAGTCCGGCTGGGTCAAGGAAGCCCGCGTCTACGAGATCTTCCCGCGCGCCTTCAACCTCGCCGGCAAGAGGCAGGCCTCGGGCTCGCCTCCCGGGCCTGGCGGGCCCTTCTTCGCGGATCTCCAGTCCTCCGACCTGGCCGACATCAAGGCCCAGGGCTTCGACACGGTATGGGTGATGGGCATCTTCCCCATCGGAGAGAGGAGCCGCTCAGGCACCGGGGGAGGCTCGCCCTACTCCATCAAGGACCACGAAGCCGTCCACCCAGACCTCGGGACCGAGGAGGATTTCCGCGGGTTCGTGAGGCGCGCCCATGGCCAGGGCCTGAAGGTCATCATCGACTTCGTGCCCAACCACACCTCCATGGATTCCAAGCTCCTCATGGCCAGGCCGGACTTCTTCATCCACCGCCGGGGCGCAAGCCAGCCCAGGGGTTATTTCGACCACGCCGACCCGGCGACCGGGGAGAAGTACTGGATCGCGCACGGGGGCTACGAGTCCTTCGGGAGCATCGATTTCTGGATCGACACCGCCCAGGTGAACTACGCCTCCGAGGGCCTGCGCGCGGAGATGACGCGCATCGTGCTGGGCTGGGTCCGGCGCTTCGGCGTGGACGGCTTCCGCGTGGACATGGCCTACCTTGACCTCAACGCCGCCTTCTCCAGGGCCTGGCGGGTCTCCACCCCTCGGCGCGAGTTCATGGAGCAGCTCATCACGAGCGTCAAGTCCGCCTACCCCGGCACGGGCTTCATCGCCGAGGCCTACGACGGCTGGGACACGCTCTCCTGGTGCGGCTTCGACCTCATCTACAGCAAGAACAACATGTCCCGGGCCGGGGAGCACCACGGCTGGTACGACGCGGCGCAGAGCCGCGACCCTGGCTGGATCCGCGAGGCCCTCAAGAGAGCCGAGTTCCTCCAGTGGCAGACCGGCGGCTCCGCGGGCCTGGACTTCATCGGCAACCACGACGAGGCCTCCCCCCGCCGCTCCTTCGGCGCCTGGGAGCGGGGAGCCGCGGCCCTGACCCTCATGATGCCCGGGAGTCTCCTCTTCTACGGCTCCCAGGAGATCGGGTTCGACAAACCCATCCCCTCGGAGCCGAAGTCCCTGCCATTCGGCGTTCCCGTGAGCGTGGATTGGCGCGGAGGAGATCAGGCCCTGGCCGCCTTCTACCGCGACGCGTTCCGCAAGGCCCAGCGCCTGCGCCAGCGCCTCCCTTCAGCCTCCATGAGGACCCTGGGCCCAGGCCCTGACCCGGGCTGGGTGGGCTATGCCCTGGTGTCCAAGGGAGCCAGGAAAGCAGGCGCGCTGGTTCTGGCCAATCCCACGGGCCGCTGGGTGAACTGCCAGGTCAAGGACCCGCGTCTCGGCGTGGACTGGAGCGGGAACCTTGAGCCGGGCGGCTGGACCGTCGTCGAGCTGGAATAGGCCTGGGCACAACCACCAGGAAGGTGGGAGGTCAGAACAAGGGGTGGGACTTGCCGTCGAGCTCGAAGACGGTCTCGCGCAGCCCCCAAGGCCCGGCCTCCACCCCGAGGAAGTGGGTGGTCTTGCGCTTGGGGTAGCCGGGCGGCAGGGGGTAGAGGGGCGAGCCCCCGCCGGCGGTCAGGACGTAGCGCACGCCGTCGACCTGGGCGGTCCCCAGGGCGTGGATGTGGCCGAAGTAGACCCTGGCCACCTTGGCCGCGGACACGAGCTTGCGGAACTCGGCGCTGCCCTCGTCGAAGTAGCCGCTCATGTTGTAGCCCTTCTCGGTCATGGGCGAGACCAGGAGCCCGCGCAGATAGCCGGGGGGCACGTGCGTGAAGACCAGCACCGGGAGCCGGGTCTCGAGCAGGCCCGCCAGCCAGGAGAGCTGCTCCGGGAGGAGCCTGCGGTCCGCCGAGTCCAGGACGATGAAGCGCCAGCCGTTGTAGTCGAAGGTGTAGTCGGTCTTCACGAACACGGCCTTGAACAGGTTCTTGTCCGCCTCGCCGTTGGGCTGGGAACGGTCGTGGTTGCCCGGCACGACCAGGAAGGGCAGGCGCACCTCCGCGTTGAGGAACTCCACGAGCTTGACGTAGTTGCCCTCCACGCCCTTGGACACGATGTCCCCGAGCTGGATCATGAAGTCGGCGTTCTTCCCCTGGATGCGGCGGATGTGCTTGCGAAAGGCGTCCGAGGGCGCGAAGATGCGCTGCCACGGGAAGCGGCCGGGCTCGGCGTCGCCGATGACGGCGAATTGAAAGCTGGCCTTGGGCTCGGGATGGGAGGCCAGGAGCTTGGCGATCTGGACGTCATTGCCCCAGACCTTGCCCGCCTCTGCCAAGTCCACCCGAGGCGCGGCCGGGGCAGGCTTTCCCTGGATGGAGGAGAGCAGTCGCAGGGGCACGCGTTCGAGGATGTCGAATCCCATGGTATCGGCGCCGTCGAAGGGGACCGAGACCCCCGCGTCGGCGGCGAAAGCGCGGGGGACGCATGCGCACAGGGCCAGGAGGGCGCTGAGCCACAGAAGGCGGCGCATCACCATTATATTATAGCACATGGGACCATGGGACCTGCCTGGCCTGGGTCCCTCGCCTGCAGGGGTCCTGGGCCCATGGACACCTGACGCGGAGGCTTCCAGCCGGCATACTCTTAGGGATGACCCGCACATGGGCTCTCCTGGCCTCGGCAGGCCTCGCCTGCGCCTCCTTCCTGGCCTTCGCCGCGACCCGCGACAGCGCGCCCAGGGACCAGCCCCAGGTCGTGACGGACGGATTCAGCGTGGATCAGCCCCCGGCCGTGATGCGGGACGCCGTGGCATCCGGCGGCCCCCTCATGCTGGGAGCGCGCTTCGTGCCTCCGCCCCCGGCCCTGTCAGCGGCGTTCGGCCCAGGCATGCCGGCCGGACCCAAACCAGCGGCAGCGGCGGGCCCCAAGAAGCCCGGCCTCATCAAGACCCTCCTGTCCCGCCTCAGGCGGGCCTGGCGGCGCTGATCCCGCTTCCCACCCCCTGGGCCATTTGATATCATGCGGCCATGGGACTCATCTCCATGGCAGCGGTCGAGGAGCTCACGGACTCCAGGCTCTACGAGCATGAGGCGCGGCTCTTCCGCAGGAAGGTGGTGGACGGCGACCGCGTCGCCGCCATCTTCGAGCGCTTCGCGACGGAGGAGCGGCTCCACCACGAGATCCTCCGGGGCATGGCGACCATCGACGAGTTGGGCGCGGCGGCGACGAGCAAGCCCCCGTTCTCCGACTCCCTGCGCGAGTCCCTGAGGACCCACGTGGAGCGCGAGCTGCGCTCGATCCACGCCCTCGAGGAGCTCCTCAAGGACCGCGAGGACCCTCGCCAGCGGATCACGATCAAGGGCATCAGGGCCGACGAGAAGGAGCACCTGGAGACGGCGCTCCGCTACCTGAAAGCCCTGCAGTCCCGCTAGGCCGCGGCTCGCTCAGCGGGCCGCGGCCCTGAGGTCCGCGGCAGCTCCGATGAGGTAGAGGGCGGCGGCCGTGTTCTTCTTGACCGCGGGTCCGATGGCCGCGGCCCCGGGGTAGAAGGAGCCTCCCTCAAGCTCGAAGGTGAACCCGAAGATGCCGCGAGCCGAGTACATCCAGTCGTCGGTGTCTCCGCTCGAGGCGTAGAGCTCGCTCGACTGCTCCGCGACGTAGCCGGTCAGGGCCGCCATCTTCCCGGCCACGACCTTGAAGACCTTGAGATCCTCCTGGTTCGGGATGGGGTCGTAGGAGTAGCTCCAGGGCCAGAAGATGAGGCCGCCGTAGGAGTGATAGGACACGCTGGTCTTGATGTTCGCGCGGGACTCGACGAACTTCTTGATGGCCTGGGTCTCGGGCTCGGAGAAGGCCGAGGGGCCGTGATAGGTGTCGCTGTAAGGCTGGTCCGAGGCGCCGGCCCCGCCCCACTGGTAGCCGTAGTTGCGGTTCAAGTCCACCCCGATCTCCCCGCCCGGGTTGACCCGCATGTTCTTCCTCTGCCAGCGGTACTGGCTGGTCTCCACGTCGTACTCCACGCCGTCGGGGTTGACCATGGGCATGATGTAGATGTCCCGGGTCTCGAGCAGGGCCTTGATCTCGGGCTTGGCCCTGTTCTCCGCCAGGTGCACGGCCAGCATGAGCGGGACCTCGGTGCTCAGGTGCTCACGAGCGTGATGCGCGCCCATGAAGAGTACGCCGGGCTTGGAGCTCGGCCCGGCGCCCGAGGCCGAGGAGTTGAAGCGCAGGACCCATAGCTCGCGGCCCTGCCAGGCCTTGCCCGCGGAGAACATGGAGACCAGGCCGGGGTTCTTCGCGGCCAGGCCCTTCATCACGGCCGTCATCTCGGCGTAGTCGTGGAACGCCTCGTCCTTGGCCGGGAAGCCCTTCTCAGCCAGGTCGCCGAGGGAGACCATCTCGTCGACGGTGAAGCCCTTGGCCTTGATGAGCGCGATGTCTTTGGCGTGCGCGGTGCCGGAGACCCGGTCGCCCTGGACCTCCTCGATGGACAATCCCATGGAAGCGAGGAGCGTGCGCTGCTCCTTGGTGGAGGCGTGCACCACGATCCAGTAGCGGTGGTCGTACTCGGGACCGGCCTTCCAACGCTTGGCGGAGCGCTTCCGCACGGGCTCGACCGAGCGCACGGCCTGGCGCACGGTCTCCTCGGAGAAGGAGGGCTCGGCAGCGGAGGACGAGAGAGGGATGAGAAGGGCGAGACAAAGACCGGTCAACGAGCTTCGCATAGGGGACCTCCAGGCACGCCGGATACGTCCCCATTATAGCATGGGGAAATTCATATAATCCCTCTCCTGATGCCCGCGATCTTCGACTGCCGCTCAGTGGCGGCCCGGTACATGGACTGGACCGCCGGAGCCCTCAAGCAGCTCTCATCCACCCCGAAGCTGGCCACCCTGCTCGACGTCTCGCGCGGCGACCCCGGGAACCTGCAGTACCGGGACTACATCGACAAGGACAGCCGTCGGCTCGGCGTACCCTGCATCCATCGCGAGGTCCGCATGCCGGGCGAGGTGCCCACGGCCCTGGCCAGCCTCAACGAGGACCCCGACGTCACCGGCATCATGGTGCTCTATCCCGTGGGCGCGCCCATGCGCGACGAGGAGGTCATGGACCTGGTCTCCCCCGCCAAGGACGTGGAGGGCCTGCACTCCACGAACCTCGGGTACCTCGTCAAGTACCGCCGCCTCCTCGACCAGGCCCGCGGGGTCAAGTGCGTGGTCCCGGCCACGGCCAAGGCCGTGGTGAAGACCCTCCTGAGCTACCCCCAGGTCAAGGTCGAGGGAGCCTTCGCCGTGCTCATCAACAACTCCATGCGCGTGGGCAAGCCCCTGGGCCTCATGCTGGAGAACCTCGGGGCCACGGTGGTCAAGTGCTACGACAAGACGCCCCGGTCCCTGATCGAGGACTGCGTGCGGCGCGCGGACATCCTGGTCACGGCCGTCCCTGACCCGGGGTTCAGGATCGACCCCGGGTGGATCAAACCCGGCTCAGCCATGGTCGACGTCTCCTTCGAGGGCAACGTGGACTTCGAGGCCCTCAGCCGCGGCCCGGCAGGCATCGTCACCGCCCCGGACAACCGCATCGGCAGGGTCACGCGCGCCATGACCTTCGTGAACCTCGTCTATTGCGCCCAAGCCCGCTGACCCTGCCGGAATGCAACACGGCTGGTGTCTGACACCAGTTGTTGCATTCCGGCAGGGTCAACGGGCGGACATGAAGTCGGTGAGGGCCTTCTCGCCCGCCGGGGTGATGAAGAACAGGTAGGAGCGCACCGCGAAGCCCTGCGGGTCCATGTCGTGCAAGAGGAGCTGGATCTGGTCCGCGGACTCGAAGGCGGTCCTGCCCTCGGCCTTGAAGCGCCGGACGAGCTCCTTTCGCTGCGGCTCGGCCATGGTGGCCAATTGGAGGGCGTAGGAGATGAACTCCCCCTGCTCGCGCGGGATGAGCTTGGGCGCGGCGGCGTAGGCGCGAATGGAGATGTGATGCCCTGCCTCGTGCGCGATGTAGGAGGTCCAGAGCTCGCGGCTCGGAGCCACTCCAAGAGGGGTCGCATCCGGCGGCGTTTTGGCGAAGACCCGGAAGGTCTTGATGTAGACCTCGTCCGTGTCCGTGTCATAGAAGCCGTGCACGTTGTCGATGATGGGGCTGATCTTCCGGTAGCTCTCCGGGAAGCGGTCCAACACGTGGATGGTGAGCCGCGCCTTCATCGGGTAGCCGCGCTCGGCCATGAAGCGCTCGGCTCTGGAGAAGCCCTCGCAGGCCGCGGGCAAGCTCGAGGCCTCGTCTGAGACCACCGTGACCCAGGAGGAGCCGCAGTCGCTGCGGACCCCGGCCGGTTGGGAGGAAGCGGCGCGGGCGGACGCCGGCAGGAGCAGGAGAAGAGCCAGCCCGAAAGCCGCGTTCCTCATGCCCCTATGATAATGGGAACGGCGGAGTCGGGCCAGGGCCGAAGAGTGCCCCTCCGGGTGGGTCCTAAGGACCCTGGTATTTCAAGCGGTAAGCGGCCCTGGCGCCCGGCGGCACCGCGTCGATGGGCTCGAATGCGAAGCCCTTGCGCTTGCCGATGACGGTTCGGACCGAGTCCGTCACGAGGATCTCCCAGGCCTTGGCCGTGTCTTCCCCGAGCTTGCTGGCGGCGTTGACCTCTGAGCCGAACACGTCGTGGTCTCCGATCCGCAGCATCCGGCCGAACCCGATGCCGACGCACAAGAGGATGTGCTCCTCCGCCTGACGGCTCTCGTTGTAGCCCTTGGCCGCGGCCTGCATGGCGGTCGCGCACTCGAGGGCGCGGGCGGGGCTCCTGAAGATCACCATCATGCTGTCCCCCTCCGTCTTGAGGAGGATGCCGTCATAGTCGTCGATGCAGGGCACGAAGATGCGGGAGGACTCGGAGATGATCTGGAGGAAGTGGATGATGCCGAACTCCGAGACCTTGCGCGAGAAGCCCGAGAGGTCCGTGTACATGACCGCCCACTCCTCGCCGAAGAGGTCCCAGATCCGCCGGTCGATGGCCGTCTTGTCCGCGCCCGGCGAGAGACGCTCCGCGATGAGCTTCTCCAGGCGGTCCTGCGACGCGCCGGTCCCGATCTTGGTGATGAGCGACATGATCCCTCCCTAGCGCCTGGCGGCCGCCGCCAGGAGCGGCCAGGCGGACAAGCACAGGTCGGAGTATAGACGCTTGCGAGGGGGATGTCAATCAACGCCCGGGGTAGCGGACGGCCTTGACGATCGACGCGCCCCAGTCTTCGACCTCGACGCGGTCTCCGGGCCTCTTGCCCAGGAGCGCCAGGGCGAGGGACGAATCCCAGGCGAGCTTCCCCCCGCCCTCCTCAGCCTCGTCCTGGCCCACGATGGAGACGGTCCGGACCGAGCCGTCCGCTCCCTGCAGGTCCACCGCGGCGCCGAAGCGCGCCTCGTCCGTGGGCACGGCCTTGGGATCCACCGGGACCGCGCTCCCGAGCCTGCCCTCGTAGTAGCGCAGGTCGCGCTTGAGCTCGCGCGCCCTGCGGCTCTCGCGGTCCGCGGCATCGAGCTCCGAGCGCAGGGCTTCGGCCTTCCTCATGAGAGCGGCGAGCCCCTCTTGCGTCACGTAATTGGGCGCGGTGCTCTGGTGGCGCTCAGGCAGGTCGTCCGGATCGCCCGCGTCCTCCTTGATGAAGGCCCTGCTCACGTGATGATTGTATCATGGAAACCGAGCGGGGCCGCCTTTCGGCGGCCCCGCGCTTTGCTCGGTCCTTCCGGACCTCGCCCTACTTCTTCTTTTCCTTGGCCGAGGCCTGGGCCGCGGCGTGGATGGCGATGGGCACCCGGAAGGGCGAGCAGGACACGTAGTTCAAGCCCGTGCGGTGGCAGAACTCCACCGACGCGGGCTCGCCGCCGTGCTCGCCGCAGATGCCGATCTTGAGGTCCTTGCGGGTCTTGCGGCCGCGCTCGACCGAGATCCGGACCAGCTCGCCGACCGCTTCCTGGTCGATGGTCTGGAACGGGTCGGCCGCGAGGATCTTCTTATCCAGGTACGGGTTGAGGAACCCGCCCATGTCGTCGCGGGAGAACCCGAAGGTCATCTGGGTCAGGTCGTTGGTGCCGAAGGAGAAGAACTGCGCGTACTGCGCGATCTTCCCGGACACCAGGGCGGCCCTCGGGATCTCGATCATCGTGCCCACGAGGTGGGGGATGTTCTTGACGCCCTTGCTCTTGAGAACCTCCTTGTAGACCTTCTCCACGAGCGCGTACTGGTCGGTCAGCTCCGCCTCGTTGCACACGACCGGGATCATGATCTCGGGGAAGGCCTTGACGCCCTCCTTCTGGAGCTCGGCCGCGGCCTCGAGGATGGCGCGGACCTGCATCTCCGTGATCTCGGGGTAGGTGACGCCGAGGCGCACCCCGCGGTGGCCCATCATGGGGTTGCTCTCGCGCAGGCCCTGGGCCCGCTTCTCGAGCTCCTCCATGCTGATGCCGAGGCTCTTGCCCAGCTCGCGCAGGCCCGCCTCCTGGTGCGGGACGAACTCGTGCAGGGGCGGGTCGAGGGTCCGGATGGTGACCGGCAGGTCGTGCATGGCCTTCATGGTGGCCTTGACGTCGGCCTTGACGAAGGGGAAGAGCTCCTCGAGCACCTTCCTGCGCTCGACCTCGGTCTTGGACATGATCATCTTGCGCAGGATGAAGAGCGGCTTCTCCGAGCCCTTGCCGTAGAACATGTGCTCGGTGCGGAAAAGACCGATGCCCTCGGCGCCGAAGCGCCGGGCCCGGCCCGCGTCCTCGGGGGTGTCCGCGTTGGCGCGCACGCCCAGGCGCCGCACCGCGTTGCAGACCTTGGTGAAGTCCTCGAGGTCCTTGTTGCTCTCGCCGGCCTCCTTCATGGGCATCTCGCCCTGGTAGACGGTGCCCTTGGAGCCGTTGAGGGTGACCCAGTCGCCCTCGCGGAGGATGACGCCGTCGACCTCGACGGTCTTGTTGTGGAGCGAGATCTCGAGAGCCCCGCAGCCGACCACGCAGCACTTGCCCCAGCCGCGGGCCACGAGGGCCGCGTGCGAGGTCATGCCGCCGCGGGCCGTGAGGATGGCCTGCGCCGCGCGCATGCCCTCCACGTCCTCGGGGTTGGTCTCCTCGCGCACGAGGATGACCTTCTTGCCCGAGGTGTTCCACGCGACGGCGTCCGCGGCCGTGAAGACGACCATGCCCTTGGCTCCGCCGGGTCCCGCGGGCAGGCCCTTGGCGATGGGCTTGGTCACGGCCTCGGCCTTGGGGTCCACGATGGGGTGGAGCAGCTCGTCGAGCTGGTCCGGGGTCACGCGCAGGACCGCCTCGTCCTTCGTGATGACCTTCTCCTTGAGCATGTCGAGCGCGATCCTGACCGCGGCCGGGCCGTTCCTCTTGCCCACGCGGCACTGGAGCATGTAGAGCCTGCCGTGCTCGATCGTGAACTCGATGTCGAGCATGTCGCGATAGTGCTCCTCGAGCCGGTTGCGGATGTCGTAGAGCTCCTTGTAGACCTTGGGCATGGCCTGCTCGAGGCTCCGGGCGTCCTTGGACTGCTCGCTGCGGCTCTGCTCGTTGATGGGCGACGGGGTGCGGATGCCGGCCACCACGTCCTCTCCCTGGGCGTTGATGAGGAACTCGCCGTAGAAGATGTTCTCGCCGGTCCCGGGGTCGCGGGTGAAGCCCACGCCCGTCGCCGAGTCGTCGCCGAGGTTGCCGAAGACCATGGACTGGACGTTGACCGCGGTGCCCCACTCCTCGGGGATCTTCTCGATCCTCCGATAGGAGACGGCCCGCCTGCCCATCCAGGAGGCGAAGACCGCTCCGATGGAGCCCCACAACTGGGCCATGGGGTCGTCCGGGAAGGGCTTGTTGAAGACGGCCTGGACGCGCTTCTTGAACTCGGCGCAGAGGACCTTGAGGTCGCCCACGGTGAGCTCCGTGTCGGTCTTGTAGCCCTTGCGGCGCTTCATGTCGTCCATGATGCGCTCGAGCTGCTTGCGGATGCCCTGGTCGTCGGCGGGCTCGATGTTCTCCGCCTTCTCCATGACGACGTCGGAGTACATCATGATGAGCCGGCGGTAGGCGTCGTAGACGAAGCGCTCATCGCCGGTCTGGCGGGCGAGGCCCGGGATGGTCTCCGGAGTCAGGCCCACGTTGAGGATGGTCTCCATCATGCCAGGCATGGACTTGCGGGCGCCGGAGCGCACGGACACGAGCAGGGGGTTCTGCGTGTCGCCGAACTTCTTGCCCGTGAGCTTCTCGACGTGCGCGAGGTTCGCGGCCACGCCTTCCTTGAGGCCCTTGGGGTAGGTCCGCTTGTTGGCCCAGTAATAGGTGCAGACCTCGGTGGTGATGGTGAAACCCGGGGGCACGGGCAGGCGCAGGCTCGGGTGGCCCGCCATCTCGGCGAGATTGGCGCCCTTGCCGCCGAGGAGGTTCTTCATGGATTCGTCGCCGTCGGCGCGTCCTCCGCCGAAGAAATAGAGCGTCTTGCCCGATTTCTTGACCTTTGTCGAGCTCGGGCCGCTCGACTTCTTGTTCAACAGCGCTGATGGCATGGTTCGCCTCCTTAAGATTGGCACCACACACTGGTGTCAGACGTCAAGACGAGACGGCACCTCAGGGTCCGACGTCAGACACCAGTATATGAATATAGGCGGGGGCTTTCAAGGACCCGGACTCAGCCGTCGCGGCCGATGGATTCCGCGAGCTCGCGGATGAAGCCCTCCCGCTCGGCGGGGCCGGCGCAGAAGCGCCGCAGGCGCAGGGGCCTGGAGCCGTCCGGCCGGGCGTGGAACACGGACATGCCGATGCCGTCCTCCCCGGACCTGGCCAAGGCGCCCAAGACCCAGGCATGGTCAGGGCCCAGGGCCCTGAGCAGGGCCCGCTCGAACTCGACCTCCAGCCGGCACAGGGGGTCGTCAAAGGCCCGGAGCATCTCCCGGACGTCCTTGCGGTCGAGCCGGGACACCAGGGCCAGGGCGCCCTGCCCCGGGCCGGGCACCACGTCCTCCACCGGGATGAACTCAGCCCGCTGGGGAGGAAGGCCCAGTCCGGCCCAATCGGCTCCGGCCAGGACCAGGGCGTCGCAGAAGCCGCCTTCGAGCCGCCCGAGCCGGGAGGTCACTGCCCCCCGCAGGGGCACGGGCTCGACCCCGGGCCGCGCCCGCTTGATCTGGAGATGACGGCGCAAGGTGGACACCGCGACCTTGCCCGCGCCGAAACCCGCCCAGGGGATCCCGCTGCGCGCCACGAAGATGTCCCGCGGGTCCTCACGCTTGCAGTAGGCGGCGATGCAGAGCCCCTCGGCCAGGACGGCCGGCAGATCCTGCGCCCGGTGGATAGCGAAGTCGATGGTCCCGTTGAGGAGGGCGGCGTCGACCTCGCGGGTGAGCAGGTCGTCCGGGCCCGAGGCCAGGCCTTCCGGGGACTCAGCGGCCTGGCGCTCCCCGGTGGTCACGATGGGCGCGATCTCCACGTTGAGGTCCTCGTAGCGGATCTGCAGCGACTGGATGACCTGCCGCACCCACGGCAGGAGGGCTTCCACGCTGCTCGACCCCACCCAGAGCTTCATCCTAGTATTGATTCTAGCGGGAAACGCAGGAGCCCGGTATCCGTATTCTCCGCACGACTGACTCGAAAAAGACCCGAATCCCCGACGCGAGCTGAAAGCTGATCCGGACCATGACCGCCGTCATGGCGGCTGTCCCTTTCCGGGTCTATACTCTTCCCATGCGGCCGAAGTTCCCCGAGTTCACCGCGTTCGTCGTGCCCCCGGGGGAGCAGTTCATCCACTACGACGCCTGCGTGAGCGCCCGCAACCCGGACGCCAAGCTCTCCCTCCACGTCCGGGCCTGGGTCTCGGGCGAGGAGCCTCCGCGGGAGCCCGCCGAGGCGGAGCGGGTCGTCCCGGACGGCGAGTCCCTCTCGCACCCCATCACCCTGCAGAACCGCTCGGGCCGCAGCCTCGTGTTCCGCTGGACCCTGCTGTAGGCTCTCCGGCCCCGCGTCCAAACTGGTATAATCTCCTCCCATGAAACTGCTTCTCGTCCTGCCCACCACCGTCGACAAAAACGGCGTGCCCACCCGCTCCAAGATGCGCTGGGTGCTCGGCCTTGCCATGCCCTACGTCGCGGCCCTGACGCCTCCCTGGGTGGACGTGAAGATCGTCGACGACCGCCTCAACGACATCGACTACGACGGAGGCTGGGACATGGTGGGCCTCAACACCACCATCGCCACCTGCACCCGGGCCTACCAGATCGCGGACGAATTCAGGAAGCGCGGGGTCGCGGTGGTCATGGGCGGCTTCCACGCCACCCTCTTGCCGGAGGAGTGCCTCCAGCACGCCGACGCGGTGGTCGAGGGCGAGGCCGAGCACGTCTGGCCTCAGCTCCTCGAGGACTTCAAGGCCGGCAAGATGCGCCGGCGCTACCGCGCCGACAAGCTCCACGACCTCAAGGGCCTGCCCCTCCCCCGCTGGGACCTCATGGACCGGCGCAGGTACCTGGCGCCCTACATGCCGATCCAGACCACTCGGGGCTGCCCCTTCCACTGCAGCTATTGCGAGGTGCCGGTCTTCTACGGCGGCACCTACCGCCACCGGCCGGTCGGCGAGGTCCTTTCGGACATCAAGCACATCCCCACCCGCAAGGTCCAGATCGTCGACGACAACATCGTGGGCAACCGCGCCTACGCCAGGGAGCTCCTCACCGCGATGATCCCGCTGAACGTCCGGTTCAGCTGCCTGTGGACCATCAACACCTCTCGCGACCCGGAGATCCTCGACCTGGCCAAGAAGGCCGGCATCTACCACGTCAACATCGGCATCGAGTCCATCTCGCAGAAGTCCCTGCTCTCGGCCAACAAGAGGCAGAACCAGGTCAAGGACTACATCGACATGCTCGGCGCGCTCGAGAAGCGCGGCATCTTCTACTCCCTCAACTTCATGTTCGGCCTCGACGAGGACACCCCGGAGATCTTCGCGGAGACCATGGACTTCCTCAAGCAGATCAAGGCCCCTATGGTCTTCTTCAACACCGCCACCCCGCGGACCGGCACGGCCATGCGCGCCCAGCTCGAGAAGGAGGGCCGCATCCTCAACCCCGTGGCCGACCGCTACACCGGCATGGAGTGCCTCTACGTGCCCAAGAACATGACGCCGCGGCAGGTCGAGGACGGGGTCTGGAAGTGCTTCCGGGATTTCTACTCGCCGCTCGCCATCGCCAAGCGCTTCCTCTGGCCCCCGCAGTGGGCGTACCTGGGCCAGGGCCTGCCCTCCAACATCATCTTCTCCTGGGCCGTGCGCAGGAAGAAGGACCCGGTCGACTTCTACTAGACCGGGCTAGGTCAGAGGCCGAACCACCCGCGCCGGAACACCCGGAAGCCCGTCTTGACGACCCGGGCCAGCTCGTCGGGCGACAGGACCATGACTTCCTCCACGCCCAGCCGCGCCATGACGCCGTGCACCTCGGGGAGCTCCCAGAAGGCCCGCGCCGCGGCGAGACCCTCCCTGCCCGGGGCGTCGAACCCGACCGTCAACCTCGGGCCCCGTCCCGCGTCCGCCATGAAGAGCCAGCAGGACTTGAGCGCCGGATAACCGGCCGCGCTGCGCTTGATGGGAGCCAGGACCTCGTCCGACGGCGGCTCGGGCGCGGCGGAGAAGCGCTGGGTCTCGGCCGCGGCCGCGGCGGGAGCGGCCCTGCTGCGGCGGAAGACCTCGAGCGCCACGGGCTGGAGCTCCCGAATGATCGCCGGCCCGACGACCACGGCGTCCGAGACCCCGCAGCGCACCAGGGCGCGCCGCACCGGGCCCAGGGCCATGAAGGCCTGGACGCATTCGCTGCCGTGGAGGCCGGAGACCTCGAAGCCGATGGTCCGGTGCGGCCTGCCGCCTTTCTCCACGCAGAAGAGCCAGCAGGAGTCGATGTCGGGCCTCGACGCCCCGGCTTCCTTGAGGGCGGAAAGGACGTCATCGCCCACCGGAGGCATGGGGAGGTAGCGGGGAGCGTCCGACTCGGCGCCCGGGGCCGGCGCTCCCGGGATGGCGCCCGCGGCCAGGGCCTGGAACGCCGAGCGCTCGAGCATGACCCCGGCGCCGTAAGGGTCGATCATGATGGAATCGATGCGCGGCTCGGCCGCGGAGGCCATCTGGAAGACCACCCGGGCGTCGAAGGCCATGACCTCCATGCCCGGAGGCAGGGTCTTCTTCATTTCCTCGGGGTTCGTGAAGACCGGAAGGCCGGTGCGGCCGCCGGAGCGGGTGAACATGAGCCCGACCGGCGCCCCCTGCTGGGGCAGCTGCACCGGGACGATGAGCCTGGCCCGGAGGAGCTCCTCGTAGACCTGCGGGGACGGACGCCCGGCCTCGCCCGGGCGGGGCCTGCCGAGACACGCCCTGAGCCGCTGGTTGTCGGGCAGGTCCATGGCTGACATTGTACCAGTTTCCCGGGGCGGCTCCCGCCCCTTTTGATATCATGCATCCGGCATGTCCCATCGCGACCTCCGTTGGCCGGCCTGGGCCGCGGCCGGCCTGGCCGCGGCCGCGCTCTGCGCCTGGCGCATGCACGAAAGCGCGGTCTTCGGAGCCGGCGAAGCCTTCCACGAGAGCCTGACCCACGGAGAGGCGCTCCTGCACTCCGTGGCCTCGGATCCGGGCGTGACCTACCGCATGCCGCTCTCCGGCATCGCCTTGTCCCTGTTCCGGAACCACCTCGGGGAAGGGGCTCGGCTGGCGACCGGCTTCGTCATCCTGCTGGCTCCGGCCCTCCTGGCCTTCCAGGCCGGGCTCCTCCTGGCAGGAGCGCGGGCAGGCTTGCTCGCGGCCCTGCTCTGCAGCCTGCCCCTGGGCTTCAACGCCGCAGCCGGGCACGAGGAGCAGCTCTACCGCATCATCCTCCTGTTGACCGCGTGCCTGGCAGCCCAGCGCGCGTCCCGGCCGGGACTGGCCGCGAGCGCGGGCCTGGGCCTGGCCTTGGGAGCCGGACTGCTCGTCCGGTCCCCCCTCTTCCTGTTCCCCTTGGTCCTGGCTGCCTGGGACCTCGTCAGACCCGGCCCTGCCAGGGACCGCGGCCCGGTCTGGAGCCTGCTGGTCCTGCTGTGCCTGCCGTTCCTGTTCCTCCTGCCATGGGCCGGCCTCAACAGCCGTCTGGGCCTGGGCCCCGTCCTCCTCGAGCACGGCAGGGCGGACGCGAACATCGTATCAGCCGCCCTGGGCCTGGTGCCCACCCAGGCCGGAGGCTCTCTCATGCCCTCAGGGCTCGAGGCTGGGGAGGGCGCCCTGTCCTGGGCCGTGTCCGAGGTCCTCCGCCATCCGGGCCGCTATGCCCTGGGAGTCCTGGCCAGGCTGTGGTTCGTGTTCCAGCTCCAGCCCCTGCTCATCCTGGCCGCGGCCGCGGGGGCCTGGCTCAACCGCCGGAGAGCCGGGGTCCCGGAGACCGCCCTGCTCGCCGCATACTTCATCGCCGTCCACTGCCTCCTGTCCGTGGAAGGCCGGTACTTCGAGCCCCTCTGGCCCGTGCTGGCGGTCCTGGCCTCCTGCGTCCCGGCTGCCCGGGGGTCTGCCAAGCCCGCGGCCAGGCCCTGGCTGGCCTGGGGAGCAGGGGCCGGGGTCCTCGGCCTCGCGCTCGCCGCGGAATGGCGCGTCTGCGCCTACGCCAGGGGAGGCTCCGAGGAAGAGGCCTTCTCCCAAGCCCTTGCCAGGAACCCCGAAGACCCATGGCTGTGGTTCCTCTCCGGCCGCCGCCGCCTGCGCCTGGGAGAGCCTGAGCTCGCGCTCAGCGACCTTGCCAAGGCCGCGTCCCTGGAGCCCGGCCATTTCCCGTTCGAATCCTCCAAGGCCTGGGCCATGACGGCGGCGGGCCGCCTGGACGCCGACGGCCTCAAGGCCGCGGCCGCCGGGTGGAGGGGCGGCTTGGCCTGGGATTGGAGCCAGGAGGAGAAGGACTTCCTGGCCTCGGCCCTGGGTCTGCTGAGGGCTCTGGCCCTGCCGCCTCGGGCCCAGGCCTCGGCCGGAGTCCCCGGCCTCTGGCTGGAGGTCGAGTCCGCCTGGCGCGGCCGCTCTGGAGGCAGGTCCGCTCCCGCGGACGCAGCCCTCGAGCACCCAAGGCTTGCCATGGCCAGGCACCTGCAGGCGCTCGCCGCTGCCTGGCCCGCGGAACAGCGCCTCTCCATCATGCAGGCCCTGGCAGCCAAGACCCCGGAGACCGGGCTCGGACGCGAGACCGCGCTCCTGGCCGAGGACCTGGCCCGCGCCGACCTCAAGGCAGGACGTAAAGGGAGCGGGCTCAAGGTCATGGAAACCCTGGCGGCTGCGAACCGCGACCCGGAGCTCCTGGCCAGACTGGCGCTCCTCTACCAGGAAGCGGGACACCCGGGCCGGGCCCTGGAGACGCTCGACGCCGCCTCGCGTCTCAAGCCCGCAGACAGCCGCGTGGCCAACAGCCGCGGGGTCGCCCTCTCCCTGTTGGGCCGCAAGGCCGAGGCCCGCCGGGAGTTCGAGACGGCCATCCGTCTCGACCCCGGCCTGCTTGCGGCCTACCTCTCCCTCGGCGGCCTGCAGGCCGCCGAAGGCGATCGGGATGCCGCGCTCAGGACCTTCGAAGCGGGAGCGGCAGCCTCCGGGAAGAAGAGCCGCGACCCCATCGCCCGGATGCTGAGGTCCGAGGCGGACCGCCTCAACCTCATATCCCAGTGAATCCTCCCCCCATGGTTTGATACCATGGGCCTCACGGAAGGGGGAGGCACGATGATCTTCACGAACGGGCGCATCGAGAAGTACGCGGACTCGCTGCTGTGGGGCCTGACCACGGCCCGGCCGGGCTTCAAGAAGGGGGACGTCGTGCTCATCCGCGCCGGCCTGGCAGCCATGCCCCTGGCCGAGGCCCTGCAGGCGCGGATGCTCGACCGGGGTTGGAACCCGGTGCTCAGGACCGACCCGACCCCGGTCTGGGAGCGGAGCTTCTTCCAGCGCTCGGGCAAGGGCCAGCGCGCCTTCCTGCCTCCTGGAGAGGAAGCGTTCTACTCGGGCCTCCACGGGCTCGTGGCCCTGCGGGCTCCGGAGTCCATCACCCACCTGCGCGACGTGGACCCAAAGCGCATCAGCGAGACCGCCATGGCCCGCAAGCCCGTCAGGGAGATCATGAACCGGCGCGAGGAGAAGGGCCTCTTCGGCTGGACCCTCTGCCTCTACCCCACCCGCGAGCCCGCGGCCACGGCGAAGATGAGCTTCTCCGAGTACGCGCGCCAGATCGAGAAGGCATGCTTTCTCGACGAGATCGACCCGGTGCGGCGCTGGAAGGAGATCCACCGCGAGGTGGCCGAGATCAAGAAGGGCTTGAACGGCCTGGGAGCCTGCACGGTCCGGCTCGAGAGCCGGAGCATGGACCTCTCCGTCCGCGTGGGCGAGAGGCGCCGCTGGCTGGGCATCAGCGGCCGGAACATCCCCTCCTTCGAGGTCTTCACCTCGCCGGACTGGCGCGGGGCGCGTGGGGTCTACTACGCGGACCTGCCCTCCTACCGGAGCGGGAACTACATCTCGGGCCTGCGCGTCGAGTTCAAGGACGGCCGGGCCGTCAAGGTGACGGCCGGGCAGGGCGAGGAGTTCGCGCGCCGCATGACCTCCATGGACGCGGGAGCGGGCCGCATCGGGGAGCTCTCCCTCACGGACCGCCGCTTCTCCCGCATCGACCGGTTCATGGCCGAGACCCTCTTCGACGAGAACTTCGGCGGCCGCCATGGGAACTCCCACATCGCCATGGGCTCCTCCTACACCGACGCCTTCGACGGGGACCAGACCAAGCTGACCAAGGCTCGGCGCGAGGGCCTGGGGTTCAACGATTCTTGTCTCCACTGGGACATCATCAACACCGAGGACAAGCGCGTGACCGCGCGCCTGGCGGGCGGCAGGACCGTCACGGTCTACGAGGACGGGAAGTTCGTCGTCTAGGAGCCTGAGCAATTAGTGGCATGCCCCTGCGAACCCCGAGCCTGAGCCGGATGCAAGGCGCGACGACCGAGCATGCCGAGGCATGTGAGGGAGAAGCAACGCAGCAGCCGGCCAGGGGAGGGTTTCCCCTCCCCATATCAGGAATTGCGCGGGCCTTGCCTGCGCAATTCCTCTTGGAAAGGGGCCGCTCGCCGTCGGGCTGCGCCTTCGTTGCTCGCCGCTCAGATAGCTACGGCTATCCTCGCTTCTCGCGCCTCGGCTCGCTCCAGCGGCGAGCGGCGCAGGGGCATGCCACTAATTGCTCAGGCTCCTGGTAGGCACCTGGTCCCAGCCCCTGCTGGGCCCTCTGCCGTCCCCTCTTGGGGCCATCGGCCCTCCCTGAGGCCTCCTTGCGGGCCTAAACTCATGGGGCATGATCCCTATCAAGAAAACCATCGCCCTCTCCCTGGCCGTCATCCAATGCTCCTGGTCCTTCGGAGCCGCCGACGCCCTGGCCCAGAACATGGTGCAGTCCGCCCGGGTCTCGGGCGTCCAGCAGACAGGCGTGAGCGTCATCGCTCCCCTCAGCTATTCCCGGACCTCCGCCCTCGCCGGCGCCTCCGTCCTGGGAGGCTCGAACATCCAGGTCACCGGAGCCCTCCCCTCCCTCTACGCTCCAAGCGTCGGCGTGGAGGCCCAGGGCCCCGACGCCGCGCCGGAGACCATGGTCCCGGCCGGTCTCTCCCCCGAAGCCCTGACCTTCTCCATGGCCGAAGCCGGACCCCTCCCCGCGGTCCCGGGACGGCTGGCTCCCGCGACCGTCGAGGCCGCTTCCAGGCAGGTCGGGGAAGCCATCAAGACCCTGGACCTCTCGCAGACCGCTCCGGCGGAGTCCTCGAAGGGCTCGGCCGAAGGCATCTTCGCCGCGCTGGTGGGAGAGAAGCTCATCAGCCCCTCAGGCACGGTCGACGCGGCCTCCCCCTCGCCGGTCCGCTCCGCGCTGAGGCGCGGCTTGGGCCTCTTCAAGGCCGCGCCCTCGACCGCCGAGAACGCCGAGCCCCAGGTCCCTGCTCCGGCCCCGGCGGCCCAGCCGAGCGCCAAGCCCTCGATCTTCCAGCACCCTGCCGCGCGCCGCATCGCGGCCCTGGCAGGCGCGGTCGCGGTCGCCGCCTTGGCTCCCCTGCTGACCGCCAACGTCGGGCTCGTGGCCGCGGCCGGAAGCATCACGCTCAGCGTCATCGGCATCCCGCAGATCATCCACAATTTCCGGGCAGGCAAGGAGGGCGTCAAGGAGCTCGCCATCGCCAGCCCCCTCATCTGGTTCGCGGCCGCGACCCTGCTCACCGTGGTCTCCATCGGCCAGGGCTCGAGCATGTGGTGGAACGCCGCCAACATCGCGGGCGTGCTCGAGAGCGCGGCCGTGCTCGGCCAGATCAACTGGTACAAGAGGGACGCGAAGGCCCTCAAAGCCACGCTCGCGACCGTGGGCGCGGTCCTGGCGCCCCTCCCCCTGATCGCCATGCAGGCCTTCATGCCGCTCACGGCCTGGGTGGACCTGGCCTTCACCGCGGCCATGGGCCTGCTCTGGGTGCTCAACTGGCCCCAGATCAAGCAGAACTACAGGCTCTTCAAGGAAGAGGGACGGGCTCCCAAGGGCATCGCCCCGCTCTACCCGGCCCTGGTGGTGGCGGGCAGCGCCATGCACCTCTTCGCGGCCCTGATGGGCGGCGACCTGCGCTGGGCCATGAACGGCGTCATCGCCATCGTGACCGCGGGCACCGTGCTCGGCCAGCTCTACGCCCCCCGCGCCGCCAATGCCGCGGTCGGGCCCCTGGTGAAGCTCTCGGACAAGATATCCTCCTTCGCAGGCGGCCTGCGCAAGGCGTGGCTCGAGCGCAGGGCCCGCAGCCTCGTCGCGCCCCTCTTCGAGGGCCGCTCCCTCTCCCGTTTCGAGGGCGCCTCCTCCGGGGAGCAGCTCTCCCGTTTCGTGGCCGCGGCCAAGGAGCTCCCGGGCCGGAGCCTCGTCTACCTCGAGGCGCCCACCGCGGCCGGCAAATCCACCCTGGCCCGACAGCTCGAAGGAGCCCTCCCGGGCCGCATGGTCACCTTCCCGGTGGACAACTATTTCAAGGCCAAGGCGGATCTTCCCCTGGGCTTGGACGGCAAGGCCGACTGGGACCAGCCCGAGTCCATCCACCTCGACCTGGCGGCCAGGGACATCAAGGCCCTGCTGGCAGGCGAGCGCGTGGAGCTTCCCTCCCACGACACCGTGGCCGAGACCTTCTCGCCCCACAGCGGGAAGTTCATCCAACTCGACGCCGACGACATCCTGGTCGTGGACTCGATCTACGCCTCGCACCCGTCCCTATTGGAAGCCGGGGCCGGGCATCGCTCCCTCAACGTCTACCTGACGGCCCCGGCCGCGGTGCGCTTCGCCCGCCGGCTCAAGCGGGACGTGGTGGAGCGGGGCATCCCGGTGGAGCGCAACCTCCGGGGGTGGTCCAACGTTCTCGCCAACGAGGGCGCGCACATCCTCGGTCTGCAGAGGCACGCGGACATGGTCGTCAACCTCGTGAGCAAGGAGGAGCTCGGCCGCCTGGCAGGCTCCTACGCCGAGATCCTCGCGGCGGAGTGGCTCAAGAACGGCCGCGACGCGGCCATGACCCAGCGCTTCCTCGACATGGTCCGGGCCTCGCTCGAGGAGGATTTCGGCCCGGCGCCGGCTCCGGCCGCGGTCCCGGCTTCAGAAGGCGCGACCTCGATGCTCTGGTTCCCCGCTCCCGCGGCCCTGCCCGCGTAGCCCACTTGCAATCTCCGCGCGGCGGCCTTATACTTATGTCCAGGCTCTTCCATGGCAATGAGATTGGCCCTGCTTGCCCTGCTTTCGCTCTGCGTCGCAGCAGGACTCCCTTCCGCGGGGAGAGCCGCGCCCTCTCCTGACGCTCCTGGCCAAGCCAAGAAGTCGGAGAACGCGGACAAGTCCCAATCCCCGAAGAAACAGGAGGCCCAGCCTTCCTCCGCCTCTGACCCGCCCCCTCCAGCCCCGACTCCGGCAGAGGAGACTCCACCGCCGCCGCCTGCTCCGCCTCCGGACCAGGGTCCGGAGCCTGCTCCGGCCGCGGTCCCGGCCGCTGCGCCGCCTCCAGCGCCGACCGGGGGGACCGCCGCCCCAGCCGCTCCGACTTCCGCGGATATCATGAAGATGATCAGGAACGCGAAGACCGCGATGGGCAGCGCCGGACTTCCGCCCGAGCAGGCGATCTTCCTCGACAACCTCGAGAAGATGATGCGGTCCGGGAACATGAACGTGGACGCCCTCCTCAAGGACATGCCCAGCGGCACGCCGCCGGGCATGGGCCCCCTGCCGGGCGTGTCCGCAAGCCACGGAGGCACGGGCCTCTCCATGCCTCCGGCCCCGCCGCAAGGCTCCTCGCCTCTTTCGATCATCCAGGGGCAGTCAGGGGAGCGCTCCCAGGCTGCGACGCCGCTCCTCAACGGTATGGCTCCCAAGCCCATGCCGGGGGCGGGTCCCGGCCTCTCCGCCGAGGACCCCAAGCTGGCCCTGCTCGAGGCGAGCCAGCGTCTCGAGAAGAACCCCGACGACTTCGTGGCTAGGGCGGACCGCGCCGAGGCCCTCAACAGGCTCGGAGACTACGCCGCGGCCGAGGCCGAGGCCACGAGAGCCCTCAGCCTCCAGCCCAGGCTGGTCAAAGCCCTCAACGCACGCGCCTACGCCTACAACAAGCGGGGCCAGTACTCCCTGGCCCTCCAGGACGCGGACATGGCCCTCTCCCTCGATCCCAAGAGCGCCCTGGCCCACCTCAACAAGGCCATGGCGCTCGAAGGTCTCGGCCGGGTCAGGGAAGCTCTCCTCGAATACGAGGCCGCCTCCAGCCTCGACCCGGCCTTCATGCCCTTCTACCGCGACGCGGTCGCCCGCCACGGGGTCGGCGCGGCGCCGGACCGGTCCCAGGTCCAGACCCTCCCGCCCCAGAGCAAGAGCCTCTTCCCGCTCCGCGACGTGCTTCCCGCCGCGCTCCTCGTGATCGCAGCCCTGGCCGCCTGGAAGCGCTTCTCTCCGCGGCCCCCTGCCGGCCAGGCCGCCGGCGCCGCACCGGCTTCGGCCCAGGCGCCGGCCCAGGCCGCGACCGGGGAGACCCCCGGCGTCATCGCCGGCACGTACCGGGTGAATCGGAAGCTCGCCGAGGGCGGGATGGGCGTGGTCTACGACGGGCTCGACACGGCCCTGCAGAGGAGGGTGGCCATCAAGCGGATGCGCGGGGACTTCCCGGCCGGGTCGGGCCATGCCGAGGCGTTCCTCGCGGAAGCCCGGCTGGTCGCCTCGCTCAAGCACCCCAACATCGTGGAGATCTACGCCGTGCTCCAGGAGCAGGGGGTCCTCTACCTCGTCTTCGAATTCGTCTCGGGGCGCCCCCTCGACCAGCTCCTCGCCTCCAAGAAGCGCCTGGACCTCACGGAGGTGCTCCATCTGCTCGGGCAGATCGCGGCCGGGCTCGAATGCGCCCATGGGAAGAACATCATCCACCGGGACCTCAAGCCCGCCAACGTCCTCATCACCAACGAGGGCGGGGCGAAGATCACGGACTTCGGCATCGCCCACCGCGCCCGCATGGAGGACTCCCGCTCCACCCGGACCTACGCGGCCGGGACCCCCCACTACATGCCGCCGGAGCAGGAGACCGGCACGGTCTCCCTGGAATCGGACACTTACGCCCTCGGGGTGATGGCCTACGAGCTCCTCACCGGAGCCCTCCCGTTCCCGGGCCCGGACTTCACGGCGCAGAAGCTGGCCATGCGCATGGAGCCGCCCACGGTGCGGGTCCCGGGCCTGCCCCCCCACGTCAACACCGCCATCTCGAGAGCCCTCGACCCGAGGCCCGAGGCGCGCTTCCGCCGCGCCTCGGACCTGGTCCGCGCGCTCAACGGCGAGGAAGGCGGACTCGGCGCGTGCGGCTTGATGATCCCTTCGGCCTGAGCACCCCGGGGGAAAAGAAACGGAGGGTCCGGAACACCGGACCCTCCGTTAGTCCCGACGACCGCAGAAAAACCTCAGTCTACTTCTTGTGGCACTTCGCGCAGGCGCCCATGGCCTTGAAGGCTTTCTTGCCGTCGTGGCAGGCGCCGCAGGACTTGCCCGCGTACATGTCCTTCATGGGCTCGCCCTTGCCGGTGATCTTCTGGGCGAAGAGAGGCTTGTCCCCGCCGTGGCAGTCGTCGCACTTGGCCTTCTCGCCGTGCAGCTTGTGCGGGAAGTTGACC
>JACRDQ010000002.1 GCA_016218545.1 Elusimicrobiota bacterium
CCGGTGTAGAGCCCGCCTGCCTGGCGCAGGGTGCCCTGGTAGAGGATGCGCTGGGGCACGGCGGCCAAGCCGGGCTGGACGGCGAGGATGAGGGCGGCCAGGGCCGCCAGGGTCCGGGAGAGCGCTTTGGTCTTCATCGGTGGCCCCGCATCATGGTTCGAGGAGTCCCGTCAGGCTCTCGATGCGCGCAAGGAGCTCGTCTGGCTTGATGGGTTTGGTCATGTAGAGATCGGCCCCGGATTCCTTCAAGCCCTGAACCTGCTGTTCGGGCAGGTTCCGCACGGTCAGGAGGGCCACGGGAAGGCTCCGGAAGCGGGTATCCTCGCGGATGCGGCGGCAGAGCTCAAGGCCCGTCATGCCCGGGAGGTTCCAGTCCAGGATGGCCAGGTCGCACCCCTGGGCCTGCAGCGCCTGCCAGCCTGCCTCGGCGGACTCGGACCAGAGCACGACGTAGCCCTCGGGCTCGAGGATGCGCTTGATGATCCTGGCGAAATCGGGCTCGTCCTCGACGATGAGCACCCTCTTCATTCGGCCCCTCCCGAGGGGAGAGTGAAGCGGAAGGTCGAGCCCCTGCCCGGGACGCTCTCGGCCCAGATCCTGCCGCCGTGCGCCTCCACGATGGCCTTGCAGATGGACAGGCCCAGGCCCGTGCCCTTGGGGCCGCGAGCCTCGGCGCGCGCCTCCTTGACCTGCTCGAACTTGTCGAAGACGCGGTCGAGGTCCGAGGCCTTGATGCCGATGCCGTTGTCCGAGACGCTGCAGACCGTCCCCTCGGACTCGGCGGACACGGTCACGGACACGCTTCCGCCCTTGGGCGTGAACTTGAGGGCGTTGGACACGAGGTTGACGAGGACCTGGCGCACCCGCTCTCCGTCCGCCGAGGCCCTGGCCAGGCCTGCCCCGTCCGAGGGCCCGGAGAGGGCCACGCCGTTCTTCCGCGCCAAGGGGGAGAGGAAGGACACCACCTCCCGGGCCGCGGCCGCGAGGTCGAGGTCCGAGCGCTGGACGGAGAAGGAGCCCCGCTCGATCTTGGCCAGGTCGAGGAGGTCGGTCACGAAGCGCGAGAGCCGGCTCGTGTGCGTCCGGATGGCGGCCAGGTCCTCGAGCCAGCGGGAGGGGTCGCGCCCCTTGCCCTGCTCGTGCGCGATGAGCTCGAGAGTGGAGTCGATGGCCGCCAGGGGGCTCTTGAGCTCGTGGGTCACGGAGGAGACAAAATCCTTCTTCATCTCGTCGAGCCGTTCGAGCTTCTCGGCCATGGCGTTGAACTCGCGGGATAGCCGGGCGATCTCGTCGGACCCTTCGACCGGGATGCGGGTCCTGAGCTTGCCCTGGCCGAGGAGCCCGGCAGCCGCGGCCAGCCTCGAGATGGGCCTGGTCAGAGAGACCGCGAGGATGGTCGAGGCGGCCAGGCCCGCGAGCACCATGGCCGCGGCTGTAACCGCGATGCGCCTGCGGGTGCGCGAGAGGCTCGCCTCGACCGAGGCCGCGACCCGGTCCAGGGAGGAGGCGACCACGACCTCGGCCACGGCACGCTCGCCGTCGGCCACGGTCTCCCTGAGGACCCGGGCCCCGGTGGGCTCGGGGGGCAGGGCCGAGAGGGGGACTCCGGTGAAGTCCTTGATGGAGTGAGCCGCGACCTGGGGGACGCCCTTGGCGTCGGGCACGACGACGTAAGCCAAGAGGACCTCGGGGTTCTTCTCAGGCAGGCTCAGGACGTAGTTGATGAGCATGAGGTCGTCCTGGCTGAGGTGGCTCTCCCGGGCCACCTGGGAGAGGGAGCGCAGGGAGGTCTCCTGGCGCTCCAGGGCCTCGTGGGAGAGGAAGCTCTTCTCGGTCCAGTAGAGGATGCCGCTGGTGGCGCCGACCACCAGGAGGACGAGGGTGCCGATGACCAGGCCGAAGCGGGTCTTGAGGTTCATGCCGCGAGCCTCCCCTGCGGGGAGGCGAGCATCGAGGGGGCGGATGCCGGCGTCATTTCCGCTCCCTCCTCGCCCTTTCCAGGGCCTTCCTCGCCTTGGGGTGGTCCGGGTCGACCCCGAGACAGTTGTTCCAGTACTCGATGGCCTCGCCGAGGTTGCCCAGGGAATAGGCTTTGAGGCCCCTGCGGTAGAGGTCCTGTCCCCACTCGCGCATGACGTTCTGATCGACCTTGCCCGGGACCGGCGCGGGCACCACCGCCTCGGCAGGCTCCGGAGCCGGGGCCCCGGCAGCGGCTTTGGGCTCGGGCCTGGGCGCCCGGGCCTTGGCGGGCTTGGCCGGCTTGGGCCGCAGAGGCGTCACCACGGGCTCGGGCTCTGAGGCGGGCGACCAGTCGATGGCCTCCTCTTTTGCGGTCTTGGCATAGGCCGAGGCGGCCTTGGGCTTGGCCAAGGCGAGGCTCTTCTCCACGCGGCTGAGGTAGAACGACGCCTCCGCGTTGCGCGGCTCTGCGGCCAGGACCTTGCGCCAGAGGGCGGCGGAATCCGCGAAGCGGTCCCTGCGATAGTGGTGGAAAGCCTGCACCGCGGTCCAGAGGATGGAGGTCTTGTCCTTCTCGGCCTTGTCGATGGAGGAGGCCAGCTCCCTGATCTTGGCGACCTGCTCCGGGTCGGCGGCCCGGCGCACCATGTCCTTGGAGCCCTCGGACCAGAGTCCGGCGTTGTGGGCCTCGAGCAGGATGGCCTCCACCAGCGCTCCCGTCTTCATGCTGCCGGGCCACTGCCCCTGCCACTGCGGTTCCTGCGAGAGCGCGGGGTTGAGCTCGAGGATGCGCTTCTGGAGCGCGGCCTTGGCGCTGGAGAGCGGCTGCATGGCCTTGAAGGAGACCGGGGTCCTGAGCACCGCCGCCTCGTAGGCCTGGAAGGCTTCCTCGAGTTCGTCGACGTCCGCCAGCCGGCCGATGGCCGCGTCCATGGAGCGCTTCCAGTCCGCCACGGCCTCGTCCCTGGGGGCGCCGTCCGAGGTGGAGAGGTTGCGGATCTCCTCCATCAGGTGCTCTTTCTCCTTCAGGTTGGACGCTCCCTCGCTCCTGACCGCCTGGCGGGCGGCCTTGCGAAGCTGGTCCCGGGCTCCGGGGAAGGCGGGGTCCTCGAGGATGACGTCCATGAACCCCTCGAGCGCGGCCTCGTGCTTGCCCGCCTCCATGAGCGCGAGGCTGCGGTGGTAGAGCTTCTCGGCGCGGAAGGTGTACGCCTGGACCGCCACGGGGACCATGGCGGAGCATGCGAGTGCCGCGAGGGAGCGTAGCCGGGTCACCGGGACCTCTCGAGCGCGTCGCGGACCTGGCGCAGGAGCCGCAGGGCCTCCTTGTTGTTGGGGTCGAGGGTGAGGGCTTCGTCGAGGCTGAGCGCCGCCTCGTAGTGGCGGCTGTCCTGGATGAGGGCCCGGGCGCGGCGGATGAGCCCGGCTGCCTTCTCCTGGCCCGGCGTGAGGTGGGGGGTGGTCTCGATGGGCTCGCCGAAGCGCACGGAGACGCCCATGAGGTGGCCCATGCCCATCTTGCCGTGCTCGGAGAGGGCGTAGTCGACCTGCAGGAACTTGGCCTTGATGCCCAGGCCCACCCGCCAGCCCGCGCCCAGGGACTGGTGCGAGATGAAGCCTCCCCGCACGAAGAGGATGCGCTTGACCCCGTACTCGAGGCCCGCCGCGTAGCTGAACTCGTCGTAGACCGGCATCTTCACGTCCGCGGCCAGGGTGAAGGGGTCGCCGAAGAAGTAGGCGCCGTAGCTCAAGCCCAGGCCGTAGACCGTGGCAGGCTTGTCCCGCTCGCCGCCGAAGTCCGGACCGCGCCCCACGGACATGGCCGATCCCCCGATGCCGAAGGTGCCGCGGCCCAGGCTGCGGACGAAGAGGGCTCCGGCGTCGGCCATGACCGCTCCGGCCGAGACCGTGTCGAGCTCCGAGCGCGCGTATTTGGCCGCCGCGCCCACGAAGAGGCCCTGGCCCTGGTCCTCGGACGGGCCCGCGAGCCTCCGGGCGTAGACGGGCTTGATCGCGAAGTCGAGGGCCGCGACATCGCCCACGCGCAGGCCCGAGTTGTCGTAGCCGTCGAACTTCTCGACCTGCAGGACCGTGCCGGAGAATCCGAAGGCCCCCCAGCGCCGGGTCGGGTGGGCGTAGGAGAGGTGCTGGAGGGAGATGTCCTCGTACAGGAGGTTGTAGCTGAAGGAGGCCTCAGGGTAGCGCAGGCGGGCGAGGCCCGCGGGGTTGAGGTACATGGCGGACATGGAGTCGTCGGCCAGCCCTGCGCCGGTCTCTCCCATGGCCAGGGACCTGGGGCTGGCGTTGATCCTGAGGAAGTTCATGGCCGTGCGGCCGGCGCCGGCCTGGAGACCCTCCGGGGCCATGAAGGAGATAAGAAGAAAGAAGAAGGAGATCGCCGACGAGACGGCGAACGGCTTCCCGCGAGAAGCCCCGGCCGCGGACCCGGGCTGCGCTCTGACGGGTTTCTCGCGGATCATTTGATCACCATCAGCTTGCCGGTCTTGCGGTTCTCGCCCGAGGTCACTTCCCAGATGTAGACCCCGCTGGCCACGACCTCGCCGGTCTGGTTCTTGAGGTCCCAGCGCTGGGGGGTGTCCGTCACCTCCATGTCGCGCACGAGCTCGCCGGAGACGGTGAAGATCCGGATCCTGCCCGAGGAGGGGAGGTTCGTGAAGCGGATGCCCTCGGCCCAGGTGCCGTAGCGGGCCGCGTTCCCCGCCCCGGGCCGGAACGGGACGGGGAAGGCGTAGGAGAGCGAGACGTCCGTGTCCGAGCCGCCCGCCAGGGAGTAGATGGAGAAGTGGTTGGTGGGCAGGACCACCCGGTTGAGCCCGAGGTCGAGGAGCGCGCGCGGCTGGCGCACCCAGAGCTGGGCGTCTTCGTCGAGCCGCCACATGGAGACGGTCTTGCTCCGGACGATGGGGGAGGTGCCGTCCACCTTGCCGTCCGCGTTGGCGTCGTCGAAGGGGAGGATGATGGAGGCCTCGGCCAGGAGGGTGCCCGTGCGCGGCTCGAGGCTCGGGCCATAGGCGTCGATCCTGGCGGTCTTGAAGGGCGTGGCCACGGCCCCCATGTTGGCGGCCTGGGTCTCGTTGGCCGCGCGGATGGAGTCGTGCTGCACTCCGGTGCTGAGGATGAGGGTGTAGTCGGCCTCGAAAGCGCCGGCCGGCACCTGCACCAAGGTCCTGGGCTCCTGGGGTCTGACCGCGATGTTCTCGACCGTGGCATCGCGGGCCGTGGAGAAGGTCACCGTGGAGACCGCGGCCAAGGCCTGGCCGTTGATCTCCTCGGCGTCCGTGGACACCGTGAGCTCGAAGAGCGTGCCCTTGGGCCAGCCCGCGCCGAGGCTGACGTAGGCCGCCTGCTCCGTGGCCGAGTAGGTCAGCGTGTAGGCCTGGGGGGCTGAGATCGTGTTGCCCATGCTGTCGAAGACGGCCCTGACCTGCACCGAGCCGGGCAGGGTGGTCGAGGTCATCTCGTTGTTGAAGTAGACGCGCACCGAGTCCGCCGGCTTGAAGCCGTAGACCACGGAGTCGACGGTGAGCGTGTTCGAGGAGCCGTCCGCGCCCGTGGTGCTGGTGCCTGCGGTGGAGACGGAGGGCACTTGGGAGAGGTAGCCCGCGAGCGTGCTGGTGTCGCCGTTGACCAGGGGGGAGAGGGCGATGAAAGGCTCGCCCATGGACTGGGTGACCTTGTAGTCCGAGCCCGTGAGGGTGGCGCCGAGCTCTCCGTGGACCGACTTGATCAGGTCCCAGTCCCCGCCGTTGGAGACATAGGCGAGAGCGGAATGCGGGAGGAAGCACGAGAGCGCCAGGAAGGACCAAGCCAGGGTCGTGCGAGGCACGGTATAAGCATAAGGGAAGGATATGGAAGAATCAATATCACAATCGTGAACAAAATATTAACAATTAATGAATACTACTAATCAAGACGCAAGCCCAAGCCCCACACGGTTTTGAGCTTTGTCTTGAGCGGAGGGACCTTGCGCCGCAGGCGGGCGATGAACTGGGCAAGGGTGATCTCATTGGCGCGGGTCGTCCTGACCGCCGAGGGCCAGAGGATTCTCATGAGCTCTTCTTTCCGGATGAGCTCACCGGCCCGGCCCAGCAGGGCTGCCAGGAGCGAGAATTCCTTGGGCGACAGGGGGACCTCTTCCTCCCTGCTGTTGCTTCTGACCAGGCACTTGTGAGCCTTGAGGTCCAGGACCACGCGCTCGTCGCCGGTGCGCAGGACCCAGGCACCGCTCGTCTTGCGGCGTCGCTCCATGGCCGAGACCAGGGCCTCGACCCTGGCAGCCAGGACCCTGGGGTCCACGGGCTTGATGAGGTACTCGACAGCGCCGGCCTTGAGGCCTTCGATGACGAAGGCCGGATTGGAGTAGACGCCCGTCACGGCCACGATGGGGATCTTGGAGGTTTGGGGGTGCAGCCTGGACTGGGCGAGGATGTCCCAGGGAGGCCTGGGGCTCAGGTCGAGGTCGAGCACCGCGGCCAGGACCGGGCCCGCTGCCATGAAGCCTGAGAGGTCCGGGAGGTGGTCGAGCACGCGCAGGGACACGCCGGCAGCGTCGAAATGCCGCTGGACGCTGTCAAGGAAGTCCGCATCCGTGGAGGCGACGAGGATCTCGCGGGCCATGTCAGTCCCTTGGGAAGGCCTTGCGGAAGGCCTCGCCTCCTCGCCCCGGGTCCGGGCCCGCGATGAGATGCCTCAAGACGTGATAGGCGAGCCTGGCGACCGAGACCGCGAGGCTCGCCAGCCTGCTGCGGCTCGCGGCGCGAGCCGGCCTCAGGGCCTGGGAGGGCGCGGCTCGGTCGAGCTTGGGCAGGACGGCTGCCACGGCCTCCTCGGCCATGGGCCGGTGGGAGGTGAGCTTGCCCCCGACCACGGTCACGAGGTTCTCGATGCCCTCGCGATCGTGGTCGATGACGCGGTAGTCCCTGGAGAGCAGGCTTCCGGCCAGGAGCTGGCGGAAGATGGGGCGCAGGCCCACCACGGTCCTTCCCGCGGCCGTCCCGTACCCTGGCAGGACCGTGGCCAGGCCGCGCCTCAGGCGCTGGGACTCCTCGGCCGTGGCCTCCAGCCGGTCCGGGCACCCCTGGTGCGGGTCGTCCGTGGGACCGACCCAGAACTCGCTTGCGCGCGGGTAGAGGCCGATGTAGCGGCCCGAAGGGTCCGGGAAGATGAGGCCGCAGGGAGGGGGCTCCTGGGGCACGATGAGGTGGGCTCCGCGCCTGAGGCAGAGGCGCACGGACCTGGCGCCGGCCAAGTCCGCAACTTCCTCGGCCCATGGCCCGGCTGCGTTGAGGAACGCGCGGCCGTAGAACTCCGCGGTCCCTCCGCCCTGGGTCCGCACCCGGGCCGCGACCACGCGGCCGGACCTGACCGCGAAGCTCGAGACCGGGCGGCCTTCCAGGACCTCGCCTCCGCGGGCCCGGCCCTCGTCGAGGAGCGCCTTGACGAGGCCGGGCACGTCCGCACGCCACTCGTCGAAGGCGAGGCTGCCGAGGAGTCCGCGCCCCTCCAGGGCCGGCATGCGTTCGAGGGTCTCCTCCGCCGTGAGCCGGAAGTGCCCCGGGCTCGAACGCTCCCGGGCGAAGCGGTCGTAGTACTCGAGGAGGCTCTCCACCAGGCCCAGGCCCAGCCGGTGGCCGCGGTAGACCGGCCAGAGGAAGACCTGCCTGCTCAGCAGGCCCGGCCTCTCCCGGAGCAGGGCCGCGATCTCGCGGCACATCTCCAGGGAGGTGGTCGCGTCGTGGGCCAGGTAGCGCAGCCCTCCGTGGAAGAGCCCGCTCGTCACCGCGGTCGTGGCGGACCCCGCGGCCGCGCGCTCCAGCAGGCAGACCGAGAGCCCGGCCTCGGCCGCGGCCTTGAAGGCCGCGGCCCCCGCGATGCCGCCGCCGATGATGACTAGGTCGCGCACGAGCGGTCCTTGCCGAGCATGCGCTCCGCGAGCCTCAGGGCGAAGGCGTAGATGGTCACCTGCGGGTTGACGCCCAGGCTCTCCGGCACCACGGAGCCGTCGCAGACGTGGATGCCCGGAGCGAGCCTCAGGTCCTCGTCGACCACCCGGCCCATGGCGCAGGTGCCCAGGGGGTGGAAGGCCATGCTGTAGAGCCTGGAGGCCTCCAGCCCCGAGAGACACCCGCCCTCGAGCTGGCTGGGGTTCTCGAGCTCGTTGCCGGGGCTGTTGACCGGCAGGAGCACGCGCTCGGCTCCGGCGGCGAAGAGGATCCTCGCCACGAGCCGCACGGCCGAGGCCATCCTGGAGAGGTCCGCGGGGGAGAGGTCGTAGCTGAGCAGGGGGATGGACGGGCCGAGGGGGTGGCGCACCCTGCCCCGCGCCTCGTCGCGGATCATGAACCCGAAGGTCGCGGCGTAGCGGTAGCGGCGCATCCACCACCCCAGGCGGCTGCCCTCGAGCGGCATGGTGACGGCCGCCATCTCCGGCGGGGTGTAGACCCCTTCGTAACGCACCCGCGGGTCCGCAGGGTCGTCGAAGCCCAGGCCCTGGGGCACGCCTTTCCAGCCCTCCACCGGTTCCGGGAAGATGCCGAAGACCTTGGAAGCCGGGTGCAGGCTGAGGCCCTCTCCCGCCTGGCGCCAGGCATCCCCCAGCTTGAACCTTCGCACGAAGTAGGGGGTGGCCAAGGCCCCGGCCGCGAGCACGAGCTCAGGGGTCTCCACGGTCTCGGTCACGCCGGTCCGCAGGTCCCGGACCTTGAGAGACACCGTGCCGCCCTCCTTGCCGGGGGGGCGGACTTCGGCGAGCTCGCTCAAGGTCCGCAAGCACGGGCCGCTGTCCTGCCGGTCCGCCAGGAAGGCGCGGTCCGAGGTGACCTTGGCCCTGGTCGGGCAGATGAAGCAGCAGCGGCCCGCTCCCTCGCACCCGTCCTCGCAGCGGTCCAAGGGCTTGGCCGGGGGAAGCCCCAGGGCCTTGAGCCCGGCTTGCACGAGCCTCGAAGGCCGGCTGAGGGTGTGGGGGGGCGCGGTCTTGACCTTGAGGCAGCGCCAAGCCTCGTCGAGCTTCGCCTCGAACCCGGCCTTGGTGAAGCTCCCTGCCCCGGACTCTTCCCATCTGGCCAGGAGCTCGGGGGGCGTGCGCATGCAGGTCCCTGAGTTGACCGCCGTGGTGCCGCCCAGGCCGGTGCCGGTCGGCACCGGGATCATGGACCGGCCCAGGGCTCCGACGAAGCCGGCGGCCGTGTAGTAGCGCAGCACGGCTTCTCCGGCATCGGCGTGATGGCGGGGCGCCGGGCCTTTCTCGAGGAGGAGGACCTTGGCTCCTCCTTGGGCCAGGCGGCCGGCGAGAGCCGCTCCGCCGGCTCCGCTGCCTGCCACGACCACGTCCCAGCGTTTCCCCGGAGCCGCGTTGCGGCGCGCCGGCGCGGTCTCGGCAGCCTCGGGGACCGCCTGAGCCGGCACCGGAGCGGCCATGGCCGCAAGCCGCGCGGAAGAGCCGTAGACCGCGGGCAGGACCAGGGACTTCAGGATGACGAAAGGTCCGCGGACCGCGATGCTCGTCACGAGCTGGAGCTTCTCGAGGAGGAGAGCGGCCCGCTCCGGAGGCAGACGGTCGAACCTCGCGGGCCTGCCGAGCACGGCCATGGGCAGGAACCAGCGGATGGCGAACGCGGCCGCGGCCGCGAGGAGGAACGCCCACCAGGGCATGAGCCCCATCCTGGCCCGGAGGCGCTGGCGGAGCTCGGCAGCTTCGGGCTCAGGGACCGGGCCCTGCCGGTCGAGGCCTGCGCACGCCAGGGCATAGGCGAGGATGACCCGCTCGGCCTGGCTCATGAGGCCCGCTCGACGACCTCGACCGCTGCGCTGTCCGATGAGGCGAGGCGGAGCCCGCCTTCCAGGCCGCGGAGCTCGAGCTGCACGGAGCCGGCCTTGGAGTTCCTGCACGTGAGGGGCCCGCCATGGGCGTCGGGGTACTCGAAGACCGCGATGAGGTCGAGAGCCGGGGCGCAGGAGCCCTGGGCTGAGAAGCCGTCGAATCCCAGGCTGAACCGCCAGCCATGGTCCTGGGCCTCGGTCCCGGCCGGCTTGAGCCAGGAGCTCTCATGCACGCGGCCCTTCCTCCACAGGAAGCCCCGGGTCACCCGGGGCAGGACCAGGGGACCGAGACTCCCCTTGGCCGAGAGGAGCTCGAAGACGGCTTCCACGCCCCCGTTCCGGTCCGGGAACGCGGCGTGCAGCCAGCGCCAGCTGTGCGCCTTGCGCCGTCCCCAGAGGTGGCCCACGCTGCCAGGCGCCGAGCGGAACGCGTAGGTGCGTCCGCTGACGCGCACTTCTCCGTCGAAGAGCGCGGCCGGGACCGCGGAGGTGTAGGACGTGCCTGCCAGGCCCCAGGCATAGAGCCAGGAGGGGACGAAGTCGAAGGCTGGGACGCCGCGATCCTTCCAGGACAGGCGCCACGACGCGTCAGGGCCGTCGGCCGAGGCCGAGCCGCGGGTCAGGCGCTGGTCGCCCACGCGGCAGAGTCCGAGGCCGTGGCAGGCGCAGGCCTCGGGCTCGGTCCAGGAGCCGCTCAAGACCCGCCTCTCCCTGGCGTCGAAGACCGCGTACCACACCCGGCCCTCGAGGCCCGAGTCCGAGCGCTCCAGGGTGTAGCGCAGCCAGACCGCGTCCTTGGAGGAGGGGTCATTGGCCTTCAGGAACCACGCCTCGTGAACGCAGTCCGGGACCGTGCCTGAGGCAGGGCTGAGCGGGTCGGCCGGGACGCAGGCTCCGGAGCTCAGCCACGCCAGGTGGACGAGGATGCCGCCGTCGAAGAAGGCTCCGATCAGGAACAAGGTGTTGCGCTCCAGCGCGGCGAAGCATAGGAAGAGCAGGGTGGAGACCGCCTTGGAGAGGAGCAGCGTCCTCCATGCCGCGACCTGCCTCGGGTCAGCCGCGAGCGTGAGGGAGAGGTACGCGATCATGGCCATCATCGAGCCCGTCAATCCGAGCCAGAGCGTCCGGGTTGCGTGGGGACTGGGCCGGGCCAGGGGGAGCATGGCTGCGGCCAGGTCCAGGCCGGAGGAGAGCGCGCCGGTCAGCAGGATGAAGACAGCTCCGGAAAGGAGGAAGAGCCAGGCGTATGCCTTGAGGATGAGGCTGCGGGTCTCGACGGTCATGGCTCAGTCCAGAATACCCCATCAAGGCGGGAAGCGTCAAGCAAGATTGTGCGCATGGAGGACCGAAGGGGGCTGATCACGCCTGTTACTGAACGAATGGTGTCTGGCACTACTCGTATTAAGATAGAGGATGCTCAACAGTCGTGAAAATGCTACCCTTTGTCCATGACGAAGGTCCTTCTGACGAGCATCTGCAAGCCCATCGGTGAGAAGTACGGAGACGGTCCCAGCGTGGGCTATGAGCTCCTCCACGGCCAGGTCACCCGCAGCCAGGGCCTCTTCAGCCCCAGAGCCAACCATCTCCAGTACGGTCTCGAGTACATCGGCGAGAACCTCCAGACCCCGTGCGTGGTCCTCCACTACCCCTCCAAGTCCGAGCTCATCAAGGAGCTCAAGAAGGGCTACGACTACGTGGGCGTGCCCTTCGTGCTCTCCACCTTCCACCGCATGAAGGAGGTCGTGGCCCTGGTGCGCAAGCACGCGCCCAAGAGCAAGGTCATCCTGGGCGGCTACGGCACGGTCCTGGCAGACGAGCAGCTCAAGCCCCACAGCGACTACATCTGCCGCGAGGAAGGCGTGGGCTTCATGCGCCGTCTGCTCGGCGAGCCGGAGCTGCCGGTGTCCGAGTTCCGGCACCCGCTGGTCACCAGCAAGATGAGCATCTTCTCCGCTCCGGCGAGCAACACCGGCCTCATCTTCGGCGGGCTGGGCTGCCCGCACGGCTGCGACTTCTGCTGCACCTCCCACTTCTACAAGCGCCAGCACATCCGGCTCCTGGCCACCGGACGCGACGTCTACGCCGTGATGGAGCGCTACCTCGACCACGACCCGGACATGGCCTTCGTCATCCTCGACGAGGACTTCCTCATCAATAAGACCCGGGCCATGGAGTTCCGGGACTGCGTCATGCGCTCCGGGAAGGCCATCTCCCTCTTCGTCTTCGGGAGCTTCAAGGCCTTGAGCCAGTACCAGACCTCGGAGCTCGCCGAGATGGGCATCGACGGCGTCTGGATCGGCTACGAGGGGACCCGCTCCGGCTACGCCAAGCGGGCCGGCCGCGAGCCGGCCGAGCTCTTCGCGGACCTGCGCAAGCACGGCATCATGGTGCTGGCCTCCATGATCCTCGGGCTCGACTACCAGAATCCGGACATCATCCGGGAAGAGTTCGACGGGCTCATGGCCTTGAGGCCGAGCCTCTCGCAGTTCCTCATCTACGGCCCGACCCCGGGCACGCCCCTCTACGAACGGGTCATGAAGGAGGGCCGCTTCCGAGACGAGTACAAGGACGACGTGGAGGCCTATTGCAGGAGCTCCTCGGGTTTCACCTGCATGCTCAAGCACCCGACCATGAGCTATGCCGAGGTCGAGGGGCTCCAGCGCTGGTGCTTCGATTCGGACTTCCAGCGCCTGGGCCCGAGCATCTACCGCGTCGTGGAGACCTGGCTCGACGGCTACCGGACCCTGCGCGACAGCGAGAACCCCATCCTCCGCGCCAAGGCGGGGCGCTTCGCCAAGGACATCCGCAAGTCCTACCCCATCTTCCTGCCCGGCCGGCTCTTCGGGCCCAACCCCCGCGTCAAGGAGTGGATCGCAAGGCTCGAGGGACAGGTCTACGACGAGCTCGGAGCGCCCACCTTCTCGGAGAAGCTCATGGCCCTGGCCTCGGTGGGCATGGCCGCCTACACGAGCGCGGCCCTGAGGCTCGACGTCTCGCAGCACCCGAAGCTCGTGCGCACGCCCTACCGCATGCCCGAGCGCGGCTGGGAGGACCTCCACGTGTGGGAGTCCCTGCCCGAGAAGGTCTCGACTTCGGAGTTCAACCTGCGCGTGGAGTTCGAGCACGCCCGCCGGCGCGTGTGGCTGAGGCTCGAAGGCCGCCTCCACGGCTCGCAGGCCGAGCGGTTCTGGGCCCAGGTGAGCGAGGCCATGGCCCAGCGCAGGACCCAGCTTGTCTTCGACTTCAAGAAGCTCCAGGTCTCGGAGGCCAAGACCTTGAAGGCCATGCGCGAGCGCTTCTCCCAGTACCGGGACACCGTGCGCGTGGTCCTGCCCAAGCTGGCCCACGCCCACCCCGAGCTCCTGATCCTCGCCCGCATCTTCGAGCAGTACCGGGGCTCCGGCTCCGGGATGTAGGTCCGGAGGGCATATGGCCAAGGCCATCCTCGTCGCGGACGACGACCCCGCGGTGCTCGAGGTCGTCGTGGAGCACTACCGGAAGCTCGGCTACCGGGTCCACGCCGCGCCGGACGGGCTCCAGCTCGGGATCATGGCCGGCAACCTCAGGCCCGACCTCATCATCTCCGACCTCGTCATGCCCGCGGCCGGGGGGGACAAGGCCTTCGTCCGCCTGCGCTCCTCCGACCTGACCCGGTCCATCCCGGTCGTCTTCCTGACCGGCATGCCCATGGACAAGGCGCGCGACATGGCGCCCAAGGGCCCGGGGGTCGTGCTCCTGCACAAGATGGACGCGCTGTTCCAGAAGCTCGACGCGGCCGTCGTCTCCCTCCTCGGTCCTCCCTGAATCCGGGCTTGCGGAGGGCCGCGCCGTTCGTCCCGGACGCCATCCGTAGAAGCCCTGCCTTCCCAGCGTAGAAGACCGGATTCCCAGCGGTCCGCCCAAACGATAACATGAGGCATGCGTGGGTGGCGGGGCGGCGTCGCGGTCCTTCGGGACCTTCCCGGGGCATGGGCGCGCTGGGTCGCGGACCGGGTCCGTCCGAGGAGCCGGGCAAGGCCGGGCCGCCTCGATCTCTCTCCGGAGGAAGTCAGCGAGGCGATCCGCGCCCAGGGCGAACTCTTGGCCGAGCGCCGCAGGCTCCAGGAGATCCTCGAGCTCATCCCGGTCTCGGTGGTCCTGCTCAGGCCCGACCATCGCGTCGCCTTCGCCAACGCGTTCTTCCGCGAGCGCTTCGGCGAGGCGGACGGCAAGACCTGCTTCGAGCACCTCTTCGGCCGGCCCGAGCTCTGCGAGGGCTGCGGTACGGCCCGGGTGCTGGAAGGCCGCGAGCCCCACCGCTGGACCTGGCTCGGCCCGGACGGCCGTCACTACGACTGTCACGACTTCCCCTTCATCGACGCGGACGGCTCCTCCCTCGTCCTGAAGTTCGGCGTGGACGTCACGAGCCGGAGGCTCGCCCTGGCGTCCGTGCGCCAGGCCGTGTCCCACATGCGGACCCTCTTCGAGACGAGCCTCGACATCCTCGTGTCCATCCGCGAGGACGGCTCCATCGAAGACGCCAACGCCGCGTGCGCGGCGGCGACCGGCCTCTCGCGCGAGGACCTCGTCGGCAAGGACTTCGCCTCGTGTTTCGCCGAGCCCGCCAAGGCTCGGGAGGCCTGTCTCAAGGCCTTTGCGCTCGGGAAGGCGCGCGACCTTCCTTTGCGCATCAAGCATCAAGACGGGAGGGTCACTCCGGTCCTCTACAACGCCTCCGTCTACAAGAAGGCGGAGGACGAGCGGCCCGGGGTCTTCGCCGCGCTGCGCGACATGTCCGAGCAACTGGCGTACCAGGACCGTCTCGTGGAGGCCCTCGGCGAGCTCAGGCGCTCCAACGCGGAGCTCGAGCAGTTCGCGCGCATCGCCTCGCACGACCTGCAGGAGCCCCTGCGCATGGTCGGCAGCTTCACCCAACTCCTCGCCAAGCGCTACAGGGGCAAGCTCGATCAAGATGCCGACGAGTTCATCCAGTTCGCCGTGGACGGGGCGGCGTCCATGAAGCGCGTCATCGAGGACCTGCTCTCCTACTCCAGACTGCGAGCCGGGCCGAGGTCGGTGCGCCGGGTGGACTCCGGAGAGATCCTCTCTGAGAGTCTCGCGAACCTGCGGCTGGCGATCGAGGAGAGCGGGGCCGTGGTCTCCCGCGAACCCCTGCCCCCGGTCAGGGCCGACCGCAACCAACTGCTGCGCCTCTTCCAGAACCTCATCGCGAACGCCCTCAAATTCAAGGGGAAGCGCCCGCCGCACATCCGCGTCAAGGCCGAGCGGAAGGGGCCGGACTGGGTCTTCTCCGTGGCCGACAACGGCATCGGCCTCGATCTTAAGCGCTCCCGGCGCCTCTTCGACCTGCGCCCGCGGCTGCAGCCCGGCTCGGACTCCCAGGGGTCGGGCTTGGGCCTGGCCATCTGCAAGCGCATCGTGTCGAGCTACGGCGGGAGCATCTGGGTGGAGTCCGAGCCGGGCCGGGGAGCGGTCTTCAGTTTCACGGTGCCTGCCGCGCTCGAAGGGAGAGCGGAAAGATGAGAGCGCTGCGCATCCTGCTGGAGGTCATCACGGCCCCGGGAAGGAGGCGAAGTCCAGCCTGAGGTCCGGAGCCTCGAAGCGCAGGCGCTCCGTGTAGGGGGAGCTCTTCCCGGCGGACAGTGTCTTGACCGTCTTGAGGTGGAATCTCCCTGCTTCCTCGGGCGTCTTCTTCCCGGTCGCGATGTCATCAGCCAGGTTCAGCGCCAGGCGGTTGAGCTCTTCCCGGTCGCTGCGCGCCGAGAGCTCGGCCATGGCCGCGTCCACCGTCACCCCATGCGGGAAGCGCGAGAACGCCGCGACCCTTTCCGGGGGAACGATGTAGTCGACGGCCTGTTCCAGGGGGGAGTACGGGTGGTCCGTCACCACGATCCGCTTCCACGGCCAGCGGCGGCCCCATTCGATCCGTCCCTCCGAAACCTTCTCAGGGGGCCCGTACTTCTCGATCATGAGGCTCGCCGTCATCCGAGGCACCTTCGGCCAGCCGGCGGTCTGATCCATCGCCATGCTCATCGTCGACACCGCCATGGCCGCTTGGGAGGCGGTCCTGCGGCTGCCGTAATAGGCGCCCGCTGCCAGCGCCACCGCAGCCAGGACCCCCAACGCGATCTGCGTCTTCATCGTACCCCTCAGTGTCCCGCTCCACGCCGACCGATTCCACCTTGAGATGCTCGGATTGCGGAAAAGGTTCAGCCCGGGGAGCTCACCGGTCGATGTCCCTGCGGTGACCGATGCACTGCACGATGACGAGCCAGTACCTCGCGTCCCAGCGGTAGACGACCCGGTAGTCCCCGACCGGGAAGGAGCGCAGGCCCGAGTAGGGGCCCTGCAGGGGCTTGCCCGCATTGGGGTCGCGGCCGATGATGTCGAGGGACAAAGAGACCCGGGACTTGATGTCGGCGGGCAGGGCGCGGAAGTCGGCCGCGGCGGACGGCAGGAACTCGATGTGGAGCCAGCTCACCTGCGGGTCGGGGCTTTGCGGCGGGAGGGCCGGGCCGGGGCGAAGGAGCCCGCCACCGTCTCGTAGGAGAGCCTGCGGCCCGAGCGCTCCTCGCGCCGCGCCTTGGCGAGCGCGCGGGTCCAGGATGCCGAGCGGGCGATCTCAAGGGTCTCGAGCCAGCCTTCGTATTCGTCCACGGCCATCATCACGGCCTGAGGCTTGCCCCGGTGGGTGATGACGTAGCGGGTGAAGGCCTTGTCCACGTCCTTGACCATGGAGAGGAACTTGACGCGGGCTTCGGTCGTCGGGAGGGTATGGGTAGCCACTCTCCGAAGGTTAACAGGAAAGTGTACAGATGTCAATCCCCGGCCCGTCAGGCCGGTCAGTCCGCGGGCCTGCGGCCCAGGACCTTGATGTTCCGCAGCACATCGGCCACGCGCAGGCGCACGCCGGTCGCGGAGGCGAACATGAGGCGGGACTCCTTGCGCCTGCCCAGGGCGGAGAACTCGGTGGCCTGGCAGTCCTGGGCCGCCGCGTAGAGGGCGAGCCTGTTCCTGCCGAAGTCGTAGCCCGCCATCTCGAGCAGGGCCTCGTCGCTCGACGGCCGGGACCAGCGGCCGGCCTCCTCGCACAGGGCCAGGGCCTCCCGGTGGCGGCCCTTCCTGGAGACGATGGCCGCCAGGCTCAGGCGCGGCTCGACGTAAGGGGGAAGGAGGGTCATGGCCTGCCGGAAGTCGGCCTCAGCGCCGGGAAGGTCGCCCCCGAGGTAGCGCTGGATGCCGCGGTCGTTGTGGAATATGGCGGCGGTCAGCAGGGGGCCGGCCTCCTCCTCCGCTCCGGCCGCGGACCTCGAGGGCGCCGGGAACACGACCTCCACGTTGGAGCCGGTCCCGGTCGCCGTGCGCCAGCCGGTCTGACGCACCTCGGCCGCGAGCTGCGCGAAGCACACGAGCGCGGCTGAGCCGAAGAGCCCCAGGCTCGCCAGGACCATGCGGGAGAGCGACGGCCCCCGGTCCGGTTCCGTGAGGGAGAGACGGGACCACCCGGCGCGTCCAAGGAGAGCGGCCGCGCCGGCGGCGGTGGCTGAGGCCAGGACGAAGAGCACGGGCATGAGGGGTGCTAGGTAGCGCTCTTCCACGGACAGCAGGGAATGGATGACCAGGAGATAGACGGACAGCCAGAGGAGCGGGACCGCGAGGGGGAACCTCCTGCGGAAGAGGAACGCCGCCAGCGCCAGGCCCCAGAGCAGGGGGTGGAACCTGAGGTAGTAGACCAGCCTCCTGGCCGTAGACCATGCGTAGGCGCCGGGACCCGCCATGATGCCGGAGACGGCCGTGTCGCGGAGCGCCGCGTTCTTCTCCTCCATGCTCATGGAGGAAACGGTCCGGTTCTCGAGCTGGAGCAGGGCATAGGCCTCGCTCGGCAGCCAGGTCTCGATCATTCCCTGCGACGCGGTGTAGAGGTTGCAGACCCCGGCGTGACGCTCGAGCGGGACGAAGGCCCGAAAATGCGCCGCGTTCCGCAGGACCCATGGGACCAGAGGGAGGCTCGCTCCGAGCACGACGGGGAGCAGGCCCTTGACGATGCCCGCTGGCGGCAAGCGGCGCCATGCGAGCCAGACGGCGAGGACCGCGGGGAAGAACACCAGGGGCGAACGGCACAGCAGGGAGAGGCCCAGGAGCAGGCCCAGGCCCCAGGCAGCGGCCCTGCCGGGCCTGGCGGCCCAGAGGGCCAAGCCCGACGCGGAGGCGATGAGGAGCAGGCCGTAGAAGTGCTCGATGTCCAGGGAGCGGACATGGGTGAGCTGTCCGGGGTCGAGGGCGTAGAGCCAGGCGGCAAGCAGGCCCGCCAGGGGACCCGCGACCGCGGCCCCGAGGACGTAGAGGGCGAGGACCGCCAGCGCCCCGAGCAGGGCCTGCGCATGGAGGACCCGGCTCGGGAACGGGTTCTCGCCGGGCGCAAGGAGGCTTGCGATGAAGGACGGATAGAGCGGAGAGCGGTAGGCGGTGGGCAGCTTGGGGTTGGAAGGGTAGCCGAGCACTCCTTCCTTTTTCAGGTTCAGGCCCAGGGAGTAGTAGTTCTGGCCGTGGAAGGACACGGCCTCAGCCGCGTTCCTGAAGCGAAGGAAGGCGCCGGCGCCTGCGGCCAGCAGGACGAAGCCGAGCACGAGCCTCCGGACCATGACTCCGCCGTCCTCGGGTCGGCCTGCCATCATGGGATGATAACAAAGAGCCCTATTCAGCCGCGACCAGGAGGAGCACCACGGTCCCGTTGCCAGCGTCGGCGGACCTGGCGGCGGCTCCCACGGCCTTGACCTTGGCGTCGTTGATGGAAGCGGGGAGCACGAACTCCGAAGCCTCGGACACGACCTGCAGGACGGCGTCGCAGGAGCCCTGATGACCGGCCTTCCTGAGGGCCGGACCCAGCCTGGAAGCCAGGAAGTCGGCGGGACCGGCCTCGCTCCACTCGGCCAGGACGGACTCGGCGGCCGCGGACAGTGAGGCGGAGGCCGCGGCTTCGGGGAGGGAGAAGGACTTCCGGAGCTCTGCTGCGCGCTCCAGGACCCCGGCCGCAGCCTGGCTCGGGGAGAGTTTTCGCAGGGGCATGGCGAGCTCCTCTGCCGCGTAGAGCGTCGGGCCCGGCTCTCCGGGCCTTGCCAGGGACGCGCCGATGCCCGCCCTGGTGAACCTGGGGTCGAGCATGCCCGCGCGGTGCGCTGGGCTGGCCATGAGCGCCTCGTGCGCTTCCCTCACCGAGCCGCCCGAGGCCAGGACCTCGCCGATGGCAAGGCTGGAGTAACCCGCTGCCTCTGCCCGGTGCCCGGGGCCCTCGCCGTCGGCGGAGAGGTGGACGACCTTGCCCAGGCGCCGCAGCTCCGCGCTCCAGGCCCGAGCCACGGTCCCGAGCTCATGGTCGCTCTCCAGCGGGGGAAGGCCGCGGAGGCGGCGTTCCTCGTTGAGCAGGGCCAGGAGCCCGGCCTCAGCCTCCTCCTCGCTCGAGGCCTTGAACTCCGGCCTTGAGGGGCGGGTGAAGGACGTCGGAGCCCGAGCTCCTGCCTCGACCGGGAAAAGGGCGAGGATGGCCGGCCCATCCTTGCCTGAGGCCATGATCTCGACCCAATGTCTGCCTGGCCCGGAGAGCACGGGGAAGCTGAGGAAGGTCCCCGGGTCCGAGTCTCGGAGCACGGATTCCGCGGTCACGACGCCCCCGGGGCTCATGGAATAGACCCGCGGGTGCTCGATCCCCGGGCCGAGCCTCCAGCCCAGGCGCAGGCGCCGGCCCGGCTCCACGGTCCGCGGCACCAGGTCCAGGGAAAGGCCGCGCGTCACGCTCACGAAGACCCAAGCGGAGCGCAGGAGGCCCTGGGAACGCCGCCCTGCCCCGAAGCGGTCCAAGGGGACCTTCGGCGCTTCGGAGGCCACCCGTTCGAGGAACCCGGCAGGGTCTCTGCCGGCCGAGCAGACCACGACCGCGTCCACGTTGAGGTCAGGGCAGCCGGAGTGCTGGAGCACCGGGCCTTCGATCCACCCGGGCCAGAGCGCGCAGTCCTCTCCGAGCCTTCCGGCCAGTTCCGAGGCCGCCCTGTCCAGGCACGCGTCCGGAGACGGCGGAGCCGGCATGATGCTTTTCAGGCGCGCCTCCACGGAGAGGCTCAGGGCGGCGGCCGGGCCGGCCTCCTCGCCGTAGGACGCAGCTCCGAGGCCGGAGAGGACCAGGGTGTCCGGGTCGGGCCTCGGCCCGCACCCGGGCAGGAGCGGGACTGCCAGGCAGACGAGGCTGGCCAGGACCGCGGACCGCCGTGCTCCGCTCATGAGCCTAGGATAGACAATCCAAACGCCCTGTGGCCAGGTCCTCCGGGGAAAACGCTATACTACCCGTATGGAACGCGCCAACGATCCGCGAGCCCGCGGTCGCGGCCGCGGGCTGGCCAGCATGGCCCTGGCCCTCTTCTGGCTCGGGTTGGCGGCGCACGTCTGGCTTCAGCGCTCCCTCCTGAAGGGACTCTCCGGATTCCTGCGATGATGGGACTCCTCCTCTACTGCGGCCTCCTGATCTCAGCCGTCTTCCTGGCGCGCAACTACCTGGGGCGCCGGACCTGGGAAGCGCTCCTGCTCGGCTCCATCCTCACGTGCTGCGAAGGGGTGCTCATGGTCCTGGCCCTGGGGTCCATGGCCAGGCTCACCCCGCGTGCCGTGACCGCCGCTGTCTTGGCCCTGACAATCGTCCAAGGCCTGGTGGCGCTCTTCCATCAGAGAGAGGAACTCCCGGTCATGGGCGGCGGCCTGAGGAGCACCGTGGTCCCGCCGGCGTTCTGGCTGGCTGCCGCTGTCCTCGCCGCGGCCTTGGGCGTGAGGCTCGCCTTGGCCTGGTTGACCCCTTCGGATTCATGGGACGGCTTGTCCTATCACCTTCCCATCGTGTTTCGCTGGCTCAGGCAAGGGAACCTCTCCTTGGCGGGCTGGCCCACGTTCCATCGCTACCTCGCGTACAACGGCGAGCTCCTATGCGCCTGGCTCGCTCTCCTCGACGGGGGACGCCTGGAGACCGCCAAGCTGGGACAGGTCGCGGCCCTGCCGCTGATGCTGTCCGCAGGCGCGGTCTTGGGACGCAGGCTGGCCGGCGCGGTCTGGGCCCTGCCGTGCGGCATCGGAGCCCTGGCCGTGCCTCTGGTCCTGGTGCAGGCAGGCATCCCGTACGTGGACTTGGTCTACGGAGCGGCGTTCGCGGCCTGCGCGGCCTGCGCCGTGGTCTACGACCGCACCGGCCGCCTCGAGTTCCTGGCCGCTTTCGCCGCTGCCTTCGGCCTGGCGCTGGGCGCAAAATCCACGGCGTACCTCCAGGCGCCCCTCATCGTCCTGCCTTTGTGGACGCTGTGGGCTCGTCGGGACCTGCGGACGCAGGCTTTCGTGGCTTTCCTGCCCTTGTCTTTGCTCGTCCTGGCCGTGGGCGGCGCGACGTACCTGCGCAACTGGCTGGAGCACGCCAACCCGGTCTTCCCGTTCGAGTTCAAGGCCGCGGGCTGGACGCTCTTCAACGGGCCGTTGTCTCCGTCCGAGCTCCTCGTGGAGGTGGAGCAGTGGTTCGTCTCCTCCCCGCTCGAGTGGCTCTGGTACCCGTTCCGGGAGCGCTTCCGCGGCGCGGTCTGCTACGGCACGGAGCACGGGTTCGGACCGCTCTTCGCCGCGTGCTGGGCAGTCTTCCCTTTGGCGGCCTGGTCCGCGTGGAAGTCCCGCAACAGGGCGGCGATCTTCTGCGCGGGCCTGGTGCCCATGACCCTGGCCGCGTTCTTCCTCCTCCAGCCCACGCGGGAGCCGAGGTACGTCCTCTTCCTTCCGGTCCTGGTCCTGGCTCCGGCCTGTCTGGCCTTGCGGCGGCTGCGAGGGCCCGCTAGGAGCGCCGCTTGCTGGAGTTGGTCGGCCGGCGTGGTCTTCTCGTGCCTGGGCGGGCTGGGTTGGCTCGGGGGGGAGAAGGACTATCGTGAGGCCTGGGCCTGGGCGAGGGCCGAAGGCGAGATCGCGGCGCCGGCCTTCTACAAGGCCCGCTTCAACTCCCTGGGCCAGGCTTGGGCCGCTCTGAACGAGAGGCTCGAGACGGGCGACGTGGTGGCGGTCAACTACTCCGAACTCCTCCTGCCGTGGGCCGGCATGCCGCCCAGGGCCCAGGTCCATGTGGTGGGGCACCAGGCAGGGACCCTGCCCGACAGCCTCTACGGCGAACTCCCCCAGGAGTGGATGAACCTCCTCGACAGCCTCCGCGTCCGCTACTTCGGACTATGGGAGCCCCGATGGTATCCAGGTCAGGACGCCTTCGAGGCCGGGTGCATCGAGCGCTTCCCGGCCAGGTTCAAGCTCTTGGGGCGCTGGGAAGGCGGCATGGGCAAGACCGCGCTCTACGAGATCGTCCCCAGGCCCTAGAGCCGGATCGAGACCTCCACGGCCGAGCCGTCGGAGGAGCGGAGCACGACCAACCTGCCGGAGCAGGAGACCTCGACCCCCGGCCTTTTGCTGCCGGCCTTGAGCGAGCAGGAGGACACGGGCCCTGAGACCTCGAAGGAGAGGTCATGGCGGCCCGGAGGAGCGGAGACCGACAGGACCAGGTCGCTGCCTGAGGCGGCGTAGGAGAAGCGGACCAGGCTGCGGGTCTCCCAGAACTCCGCGACCCTGCCCAGAGGCCAGACCGCCACGTCCGCAGGGAGGCTGTTGAGGACGCGGTCGAGGGCGACCTTCTTGGCCGGCGCCAGGCTCGGGTGGGCGAGCCACACGAAGGGGGTTTCGTTGTTGGAGACCTTGCGGAAGAGGGAGAGGACCTTGCTGAAATCCAGGGCGCCCTCGGGCGCGTTCTCGTCATCCCAGGACATGGGCAGCTCCAAGATCCCGGACTCGAGGTCCATGGAGCGCAGGTGCGGCAGGAAGAAGGGCGCGTGCGTGAGGGTCTGGCAGGCCGGGAGGCTCGAGTCGTAGCGGTAGCCGGAGACCTTGAGCCCCTCGTCAAGGAAGTCCGGATCCCGGCGGAAGGCGGAGCGGAACCCCTCGACCCGGACCCCGGCCGCGCTCTCGATGAGCCGGCGGCTGACGCTCAGCTCCCCCAACAAGGTGGCGTCCCGAGTGAAGCCCTCCTCGTCGACCTCGGGACGGTAGTCCTTCGCCGGGACGTCGGGCGTGCCCAGGGGATTGAGGTGGAGGTCCGCTCCGTGGGCGACGGAATGGCTGGCGAGCTCGTGGCCGCTGCCGGCCAAAGACCGCAGGGTGCGGCTGAGGTCTTCGTCGAAGAGCGGCCCCTTGAGGTAGTCCTTGGCCGCCTTGGTCTGCACGAAATAGGTCGCCTGGATGGCCTGGGCCTTCTCGGCCCTGGAGAAATCCTCGACCGCGTCGACCTCCGCCCCCCAGCCGAGGTTGTGGCTCAGGCCCAGGAGCCCGCGGAGGGTCCCCGGGAACGAGCGCAGGCGGACCCAGGGCTTGGGCCCGCTCTCGTACCACCCGCGCAGGACCAGGGCCATGACGTCTCCGCTCGGCTCGAAGGCGTTGTTCCTGCAGCGTCCCGCGTCGAAGTGCCGTCTGCTGCGGGGCCGGGTCACGAGGTCCTTGAGGTCGAAGCCCAGGGTGTAGACCGCGCCCGCGCCGTGGCGCACGCGCAGGATGGCGGGCTGGCCCTCGTCCGGGAAGAACGCGATGGGGCTGGCCTGGGAGGCGGCGAGCAGGCCGTGGGTCCAGGGGCCCTCAGCGGTCCGCTTGGAGGCGAGCCGTATCTCGGCTTCCTCGGGTTCGTCGAGGTACTTGAACCCTTCGTCCGCCGCGGACCTGAATGCCAGGCGGCGGCGGGTGCGCCTCGGGTTCTCGGCGTAGATTCCGGTCAGGGTCTGCAGGAGATCGGGCGGGGTCTGCAGGACGAGGATGCCGCCCTGCTCCGCGTAGCCCTTGAGCCGGGCCAGGACCTCCGGGCCCGGCCGCAGGGAGTGGTCGTCCACCGGGATGATGACCATGCGGTGGAGGAGGGCTTCCTCGAGGCTGTGCGTGACGGAAAAAGGCACGCCCGCCTGGCCGAGGGCGCGGGCGGCCGGGAGGGCCTGGTGGCCCGAGCCCATAAGGAGGACGGCCGCCCCGCCCAAGACCCTGCGGCCGTGCTTCTGGAAGAGGCGTCCGTTCTCCGAGCCCGTCGGGACCAGGACCACGGGCGGGGTGGACCGGCCGAGCCTGGGCAGGCCGCCGGCCCACCAGACGACCAGGGCCAGCATGGCCAAAGACACGGCTCCGAAGAGGAACCTACGCACGCGTCCTCCTGCGGCTCAAGCCCTCGCGCTCCATGCGGCCCCACTCTCCGCGGCCCATGAGGAAGTCCATGGTCCCGGCCAGCCTCAGGAAGGAGATCATCTGGCGGTAGCCGAAGTTCTCGATGATGGCGTAGGCGATGAGGCGGAACCAGTGCCCGAACTTCGGGTACTCGCGCGGGGTCATCTCCCCGAGCATGATGCCGGTCAGGGAGAGGAGCGTCCCCCCGAGCACGGCGCAGATGAAGTAGGCGACCATGAAATCCGACTGGATGGCGTCGATCCACCAGCCCGCCACGAAGACCAGGTAGCCGAGGGTCTCGATGAGGATGCCCCAGCCCTCGAAGATGAGCAGGAACGGGTAGCCGAACATGCCCAGCCAGCCGTAGCGGATGTTGAAGCACATGTGGGAGTGGTCGGCCAGGACCTCGAGCAGGCCTTTCTGCCAGCGCCGGCGCTGGCGCGTGAGGACCCGGAGGGACGTGGGGCTCTCGGTCCAGCACACGGGATCGGGCACGAACTCGATGCCGTAGTCGCGCTCGCCCTTCTTCACCATGAGGTCGTGCAGGCGGGTGACGAGGTCCATATCCTCGCCCACGGTGCCGACCTTGTAGCCCCCGATCTCCATGACGAGGCTGCGCTCGAAGAGTCCGAAGGCGCCGGAGATGATCATCAGGGCGTTGATGTGGGAGAGGCCGGTCCTGCCGCAGAGGAAGGCGCGGAAGTACTCGACGATCTGGAAGATGGGCAGGGGGGCCCAGGGCAGGTCGACCTCGGCCACCCGGCCCTTCTCGATCCTGCAGCCGTTGGCGATGCGCACGATGCCGCCCACCGCGATGACCCGCACCGGAGACTCCACCACGGGCCGGATGACCCGCTGGAGCGCGTCGGGCTCGAGCATGGCGTCGGCGTCCACGGTGCAGAAGTACGGGTAGCGCGCCAGGTTCAGGCCCGCGTTGAGCGCGTCGGACTTGCCGCCGTTGCGCTTGTCGATGACGATCAGGTTGTGGTTGGTGGCCGAGTGGTAGACGGCCCGCACCGTCTCCGTCGGCAGCGCGCTCTCGGCCGGGAGCTTGTCCGGGGTCAGACGGAAGGTCTTCTTGAGCACGTCGATGGTGCCGTCGGTCGAGCCGTCGTTGATGACGATGACCTCGAAGCGCATGAAGTCCGCGTGGAGCAGGTTGTTGACCGTGGTGCAGATGCCCACGGCCTCGTTGTGCGCGGGCACGAGCACCGTGATGGCCGGGGTGAGCGGGCTCTTCGAGATGTCCTCGAACCCGCCGTAGATGTTGCGCAGGCAGTGGCGCGTGACGATGCGGAAGGCGATGAAGGCCAAGCCCAGGTAGAGGACGTTGAGGAGAAAGGAGTACCAGACGAGGATGACCTCCGTGACGCGGATGCCCCACTGGTAGAACTCGGCCATGTTCACGCCCCGGGCCTCCGCGACGAGGCGGCGAGCTCGCGCAGGAGCTCCTCGAGCATGAGGGGCGGGAACACGGAGCGGTGGGTCTCCACGAGGCGTACGAGGTGGCTGTTCGCCCGGGGCCCGAACTCGAGCATGATGGAGGCCACCCGGGGCAGGAGGGGAGGGGGCAGGTCCTTGGCCGCGTGGTGGAAATAGGGAAGGGCCCTGGGGTCGCGGATCAGGGCCAGGGACCGGAGCGCCACCATGCGGATGTCGTTGGACTCGCGCTTGAGCATGCCGAGGATGGGGACGATGGCTTGGGTGGCGCGCATGATCCCCAGGTTCTCGACGGCCCGGCCGCGGGCGTGACGGTCCATGGAGGAGAGGAGCTTGAGGTTGCGCTCGATGATGCCCAGCTTGTGGGCGACTTTCCTGAGGATGTCGAAGGGAGGACCCGTGATGAACCGCATGGAGTGAAGGATGAGCTCCTGGACGATGTCCACATCGCCCGGCCGGACCGGCTGGAACGCGGCCAGGACCGCCTCGAAGGGCTCCTCCATGAGCAGGAGCTCGATCCCCTGCTGGAAAAACTTCTTGCGCTCGTCGCGGTACCCGCGGCGCAGGCGATGGTAGGCCTTGAGGCAGAAGATGTAGAGGGCCAGGATCACCACGCTCCCGAAGAGGAGGAAGCAGAGGTAGATGACGAGCATCAAACTCGAGCGCATCTCCGTGCCGCGGACATCCACCTCCGGGGGGAACTGGGCGAGGCAGGGCAGGGCGCAGAGCAGGAGCAGGCCGGCGAGCGCCGGCCTAGCCCACGTAAGGCGCGATCGCGGCTTCCAGGTCACGCGGGTTGAAAGGCTTGTGCAGGAACGAGGTCGCGCCGGCCGCCATGGCGCGCTCCCGGTCCTCGATGAAGGGCTTCGACGAGAGGAAGATGACCGGCACGTCGATGCCGCTCTCCCGGAGGTCCTTGCAGGCCGCGATGCCGTCCTTGCCCGGCATGATGATGTCCATGAGGACCAAGCGGGGCTGATGCTGCCGGACGATCGCGACCGCGTCCACCCCGTCGCCGTTGACCACGGCGTTCCAGCCGCGCTTCTTGAAGAAGATCTTGAGGAGCATCTGGATGTCCTGGTGGTCCTCGAAGATGCAGACGGTCCTCTGGGGGTCAGGCATGGGCCTATGATACAACAATCAGCGGCACGGCGGCATGGTCGGGGTCGCCGTCAGTCCGGGCGCAGGCCGTAGAAGCGGTCCATTTCCCCGAGCCAGCGCCGCACCGCGGCCCTGAAGGCGCGGGCCGGCGCGGCCTCGAGCGTGGCGGCCTCGCCGGCCGGCGCGTCCCCGAGGCGGAAGAGGTACTCTTGGTACGCCGTGCTGTCTGCGATATAGAGGCTGCGGCCGTCCTCAAGGAGGAGGCCATAGACGGGCCCGTAGCTCGAGGCGACCAGGTGCTCGGACCGGGGCGCGGGCGCCGGGGCCGAGCGTCCGCGGAACAGGCTTCTGCCGAAGAAGGGGGCGGGCTGGGCCGGAGGCGGACCGAGCAGGGCGTAGAGCGATGGCGTGATGTCCGTGTTGAGAGCCATGGCGTCTTCGTCCCAGGCCACGCCGGAAGCGAGCGATGGGGGCAGGTGGATCAGGAGCGGGACGCTGAGGACTTCGGGGTAGACGGTATAGGCGTGACCCCATCGTCCTCCCTCCCCGAGCGAGTCGCCGTGGTCCGCGGTCACGATCACGATGCTCCTGTCCCAGCGGCCGCTTTTCTTGAGGGAGGCGACGAACCTGCCGAAGCAGGCGTCCAGGCGGGCCACGCGCGAGGCATACGCTGAGAAGAATCCCGGGTACTCCCTCGAGACGGTGGCGCGGCCCTCCTTCTCGATGACCGACACGTGGAGGTCCTGGGGCTGGGTGTAGGCGAAGACCGGCCCGGGAGGCGCCGACGCGAGCCTGTCCTCGAGCTCCGAGAGGCTGTCGCAGAACTTGTAGAGCACGCGTTCGGCGTCGAGGCGGACCGTTTCCGTGGAGGGCCGCAGCAAGGCGCTCAGGACCTGGTCCACGGTGACCATGGCGCGGTAGCCGCGCCGCTCCACCAGCTTCTCGAGGGAGTTGGCCGGATGGAACGGGGAGGGGTATTGCATGTGGGGGAGCATCCCGCCGGCCCACAAGGCCGGCTCGGAGAGCCCCGTCCCGCCGTAGGGGGAGAAGGCCCGCTTGAAGACCGCGCTCTCCTTGGCGAAAGCGTCGAAGGAGGGGGTGAAGTCCGCCTTCGGGTTGTAGGCGCCGAGATAATCGGGCCTCAGGCTGTCGATGACGAAGAAGAAGATGTCAGGCCTCGGGCCCGGCGCAGCAGGCCCCGTGGAGAGCTCCACCTCGGGCAGGGCCAAGCGGGTGGACCTCGGGAGGTTGGTGTGCTTCTGCAGGAGCTGGAAGAACGTCCCCTGGCCCGACGACTCCGGCAGGGTGAGGAGCCCCTTCAAGGTGCGGAAGGAAGGCTCCTCGGCCGCGAGACCGAAGAGCGCCCTGCGGGGATGGAGCCCGAGCCTGCGGAACGAGGGGTCCATGGCGGTGAAGGCCGCGTTGCCGGCGGCGGTCAGGGCTACGACCGCAAGTCCGGCCCAGAGCGTCCTCCAGGAGTGCGCGCGCCGGCAGCGGAGAGCGAAGCGCGAAGCCTCCAGCTTCGCCAGGACGCCGCGGCGCAGGAGGGGAGCGGTGGAGAACGCCAGCCGTGCCGCGGCGAGCCAGACCGCCACGGTCGCGCATGAGGCCAGGGCGAAGCCCCAGTCGGCCTTGATGAGCCTGGGCACGGCGAAGGGGGCCAGGAGCAGGGGCGCGGCCAGGAGGGCCGCCCAGGGCCAAGCCAAGCCGGACTTGTCAGGGCCCTGGCCCGCATGCCAATCGAAGGACATGAGGACCGGGCCTGCGACCACGCAGGCTGCATAGAGCCAAGAAGCCGGGCCGGAGAAGGAGACCGTGGAGAGGGCCACCGCCTTGAGGGCTGCGGCCCCTGCCAGCCACACGGCCAGGTGGATGAGCGCGAGGCAGGCCTGACGCGGAGACCGGGTGAGGAGGGCCGCTCCTGACAGGCAAGCCAGGGACAGGGCCAGGGCGGAACCCGCGAGCACATGGCCTGCCAGAGACCAACCCAGGGCCAGGTGGAGCTCGCATGCCCTGCCCGAACCCCGGGCGCCGAGCAGATGGGCGGCCGAGTAGGCGAAAAAGACGAAGAGCGCGGCCGTCCATGAGGGGATGAGCAAGGGCTGACCCTCGTCGACCAGGTCCGAGCCCCAACCCTCCGGCCTCGGGGCGGCGGAGAGCAGGGCTTCGAGGGAGAGTCCGGGGACCCATAGGAGGAAGGCCCACGCAAGGCTCGCCCCGTCGTTGCCCAGGCCCGGGAGCAGGGGCCGGAACGCAAGCCACGCGCACGCCGCTGCGTGCGCGACCAGCCATAGCCAGACGAGCCTGCGATGACGGCCCGGCCCGGCCAGGGCTCCCAGGCACGCTGCCAGGACCGCGGCCAGGAGGACCCAGGGGTGCAGGTCGAGGAAGCGCTCCACGGCCAAGGGGTACCTGCGGTCCGCGATGAAGTTGTGCCAGGTGAAGGGGATGTGGCAGAGCAGGGCGTAGAGCGATCCGAGGGCGCACGCCGCGTGCAGGGGCAGCCGGGCCAGGATCGGGAGCCCCCTCACAGCCCCTCCAGCTCGCGGACGCGCTTGCGCGCTCTGGGATCGGCGGGAGCCAGGTCCAGGAGGGCCTTGTAGGTCTTGAGCGCCTCCGGCCATTCGCGGTCCGCGTCCTGGAACTCGGCCAGCATCCGATAGAGCTCGACGTAGTCAGGGGAGCGTTGGATCGCCTCGCGCACCAAGGTCTTGGCCGCGGCCCGGTCTCCCCTCCCGGCGGCCAGTTGGGCGGAGATGTAGAGCGCCTCCGTGCTGCGCTTCCCCGAGCGGAAGAACTCGGCCAGCATGGCCTCCGCCTCGGCCTTCCTGCCCTGCTTGAGCCTCAGCCTCAGGAGGCCGGACATGCCGTCGTCGTTGCCGGGCCAGGTCTTGAGGGTGCGGCGGTAGAGTCCCTCGGCTTCCGCGGTCCTTCCCGCCTCGGTGAGGGCTTCGGCGTAGGCCACGGCCAGGTCGGCGTTGATGGGGTCCGCTTCTTGGCAGAGGCGCAGGGCGTCGAGACTGCGCGAAGGCTCTCCCGCCTGCTCATAGGCCTTGCCGATGTGGGGACAGGCGTCGGCCGGGAAGGGCGCTACGGCCATGAACGCCTCCCAGGAGGCGGCGGAGCCCTCGGGGTCTCCGAGCTGGGCGAGGAGCTCGGCCTCGGCCTGGAGATACTCCGGCCGGTCCGGGAAGGACTTGAGCAGGCGTCTCACCCCGGCCAGGGCTCTGCGGAACTCGCCGGTGCGGCGGTCCTCCTCGAAGCGATCCGCGATGTCCCGGGCCTCGGCGCTGCTCAGGACCGGGAGCCTCAGGCTCGTGGCCGCTGAAGCGGTCCAGCAGACCAGGCCGAGGACCGCGAGATGGGCCGCCAGGCGGGCCCGGGTGCCGGGCTTCATCTAGAAGGAATAACGCGCCGAGAGCTTCAGAGAGAACGACTCGTCGCGCATGGCGTTGCGGCTCACGCGGCCCCCGACTTGCGTGGAGAAGCGCTCCGTGCGGTAGTACTCGGTCTCGGCCAGGAAATACTCCCCTTCGTAGCTCCCGCGGGAGTCGCGCTGCCACCCGTGCTCCCAGGCAAGGTGCGCCCACCAGCCGTCCAAGACCATCCTGCGCCAGTGAGGTCCGGCCCAATGCTCGGTCCAGTCCGAGGTGCGGCGCCCCGGCTGAGGGAAGCGGTAGTCGGCGGCCGCGCCGCGGTATTCCAGGGAGAAGGACCTGGCCAACGGGACCCAGAGGACGGCGCCTCCGGACAGGTCCTTGAGCTTGTTGGAGTCGTAATAGTTGTAGTAGCCGTAGCCCAGGTCGAGCCGGTAGTAGCCCTCGCGCAGGTGCCGGTAAGAGACCCTCCAACCGTCGTAGCCCGCGAAGCGCGAGCGGCCCAGGTCGTCGGCGCCGGTGTAGTCGTCGTAGCCCTTGGTGAACCCCGCCCGCATGAGGTGATCGCCGTGTTCCTTGATGCCCGAGAACCCCCAGGTGACGAGGTTCGTGCGGTCCGAGTAGCCCGTGTGGCCCCCCTTGAGGAGCCAGGTGACGCCGAGCGCGTCCTTCTCGAGCTCTCCGCCGGCGGAGAGCTCCCGCAGGACCCTGAAATAGGTCGAGCTGAAGCCGCCGCGGAGGTAGTAGGGCAGGCGGGCGCCCTTGGCCCTGAAGGTCGCCCAAGGGTGGCGCCATTCTCCGGCGACGCGGGCGCGCGCGAAGTTCTGCCTGCCGACGCCGAGGCCCTCGACGTCCGAGAAGTAGGACTGCCCGTACTCGGCCTCCAGGTCGAGGCGCTTCACGGGCCGCGCCCGCACGCCCAGGGACGGCGTCTGCTCGAGGACGTCGAAGTACGTGAACCCCCGGGTGTCGTTCTTCTGGACGTCCTCCCTCAGGCTGTAGCCCGTCAGGAGGTCCAGCTTGGGGTGCACGCGCGCGATGCCCCTGACCGAGCCCGTGCGGCCGGCGTACACGATGCGCTGGGGATTGGGGGTCTCGAGGTCCTCGACTCCGATGGACTTGTAGATCCTGCCATCCGCCTGCATCGAAGGCCTGCGGGACATGACGCCGTCGAGCCTGCGCCACACGCGCAGGTCCCTCCTGTCCGCGTCGGCCGCCGCCGCGAGGTCGGCCGCGAGGTCGTCCTCACGCTCGAGCGCGGCGTCCGCGCGGCTGAGGTTCCACCACACGTAGGCGCTCTTGGGGCTCTTCTTGGCCCACTTGGAGAAACACTCGCGCGCGGTCTCGTAATCCTTGAGCGAGAGGCTCACCAGGCCCAGGCCCTCGAAGGCTCCGGCGCTCTCGGGATCCTGGGCGAGCATCTCCTCGAAGGTCTTCTTGGCCGCCTGGAGGTCTCCGCTGCGGCGCTGGCTCATGCCGAGCTCGTAGAGGCTGACCTTCTTCTGGGGTTCGGGAGCCGGAGCGGGGCCTGGCGCGGCCTGGGTGGAGACGGCGGGCTCCGGCAGGACGCTGTCGATCACGACAGCGGCGCGGCTGGAGGCGGGGACCAGGGCCAGGACGGCGGCGAGCAGGTGGCCGAGCATCCTAGGCCGCGGGTTTGGCGAGGGCCTTCTCGACCTGCTCTTTGATCTGCCGCGGGTTGAACGGCTTCTGCAGGTAGCCTGCGATGTTGGGCGCTCCCTCGAAGAGGTGGAGCATGTCCCCGTAGGCGGTCTCGACGATGATGGGGAGCTTGGCCGTGCGGGGGTCCGCGAGCATGCGCACCGCGGCGGTGTGGCCGTCCATGATGGGCATCATCACGTCGAGGAAGACGAGGTCCGGGACCTGGGCCTTGGCGTCCGGCGGGTCGATGCCCAACACGGCCAGGGCCTCGGCCCCGTTGTTGGCGGTCAAGACGGTGTGCCCCGCCTTCTCCAGCACGAACTTGATGATGTAGACGACCTCTTTCTCGTCGTCAACGACCAGGATGCGGGCCATGACGGGCTATGATATCAAATTCGGTCCGTCTCCGACTCGATCAGGGGACGCAGCCCTCCAGCCGGTCATCCGTGTCGAGATGCAGGCACGCCCGGGTGCGGTGGCTGGCATAGCGCTCGAGCGCCTCCCACACCTCCCCGCCGGGCCTGAGGCCCTTGAGCGCGACGCCCGCGGGAAGCCATCTTCCCGGAGCCGAGGCCTGCCGCCGTTGGAGCGCCAAGAGGTAGGTCCTGGCCGGCTCGATGACGCCGGGCCCGGCGAAGACGAAGCGTCCCGCGTCGCGCCGGTCCCTGAGCAGGGCGAGGTCCTTGCCCGAGACCTCGGCCAGGACGAAGCTGGAGAAGCCGGGACTTCCCGGAGGCTGACGCTCGACCCTGAAGGTCTCGTTGAGCCCCTCCACCCCGATCCCGCCAGGGGTCCAGACCGCCCAGACCGTCTTGAGATCCACGAGGGCCGCGTCAGCCTTGAGGCTGTGGCGGCCGGCAGAGCACGCGATGGAAGCGATCCCGGATCTATCCCTGGGCTCGCGGATGAAGGCGATATCCTTGCCCATGTCCGGAGCGTAGCGGCTGAGCTCGGCTTCCACCGCCTTCTGCACCGCGGGGTCAGGGGGGACCTTGCCCGGGTCGTTGCGGAACAGGGAGACCGAGGCCTGAGTCACGCTGGACGCGGCCAGGTCGTAGTCCACGCTCACCCTGGCAGCGAGCCTGGCCCAGTGGCCCGCCTGGACCAGGAGGGTCTTGCCGACCTGCTTGCCTTTCCAGAGGATGTCGTGCGTGTGGGCTCCGAGCACGAGGTCGATGCCCGGGACCTCCGCGGCGAGTTGCTCATCCCACTCCAGGCCAAGGTGGCTGACCATCACCAGGACCCCCACGTCCTTGCGGTGCCGGGCCACGATCTCCCTTGCGACCGCGGCGTAGTCGAGCCTGGAGCGCAGGTCAGGGTGGTGAGGAGCTTCCGAGGGCTCGTCCTGGTCGTTCCACGAGCGCTCCACCAGGCCGAAGAAGCCCACGGCTACGCACCCGACCTGGAGCTCCCCGTAGTCCTTGGCGCCCCAGAGCTCCCGGTCCTTGCCCGTGTACCTCAGGTTGCTGGCCAGGACCAGGGTCTGCGTGTCCCGGGAGAAGGCCAGGGACTCCTCCGGGTTCCAGGCGAAGTCGTGGTTGCCCATGGTGCGCACGTCGTAGCGCATGGAGCGCATGACCCGGTCCGTGGACCAGCCCTTGGAGAGCTGCTCCAGGACCGAGCCCTTGTCGTGGCTGTCTCCGCCGTCCGTGAACAGGGCGTAGGGCTCGGAGGAGCGGACCGCTTCGAAGTAGCCCCTGAGCCTGGCCATGCGGCTGATCCCGTCCGGGCCGGGAGCGTAGTTGGCGTGCGTGTCCGAGACGTGCACGAACACGATCCTCTGCGTCCGGGCCTCGGGGTCGCAGGGGGGGAAGCGCTCCGCGGGCGCCGCCCCGGCGGCCGCGGGCCATAGAAGAAGCGACAAGCTGGCCAGAAGCATGGCCTTATCATACCAAAGGCCAGAGGTCGCGGGGATGCGCAAGGTCTTTTACAGCCGGTAAAGACATGACAAATTGGACAACTCCCGCATTGACAATTTCTCCTTCAGGGGCTAAACTCCCTATGAGGTTGTATCCTATGCACTGCTTCGCAGCATTCTTTCTTATTTTTGCGGCCAGCAGCCAAGTCTTCGCTGCCGAGCCTCCCCTCCTGACAAAAGTCTTCCAATCGCAGTACAGCAAAGAGCAACTCGCTCAATTCAAGGAAACCCCGAGCCTCGAGCAACTGGTCCAATCCATGTCCAAGGAGCAGCGCCGAGGCGCTCGCATGAGCCTTGGTGGACTGGAAGCCAAAGCCAAGACTCCTGCCCAGCTTGCGCAGATCGCCAGGGGCTACCTAATGTTGGACGAGCACGAGCCTGACCGCGGCCAGAATGCGATCCGTGTCGCTGCCCAACTGGAACAGCTCGACCCAGCCAGTCCTGTAGGCCCGACCCTGGCCGCTCAAGCTCTTTTCCAGATGGGGGATTATCCGGCTGCCGCCCAAGCAGCTCAGGAGGCCTTGAACAGAAAACCTGGAGACCCGAGCGCTGAGGCCATCTACAATCTCTCGGTCGGAAGGAGAGCCGCTTCCAAGGAGACGGTCGGCGCTCCGACGCATGCTTCTGCAAGTCTTGGGGAAGCTCAAGAGACACGGCAGCCTCGCCGCGAGCCCGCGCAGCCGACCAAGCCGTCCGGCCAAGGCAAACGGGAGCCCATCGTGGTCCCCCCAGCGGCGAAGGCCGGTCCCGGCACGCCATCCGAGAAACCCTTTAACCTTCCTCCCTTGCCCCTGGCCATCGCGCTGGCTGGACTGACGATCGCCGGCCTTGGTATCTATCGCGCCGCCAAGTCCGGCCAAGCAGAGGAGCCTGCGTCTGGAACACCATCAAGAGGCCTCCTGAGCATCGCCGATGATGTCGTGCTCCGCGCCAAGACCTTCATCCAAGACCATCCCTATACGAGCTTGGCTGTCGGAGTCGGCACGGCCATCGTCATCGCGCGCCTCGCTGGCCCGGCTGTCCTAGCAGGCGGAGGATTGGCGGCCAGGACCGGGTTGGCCCTTGGCCGCGGGGGAGTTGCCGCCTTGAGGCCAGCCTCTGCGGCGAGCGTGGCTGTTCCTGGCGCCAGCGTGACTTTGCCTCAAGCAGGAGTCGCTGCTGGAGGCGGAGCATTGCTGCTCATGGAGGGGAATGCAAATCGCCGGGATTCCTCCAGGGAGGAAACGCCGGGTGGCCCGTCTCGCGCCGCTTCAGGGGACAAACTTAGAAGGAAACTCGATGCGGTAGAGGGCGCAGAGAAGACTGCAGCCAGGAAGCGCATGCTCCCGGATGGGCGAGTGCGCTATTATAGCCAGGAGAAGCCAGCTCGCAAACCCGGACCCACCAGAGGAACAGCACGGGTTACGGAATATGATCCCACCACTGGCCGGGTGCGGGTCTGGATGGAAAGCTATGATCATTCCGGAAAGGTGATCCGAACGCATCCGAAGATGGTTAATGGTGAGGTTGTCGATTTAACCCATTATCCCCCTACAGGGGCAGAACTAGCGCCATGATCTACAGGAAAAGTGATTTCGGCAAAGCTCTCCTCAAAGAGCTAGGCAAGGGTTATGCTGTGGCACGCATCGCCCACTGGGCCTTCGTCGAGCATCTTGACCATATCAAAGAACTGGAGGACGGTCTCGATTCCGAGATGATGACCGTTATCGCCATGGGGGAAGGTGCACAGTTTCATCTCAGCGAAGACGAGCTGAGGCAATTGGCCGCCCGATTGCTCGGATCGTAATCGCTCAAACAGAACCTGCCAGCCTGAACGCAGGATCACTATGTCGCTCAATGTGTCTGCATATTATCGTGATAACGAAGACAAGGTGGAACTGCTCGACCGCCTTGGCGAGCCCTCCACGCTGGCCGGATTCGAGTCGTATCGGAAGGATGTTTTTGGTTCAGAGTTCGTGCGAACTCAGGGGTGTGGGACAAGGGGTGAGCTCGTGGCGCTTGAAAGCGCCCGCAGCTCTCCCATGCGTTCGACCGACAGATCCTTGGCTTGACAGAATGATATAGTTACGGTATACTATCTATACCGGCCATGGAATTCGAATTCGACCCTGAGAAGAGCCGGACAAACAAGGAGAAACATGGCCTTGACTTTGTGGGAGCTCAAGCGCTATGGGACGATCCAGAGCTTCTCGAGATTCCTCTTAGACCCAAGGATGAGCCTCGGTTCCTGGAGGTGGGGCTGATCGAAGAAAAGCACTGGTCGGCCATCATCACCTACCGGCAAACTCGCGTTCGCATCATTTCCGTGCGGCGGTCACGCGAAAACGAGAGGGAATTGTATGAAAGCTAAGGACCTGGACAAACTGTTCGACGCGGGCGGAGATATCACCAAGTATCTGGACCTCTCCCGGGCCAGGAGAGTCAACGAGACCCCGCGACGTGTCAATGTAGACTTTCCAGCCTGGATGATTCATTCCCTAGATAAAGAAGCGAGCAGGCTTGGTGTCACCCGCCAATCCATCATCAAAATCTGGATCTCCGAACGCCTGGGCCATCGGCCAGCGTAGCGGTCGATCGGGCGGATCTGATGGGCGCGCGCATGATAGTCGCTGAACATAAGCATAGCGGAAACGAGGCGTTGGAGCCTGGCGACAGCAGGCTACTCGAGGGTCAGGCGGATCTCGCCGACGCCGCGGCCTCCCCGGACCGCGGCGAGGTTCTTGCACGAGGGGCACTCCCGCACCGGCAGGGCATCGTGCGGGTCCGCGTCGCCCTCAGCGCACTGCTTCTTCAAGCCGCAGGAGGGGCATTCGAGCGTGGGATAGGCCAAGTCGAGGTCCAGGGCCGCGCCTTGGAGCGGCGTGTCCCGGCAGGCCACCTCGAAGCCCTGGCGGAAGGCGGCCTCGGAGTGCATCTCGAGCATGCCGATGCGGATGCCCACCCTGAGGACCTTGGACCCTGGGGGGAGCTTCTCCCGGTCGAGGATCTCCTTGACGATGTTGTGGATGAGCGCGTGCTCGTGCATGGGATCTCCTCCTGTCTCACCCTTCCCATTGCAACGCAACGGCCTTAGACCGCTCCTCATCCGGCCGCAAGGCGTGCTCTCCGCTCTTTTCAGCGGGCCGCGCAGTTGGTATCATTAGGTCATGACGACCACGACCAAGGAGAAGGTGGAGGAAGTCCTGCAGTTCGCCATCGACAACGAGGCCAAGGCGGTGGAGTTCTACACCCGCCTGGCCGGGCTCCAGGAGTCCGCGAGCTTGAAGGAGATGTTCTCCTCGCTCGCCGCCGAGGAACGGCGCCACAAGGCCAAGCTCGAGAAGGTGCGCTCCGGCGGCAAGCTCCTCAAATCCGGGGTCAAGCTCTCCCGCACCGTGGACCTCTCGGACTACCTCACCCCGCCCGAGCCCTCGGGCGACCTCGACCTTCAGGACGCGCTCCTGCTCTCGATGAGGAAGGAGAAGGCCGCCTTCAGCCTCTACATGGACATGGCCTCGGCCGCCTCCGACCCGGCGGTCAAGGACCTCTTCCTGTCCCTGGCCCGCGAGGAGGCCAGCCACAAGCTGCGCTTCGAGCTCGAGTACGACCGGGTCATCCAGCCCGACAACTGAGCCCGGTCCCGCGCCCCTCCCCCGCCAGGTCAAACGAAGATCAAGTCCGCCGGCCTCCATCCGGAACCCTCCGCTGAGCTCCCTTCATCTAAAGGGTGAAGGGGTCGGCCGCGAGGAGCGGGGCATCTCGCAGGACGAGGGACGGGGGTTGAGGTGCGTGACATGGCCGATGATATCCGCATCCTGATCCTTGAGGACAGCACGACCGATGCCGACCTCATGCTCCGGGCCCTGGGCCGCAGCGCCCATGGGCCCAACGTCGCCATCGTGGCCACGGAGCAGTCCTTCACGCGCGCCTTGGCCGAGTTCCAGCCTGACCTCATCCTGGCCGACTTCAGGCTGCCCTCCTTCGACGGCTTCGAGGCCTTGGTCTTGGCCCGCCGGGAACGGCCCGAGATCCCCTTCATCTTCGTCTCGGGCGCCATGGGCGATGACCTCGCGGTGGAGACCCTCAAGAGAGGCGCGACCGATCTGGTCCTCAAGTCCAACCTGGCCAGGCTCGCCGCGGTGGTCGAGCGTGCGCTCAAGGAGAAGGAGACCTCGGCCAGGCGCGAGGCCGCCGAGGCCGCGCTCAAGGCCCATGAGGAGTTCCTCGACGCGGTCATCAACGCCGCAGGCGACCCGGTCTTCGTCAAGGACAGCGAGCACCGCTACGTCCTGGTCAATGACGCCTACTGCCGGTTCGCCGGGGCGACGCGCGAGCAACTCCTGGGCAGGACGGGGCTCGAGTCCTGCTCCAGGGACCAGCGCCGGGCGAACTGGGAGCAGGACGAGCTCGTGCTCCGCTCAGGCCAGGCCCTCTCCAAGGACATCCGGATCAACTGCGCCACGGGCGCGGCGCATACCATCAGCATCGTCAAGAACCTCTACACCGACCGGTCCGGACGAAGGTTCATCGTGGGAGCCTTCAAGGACATCACCGCCCACAAGAAGCTCGAGCAGCACCTCCGCGAGGTGGCGGAGCTCAAGTCCGGCATGATCTCCCTGGTGAGCCACGAGTTCGGCAACATCCTGACCTCCATGAACGCCGCCATGCACCTCCTGGAGGGGTCGGAGCCCGTGCCCAAGGACGAGTCCAGGAGGCACAGCTACGAGGTCGTGCGCAGGTCCATCGAGCGCTTGAAGGGCACGAGCCTGAACTTCCTCAATCTCCACCGCCTGGAGTCAGGCAAGCTCCCCCTGGACCTCCATGCCACGCCCATCCGCTCCGTGGTCCTCGACCGGGTGCTCGCCCTGCGTCCCATGGCCGAGGTCAGGAGGATCGAGCTCCGCCTGGAGTCCGACCTTCCCGAGGACCTCCAGCTCCAGGTGCGGGCCGATCCCGAGGCCCTCTCCCTCGTGGTGGGGAACCTCATCAGCAACGCGGTCAAGTACACCCCGGCAGGAGGTTCCGTGACCATCCGCCTGGGCCTGCCTGAGGGCGACCCTTCCCGGGCCCTGCTCGAGGTCCGGGACACCGGCATCGGCATCGAGCCTCGCGAGCGGGCCCTCATCTCGTCGGGGTTCTACCGCACCGCGCGGGGCAGGAGGGTGGCGGGCGGCTTCGGCGTGGGCCTGATGCTCGTCAAGGAGCTCCTCGAGCGGCACGGCTCGCACCTTGAGATCAGGAGCAAGCCCGGCCAGGGCTCCTGCTTCTCCTTCAGCCTCCCCTGCGAGGCCGCAGACGTGCGGCCCGTGCGACGAGCCTAGCCCTGCTTCTTGCCGAGGCTCTTGAGGTGCTGGTCCATCTGCGCGGCGGCCAGGCGCGCGTCGCCCATGGCCAGGATGACGGTGGCTCCACCGCGCACGATGTCCCCGCCGGCCCAGACGCCGGGGATGCTGGTGGCCATGGTCTTCCAATCCACGTCCACGTTGCCCCACTTGCCCATCTTGAGGCCCGGGGTGGTCTGGCCGATCAGGGGGTTGGGGCTCTGGCCGATGGCCATGACCACGAGGTCGACCTCCTTGACGTACTCGGAGCCCTTCATGGGCACGGGCCTGCGCCGGCCCGAGGCGTCGGGCTCTCCCAACTCCATCTTGAGGCACTCCATGGCCTGGACGCGGCCCGACTCGTCGCCGATGAACTTGGTCGGCGCCTGGAGATAGTGGAACTCGATGCCCTCCTCCTCGGCGTGGTGTATCTCCTCGGCCCGGGCCGGCATCTCCTGGGCGGAGCGGCGGTAGATGATGGCGGCCCACTCCGCGCCCAGGCGCTTGGCGTTGCGGACCGAGTCCATGGCCACGTTGCCGCCCCCGATGACGGCCACCTTCCTGCCGACCAGCATGGGCGTGTCGTAGTTGGGGAAGTCGTAGGCCTTCATGAGGTTGACGCGGGTGAGGTATTCGTTGGCGGAGTAGACGCCCACGAGGTTCTCGCCCGGGATCTTCATGAAGTTGGGCAGGCCCGCCCCCGACGCGACGAAGAAGGCCTCGTAGCCCTGGGCCTTGAGGTCCTCCATGGTGGCGGTCCTGCCCACGACGAAGTTGAGTCTGAGCTCGACGCCGAGCCGGCGGAGGTACTCGACCTCGGCCTTGAGGATCCTCTTGGGCAGGCGGAACTCGGGGATGCCGTAGACCAGCACCCCTCCGGCGGTGTGCAGGGCCTCGAAGACCGTGACCTGGTGTCCCGCCTTGGCCAGGTCTCCGGCCACGGTCAGGCCCGCGGGGCCGGCTCCGACGACCGCGACCTTGCGGCCGGTGGCGGGGGAGAGCCGGGGCATGACGACCTTGCCGCGCTCGCGCTCGTAGTCGGCCGCGAAGCGCTCGAGGTTGCCGATGGCCACGGACACGCCCGAGGCCCTCTTCATGGTGCAGACGGCCTCGCACTGGCTCTCCTGCGGGCAGACGCGGCCGCAGATGGCGGGCAGGCTGTTGGTCTCCTTGAGCTTGCGCGCGGCCGCCTCGAACTCGCCCTTCTCGATGAGCTTCACGAACGAGGGGATGTCGATGGACACGGGGCAGCCCAGGACGCACGGGGAGTTGGGGCAGTCGAGGCAGCGCTTGGCCTCGAGCTGGGCGGCCTGGGCGGAGAGGCCCTGGTTGACCTCGAGGAAGTCGGCGTTGCGGACGTCGGCCGGGCGTTCGGGCATCTTCTGGCGCTGGATCTTGGTCCGGTCCTTGGCGGGCATGGACTTGCGCAATTCCTGGCGCCAGGGCAGGTCGAATTGCGCCTTGAGGCGCGCCTTGTCCTCGGCGGAGAGCTCCTTCTTCTCTTCAGACACCTTGGGGGACCTCCTCGACGGACTCGGGACCCAGACGGCCCCTTTCCCAGACGCAGAGGGACTTCATCTCGTCTTCGACGTAGGACTTGCGGCGGAAGAAGACCTCGCCCCAGTCCACGGCGTGGCCGTCGAACTCGGGCCCGTCCACGCACGCGAACTTGGGCTTGCCGCCGACCGTGCAGCGGCAGGCGCCGCACATGCCGGTGCCGTCCACCATGATGGGGTTCAAGGCCACCATGGTCCTGACGCCCGCGGCCCGCGTGGCCTCGGAGACCGAGGACATGAGGTAGGTGCAGCCGATGGCCACGACCCGGCCGGGCTTGTCCGGGCCGTCGAGCAGCGAGCGCACCTTGTGCGGGACGTACTCCTTGGACGAGAAATGAGGGTCGCGCGCCGAGACGAGGAACCGGTCGCTGACCTTGCGGAGCTTGTCCTCCCAGTAGAGCAGGTAGGAGGCTTTCACGTCGATGAGGACCGTGACCTTGTTGCCCGCCTCCTTCATGGCTCGGGCGATGGGATGGATGGCCGCGATGCCGAAGCACCCGCCCGCGCAGAGGACCGAGCCGTAGCTGCCCACCTCGGCGGGCTTGCCCAGGGGACCTACGAACACCGGGATTTCGTCACCGGCCTTGAGCCCGGCCAGCTTGTGGGAGGTGGTCCCGACCATCATGAAGACCACGGTCACGGACCCGGCCTTCCGGTCCCAGTCCGCGATGGTGAGAGGGATGCGCTCTCCGCGCTCGTCGGGCATGACCATGACGAACTGGCCGGCCTGGGCCTTGGCGGCCACCTCGGGGGCCTCCACCTCGAGCACGTGGATGTTGGGGACCAGGCGTTCGCGTCTGAGGATCTTGGGCATGGTGTCAGCTCCCGCAGGGGGAGCCCTCCTTGGCGCGGACCGGGGCGGCGGCCCCTGCCCTGCCGGCCTCTCCGACGGCTTGGCCCGCGGCCGGGCAGGGCCGCAGGACCTGGAAGTCCTGGCTCGTGTGCGCCAGGGGCATGGACCTGTAGTAGTCGGTCCCGGCGGGCTGGGCGCGGACCTGGGCCTTGGCCTGGGAGGCGGGAGCATAGGCCTTGGCCCGCGACGACGGAGCTTCGAGGATGCCGGAGGCTTCGAGCTCCTTGCGGATGGCGGAAGCGTCGCCATGGTCGAACCCGGCCGCGCCGAGCTTGAGGGCGAGCTGCGAGGCGATCCACCAGTCGGGCTGGGACGCTCCCGCGGGCTTGATGCCGGGGACTGCGGTCTGGACGCGGCCCTCCATGTTCACGAAGGTGCCTCCGGCCTCGGCGAACGTGCAGGCCGGCAGGACCACGTCGGCCCGGGAGAGGGCCGGGCTCTCGAAGCTGTCCTGCACCACGAGGAACTCGAAGGCCGCGTCCCCGGGCAGGGTCATGGGGCCGGCCAGGTAGAGGGCCTTGGCCCGGGCCGCGGCCGCCGGGTCGCCCGAGCCTTGGAGCACGCTGAACAGACCCCGGGTGTTCGATTCCTCGGCCAAGGGCAGGATGCGGGCCCCTGCCTGCACGGCCAGGTTCCAGAGGCTGGAGAGGACATCCGGAGAAGCGAGAGAGGCTCCGACCAGGAAGACCGCGGGGCCTTGGGCCTGGAGCTCGCGAGCCAGGGCCCGGACCTCGGGCTCGCAGACCGCGGCGGCCTTGCAGGCCTCAGCCAGGCTGGTCTTGGCCAAGGAGGCGGCGAAGACGTCGGCGCCCTTGGCCGCCTTGTCCATGACCCCGAGCTCGGAGAGGGCCTTGGAGAGGGCGAAGAACGCGGCGGCCTCGGCTCCTCTCTTGGGCTTGAGCTCAGCGGCAGCGTGCCTGCTGTGGCGGGTCTCGCCGCTGCACACGGACAGCAGGCGCCCTCCCCTGGACACGGCTTCGTAGGCCGCGACCCAGGCCACCGGGTGGGTGACCGCCGCGTCTTCTCCCGCGATCAGGACCTTGGAGGCGAGACTCAGGTCCGAGAGCTGAGGCAAGGAGGGGAGGGGGACTCCGGCCGACTCGGCGGTCCTGGCCATGCCGTCGACGATGGAGGGCCCCATGGCCGAAGCCACGGTCCCGGCTCCGAGCGCGTCCTTGGCCAGCCTGGCCATGGCATGGAGGTCCTCGACCGCGACCTGGCCGGAGAGGACCGCGGCCACGGCTCCCTTGCGGGCTTTGAGGCCGTCGGCGGCGGCCTGGAGGGCCGCGTCCCAGGACACGGGCTCGAGCTTGCCTTCGCGCCGCACCATGGGAGAGAGCAGGCGGTGGGGGCTGGACACGAGATCGGCCAGGGTGAAGCGGCCGCGCACGCAGGCCTGGCCCCTGTTGGGCTCCTGGTCCGAAGGCGGTGTGCTCATGAGCTTGCCGGAGCGGACTTGGGCCGTGAGGTTGCAGCCGACCCCGCAGCAAGGGCAGACGGCGCGGGTCTCGGCGTCAGGCAGGGCGCCGTGCCGGACCGTGCGCTCGGTGAGGGCCCCGACCGGGCAGGCGTCCACGCACGCTCCGCAGAACTGGCAGCCCGAGGCCTTGAGGCTGCGGCCCAGGACCGTGCCCACCACGGCCTGGGGGCCGCGGTGGAGGATGGAGATGACCGAGGCTCCGCGCACCTCGCCGCACATGCGCACGCACCGGCCGCAGAGGATGCAGAGGTTGTAGTCCTGCACGAAGAAGGGGTCGCGGCGCTTCACTTCCACGCTGCGGTAGGCCGCGTCGAAGCGCACGGAGTCCACGCCGACCTTGGACGCCACTTCCTGGAGCTCGCAGTCCTTGTTGGCGGGGCAGAGCACGCAGCCTGTGACCTCGCCGACCTTCCTGATCGTGCCCTTGTGGTCGTCGCAGTTGGTCTTCTCCGTGCACACGAGGCAGGCGTTGGGGTGCTCCGAGAGGATGAGCTCCACGATCTGGCGCCTCAAGGCGCGGATCTCGGGGCTGTCCGTCACGACCTCCATGCCGTCCTCGGGCGCCACGCTGCAGGAGGGCTGGTAGCCCGGCCTGCCCTTGACGCTCACGAGACATACCCGGCAGGCGGAGAACGGGGCGAGCCGCGCGTGCTGGCAGAGGGAGGGGATGTAGACGCCGTTGGCCCGGGCGACCTCCAGGATGGTCCGCCCGTCCTTGACCGCGACCGGCTTGCCGTCGATGACGATGGTCTTCTCGCTCACCCCTGCACCTCCGCGGGCGCCCCGCTGGATCGTTCGACCGCGCCGATCTTGGCCGGACACGCCTCGAAGCAGGCGCCGCATTTGACGCAGAGCTCCTGGCTGACGACGTGCGGCTTCTTGGGAATGCCCGAGACGGCCTTCACCGGGCAGGCCTTGGCGCAGAGGCCGCAGCCGATGCACTTGGACGCGTTGACGACGAAGCGCAGGAGAGCCTTGCACACGAGGCTCGGGCAGCGCTTCTCCTTGATGTGAGCCTCGTACTCGGACCTAAAGTGCCTGATCGTGGTCAGGACCGGGTTGGGAGCGGTCTGGCCGAGCCCGCAGAGCGAGCCCGCCTTGACCGCGGCGGCCAGGCTCTCGAGCTTCGAAAGGTCGCCCTCCTGGCCCTCGCCGCGCGTGATGCGGCTCAAAATCTCGGCCATCTGCCTGGTGCCGAGCCTGCAAGGAACGCACTTGCCGCAGGACTCCTCCTGCGTGAAGTGCAGGAAGTAATTGGCCAGGTCCACCATGCAGGTGGTGTCGTCCATCACGATCATGCCGCCCGAGCCCATGATGGAGCCGGCCTTGGACAAGGTGTCGTAGTCCACGGAGAGGTCGAGCATGGAGGCGGGCAGGCACCCGCCCGAGGGGCCTCCGGTCTGGACGGCCTTCAAGGGTCTGCCGCCCTTGACCCCTCCGCCCGCGCCCTCGACGATATGCCTGAGGGTCACGCCCATGGGGACCTCGACGAGGCCCGTGTTGTTGATCTTGCCGACCAGGGCGAAGATCTTGGTCCCGCCGGTCGTGGCCGTGCCCACGCCCGCGAACCAGTCCGCGCCGCGGTCGATGATGAGGGGGACGTTGGCCCAGGTCTCCACGTTGTTGATGTTCGTGGGCTTGCCCCAGAGGCCGCGCACCGCGGGGAAGGGCGGCCTCTGGCGGGGGGAGGCCCGCAGGCCCTCGATGGAGCCGATGAGCGAGGTCTCCTCGCCGCACACGAAGGCGCCGGCGCCCTTGAACAGGCGCAGGTCGAAGTCGAAACCCGAGCCCAGGATGTCCTTGCCCAACAGGCCGAGCTCCCGCGCCGCCTGGATGGCCAAGCCCGCGTTCCTGACGGCCATGGGGTACTCGTTGCGCACGTAGACGATGCCCTCGCCGGCGCCGATGGCGAAGGCTCCGATGACCATGCCCTCGATGACGGAGTGCGGGTTGCCCTCGAGGAGGCTCCGGTCCATATAGGCCCCGGGGTCGCCCTCGTCCGCGTTGCAGATGACGTACTTGGACGCGCCGGCCGAGGCGCGGCAGAAGCCCCACTTCTTGCCCGTGAGGAAGCCCGCTCCCCCGCGGCCGCGCAGGCGCGCCTTGGTGACCTCGGCGATGATCCCGTCCGGGGTCATCTGGAGCACGGCCTTGGCCATGCCGCGGTAGCCGCCGATGGCGAGGTAGTCCTCCACGCTCACGGGGTCCACGAGCTCGTTGGAGCTCGTCAGGATGCGGCGCTGGGCCTTGTAGAAGGGGATGGCGTCCGCGGCCCGGGCCTTGGCCCCGGTGCGCGGGTCCGTGTAGAGGAGGTCCTCGATGACCTTGCCCTGGAGCACGGTCTCCGAAAGGATGTCCTTGGCGCGCTCGGCTGTGACCCGCTGGTAGACGACGCCCTGGGGCGCCACCAGGACCACGGGCTCGATGTCGCAGAACCCGTGGCAGCCGGTGGCCTTGATCTCCACCTTGCCTTCGAGCTTGAGCTCGACCACGGCGGCATGGAGGGCCGCGACGAGCTTGTCCGAGCCCTTGGCCAGGCCGCAGGTGCCTGAGGAGACCGTGACACGGTGGGGGGTGCTCGCGCGGGACTTGCGGATGCTTTCCCTCAGGGCTTCGAGGTCCGCTGAGCCGGAGAGGCGGGAAGGTCTCATGGCTTGGCCGCCTTGGCCTTCACCAGGCCGGGGGCTGTCTGGGGCGTGACCTGGCCGTGGTACTCGCCGTCCACCACGACGACCGGGCCGATGGCGCAGCAACCCAGGCAGTTGACGGTCTCAAGGGTGAACTCGCCGTCCTTGGTGGTCTCGCCCGGAGCCACGCCGAGGGTGCGGCTAAGCTCGTCGACCACGCGGCTGACCCCGCGCACGTGGCAGGCCGTGCCCACGCAGGCGGTGACGCAGCGCTTGCCGCGCGGCTTGAGGCTGAAGGCCTTGTAGAAGGTGATGACGCTGTAAACGTCCGTCTCGGAGATCTTCAGGTCCTTGGCGATGCGGCTCACCGCCTCGGCCGGGATGTAGCCGAGCTCCTCCTGCGTGCGGTGCAGGCTGGCGAGGAGCTCGCCCCTGACCGGGCCGAGGCGCTCGGCCTCGGGTGGATTGTCAGCCATGGTTCCCCCGGATCGCTCTGGTATGTCGCATCTGGTTAAGATAATAAATGTCGGTGTATCCAGCAACCCGAAAAGGCATAAAAGGAGGTGACTTCCGTCATACGCCGGTGCCCAACGCAACTGCTGGTGTCAGACATCGGCCTGTTGCATAACTCCGCGAGCGGCCCGATGCGCCGGTGCCATGCCAGGCACCTAGACGGGAGTCTGGCAGATGGGCCTGGTGCCAGGCACCTTATTTGGCGACCTGGGCGAAGAAGTCGTTGCCCTTGTCGTCGGTCAGGATGCCGGCGGGGAAGTCCACCACGTCGATGCCCCACACGGACTCCATGCCGAGCTCGGGGTAGTCGAGGACCTCGACCTTCTTGATGTGCCGCTCGGCCAGGATGGCGGCCGCGCCGCCGATGGAGCCGAGGTAGAACCCTCCGTGCTTCTTGAGGGCCTGAGTGACGATGGCCGCGCGGTTCCCCTTGCCGATGGTGACCATGGAGCCGCCGGCCGCCATGAAGGCGTCCATGTAGGCGTCCATGCGGCCCGAGGTCGTGGGACCGAAGGAGCCGGCAGGCTTGTCCGCCGGCTTCTTGGCCGGGCCCGCGTAGTAGACCGGGTGGTCCTTGAAATACTGGGGCAGGCCCTTGCCCGAGTCGAGGCGCTCCTTGAGCTTGGCGTGCGCGATGTCGCGCCCCACCACGATGCGTCCGGTCAGGAGCAGGCGGGTGCCCACCTTGTGCTGGGTCAACTGGGCGAGGATCTCCTTCATGGGACGGTCGAGGTCCACGGGCACGGCGCCGGGGTCCTTGCTCTCCCCGCGGTACTCCGGCGGGATGAGGCGGCCCGGGTCGCGCTCCAGCTCCTCGAGCCACACGCCGTCGCGGTCGATGCGGCCGAGGATGTTGCGGTCCGCCGAGCAGGACACCCCGATGCCGATGGGGCAGGACGCGCCGTGCCTGGGCAGGCGCACCACGCGCACGTCGTGCGCGAAGTGCTTGCCGCCGAACTGGGCGCCGTAGCCGATGGCGCAGGCCGCCTTCCAGAGGACGGACTCCATCTCGCGGTCGCGGAAAGCCTGGCCCCAGGCGTTGCCCGACTCGGGCAGGCCGTCGAGGTACCCGGCAGAGGCGAGCTTGACGGTCTTGAGGCAGGCCTCGGGAGAGGTCCCGCCCACCACGATGGCGATGTGGTAGGGAGGGCAGGCCGCCGTGCCCAGGGCTCTCATCTTCTCGATAAGGAAGGGAGCCAGGGCCGCCGGCGAGAGGCGCGCCTTGGTCTCCATGAAGAGGGAGGTCTTGTTGGTCGAGCCCCCGCCCTTGGTGACGAAGAGGAACTCGTACTCCATGCCCTCGGTCGCGTAGAGGTCGATCTGCGCGGGGAGGTTGTTGCCCGTGTTGGCCTCGTCGAACATGGTGAGGGGGGCCACCTGCGAGTACCGGAGGTTGTAGTCCGCGTAGGCCTTCCAGATGCCCTTGGAAAGGGCCTCGCAGTCGTTGCCGCCGGTCCAGACCGCCTGGCCCTTCTTGGCCGCCACGGTCGCGGTGCCGGTGTCCTGGCAGGAGGGGAGCACGAAGCCCGCGGAGATGGCGGAGTTCTGCAGGAGGGTCAGGGCCACGGACTTGTCGTTGGCCGAGGCCTCGGGGTCCTTGAGGATGGCGGCCACCTGACACTGGTGGGAGGTCCGCATCAGGAAGGAGACGTCCCGCACCGCCTGGAAGGCGAGGTCCGAGAGGGCCTCGGGCTCCACCCGCAGGACCTCGTGCCCGTCGAACTTCGAGACCTTGACCGCGTCCTTGCCCAGGAGCCGGCACTTGGGCCGCTTCTTCTTGAGGGGGAAGGGGTCCTGGTAGCGGAAGGCCGTGGACTTCTCCGGGGAGGCTGCGCTCTGACGGGAAGCGGTGGTCATGGGGCTCTCCTGGTTCACACCTCGCTGTGCATGAGGTCCATCAGGGACTTGGCGCGGATGTCCTTGGGATCGATGTCGAGGAGGCGCTTGAGCGTAGACAGCGCCTTGGTCGTGTCATGGAGGTTCATGTAGGCCGTGGCCAGGTGGTAGAGGGCGGCGGTGTCGCAGTTGTCGATCTTGAGCAGGGTCTCGAGGTACTCGATGCTCCTCTTGTGGTCGGCCTTGGCGATGGCCAGGATGGCCAGGTGGTAGTAGGCCATCTTGGACTCGGGACACGCCTTGAGGAGCTCCTTGAAATACTTCTCGGCCTTGCCCTTCTCCCCGCGGTGGTAGTAGGCCACGCCCAGCCAGTAGCCGAAGAGGGCGACGTTCTTGTTGAGGCTGAAGCCCTTCTCGAGGACCTTGATGGCCTCGGCCAGGCGGCCCATGCGGAAGTAGACCGTGCCCAGGTGGTAGTAGGTCAGGGCGGCCTCAGGGTCCTCCTTGATGATCTGCTCGTAGACCTCGACCGACTTCTCGAGCATGCCGAAGGTGTAGAGGAGCCCGCCGAGGGAGATCCTGGTCGCGACGTCGAAGGGGTTCTCCCTCAGGTTGTGGAGCATGGACTCGATGGTCTTGTCCTTGGGCGCCATGGCCCTGAGCCGGTCGATCTCCTTGGAATATTTCTCGAGCATGGTCTCCTCCGGGGCGGGAGGGCCTCCGGGCCCTCGCCGGACCTCACTAGGGCAATGTTAGAACATTTCTGCCAAGGTCACAAACTAGAGGCCGAAGGCCTTGAGCTTGAGGTGCAGGGTCTTGCGGCTGATGCCCAGGCTCGCGGCCGCCTGGGTCTTGTTGCCCCCGTGGGCCTCGAGGGCCGCGAGGATGTGGCCGCGCTCGACATCGGCGAGCGTGGCCCCCGGCCTGGGGGCGGCGGGCGCGGAGCCGACCGCCGTCGGGACGGCCAAGGAGGAGAGGTCCTTGGGGCCGATGCGGCCGCCCTCGGCCAGGATGACCGCCCGCTCGATGACGTTCTCGAGCTCCCGCACGTTGCCGGGCCACGCATAGGCCTGGAGGACCGCCATGGCCTCGGGGGAGATGCCGGACACGCCCTTCTTGCACTTGCGGCTGTACTTGCCGATGAAGTGCTTGACGAAGTCCGGGAGGTCCTCCCGCCTCTCCCGCAGGGGCGGCAGGTTCAGGGAGATGACGTTGATGCGGTAGAAGAGGTCGTCGCGGAACGCACCCGCGGACACCGCCTGGCGGAGGTCCCGGTTGGTCGCGGCCACGATGCGGACGTCCACGGGCCGGCTCTGGGTGCCGCCCACGGCCACGATCTCGCGCTCCTGGAGGGCGCGCAGGAGCTTGACCTGGCCCTCGAGCGCGATGTTGCCGATCTCGTCGAGGAAGAGGGTCCCGCCGTTGGCCAGCTCGATCTTGCCGCGCTTGTCCGACACCGCGTCCGTGAACGCGCCGCGCACGTGGCCGAAGAGCTCGCTCTCGAAGAGGGTCGGCACGATGCTGCCGCAGTCCACGGCCACGAAGGGGCCGTCGGCCCGGCCGCTCTGGCGGTGGATGGCCCGGGCCACGAGCTCCTTGCCCGTGCCGCTCTCCCCGGTCAGGAGCACGGTCGCCTCCGAGGGGGCGACCTTGCCCACCAGCTCGAGGACCTCGCGCATCCTGCGGCTGGGGCCCGCCACCAGCTCGGTCGAGGCCGCTCCCTTGAGCTCCTCGCGCAGGCGGATGTTCTCGGTCTCCAGGCGCCGGCGCTCGGCCGCCCTGCCGATGATGGCCATGAGCTCGCCGGGGGTGAAGGGCTTGGGGAGCACGTCATAGGCGCCCAGCTTCATGGCGTCCACGGCCGAGGCCACGGTGGCGTGCCCGGTGATCATGATGACCACGGACCCGGGCGAGCCCTCCTTGACGCGCTTGAGGACCTCGAGACCGTCCATGCCGGGCAGGCGCAGGTCGAGGAGGACGAGGTCGAAGCCGTGCTTGCGCACCTCGGCCAGGCCCGAGGGGCCGTCCGCGGCCTCCTTGACCGAGAAGCCGCGCCTGCCCAGGAGCTGGCGGCAGGAGTCGCGCAGGGACTCCTCGTCGTCGATGATGAGGACGCTCAGGGGGAGTGCCATGGCTAGATCCCCCGGGTCGGGAGCACGATCGTGAAGGTCGTGCCCTTCCCCTCGGCGCTCTCCACCGTGATGGCGCCGCCGTGCTTCTTGACGATGCCGTAGCTGATGGCCAGGCCCAGGCCCGTGCCCTTGCCCACCGGCTTGGTCGTGAAGAAGGGCTCGAAGAGGCGCTTCTTGTTCTCGGCCGAGATGCCGCAGCCGGTGTCCGCGATCGAGGCCTCCACGGTCCCGGCCTCGAGGCGGTGCCGGGTGGCGATCGTCAGGCTCCCGCCCTTGCCTTCCATGGACTCGACCGCGTTGAGGATGAGGTTGAGCAGGACCTGGCGGATGCGGTCGCCGTCGAGCGGGATGGGGGGCAGCGCCGGGGCGAGGTCCTTGACGAGGGAGACCTTCTCGAGGAGGAGCTGCCGGTGCACGAGGTCGAGGGTCTTGAGCACGAGGTCGTTGAGGTCGTTCTCCTCCACGCGAGACTCGGTCTCGCGGGCGAACTCGAGCAGTCCGCGCACGATGCGCCTGACCCGTTCGGTCTCGCGGACCACCTTCTCGATGTTGGACCTGCGGGGGTCTGCGGCCGGGGTGTCCTCGAGCAGAAGGTGGGTATAGACCAGGATGCCGCCCAAGGGGTTGTTGATCTCGTGCGCGACGCCCGCGGCCAGCCTGCCGATGGTGGCCAGGCGTTCGGTGCCCTTGAGGACCTCCTGGGCGTGGGCCTTGATCTGCTCGTCGCGCTGCATGATGGAGTCGGCCATGAGGTTGAAGGTCCGGCCGAGCTCGCCCAGCTCGTCGCCGGGGGGGATGTCCACGCGGGTCGAGAGGTCGCCCTTGCCCAGGCGGCTGGAGGCCGTCATGAGCTGGAAGACCGGGTCGAGGATGCGGTCCGCGATGACGAAGGAGATGACCAGGGCGCAGGCCGTGCCCAGGAGCACGATGCCCAGGAACACGAGCAGGACCCCGCGCTCGAGGAGCGCGAAGGGGGCCTCCAGGGTCCCCACGTAGAGCATGCCCAGGATCCTGTGCCGGGAATCGCGGATGGGCTCGTAGGCGGTGAGGTACCACTCGCTGACCACGAAGGCCCGGCCGAGCCAGGGCCTGCCCGCGTCGAGGACCTGCTCGCAGACGTCCTTGGCCCCGCGGGTGCCGATCATGCGCTCGCCCTTCTCGTCCCTGACCGTGGTGGCGATGCGCACGTCGCCCTGGAAGATGGTCGCGGTGCCCACGTGGCGCCCCCGATGCATGCGGTCGCCGTAGAGCATGTCCGTGGCTTTGTCCACGATGTCGGTGCTCCGGCTGAGGAGCTTGACTCCGAAGACGCTCCCGAGGACCTTGCCCGAGACGCCGCGCACCGGGGCCGCGGCGGCCAGGACCAGGCCCGCGGTCAGCTCGGTGTCGTTCGTGGGCCTGGACTTGAGGGTCGGGACGAGGAGGATGTGGCTGCGCTCCGCCAGCTCAGGCGAGAGCCAGGCCAGGTCCGAGCGGGGCAGGACGAGGGTCTCCGACACCGTCTCTCCGCTGGCCATGGCCTTGGCCACGATGTCGGAGTCCGTGAGGGCCTTGCCCCGGCACCTCCTGCCGGGCCCGGCGCAGAACACGGCGCGGCCGTCGGTGTCCAGGACCGCCAGGCCGTCGATGCCCTCGCGCACGAGGATGGCGGGGAGCTCCCTGCGCGCCTCTGCCAGGTTGCGGCCCTCCAGGAGCTCCTGGGCGAGGCGGCGCTCGGCAGCGTCGGCGGTGGCATGGCTGACGTCCGCCAGGGCCTGATTGAAGAGCCCCCGGGTGGTGTTGAGGTCGTAGACGAGTTGGCTCTGCATCTCGGAATAGAACCTGCTGCTGATGAAATGCAGGCCCACCAGGCCGGCGGTCCCTCCGGTCAGGAGCACGACCAGCACGAACCCGATGAGGAGTTTCTTTCTCAAGGTCATGACTCTTTATGATTGTATCATAATGTTCCATCGGTGTAACGAAATGACACACTGGGGCAAAAACAGAGCGTCCTAGGCTACCATCCGCTGGCAGTTCTGTTGCCACATCAGGATTGCACAAGGAGAACCCGAATGAGCAAGAAGATCCTGATTGTAGACGATGACGCGGACTTCGCGGCAGCCATGAAGCTGGTGCTCGAGTCCAACAGCTACTCGGTGGAGAGCGCCAGCAGCCCTGACGAGGGTCTGCGCAAGCTCAAGGAAGTCCACCCGGACCTCATCCTTCTGGACATCATGATGGGAAAGGGAGCGGACGGCATCCTCTTCGCCCGCAAGGTCCGCGGGGAGAACGAGTACGACCGCTACTCCAAGGTCCCCATCCTCGTCCTGACCTCCATGCGCAAGCAGACCGGCTTCTGGTTCCCGGGCGAGGCCAAGCACCCGGTCTTCTTCCCCATCGACAAGATCCTCGAGAAGCCGGTCAAACCCGAGGCCCTGCTTGAGGAAGTCAAAGGCCTGCTCGGGGCCGCGGTCAGCTGATGTCCGGCAGAGCCATCGTCGTCATCGACGATGATGAGGCCATCCGGGACGCGTGCCGGCAGACCCTGGGCCGGGAGGCCGAGTACCGGGTCTCCGTGGCTGAGGACGGGCCCTCCGGCATCGAAGAGGTCAAGCGCGCCGGGGCCGACCTGGCGCTGGTGGACCTCAAGCTTCCCGGCATGGACGGCATGGAGGTCCTGGCCGCCATCGCCAAGGCCTGCCCTGAGGTGGTCTGCGTGGTGATCACCGGCTACCCCACCATCGCCTCGGCCGTGGAGGCCATGAAGCGGGGGGCCTACGACTTCCTCCCCAAGCCCTTCACCCCGGACGAGCTCCGCGTGGTCGTCAAGCGCGCCTTGGACAAAGGCAGGCTCGAGGCCGAGACCCGCGCCCTATGGCAGGAGCGGGCTGCCATGCAGCGGGAGTTCGTCAACCTCGCGGCCCATGAGCTCCGGGCCCCGCTCAACGCGGTACAGCAGTTCGCGGACGCCATCCTGGCCGGCACGGCCGGAGAGCTCAACCCCAAGCAGCGGGAGGTCATCGGCCGCATGCGCGAGCGCGTGGCCGGGCTGCGGGGGGTCGTGGACCACTGGCTCGACATCAACCGCCTCCAATCGGGCAGGCTCTCGGCCGAGATGAAGCCGATCCGGCTCGGCGCCCTGGTGGAGGAGGCCGCGGACGTCCTCGGCCCTGCCGCCCGCGCGCGCAGGATCCGGGTGAACGTGGAGGGCTGGGAGGAGGACGCCCTGGTCGTGGGGGACCGCCAGTGCCTCAAGGAGATGGTCATCAACCTCCTCGACAACGGCATCAAGTACAACAAGCCCGGAGGGGAGGTGACCCTCAAGCTCAGCCGGCCGGTGCACGGCAAGGTCAAGCTCGAGGTGACGGACACCGGGGTCGGCATCCCGGAGCACGAGATTCCGTTCGTGTTCGAGGAGTTCTTCAGGGGCGAGGCCTGCAAGGGCTCCGGGGTCGACGGGACCGGCCTGGGCCTGACCCTGGTCGGCAAGATCGTGCAGCTCCACCAAGGAGCCATCGGCGTTTCGAGCCGCGTGGGCGAAGGGTCCGTCTTCACCGTGGACCTGCCCGTCGCGGACCAGCAAAGGAGGTCATCCTGATGCCACTGCAGCAGACGATGCGGTACGAGTCGGAACGCGACCGCGCCTTCGCGGATTGGGTCGAGTCCATCACGGGCGGCGAGAACGTCAAGGGCTGCATCCAGTGCGGCCTGTGCAGCGCCACCTGCCCCCTCTCCATCTACATGGACTACACTCCGCGCCGGCTCGTGAACCTGGCCCGGGCCGGGTTCAAGGATGAGGTCCTCTCCAGCTTCACCATCTGGCTGTGCGCCAGCTGCTACGCCTGCAGGGCCGAGTGCCCCAAGCAGATCAAGGTGACCGACATCATGTACGCCTTGAAGCGCCGCGCCATCCGCGAGGGCTCCTACCCGCGCCGGTTCCCCATCCCGATCCTGGCCAAGGAGTTCAGCCGGATGATCCGAGGCTTCGGGAGGACGCCCGAGACCTTCCTCGTGGCCGACCTCTTCCTGAGGACGAACTGGCTGCGGTTCCTCGACATGATCGGGTTGGGCTTGAACCTGCTGCGGACCGGGCGGATGTCGTTCGTCCCCGAGTCCATCCAGGGACGCGACCAGCTCCGCCGGATCCTCGACTCCGTGGACGGCGAGAGCGCCAAGGAAGAACGCGCCGTCAAGGAGGCCGCATGAACTACCTTTATTATCCGGGCTGTTCGCTCAAGGGGACGGGCAGGGCCTATGACGAGTCCCTCAAGGCCGTCTGCCGGGCCCTGGGCATCACCCTCTCCGAGGTCCCGGACTGGAACTGCTGCGGGGCCACGGCCTACATGTCGGTCGAGGAGACCCGTGCCCACGCCCTGGCGGCCCGCAACCTCTCCTTGGCCGACGCCGCGGCCGCAGACAAGGGCCTCAAGCGCGACATCATCGCGCCCTGCAGCGCCTGCTACCTCGTGCTGGCCAAGACCCTGCACGCCCTCGACGAGCAGATCGAGACCCGCGTGCTCGTGGAGCGCGCCCTCAAGGCGGGCGGGCTCGACATGCCCAAGGCCGGGCTCCAGGTGCGCCACCCGCTCGACGTGCTCGTCAACGACGTGGGCCTGGCCGCCATCTCCGCCAAGGTCAAGAGCCCTTTGAAGGGCCTCAAGCTCGCCCCCTACTACGGCTGCCAGCTCGTGCGGCCCTACGCCGCGTTCGACGACCAGGCCCACCCCGTCACCATGGACAGGCTCATGGCGGCCTCGGGAGCGGAGTGCGTGGACTTCCCGCTGAAGACCCGCTGCTGCGGGGGCAGCCTGACCGGCACGGTGCCGGACGCGGGCCTGAGGCTGGCGTACATCATCCTCAAGGAAGCCAAGAAGAGGGGCGCGCACGCGGTCGTGACCGTGTGCCCGCTCTGCCAGTTCAACCTGGACGGCTACCAGGACAAGATCGCCGCGGAGTTCGAGGAGGTCGCCATGCCGGTCCTCTACTTCACCCAGGTCCTGGGCCTGGCGCTCGGCCTCTCGGAGCGAGAACTCGGCATCCAGCGCGGCATCGTGCCGGCTGAGCCCGCCCTGGCGGGGAGGAGGTAGTCCATGAAAAGCGCCAGCAACGGCTCCGGCCCGAAGATCGGATTCTACATCTGCCACTGCGGCACGAACATCGCGGGCACCATCGACGTGGAGGCCGTCCGCGAGCACGCCGCCAAGCTGCCCGGCGTCGCGGTCTCCAAGGGATACAAGTACATGTGCTCGGACCCGGGCCAGGAGATGATCGCCCAGGACATCCGCGCGCAGGGGCTCGAGCGGCTCGTGGTCGCGGCGTGCTCCCCCAACCTGCACGAGGAGACCTTCCGCAAGGCCGCGGCCAAGGGGGGCTTGAACCCCTTCTTCTTCCAGATGGTCAACATCCGCGAGCACGCCTCCTGGGTCCATGAGGACAAGGCCGCGGCCACGCAGAAGGCCGAGGACCAGGTCCGGGCCGCCATCCACCGGGTGCGCTTCCACAAGGCCCTGGAGAAGAAGCGGGTCCCGGTCCACCCCGACGTCATGGTGGTGGGCGGCGGCATCGCCGGCATCCATGCCGCGCTCACCGCGGCCAACGCCGGCAAGAAGGTCATCCTGGTGGAGCGCGAGGCGACCATCGGCGGGCACATGGCCCTCTTCGACAAGACCTTCCCGACGCTCGACTGCTCGGCCTGCATCCTCACGCCCAAGATGTCCGCGGTCAAGGGGCACCCCAACATCACCCTCTGGGCCTACTCCGAGGTGACGAAGGTCGAAGGCTACGTCGGCAACTTCAAGGTGACGGTGAAGCGCAAGCCCCGCTACGTGAAGGAGGACCTCTGCGTCGGGTGCGACGCGTGCATCGACGCCTGCGTCTTCAAGGAGGCCAAGTTCCCCGACGAGTTCAACCAGGGGCTCTCCAAGCGCAAGCCCGTGTACCTCTCCTTCCCGCAGGCCACGCCCAAGGTCGTCACCATCGACCCGAAGACCTGCATCCAGCTCAAGACCGGCAAGTGCAAGATGACCTGCGCCGCGGCCTGCGACCGCAAGGCCATCGACTTCGGCCAGAAGGAGGAGTCCAAGGAGGTCCCGGTCGGCGCCATCATCCTGACCACGGGCTTCGACGCCTTCGACCCCAAGCGCCACGAGTACTACGGCTACGGCCGCTACCCCAACGTGTACTCGGCCCTGGAGGTCGAGCGCCTCGTCAACGCCTCCGGCCCCACGGGCGGGGACGTGGTCCTGCGCGACGGCCGGCGGCCCGAGGCCATCGGCATCATCCACTGCGTGGGCTCCCGCGACGAGCACACGAACAAGTGGTGCTCGCGGGTGTGCTGCATGTACTCCCTGAAGCTCGCGCACCTGCTCAAGGAGCGCACGGGAGCGCAAGTCTACAACTTCTACATCGACATGCGCACCCCGGGCAAGACCTTCGAGGAGTTCTATGACCGGCTCCTCAAGGAGGGGGTCCAGTTCGTGCGGGGCCGCGTGGCCGAGGTCAACGACTGGGCCATGACGCGCGAGGAGGAGGGCCGCCTCGTCATCCGCGTGGAGGACACCCTGGCCGGGTTCGTGCGGCGCATCCCGGTGGACATGGTGGTCCTCTCGCAGGGCCTCGAGGCCCGCAAGGACGCCCTGGACGTGCGCCGGATCTTCAACATCGGCTGCGGCAGCGACGGCTTCTTTCAGGAGCGTCACCCCAAGCTCGCTCCGGTGAGCACCTTCGCGGACGGGATCTTCATCGCGGGCGCCTGCCAGGGGCCCAAGGACATCCCGGACACCGTGGCGCAGGCCGGGGCCGCGGCCGCCGAGGCCCTGGCCCTGGTGGACGCCGGGCACGTGGAGATGGAGCCCAACACCTCCCGCGTCGTGGAGGAGGAGTGCTCGGGCTGCAAGTCCTGCGTGCCGCTCTGTCCCTACTCGGCCATCACGTTCGACGAGGCCAAGAAGAAGGCCTCCATCAACGAGATCCTCTGCAAGGGCTGCGGGGTCTGCGCCGCGGCCTGCCCGTCGGGTTCCATCCGCCAGAACCTGTTCGAGGATGACGAGATCTTCGGCGAGATCGAGGGGGTGCTGTCATGACGCATCACGACAAGAAGGGGGCCGGGCGCTTCGAGCCCCGCATCGTCGCGTTCTTCTGCAACTGGTGCACCTACACGGCCGCGGACCTCGCCGGGGTCTCGCGCCTGAAGTACGCGCCGAACACCCGGGTCATCCGCGTCATGTGCTCCGGCCGCGTGGACCCGCAGTTCGTGCTCGACGCCTTCAGCCGCGGGGCGGACGGCGTGCTCCTGGGGGGCTGCCACCCCGGCGACTGCCACTACGCCGAGGGGAACTACAAGACCCTGCGCCGGATGAGGCTCCTGGAGCGCATGCTCAAGGACATGGGCGTTTCGGACGGCCGCTTCCGCCTGGAGTGGATCTCGGGCGCGGAGGGGGAGAAGGTCAAGACCGTGGTCAACGACATGGTGGCGAAGGTCCGGGCTCTCGGGCCGCTCGACCTGCCGGGCAAGTTCAAGGATTGGGATTCGGAGCTCGAGGGCCTGGCCCGGTCGGTGCACGCGTCGTCCAAGGAGGCCGCCCATGTCCGCTAAGCCCAAGGTCGGTTTCTACTGGTGCGCGTCGTGCGGAGGCTGCGAGGAGGCGGTCGTGGACCTCGCGGAGGGCGTGCTCGACGTGGTCGCGGCCGTGGACATCGTGCTCTGGCCCGTGGCCATGGACTTCAAGCGCTCCGACGTCGAAGGCATGGCGGACAAGTCCATGACCGTGTGCTTCATCAACGGCGCGGTCCGGACCTCGGAGCAGGAGGAGATGGTCCGCATGCTGAGGAAGAAGGCCCAGTTCGTCATCTCCTTCGGGTCCTGCGCCAACTCCGGCGGCATCCCGGGCCTGGCCAACCAGTTCTCCAAGGAGACGATCCTCAAGTTCGTCTACGAGGACTGCCCCGGAGTGGACAACAGCGCCAGGACCCGGCCCCAGACGCGGATGAAGGACGAGGGAGACCGCAGCCTCCACCTGCCCGTGTTCCGGGACATGGTCCGCTCGCTGGACCAGGTCATCGACGTGGACTACTACCTGCCCGGCTGCCCGCCCACGCCCAAGCTCATCATGGGGGGCGTGCAGGCGCTCCTCTCGGGCAAGCTCCCTGCCAAGGGGACCGTCCTCTCCCCGGACGTCGCGCTCTGCGACGAGTGCCCCAGGAAGGATTCCAAGCCCACGGACCTGGCGCTCACCGAGTTCAAGCGGCCCCACCTGGCCCCCATCGACCCGGAGAAATGCATCCTGGCCCAGGGCTTCCTCTGCATGGGCCCCGCGACCCGGTCCGGGTGCGAGGCCCTCTGCGTCAAGGGCAACATGCCCTGCTCCGGGTGCTTCGGGCCCACCTCCAAGGTGCGCGACCAGGGCGCCAAGCTCGTCTCGTGCCTGGCCGGCTCCATCGCCGCCAAGGAGACGCCCGAGATCGACAAGGTCCTCTCGGGCATCCCGGACCCCGTGGGCTCGTTCTACCGCTACGGGCTGCCCAAGTCCATGCTCAAGCGCCGGATCGACAACTAGGAGACCCCCCATGTCCAAGACCATCTCCATCGACCCCATCACCCGCCTCGAAGGACACGGCAAGATCGAGATCTTCCTCGACGACAAAGGAGACGTCGAGAAAGCCTACCTCCAGATCCCCGAGCTCCGGGGCTTCGAGGTCTTCAGCCAGGGCCGTCCGGCCGAGGACATGCCTCAGATCACCCAGCGCATCTGCGGGGTCTGCCCCACCGCGCACCACATGGCCTCGACCAAGGCCCTCGACGACCTCTACAAGGTCACGCCCCCGCCCACGGCCGTCAAGATCCGCGAGCTCTTCTACAACGTGTTCATGCTCGAGGACCACGCCCTGCACGTCTACGTGCTCGGCGGGCCGGACTTCATCGTGGGCCCGGACGCGCCCAAGGAGCAGCGCAACATCGTGGGCGTCATCGGCAAGGTGGGCCTGGAGGTCGGCAAGAAGGTTATCTCCATGCGCCGGCGCCTTCGCGAGATCATGACGGTCCTGGGCGGCAAGGTCATCCACCCGGTGCTCGGCCTGCCCGGCGGGGTGGCCAAGTCCGTGCCCCCGGAGGACCTCGCGCGCTTCCGCGAGATCGCCAAGGACGGCCTGGAGTTCGCGCGCTTCACCCTGAAGGTCTTCTGCGACATCGTGCTCTCGAACAAGGGCTACGTGGACCTCATCACCTCGGACGCCTTCACCCACAAGACGCACTACATGGGCCTGGTGGACAAGGCCGACAAGGTGAGCTTCTACGGCGGCAAGGTCCGGGTGATGTCGCCCGAGGGAAAGGAGACCGACTCGTTCGAGATCCGGGACTACCTCGACCACATCGCCGAGCACGTGGAGCCCTGGAGCTACATCAAGTTCCCGTTCCTGAAGAAGAAGGGCTGGAAGGGCTTCACCGAGGGCGCGGACTCCGGCGTGTATTCCGTGGCCCCCATGGCGCGTTTGAACGCGGCCGACGGCATGGCCACCCCGGAGGCTCAGAAGGCGGCGGAGGAGTACTTCAAGGTCCTGGGCCGGCCCGTGCACCACACCCTGGCCAACCATTGGGCCCGCGTCATCGAGATGCTCCAGGCCGCAGAGCGCATCAACGAGCTCCTCAACGACCCGGAGATCACGGGCAAGGACATCCGGACCATCCCGACCGCGACCCCGACCCGAGGCGTGGGCGTGGTGGAGGCGCCCCGCGGCACCCTCATCCACGATTACCAGACCGACGAGGTCGGGCTCATCCGCAAGGCCAACCTCATCGTCGCGACCCTGGGCAACTCCGCGCGCATCGCCATGAGCGTGGAGAAGGCAGCCAAGGGCCTCATCAAGGCCGGGGTCGTCAATGACGGCCTGCTCAACAAGGTGGAGATGGCGTTCCGGGCCTACGACCCGTGCTTCGGCTGCGCCACGCACACCCTTCCGGGCCAGATGCCGCTGACCGTTTCCCTCAGGGACCCCCAAGGCCGCGTGGTCCGGGAACTGAGCCGCTAGGAGAAGCGTGGCCATGCATCCGCGCCCCGCAGGCAGGTGCCTGTGCCCGTTATGCGGCGGCGCCGGGACCCTCCAGGTCGACGTCCGCCAGGGGGAGCCCTTGTCGCGGCCCAGGGCCCGCAGGCGGACCCCGGCCTTCAAGGAGATCCAGTGGGATTGTCCGCTCTTGAGCGCCCGCTAGAGCGCCGGCAGAGCGCGGCGCTCTCTCCGGCCAGGACCGTGGTCCTGGCCCTGGGCAACGACATCCTGGGCGACGATGCCGTGGGATTCCATTGCGTGAGGCTGCTCCGGGACCGCCGCGCCGGCCGGCCGGGCGTGGACCTGGTCGAGACCGGGGAGTCGGGCCTCGCGGTCCTCGACCTCATCGAGGGCTATGACCGGGCCGTGATCCTTGACGCGGTGGTGACGAGGCAGGTTCCTCCGGGCACGATCCTCGAGTTCTCCAAGGCTGATTTCCAGCGCCTGCGCGGGAGCTCGCCGCACGTCTCAGGCCTGCCCGAGCTCCTCCACGTGGCCGAGCGCACGGGCATGAAGATGCCCTCGGTCTTGGCCGTGCTCGCCCTGGAGGTGGAGACCCCGGATACCTTCGGAGAAACCCTCACCCCGGGCTGCCAGGCCAGCCTTCCCGGGTTCGTGCGGCGCTGCGAGGAGCTCCTCGCGAGCTGGGGACATTAAGGCTTGCGGGCCTTGGCCGGCGGGTCGATCCTGTAGAGCGCAACGTCCACGCGCTCCTTGGCGTAAGTCCAGCAATCCGTGCTCGGCCTGGCCGGGAACTCGGCGCGGTCCACCTCGGTCAGCCAGGGGAAGCGCTCGAAGCTCCCGCAGAGGTCCGCGTACTCGGCGAAGGAGCACACCGAGGTCCTGACGTAGTACCTGCACCCGGGCTGGTTGGCCGCCTTGAGGAAGGCCTCATGCGTGGTCGGGGTGTCCGCCGCCTTGCGTCCGCGCACCGCGTAGTCCGGCACGCGCAGGACCGGGTGATGGGCGGGTCCCGGGGCGAGCAGGCCGCAGCCCTCGGGCAGGGCCGCCAGGCGGCTGCGCAGGAACGCGTACTCGAGCTGTTCGGTGTTGCGGTGGAGCAGGCCCGGGGCATAGGCGAAGAGCGCGGCTCCCGCCCAAGCCGGGACAGCGAGGTAGGCCCAGGCGCCGAGCTTCGCCGGAAGCAGGCCGGCCGCGGCAGCCAAGAGGGCGGGGAAGAAGAGGCGGTCGTAGCCTGCCGCGAACATCCTGCTCATGACATAGGTGCCGTGCGTCGCGAGCATGAGCAGGAACGCGGCGGCCAGGAGCAAGGCGGCCTTCCTGCGTCCCTTGCAGAACCAGACCAGACCTGCCAGGAGCGCTGCCGCGACGCAGAGCGTCTCCCAGAAGCCAGGGGTCGAGAAGGACGCGAACGGCAGGGCCGTGGGATTGTCCCCGCGAGGCTTGGTGATGCGCTGCAGTATCTCAAGGAGCAGGGGCCCGCTCGCTGCCAGGCCCGCGCTCGCCGCCAGGCCGGCCAGCTTGAGGCGGCGGATCAAGCCCGGCCCCCCGTCGCGCGGTTCGATGATGAACAGGGGAAGCGGGGACAGGGCCAGCGGGAGCCAGGAGATGGGGTGCACGCGGCTGGCTTGGGAGGCGAGCAGGCCTGCTGCGACGCTCAGGAGCAGGGCCGGGCCCGTCCTTCCATCCTCCTCCTGCCTGCCGGCCAGGACCAGGAGCAGGGAAACGGCCGTGACCGACAGGCCGATGAGGCTGAAATGCGCCTCGGTCGCGGAAAAACGGACCAGGATGGGGTCGAGCAGGAGGATGCCCGCGGCCAACTGGGCCCTGCGGCCCGGCATGCCCATGGCCCAGACCAGGGCCAGGAGGAGGACGGGCTCGAAGCTCGAGAGCAGGGCATTGACCGCGAAGAGCGGGGTATCGGGGATGACAGGCAGCCAAGCGATCCAGCCCATGGCCTCGTGGTAGCCCGGCCCGTAGAACCGGGCGCCGGCCCAGGCATCCGAGACGGCCTGCCACACCCAGTCATGCGCCTGGCCGTTGTGGTGGTAAGGGCCCCACAGACCGAGGAGGCCGCGCAGAGCCAGTCCCGCCGAGAAGAAGACCGCGCAGCGCCTCCACCCCGGCAGCTGGGTCTTCGAGCCCCCGGCCCTCAGAGCCCATGCAGCCAGGCCCAGGGCTGCCAGGAGCCGCCAACCCGGTGTCATGCGGAGTCGCCGGCTACTTGAGGGCCTCGACCTTGCCGAAATCCCGGTCGAGCCTCAGCGACGCCCAGGCATCCTCCTCGGTCACGGGCCTGCCCTTGGTGATGAGGCTCACCAGGTCCTCGGCCAGGCCGGGCCCGAGCATGAGCCCCTGGCCGCACATGCCCACGGCGTAGAGACAGCCCTTGGCCTGCGGCGCCTCGCCCGTGATGGGGCTGCCGTCCGGGGTCTGCGGGTAGCACCCGCGCCAGACGCGGCGCACCCGGATGCCGGCCAGGCGGGGGAGGAGGTCGGCCATCTTGCGCGACACGATGGGCAGGAAGCTCGAGTGCGACCTGCGGTCCGTGCCCGGATAGATGGGCTCAGGGGTCAGGCAGAACACGATGCGGCCGATGGAGTTCTGATAGTAGTAGCAGTTCTTGGCCCCGGGCGTGGGCCTGAGGTCCACGATCATGGGATCGAAGAGCCTGGCCACCGGCTCCGTGATGCCTGCCTCGTGGCTGTCCGGGCGCACGGGCAGGTCCAGGCCGACCATGCGGCCCACCTCGGGGGCCGCGGAGCCCGCCGCGTTGAGCGCGTGCTTGCACGGGTAGACTCCCTGGTCCGTGACCACGGCCTGCACGCGTCCCTTCTCGACCTTGATGCTCCGCACGGTCTCACGGAACCGGAACTCGGCTCCGGCTCTGACCGCCGCCGCGTGGAAGGAGCTGCAGGCCATGAGGGGGGAGAGGTTCCCGTCCTCGGGCGAGAAGGTGCCGCCGCGCAAACCCTCGATCCTGATGCCGGGCACGAGCGATGCGACCTTCTCGGGCGCGACCCAGTCGATGTCGAGGCCCTGGCGGTGCTGGGTCTCGAGGAGGCCCCTCAGGGTCTTCTCATCGGCCTCGCGGTAGACCGGGAAGAGATAGCCGCCCTGCCTCCAGCCGATGTCCTCTCCTTCCTGGGACTGCCACTCGCGGAATATCTTGAGCGAGCGCAGGCAGATGCTGATCTTGGCCGGGTCCGAGTGCGTGGCGCGGATGCCGCCGATGGCGGACTTGTTCTCTCCCTGGCCCGGAGAGGCCAGGCGGTCGAGGACGAGGACCGAGAGCCCGGCGCGCCGGGCGTAGAGCGCGGCGGGCACGCCCACCGAGCCCGCGCCGATGATGACGAGGTCGAAGGTCTTCTGGTTCATCGCCGGTCCCCGGAGCCGCCGCACCCTGCGAAGAGCCCCAGGGGCGCCTCGGCGGTGAGCGGCCGCTGCACGAACGGGGTCACCCGGTCCCGCGGCACCCCCTCCTTGCGGAACAGCGCGTGCAGGAGCGGGCCGCAGGTCTTGCCTCCGCACGCTCCCATGCCGACGTGCAGGATCGCCTTGAGGTGGTTCAAGTCCGTGACCCCGGAGCGGATGAGGCGCCGCACCTGGCCCACGGTCACCCGCTCGCACCGGCAGAGGATGACGTCATCGTCGGTCTGGGGCGGGAGCACGGTAGCCACAGGCTCGGTCAGGGCAGGGTCCTGGACCCTGATGCCGCCGATCTTGGCCGCGAGCGCGGGCTCGACCTCGAGCACCACGAGCCGAGAGCCGTCGAGGATGGGGCTCTCGTCCGCTCCTTGGCTGCCTGAGAGGCACTCCCCCAGGGAGCCGCACCCGAGGCAGCGTCCGGCCTCTGTCCGGGCCTCGGCCTCGCTCAAGGAGGAGACCACCTCCTTGAAGCTGCCGCTGCGCTCGGACACGGGGAGCTCAGGCTCCTTGACCCTGGGAGCCTTGCCCACCCCCTCGTAGTGCACGCTGGGAGCGGGATAGGCCTTGCCGGGCCTGCGTCCCGCGGCCAAGTCCAGGCCGCGCAGCCAGCGGTCGATGGAGACCCCGGCGCGCTTGCCTGCTCCGAAAGCCGCGACCACGGTGTCGGCGCCGGTGACCCCGTCGCCGCCGGCGAAGACCCCGGGCTTGCTCGCGGCCTGGGTGAGCGGGTCAGCCTGGAGCGTGCCCCACCTCGAGACCGCCAAGCCTTGCTCAAGCCCGCCGAACGCGGGCTGCTGGCCGATGGCGGTGATGACGTGGTCGCAGGCGAACTCGTACTCGGACCCGGGCACGGGCTCGGGCCGGGCCCTGCCCGACGCGTCGGGAGCCCCCAGCTTCATGCGGATGAGCTTGGCGGACTTGAGGCCGCCTTCTGCGCCGCTGAACGAGACCGGAGCCGCCAGGAACTCGAACTGGACCCCTTCGAGGGCCGCCTGGTCGACCTCGAAGTCATGGGCGGGCATCTGCTCGCGCTGCCTGCGGTAGAGGACGCGCACTTCCTTGGCGCCCAGGCGCAGGGCCGCGCGCGCTGAGTCCAGGGCCGAGTTGCCGCCTCCGATGACCGCGACCGTGCCGGAGAGCTTCTTGAGCCTGCCTGCCTTCACCTCGCGCAGGAAATCCAGCATGCCCACCACGCCCTTGAGCTCCTCTCCGGGCACCGCGGCCGACGAGGCCTTGAGCGCTCCGGGGGCGAGGAAGACCGCTGAGAAGCCCTGGCGGAGGAGCTCGTCGGCGCTGCTCACGCGCGCCTTGGTCTTGATGGTGATGCCCTGCCTGGCGAGCTGGGTCAGCTCGTAGTCGAGCACGTCGTCAGGCAGGCGGTAGGGGGGGATGCCCATGCGCAGCAGGCCCCCTGCCTTGTCCTGGGCCTCGAACACGGTCACGCCGTAGCCGCGGTAGGAGAGCTCGTTGGCGCAGGCCAGGCCTGCGGGGCCCGAGCCCACCACCGCCACCTTCTCGGTCCTGGTGACGGGCAGGGCCGCGGTCGGCACCGCCTGCTTCCTCGCCCAGTCGGCCGCGAATCGCTTCAACGCGCATATGGCCACCGGCTCCTCGACCTTGGCGCGCACGCAGTCTCCCTCGCACGGGTGGTAGCAGACCCTGCCGCACGCCCCCGGCAGGGGCAGGTCGCGGCGCAGCAGGGTGTAGGCCTCCCTGAAGAGCCCCTTGGCGATGAGCTGGATGTAGCCCTGGGCCCGGACCTCGGCAGGGCAGGCCGACCTGCACGGCGACCGGCCCAAGCGGTCGAAGACCTCGACCACCTTGGCCTTGCCCATGTCCGAACCCTTCCAGCCCATGACCGAGACCTCGTCTCCCGGAGCCAGCCGGGCCGGCAGCTCGAAAGGCACGGTGACCCGAGCCTTGCCCCCGGCCCGCTCGCTCATGTCCACGACCGTGATGGCCAGGCCAGGGCAGTTGGCGGCGCACTTGCCGCACGCCAGGCACTCTCCGGAGAAATCGGCCCTGGGCAGGATGTCGCCCGGCTTGGGCATGGCGAGCCTCCCGTGCGGGCAGATCTCGGAGCACGGGTTGCACGGGATGGTCTCCCTGCAGCCCAGGACAGGGAAGATCTTCTTGCCGGCCGAGGCCGCGGGATCGATGACCGGCAGGTCCTCGCGTCCGGGCTTGGACTTGAGCAGCGAGGTCAGTTCCTCCCAGCGTCCGGGCACGTCCAGCTTCTTGCCGCGGGCCTTGGCGATCTTCCTGCCCGTGACCCGGCCCGAGAACATGGCAGCCGAGGCCTCGGCGATCTCCTCCGCGTCTCCTGCCAGGCGGCAGTCCATGCCCGCGGCCGTGGCCATGTCGTAGAGCTCGCAGACCCGCTCGAGCCCCACAGCCAGCAGGAGCGTGTCGCAGGCATAGGTCTGGTGGGAGCCTGGGATGATGTTCCAGGACTTGTCCACCTTGGCCACGGTCACGGACTCCACCTTGTCCTTGCCGTTGGCGCAGACCACGCTCGTGCCCGTGTAGATCGGCACGCCCATGCGCCGGATCTTGTCCGCATGGACCCAATACCCGCCCACTTCAGGCAGGCCTTCGCAGAGCCCGACCACGCTGATCCCGGCTTGGAGCGCATGGTAGGCGGCGATCAGGCCCACGTTGCCTCCTCCCACCACGAAAAGGTCCTCCGAAGGCTTCACCAGGTCGCGGTTGAGCAGGGTCTGGAACGCTCCTGCGCCGTAGACTCCGGGCAGGTCGCAGCCTGGGAAGCTCAAGGCCTTCTCCCTGGCTCCTGCCGCCACCAGCAGGGACTTCGGGGTGATGAGCCTGTAGACTTGGTCGCCAGCCACTCCCACCTTGCCGTCCACGAACACGCCCACGGCCATGGTCCTGGTCATGACCCGGATGGCGGGCCTCTTGGCCACCTCGGAAGAGAGGATGCCTGCGATGTCCACCCCGCGCGTGCCTGCGTAGCACTCGGCCACGGCGCCGAAGAAGAGGTGCGTCTGCAAGACGAGCTTGCCGCCCAGGGTCTCCTTGTCGTCCACCAGGATGACGGAGAGCCCGGCATCGGAAGCCTCGATGGCGGCACCCATGCCCGCGGGCCCGCCTCCCACGATCAGGAGGTCGCAGGGGAGGTCTTCGATGTCCTTCATCCCGAGGTCCGCGCTCGACAGCAGGGGCAGTTCCGGATGCGCCTTGAGGGGCTGGACCTTCATGCCTTCCCGCACCGGGACCATGCACGCTTTGACCGGCCTGTCGTCTGCGATGACCAGGCACTGGCTGCACTGGCCGTTGGCGCAGAAGATGCCTTGCGGCGAGCCGTCGTGCGGGTGGCTGCCGAAGACCCTGATGCCGTGGCTGAACAGGGCGCTGGAGATGACCTCGCCCTTGCGGGCCTTGAGAGGCTCGCCCGCCCACTCGAACGTGACCGTATCGAGCGGCGGGATGCGCAGCACAGGATGGGTTTCGACTCGGCTCATGATGTCCGGCCTCCGGAGGCGTCCGGCGCCCCTATCTGGTGATTGATTATATCCGATTGCAACGACTCGACCAAATCCCTGAGGCTGTCAGCCCTGTCGGCAACGACTGGTTCAAGAAGTACCAGACGGGCGGCAGCTTCCTGTTCCTGTCCGAGATCTACGCCAAGTGTACGCTCACGGGCTTAGCCGCGCTTATTCCAAAGCCTTCCCCACTGACCGCCGCTAGTCGAGAAAACAGGACGAGGACTAAGCCGCGCAAGCCCAGGTCCTTGGTCCCATTGACGGCCTGGGACTGGACATCAAATCAGCGTCAAATTTTGGCGCAGGTGTGCTAGAATAACAGACGCTTTGGCCGTTCAGAGGCCAAACGCCCGGGGCAAACATACGCCGAGACCGCCGAGTCCGGTTCGTCGTCCTAAGCTGACTCAGTCCACCTCACCCTACACCCCAGGCCCCACGCTTCCAGCCTCTCGCCGTCATCCACAGCAACCGAAGGAGCATCATCCCATGAGAATCACTATCACGGTCATCCTCGCAGCGTCGTTCGCGGCCGGCTCGGCTTGGGCGGCGCAGCCGCCGGCGGAGGGAGGGAAGGACAAAACCAGCTCTATCGAGAGAGGCAATGCCGCTGCCAACTCCTCGGGCCCGGGACTGAAGAGGTTCTTGGAGTTGTCGCGCCACTCTCTGAGAGGTTCTCGCAAGCTACATATTGTTCCGGCAAAGCAAGCTGAAGGAATTCGAACGGGCTTGATCATGGCATATGGGCATATCATTCCGCCGCCCTACAAGATTGATTGGGAAGGGAGTCGACTCATCGTGAATGGTGTTCAGGTTAGCCCATCTCTTCTGAGCGAGCAAGAACCGGGCGATTCGCCAGCGAAATATTACCGGGGAGATCAGGCGCGGTCTGCCCGAAGAAGCGAAGTGAAGAAGGCGATTCAGGAAATCTATCAGAGAGAGAAGGGAACGAAGTCCCAAAGCGACATCCAGAAGGACATCGTTGATTTTGTACTCAAGTCATCCGATGCCTTCATCAATCCAACGTGGGCAGGCGAATATGAGCTTTACGTTCAGGAGGCGGAGACTCAACTCCGCCACGCCATTGACCTAAATCAAGGACCACCGCCGAGCGAATCTGAGAAGACCCAGCGTGCGGCAAGGGCCCGATTGTCGTATGTGAATTCGCTGCAAAAGGGGCTTCGGCAAGGGGCGTTTATCATGTTTTACTCCAGTGGTGGCAGCGGCACTGGCTGGGATGTGCGCAAACAGGTCAAAGAGATTATGAATACGCCGAACCTGACACGCGACCAGCGAGTCGAGTTGCTCAAGGAGCGCGTGTTTAAGAATTACGATCCGGCATTGGATGTGGTTGACAACTACGACGCGAAGGAATGGAAGCAAGATGAAAAATAAGATCGGTCGTAGAAAAGGCCTGTTCGTCCTGGTGCTTACTGGCCTCTTGGCAGGAAGCGCGTCCGGTTCTGTTCCTCCGGAGATCCCTGAACTCAGGACATCCGAGATCTTCAGCCCGTATTTCTTCTCGATCGGTGATAATGGGAGCAGCGAGATCCAATACGGGGGCCCGCTTCAACAAGGATATTGGGTAACGCAGAGTCTTGTCCAGACAGCCGAACCTACGACGAGCAGGCCCGCGGTGGGATTGCAGCAATTCATCCAACTCCTTGAATCTCCGGCGGGGATACTGTTCTTTGAAACGCATGGCTGGACCAACAACATGTTGGTCGAGGCATATTCGGACGAGGCGTCCGCATTGGGCGCGATGCAGCAATACATTCAGTCCGGAACGGTTCAGGCGGACGAAGTCATTTACAAGTCGTACGATCGCTATGCAATCGCTGTCACGCCGATCTTTATCACGCGAAAATTGAAGGCAAAGCACGGGCTTGTCTACGCGATGAAGTGCCAGTTCGATTGGTGGCCTGTATGGATTGACAGAGGCTACGTCCGGGCTTATGTCGGGTTCGGCGGTGAGGTGACGATCGGGACAGGCCTTGGAGTGACACAGAAGATTTTCGGGAACATGGCTGGCATCAGGAACGACCTCGGGAGCTACTTCAACGCACCGTTGAATTCTGCCATTGACGCGGCGCAAGTGGGGTTCTCTCCAGAGATCAGAATCAAACCTGAAGCGGTTGCTCCAGACGCGTCGTCCATGCGACTTTACAACGCTCCGCGAATCGTGATGGCCGATCTGCGGCAGGACACGGACGCCGACGGGAGCTTCGATAAGGAGCTGTATCATTTCGTTTTTGGTCGGGACATCTACCCGTACAACAAGAACGATGCCGGCGATTGGCTTGATTATCCTTCGCAAGGAGAGAAGCGAGATGGCCAAATAGCCGGCCAGGGGCCGCTGAAGCTGGTCGTGCGGTTCTCGGAGCCGATGAAAGCCGAGGCAGGCACAGTTCCTGCGGTATTAATCCCCGCCGGTGGAGGCACCGAGATTTCATTGACGCCGGAGGGCGGATATAACGGCTGGAGCTCTGTCCACATGCCGGACTTGAGTCTTTACGACACCTGGACCGGTCGTTTGGCATCACTCGAGGGAGTCGCTGATGGAGAGGCCCGAATTGGAGTTCAGGGAACTCACAAGCCAGCGGGAGCCGGGCTGGATTCTCATAATCAAGGGATGGACCTAGACGGCGATGGTCAATCGTTCCCGCCGACCGCCCGTGACACTTCGGTAGCATTCGAGAAGATTTCACCCAGCAGCCCGACGGTGGGCCTCGTGGACACCGCGCAGAACGGCGAGCCCAGGCCGCATGGTCCTTTTGTCGGAGTCGCCAACACGATGGAGACGCGCCTGTGGCTCCATGACATCCCACGACCTGATGAGGAGCCGGGCATCCTGTTTCAGGCCGAGGGCGCTCCGGAATTGCGGGCGCTGGAGGTGGGCGAAGTGGACGCCGAGGGAGCGCTCGTCCCCGAAGGGCGCATCTGGCGGACGGAGGCAGTCGGCATGTTTCGCAGCGCGCGATTGACGAGCGATGCCATCCCGGAGGGAACCAGCTACGGCGTGCTCGCCGAGGGCGGCGGCGGGACCGGCACCACGGTCTATTTCGGGGTGGACAGCACGTCGCCGGCCATCCATTATGACCTGCATGTGCGCAACGACCTCTCGACCTACATCAAGGTGACGGCCACGGATACCGTGTCCGGAGTCAAGGACATCTTCCTCACCTATGACTGGCCCAACCTGATGGAAGACGCTTTGGTGCAGGTCGGGACAGGGGCACCGAACCTGCCTGTCATGTCCGAGACCTTCCAGTTGCCGGACCGGGTGCCCGGCCAGGTTGAAGAGTTCCAGGGTTATCTGGTAGC
>JACRDQ010000021.1 GCA_016218545.1 Elusimicrobiota bacterium
GGCTCATCACATCCTCCCGCTGGAGCAGGTGGGAAGGGTTGGGCTGTTCGCCCATTAAAGTGGTACGTGAGCTGGGTTCAGTACGTCGTGAGACAGTACGGTCTCTATCTACCATGCGCGTTAGGAAACCTGAGGGAAGCTGGCCACAGTACGAGAGGACCTGGCTGGACGAACCTCCTGTATACCAGTTGTCCTGCCAAGGGCATCGCTGGGTAGCGGAGTTCGGAAGGGATAAACGCTGAAAGCATCTAAGCGTGAAACCCGTCTCAAGATTAGGTTTCCCGTTCCCGGGCGCAAGTCTGGGGACCAGAAGGGCACCGGAAGACTACCGGTTTGATAGGCCGCAAGTGTAAGCGCTGCAAGGTGTTAAGCTAAGCGGTACTAATCGCCCGAGAGGTTTGGCCGTATTCTTCGATCGGTGCGTCTCGCCGCCCGAGTCAGGGCGGAAGGGACGCCGGCAGTAAGCGCTTCAATGTTCTCCTCAATGCTCCAGGTTCCAGTGGGACCGGTGACTATTCCGACAGGGAAACACCCGTTCCCATTCCGAACACGGCAGTTAAGCCTGTCAGGGCCGATGGTACTGACGCCCAACTCGGCGTTGGAAGAGTAGGTCGTTGCCGGGCCCACCGGACCCTGGAGCAGACGGCGGGATCCCCTGCTGATTCCGGGGCCAGATTTCATGGGGATCGCCGGTCGTCATTCATTCGGGTCCGTCGCGGCGCGACGCATCCGAGGGCAGCGTCCTGTGCGGGCTGCGGCCTTCGGATGGCGTTTTGCTTTGTGCCTGTTCGCGGGCTTGGCGCCTTCGTCAGTGGGCGCTCAGGTCCTCGGGACGAGCGCGCGGCAGATGCCCAAGGGTTCTTTGAAAGTTTTGGCCTTCTACCAGGGGGTCAGTGAGCAAGACCTCAAGTTCTCGCTCACCGACACCGGGACCTGCAGCGTGGGCCCGACCAACCCGAACAACGTGTCGTTCGCCTGCGGACAGCAGGGGGACGTGGACGTCGAGGGGAACGGGTCGTACGGCGCGGTCAAGCTGGTCTACCAGCCCTGGGAGACCATGCAGTACTACGCGGCCGTCGGGGCGGGGGAATACGGGGTGAAGATCCCCTCCGTGACGGTGACGAACAGCCTGACGGGGGATAAGCCGGGCATGTCGTACACGCTCGGCGCGAAGGCGGTCGTGTTCCCGGACAGCGCCGGCATGCCGGCCCTGGCCGTGGATGCCAGCGTCACCCGCAGCAGGCACTATTTCAACCGGCGCTTCCCGGGAGGGACGCCGAACGTGAGCAACAACATCGACGCCAGGCTGGAGCTGATGGCCTACCAGGTGTCGGTGGAGGCGAGCCACCTCTTCACGGTGGTGGAGGCTGACAAGTTCGATCTGGTGGCGCTCAAGGGCGGCGTGCGGTTCGAGCCGTACGGCGGGATCCGGTGGTCGAGGACGGTGGCGGACCTCAAGGACCTCGTGGACGGCGGGCACGCCGGAGGCAGTCAGGACGTGGTGACCCCGTTCGTGGGGTTGAGGGTCCCGCTTTTCGAGCATGAGGGCGTGTTCGCGGAATCGACCTTCGTGGGCGGTTTCCATCACGCCCTCGGACTGGAAGTGCGATTCGAGTGAGGAGCTGATTTCATGAAGCTGACCAAGGCGCAGAAGATCGAGAAGAGCAAGACGCTGTCGGAGCGGCTCAAGGCCGCCCAGCACCTCTTTTTCACCGAGTATCAGGGTTTGAAGTTCCACGACCTGCAGGCGCTTCGCACGCGGCTCAAGCCCGCGGGCGCGCGTTTCGCGATCATCAAGAACTCGCTGGTCCGCCACGCCCTGGGCGGAGCGGGCGTCTCGGTCTCCGAGGCCGCCATCCTCAAGGGCCCGGTCGGCATGGCCGTGGTGGAGGGCGAAGACCCCGTCGTCGCCGCCAAGACGCTGGCGACCTTCGGCAAGGAGTTCCCGAAGCTGAAGATCAAGGCCGCGTTCGTCGAGAAGCGGTGGATGAAGGGGGCCGAGTGCGCGGCCTTGGCCGCGCTCGGCTCGAAGAGCGAGGTCGTGGGGCGCCTGGCGTCCGCCCTGTATTGCTCGGTGTCGCAGGCCGCGAGCGTCCTGCAGGCCCCGATCAGGGATTTCGTGCTCGTGTTGAAGGCGTTGGAGGAGAAAAAGAAAGGCTCGGCCGCAGCCTAGAGGACGGCCGGCAGTCCGGTCCGACCGGATAAGCCCCCGGAGAGGGGGCGCTGCCCGAAGGGAGAACATGGCAACCGCAACGAAGCTGAGCAAGGATGAGATTGTCGAGGCGATTTCGGGCCTGAGCGTCTTGGAGCTCTCCGAGCTCGTCAAGGCCGTCGAGGAGAAGTTCGGCGTGAAGGCGCAGGCTGCGGTCGGCATGGCGATGCCGATGGCCGGCGGAGCCCCCGCCGCGGCCGCCGTCGAAGAGAAGACGGACTTCAACGTGGTGCTGGCCGGATTGGCCGCGCCCGACAAGAAGATCAACGTCATCAAGATCGTGCGCGAGCTGACGGGCCTGGGCTTGAAGGAAGCCAAGGACCTCGTCGAGGCGGCGCCCAAGGCCGTGAAGGAGGGCGTCGCGAAGGCTCAGGCCGAAGAGATGAAGAAGAAACTCGTGGAGGCGGGCGCCACCGTCGAACTGAAGTAATGCGGGTGGCACATTAAACCGCTCTACAGACTGCGCTGCCTGGAGCCCAAGGGAGTTGCTCCTCGGGGCTCCAGGTGGCGCGGTTCTGTTTCTGTAAGGCCGGAGACCGGACTTGAGGTGAACGAGTGAAACAGATCAAATTCGGAAAAATTCCGCAGGTGATGGGACTTCCGGATCTTCTGGAGATGCAGAAGAACTCCTTCAAGGATTTCCTGCAGCTCGACGTCCCCGTCGATGAGCGCAAGCTCATGGGACTGCAGGCCGCTTTCCTCGACGTCCTGCCCATCGAGTCCGCCGACAACAGCATGGTCCTCGATTTCGTCCGTTACGAGTTCGGCGAGCCCCGTTACGCGACCCCCGAGGAGGCCCAGGAGCACGACGGGAGTTGGAACCGTCCCCTGAAGGCCATCCTGCGCCTCTCGTCCCGCCAGCCCTCCGGCAAGCTCAAGGAGATCGTGCAGCAGGAGGTGGTGCTGTGCGAGGTCCCCATCATGACGGAGACCGCGTCCTTCGTGATCAACGGCGCCGAGCGCGTGGTCGTCAGCCAGCTGCACCGGTCGCCGGGCATCATCTTCGAGGAGGACGAGGAGAAGAAAATCTCCTCTTACGGAAAGAAGCTCTTCTTCGCCCGCGTCATCCCCTACCGCGGGGCTTGGGTGGAGTTCGAGTTCGACCTCAACAACGTCCTCTACGTGCGCATCGACCGCAAGAAGAAGTTCGAGGCCACCACGTTCCTGCGGGCCTGCGGCATCGAGTCCGACGCCGACATCCTGAAGATTTTCTACCCTTACGAAGAGGTCAAGGTCTCGCCGGAGACCATCGTGGGGCTGCTGCACCGGATCTCGGTCGAGGACGTCGTCGACCAGGCCACGGGCGAGATCCTGCTCGAGGCCGGCCGCAAGATCACCCATGAGGCCACCCGCCGGATGCTCGACAAGAAGATCGAGACCGTGAAGGTCCTCGCCGGCGACCCGGAGAAGGAAGATCCGGCCATCATCGAGACCCTGCGCAAGGACAAGATCAAGAGCGTCAAGGAGGCGCAGCAGGACATCTACAAGAAGTTGCGCGGTCAGGAGTTCATCGTCCCCGGCCAGGCCGAGGCCTACCTCGACAACCTGCTCTTCAAGAGCCTGCGCAAGTACGACCTCAGCAAGGTGGGGCGCCACAAGGTGGCGGCGAAGCTCCACCGCCTGCTCTGGGGCCTGGCGTCCCGCAAGGACGTCATGGTGCGGCCCGACAACCGGCGCCACAAGCACTTCTCCCTTCCCGCCTACACCCGCCGGACCCTCTGCCTCGAGGACGTCATCGCCACGATGCAGTACCTCATCGCCCTCAACTGCGGGGCGACGCACTTCCATGCCTTCGACCCCCACGCCGCCCAGGCCGCGGTGCCGAGCGAGCCTTACGAGAACAACTCCGGGTTCAAGGCCGACCTGGCCGCCTACGCCAAGCGGTACAGCCCGGACGCCCTGTCCCAGATGGTCGTCGTGGATCTGCATGAGAAGGAGAGCGAAGAGGACTCCGACGTCGCCAAGGCGGGCCTCAAGAAGGACCGCTTCTCCTATCACGACATCGGCTCCCTCATCGATGACTGGAAGAAGTCCGTGGCCGGGTTCCTGGAGAAGAACTACGAGGTCAAGCTCGACGACATCGACCACCTCGGCAACCGTCGGGTGCGCGCCGTGGGCGAGCTCCTCGAGAATCAGATCCGGGTCGGCATCGCCCAGATGTCCCGCGTCATCCGCGACCGGATGAGCGTGCAGGACAAGAAGCTGCTCACCCCCCGGAGCCTGCTCAACACGGCCCCGCTCGTGGGCATCCTGCGGAAGTTCTTCGGGACCTCCCAGCTGTCCCAGTTCATGGACCAGATCAACCCGCTGGCGGAGATCACCCACAAGCGCCGCCTCTCGGCCCTGGGCCCCGGCGGCTTGAACCGCAAGCGCGCGGGCTTCGAGGTCCGCGACGTGCACTACACGCACTACGGCCGCATCTGCCCCATCGAGACCCCGGAAGGCCCCAACATCGGCCTCATCACGAGCCTGGCGGCCTACGCCCGGATCAACGAGTTCGGCCTCATCGAGTCCCCCTACCGCAAGGTCCTCAAGGGCAAGGTGACGGGTGAGACGCGCTACCTCAGCGCCGACTCCGAGAGCGACAAGATCGTGGCGCAGGCCAACACCCCGCTCGAGGGCGAGAAGATCGCCTCCGACCAGGTGTCCTGCCGCTTCCGCGGCGACTTCCCCGTGACCGAGCCCGCCAAGGTGGACTACATGGACATCTCGCCCATGCAGGTCGTCTCGGTGTCCGCGGCCCTCATCCCCTTCCTGGAGCACGACGACGCCAACCGCGCGCTGATGGGCTCCAACATGCAGCGGCAGGCCGTCCCGCTCCTCATCGGCGAGGCCCCGCTCGTGGGCACCGGCATCGAGGACGCCGTGGCCAAGGACTCCGGCGCCTGCATCTGCGCCAAGCGGCCCGGCACCGTGCTCTACTCCGCCGGCGACCTCATCGCGGTGCACGCCGAGGGCAAGGGCAAGGAAGAGTCGCAGATCGACCTCTACCCCCTGCGCAAGTACCGCCGCTCCAACCAGGACACCTGCATCGACCAGCGGCCCCTGGCGGCCACGGGGGACAAGGTCAAGGCGGGCGACGTCCTGGCGGACGGCCCCGGCACGCACGGCGGCCAGCTCGCCCTGGGACGCAACCTCATGGTGGCCTTCATGCCGTGGGAGGGCTACAACTTCGAGGACGCCATCCTGGTCTCCGAGCGCCTCGTGCGCGACGACGTCTTCACCTCGATCCATATCTCGGAGTTCGAGATCGAGGCCCGCGACACCAAGCTGGGCGCCGAGGAGATCACGCGCGACATCCCGAACGTCGGCGCCGAGGCCCTCGAGGCGCTCGATGAGAACGGCGTCGTGGTCCCCTCCACCTACGTCCACCAGGGCGACATCCTCGTGGGCAAGGTGACCCCCCAGGGCGAGCAGCAGCTCACCCCCGAGGAGCGCCTCCTGAAGGTCATCTTCGGCAAGAAGGCCGAGGACGTGCAGGACGCCAGCCTCCGGGTCCCGCCCGGCGTCTCGGGCAAGGTCATCGGCGTGAGGATCTTCGTCCGCCGCGAGAAGCACGCCAAGGGCGAGGAGAAGAAGCGCCTCGACGCCATCACGGACAAGCTCGAGGCCGACCTGACCGCGCTCAAGACCCACCGCAAGAACTCGCTGGAAGGCATCGCGGAGCTCCCGGCCGCCAAGCGGAACTCCGAGCAGGACCGGCTCGAGACCTTCTACCGGGTCATGGAGAAGAAACTCCGCGACGAGGCCAACCGCGAGCGCGAGTCGGTCAAGCGCGGCGACGACCTGCCGGTGACGGTCAACAAGGTGGTCAAGGTCTACGTGGCCTCCCGGCGCAAGCTGCAGGTCGGCGACAAGGTCGCCGGACGCCACGGCAACAAGGGCGTCATCGCCAAGATCCTCCCGGTCGAGGACATGCCGTTCATGCCGGACGGGACCGCCATCGACGTGGTGCTCTCCCCGCTCGGCGTGCCCTCGCGCATGAACGTCGGACAGCTCCTCGAGATGATGCTGGGCTGGGCCGCCCACGTGCTCGACACCCAGATGCTCAACCCGGTGTTCGACAGCGCCACCGAGGCGCAGATCTACGAGATGGTGCGCGAGGCCAAGAAGAGCCTCCACGCCAAGGGCGCCCCGGAGAAGTACCTGCCGACCGACGACTGCCGCATGACGCTCTACGACGGCCGCACGGGCGAGGCGTTCCAGGAGAAGATCTCGGTCGGGGTCATGTACATCCTGAAGCTCGTGCATCTCGTGGAGGACAAGATCCACGCCCGGTCCACGGGCCCTTACAGCCTCATCACGCGCCAGCCCCTGGGCGGCAAGGCCCAGTTCGGCGGCCAGCGTTTCGGCGAGATGGAGGTGTGGGCGATCGAGGGCTACGGCGCCGCCTACGCCCTCCAGGAGTTCCTGACGGTCAAGTCGGACGACGTGCAGGGCCGAACGAAGATGTACGAGGCCATCATCAAGGGAGAGCCGCCGGCCCAGCCCGGCGTGCCCGAGTCCTTCAAGGTCCTCGTGCGCGAGCTGCAGGCCCTGGGATTGGATGTCGAGCTGCTGAGCCTCAAGGGCGAGGACGGCAAGCCCAAGGAAGAGGCCAAGACCGAGACGAAGGAATCCACGGCGAGGAAGGCATAATGGCACACATCGCGACTGCGGAGAAGAAGCTCTCGTTGGGCGGCAAGAAGAAGAAAAAGAAGGGCGACGACATCGACTTCCACAACTTCGACGCCATGCGGGTGTCGCTCGCCAGCCCGGAGAAAATCCTTTCCTGGTCCTTCGGCGAGGTCAAGAAGCCCGAGACCATCAACTACCGGACCCTGAAGCCCGAGCGGGACGGCCTCTTCTGCGAGAGGATCTTCGGCCCGGTCCGCGACTTCGAGTGCGCCTGCGGCAAGTACCGCTGGATCAAGTTCAAGGGCATCGTGTGCGACCGTTGCGGCGTGGAGGTGACGGAGGCCAAGGTGCGGCGCGAGCGCATGGGACACATCGAGCTCGCCGTCCCCGTCGCCCATATCTGGTTCCTCAAGAAGACGCCGTCGCGCATGGGCATCGTGCTCGACATGAAGACCTCTGACCTCGAGCGCATCGTCTACTACGCCTCGTGGGCCGTGCTCGAAGACCTCGTGGACCCCTCCGGCCGGATCGTCTTCCGCGCCAAGGACCTCGTCAGCGAGGAGGAGGTCCGCAAGGCGCGGGCCGAGTTCAAGTCCAAGCTGCGGGTCGACATCGGGGCCGGAGCCGTCCAGGCCCTCCTCTCCCGGGTCAAGCCCAAGGAGGAAGCCGAGGCGCTGCAGGAGTCGATCCACAGCGTCACCTCCGAGACCGAGCGCTCCCGGCTCATCCGCCGCCTGCGCATCCTGCAGGGCTTCGTCGCGTCCGGCAAGCCCGAGTGGATGGTGGCGACGATCCTGCCCGTCATCCCGCCGGAGCTCCGCCCGCTCGTCCCCCTCGAGGGGGGGCGCTTCGCGACCTCGGACTTGAACGACCTCTACCGCCGCATCATCAACCGGAACAACCGGCTCAAGCACATCGAGGCCCTCCGGGCGCCGGAGGTCATGATCTTCAACGAGAAGCGCCTGCTCCAGGAGGCGGTCGACGCCCTCTTCGAGAACGGGGCCCGCGGCCGCGTCGTCATCGGCGCCGGCAACCGGCCTCTGAAGTCGCTCTCCGACATCCTCAAGGGCAAGCAGGGTCGGTTCCGCCAGAACCTCCTGGGCAAGCGCGTGGACTACTCGGGCCGCTCCGTCATCGTGGTCGGGCCCTACCTCAAGCTCAACCAGTGCGGGCTCCCGAAGGACATGGCCATGGAGCTCTTCAAGCCCTTCATCCTGCGCGAGCTCATGAAGATGGACGGGCTCACCCTGAAGGCCGCCAAGAGGATGTTCGACAAGGCCACCCCGCAGATCTGGGACATCCTGGAGAACGTGACGAGGAAGCACCCGGTGCTCCTCAACCGCGCTCCGACCCTGCACCGCCTGGGCATCCAAGCGTTCGAGCCCGTGCTCATCGAGGGCAAGTCGATCCAACTGCATCCGCTGACCTGCGCGGCGTTCAACGCCGACTTCGACGGCGACCAGATGGCGGTGCACGTGCCGCTCTCCCAGGAGGCGCAGCTCGAGGCCCGGATGCTCATGATGGCGACCAACAACATCCTGTCGCCGGCGTCGGGCAAGCCCATCGCGGCGCCCTCGCACGACATGGTGCTCGGGATCCACTACCTTACCAAGTTCAAGTCCGGCGAGCGGGGAGAGGGGATGGTCTTCACCGACCGGGATGAAGTCCTGGCGGCGTACCAGAACCAGAAGATCGACCTGCACGCCAAGATCAAGGTGCAGGGCTTCACCAGCCTCAACGAAGGCGACGGCAAGCACGCCGTGGCCGCGGCGGACTGGAAGGATTGGACGACCCCCGGCCGCATCATGTTCTCCGAGATCCTTCCCGACGAGATGCGCTACGCCGAGGACGAGAAGGGCGTCAAGAAGCTCGCCTTCAACGGGGAGCTCGGCAAGAAGGAGCTCTCGAAGCTCGTGGACCGATGCTATCGCCAGCTCGGCAACTACCGGACGGCGATGCTGCTCGACAAGCTCAAGGGGATGGGCTATCACTTCGCCACCGCGGCCGGACTCTCGATCTCCATCGCGGACATGCACATCCCGGCTCTGAAAAAGGAACTCATCGTCAAGGCCCGCAAGCAGGTGAAGGAGATCCAGCAGCACGGCAAGATGGGCGTCATCACGGACGCCGAGCGCTACAACAAGATCATCGACATCTGGACGCATGTGACCGACAAGGTCGCGGACGTCATGTTCTCCGAGATGAAGAAGGAGGAGTTCGAGAAGTACAACGCGGGCAGGCCGCGCTTCAACTCCGTCTTCCTCATGGCCGACTCCGGCGCGCGCGGAAGCCGTCAGCAGGTCCGCCAGCTGGCCGGGATGCGCGGCCTCATGGCCCGCCCCCAGAAGCGCCTGACCGGCGGCGTCGGCGAGATCATCGAGCAGCCGATCGAGTCGAATTTCCGCGAGGGCCTCACGGTCCTCGAGTACTTCATCTCGACCCACGGCGGACGCAAGGGTCTGGCCGACACGGCCTTGAAGACCGCCGACGCCGGCTACCTCACCCGCAGGCTCGTGGACGTGTCGCACGACGTGGTCGTGACCGAGTCCGACTGCGGGACCATCAACGGCGTCCGTCTGGGCGACCTGGCCTCGGGCGACGAGGTCATCGAGGCTCTCGAGGAGCGCATCCTGGGCCGGGTCCTCACCGAGGACGTGACCGCGAGCGTCACGGGCCCCAAGGGCAAGCCGGTCGAGGAAGTCATCGCCAAGTCGGGCGAGCTGATGAACCAGGCGTTGGCCGACCGGATCAAGAAGGCCGGCGTGGACTCGGTCCGCGTGCGGTCGGTCCTGACCTGCGAGGCGCGCCAGGGCGTCTGCGCCCTGTGCTACGGCATGAACAACGCCAACGGCCGGCTGGTCGAGACCGGAGAGGCCGTGGGCATCATCGCGGCCCAGTCCATCGGCGAGCCCGGAACCCAGCTGACCCTCCGGACGTTCCACATCGGAGGAACGGCGTCGCGCGTCACCAAGCGCGCGCACGTGGTGACGGCCAAGGGCGGCAGCGTGGCCTTCCGCAACATCCGGGTCGTGAAGAACCGGGAGAACCAGGTCATCTGCGTGTCGAGGACCGGGGCGCTGCTCGTGACCGACAAGGCGACCGGCATCGTCGAGGAGCACAAGGTCCTCTACGGCAGCAGGCTCAAGGTCGCCGACGGGACCAAGGCCGCGGCGGGCGAGCTCCTCGCCGAGTGGGACCCCTACACCATGCCGATCATCGCCGAGCACGAGGGCGAGGTCCGGCTGGTGGACGTCAAAGAGGGCGTGACCCTGCACGAGGAACGCAACAAGATCACGGGCATCATCGAGCGCACCGTCATCGAACAGGAGACCCGCCGCGCCGACAAGGGCGAGAGCGCCGCGCGCCGGCTCAACCCGAGCGTGCTCATCGAGAAGGGCGGCAAGGCCATGGCCAACTACCCCCTGCCCACCGACACGATCCTTTTCGTGGAGGCGGGGCAGAAGGTCGTGCCCGGCGACGTGCTGGCCAAGATTCCCCAGGAAGTCACCAAGTCCAAGGACATCACGGGCGGTCTGCCGCGCGTGTCGGAGCTCTTCGAGGCCCGACCGCCCAAGAACGCCGCGGTCATCTCTGAGATCGAGGGCGTGGTGAGCCTGGGCATCGACGCCAAGGGCCTCGTCCAGGTCTCCGTGCGCAACGAGGAGACGGACATGGTCCGGGAGTACACGATCCCGCACGGCAAGCACTTGGTCGTCTACGAGGGCGATAAGGTGGGCGTCGGCGAGGCGATCACGGACGGGGCCGTCAACCCGCACGACGTCCTGCGGGTCAAGGGCGTCAAGGAGGTCCAGGAGTTCCTGGTCAACGCGATCCAGGAGGTCTACCGCCTCCAGGGCGTCACCATCTCCGACCGCCACATCGAGTGCATCGTCCGCCAGATGCTGCAGAACGTCAAGATCGTCAACTCGGGCGACACGGACTTCCTGCGCGGCGAGATCGTCAACCGCTGGGGCTTCTCCGACGCCAACCGCGCCATCAAGGAGAAGGGAGGCAAGGAGGCCCAGGCCGAGCCGGTGCTGCTGGGCATCACCAAGGCCAGCTTGGCCTCGAGTTCGTTCGTGTCCGCCGCGAGCTTCCAGGAGACCACCAGGGTCATCACGGAGGCGGCTGCGACGTCGAAGATCGACCATCTGAAGGGCTTGAAGGAGAACGTCATCATCGGGCACATGATCCCGGCCGGAACGGGTCTGCAGCCCAAGGAGTTCCTCTTGGAGCTCGCGAAGCAATTGCAAGGAGAAGCCTGAGTCATGCCGACCATCAACCAGTTGATCCGCCACGGGAGGACCAAGTCCCACAGCCGATCCAAGGCTCCCGCCCTGCTGGGCTGTCCCCAGCGGAGGGGAGTCTGCACGCGCGTGTCGACGACCACCCCCAAGAAGCCGAATTCGGCCCTGCGCAAGATCGCCAGGGTCAAGCTCACCACGGGCGTCGAGGTCACGGGCTACATCCCGGGCGTCGGCCACAACCTGCAGGAGCACTCCATCGTGATGCTTCGCGGCGGCCGCGTCAAGGACCTGCCCGGAGTGCGCTACCACATCATCCGCGGGGTCCTCGACACCGCGGGGGTGGAGGGCCGCCGCCAGGGCCGGTCGCTCTATGGCGCCAAGAGGCCCAAGGACGCCGGCAAGGGAGCCGCTTCGGCCCCCGCTGCGGCGTGATCTAGGATTCCAGGAGATATCGAACCATGCCTCGAAAAGGACTCAGACCCAGGGACCGCCGGCCCATCCCCGCTCCGGACTTCATGCACCGGTCGGTGCTGTTGTCGCGCCTCATCAACAAGCTGAACTATCAGGGAAAGAAGGCCTCCGCCGAAGCCATCGTCTACGGCGCGCTGGACATCCTCAAGGGGAAGGTCGCGGACCAGCCCGCGGTCACCGTGCTCGAGAAGGCCATCGAGAACGTCCGGCCTCTGCTCGAGGTCAAGGCGCGTCGCGTCGGCGGCGCCACCTATCAGGTCCCGATCGAGGTGGACCCCATGCGGTCTTCCACGCTGGCGATGCGCTGGATCATCGACGCGGCGCGCTCGCGGACGGGCCGCCCCATGGCGGACCGGCTCGCTGAGGAGCTTCTCAACGCCTACAAGAAGGAGGGCGTGGCCTTCAAGAAGCGCGAGGACACCCACAAGATGGCCGAGGCGAACCGCGCGTTCGCGCACTATAGGTGGTAGTTCCGCAGGAACAGCCCCCCGAGCGCACTCGAACACACAGGAGAACATGACACCATTCCACCACTGTCTCGCCGCGGCATGCCCGCGCCAGGCCTTTTGACCATGGCCAGGGGATTCCCGCTGCAGAGCGTGCGCAACTTCGGCATCATCGCCCACATCGACGCCGGCAAGACGACCACGACCGAACGCATCCTCTACTACACGGGCAAGATCCACCGGATCGGCGAGGTGCACGAGGGATCCACGACCACGGACTGGATGCCCCAGGAGCGCGAGCGCGGCATCACGATCACCGCGGCCGCCATCCATTGCGAATGGAGGGACTGTCAGTTCAACATCATCGACACCCCGGGCCACGTGGACTTCACGGCCGAGGTCGAGCGCTCTCTCCGGGTGCTCGACGGCGCGGTCGTGGTCTTCGACGGCACCCAGGGGGTCGAGCCGCAGAGCGAGACCGTGTGGCGCCAGGCCGACAAGTACTCCGTCCCGAGGCTGGCGTACATCAACAAGATGGACCGCATGGGCGCGGACTTCTCCATGTCCTGGAATTCCATCGTCAAGCTCCTCGGCGCCAACGCCGTCCCCATCCAGCTCCCCATCGGGGCCGAGTCCGGCTTCAAGGGGATCGTGGACCTCGTGGAGATGAAGGCCCTGGTCTGGAGCGGCGAGGAGCTCGGCGCCCAATTCGAGGAGGCCCCGATCCCGGAGGAGTTCAAGGAGAACGCCCGGGAGGCCCGGGAGAAGCTCGTGGAGAAGGCGGTCGAGTTCGACCACGACGCCATGGAGCGCTACGTCCACGGGCAGCACGACTTCCCGGCCGCGGAGATCCGGGCCATGCTCCGCAAGGGCGTCATCCAGTCCAAGATCTTCCCGGTGGTCTGCGGGTCGTCGTACAAGAACGTGGGCGTCCAGCCCATGCTCGACGCGGTCTGCGACTACCTGCCCTGCCCCACGGACGTCCCTCCGGTGACGGCGACCGACCCGGACAACGGGGGGGCGGAAGTGCTCGTCAAGGCGTCGGACGAGGAGCCGTTCACGGCCCTCATGTTCAAGGTCCAGGCCGACCCGTTCGTCGGCAAGCTGGCTTTCTTCCGGGTCTACTCCGGGTCGCTCAAGACCGGCGACATGGTCTATTTCCCGACCAAGCGCATCAAGGAGCGCATCGGCCGCATCCTGCGCATGCACGCCAAGGACCGCGAGGAGATCACCGAGGTCTTCGCCGGCGACATCGCGGCCACCGTGGCCATGAAGAACGCGGCCGTGGGCGCCACCATGGCGCGGGAGGAGACGCCCCGCATCCTCGAGCAGATCACCTTCCCGGAGCCCGTCATCTCCGTGGCCATCGAGCCCAAGTCCAAGGCCGACGAGGAGAAGCTCGGCAACGCCCTCAACCGCCTCGCGGAGGAGGACCAGACCTTCCGGGTCCGGACCGACACCGAGACCGGCCAGACGCTCATCGCCGGCATGGGCGAACTCCACCTGGAGATCATCGTCGACCGGATGAAGCGGGAATTCAACGTCCACGCCAACGTGGGCAAACCCCAGGTGGCCTACAAGGAGACCATCCGCAAGACGGTGGTCCAGGAGGCCAAGCACATCAAGCAGAGCGGCGGCCGCGGCCAGTACGGGCACGTCGTGCTGCGGATCGAGCCCCTGGGCCGCAACAAGGGCTTCGAGTTCGTCGACGAGATCAAGTCCGGCTCGATCCCGAGGGAGTACATCCCTTCGGTGGAGCGGGGCGTCCGGGAGGCCCTCGACGAGGGCGCGCGGGCGGGCTATCCCCTCGTGGACATCAAGGTGAGCCTCATCGACGGCTCCTACCACGAGGTGGACTCCTCCGACATGGCGTTCCGCTGGGCCGGAGGCATCGCCCTGCGGGCCGGGTGCAAGGCCGCCAACCCGACGGTGCTCGAGCCCATCATGAGGGTGGAGGTCGTCACGCCTGAGCAGTACATGGGAGACGTCATCGGGGACTTGAGCGCCAGGCGCGCCAAGATCCTCGACATGGGGTCCAGGGGCAACGCGCGGGTCGTGCGCGCCACGGCGCCTTTGTCCGAGATGTTCGGCTACGCCACGGCGGTCCGGTCCGTGTCGCAGGGCCGCGCCTCGTTCAACCTGGAGCCCAGCCATTACGAAGAGGTGCCCGCCAGCGTCCTCAAGGTCATCGATGAGCGCTACAGCGGGAGCCGCAAAGAGGGAGGGAGCTGAGCCATGGCCAAGCAGAAGTATGAGCGGACCAAGCCGCACGTGAACATCGGGACGATCGGGCACGTGGACCACGGCAAGACGACTTTGACGGCTGCGATCACGCTGTACCTTTCGAAGAAAGGTCTGGCGCAGGCGAGGAAATA
>JACRDQ010000022.1 GCA_016218545.1 Elusimicrobiota bacterium
TATTTCCTCGCCTGCGCCAGACCTTTCTTCGAAAGGTACAGCGTGATCGCAGCCGTCAAAGTCGTCTTGCCGTGGTCCACGTGCCCGATCGTCCCGATGTTCACGTGCGGCTTGGTCCGCTCATACTTCTGCTTGGCCATGATCCTGTACTCTCCTTATCGAGGTTCTGATGCGACAGTCAATTCTACTACAAATCGACCCTTTTCGGGCGCGCTGAGCAAGCCCACGGGCGGAATCGAACCGCCGACCTTCTCCTTACCATGGAGATGCTCTGCCGACTGAGCTACGTGGGCGCAAAGCCTCTCAGCGAGCCGTGGCGTCTGGAGCGGGCGATGGGAATCGAACCCACGTATCAAGCTTGGAAGGCTTGTGTTCTACCATTGAACTACGCCCGCAGCTTGACGCAACGGCGTCCTTGCCCTCCGTACATACCGCTTCTCTACCAGGTGTCTTACTCGGGATTCCCTACGGTACGACGGAGAGCATACCCAGTATAGAAAAACCGGCCCTGCCGAGTCAAATGCTTGTTCTACGGGGCTTCCTGTCCTCCTTAAAGATGCGGAGCCCCTGGTTTGGGTGCGGAGGCCGAATCGTTTCCGCGGTCGTGGATTTCTATGCCTCTTGGTGCGGCCCCTGCCGGGCGCTCGCGCCCGTGCTGGAAGGCGTGGCCCGCGACTACGCCGGGCTGGTGGACTGCTGTTCATCCCCAAGACCGGGCTGCCCCGCGTGGCTGCCGGAGCCCTGCCGCGCAGCGCCGTCGAGGAAGGCCTCAGGACGATCATGGGCGTGACCCTCCCCGCCTGAGGGTCCTCGACGGGGAGAGGGGGGAATCCCTTGGGTCTTCGGGGAAAGTGTAGTAGAATATGGAAAGCCGGGCAGTTAGCTCAGCGGTAGAGCACTGTCCTCACACGACAGGGGTCATAGGTTCAAATCCTATACTGCCCACCACTTTCATCCTTCCTCGTCGGAGAAACTGCCCCGTGAACTGGGGGCAGTGCTGTCGGGGGGCCAGGATCGCGGCCGAGGAATACAGCCTCGAGCAGTATCCGTTCTATTGAGAGGCTTCATCCGGCAGGTCCTTGGGAGGTCCTCGCCTGGACTTGGGAATCGACAGGATTGAATCGAGCTTCGTGGTGTTCTCTACGTCGCCGCCTGTCGCGAGCTCGAAGGTCGCCCCAGCAGTCGTCGCGTTCATGTTGCTCAGCGGCGTCTTGTCCGCTGTAAAACGCGCCTTCACGACCGGTTCCCATTTTCCTGTGGCGGAGCGTATCCAGCCGGGGCCGAAACGCGCGCGGCGTTGCTGCCGAGGGCTTTGACCGTCGCGGCGGAAATCCTCCACGAACGAATAGTAGCCCTTGAGCAGAGATCCTTCCATCGGCGCTCGAAAGACCGCCAACTTCTTCCACTGTTTGGTCTTGTTGAGGTAGAACCAAGCCGTGTACGCCGTCGTGTCACCCTGCACGGTCGCCCGAACAAGGAAGCGGTAAGTCTCCCCGGCCTGCCACGCGTAAGGGTACTTGCATTGCGCTCCCGTGCCTTCCCCGCCGAAACGTTTGATCACGGCCTTCGGATCGCCGTACAAGATCTCGACGCGGTCCTCGGAAGCCACGGAACCGGGTGCGTCGCCGCGAGGGGGGTCCCACACCGAGAAGAGGACCATGTCCTTCTCTCCGTGCTCCTGGATCCCGAAGTAGCCCCGGTTCCAGCCGGCCGCCACAAAGTAGGTTGAGGGGACGGATTCGAGCACGCTCAGTTCGTTGTAGAAGAGCTCGCCGTCGGGGGCCCTCCAGCGCAAATGGACCGAGCGGGCGGCGCGCGGACTTTCGGTCGGCGCGGCGTCCGCCGGCCGGATGAGGCAGACGACAGCGACCGACGCCATTGCGGCCGACAGCCAGAGCATCCGTCGCAAGGACGAGCCGGCGACGATCGGGGCATCGTGGTTGGGGCGCATCTTCGAGGTTCATTCTAGCAATGACGAGAACGTGATGGCAGGTCCTCTACGGGTACATGACACCGATCCGCTTGCGCGGCTCGGCCGGCGGTTCCTCCATCCTGCAGTGGGGCTTCGCAGGGCCGAAGCAAGCATGACAGCTCCATGCTCGGTAAAGGTGTTGGGCATGGTCCTTTGACGGCCTGGTTGAGATGCCAGGTCGAAACCCCATAGATTCCTGCCAGGTCGTGGCCGAGCATGACCCGATGCCCGCAGACGAGATAGATGCGGCTCATTGTTGAGGGTTGGGCGACTTATCTGGTATTGTCGGGCGATGACCGAGCCCTCTCGGGAGAGTACGTGGGTTGTCAAGGAGCCGCTCCTGCGGGAGATTGCTGCCTGGGCGGTCCGGTTCGTGCGCCATCCCTGGACCGGCCTGGCCATCGGGCTCCTGGTGACGGCTGCCGGAGCCTATGACCTGCTGGTCTCCCTGCCTGAGGAACTCAAGGAAGGCTCGCCTCAGGACTTGGCCGGCGAGGCCATGGTCGCGTTCTGGGGAGCGCTCCTCTTCATGGACGCGGTCAAGGACGTGCTCAGCGGCGTCCTGCGCCTGGATGACGCCGTAGAGAGGCTGGATGACGAGGGAGCCCTCGCTTCATTCCTGCGCAAGGCGGACCGCATCCGGATGACGTGGTGGTGGAACCTCGGCTTGGCCGTGCTCTACACGGGGTGCGGCTTCCTCGAGATGCTCGAAGCGGTCCGGGAGCCGGAAGAGGGCTTCCCAATCTGGTTCGTGGGCCTGCTCATCATGGGTGTGTGGTCCTGCCTGCGCGTCCTGGGCGAGTTCGGACACGTCCTCAAATCCATGCGCAAGCTCGAGGCCGGTTCCGGCAGGCCTCACCCGCGGCTGGAAGCCCTGCGCGCGTGGCTGGACCGGCCGGCCGTGGGCGTGACCCTTTGCTGTCTCGTCATCGCGGTCGGGTCGGCGGACCTTCTCTTCATGCAGAAAGGCGGGTCGTCGACTGGCGGCCAGCACGGCATGATGCTGGCCGTGTTCTTCCGCCTGGTCCGCGGGGCCAAGGTCTTCGGCCGCGCAGGGTTCGCGCTCGAGGACGGACGGGCCTGAGCCCGGCCCGACGGGCGTCCTCAGGAGTCTTTGTCGGACGAGCCCGGCTGGCCTTTCAGGAGGTCTCCCAGTGTGCCGAGCCCGCCGGAAGAGCTCTCCGCCCGCTGGCGGTAGACCTCGAGGGCCTCGGCTTCCTCCTCCTGGGCGCGGCTGACGGCGGCCAGCGACAGCGAGAGCTTCTTGGCCGCGGTGTCGACGCCCTCGACGCGGACCTCCACGGACTGGCCCTCCTTGAGGACCTCACGGGGATGGCCCACGCGGCGGCCGGCCCCGAGCTTGGAGATGTGGATGAGCCCGTCGATGCCCTCTCCCATGGTGACGAAGGCGCCGAAGGGGGCCAGGCGCGAGACCGTGCCGAAGTGGTAGGAGCCCACGGGCCAGAGCTCCGGGGCGCGCTCCCACGGGTCGGGCAGGGCGTCCTTGAGGCTGAAGGAGATCTTGTTGTTCTCCCAGTCGATCCTCTTGATGACGACCTCGACGGTCTGGCCCACCGCGAGCTTGTCCTCGACCTTCTCGACCCGGCTCCAGGCCAGCTCGGAGACGGGGAGGAGGCCTTCGATGCCGCCGATGTCGAGGAAGGCGCCGAACTTCTGGATGGAGGTGACCCGCCCCTGGACGCGCATGCCCTCCTGGAGGGACTCGCGCAGGGCCGCGGCCTGGCTCTTGCGCTCGAGCTCGACCATGGCCTTGCGGGAGAGCACGATGTTGCGCTCGCCGCACTCGGTGATCTTGAAGGTGAAGGTCTGGCCGATCACGGCGGCGCGGTCGTCCTCGCGGCGCAGTCCCATCTGGGAGAAGGGGCAGAAGGCGCGCAGGCTGCCGCTGATGCGGACCTCGAAGCCGCCCTTGATCTCCTTGGCGATCGCGCCCTCCACGGGCACGCCGGCCTTGAACGCGTTCATCATCTGGGAGTGACCGACCGGCCCCGCGCCGATGCGGGTCGTGAAGTGCATCTCCTGGCCCTTGCCGGGCAGGTAGTAGGCGTGGATGCGGTCTCCTTCCTGGACGGAGACGTTGCCCTCCGCGTCGGCGAGCTCCTTGCGGTCGAGGTAGCCTTCTCCCTTGCGGCCCACATCCAGGAAGATCCACTCCGGCGTGATCTTGACCACCATGGCCTCGATCATCTGGCCCGGCCTGAGTCGCTCGGGCTCCTTGAAGGTGGATTCGAAAAGCTGGGCGAAATCCTCGGTCTCCTCTTCCTGCTGGTCGTCGGGTCGGTATTCGGTCATAAAGGCTCCTTCCTGGGACCTCTATGATACCATGATGGGGACCTGCTTCGCTGGCGCGGGACGGGGAGCGGCGCGGAAACTTGTATAATGGTCCCGCTGGTCAGATTTCCCATCCTAGAGCAGCCTGTCGGGAGGTAAGATGCCGTTCACACAGCTGGGCCTTCACAACGATCTCGTGCGCGGGGTCAACGCCATGGGCTTCACGGCCCCCACGCCGATCCAGACCGAGACCATCCCCTTGGCCCTCGAGGGCAAGGACATCATGGGCTGCGCCCAAACCGGCAGCGGCAAGACCGCGGCCTTCGCCCTGCCCGGGCTCCAGCGCCTCATCGGGAGGAGTCTCCACGGGGTGCACATCCTCGTCATCGTTCCCACCCGCGAGCTCGCCCTGCAGGTGGACAAGGAGTTCCGCACCCTGGGGCAGTTCGTCAATTTCCGCACCTCCGTGGTCATCGGCGGCGTCGGCTACGGGGACCAGAGGAAGTCGTTCTCCGAGGGCGCGCAGGTCGTCATCGCCACCCCGGGCCGGCTCCTCGACCACCTCTGGCAGAAGAGCGTGCGCCTCGACCGGCTCGAGCTGCTCGTGCTCGACGAGGCCGACCGGATGCTCGACATGGGGTTCCTACCCGACATCCGGGACATCATCGGCCGCCTCCCGGAGAAGCGCCAGACCCTGATGTTCTCCGCCACGCTGGGCAGCGACGTCCAGCGGGTGGCCGCCTTCGCGCTGCGCGACCCGGTCCGGGTCGAGGTGTCCCGGCCGACGTCCGTGGCCGAGGGCATCAGCCAGGTCGTCTACCCCGTCATGCAGACGCAGAAGACCCAGCTCCTCATCGCGCTGCTGGAGTCCACCCAGATCCGCTCGGGCCTCGTGTTCTCCAGGACCAAGCACGGCGCGGACCGTCTCTCCAGCCGCCTGCACAGCGAGGGGTTCTCCGTGGGCGTCATCCACGCCGACCGCACCCAGGGCCAGCGCAACCAGGCCATGGAGAGCTTCCGCGCGGGCAAGACCCGCATCCTGGTCGCCACCGACATCGCGGCGCGCGGCATCGACGTCAAGGACATCAGCCACGTCATCAACTACGACCTTCCCCAGCACCCGGAGGACTACATCCACCGCGTGGGCCGAACGGCCCGGGCCTACGGCGCGGGCGACGCCATCACCCTGATGGCCCCGGACGAGCAGCCCTTCCTGACCGCCATCGAGCGCTACATCGGGATCACCTTCCCGCGCGCCGCCCTGCCGGGGTTCCCCTACACGGTGACTCCGACCCTGACCCCGCCGCGGCCCAGGACCTTCAAGGACCTCAACTGGGGCCGCGCGCGCATGGCCCGGCTCTACCGAAAGAGGCGCTGAAGGCCGGCGGGCGGGGCATGACCGGACATCCGAAGTACCGCCGCATGCTCGAGGGCCTGGTCCTCGACGGCCCCGAGGAGTGGTCCGTCTACATCCTGCGTTGCGGGGACGGCTCCTTCTACACCGGGATCGCCAAGGACGTGTCCGCGCGCCTGGCCCGGCACCAGGCGGGCAAGGGCGCGGCCTACACCAAGACCCACCTGCCCGTGAGCCTCGTCCACCAGGAGGACCGCTTCACGCGCTCGGGAGCCCTGATCCGGGAGGCGAAGATCAAATCCCTGGGCAGGCCCGCCAAGGACCTGCTGGTGATGGGCGGGGCGGGCCGGCCGCGGGCAAGCCGCAGAGCTCGGGTGAAGGCCAAGAACGCCTGAAGCCGGAAGAAGCCGGGCTTTGTCCGGTCGGCGGCTCACTGCAAATCGGTCATCAGGAGCAGAAGGCACGCTCGCTGCGCCGGAGCGAGCTCGGCCGCATAGGCCGCTCGGGCCGCTGCCAGCACCGAGGAGACGTCGACCGAGCGGGTCTGCTTGAAGGCGAGGTTCCAGTCCGCGACCAGGGCGTCCACCGGGCGGCCGCTCAGGGTCGAGGCGGCGGTCAGCAAGGAGGAGGCGTCGACCAAGCGGGTCTGCTTGAAGGCGAGGTTCCAGTCCGCGACCAAGGCGTCCAAGGGGCGGCCGCTCAAGGCCGAGGCGGCGGTGAGCAAAGAGGAGGCGTCGACCAGGCGGGTCTGCTTGAAGGCGAGGTTCCAGTCCGCGACCA
>JACRDQ010000003.1 GCA_016218545.1 Elusimicrobiota bacterium
CCGGTGTAGAGCCCGCCTGCCTGGCGCAGGGTGCCCTGGTAGAGGATGCGCTGGGGCACGGCGGCCAAGCCGGGCTGGACGGCGAGGATGAGGGCGGCCAGGGCCGCCAGGGTCCGGGAGAGCGCTTTGGTCTTCATCGGTCGATCCTTGCGGATGCGGGTCCGCCGCCCATGCAGATGGTTCATGGCCTTATTCGCCCACATAGGTCATCCACGCCTGAGAGATCGGGTTGCTCCCGCTGAGGACGTCGAGGCCGACGGTGGATTGCTGGTGGCCGAGGATCTCGACGTATTCCCCGGCCGCGAGGTCGACCAGGGTGGTGTGGGAGAAGGCGTCGTGGAACGTGCCCCCGGCCGCGGGAGTCTGGGGCTCGTTGCCGCCGTAGTACGTGGCCCCGTTCTTGCGGACGTGGACGCCCCTGCCGCCGGTGGTGTTCTCGTTGTAGACCAGGGTCGCTCCGACGAGGTACTTGCCCGTGATGGGGGCCGTGAGCCTGGTGTTGTTCGTCGCGTTGTCGTGCATGCCGTCGGTGTCGAACGTCTCCACGTCCCAGGTGATGGCAGTCAGCGTGTTGTCGCCCAGGGTCTGATTGGCGGACTTGGTCACCCGCACCATGGCCTGCAGCATGCGGAAGCGGTTGGCCGAGCCGGTCTGCGCCGTGGTCCCGACCCTCATGTCGCCGTTGACCTCCAGGGTCGCGCCCGGCTGGGTGGTGCCGACGCCGACCTTGCCGTCGTTGGCGATCCTGACCCACTCGGCGGTCGCTCCAGCGTTGATGGTATGAAAAGCGAGGAAGCCGTTCTCGCTCCCCGAGGCGACATTGGTCAAGGCGGCCTGGATGAGCCCGGCCTCCTTGCTAACGCCGATGGAATTCTCCGCCATGAAGGCGGCCTCGACCCCGATGCCTGCGGCGGGCGCGCCGCTGGTCGTGTGGTTGAGCACCAGGATGCGCGACACCAAGGAGGCCCAGGCGTCGTCTTGGCGGACGACCAAGGGATAGCTGGGGATGGCTGAGCCAATCCCGATCCCCAGGCGGTTGTTGACGTTGACGATGTCCTGGCTGAAGTCGCCGTACAGGAGGGGCGTGGCGGTGTTCGAGTTGTCGATGTAGAGCGTGTTCGAGTTGGTCTCGCTGTATCCCGCCTGGTAGCCGATGAAGACGTTGCCCCCGCCCGTGCCGTTGCTGTAGCCTGCCTGGTTGCCGAGGAACAAGTTGTATTGGCCGGAGGTATTGGAGTAGCCGGCCAGATAGCCGATGAAGGTATTCGAACTGGCGGTGGTGTTGAAGCCGGCTCTGTACCCGACCATCGAGTTGCTGTTGGCGGTCGATCCGCCGTAGCCTGCCTGGAAGCCGTGATAGGCGTTGTCGCTCCCCGTGGTGTTGGTGTAGCCCGCGGCCTGGCCGAAGAAGGAGTTGTTGGCGCCGCTGCCCGTGTTGCGGCCGGAGTTGTGGCCCACGAAGGAGTTATTGTTGGAGGTGTTGAGATAGCCGGATTGATAGCCCACGAAGACGTTGGCCGTGCCGGAGTTGTTGGTGTAGCCGGCTGCATTGCCCAGGAAGGTGTTGGCGATCCCGCCGGCATTGGTCCTGCCGGCCTGGGAGCCGAAGAAGGAATTGGCATTCCCGATCGTGGTGTTGAGGCCGGCCTCGAAGCCGAGGAAGGAATTGTCGGCGGCCGAGGAGTTCGCCCTTCCCGCCTGGTAGCCCACGAAGGAATTGTTGGCGCCGCTCGTGTTGCTGTAGCCTGCCTGGTAGCCCAGGAAAGTGCTGTTGGCCGCGGAATGGATGCGGCCCGCGTCCACGCCGATGTGGAAGTTCCCGGTGCCGCCGAGGTAGAGGGAGCGGTTTCCCGAGGAGCCCAGCGGGGCTCCGGTGTAGATCTCCAGGTCCTTGCCGGACGCGATGAGGGTCGGCTGCGTGTCGTCCAAGGCGGAGAGGAAGAGGAACTCCGAGGCGCTGTCGGCCCCGGCCGGGGTCGTGCCCTGCAGCATGAGGCCCGGAGCCCAGCCTCCGCCGTAGGAGGCCCAGTCGAGCATGGAGCCGCCGCTCTTGACCGTCACATTGCGGGTCAATGAGGAGGTGCCGGAAGTGTCGATGTGCATGTTGCCCACGAGATGGAGCTTCACGTCCGGGTCGTTGGTCCCGATGCCCACGTTGCCGGCATTGGCGTTGGCGATGGAGGAGCCGGCCACCGGGGCCCAGGAGTTGGCGCCGCCCGCCGTGGTCAGGCTGGTGTCGTCCTGAAAGATGATGCCCTTGGAGGGCTGGCCGATCGAGGTTGAGACGCGGATGTCCCCGTCGAGGACCTGCAGCTTGCTGGAGGGAGAGGTGACTCCGATGCCGACGCTGCCGCTGGCGCGCCCCAGGACCGTGTCGCCGGAATCCTGGATGCTCAGGAGGTTCGTCCCATCCGTGACCTTGATCCCGGCGAATCCGCTGCCGTCATTGGTGTGCATGGTGATGTCCGGGCCGGCGGTGTGCTCCAGCCGGATCGAGGGGGCGGCGGCGGCGATATGCAGCTTGACGGAGGGGTCCGAGGTGCCGATGCCGACGCTCCCATCGTACTTGATGCGCAGTCGTTCGCCGTAGGCGCCGCCCGACCGGGTCCCGAAGGCGAGCGAGCCGCTCTGGCCGCCCACACCGTGGCTGGCCCCGATGATATCCATGTTCGCCACGGTCTGACGCGTCCCGCCGGTGTCGTTCTGGCGGAAAGCCACCCCGAAGGTGTTGTCCGCGGTGGAGTCGTCGTTGTTGATCTCGAGGAAGCCCTTGCTGGCGAAGACGGTGTTGGCGTTGGAATCGCTGACGGATAGCCGCGCCTGGGGGCCGGTGGTCCCAAGGCCGAGCATCCCGTCCTTGACCACGAGGGTGGAGACGCCGACGGAGAAGGCGTTGCCCGTGACGGTCAGGGTGGAGTTGGCGATGGTGAGCTGGCCGGTCATGGTGTCGCCCGCGCGCAGGACGCGCGGGTTGACGGAGTCCGTGGCGGCG
>JACRDQ010000023.1 GCA_016218545.1 Elusimicrobiota bacterium
CGCGGTGCTCACTGTTACTGGGTCGCCGGGGGTCTTGGGCTCCCCGATCTGCACGGTCGTCCTCGGAGCCAAGACGTCCAAACCTCCGGCATCAGTGCCCTCGCCTCCAGCCAACGAGGCTCCTGGGGTGAATTTCAACGGAGTCCCTGCGCCGGCCGCGGCAAGCCACATGCCCCCGCTGTAGACCATCCCATTCGCCCTGCCTGCGCCTGCCATGGTGCTGGCCCACTCAAGGACGCCTTCGGACGTGTGCCGCCACACTGCAAGTTCATTCGCCCCTGCGCCGGTGCCTCCAGCCACGGTGATGGCGCCATTCCGGCCTACGAGGATGCTTGTAGGAAGCTCATCACCGCCTGAGTCGCTGTGCCAGAACTTCTCGCTCTTCAAAGCACCATCCAAGCCGTAGCGCACCAAGGCCAAGTCCAGGTTCCCGACGGCCGAGGTCTTGGTCGCAGTCACCCAGAGGTCATCGCCGGACGCCAGGAGCCTGGCATTCACGTCCTGCTCGATATCGCGCATGTAGCCATGCCGCAGGAAAGGCCCGGCCAGGAGATTCGTCCCAGTCGCATCGTACTTCCACAGAGCCAAGGCCAGCTTGTTCGGCGAAGTGCTTGCAGCCATCGAGGAGAATCCCACGACCCAGATAGCGCCTGAGCCGTCAAGCTGGACCCCAAAGCCTGCATCAAAGCCCGAGTCCCCTGCATAAGAGGCTTTGAGGCTCAACTGCCCGGTCGCAGGCTCAAAGCGCCACAATCCCATGGCAATCCCGACCGGCCCTGAGAAATCCGGAGGCCCGGAGGTCTGCACCGCGCCCGTGATCCAGATGTCTCCCGTCGAATCAAAGGCGAAGTCATTCAGGCCCCAGGGATTCTCAAAGACCGTACTCGACAACAGGACATCCCCGGAGGATGCCACCTTGTAGACCGCGACCCGTTGGAGCCCTTCTTCTGCTCCGGAGCTTGCGCCCCCTACGGCATAGGCGTTCCCCTCGGGATCGAAGCGGATGGTCCAGCGGCCTTCCTCGTTTGCCCCAGGCAAGTTGACGGATGCGACCTGCGCGCCGGCAGCATCGAACTTCCCCAGCCGGATCGATGAGTCATCAGAGACGATCTCCCAGAGATTCCCCGTCGAGTCCGCAGATAACGCCAAGCCCGAAGGCCCGCCTCCTGTTCCGCATGCGACGAATGAAGGGCTGGGCTCGTCGCCGACTTGCTCTGCCGGCGAGGTCTGGACCACCACGGAGGCGCCGCAGTTGCCCTGGATGCCCAACGCGCAGATCGAGAAGGCATACGGCGTCATGGGAAGAAGGCCGCCTATGCGCAAGGCAGGGCGGATGCTCGGCTGGTTCTGGGTGAACACCCCGGAATCGAGATCGCAGGACATCGACCCGCCCGTGGACCCATAAGCCAGGCCGTAGCCCGCGTTCGGAGGATTGCCGTTCTGCTGCCATGAGAGCTCGACCGCCGTGCTCGACCTGGCCGAGACCCAAAGGGAGCCCGGAAGCTGGCTTGCGTGCTCGTAAGAGACGAGGTCAAGCCGATGGGCGGACTCGACATTCCCCGCCCCGTCTGCGGCGTAGAACGTGAGGGTGCGCGTCCCGCCTTCGAGGGTGAACGGCGCCTCATAGCGCGTTCCCGGGGTCTCCGCGCGGCTGATGAACTGCTGATCCAGCAGGTAGTAGAGGCCCTCGACGCCGGAGGAAGCCTCTCCCTCGATGACAGGGTCTGCGGCGGTCAACGTCAGCAGCGTATCAGTCGAGATCCAGATTCCTCCGCTGGCCGGCGTCATCGGATAGGTGGAATAAGTGATCTGGCTTGTGGGCGCGTGCGCGTCGTTGAAGAGGATCGACGTGCTGATGAACACCCCGAACCAGGACGCGTGATCATCCACCCCTTGCACGGTACGGTTCGCCACGTTGACGGAGCTCGTGATGTCCGTCCAGGAGCCCGCTACCATGTGGAACATCCGGATACGCGAGAACTGGGACTGTGTCAGGCATGGGGCATCGATCAGGAATGTCGCCGTGAGCGAGCCCGAGTAGATCGCGCCGGTCGTAAAATCCCTGGCCGGGTTGACCCCGCAAAGCCGCTTGTAGCCCACGGGAGGGACCGGGTCGTCGTCCCGCAGGACCATGAAATGGTTGTTCGGTCCGGGCTCGACACGCGCCAACTCGAACGTCGCGCCGTCAGCCGTCACGGCGATGTCCGTCCCGGACGGCAAAGGCCCTTGTGCCGGGTTGGTTTCCGCTGTCCCGGACATCGTCTCGAGGTCGATGCCGACCGTGGCCGTAGGCTCATAGCAGGGGTTGCTGTTTGCATCGGTCAAGGCAAGCTGGAACCATACGGCGGGGCCCAACGGCAGCTCGAGGTCCACGGTGCGGTCGTCCACGCCGAGAGCCGCGTCGAATATCGTGGTCTCGCTCGAAGGCACCTCGCTTATGATCTCGATGGCGCCCGGCTTGGGCTCGCCGGGGTCCGGAGAACTCTCCGTCTTGACCCGGAAGGCCAGGGACCCGCAGCTTGACGGCGGCGGGGGATCGGCATTGCACTGCTCGGGCAGGCTTCCGCTCCTCCTCACGCATGCGCTCTCTCGCCGAGCGCCGAACAAGCGATTGCCGAACCCGCCGGATGGGAAACTGAACCACTCCGGGCTGGTTTCCTTGTTGACGTTCCACGAGACGTTGCCCGACCTGCTCGAATAATAGCTGACGACGCTGCCGGTGCTGGCCAGCCCGGCGCGGTCGCCGGCAGACACATGCAGGAACGCATACCGCCCCCATTCATTCTGCTGCGCCGGGACGACTTCCTGGTCTATAAGGCGGCTCATGGGCGAGCCCGTCCCAGGCAGCTCGTCATACTTCTGGGGCACCCCCTGGATCTGGGCATATCTTATCTCGGCGACGCCCGAAGTCTTGTCCTTCACCTCGCCTTTCAGCCAAACGGTGAAATCAGGCTTGACGTGCACGTTGAACGCCAGCTCGGGCGGGAGGCTGTCCACGCCGAAATTGACTTTCGTCCGCTCGTCCGTCGCCCCCCACGCCGCCACGGCGTACCCCTCCTTGTCAGGGAGGATGCGCGTCTCGACCACCAAATGTCTGAGATCCAGCTCCGTATTCAAAAAAGCGGTCGCGGGATTGAGGTCCGAGGTGCCCAGATAGAACCACCGCAGACCATCATCGTTTTCCGCGACGAAGGTGATCCCCGAGATCGGATCAACGCTGAAATCGTTGTGCAGCCAGGGGGCGGTTTCGGGGGTGTTCGCGTCGCCGTAGAACGGGTCGCTCTGGCTCTCTCCCCCGTCGTTGTCGTGAATGGTCAGAGACGGGGTGCCTGGCTTCACGAGGCGGAAGCCTATTGAAGCATGCGGGGACTCATTCTCGTCGGCATCGGCCAGAAAAAGTTCAAGCGTGTATTCCCCGTAGTCCAGAATGCTGCCATCCGTCGGGGTTCCGTTCCACTGGACTGAAACTTGCTTCTCCCAGGGCAGGTACGTTCCCGGATCGAGTTGAATGGGATGCGCGTCAAACGCTTTCTTGTTCGTGTCCACTCCATCCGACTTCAATATCTTCGCCGTCAAACGTACGGTCTGCGTCCGATTCTCCATTGCACCGAACATGATGGACATGGGATTTTGGATCGTCGGCGAGACTGTCGTGTGCGCGAGGTCCTTGATCAAAGGAGGTAGTTTGCGCGATGCAGCGGCGAAGACCCCAGCGGTGTTACGGACCCCCTGCCAATTCTGAGTCCCAACAATTTCCGGGCTTTCGACGCCCCAAATAGCCGGATAAGTGCCGTTGTAGTAGATGTCCTCTCCATCAGGACCCCCATAATGTCCCCGGACAGTCATGTCTGCTCCGGGCACCCAATATTGCTCATTCGTGCTCGGCTTTCGCCATCCAGCCAACTTGCCGCGAGTATCATTCTGTTGGGGGGCGTAGTATTGTTGGGGGAAGGCATAGGAATACCCGTTAATCCTATGAACCAAATAGTGGTCGTCAGCATATGTTTCAAAATCATCCCAATGGAGCCAGCTATGCGCTATGTTCGCCGCATGAGCGGGAACTGCTTGGTCTTGCGTGAGGTGCACGATGCGGCCGATATTGGTGTAGGCCTCCACGAAACTCTTCTCTGAGAAGTTCTTCAGGACACCACCTGGAAGGAGGTCGCTATTCCCCGTCCAGATGGCAGCGACGTCTCCGCCGATCTCATCCGAAAAAGCTCCACCCGGATGTCCCGCCTCAGATTCGCTTCCATCTTTCAGGGCCGCCTCGAACTTGATCAAGTCAGGGTAATCGTTTGTCGGCAAAGAATAGAGCCCATCATGGGCCAGAGCCTCATGCGTGTAGTACCCGACAGAATTCCATGCGTGTACGGACTGCACGAGGAAACAAGTTGCTAGCGCGGCAAGACCGAAGTGCTGTACTCTCATGGCTTGCTCCAGGGGTAGTCACGCCCTGTAATCTGCTTTAAGGCGAAAGCCGCAAGCTCCCTAATGTCCTTGTTCTGGTGTTTGAGCTGGCTTTCCAACGCAGGGACAGCCACCGGGTTGGACATTTCACCCAGGTAAGTAATCACGAGTTGGCGCTTTAGCAGGCCATCGTATGAGCCATCAGGAATCTGGGCCAGGTACTTTGCGAGGATCGCTGCGCCCCTCTTGTTGCCGCTGTGCCGACAAGCATAGGGGAGCACCTTTTCGTACTTTGCCATTTGCCCTGTAGAAACAGCACCCTCAAGCCGGTCGAGGAATTTGTCGCTCTTGATTCTGGTCACGAGGGCATGCGTTGCGGTCTGTCGAATGACTCCGTCTTCATTGACGTCCTCGACGATTTGAATAAGCTCGTCTTCCGCATCCTTGTCCTCAATCTGGACCAGCGCGCCCATTCCGTAGTCCTTCTTCTTCCGGTCACGCGCCAATTCAAGTATTCTCGGCAATGCCATCTTTCCGTACCGCCCCAAGGCAGTGCAGCCTCCATTTTCCAAGCCTTCGATCTTCTCGAGCAGAATGTTCAAGCCCTCATTGTCGCGCTGCTCAGCCAAGAACAGCGCTGCTTCCGATCCTTCGCTGGCGATAGCCCGCGCTTTGCGCTTGTCGACTAGTTTGGCTGCCTTAAATGCCATAGAGTTGTAGTCCCTAAGGATTCGTCTGATATGGGGCAGCGCTCCCGTATGCTTCATTCGTCTAAGATTACGCATGGCTACCACCCGGACATCACGATCGTCCGAATCGAGTGCCCTGAGAAATGGAGTTGCGAACTCCTTATTAGGAGGAACGCGTCCCAAACCGTCCAACGCAAATGACCTGTCCATTGAAGACTTGCTGGTGGTCGCCAAGTCCATAAGATCCTCAACATCCTTCAGGTTCTGAGGACGTCCTCCTGATCCCTTCTTGTTCAAGACGGCGGTCTTCTCCTGTTCTGTCTTTGCGGCTTTCAGGTCTCGAACCAATTCTCCGATGGATACGGCCTGCACGTTATTCTCCTTGGCTCCCTCCCCCTGTGACTGCGCCGCCCAAGCCGAACTGGCCGCGAACGAGGCTGCGAGGATGGCGATGATGAGCGTGGTTGTGGTTCTCATGTTGAGCTCCTTTGGGTGCGACGGATGACGGGGAGAGACTGGAAGCGCGGGGGCTGTGGCGTGGGGTGAGGTTAGAGATTGCTGTGCGTAACGACGAAGTCGAACCGGACTCGGCGGTCTCGGCGTACTCGGGTCCCCCTGGCGCTGGCCTCTGAATCTGCCAACGTCTCCCCATCCTACCACCACGTCAAAGGAATGTCAAATAACGGCTGGTTATCGGCGCATATCCGGCCGGTATCGACTTTTCTCGACGGGAATCCAACGTCGGGTCAAGGCGCCTCGGCAGCCTCTGCCGGGACGCGGAGGGCGTAGGCCCTCCCGATGGTCTCAATGCGGATGGCGCGAAAGCCCCCGATACACTTGCGGAGCCTCACGACCGCCATGCGCACCGCAGCGCAGTGGTCCTTGCTCCCGTACAGCCTTGCCGACAGCTCTTTTACGTTTATGGGATCGTCATGCCGGATCAGGGCTACCAGGAGCTCGAAGGCCTTGGCGTCGAGGCCCTTCACGGGCCTGCCGTTGATCACGACCTGCCTGGTCTCGATGTTCGCCCACACGGTGCCCTTGCGGACGACGAACTTGAAGGACTTCGCGTCCGCAATGGGCACGCGGCCGGCGGCCGACGCCAGCGCGTCCTTGACCGTCCGGCGCAGGACATGGGCGTCGAAGGGCTTGCGCAGCAGAGCGAAGGCGTCGAACTTGCGTCGCAGGGAGGCCAGCGCGTCGTCGGGGAAGCCGCCGAGCTTGCCGGTGGCGATGATGACCGGGATGTGGCAGGTCTCGGGCCCGCCTCGCAGGACACCGGCAAGCTTGAGGCCGTCGATCTTCTCGACGCCGATGTCGAGGATGAAGAGGTCGGGACGCCATGGCCGGACCCGCTCCAGCGCGCTGAACCCGTCTGACTCAATGGCGACCTCATGGCCGTCACGAGCCAGACAGCGCCGGTAGAAGCCGACCATCGCGTGATCGTCCTCGACGACGAGGATGCGACTGGGGCTTGCCATGGGGATCTCCGCGGCGATTCAACCACTTCACGGCCGGTGAGTTCAAGCGGGGCTACCTTGCAATCCCGGCGCTCCGCTGGTACACTCTGGGAACGGCCCCGACAGCCGGCAGCTTGACCATGTCTCCCCAGGACCACGGGCCCGACGCCCCTTCCGACCGCGACCTCGGCACCCGGCGGCTGGCTCTCCTGTGCGTGGCGGCCCTGGTGATCGTGCCCCTGCTCTGGTTCCTCGGGGTCTTCCTGCTCGACCGTTGGGCTCCGGAACGACGGGCCAAGGCCGGCGAAGTCTTCGACAAGAAGCCCGGGGCCGCGGCCTCCCAGGCGCCGGCTCCTCTTCCCCCGCCGGCCCAGGCCGCGGTCTCCCCCGCCCCGATCCCCCTCGCTCCCCCGCCGCCGCCCGCAGCTCCCCCGACCGCCCCTCCGGCGGTGCCGACGCTCCCGGGAAGCGAAGAACCCGGCACGGTCCTCAAGGTCGTGGAGGTCCAGTACCCCTCCCGCGGGGAGAGCCGTTCCGAGGAACGCGGACCCAAACTCAAGCCCATGAAGGGCTGGACCCCCACCCAGGTCAGGAGCCTCCAGGACTCCGACGTGCCCAGGACCGCGGAAGGACCCGTCTATTACCTGACCCCCGAGCCCAAGGCCAAGGAGCCGCAGAAGCCCGCCCCTCCCGCGGTCTCCCCTGCCGAAGCCCCGAAACCGGAGCCGCAACCCGCTCCCAAGGAGGAGCCCAAGCCCGTGCTGGCTCCGGTCCCGACGCGGAGGGTCGAGACTCCCGTCGAGAAGCCCAAGCCCCCTGCCCCCCCTCCTCCGGTCATGACCACCACGGTCGGGCCCGGGGGACCCATCGGCACCATGGACCACGTTCCCCGTCCCCCGGATGCCTGGCTCAAACCGCCTCCCGCCGACGCCTCCGAGCCGGCAAGACCCGACGGCACCTGCCGCAGGGCCTCCTGGTGGAAGAACTCGTGGACCCAGACGTGCCATCCCAGCGCGCAGGCCTGCGCGGCCGCGGACCCCAGCGGCGCCTGCAGTCAGTAGGTCAGAAGAGGAAGCCGAAGCGGGCCGCGGGGACCACGATGCCGGCCGTGCCCCCGGACATGAAGACGATGTGGTAGCGCACGTCCAGGCCGATCTTGAAGGCGCCCGACACGCCGTAGGTGAGGGTGTGGCCGAGGTCGAGGCCGAAGAAGGCGTTGGAGGACTTGGCGAGAGGCACGGTCCGGCCCGTGACATTGAGCCCGTTCGTCGTGGTCCCCTCGAGGATAGCGGAGCCGGCGGGCCGGAAGAACGAGTAGAGGCCGCCGCCCACCACGAAGGCGTATTCCAGGTCGTCGGTGTAGCTGCCCCCGGCCTTGAGCACCGGGGTGAGCTGGAGCATCTTGGTGTCCACGTCCGAGGTGAAGGTCAGGGCGTCCTCCCTGCCGTCCTTGTCGAGATCCTCTCCCTCGAGCCGCCCCTCGTAGCGGTGCCCCCCGGAGTACCCGATCTCCAGGCCGTACCAGTAGCCGTCCTGGACCTCGTAGTCCAGCCCGGCGATGAGATGGGAGGAGTTGCCGTTCTGGTTCCCGAACGCTCCCTTGGGCCCGGCCGTGGCCGCGAACCCCGGGCTCAGGGACGCGGACCACTGCCCCTGTTCCGCGCTCGCCACCCCGCAGGCGAGCAGCACCATGGCGGCCGGCAGGGATATCGTCCTCACACCACGATGATACCATACGCTGGGGCCAGTCGTTAACTTTGTCGACTTATTCGCTCGCGAATACGTCGACAAAGTTAACGACTGACCTCATTATTGTACAATCCGTGCGTGGAACGCTTCGAGACGGAAGCGGTGCGGCAGCACTTCGACTCCATCGCCTCCCGCTACGATGAGGGGAAGGCCCGCCAGACCCGCTACTGGCGCTGCCTGCTCGAGATCTACGGGAGCCTAGTGCCGCGGAGCTCGAGCGTGCTCGAGGTGGGCTGCGGCACGGGGGCCCTGCTCGCGAGCCTGGCCCCCAAGCGCGGGGTCGGCCTCGACCTGAGCCCCGCCATGGTGGAGGAGGCCCGCAAGAGGCACCCGGGCCTCGAGTTCCGGGCCGAGGACATCGCCCATCCCTCCGGCCGCGAGGTCTTCGACCACATCCTGCTCTGCGACGTCATCGAGCACCTGCCGGACCCGGGCGCGGCGCTCGAAGGACTCAAGGCCTACGCCGGAGCCGGGACCAGGCTCGTCCTGACCTCGGTCAACCCGGTCTGGACCAAGCCCCTGCACCTGGCCGAGGCCCTGGGCCTCAAGCTCCCCGAGGGAGAGCACGAGTGGCTCGCGCTTTCCGAGGTCCGCGGCCTGGTCGCCGGGCACGGGTTCCGCGTGGAACTCGCCGAGGGCCGCATCCTCCTGCCCTTCGGGGTCCCGCTGGCCGACGCCGCCCTCAACCGCCTGGCCAAGGCGCCCATGCTCCATGGGCTCTGCTTCGTCTACGCCGTGGTCTTCCGGCTCGCCTAGCAGTGCCCGTCCCCGAAACTGATGCCCATGGCCCTGGCCGACATGATGGTGTCGTGGTCCGGGGGCACGGTCTTGAGCCTCTTGATGGCCTGGCTCAGCGGCACGGCCACGATCCTCGGCGTCCGGAGCGCCACCATGTGCCCGAACTTGCCCTGCTGGACGAAGCGGATGGCGGCGGCGCCCATGCGCGTGGCAAGCAGGCGGTCGAAGGTGGTGGGCACGCCCCCCCGCTGGAGGTGCCCCAGCACGAGCGAGCGGGTCTCCTTGCCCGTGCGCTCCTGGATCTCCCTGCCCAGCCACTCCGCGATGCCGCCCAGCCGCTCGACATGGTTGGCCGTGGCTCCCTCCTTGAGGACCCTGGTCCCGCCCTTGGGCTTGGCGCCCTCGGAGGCGACCACGATGGAGAAGAGCTTCTTGCGGCGGTCCCGATCGCGGACCTTGTCGCACACGGACTCGATGTCGAAAGGGATCTCCGGCAGGAGGATGACGTCCGCTCCGCCCGAGACCCCGGCGTTCAGCGCGATCCACCCGGCGTAGCGGCCCATGAGCTCGACGACCATGCATCTGCGGTGGGACTGGGCCGTGGAATGGAGCCGGTCGATGGCGTCGGTGGCGATGCTCACCGCGGTGTCGAAGCCGAAGGTGATGTCCGTGCCCATGAGGTCGTTGTCGATGGTCTTCGGGACCCCGATGATCGGGATCCCCATCTTGGAGAGCTGTAAAGAGAGGCCGAGGGTGCCCTCGCCGCCGATGGCGATGAGCGCGTCGAACTTGAGCCTTTTGAAGTTGCGGACCACCCGCCCGGAGAGGTCCACCTCCCGCCGGCCGCGGGCCGTCTCCATCACGTACTTGAAGGGGTTGCCGCGGTTGGCCGTGCCGAGGATGGTGCCGCCCTGGGTGAGGATGCCCCGGATGTCCACCGGATCGATGCGCACGAGTTTCCTGCGCGGGTCGATGAGCCCCTCGAAGCCCTCCTGGATGCCCCAGACCTCCCAGCCCAGGCACCAGGCCGTCTTGGCCGCGGCCCTGATGACCGCGTTCAAGCCGGGGGCGTCGCCCCCGCCCGTGCTGAGCGCGATCTTGAGCTTCCTGCCCCCGTTGGTCCTCGCCATGTCAACCGCCCTCCTTACGAACGGGCTCATTCTACTAAATGGGCCTCGCCTTTGCGCCCGGTCCTGGCCGCCAGAAACACCTCTCCGCGCCCCCGGCGGCGTGCTATAATCTTTTCATGAACCTGATCCTCGCCGCGCTCCTTTCCGCCGGAATCTCCCACGCCTGCGCCTCGCCCGAGGGCCTCTCGGCCTCGGCCCGCCAGGGTTTCGCGGCCGTGCCCCCGGTCAGCCTGAGCCTCCGGAAGGCCCCGGCCCCCCTCGCGGCCCTGGCCCAGAACAGGATCGGCACGGTCAAGGGAGGGATGAACCGCTCTCCCGTGGACCTCGTCATCGACAGGCGCGGCTGGACCATCACGGGCGGGATGAACCGCTCGCCGGTGGAGCTCGCCATCGACCACGAAAAGGCCCGGATCACCGGCGGCGCCAACCACAGCCCCGTGGACCTCGCCTTCGCTTGGACCCCCGAGTCCTTCCTGGTGGAGGGCGGGGCCAACCGCAGCCCGGTGAAGCTCTACGTCAACTGGAAGGACGGCCTCCTCGAGGGCCACGCCAACCACAGCCCGGTGCGCATCGAGTTCGACATGAAGGCGGGCGACGCCGACGCCGCGACCGTGGAGCTCAAGGGCTACGCCAACCACGCTCCCGTGGCCCTGACCTTCGACAAGGTCTCGGGCCGGCTGACGGGCGGGATGAACCACGCTCCCGTCGACATCGCCATCGTCAACGCGGACCTCCACGACTTCCTGCAGTACTTCTTCCTCTTCCTGGGAGAATAGGGCCGGCCGGGTCCCCGCGTCAGCGGGCCGGAGCCTTGAGGCAGGCCGCCTTCGCTTTCTCCACGGCCAAGCGGCGGCTCTCGATCTCGGCCTTCCAGCCGCACTCCTGCAGCACGGCCCAGGCCTCATCCCACATGCCCTTCTCGTTGCGGGTCGCGTAGTAGGTCTTGCAGCAGGCCGCGGGAGGGGTCTCCTGGCTGGAATGCATGGGCTGGCAGGAGTACTTGGAGAACGAGCCCTTGTCGCGGAGCTTGGGAAACCAGTCCATCGCGCTCCGGAAGCGCTGCTGCGCCCCTGCGTAGCAGGCCGTGTCCGCCGCGACCTCGGGCTGGCCCGGCTCGGACAGGCCGCCTTTGAGCTTGCGCGTCTCCTCCTCGATGATCTCCTGCACGAGCTTGTCAGCGTCGATATCCGTGGCTCCAAGCTTGGTCTCGCGGTAGCGGGCGTAGACGTCGGCCCAGCGCATGTCCGGGTCGAGCCCCTGCTTCATGGCAAAATTGTCGAGCCTCTCGCGCATCTCCTTGGTCAGCCAGACCTCCGCCCCTTCATGGAGGATGACCGTGTTGTCGTACTTCTCCTGGACCGACTTGCCGGCGTCGTCCGTCAGCTTGGAGAGCTGGACGTCGTTGAGGCACACGGTCTTGCCGCGCACGTCCTTGACGACCCTCTCAGCCACGGCCTTCTTGACGACCGCGGGGTCGAGCTTGTCTCCGACGTAGTCCAGGACCTCCATGCCGAGCTCGGCCGCACCGATGAGCTCGCCGGTGCCGCCGCCCACCGCGCTCTTGCCGACCTCGGCGGCCAGGGCCACGCCGACCTTGGCGCCTCCGAACACGATCTTGACCACGTCGTTGTAGTTGACGAGGTGGCCGCCGGGGTTGGCCAGCATGTAGGTCCTGATGTACTCGTTCCTCTGGTCCTCGTCCGGAAGCCCGTTGACGATGCCTTCGATATCGCGCAGGTCGGAGTCGATCTTCCTGACGACCACGGCGTAGTCGTAGACCGCCTTGGCCAGCTCGGCCCTGCCCACCGCGCCCGAAAGCCCCTCCTCGAACTGCTCGACCCGCTCCAAGGCGGAGCTTCCCTCCTTCAGCCTGCTCTTCAAGAGGTCCAGGGTCATCTCCCTGAGCTTCTCCCGGGCGGCCTCGGCCTCGGAAGGCGCGGGCTCCGCGGCCCGGACCAGGGAAGCGGCGGCAAGGAACCCGGTGAAGACGAGGGCCCCGCCCAGCAAGACGACGCGCAAGCCGGTCATGAGCCGCTATTTCGCGGGAGGGGCGGGCGGACCCGGGAGCTCGGGCCCTGGAGCGGCCGGCTCGGACTCGGCGGCCGCGGCCTTGGCCTCGCGCCGCTTCTTCCAGAAGAAGAACCCCCCTCCGAGCACCGCGGCCAGCACGAGGCCCAGGGTGATCATGGTCCGGTTGCGCTTGCCGCGCTCGTAGGCCTTGAGCCTGCTCGACGCGTCGTCGACGAGGGCCTGGGCCTGCGGGGTGGGCAAGTGGGCCAGCGCGGTCTCGGCCGCCTGGCGCGCGTCGGCGAAGCGGCCCTCGGCCAGTCGCTCGTTGGCCGTGTTGAGCGCGGCGCCGTAGCCCTCGAGCTTCTCCATGAGGGCGCGGACGTCGCCGCGCCGGTCCACCCCGCGGTTGTTCAAAGGAGACTCGCTCAGCCCGTCGGAGAGCGCGGTTTTGGCCTCCGCGAGCAGGCCTTGGGCGAGCAAGCTCCGGCCGAGGTAGAAGTTCCAGGCGGCGGCCCTGGAGCTCCGGGCCGCCTTGCGCAGGGTCTCCACGGCCTTGGCGTGGTTGCCGAGGTCGCCGTACACGGACCCCAGCCAGTTGAGGAAGTCCACGTTGGCCGGTCTGCAGGCCACGGCCTCCTCGAAGGACTGCTTGGCCTCCTGGAGCTTGCCCCCGTCGAGGAACGCGCGCCCGGCCGCGAACTTCTCGGCGCAGGCCAGCTCCGCCTGGACGTCCCAGGTCTTGAGCACGCGGTCCTCGCCGCCCGAGAGGATGGTCTTGCCGTCCGGAGAGAAGGCCACGGCCGTGACCGGGCCCCGGTGCCCGCGCAGGCTCGAGATGAGCTTCATGGCCGCGAGGTCCCAGAGCCGGACCGTCTCGTCGTCGCCCCCGGACGCGGCCAGCTTGCCGTCCGGAGAGACCGCCAGGGCGTTGATCCTCGAGCCCCCGCCCTTGCCGATGGCGCGGTCCTTGCCCTGTCCCAAGTCCCAGCGCACGATGTCGCCGCTGGCGCAGGCCGAGAGCGCGAACTTGCCGTCCGGCAGGGGCTTGGTCAGGCCGCAGCCCTCGAACGTGAACACGTCGCACGGCGGAGCGACCTCGTTCTCCTTCCTGCTCAGCCCGCATACGCGGACGGTGCCGTCGTTGCTGCCGAAGAGGATGGACTTGCCGTCCGGGAGGAACTCCGCCGAGAGCACGGCCGCGTCCTCTCGCTTCTTCCACTGCGCGGCCATGCCGCCCTGGGACAGGTTCCAGAGCTTGCGCGTGGCGTCCCTGCCTCCGGAGGCGAGGAGGCGGCCGTTGATCGAGGCGTTGAGGGCCAGCACCGGCCCGCCATGGGCGCGCCAATCCTGGGCGCGCCTGCCGTCCACGCCCCAGACCGAGATCCCGCCCTCGGCCCCGCCCGCGAAGACCCTCCTGTTGTCGCGGGAGAAGGCCACGGCCGTGACCGGCCCCTCGCCGGCGCTCCAGGTGGAGAGCTGCCTGCCGGTCCCCGCCTCCCAGAGCCGGACCTCCCCGCCCGCGTCCGCGCTCGCGATGGTCCTGCCGTCCAGAGAATAGGCCAGGCACAGCACGCCCTGGCCATGCCCCTCCCAGGTCGCGGTCTCCTGCCCGGCCGCCGCGGCCGGCAGGGCCAGCAAGAACGCCAGCACGGCCCGGCGGGACGCGTTCATGACACCCTCTCACCCCTGCTCTTGCCGAAGATCATCCTGCCCGCCGAGGTCTGAAGGATGGAGGTCACCCCCACCTCCAGCCTCTTGCCGATGTGCTTCTTGCCGTCCTCGATGACGACCATGGTCCCGTCGTCGAGGTAGCCGATGCCCTGCTCCTTCTCCTTGCCCTCCTTCATGATGAAGACGGACATGGACTCGCCGGGCAGCACCACCGGCTTGAGCGAGAGGGCGAGGTCGTTGACGTTGAGGCAGACCACGCTCTCCAGGGCCGCGATCTTGTTGAGATTGAAGTCCGTGGTGAGCACGCGACCCCCGAGGTCCTTGGCCAGCCGCACGACCCGGCCGTCCACGTCCGGGATGTCCGGATACTCCTTGTCCATGAGGCGGACCGGGATGTCCGGGTTCTCCTGGAGCCGGGCCAGGATGTCGAGACCCCTGCGGCCGCGGGCGCGCTTGAGCGAGTCCGGGCTGTCCGCCAGCCCCTGGAGCTCCTGGAGGATGAAGCGCGGCACCACCAGGGTGCCGGTGAGGAACTTCGTCTCGCAGATGTCCATGATCCTGCCGTCGATGATGGCGCTGCTGTCGACCACCTTGAGCTCGGCTCCCCGGCGGCGGCTCATCTTGAGGATGTCCTTGTCGAGCTCGTCGAGCTCCGGGAACTTCCGGATGGTCACGATCATGCCCAGGACCCCGAAGGCGAAGTAGCGCAGGACCGCGTAGGCCTCCCAGTGCCGGGACAGGGCGTGCACGTTCATCTGGATGACCAGGAAGTCGATGACCTGGGAGAGCAGGATGCCCGCCCCGGCGCCCAGCATGCCGGACACCGCGGTGAGGAGGTTGACCTGCTCCACCAGGAACTCGACGCCGATGATCGTGATCCCGATGAGGACCCCCAGGATGATGCCCTTGGGGGTCGGATTGATCTGCAGATACACCAACGCCGGACAGACGATGACGACCAACAGCCTGAATATCCAGATTCCCATTTGTCCCGCCGGAGGACCGCTTCCGGTGGCTCCTATGTCAGCTGATTTTACGCATTATCGTCGTCTATGGTTGCGCTTCTTGCGTCCTGATGACCGTCTATATTCTTGACACTCTTCTGCGGCTGCGAGCCGCAGCACAGCGCCGCGGCTTCCTGCAAGGTCGCCACGGGGTTCACCGCGATGCCCGTGTGCCGTCCCGTGGGCGGCTTGCCGCTGGAGGCGACCACCGCCCTCTTGAAGCCGGCCTTGGCAGCCTCCCTGAGCCTGCCGTCGAGGTTGGGCACCCGGCCGATCCTGCCCAGGAGCCCGACCTCCCCGATGAAGACCATGTCCGAAGGCACCGCCGCGTCGCGAGCGGAGCTCAAGACCGCCATGCAGGCGGCCAGGTCCATGGCCGGGTCGTTCATCTTCAAGCCTCCGGCCAGGCTCACGAACACGTCCTTGTCCTCGAGCCTGAGCTTGAGGTGCTTCTCCATGGCCGCCAGGAGCATCAGCACCCGGTTGTATTCCAGGCCCGTGGCCGTCCTGCGCGGCAGAGGATAGCGCGTGGTGACCACCAGGGCTTGGGCCTCGGCCAGGATGGGCCGCGAGCCTTCCAGGGCCACGGACACCGCCCTGCCGCAGGTGCCGGGCCCGGCCCCCTCCACGAAGAGGGAAGCCGCGTCCCGTACCTCGGTCAGGCCTCCCGCGGCCATCTCGAAGAGCCCGATCTCATCCGTCGGCCCGAACCTGTTCTTGCTCGCGCGCAGGACCCGCAGGAGGTCGTGCCGCTCCGTGTCGAAATAGAGGACCGTGTCCACCAGGTGCTCGAGGAGCTTCGGCCCTGCCAGGGAGCCCTCCTTGGTGACGTGCCCGAGCAGGAAGACCACCGTGTCCTTGCCCTTGGCCGCGCGCAGGAGCTCGGCGCTGCACTCCCGCACCTGAGCCACGGACCCGGGCGTGCCCGGCCACTCGGGATGATGCACGGTCTGGACGGAATCGAGGACCACGAGACCCGGCTTCAAGGTCTCCATGGCGGCCAGGATCTTGGAAAGGTCGGTCTCGGAAAGAAGGGTGATGGCCCCGCCCGTGATTCCGAGGCGCCGGGCGCGCTCAGCCACCTGCTTCAAGGATTCCTCTCCTGAGACGTAGAGGACGCTCAACTTCGGGCACAGGCGCGCGGCTGCCTGGAGCATCAAGGTGGACTTGCCGATGCCCGGAGGCCCTGCCAGGAGCACCACCTGTCCCGGCACCACGCCTCCGCCCAGGAGCCGGTCGAACTCGCCAAGACCCGTGGCTGAGCGCTCAGCCGGAGGCCCGCCTGAGGCCAGGTCCGCCAGAGGCGTCGGGGTCGACGAGAAATCCACCAGCCCCCGCGAGGCCTTGGTCTTGCCCTCTTCGGCCACCGCCTCCTCGATCATGGAGTTCCAGGCCGAGCAATCCGGGCACTGACCCAGGGGCTTGGCAGCCGCGTAGCCGCACTCGGTGCAGCGGTATTGGGCTCGCAGCCGGACAGAGGACTGCTTCTTCATTTTAGAGAACGATTATACCACTTCCCTAATAGGCGCAAGGCCCATCCATCACCGCCCTGGATCGGCGGAGCGGTTGACAGTCCCGGAACATCGGTGGTAGAGTATGCCGGTTTGCGGTCCATGCCTGTTTCGACCGACCCCCTGTCGTCGCTGTGGGTGCATCTCGCCACGACTTACTGGTGGGTGGCACCGCTCGTCATCGCGGTGGTCTTCCTACGGCCTTGGCTGGTCCGCCTGATCCGCTGGGCCGGCCGGCGGTTCTTCGTGGGCCTGCGCACCTCTGGAGTGAACCGGACTCCCGGCATGCTCTATTGCGCTCAGTGCGGAGCGATGCTCGCGCCTGAGATGACCGACGGGGTATTCGCAGTCCAATCCTGCCCGCATTGCGGGGGAAAATGGTGCGCGGGCGAGCGACTGCATGAAGAGATGGTCCAGAGGAACCGGGCTCTCACTGAATGGGCCACCTCGAAGGAGAAGGCAGCCAAGGACGATCTCCCTTGCCCGAAATGCTTCACGAGCATGCAGTGCGGCTCCTTTGCCGGATCGCGGGCGACCACGTTCCGGTGCGAACCCTGCGACGGCTATTGGTTCAGTCGGATCGATTGGGTCAGTTTCGAGCTTGGCTTATAGCCTATCATCCATGAGGGACAGCCGCCGGATACTCGTCTTCGCCGCGACCGCCTTGACCCTATGTCTTCCCGGCTGCAGGAGAGGCGACGGGGTCGACCGGATCGCGGCCGACGCGGAGAACCATGACTTCCTGTTGGACCTGCCAGGGCGGCGCGTGATCCACATCGCGGGCGCCTATCCGCGAAAGACCTATCTCTGCTCACAGGCATTCCCCGGCGGGAGGAAGCGTTCGTTCCGTCTGCCAGGCTACTCGCTCACGGGAAGGCCCTTCCTGCTGCGTGATGGACGGACGGTATTGATCGCGGCCAAGCACTACGGCGACGAGCATTCGGAAGGAGTGTCCACCGAGCTCCTATTGCGAGTCGATCTCGAGGCCGGAGAAATCCTGCGCGCTTATGAATTGCCGGACGGCGCGGTCATCCGGGCTTTCGCTCAACCGCGATGGTCCCCCGCGCCCGTGATCGCCATCCAGGACGGCACTGTCGCCCGGATCGCGCGCCTCGACGCCCGGACGGACCTCAAGACGGGCGGGATCAGGCTGGCGGCGGTGCTCGGCGGAGAGATGGCGATCGCCGAGGACTACCCGACGATCGCGGCCGTGGCCTTGGACCGCCTGGGAGCGGGAGCGCTCAGGCTCTTCGAAGCAGGTTCAGGACGGAAGGGGCGCGAGGTCGGGCTGCAGTCTCCGCGACACCTGGAAGCTCGCGGCAGCGGACATTGGCTGGTGACCGTGGAAGACGCCAACGGCGGAGGCGTGGTCGTCGATTTCAACGACTCGTTGCAGAAAGTGCGGACCCTGCTCTCGACGCCGGGGCGCGTCGAGAGCGTCGTCCTGGGGGACAGGTGGCTCTACGCCATCGCCCTGGCTCCTCAGGTCCGCTCCGCCGCCACCAAGGCGTGGGTCCGGCCGCGGGAGCTCCACCGCGTCGACCTGACGGGCGCGGACCGATCCCGGACCTTCCCTTGGACGGAGCGGGAGGGCGCGCTCCTCGGCCTCGATGAGGTCGCGGGCAGGCTCTACTTCGCCGTGACCGACCAGGACGACGCCGCCGTCTGGTCCATCCCGACCGATGTCCGCGTGCTGGAAAGACTCGGACCGGACATCGACCGGCCGGTCCGCGCGACCTCAGGCCAAGTCTACCTCGCCGTCTTCGGAGCCCTGGTCGCGGCGTTCGTCGTGGGCTTGGCCTACGTGCTGACCTCGGAGCCCGGGGTCTAGAAGCGGCCCGGCTGCGGCGGCGTCAGGCTACTTCTTCGACCGGCCCTTGGTGCCGGCCGCGCCGAAGCTGACCACGCCGAAGAGATAAGCGATGTCCTTATCCTCGAAGAGGACGCTGGCCCAGGTCTGGTAGCGCTTGATCTCGGCCAGGTCCTCGGCGCGCGCGCCGATGCCGAAGAAGCGGTTGATGCGGGCCATGATGCCCGCGTCGTAGACCGGGTTGTCGAAGCGCCGGCTCTCGGAGACGCGGTCGCGGCTGAAGTCGTAGGCCTGGGCCATGAGGCTGAACTTGCTCCCCACGGGATGCTTGTAGAACGGGGTGACCGTGACCCTGCCGCCTCCGCCGGAGCGGATGACGCCGACCCCGACGTCGAAGGGGCCCTTCTCCCAGCCCAGGAGCGCGTCGATGGTGTTGAGCTTGGCGTAGTCCTTGTTGCTGGGGCGGGCGTCGTTCTCATTGCCGATGTTGGACCCGCCGACGTAGTAGTAGCGGCCGTCGCGAGGAGAGATCTTGAGGCCCACGTCCAGACGCGAGGCGCGCGCCACGTGCTCGTAGCGCCAGTCCATGTTCCAGTAGATGCGGAACTGGGTCATGCGGCCGAGCATGTCCTTGGCGGTGCCGGCCGCCTCCTTGATGCTCGAGACTGTCTCCTTGACGTCTTCCTTGACCTTGGGGTCGTGCATGAGGGCGCCGACCGCGCCCTTGTCGGTGGCCAGGCCAGCCATGACCTGGTTGCTCTTGGCCAGGAGCTCGTCGAGCTTCTCCGTGATGGCGTCGGTCCGGGCCAGGGCCTTGGAGAGGTTGGGCCTGCTGGTCTCGATGAGGTCGTTCAAGTTCGCGGTCAGGTCGCGCATGTTGGCGACCGTGTCGTTGAGGTTGCGGGCCAGGGTCCCGGGCTTGGCCTCGGTGGAGTTGAAGGAGGCCACGAGCTCGTCGAGGCTGCGCAGGGCCTGGTTCATGGCCTTGTCGAGGGGAACGAAGTCCACGCCCGCGATGGCCGAGCCGGCCGGGATGACGCCGGCCTCGGGGTGGCCCTGGGTGATCTCCATGAACTTCGAGCCGATGATGCCGGTGATGCCGACCGTGAACGTGGCGTCCTTGTAGATCTCGACGCCCTCGCGGATGGCGGCCACGACCTTGACCTTGTTGCGGTCGAGGGTGATGGCCTTCACCTGGCCGACCTCCACGCCCGAGAGCTTGACCGGGACGTTCGCCGAGAGCCCGGAGACGTCCGTGAAATAGACGTCGAGGCTGTAGCGCTTCTCCAGGGTGAAGTCGCCGAGCAGGAAGATGGCCGTGGCCAGCAAGGCGAGCCCGACCAGCACGAACGTGCCGACTTTAGCCTCGGTGCTCAAGAGCGCTCCTCGTCTTCCGGCAGCTCATATTCCTTCAGCCTCATCTTGATCGGCCCTTCGCTCAGGCCGTCCACGAACTGCCGGACATAGGGGTTGGTGCTGATCTTCATGACCTCCGGATGGGCCACCTGCAGCACCTTCCCCTCGTGCAGCATCGCCATGCGGCTGGCGATCTTATAGGCGGACCTCATGTCGTGGGTGACCACGATCGACGTGACCTTGAGCTTCTTCTGCAGGTCGATGATCAGGTCGTTGATCACGTCCGACATGATGGGGTCGAGCCCCGTCGTGGGCTCATCATACAAAATATAGGAGGGCTCGGCGGCGATGGCCCTTGCCAGGGCCACGCGCTTCTTCATGCCGCCCGAGAGCTCCGCCGGGCGCATGTCCTCGATGTCCTTCAAGCCCACCAGGGCCAGCTTGTCCGCCGCGATCTTCCGGTAGCGCGAGCGCGGGATGTCGGTCAGGTACTTGAGCCCGAAGGTCACGTTCTCCCAAACGGGCAGGGAGTCGAAGAGGGCCGCCTCCTGGAAGAGGTAGCCGAAGCGGCGCCGGTAGTGGGCGATGTCGGACTCCTCCTTCAGGGTCGTGATGTCCGCGCCGTCGACCGTGATGGAGCCCTCGTCGGGCCTCTGCAGGCCGATGACGCACTTGAGGAAGGTGCTCTTGCCGCAGCCCGAGCCCCCGATGATGGCCAGGGTCTCGCCCTCCTCCACGATGATGTCCACCCCGCGCAGGACGGGCCTGCCCTTGAAGCCCTTGCGCACGCCTACGGCGTCTATCATGTGATGCCGAAGGCCACCAGGATGGCCGTCACGAAGTAGTCGAGCACCAGGACGGCGGTCATGCTCATGACCACGGCCGCGGTCGTGGACTTTCCCACGCCCTCGGCGCCGCCCGTGGTGTTGATGCCCTTGAAGCAGCAGATGAAGGCGATGGCGAAGGCGAAGACGAAGGACTTCAGGAACCCGTGCATGAAGTTGTCCACGTCCATGTAGTCGAAGATGTCGTGCCAGTAGGTGTTGGTCGGGATGCCGAGCTTGAAATAGGCGATGGCCCAGCCGCCGAAGATGCCGGTGAAGTCCGCCATGATCTTGAGGATGGGCAGCATCACCATGAAGGCCAGCACCCGGGGGATGACGAGGTAGCGCACCGGGTCGGTCCCGAGGGTGTAGAGGGCGTCGATCTGGTCCGTGACCCGCATGGTGCCCAGTTCCGCCGCGATGGCGGCGCCCGCGCGGCCCGAGACGACCAGGGCGCTCATGACCGGGGCGAGCTCCATCACCATGGAGAAACCGACCACCGTGCCCACGAAGAAGGGCTCGTTGAGGAGCGCGTTGGAGGAGGCGCCGGTCTGGAGGGCGAGCACCATGCCGGTGAAGAGGGTGGTCATGGTGACCACCGGGAAGGACTCGACCCCGATGCGCTGCATCTGGATGAGGACCTGCCGCCACTCGACCCTGGACCGCAGGATCCAGCCGAGCGCGGACTTGATCATCAGGGCGAACTGCCCCACGGACTCGCAGACCTCGATGAGCCAGAAGCCCCAGGTCCCGGCCAGGCCGACGATCACGGCAGCACCACCCTGGGGACCCGGGCGGTCAGGCCGCAGACGACCTCGTAGGGGATGGTGCCCAGCCTCCGGGCCATGTCCCGGGCCGAGAGCTCGTCCTTCCCGGAGCGGCCGATGAGCACGACCTCGTCGCCGACGCGCGCGCCCTTGACCCTGGTGACGTCGATCATGGTCATGTCCATGGAGACCACGCCCGCCACCGGGCACCGGACCCCGCCGACCAGGGCCTCGCCGCGGTTGGAAAGGCCCCTGGAGAACCCGTCGGCATAGCCGATCGGGAGCGTCGCCAGCCTGGTGCGGCGCTTGGCGCGGTACGTGGCGCCATAGCCGATGGGGGTGCCGGGTTTCACCGTCTTAATAAACACGATTTTGGTCTTCAGAGTCAAAACGGGGTCGAAGCCCTCGCAGAGGCCGTAGGCCGCCAGGCCGGGACGGACCAGGTCGAGCCGGCTCTCCGGAAAGCCCAGCATCCCGGCTGAGTTGGCGGCGTGGCGCAGGCCGGGGTCCATGCCGCGGTCCTGCATGGCGGCCAGGACCTTGCGGAAGCGCGCGAGCTGGGCCCGCGTGAAGAGGCGGCTCGATTCGGCGCAGGAGAAATGGGTGTAGACCCCGCCGACGCGCACCTCGGGCCTGCCGGAGAGGAACTCCATGGCGCCGAGCGCCGCGGCCTCGCTCATGCCGATGCGGCCCATGCCGGTCTCGACCTTGAGGTGGCAGGAGATCTTCCTGCCCATCCGGCGCGTCATGGCGGCCAGGCGGCGGGCGGACTCGAGGCTCGCCACGGTCGGGACGAGGTCGTAGCAGGCGGCGGCGCGGAAGCTCTCGAAGGGGTAGAGGCTTCCCAGGACCAGGATGGGGAGCTTGAGGCCCCCGTCCCGGAGAGCGGCCCCCTCCTCGACGGAAGAGACGCCCAGCCAGTCCGCGAGCCCCGTCCGCTGCGCCAGGCGAGAGACCGAGAGCGCCCCGTGGCCGTAGCCGTCGCCCTTCACCACGAACATCAGCTTCGTCCGGCGGGAAAGGCGGCCGCGGAGCCGCCGCAGGTTGGAACGGAGCGTCGGGAGGCTGATCTCCGCCCAGGTCGGCCGCAGGAAGGGCTTCACGGTCAGGCGAAGCTCTCCTGAGCCTCCTGGAAGGACCCCTCGTCGCCCTCGGCCGGGGCGTCCGAGGCGAGGTTGCCGAAGAGCGTGTACTCCCGGATGAACGACACCTTCACCACGTCGGTCGGGCCCTGGCGGTTCTTGGCCACGATGATCTCGGCCTGGTTGTCGAGGGTCGGGTCGTCAGGCTTGCTCAGGGACTTGCGGTAGACGATGAGGACCATGTCCGCGTCCTGTTCGAGAGAGCCGCTCTCGCGCAGGTCCGAGAGCTTCGGCCGCTCCTCGCCGCGGTCCTGGCTCTCGGAACGGCGGTTGAGCTGGGCCAGGGCGATGACCGGGATGTTGAGGTCCCGCGCCAGGAACTTGAGGTTCTTGGATATCTCCGCGACCTCCTGCTGGCGGTTCTCCCTCTTGGGGCCGGTCACGAGCTGGAGATAATCGATGACCACCAGGCCCAGGCCCTGCCCCGTCTCCTTCTTGAGGCGGGCGTTGAGGAGGCGCGTCTCGGCCCTGATGGAGAGCACCGGCATGCCCGGCCGGTCCGTGATGTAGAGGGGGGCGGTCTGGAGCTGGGCGAGGGCGTTGGTGATGTCCTGGAAGCGGTCGCGGCGGAAGTACCCGGTGCGCAGCTGCTTGAGGTCGACCCGGGCCCGGCTGGACACGAGCCGTTCCATCAGGGAGTGGCGGTTCATCTCCAGGGAAAAGAAGAGCACGGGGCTGGCCTTCTTCTCCAGCACCGCGTTCATGGCGACGTTGAGGCCGAAGGCGGTCTTGCCGTGGCCGGGCCGGCCGGCGATGAGGATCAGCTCTCCCCCATGGAACCCGGTGGTCGTGCCGTCGAGCCTCGTGATGCCGGAAGGCACGCCCGTGACGCTAGCCTTGGCCTCTACGGCCTTCTGGATGCGCTCGAAGGCCTCCTGGGTGAGGTCCTTCATCGCGATGATCTCGCTGCCAGCCTGGGACTCGGAGATCTTGTTGATGCTGCTCTGCGCCTCGTCGAGGATCTCGCCGGCGGACTTGGCCTCGGCGTAGCAGGAGGAGACCACGGAGGTCGACGCGCGGATGAGGTCCCGCAGGACCGCCTTCTCCTTGACGATGCGGGCGTAGTGCTCGACGTGCGCGGCCGTCGAGACCCGGCCTGTCAGCTCCACGAGGTAGGTCTTGCCCCCCGTCTCGTCGAGGGCCTTGGCCTTGCGCAGCTCCTCGCCCACGGTCACCACGTCGATGGCGTGGTTGCGGGAGGCGAGCCGCGTCATCACGGAGAAGATGCGGCGGTGGGACTCCTGGTAGAAGTCCCCCTCGCGCAGGATGTCGATCGCCTTCTCCACGGCGTCGCGCTCGATGAGCATCGAGCCCAGGACGGCCATCTCGGCCTCGACGGCCTGCGGCGGAAGACTGATGTTGGCGCTCATGTTCCTCGATGGGAAAGGGAAGCCTCCCCCGGCCCTTCTCTAAGGACGATCCTGAATGATCCGCGCGCGAAGGACCCGCCTTCGCCGGCGATTACTCGCGAGCGACGACGGAGACCTTGATCTTCGCGGAGACCTCGGCCCGGAACTTGAGCTCCACCTCGTACTCGCCGACCTTCTTGATCGCCTCGTCGAGGGCCACGACGTTCTTGTCGACCTCGAACCCGCAGGTCTTGAGGCTCTTGACGATGTCGCTCTTGCCCACGGAGCCGAAGAGCTTGCCCTCGGCGCCGGCCGGCCTGGCGAAGGACAGGGTCGTCCCGGCCACCTTCGCCGAAAGGTCCTTGTCCTGCTGGGCCTTCTTCTCCGCGATCTTGGCGCGGCGCTCCTTGCCCTTCTCCCACCACTTCATGGCCGACGGCGTGGCGAGCATCGCCTTGCCGCGTGGAAGGAGGAAGTTGCGGCCGTAACCCGGGGAGACTTCCTTCACGTCCCCGGCCCGGCCCACACGCTCGACGTCGCTCTTCAGGATGACTTTCATGGTCGGCTCACAGGACGACGTACGGCAGAAGGGAGAGGTTGCGGGCGCGCTTGATGGAGCGCCGCACCTGGCGCTGATGCTTGGCGCAGTTGCCGGTCATGCGGCCGGAGAGGATCTTGCCGCTCTCCGTCATGAAGGCCCGCAGGACCTGGATCTGCTTGTAGTCTACGTCCACCACGCGCTCGGCGCAGAAGCGGCAGACCTTCCGGCGGGCGGCCATGGGACCGCGGCGCCTCCCGGAAGCGTCGGTGCGGCGGGCCGTCCTGGGGTCGGCGTGCGGCGCGGCGTGCTCGACGGGAGCCGCCTCGGTCTTGGTCTCGACGTGTTCTTCAGCCATCTAGAAAGGAACCTCCTCCATGTCATCGGCGGCCGTGCCGCCCTCGTCGGCGTGGGCGGCGGGCGCCTTCTTCCCCGCGGACGAGGCCGCCGGCTCGGATGAGCCCGGGGCGCTCTCGCCCGTCTTCGCGAGCGCCAGGAACTGCACCCGCCGGGCCTCCACCTCGAGGACGGTGCGCTTCTGCCCCGTCTTCTGGTCGTCGTACTCGCGGCTCTTGAGGCGCCCCTCGACGTGGACGGGGCTCCCCTTGGAAAGCTTCTCCTTGCAGCGCTCGGCCACCTCGCGCCAGACCACGACGGGGATGAAGGAGGTGTCGTCCTTCCACTCGCCCGTGGCGCTGTCCTTGTAGCGGCGGTTGACCGCGATGCTGAAACGGCACATCGCCGAGCCCTTCTGCGTGAAGCGGACGTCGGGATCGTGGGTCAGCCTGCCGACGAGAAAGACCTGGTTCTGCTCGACGAGTCGGACGCCGATCATGTCAGGCCGCCGCCGAGGCCTTGGCCTTCTTGGGCTTCTTCTCCCGGACCTTGCGCTCGCGCATCAGCGTGAACGAGTGGCGCAGGACCTGGTCGGAGACGCGGAAGGTGTGCCCCAGCTTCTCGAGAAGAGCCGTCGAGGCCCGGTACTTGAAGTACAGGTAGACGCCCTCGCGGGACTTGCCGATCATGTGGAGGAGCTTGCGGCGGCCCCAATTGTCTTGACTGAGGACTTCGCCTCCCCCGCCGGAGATGGAGGCCTTGGTCTTGTCGGAGAGCTCGGCCACCTCCTGGTCCGTCATCACGGGCTTGAGAATAAGAACGGTCTCGTATAAGCGCATAGTGGGTTTCCCGACGCTCACGGTCCGACTTGGAATCAGGACTTCTTGAAAACCAGGGACTCAGCGTCTGCGACCAGTATACTACAATCGCGCGGCCAGCGGCAAGAGAAATGTGGTATAGTAGTCGCTCTCGAGGAGAAAAATGCGCCTTGCGACACTGACGGCCGTCCTGCTCATCGGCCTGGTCCAGAGCGCCCTTGCCGAGAGCTTCGCCTCCTGGGTCAAGGACGCCGAGAAAGCGACGCGCCGCGGACAGCCGGCCCGCGCCGCCGAATGCTACGGCCGCGCCCTGCGCCTTTGGAAGAAGGGAGACGGGGACGACGCCAAGCTCGCGGCCTTCAAGGCCAAGGCGGGCGCCCACGCTGCCGTGCGCCAGTGGCCCGACGCCATCCGGGACCTGACCGCCGCCATCAGGCTGGCGCCCGCGGACAAGGAGCTCCTTCTGCGGCGCGCCCAGGCCTACTCCGCGACGGGAAAACCGCGCCTGGCCGTGACGGACCTCACCAAGGCCGTCGCCGCGGACATCGATTATAAGGAAGCCTACTTCGAGCGCGGCCGGGCCTACCGGAAGCTCGGGGACGCCAAGTTCGCCAAGGAGGACTTCGGCCACGCCTGCGCGCTCGGCCTGAAGGAAGCCTGCGCTCCGGCCCCCAAGCCCAAGCCCTCCCCGAGCGCGGCCGCCCCCGCCGCGGCCAAGCCCGCGGCCGCGGCCCCGTCCGACGCCGGGGTCCTCGACGCCCCGGCCTGCTTCGCTTTCCTGGACAAGTGCACCGACGACGGCGACTCCTTCGGCTCCTGCGTCAGCAAGCTCGAGCCCTGCGAGCGGAACCCCGTCAAAGGCTGCTGCCCCGAAGCGTGCCGGAAAGCCTTCGCCAAGGTCCAGGAAGAGCAGGGCATCGGGGAGGCGGAAGCATTCCGCCGCATCTTCCAGAGGGGAAGCCCCTGCCTCAAGCGGCGCTGATCCTGTCGTTGGCGCTGGCGCTGGCATCCGGCCCGGTCGCGGCCGGGCCGGCCCAGGGCCTGCCGGACGACCTGGCCAAGCCCTCGGCCGATACGCGCTTCTCCAAAGCCCGGCGGCTCCTCGACCTGATCGGAGAGCAGGACGCGGAATCCCTCCGCCGGACGATCTGGAAGCAGTTCAAGCAATCCCAGGCCAAGACCGTCTCCAAGGAGGACACGGCTCTCCTGGCCAAGACCATGGATGTCGAGCCCCTGCGCAACGCCTTGACGCATCTCTGGGCCAAGGACTTCATCCAGGAGGACCTGGACGCCTCCATCGCCTTCTTCGTCTCCGAACCGGGGAAGGCCTTCCTGGCCGCGTGCGAAGGCTACCCCGGCCCCTACTGGAGGCCCCTGCTGGCCGCGTCCTCACAGGAGACCCCGTCGTTCGCGAAGGCCCGGCGCCTGGCCGAGGCCGCGGGAGCGTTCGACAAGTGCCGCTCGGGCCTCGCGGCCAAGGCCTCGGCGGCCGGGGCGAGCCTCGACCCGGCCGCGGCCCGCGACGCAGCGGCGCGGCACTACCTCAAGACCCTGGACGACCGGACGCGGAACACGGCACTCCTCTTCTTCGAGTCCGGGGCGGGCCGCCAGTTCGAGCGCTCGATCCGCAAGCAGGGCGCGGAAGGCCCCGGGCTCTTCCGCCTCTGGCTGACGGGCTGGGTCGCCGAGGCGGCCCAGCAGAAGCTCAGGAACGCCCCGGGGCCCGAGCACACGGACGCCCGGCGCGGCTTCTCCCTCATCCCGCCGCCCGGGTGGGCTGCGGCCCCCCGCGGGGGCGCGGTGGTCTTCCGGGCCGGGGGCGAGCCCAAGGCCGCCAAGGGAGCCCCGAGCATCTCCGTGCGCAGCGAGCCCGGCCGGGACTTCCCGAAGTTCCTCCAGAGCGTGGAAGACCGTCTGGAGTCCGGAGTGAAGGACTTCATCCTCCGCTTCAAGGAGGACGTCCACGTGGACGGCAGGGACGGGCTTCTGGTCACCTACCTCCACAAGGAGAAGGACGACGGGGTCGCCGAGGACTTCAAGAGCCTCGCTCTCGTGGTCGACGGCGGCAAGCGGTTCTGGACCGTCACCTGCAGGGCCCGGGCCAGGGATTTCGAGAAGGTCAGAGTCCCCTGCCGCCAGTCCCTCCTCTCCTTCAAAGTCCTTTGACGTCCCCTGATGGTGCCTGGCATTGTATTGATTGTATTTTTCAATATGTAAAATACAATCAATACAATGCCAGGCACCGTTGACAACAAATGACCGATGATGTACCCTGTCATTGCCAGTAAGCAACAAGTGGTAAAAGACAGCAGAAAAGAATAGATACGCCATGCCCACCATGAAGAAGCGCCGCAAGACGGTCCAGCGGGTCTACGACGGCACCCCTCCGGAGGTCATGGACATCAAGGCCTTGGCTCAGTACCTGGGCCTGGGACGCTCCAAGATCTACGCCCTCATCCGCGAACGAAAGGTGCCCGCCTCGCGCATCGGCAGGCAGTACCGGTTCTCCAAAGCCCTGGTCGACGCCTGGCTCAAGGAACGACTGATCACGCGTTCCGAAGAGTCCCAGTATACCCTCTTCCCGCGGCAGAAATAGCCCCTTCCGCCGACGGAGGCATCCGCGCCTCTCGACGACCGTCGGAAAACCCTTGCGTCCCACCGGGGGATATGGTATAGTCTCGACGACGTGGCGACGTTCGTCGCCGAGAAATTCACGGAGGAAGACAAATACCATGGCAGAGAAAGTGACCAAGTGTGGGATTACGCGCCAGACCGGCTACCTTTACTACATCGACAAGCAGGGCGACGTCTCCCGCGCCAAGATGGCCCGCGGTGGGAAGCCGGGCGGGAAGTCCGAGAAGGTTCAGAAGGTCGGCCTGCGCAAAGAGAAGGGCTACCTGTATTACCTGGACAAGAAGGGCGACATCTCCCGCGCGAAGATGGTCAACGCCTAAATCAGAGCACAGCAAGAGGAACCCCCGGCCGGCTCTAAGCCGACGGGGGTTTTTCTTTTTCCTTGACGGCGGCCCTCAAAAGCACTAATTTGGTCACCTTCGGCCCGGACGCTCCCGCGCCACGGGCTTCGACCGTCCGATGAAACAGGATCCCGGCGTGCTGATCGTGGGGCCCGGCTCCATCGGCCGCCTCCTGGCGTGCCGGTGGATCCTCGCGGGCCGCCCGGTCCGCCTTCTGGCCAGGACCTCCAGGCAGGAGGCCCTGCTGGCCCGCGGCATGACCCTGACGGACACCCGGGGGAAGCGCCAGCCCGTCCGCGGAGCTGCCGGCGCCCGCAAGACGCAGGGTTCCCCCTGGCCGAGAGCCGCGTTCTTCTGCGTCAAGTCCGGCCAGGTCCGGGGCGCCTTGGCCGCCTCGCGTCCCTGGATCGGCCCCGAGACCGTGGTCGTAGCCCTCCAGAACGGGCTCGGGCACGAGGACGCCTTCCGCCGCGCTTTCGGAAAGGCCCGGACCATCATCGGGTCCTGCTTCGTGGCCGCGGCCCCGGATGGAGACCGCGGGGTGAGGCACACGGGCGGCCGCAGGATACTGCTGGCCGGCTGCGAGGCCGACGCCCGGGCGGTCGAGGCCGCTGGCCGGCTCCTCCGGGCCGGGGGCTGGAAGGTCCGTGTGGTCGAAGACGAGGCCGGGATGCTCTGGACCAAGCTCGTGACCAACGCCTCGGTCAACCTCCTCGGCGCGGCCGCCAACGCCCCCAACGGCGACCTGGTCCGCGACCCTGGCCTGGCCGCGGTCCTGGCCCGTCTGATCCGCGAGGGCACGGACATCGCCAAGGCGGCCGGGCACCCGCCCCTGGCCCCCCTGGACCGGACCATCCCGCGCGCATGCAAGAACTCCAGGCACCAGGCCAATTCCATGCTCCAGGACCTCAGGAGCGGCCGCAGGACCGAGCTCCAAGCCATCGCAGGGCCCTTCCTGGCGGTCTCGGACAGGAAGGGAGTGCCGGCCGACGCCCTCCGGATGCTGGCCAGGGTGGTGGCCAGATTGGAAAAGAAGGCTGTTTCGCGGGGAGGCAAGTAGCATGGCCGCCCGGATCCTGGAAGGCAGACCCCTGGCGCAGAAGATGCGCGACGCCCTGTCCGGCCGCATCGCGGCCTTCAAGCGCAGTTCAGGCAGGCCGCCGTCCCTGGCCATCCTCGCCTCGGACGACAACCCCGTGACCTCGGCCTACATCCGGGCCAAGCTCAAGGCGTGCGCCGGCGTCGACATCTCGGCCGTGGTCCACGGCCTCCCGGCGGTCCAAGGCGGCATCCTCGCCCTCATCGACAAGCTCGGCAGGGACGCAGGCGTGGACGGCATCATCCTGGTGCGGCCCTTCCCTTCGGGCGTGGACGGCCGCAGGATCTCCGAAGCCATCCCCCCGGCCAAGGACGCGGAGGGCATGAGCCCGGCCAACTTCGGCTCAGCCTTCCTCGCCAAGACCTATGAGGAGGCCGAAGCCGGCATCCTTCCCTGCACCGCCTACGCCACCGTGGAGCTGCTGCGCTCCTCCGGGGTCCAGTTGGCGGGCAAGACCGCCGTGGTGGTGGGCAGGTCGAATATCCTGGGCAAGCCCACCGCGCACCTCCTCAACACCCTCGACGCGACCGTGACCCTGACCCACTCCCGGACCCCGCGGCTGGAGCAGCACCTGGCCGCGGCCGACATCGTGGTGGCGTGCCTCGGCAAGCCGCGCTTCATCCGGGGCTCGTGGCTCAAGCAGGGCGCGGTCGTGCTCGACGCGGGCGTCAACTCCTCCGAGGGCCGCATCTGCGGGGACGTGGACTTCGAATCCGCGGCCAAGACCGCCTCGATCATCACCCCGGTGCCCGGAGGCGTGGGCCCGGTCACGACCGCGGTCCTGCTCTCCAACCTCGTCAGGCTGGCCGAGCGCAGGCTCGAAGGCCGTTGACCCGACCCCTGGGTTCCTTTCTCTCGCATTTCGTGAAGCCTGGAGCTTCGGACCCAGGCTTGGCTGGGTCCAAGGCCCCTTGAGCGTCCGGGCGCTCCGTGTTATCATCTGCGATGATGACGATCCTGCCGCAGCGCATCCTGCTGGTGGTCCTCCTCATCGACCTGACGTCCGGCCTCTGAAGCCGCCCTCCCCTCCTCCCAGCCGCTGACTCCGCGTCGCCGGACCATCACGACCTTCGCATCTAAGAGGTGAAACCATGACCAGACATTGGACGACCATCCTGACGATCTCGCTGCTCGCCGTCCTGCCGAGGGCGTACGGCGGTGAATACGATTTCGAGGGCTGCGGCCCGGAGCGCAAGCTGACCGATTCCGCGGGACGAGGCGACAGCCCGGCGGGGTATTCGTATCCCAAGTTCTTGAGGAGCGGGGACCGGATCGTGTTCGTTGGCCAGTATTCCGCCGACGGGCGCAAGTTCCGCTACTCCTCCGTCGGGCTCGCCGGAGGGAAGCCCGATTTCTACGCCGAATCGGCGGGCTGGTCCTCCGGGTTCTACGACGCCGACCCTGCCGTCCATGGAAGCGTCTGTTCCGCGGAGCACTGCGTCCGCGACTCCTCCGGCGAGGGCCCCCGATGGCAGAACATCATCCTCGTGACCCATCGCGCGACCGGCAGGACCGTCCCGGTCTCCATCGGGCCGGGGAACCACAGGGCCCCCAGCATCACCCCGGACGGCAAGAAGATCATCTTCTCCTACAACGCCGCCGGCCGGGACGACGCCTTCAGCCTGATGATCGCCGGCACGGACGGCTCCGACGCCAAGGTACTCGTCGAAGGGGAGAGACGGCGGCACGTCAACTGGCTTGCCGCCGTGAGCCCGGACGGGAGATTCGTCGCGTACGGCAAGGAAGGCAGCTACGGGCCTGGTTATTTCTTCAGCGACATCTACGTCAAGTGCCTGCGCTAGGTCCGAGCCGGGACTTGACGCTCGCGGCCGCGTTCCCGGCGTCCTCGAGCCGCTCCTCGCCGGTCTTCAGGTCCTTGACCTTGACCTTGCCCGCCGCGGCCTCGTCCGGGCCGATGATCAGCACGAAGGACGCCTTGCGGTGGTCCGCGTACTTGAACTGGTCCCGTAGGGGCCGCGAGCCCGGATAGACGTCCGCGCTCAAGCCCGCCTTCCTGAGCGCCGCCGCGGCCTGGAGGGAGCGCTCCCGGAGCTCCTCGGCGAAGACCGTCACGCACGCGTCAGGGCCGGAGGCCGCGGCTTCGCCGCGCTCCTCGAGGATGAGCATGACGCGCTCGAGCCCGATGGACCCCCCGCACGCGGGCACGGGCCGGCCCGAGAACTTGCCCACCAGGCCGTCGTAGCGTCCGCCGCCGCCCACCGAGCCGGCCATGCCGGGGAACTTGAACTCGAAGACCGGGCCGGTGTAGTAGTCGAGCCCGCGCATGAGGCTGGGCGCCAGCTTGAACTTGTCCGCCTCGCCGAAGGAGCTCCTCAGCATGCCGAGAATGCGGCTGAGGCGCGCCACGGCCTCGGGCGCCAGGTCCTTGAAGGACTCGGGGTCCGAGCCCCCGGACACGACCCGCTCCTTGACCGTCTTGGCCGCCTCGGGCCCCACGAGCGCGGAGAGGTCCGCGAGGACCTTGTCCTCCGGCAACTTGTCGAGCTTGTCGAGCAGGATCATGGCCTCGGTCCGCTTCTCGGCCGGGACCCCGGCCGAGTCGAGCAGGGCCGAGATGAGGGTGCGGTCGTTGAGCAGAACCGTGGGGCAGCCCATGCCGAGCGCCAGGAACGCCTCGGTCATGGCGGAGATGACGTCCACCTCGCAGCCCCAGTGATCCGAGCCGATGACGTCCGCGTCGCACTGCCAGAACTCGCGATAACGGCCCTTCTGGGCGCGCTCCGCCCTCCACACCGGCCCCATGTTGAAGACCTTGAAGGGGTGCGGCAGCACGCTCTCGTGGCGCACGTAGTAGCGCGCCAGCGAAAGGGTGAGCTCGAAGCGCAGGCCCAGGTCCGCGAGCTCCTGGGTCCCCTGGGCGAGATCGAGCTTCTCCCCGCGCTTGAGAATCTTGAAGATGAGCTTCTCGTTCTCGGTCCCGGCCTTACCCGTGAGGACCTTGAGCTCCTCCACGCAGGTCGTGCCGATCTCGTTGAACCCGAACGAGCGGTAGACCCGGGAGACCGTCTCCACGGCTTTGGTCCGGACCGCCTGGGTGTGCGGGAGGAAATCGCGGAAGCCGGACGGGGGCGTGGTGGGCATGCTCATAGGGGAAGTATTCTACAACATGGCCCGGCCGGGACGACGCTCTCGGCGTCGAGCGCAGGCTGGATCCGCCTACTTGTTGCCGTCCTTGTCGCGCTCGCGGCGCTCCAGGTCGCGCAGGCGCCTCTCGTAGTCCTTCTGCAGGGAGGTCCGCTCCTCGTTGAGCTTGTGGACCTTGTCCTCGTAGGACTGGGAGAGGTCGATCTTGATCTGGTTGATCTCCGTGCGCAGGTCGCGCTCGAGCTTCTGGTAGCGCTCGAGGAGCTCCGCCTCCCTCTGCATGACGAGGTTGGCGGTCTTGGACTTCTCGGCCTCCACGGCCGCGAACTTCTCCCTGAAGGCGTCCTCGAGCTCGCGTCCGCGCTTCTCTTGCTGGACGCGAAGGGCGTCGCGCTCGGCCGCGGTGGACACCGCCAGCTCGCGGGTCCTGCGCTCGAACTCCTCCTCGAGCGCGGTCCTGCGGTCGGCCAGCGCCTTCTCGGTCGCGGTCACGCGGGCCTCGAGGTCCTGGCGGGCCGCCTCGGCCTTGGCCCTGAGGTCCGCCACCTCGCGGTCGATGATCTCCTTCTTCTGCAGGCCCCAGGAACTCTCCTTGGCGAACCAGTCGCCCGCGAGCTTCCTCTCGAGCTCGGCGTGCTTGAGCTCGAGCGCCTGCTCCCTGGCCCGGAACGTGGCGTCGAACTCCGCGCGCGCCTTCCGGAGAACCTCGTCGTACCTGCCGATGAGCTCCGCTTCCTTGGCCGCAAGCCCCGTCTCCGCCTCCTTCTGGCGGGCGCGGGCGGTCTCCTCGAGCAGCTTCTGCCTGACCTCGAAGGCCGACTCCAGCTCCCGGCGCCTCCCGTCGAGCTGCTTCTCGCGTTCGCTCTCCCACTCGGCGCGCTCCCGGGAGAAGGCCTCCCGCTGGGACCGCATCCACTGGGCCTCGCGCGCGGACAGCGACTCCTGGAGCTCGGCCTCCTTGCGCACCCAGGCCGCCTGGGCCTTGGCTTCGAGTCCGGCGAGCTCGGACATCCGCGCGTCCACCGCCCGGGTCAGCTCGGCCTCGCGCTGGCGCAGCTTCTCGGCGAGCTGAGCCTCGCGGGTGCGGACGTCGACCATGAGCTGGACCCGCAGGGCCTCGACCTCGGCCTGCCGGGCCTGCCAGGACTCCTCGAGGGCGGCCGACTTGCGGGCGGCCTCGGCCTCGAGCTCCCGGACCTTGGAGGCGAGCTTCTCCTCGAGCTCCTGGCGCGCGGCGTCCACCTGGGACTCCTTCTCCCGGAACGCGGTCTCGAGCCGCTCCCGGTCGGCGTTGAGGATGGCCTCGCGCTGGCCCACCCACTCCTTCTCCCTCTGGGCCCAGGAGTTCTGGAGGGCGGACTGGTCCTGGGCGAACTTCTCCCGGAAGGCCGCCTCGGCCGAGGCGCAGCGCTCATCGAGCAGGGCCTTCTCGCGGGCGAGCCTTGATTCGCACGCCTTGCGGAACGCCTCTTCCCGCGCCGCGACCTCGGACTTGAGCTGGGCTTCCTTGAGGAAGCCCTCGTTGCGCAGGGCCTTCTCCTTCTCCAGGTAGGCCGCCTCCAGCCCCTGCTCGAGGCCCTTGTATTTGGCTTGAAGGTCCGCGCGCTCGGCCTGCAGCCGGCCCCGCTGGACCCGCAGTTCCGCCTCGCGTGACTCCTGGGCCTCGCGCTCCGCCTTCTCGCGCTCGTTCTCCCACTCGATCGCCTTCACCCGCAGGCGCTCCTCGAGTGCCTTCTCCTTGGCCCGGTAGACGGCGTCGAGCTCCGCGGCCGCTCCGGCCGCCTTCTTGCGGAAGTCGTCGTCGAGCTGGGAGAGCTTCTGGTCGTACTGGGCGCGAAGGGCCGCCGACTCGGCCAGGGCCCGGTCCGTGAGGTCGCGCCGCAGGGAAGCTTCCGCCTCCTCATGGGACTTGAGCCAGCGTTCGTGCTCGACCGCGAGGTCGCGCCGGAGCGCGCTCTCCCGCTGGAGCAGGGAGGCGGAGAGGTCCTCCTCCTTCTTCCTATAGAACTCCTCGACCGTCTTGCGCTCCCGCGCCAGGTCCGCCCGGTGGGTCTCCTTGACCGCGTCGAGCGCCGCGCCGTGCTCGGCCTTGAGGGACTTCTCGCGCTCGTCCCACTCCCGCACGAGGCGCTCCTCCAGGGACCGGGCCCGCTCCTCGAGGGACTTCTCGCGGGCCGCGTGGCTGCGCTGCAGGTCCTCGGTCAAAGCCTTGTGCTGGTCCTCAAGCTCCGCCGCCTTGGCGGCGTAGCGGGCCTCGAGCTCGCGGTTCATCCGGCGCGAGACCTCGTCGGCCTCGCTGCGGTCGGCGACGAGCTTCTCCTCCTTCTGGCGATAGAGGGCCTCGAGCGCGCCCCGCTCCTTCTCCAGGGTCTGGCGGCCCTCGGCCATCATCGCGGCGATGCGCTCCTGGGCCCGATCCCACCCGGCCTTCTCCTTTGCGGCGAGCCCGCCCTCCAGCTCGCGGAAGCGCTTGGCGAGCTCCTCTTCCTTGAGACGGTACTGCTCGTGGAGCTCGGCGTCCTTGCGGAAGCTCTCCTCCACGGCCTTCTCCAGTTCGATCTCGCGCTCGCGCACGCGCTCCACGAGGGCGCGCTCCTTCTGCGCGAGCTCCTTCTCCAGACCCTCGCGCTGGCCGGCCAGCTCGGAACGGTTCTTGGCGAGGCTCTCCTCGAGCCTGCGCTGGTTCATGCGGCCGAGCTCGCTCTCCTTCTGGACGAGCTCGTCCTGCAGGACCTGGTACTTCTCCACGACCTCGGCCTCGCGGCGCTCGTAGTGCGCCATGATCTCGCGGTGCCGCTCCTGGGCGGCGGCCTCGAGCTTGGCCTCCTTCTCCCGGTAATGGTCCTCGAGGAACTTGCGCTCGGCCTCGAGACGCTCCTGGAGCCTGCCCCACTCGGCCTCGTTCTTGTGCTGGTAGGCCCGGTCGAGGGAGGCCAGGCGCTCGGCGTGCTCCTCGTCGAGCTTCTTGCGGCGGGCGTCGAGCTCGGCCTCGCGGGCCTGCATGGACGCCTCGAGCTTGGCCTCGTGGGACCGGACGCGCTCCTCGGCCTGTGCCACCTTCACCTCGTGGCGCTCGGCGAGCTCGCGCTCCTCGCGGGCGAGGATGTCGCGGTGGTGCCGCATGAGCTCGTCCTCCGCCTTCTCGTACTTCCGGCGGAACTCCATCTCCTTGGCCTTGATCTCGTCGTCGAGCAGGCGCTGCTGGCTCTCGAGGTCCTTCTCCTTGGAGCGGACCACCTCGGCCTGGATCCTGAGGCGCTCGAAAAGGGACTGCTTGGTGTCCGCCAGGGCGCGCTCCTGGTGGGCGAGGGCCTCGCGCAGGTCCTTCTCCGCGGCCTGCCGAGCGGTCTTGACCGCGTCGATGAGCTCGTGGCGCAGGGCCCCGATCGCGGCCTCCTTCTCGGCCAACTCTCGCGTGAGGCCGTCTGCGCGGAGCTCGGACTGGCGGCGCTCCTCCTTGACCTTGGCGTCGTCCTCGCGGACGATCTCCTTGCGCAGTTCGTCCTTGAGCGCGTCCTCGCGCTTCTTCTGCTCCTTGATCGTGGACTCCCACAGGGCGATCGTGGACTTCCATCGCTCGATGGCCTGGTCCTTCTGCGCCGTCTCCTCGGTGAGCCTGGCCGCGTCCCGGGACGCCTTGTCCTTCTCCTCGCGCAGGGACGCGAGCTCCTCGGACAGACCTCGGACCTTCTCGAGCGCCCAGCGCAGGGCGAGCTTGGCCGTGTCGAGGTCGTTGATGGTGGAGGCGTCGAACTGTTCTTTGTCCCTGTTGTCCATGCGAGTGGAATTATAGGCGGCAGGTGTTACGGATTGGTGTCACACCCTGCTGGGGTCAGCCGAAACCCCCTGGCGGAGCCCGGGTTGATGAAGACCGGGTGCTCGGGCGGGACCATCCTCAAAAGCTTGGCCCCGGGGACCTCCAGGACGTCGGCAGGCTTGAAGCCGGTCTGGGCCAGGGCCGCGTCCAGGCGCGGACGCGACGTGAACACGGGCACCGACTCCCCCCCTCCGATGCCCCATAGCTCCAGGGCGAGGCCGCTCCCGGACCCGACCTTCCCGACCGCGATCAGGGGCTCGTCCAGGAGGGCGCGGAGGAAGGGCCCCTGGCTCGGCCCGTCGCCGTCCGCGGCGGCCTTGAGCAGCTCCTCGAGCCTGTTCCCGGGGACGAAGTCCTCCATCTCCTAGTCGCTGTACTCCGAAGGCCTGTTGAACTTGTTCGCGGTCTCGGCCAGGGCCTTGAGGCTGGCGTCGTCCTCCATGCCGCGGTTGAGCAGGTAGCGGCCCTCGATCACGGGCTTCTTCTTGGCCTTGGGCTTGGCCGACACGAGGAACTCGGCCGTGACGTTCTTGGCCTCGGTGAGCTGGACGAAGATCTTGAGCATCTCCTCGTACTCCATGTCCAGGCTCCCCTTGCCCTTGCCGGCCATGATGTCCCGCAGGGCCTGGGCCTGCCGATTGGCCGCCTCGGGTTCCGTGGAGCCGTCAGGGCGCATGGCGCGGATCTCCTGGATGCGCCGGACGAGCTTCTTGGCGTCGGACAGGGCGTAGCGGACCGCGTACTCCGGGTCGTTCTGGCTGTCGTCGCTGCTCCGATAGCGCTGGTAGTAGGGGCTCTTGCGCCACTCGTACTCCACGGAGCCGTCGGCCTTGATCTTGCCGTTGTCGAGAGCCCAGCGGATGGCGTCCTTCTCCCAGGAGTCGCTGGCCACGACGTAGGACCGCAAGATGTCTTCGGGCTTGGCGTTGAGGATCTCCTCGACCGCCTTGGGGCCGAGCACCAGGGTGAAGGCGCCCATGCCGCGGTCGTACACCGGGCCCGTGTCCTTGGTCGGCGGAGGGCCGTCCGAGGTCCACTCCTCCTCCTTGCGCGGCGTCATGGGGAAGACATTGTCGAGGGGCAGGGCGGTCCGTGGATTGAGGCCCTGGCCCTTGGTCCCGACGAGAGCCATGACGTCGTGCGCGTCCACGGCCAGGCTCCTGGCGGAGTCCTCGCTGTGGGAAGTGTAGCCGGCCTGCTGGATGAAGACCAGGCCCGCGGCATCGGCCTTGCCGTCCTTGGCCGTGTGGACGTAGGTCATGACGCTGCGGCGCTGGTTGTAGTTGTAGACCTGGCCGAGGAAAGGGACGCCGATGAAGCCGCTCTCGGACTCGCGGTGCCCCTTGTAGATGCCGTACTCCCCCCCGGTGTCGTCCATCATCGTGATCTTGTCGTCGCGCACCCCGGAGTTGCGCTTGTAGTCGAAGAGGAAGGGGAACTTGAGGCGGAAGCCCTTGATGACGCTCTCGGCGCGCTCCGTGCCCAGGAAGGTCCGCGCCCCGGAACCGAGCTCCTTCAAGGCCGCGTCATAGGTCTCGGCCAGCTGGGGCATCTGGTCTTTGAGCGTGTCAAGGTTGAGCCAAGCCTGCCCCGCGACCTTGAGCCTCTGGTAGAGGCTGTCGATGACCTCGAACTTGCCGCCGGATAGGAGCTCCTCGAGACCGTTCATCTGCTTGTCGTTGTTGGGGTCGAGCACGAACTCGATGACCGCGTGGTCCTCCTTGACGAACTGGGTCAGCCACTGCAGGCGCAAGGCGAGGTAGCGCTCGAGCTCGCGCCGGATGGGCCGCTCCACGAGCCTGAAGACCTGCTTGCCCACGAACCCGCCCATGTTGTCCTCGGCCCAGTCCTGGCCGCTGGTCTTGTACTCGTCGTAGAAGTGGGCGCCCGTGATGGAATAGTCGAGCCCGATGGCGGGGCCGGTGACCCGGGCGTGGTCGATGCGGATGCGCACCCGCAGGGTGTCTGGGGCCAGGCGCCGCACCGTCACGTTCACCCCGCCCTCCCGCGAATAGCCCCAGGAGACGGTCACCGGCGTCACGCCGGCCACCGGGTAGCCCACGCCGGCGCCGAAGGTGGCCCGCAGGGTGAGCGGCATGGCCCAGAGCTCTCCGACCTGCATGGCCTTGAACCGGCTGGCCTTCAGGGGATAGACGGTCTTGACCTCGCGAAAATCGACGAGCTCGTCGAGCTCCTTGCAAGCCTTGGCGCCCTTCAAGGGCCGCATCACCCAGGACGCGCCCCTGATCTCGGCGCCCGCGGACACGGACACGCCCAGGCTCCCGGACTGCAGGACCGGCACGCCCTTGCCCAGGCCCACGGCCAGCTCGGCCCGGTCCACCAGCACCATCCTGCCGTCCACGCCCGTGCGCAGGTAGCGCTCGAAGGAGGGCTTGGCGTGGAACACGTCGCCGAGATTGAGGTCGTACTTGAGCGGAATCTTGGCCTTCCTGCAGAGCTGGTCGCCGATGTCGTCCCAGAACGCGCCGTTGCGCAGCTTGTCCCAGAAGTCCTGTTTCTCGCGCGAGGAGAGGTTCCCGTCCGAGACCGCGTCCTCGATGTGGCCCACGGTGCGCCAGTCGCTGCCCGCGATCTCGTCGAGCGGCGGCGGGGCCTTGCCCATGGTCCCGACCGGGGACGCTGAGCCCTTGGACCCGTCATCCGGGCCCGCGAGGTTCAGGCGGGAGCCCTCGGGCACCGCGCCGGTCTGCCTGGGCTCCTCGGCCGGGACCGCGGAGGCCCCCTGGGAGCCCTCTGCGGTCTGGCCTGCCTGGCCGGCCGGGGGCACGCCGCCCTGGGGCGCGGCAGGGGCGCCGTCGGCGGGAACGGGCACGGCCGAGCCTGAAGCGGCCTTGGCGCCGTCGAAGAACGCGCTGAGCTTATCCGGCGTCCACGCCTCGCCGGCCGTGGCCGCTGCCCGGCTGAAGTTGGGGACGAGGATGAGAAGCCCGACGAGGACGGCGAGAGATCGTACCATACGGATAATATGCCCTGAAAACCGACTCCCTTCCAGTGAAGGAAGACCTATTGAAAGGGACCCCGGAGGACCTAGATGCAGCCTGCTCAATACCGGTCCGGAGAGGGTCGGGTCAGGAAAAGGGGCCTGATGTAGCGGTAGAAGAGGGTCTCGGAGAGCTTGAAGATGGAGTAGGAAACGAGATAAGCGCCCAGGACGTCCACGGTGTAGTGGTTGCGCGAGAGCAGGACGCAGACCCCCATGGTGAGCGACCCGGCCAGGCACAGGGCCTTCAAGCCCCGGGTCTCGAAGAACAAGTAGAACAGGAACGGGATGCCGGTGTGGCCTGAGAACACGAACTCGTTGTTGAAGGTCCAGGTCCCCATGATGCGGGAGAAGAGGAAGTCGAGCTTGCGCATGTCCATCATGTCGGCCGGCGCGCCGATGGGGGAGAGGAACACGAACAGGGTCCGGATGAAGATGTAGACCCCGAGGAGGAACATCAGGAAGGGGATGCGGCGCGGGTAGTATGCGATGGCCGCACCGCCGAGCACGAGGTGCAGCCCCAGCCAGCCCCAGGAGAGCACGGGCAGGGTGTTGACGAGCGGCAGGTGCTTGAGCAGCCAGTCCGAGCCCATGGGCAGGCGGCGCTGGTCCGCGACCCAGCCGAGCTGGGTGTAGAAGGCGTAGCAGAGGACGAAGAAGACCAGGACCCCGGAGAAGGTGATGGCCCACCACTTGGTGTGGACCCCGTGCCACTGGTCCTTGATCTCGGAGAGCTCGGCCTTGGTCTCGTACACGAGACGCGAGCGGAGCGTGCGCACCTCCTCCGCGGACTCGAGGAACCGACGCTCGAGCACCTCGAGGCGCTCGTGGACTGCTTCTTGAGTGGGCGTCATGGCGGACCTCGGAGCTATTTTATAATATCTGGGCCAGCGGAGGGACCATGTTCATCCTCGATCCGGTCAACGCCGTCACGAGCATCCAGTTCTACAAGAAGGTGGCGGCCCAATCCTTCCAGCGCTCGGTCGTCTACCTGCTCTACCTGGCGTCCCTGTTCACTGTCGCGGCCCTGGTCTTCACCTGGCTGAGGATCGTGCCCCCCTTCACCGAGCTCATGGAGTGGATGGCCCAGAAGGTCCCGCCCATCACCTTCGGCGACGGCAAGGTGACCTCGGCCACGGACACCCCGTACATCGTCCGGCACCCATCCTTCCCGGACTTCGGGGTCATGATCGACACCACGCGCACGGACCCCGTGACCCCGCAGATGATGGAGGAGAGCAAGGTCCGCGTCTACGTCACGGGCAACGCCATGTACCTCATCAACCGCCCGGGCCGGGTGGAGGTCAACGACCTCTCCAAGACCCAGGGCCCGCCCATGCAGCTCGGGCCGCAGTTCTTCCGCGAGTTCGCCAAGATCTTCCCGATCGTGCTCTACGCCTTCATGGCGGCCCTGGCCTTCATGGGTTTCCTCATCTGGCGGACCCTGGCGACCCTGCTGTACTGGCTGATCGCCTCTTTGCTCAACACGAGCATGGGCGCGGGCCTGGGTCCCGAGGCCCTGGCCTCTATCGCGGTCTACGGCCAGACCCTGCCGGTCCTGCTCTTCATCATCCTGCTCTTCTCCCCGGCAGGCCTGCCGGGCATGACCATGCTCACGGCCGGGCTCGTCATCACCACCGGCTACATGGCCCTGGCCATCGGAGCCGCGCGCAAGGAACCGGTCCCTCCTTCCGCGGATTAGTGATATAATCCCGCGGTCATTCCAGACCCGGAGGACACGATGAGCGAACAACCCTCTTCGAGGGAGCATTGGGGGACCCGGATCGGCCTGGTCCTGGCCATGGCAGGCAATGCCATCGGGCTGGGGAATTTCCTGAGGTTCCCGGTGCAGGCCACGCAGAACGGCGGCGGCGCGTTCATGATCCCCTACTTCTGCGCCCTGCTCTGCCTGGGCGTTCCGCTCATGTGGTGCGAGTGGGCCATGGGCAGGCTCGGCGGAAGCAAAGGCCACGGCACCACCCCCGGCATCTTCACCATGCTCTGGAAACACCCCATGGCGAAGTACCTCGGCCTCATGGGCATCGTCTTCCCGCTGGGCGTGGTGTTCTACTACAACTACGTGGAGGCCTGGACCCTGGCGTACGCTGTCTTCTCCGCCACGGGCAAGTACTTCGGAATCGCGGACGTGGCGGGCATGAAGGGGTTCCTCTCGACCTTCCAAGGCGCAAGCTCGCCCCTGGGCGTGTCCCTGCTGGGCTACGTCTTCTTCCTCATCACCTTCGGCATCAACGTCTGGATCCTCTCCGGCGGCATCTCCAAGGGCATCGAGAGGCTGGCCAACATCGGGATGCCGGTCCTCTTCCTCTTCGCCATCCTGCTCGTGATCAGGGTCTTCACGCTCGGCGCTCCCGACCCGGCGCTCCCGGAGAACACCGTGGTCAACGGCCTGGGCTTCATCTGGAACCCGGACTTCTCCCAGCTGGCGAACTCCAAGGTGTGGCTCGCCGCAGCGGGACAGATCTTCTTCACCCTGTCCGTGGGCTTCGGCGCCATCCAGTGCTACGCGAGCTACCTCAGGGAGAAGGACGACGTGGTGGTGACCGGGCTCTCCACCGCCTCGGCCAACGAGTTCGTGGAGGTCATCCTGGGCGGCTCCTTGGCCATCCCCATCGCCTTCGCCTTCTTCGGCAGGACCGAGACCCTTTCCATCGCGCAGGGCGGCTCCTTCAATCTGGGGTTCGCGGCCATGCCCATCATCTTCCAGAAGCTCGCCCTGGGCCAGCTCCTGGGCATGATGTGGTTCTTCCTGCTCTTCATCGCCGGCATCACCTCCTCGGTCGCGCTCATGCAGCCCCTCATCACCTTCCTGAAGGACGAGCTGGGCTACACCCACCGCAAGGCCCTGACCGCCACCGCGGCCCTCTGCTTCGTCATGGCGCACGTCGTCATCTTCGGCCTGCACCACGGCACCCTCGATGAAATCGACTTCTGGTGCGGGACCTTCGGCGTGGCGCTCTTCGCCCTGGCCGAGACCCTCATCTTCGTCTGGATCTTCGGCCCGGACAACGCCTGGGCCGAGATCGAGAAGGGCGCGCAGGTGCCTGCTCCGCGGATTTTCTACTACGTCATGAAGTACGTGACCCCGCTCTACCTGCTGGTCCTGTTCGTCTCCTGGACCTGGCAGCAGGGCCCTGCGGTCCTGACCATGGAGGGCGTAGCCCCAGCCGACCGGGTCTGGCGCTGGGGAGCGCGGCTGGCCATGCTCGGGGTCTTCCTCGGCCTGTGCTGGCTCGCCTCGCGCTCGAAGAGGCTCAAAGAGCTCACGGAGGTGAAACCATGACCACCACCGGCTGGATCTTCCTCTCCCTCTGCTGGACGGTCATGACGGTCCTGACGGTCTGGTGCTTCGCCAAGATACTGGGCCCCAAGCCCGACGCCTAGCGGCCCGCTGGTCAGACCCGGACCGGGATCCCGGCCCTGCCGCCGAGCTTGAGGGTCTTCAAGCCCGCGACCCGCTGGCCGAAAGCCAGGGACTCGGCGAAGCCCTTGCCCTTGAGGTAGGAGGCCAGGAACGCGCCGTGGAACACGTCCCCGCACCCTGTGGTGTCCACGGCAGCGTAGCGCCGCTGGCGCATGAGGCGCACCTTGCCTGAACCGGCGTCCCAGTAGTGCACGCCGTTCTCTCCCGCCGTGACCGCGACCTCGAAGCCGAACCTCCCTCGGAGACGCTGGACGGTCCGGGGGATGCTCCAGCCGAGCTGGCGGCTGAACTTGTGGGACGCGATGAAGACGTCCGACAGGGCGGCCAGCCTCTCCCACCCGGGCTTGACCGAGCCGCAGTCGTAGGAGACCCGGGCGCCTTTCAGCCGCCGGGCCAGGGAGATCGAGAGCTCCATCAGATGCCCGTCGCAGTGCAGGCACCTGGTCCGGGGCACGGGACCGGGCCATCGCTGCTTGCCGATGCCCGCGGAGTTCCACACGATGGTCCGGGAAGCGTTGCGCTCATTGACGAGCACCAAGGAGAGCGGGGTCCGCAGCCCGGCCTCCTGCCGCACGAACCGCGTGGACACCCCGAAGCGCTGCAGGCCGCCGAGCACGAAAGGCGCCCACTCGTCTTTGCCGATGAAGGAGAGCAGCCCTGTCCTCAGCCCGAAGCGCGCCATGGCGCAGGCCGCGGTCCCGGCAGGCCCGCCTCCGTCGAGGAGCGTGGCCGAGGAGAGGATCTTCTCATCCTCGCGGACCGGACCGTCCACGAGGGCGAGCACATCCACCGTGGTCAGGCCCACGGCCAGGCAGTCCAGGGGGCTCACGGCCACATGATAGCATGGCCTCCGGCTTGGTATCATAGTCGCGCAGCGGCAAGGAGGAAGGACCCATGCTCGACACGCTCAAGAAGTTCCTGGCCGGAGTGGACGCGGACTACGCGGACCTGAGGCACGAGCTCAAGAAGGTGACCGCCGTCTCCTTCTCGGGCAAGGAGCTCACCGGCATCGGCTCCAACGCCACGGACGGCTTCGTGGCCCGCGCCCTGGCCGGCGGAGGCCTGGCCTCGGTCGCCTTCACCAAGGAGGCCGACGCCCCCAAGGCCCTGGCCGCGGCGGTCGAGAACGCCAGGCTCATCGGCCGCAACATCAAGAAGCCCGTGACCCTGGCGCCGGTGGAGGCGGTGAAGGATTCCTTCGCCCCCCCGCTCCGCGAGGATCCCCGCAAGGTCCCCATGGAGGAGAAGCTCGAGCTCCTGCGCCGCTACAACGCCATCCCCCTCGGCCACGCCCAGATCGCGAGCACCGCCATGGCCTACGCGGACTCGACGCGCGAGCGCGCCTTCGCAAGCACCGAGGGCCACGAGGTCCGGGAGACCCTGGTCACCACCCGCGTGGTGGGCGAGATCATCGCGCGCGAGGGGAGCCTCTCGCAGAACGTCCGGGTCGCGGTCGGGGGCAGCCAGGGCTTCCACCATGTCCGCGGACAGGAGGAGGCGTTCGAGGCCAGGACGAAGATCGCCCTGGACCTCCTCAAGGCCGAGCCGGTCTGCGGCGGAACCTACGACTGCGTCTTGAACCCGAGCCTCGCCGGCGTGTTCGCGCACGAGGCCTTCGGCCACTTCTCCGAGGCGGACATCGTCGAGACCCTGCCCGCCATGCGCGAGCGCATGCGGCTCGGGTCCAGGCTGGGCAGCGAGGTCCTCAGCATCACGGACGACGCCACCATGCCGGACCAACTCGGCTTCTACAAGTACGACGACGAGGGCGTGCCGGTGCGCCGGAGGGCGCTCCTGGAGAACGGGGTCCTGACGGGCCGCCTCCACTCCCGGCGCACGGCCGCGGAGTTCGGAGAGCCCGTGTCCGGCCACACCGTGGCCGAGGACTTCCGCTTCGCCCCGATCGTGCGCATGGGGACCATCTTCATCGAGCGCGGCCCGCACACGCTGGAGGCCCTGCTCGAGACCCTGGGTACCGGGCTCTTCGTGCTCGACGCCAAGGGCGGCCAGACCGCGGGAGAGGACTTCTCCTTCGGCGCGCAGTACGGCTACGAGGTCCGGGGCGGCAGGAAAGGCCGCATGGTGCGCGACCTCAACGTGTCGGGCAACCTCTACCGCACCCTGATGGCCGTGACCGCGGTCGGCAGCGACTTCGACCTGGCCAAGGCGGGAGGCTGCGGCAAGGGGCAGACGAACATCCGCTCCTGCCACGGCGCCCCGCACGTCCTCATCAAGAACCTCGTGGTGGGAGGCGCGTGATGGAGAAGCTTCTGGCGTTGGCCGGGAAAGCGGCGGACCAGGCCGAGGTCTACTCACTGGAGAGCAGGTCGAGTTCCGTCGACTTCGAGAACGCGGAGCTCCACGACATCAAGTCCGAGCTGACGAGCGGGACCGCCCTGCGCGTGCTCAAAGGCGGCAAGCTCGGGTTCGCCTGCACCCGCAACCTGCGCGACCGCGAAGAGCTGGTGCGCAACGCCCTCGCCTCCCTGGCCGGCGGCGTGGAAGCGGGCTTCGACCTCCCGGCCAAGGCGCCGGCAACGGGCCTGAAGACCTCGGACCCTGCCGCGGCAAGGACGAAGAGCGCCGACCTCGCGGCGGAGTGCGCCCGGATGGCGGGAGAGCTCAAGTCCAGGACCAAGGGCGAGATCACGGCCGGGGCCGCGGCCGCGGAGCAGACCCTGCGCATCGCCAACACGAGAGGGCTCGACGTCACGGTCCGGTCCTCCGAGTGCGCCTTTCGGGCCGGGGCCATCTTCCCCGGCTCGGCCAGCAGCATCAGCCGCGTCTTCAAGGCCAAGGGGCCGGCCTCCATGCCGGCTTCCGCGCTCGACGAGATCGTCTGGCTCTTCAACGCCGGGCTCAAGGAGGTCGCCCCTGCCGCGGGCAGGATGAAGGTCCTCTTCATGCCCGACGCCATGCTCGCCCTGGCCTGGCGCCTCATGCACGGGGCCAATGCCAAGAGCGTCTATGAGAAAGTCTCCCCCCTGGCGGACAAGTCAGGACAGAAAGCCTTCAGCCCGGAGCTCACCGTGGTCGACGACGCGCTCGACGACTCGGTCCCCGGGGCGCGGCCCGTGGACGATGAGGGCACCCCGACCGGCCGCTTCAGCGTGGTGGAGCAAGGGGTGTTCCAGGGCTTCTACAGCGACCTCAACTACGCCAAGAAGCTGGGCAGCCGGCCCACGGGCCACGGCTACCGCACCACCATGTGGGGAGGCGACCCGCTCGAGCTCAAGCCCACTCCGTGGCTCAACCACTTCGCCGTCGCGCCGGGAGGCAAGTCCCTGCGGGAGCTGGTCTCCCTGATGGACCGGGGCGTCATCCTCTGCGACGGCCTGGGGCCGCACAGCGGCAACATCCCCAACGGCGACTACGCGGTGGGCGTGGCTCCGGGCCTCTACGTGGAGCGCGGCGAGATCGCCGGCCGGGTCAAGGACGCCATGATCTCCGGCAACGCCTACGAGACCCTGCGAAGGGTGGTCGCGGTGGGAGACGAGGCCAGGCCCGCGTTCGGCGGGCTCTTCCCTCCGCTCCTCTGCGACGGCCTCAACGTCGCCTGCTGAGACGGGCGAGACCTGAAACGAAAAAATAACTTGCTATTGGGCCGTAAGTCCTATGCTATAATAGGCCCATTGGTCCCGCCGGGGCCTATACCCAAGGGGTTGGGAGGAAGTCATGGGCAGACCGTGGTCGGCGTTCGTCCTTTCCTTTGCATGGTTCCTTTCGGCCGGGCTCTGCCTTGCAGCCCCTGACGATCGCTTCGACCAAGGCGCCGACCACAGGCCCATCCTCAAGGAAGCGGTCGCCTCCGCAGGCAAGCCTCTCCCCGCGGCCTCCAGGGCACGGCTGGCCGGAGACGATGTCCCGGTCTGGATCAGCGTCGCCAACCAGGACGTGGCTGCTCTCGGGGAAGCCTTCAGCTTCCCGGACCGGCCGGTCATACTCCAGAGCGGGACAGCCTCGGTCTACGAGGCGAGGACCGGGGACCTGCCGGAGCTCTCCGAGGCCATGCACCGCAAGTTCCACAAGTGCGGCGGCTTCTTCGCTCACCGGACCCTGGAGGCGGCCCAGAGAGACCTGGAGCCCGCGTCGGCCGCCGCCGCGGCCGCCTACACCATCGACCAGGGCGCGATCGTGCCCGGGATGCTGTCCAGGGCGCAGGAAGCCGCGATCACGGAGACGATCACCAAGCTCTCTTCCTTCAAGAACAGGTACTACCGCTCGCAGACGGGAGTCGCCTCTTCCCGTTGGATCGCCCAGCGCTGGAAGGAGCTCTCCCAGGGCCGAGCAGACATGAGCGTCTCCTTGTTCCGCCACGAAGGCTGGGAGCAGGAATCGGTCATCCTCACCGTCGCGGGCACGGTGGAGCCCCAGAAGGTCGTCGTGCTCGGCGGCCATGCCGACTCCATCGCGGGCTGGTACGGCGGCTCCGACGCGGTGGCCCCGGGCGCGGACGACAACGCCTCGGGCGTGGCGGCGCTGACCGAGGCCGTGCGGATCATCGTCGTCTCGGGCTACAGGCCCAAACGGACCCTCAAGTTCATGGCCTACGCGGCCGAGGAGGTCGGCTTGCGCGGCTCTCGGGACATCGCCGACGCCTTCAAGAAGGACGGGGTGGCCGTCCAGGGCGCCTTCCAGCTCGACATGACCAACTTCAACGGCTCCGCGGAGGACATCTTCCTCATCACGGACAACACCGACGCGGCCCAGAACGACTTCCTCGCCAAGCTCGCGGCGACCTACACGCCCTACAAGCTGGGCCGGACGGCCTGCGGCTACGCCTGCTCCGACCATGCTTCCTGGTCCAAGAACGGCTTCGCCGCCTCTTTCCCCTTCGAGGCCAAGTTCGGCGAGGATAATCAGGACATCCACAGCGCGCAGGACACGCTCGCCCAGAGCGGCGGCCATTCCAGGCACGCCCTCAAGTTCGCAAAGCTCGCAGTGGCCTATCTCGTGGAGATGGCTAAATAAAATGGTTGGAGGTAACACAATGGTACGCGCCGCCTTCGCATCCGTGCTCGGAGCGGTCCTCATGGCCGCTCTGTCCCTGCACGCTCCGGGTCACAGGCTCTGCTCGGGCTTCCTGCCCGAGAACAACCTGCGCATCGACGTGGGCTCCTTCGAGGACAAGGGCATCACCGAAGCCCAGTTCAACCGCGTCCTCGACGTCGTGGAGAAGATCTACAAGCCCGTGGTCGCAGCCAAGGGCGCGACCCTGGTGGTCGAGCGCAAGTGGGACGACGGCACGGTCAACGCCTACGCCCAGCAGCAGGGCGGCAAGTGGATGATCAGCATGTTCGGCGGCCTCGCCCGACACTCGGCCGTCACCCAGGACGGGTTCGCCCTCGTGGCCTGCCACGAGATGAGCCACCACCTCGGCGGCGCGCCCAAGTCCTCGGGCTGGTTCGGCGGCTGGGCCACCATCGAGGGCCAGGCAGACTACGGCGCCAATCTCAAGTGCCTGCGCCGCGTCTTCGCCGAGGTCTCGGCCAAGTCCTTCACCCGGCCCGTCGGAGACGACCCCGTCGCGGTCGTGGCCTGCGAACAGGCCTTCAGCTCGTCCAAGGACAGGGCCATCTGCCTGCGCGGCGCCATGGCGGGCAAGTCGGTGAGCGCCCTCTTCAAGGCCCTGAGCAGCGACCCCAAGGACGCCGAGTTCAACACCCCGGACCCGGCCGTGGTCACGGAGATGGACGAGAGCCACCCAGCGACCCAGTGCCGGCTCGACACCTACCTGCAAGGCTCCATCTGCGCCAAGCCCTTGTCGTCCGAGGTCAGCGACAAGGACGTCTTCGCCGGGACTTGCAACCGCAAGACCGGCCAAGTCTCGGGCCTGCGGCCGTTGTGCTGGTACAAGCCCCCGAAGGACGAGCCCGCGGCGCAGTCCGTGCCCGCGGTCATGGCGGGAGCGAGCAAGATCCTCAAGGGCCAGGATTCCGCGCTCTCGACCCTCGCCGGCGAGGACCTCTGGAAGGGTCTCTGACCGTCTGAGGGACCGACCGAGCGGGGCCGCCCGAAAGGGCGGCCCCGCCGCTTTTCAGTCCGCCGGTCGCTTGCGCGAGACCTCGAGGCAGGACTTGCCGGCCGGGAGCCAGGTCCCGGGCGCAGGCCGTTCTAATTGGTATAATGGCTGGTCGTCGGGCGCCGTATCCCGCGCCCCCGCGCGACACCGCGCCCCATGAGGCCCAGAATGAGAACCGCCGCCCCTGCCGCGTCGCACCACGTCATCTCCAAGTACAAGCTCCCTCTGGAGGTCAGCTACTGCACCAAGTGCGTCGTCTCCAACCAGAGGCCGCGCATCCATTTCGACGAGGACGGCGTCTGCAGCGCCTGCAAATTCGCGGAGCACAAGAGGCGGAACATCGACTGGGACCGGCGCGAGGCCGAGCTCAAGAAGCTCCTCGACCGCCACCGGAGCTCGGACGGCTCCTACGACGTGGTGGTGCCGGCCAGCGGCGGCAAGGACTCGGCCTTCGTGGCGCACCAGCTCAAGTACAAGTACGGGATGCATCCCCTCACGGTCACCTGGTCGCCCCACCTCTATACGGACATCGGCTGGAAGAACTTTCAGCGGTTCATCCACATCGGGGGATTCGACAACATCCTAGGCACCCCCAACGGCGAGGTCCACCGCAAGCTCACGCGCCTGGCCTTCGAGCACCTCGGAGACCCCTTCCAGGCCTTCATCTACGGACAGAAGGCCTTCCCCATGCGGATGGCCATGCACTACAAGGTGAGCCTCGTCATGTACGGCGAGGACGGAGAGGTCGAGTACGGCGGGGACAAGAACGCCGCGGACCGCTCCGGCCACGACGCCTCCGGGGACCTCATCAAGCACTACTTCTCCGGGGTGGGACCCCTGGAGTGGATGAAACACGGCGTCAGGCGGGAGGACCTGCACCCCTACCTCCCTCCGGCGCAGAAAGAGGCGGGTGCGGCCAAGCTCGAGATACGCTTCTTCGGCTACTACAAGAAGTGGGTGCCCCAGGAGAATTACTACTACGCCGTGGAGAACACGGGCTTCATCGCCAACCCCGACGGCCGCTCCGAAGGCACGTACTCGAAGTACGCCAGCCTCGACGACCGCATCGACGGCTTCCATTACTACCTCTCCTACATCAAGTTCGGCATCGGCAGGGCGACCTCGGACGCGGCCCACGAGATCCGCGACGGCCACATCAGCCGCGAGGAGGGGGTCGCCCTGGTGCGGCGCTACGACGGCGAGTTCCCCCAGAAGCACTTCCTCGAGTTCCTGGAGTACACGAGCCTCACTGAGAAGAGGTTCTGGGAGATCGTCGACGGCTTCCGACCGCCCCACCTCTGGGAGAAGTCCAAGACCGGGTGGAGGCTCAAGCACCAGGTCTCATGACCTCCGCCGCCCTCCTGCCGACCTGCCTGGGCGGCCGGAGGCCGCCTCCGTTCGTCATCGCCGAAGCGGGCGTCAACCATAACGGCGACCCGCGCCTGGCGGAGGACCTTGTCCTGGCGGCCAAGGAGGCAGGCGCGGACGCGGTCAAGTTCCAGACCTTCAAGACGAGCCTCCTCGTGTCGCGCTCAGCGGCCAAAGCCGCCTACCAGAGAGCCCGGACCCGCGACCCCGGGACGCAGGCGGCCATGCTCTCCGGCCTCGAGCTCGACGAAGCCAGTCACCGCCGCCTCAAGGCCCTGTGCGACCGCAAGGGCATCCTGTTCCTATCGAGCCCCTTCGACCCGGAAAGCGCGGACCTCCTCGAGGAGCTGGGGGTGCCCCTCTTCAAGCTGGGCTCGGGAGAGGTCACCAACCGCCCCCTCCTCGAGCACGTGGCGGCCAAGGCCAAGCCGGTCATCCTCTCGACCGGGATGAGCACCCTGGCCGAAGTACGGGACGCGGTCCGGTGGATCCGGGCGTTCTCCAAGGCGCCGCTGGCCCTCCTCCACTGCGTGACCGAGTACCCGGCCGCCCCGGAGCAGTCGAACCTGCGCGCCATGCTGACCATGTCCCGGAGCCTGCGCCTGCCCGCGGGCTGGTCCGATCACACACCCGGAGCCGCGGTCGCGGTCGCGGCCGCGGCCCTGGGCGCCCAGATCATCGAGAAGCACCTCACCCTGGACCGGAGCCTTCCCGGGCCGGACCACGCCTCCTCCCTTGAGCCGGCCGCCTTCGCGGCCATGACCGCGGCGGTGCGCGAGGCCGCGGCCGCGCTCGGCGACGGGGTCAAACGCCCCGCAGCCTGCGAGGTGCGGAACATGGCGGCCGCGCGCCGCAGCCTCACGGCCCGCAGAGCCCTGGCCAAGGGCAGCGCGCTCTCAGCCGCGGACCTCTGCGTGAAGCGCCCGGGCACCGGGATCCCCCCCGCCGAGCTCTCGGCGGTCGTGGGCCGGACCCTCAAGCGCGGCTTGGCCGAGGACGAGACCCTCACCTGGGACGCGCTCCGAGGGAGGAGAAACGACCGATGAGCAAGCCCAGGAAGCTCGCCGTGGTCACCACGAGCCGCGCGGACTTCGGCCTGCTCCACTGGCTCATCTTCGGGGCTGCCGCAGACCCCGCATTCCGCCTTCAACTGGTCGTGTCCGGCTCGCACCTCTCCGACGCCTTCGGCAGGACCGAGGCACTCATCCGGGCCGAGGGCCTGCGGCCCGCGGCCCGCGTGGACATCGCGGCCCGGGGCGGCACGGACCTCGACACGGCCCGGTCCCTGGGCCTCGGCGTGACGCGCTTTGCCGAAGCCCTCTCGAAGCTCAAGCCCGACCTCATGGTCGTCCTTGGGGACCGCTTCGAGATCCTGGCCGCGGCCTCGGCCGCCGCGGCCCTGCGCATCCCCATCGCGCACCTGCACGGCGGGGAGGCGAGCGAGGGGGTCATCGACGAGCAGATCCGCCACGCCGTGACCAAGCTCTCGTACCTCCACTTCACCGCGGCCGAGCCCTACCGCCGCCGCGTCCTGCAGTTGGGCGAGGCCCCGGCCAGGGTCTTCAACGTCGGCGCCCCGGGGCTCGAGTACATCGCCCGCATGGAGCCGCTCCCGGAGCAAGAGCTCGAGCGGCGCGTGGGCATGAGCCTCGCTTCCCCGACCCTGCTGGCCACCTTCCATCCCGAGGGCGGGAGCCGGACCATGGCGTCGCTCTCGGCCCTCCTCTCTGCTCTCTCCGATGCAGACCTCCCCACGGTCTTCACCTTCGCCAACGCCGACGCGGGCGGCAATGCCGTCAACGCCGCCATCCAACGCTTCTGCAAGGGCAAGGAGCGCTGCAGGGCCGTGCCCTCCCTGGGCCAGGACGGCTACCTCAGCCTCATGGCCAGAGCCGCCGCAGTGGTCGGCAACTCCTCGAGCGGCCTCCTCGAGGCTCCCAGCCTGCGGGTCCCGACCGTCAACATCGGCGACCGCCAGGCAGGCAGGCTCCGGGCGCCGTCCGTCATCGACGCTCCCGCTTCCCGGACCGCCATCCGCCGCGCCATCCGCCAGGCCCTGCTTCCGAGCTTCCGGCGGCTGCGCTGCATGGGCGCGAACCCCTACGGCGGAGGCAGGGTCTCCGAGAGGATTCTGGCCGTGCTCAAGCGCTTCCCACTCCCGGCCGGCGTGGTGCGCAAGACGTTCTATGACTGGCATGGAGGAAGACCGTGAAGATCATCATCCTCGGAGCGGGCGGGCACGCCAAGGTGGTGCTGCACACCCTGCAGTGCGCGGGCATGGAGGTCGCGGCCCTCACGGACAACGACCGCAGCCGCTCGGGCCGCTCCGTGGGCGGCGTCCCGGTCCTATTCGAGGATGACGCGTTGAGGGCGCACCCGGCAGGCACCGTGCTCCTGGCCAACGGGGTCGGGCTGCGCGACTCGACCGAGCCCCGCCGCAAGGTCTACGAGCGCTTCAAGGCCCTGGGCTACTCCTTCGCCAAGGTGACGGCCCCGGACGCGCACCTGGCCCCGGACGCGATCGTGGCCGAGGGCGCCGAGATCCTGACGCGCGCCGTGCTCCACCCCTGCGCCTCCGTGGGCGAGAACGCCGTGGTCAACACCGGGGCCATCGTGGAGCACGACTGCGTCGTGGGCGCCCACGCCTTCATCGGCCCGGGCGCGATCCTCTGCGGAGGGGTCAAGGTGGGAGCCGGCAGCTTCATCTGCTCCGGCGCCGTGGTCGTCCCGGAGTTGACGGTGGGAGACGGCTGCCTGGTCGCGGCCGGAGCCGTGGTCACGCGGGACCTCCCGGCCGGGGCGCGCGCGGCCGGGGTGCCGGCGCGGCCGAAGTGAACCCGCCGTTCGTCGCGTCCGCCGAGCGCTTCGCGGCCGAGCACGGCCGCAGCCTTGCCTTCCGTCTCCTGGGCCTGCTCACCCGCTGCCAAGGCCCGGACCTTGAACTGGTCGTCAAGAAGACCTATTGCGCGAGCATCCCGGAGAACACCTACGCCACTCCGGAGAACCCGTGGAAGACCCGCCTGGGCATCCTCCTGCTGCCCCTGGCCTGGCTGTCTGGCAAGAGCGTCCTCTGGAGGCCCCTCCCGCCCGTGGACGTGTGCCTGGAGGTCCCTGATTCGGACTATTTCGAAGCCCATCTCGAGGAGCTCTTCTGCCTGCTCTCCGGCTCCAAACGCGTGGCGCCCATGACAGGAGGGCCCGGGCCAGGGGTCGAATGGACCGCGCCCGCGCAGTCCTCGGTGCGGCTCCGGGACTGCCTTCTTCTCTTGCTGGCCGCGCCGGTCCTCCTGCCCGCGCTCTGGGCCCTGCAGCGGGCCAGCGGCGTCCCCCTCCTCCAAGCCTTCCGCCAGGCTCTCTCGATCTACGCGGTATACCGCGGCTTCTTCGGGCGCTACCCCTGCCGCCGCTTCATCACGATCCACGACGACTCCAACCACCCTTGCCGCCACCTGGCCTTCCGGCAATCCGGAGGCGAGGAACTCGTCGTGATCCAGAACGGCGAGCGCATCGCCCATCCCCACTTCTCCTTCGGGTCCATGGACCGCTACTTCGTTTTCGGCAAGGCCCATGAGCAGCTCCTCCGGAGCCTCGGGGTCCGCGCCTCAGCCTTCGTCCACTGCGGGGCGCTCTTCCTTGACGCCAGGTTCCGCGGCCTCGACTCGGAGCGCGTCAAGTTCGAGCCGCGCCTCTACGACGTGCTTTTCGTGGACCAGGGAGTCTACCCCTTCGAGGGCTTCAACGAGCGCTCCGGCCGCTCCATCGAGAAGGTCCTGGCCAACCTGGCGGCCTTCAAAGGCAGGCATCCGGAGCGCCGGGTCGCCTACCAGCTCAGGGCCTACACCGGGACAGCGACCCACCGTCTGCAGAAGGAAGCGGTCCTGTCCGTGCTCGGGAAGCTCTTCGGCAAGAGCATCAGCATCCTGGACAACGACGGCAAGGGAGCCTCCTACAGGAACGTCTTGCGCTCCGAGCTCGTCATGACCTTCGAATCGAGCCTCGGCTTCGAAGCCCTGAGACTGGGCGTCAAGGCCCTGTTCGTCAACTACTCCGGAGACCCGGCTGAGACGGTCTGCGAGGACGAGCGCTTCCAGCTCATGGACGATGCCGCGGACTTCGGCCGCTTCGAGGCCAAGGTCCTGGGCCTCCTCGCATTCAAGCTCGACGCAGCGCCTCAGGCCGCCCTGGAGCGCAACGCAGCCATGGATGGAAGGTTCGCGCAGCGCGTGTCGGCCGCGATCAACGCCGGCTGAGCCGGGGACAGAGAGCCTCGGCCGCTTCCCAGTCGGAAGGCTCGTCGATGTCCAAGGCCTCGCGCTCGGGCACGACCAGGGCCAGGCTTCCCTTGCCGCTGAAGGAGCGCTCAGCGAGGAAACGCCGAGTCTCCACGAGGTAGACCGACCCGTCGTAGCTGTAGGCCGGGGGCAGGTCCTGCCGCCGAACGGCACCCTTGCCGGGGCAGTAAGGCAGGAGCCTGCCCCCCTTGAGACGGAAGCACCAGTATGGGTGGCAGGGGGCCTCGGTCACGGAAACAACCCCGGCCCCGCGGCTCTTCCGATACAGCGCCACGGCCCTGCGGATGGTCTCGGCGGAGCGGAACGGGGAGGTGGGCTGCAGGAGCATGACCGCGTCCGGGACATAGCCCTCGTCCTTGCCCAGCCTGGCCAGGAGGTGGACCACGCAATCCTCGGTCTTGGACGCGTCCGTGGCGAGGCTCCGGGGCCTCAGCCACGGCACGGCCACGCCCAGAGACTCCGCGGCCTTGGCGATCTTGGGGTCGTCCGTGCTGACCCAGAGCCGGTCGAGGCAGCCCGAGGCCCGGGCCGCGGCGATGGTGTGCCCGATGAGGGGCACCCCGCCCAGGCGCTTGATGTTCTTGCCGGGGATGCCCTTCGACCCTCCCCGAGCAGGGATGACCCCGAGGATCCTCATGCGCCTATGATATCAATTCCTCTCCGTGAGGTGGACCCGGGGTGGAGCATGGCCGGATCAGGAGAAGAGCTCGGCCGCGAGCGCGTCGGCTCGCTTGAAGGCCGCGTCCCTGAGCTCGGTCGAGCCCTCGGGGTCCGCTCCGCACTGCCGGATGAGATGGGACCGGTCGAACCCGTAGGACTTGAAGAAGCGGCGGTACTTCGGGAAGATGTCGCCGAAAGACTTCTCTCCGCGGAAGCCCTGGCAGAGCACCCACACCAGGGTCCGGCCCGAGGCCAGGCGGCTGGGTTTCTTCTTCCCGTACCAGTCCGGCACGAGATAGGAGTAGGTGCGGTCGATGAAGCCCTTCATCTGGCTGCTCACGTCCCCGTAGTAGACCGGCGAGGCGAGGAGCAGGACCTCTGCCTCCCCTGCCGCGGCCAGGACCTCGGTCAGGCCGTCCTGGACCGCGCACCGGTCGAGCGTGCCCTTGCAGGCCATGCAGGCCTGGCAGCCGCGGCAGGAGAGGTCGTTGAGCCTGAAGGTCCGGACCTCCCAGCCGCGGGCAGCGGCCGCGGCGCAGAGCCTGCCTGCGATGGCGGCGCTGTTGCCTTTGCGCTTGGGGCTCCCGAGCAAGCAGACCAGTCTCTTCATCCTGTTCCCTGGAAGGGACGATGGATTTGTCTTTATGGTATCATAAGGCATGCCCGCGAAACCCAAAGCGTCCCAGGCACACTCCCGCATCATCGTCGGTCTGCCCAACCTCCAGGACCAGCTCCGGATGGTGGACCGTCACGCGGGCAAGGCTCCTGAGGTCGAGCTCGAGCGTTGGGAAGGGCTGCGCACCCTGCTCTCCGAGCTCTACACCCAATTGCAGTACCAGAAGCAGGTCAGGGTCTACCGGCTCGGCCACCGCAGCCAGTCGAAGACCAGCTAGGTTCCCACCGCCAGCAGCAGGACCACGAAGTAGACCACCAGCAGCACCGCGCCCAAGGGCGCGGCAAAGACCGCCCACTCCTTGCTCTTGATGCCGAGCTTGGAGGCGCAGATGATGTTGGGGATGTTGCCCGGGATGAGCATCCCTCCGGCGATGAGCAGTCCCATGAGCAGGAACGTGATCTTGCCCTCGCTCATGGAAGGCACGATCTCGGCCGCGGTCAGGGTCGCGTTGTCGAGGATGGCGGAGAGGATGTTGATCCAGTAGAGCCCCCAGCTGGGCACCTTGGCCACGGTCTGCTCGGCCAGGGGCGCCAGTCCCGCGCCGAGGAACACGAGCGCCATCACGAAGAGGTAGACCTTCAAAGAGCGCAGGACGATGTCCCAGACCCTCTCCTGCCGGTCCTCGGACAGGGAGGCCCCTTCAGCGACCGCGTGCCCGGTCTTGGCCCCGGCCAGAAAGGAGACGGCCGCCACTCCCGGCACCACCCAGACCGCCAGGAGCTTGGCGAGGAAGAAGAAGTCGGCGTGATGCGGCGCGCCCTTGAGCTTGGAGACCGCTATGGTGGCCAGGGGCTCGCCGATGGGAGTCAGGGCCGCTCCCAGACCGATGGCGTAGCAGGCGCAGATGACGAGCCGCACCTCGTACTTGCGATCCAGGCGCAGGGCCGTGACCACCTCGGAGAGCACCAGGGCGGCGATGATGGCCGTGATCACGCTCGAGAGCAGGCCCAGGGCGAAGACGATGAACATGATGGCAGCCGGCCTGCCCATGAGCCCGACGAGGCCGTCCACCATCCCCCGCACCCGCGACCTGCAGGCCCGGAAGAGGAAGCCCACCACGAGCACCGCCAGCGTGATCTTGACCGGCTCGATGAAGCCCTCGGAGACCAGGTGGCCGGACCACTTGCCCGAGATCGTGACCGCCAGGACGCCCATGACGAGGAGGAAGGCTTCGAGCTCCTCCTCCACCTTCTTGACCGAGAAAGGCAGGGCCAGGACCAGCCCCATCACCACGCCCAGACCGGCGATCGTCAGCAGGCTCATCGTGGAGGCAATTGTATCAAAGTCCCGCCACCATCAAGCCTGTCGCAGCAGCCGTCGCGCGGCCAGTTGAAACTCCGAGACGTCGAAAGGCTTGGCCAGGTAGGCGGCCTTGGTCCGGTGCAGGAAGCCCAGGACCCTGGGATTGAGGATATCTCCCGTGACGAAGAGGATCGCCGGGCGCTGGTCCGGCCGGCGGCGGGCCAGCAGGTCGTAGACATCCTCTCCCTTGGCCTTCTCCATCTGGACGTCCGAGACCACGAGGTCATAGGCCCCCTCGCGGACCAGGACCAGGGCCCGCGAGCCATCGGTCGTCACGTCGACCTGATCCCCGTCGGCCGTCAGCGCCCTGGCCATGATGTCCGCCATGTCCTTCTCGTCGTCGATGACGAGGACCTTCTTCCCGGGGACGGGGGCGAGCTCCATGGCAGGCGCGGGGGCCTCAAGAGTCTTGAGCTCGGACTCCTTGGGCATGGGCAACGAGACGGTCACGGAGGTGCCGCGGCCCTCCTCGGCCTCCAGGCTGATGGACCCGCCGTGCTGCTCGATGATCTGGCGGCAGATCGTCAAGCCCAGCCCGGTCCCGCGGCCGGGCTCCTTGGTCGTGAAGAAGGGCTCGAAGACCCTGGCTCGCGCCGCGGGAGCGATGCCAGGGCCGTTGTCCTCGACGGCCAGGAAGACCCGCCGCGCGTCGGTCCAGGTCCGGAGCACGAGCCTCTTGCCCTCCTGCCGCGCCGTCTGCGCCATGGCCTCGCACGCGTTGCTGATGAGATTGACGACCACCTGGACGACCTGCTGGAAGTCGCCGATCACGAGGGGAATCCCTTCCTGGAGTTCCTGGACCACGACCGCTTCCTCGGTCTTCTTGATGCGGTATTCCAAGAGCTCCAGCGCCGAGCGCGCCGCCTGATTCAGGTCCACCTTGCCCCTCTCCTGGCGGCTGCGCCTGGCGAAGACCAGGAGGTTGTCGACGACCTTGCGGCACCTGAGGGCGTTGCGATGCACGTGCTCGAGGTCGCGGCGCACCGCCGGCGGGACTCCGTCTGCCATCGACATCTGAGCGTAGCCGCAGACCGCGCCCAAGGGGTTGTTGAGCTCGTGGGCGACGCTCGAGATGAGCTGCCCGATGGCGGAGAGCTTCTCCGACTGGATGAGCTGGGCCTGGAGTTGGGAAGCTGCCTGGCGCGAGGACTCGAGCTTGCCGGCCATCTCGTTGAACCCGGCCGAGAGGACCCCGAGCTCGCCGTGCGGGACGGCCTCGATGCGGCGGGTCAGGTCGCCCTCTCCGATCCGGCGGGCCGCGGCTGCCAGGGCGGCCAGAGGCCGCGTGATGGAGGCCACCAGCAGCAGGACGATGCCGGCCAGCAGGCCGATGCCCAGACAGGCGAAGAGCGTTCCCGCGTCGCGTATCCTCTTGAGCGGACCCACGAACTCGTCCAACGGCGCTTCCACCACGAGGCGCCAGGGCATGCTCGTCAGCGGGGCCTCCGCTTGCAGGATGCCGGGACGCGAGCGGTCCAGGCCGCCCTCCGTGGGGAAGGCGCCGGCAGGCGTCCTCAGGAAAGCCTTCCCGGTCTTGCCCACCTTGAGCTCGCTGAGCCGGGTCGCGACAGGGCCGAGGTCGTAGCAGAGGATGAGCACTCCCTTGAGCTGCCGGGTCTCGTCGTGGACCGGCTTGGCGTAGTGCAGGCGGGCGGCGCCGTCGGGCAGGAGGTCGATGGGAGAGACCCACCACGAGCCGGGCGCCAGCCCCTTGGCCGCCGTGAAGACGGGCGGCGGCCCCGGCCGCGAGGGAACGACGCGCCCAACCGAGCAGACCTCGCGCCCGGACGCGTCGAGGTAGCTGATGCGCGGGTAAGCCCCGCTCCTGCGGGAAAAGCGCAAGAGGTATCTCTTGAGCTCCAACCGGTAGGCGGCCGCCTCGTCGAGGAGCTGGAAGTCGACGTTGTGGTAGTAGTCCGCGATGAGGGGCGTCTCGGCCAGGGTGAAGAGGTCGTGCTGACGCTGGCGCAGGAGGTCGTCGATCCCGGCGGCGGAGCGGTCCGCCAGGCTGTGGACCTCCTTGTCGATCGCGGCCAGGATCTGCTTGCGGGAAAGGCCGTACTGCATCCAGACCACGGCCGTGATGACCAGGGCGACGAGGGGAAGGATGGAGAGGAGGAGTTTCCAGCGAAGGGTCTGAGGCATGTCAGAAGAGGGGTGAGCTCCTATTCTAGCACTTCGAATCCCCCGAATACGGCTGCGTCAAACCCTGACGACGTCAGGCCGGGCCTCGTCGAAGCGCGGCGAGAAGATCACCAGGGCTTCCAGCCCGGACCGTCCGGTATGGAAATCATGCGGCGCCCTGGGAGGCAGAAACAGGCTCGCTCCCTTCCTCAAGCGGAAGCGCCTGCGGCCGACGACCCCGTACCCGGCCCCTTTGAGGACGAAGAGGAACTCCCAGGTCTTCCTGTGGTAGACCGTGGGCAGATGCGAGCGGGGAGCGACGCTGATGCGCAGGACGCTGAAAGGCCCCTTGCGGGCGGGAGAGAGTCGGGACAGGGCCATGGCCCGGAACGCGCTCCTCCAGGAGGACGACAACCTGACCTGCTCAGCGGCCGGTCTTCTCATGGGAGTCCGGGCCGGCGTCATAGAAATAGGGCATGCCTGTGACGGGCGGGGTGAAGCGGATCGACTTCCTCACGCCGTAGGTCCTGATCTTCTGGTAGGTGAACGGCGCGAGCGCCTGCTCATGGACATACCGGTCCAGCTCCATCCCGGCGGCCTGCTGCTCGACGGGGTCGAGCTTCGAGATCATCCGGACCAAGCGGCGGTCGTATTCCGGGTTCCTCATGATGCTGAAGGGCGACTCCGAGTGGAGGAAGATGGACTGGACGAAGAAGGAATGCGCGAAAGGATCCGGACAGCCTCCGAAGGTGAAATCCCAACTCCCTTTCTGGATGTCGGCGCTCAAGGTGGCGTCCGGGCTCTTGTGGATCTTGACGCGGATCCCGGCCCTGGCCAACTGCTTGACCAGGATGTTCGCGGACCTCTCGGTCTGATACTTGATGATGGCCGTCAGGTCGACCCCGCGCGGGTAGCCGGCCTCGGCCAGGAGCCTGCGGGCCTTGGCGAGGTCGAACGCATAGGGCCGGAGTCCGGGGTCGTGGCCGATCTCGCCCGGCATGCTCATGGTGGCTATGGGCCTTCCGTTGCCGAGCAGGTCGTAGCGGATCAGCTCCTCCTTGTCGATGGCATGGTTGAGCGCCCTGCGCACGCGGAGGTCGCTCAGCGGTCCCGTGCTGATGTTGATGCTGCCGCCGACCGTGTAGAAGCTGAGCTTCTTGACGACCTTCGCGACGCCGCTCCTCATCACCCCCAGGGTGTCCGTGCCCGGCAGCTCGGTCACGATGTCGACGTTCCCGGCGAGCAGCTCCGCGACCTGTCTCTTCGGAGGCAGGAACCTGAAGACGAGCCGCTTGACCCTGGGGTAGTCTGCGGCCCAATAGCCCGGGTTGGCTTCGAGCGTGATCTCGCGACCCTTCTCCCACGACACGAAGCGGAACGGCCCGGTCCCGACCGGGTGCGCGGCGAAGCCCTGCTCCCCCTCTCGAGCGAAACGCTTGGGCGGCGCGATCAACACGAAGGCTGCCAGCCGATTCAGCAGGATGCCGTCGGGGAACCTCATCCTGACCCGAACGCGGTGGGGGCCGGCGATCTCCACCCGTTCGACCGATGAGAGGAAGGCGGCCGCGGGAAAACCCGTTCCCGGGTCCAGGTACCGTTCGACGCTGAACCTGACCGCCTCCGCGTCGAAGGGCTCGCCGTCATGGAAGACGACCCCCCGGCGCAGGTCCATCTCGAGGGTGCGGTCGTCCTCCCAGCGCCAGGAGGTCGCGAGCCCCGGCTCGAGACGTCCCTCGGCGTCGAACCGCACCAAGCCCTCGAAGATCTGCTGGAGCAGGGTGTGGTTCTTCTCGACGAACTGCTTCTGCGGGTCGAGCGTGGCGGGATCAGCCACGTCGTCGGCCACGACGAGGGTCTGCGACCGGACCCCCGCCGAGGCAGGGCCGCTCGCGGCCAAGAGAAGGATCAGGGTCAGGGGACGCATGGCCGGGGCTTGCTCCCCACGATCGCGACCGAGGGATGCATGCTGGCTTGGTTGACGGGCATGGAGCCGATGGGGCGGAACCCGGCAGCCCGCATCCAGGCCGAGTACTCCTCCACGGTGTAGGTGGTCCCGGAGCCGGTGAAGACGAGCAGGTGGAGGGCGAAGAGAGCCGAGAAGGCCGGGGTGTCGCGATTGGGACCGAGCACGAAATCGTGGATGACCAGCCTGCCGCCGGGACGCAGCGCCTTGAAGGCCTTGGCCACGAGCCGCTGGTTCATGCAGGCGGACTCATTATGGGTGATGTGAGACATGAGGATCAAGTCGAATTCCCGGCTCCCGAAGCCGTCCTTGAGGTAGTTCCCCGTCCTGAAGACGAACCTGCCGTCGCGCCGCCCCTTGAGGATCCTCCTGGCCACGGCCAGCGAGGGCCTCAGATCGAAGAGCACGGCCTCCACTCCCGGCCTGCGCTTGGCAAAGGCCGCGCTGTAGGTCCCCGGGCCGCAGCCTACGTCCAGGGTCCGAGTGACCCCGGCCCAGCCGAGCTTGCGGGCGAGCTCGGCCGCGGGCTCCTTGGCGATGTCGTGCATGGCCATGACGTAGTCGGGCGCGAACGCGTCCTTGCCGAGCCAGTCCAGCAGCGAGAGCCTGGGCCTGCCGCTCTTGACGACGCGTCCCAGGTCCGACCAGGCATCCCAGACCTTCTCCTGATACCTCAGGTTATTCCCCTTGAACTGCGGGCTGAAGGTCACCAGCAGCTTGGCCGCCGGCGGAGTGTTGGCGTAGGAATCCCCTCGCTTGACGAGATAGCCCATGGCGGCCAGGGCGTTGAGCAAGACCTCCAGCGCCCTCTCGTTGAGCCCCAGGGCGAGGCTCAAGGAGCGTGCCGTCCTCATGCCCACGTAGATGTTCGTGAACAGGTCGTAGCGCAAGGCCACCAACAAGGCCTTGGAGCTCCTGTACGCCAGGGCGGTCTCAGCGAGCCTGTTGAAATCAGAGAAGTGGTCGGTCCGTCTCATGAGAGTCCTCCGAGTCAATCCTTGCACCCGATGATCGCGGTCGAGGGATGCATGCTCTCGGGAGCCACGGGCTTGACCGAGATCCGGCCGAATCCCGCCCGCCGCATCCAATCCGCGTACTCCCGCACGGTGTACACGCGCCCCTTGCTGGTGAAGACCAGCAGGTGCAGCGCCAGCAGCGAGCCGAACCTGGGCTTGGTGCGGTCCGGTCCCACCACGAAGTCGTGGATGACGAGCCTGCCTCCGGGGCGCAAAGCCCGGAACGCCTTGGCCACGAGCGCGGCGTTGCCGGCCGCGTCTTCCACGTGGGTCACGTTCGAGATAAGGACGAGGTCGAATTCCGACGCGCCCAGCGCGTCTTCGAGATAGTTCCCCGGCCGGAATCGGAAGCGGTCGGCGCGCGGATGTCGCTTGAGAAGCCCGCGGGTCACGCGGATCGTGCGCGGCAGGTCCAGGAGCACGGCTTCAAGCCCCGGGTTCTCCTCCACGAAGGCCGCCGAATAGACCCCCGGGCCGCAGCCCACGTCGAGCATGCGCCGGACGCGCCCCAACCCCAGCTTGCCGGCGAGGTCCGCGGCGGGCAGCCTCGCCACGTCGCCCATGGCCCTGACATAGTTCTTCCGGAAGCGTCCGTCGCCGATCCAGCCCAGCAGCGTCTTGCGGGGCTTGCCCGCCTTGACCACGTCCTTGAGGTCGGACCAAGCGTCCCATATCTGCTCCTGGTACTTGAGGTTGTTGCCCTGGTAGCGGGGACTCGTGGAGACCAGAAGGTCCCTGGTGAGCGGGGTGTTGGCATAGCGCTCTCCACTCTTGACCAGGAACCCCAGGCCTGCCACCGCGTCCAGGAGGAGCGTCAGGGCCCCGGGATCGAGACGGAGACTCCGGCCCAGGTCCCGGCTGGTCCGAAGACCCTGCTCGATGAGGGTGAAGAGGTCGTAGTGCAGCGCCACCAGCAAAGTCTTGGAGCTCCGATAAGCCAGCACCACCTCCGCGAGGCGGTTGAAGCCGGAGAACGCGTTCTGTTTCATGAAGTCCTCCCTGCCATGGCCGCCTCGCGCTGGAGAGCCTCGACCCTGGCTCCCATGGGCGGGACCTCGGCCAGGTCCATGGCGACCTCGATGACGCAAGGCTTGCGCGCCTCCAAGGCGCGTCTGACGGCTTTGGCGAGCTCTCCGGGTCGCTCGACCAGGATGGAGGCCGCGCCCAGGGCCGCGGCGATGCTCGAGATCCTGAGCCGTTCCTTGAAGATGGAGCTGCAGAACTTGCCATGGAACTGCAGGCGCTCGCCGTGATAGATCATCCCATGCCCGCCGTTGTTGGCCACGACCCAGATCACCGGGATCCCGTATTCCACCGCGGTGTGCACTTCCATGCCGTTCATGGCGAATGCGGCGTCTCCGACCAGGGCCACGACGACGCGCTTGGGCTCGGCCAGCTTGCCGCCGATGCAGCCCGCGACCGCGTAACCCATGCTCGCCAAGCCCATGTTGACGAAGAAGCAGCCCTCGCGGGGGACCGGGAAATAGCGGCCGGCCCAGGTCCGGATAGAACCGTTGTCGACGAACACGACCGCGTCCTCGGGCAGAGCCGAGCGCAACTCGCGCATCACCGTGCGCGGACTCAGGCAAACGGGCCCGCTCGCGGCCGGCTCGGCCGCCCCGGCCAGAGAGACCCGGGCCGACGGCAGGTCGAGGGGAACGGGCCGCCTCTGCCCCGGCCCGAGCTCGCGCTCGAGCTGGAAGCAGAGTTCCCTGAGCACGGTCCCTGCGTCGCCCGTCAGGGCCACGTGGACGGGGAAGTTTCTGCCGATGACCTCGGAGTCGATGTCCACCTGGAGGAGCCTTTTATCAAGGAACCGGCAATCCCAGCCGCAGGAAGAGGCCTCGCCCAGCCCCGTCCCCACCACCAGGAGCACGTCGGTACCATAGCCTGCCACGAATTCGCGCACCGCAGGGTCGCCGGATTGGCTGAACACGCCCAAAGAGAGCGGATGGCCCTCGGGGAAGGCCCCTTTGGCCTTGAATGTGGTGGCCACGGGGATGTTGAACCGCTTCGCCAGCTCGGCCAGAGGCTTCCACGCCCGACCGAGGTTGACTCCGTTGCCCGCCAGGATGACGGGCCGTCGAGCTTGGATCAAGGCGGCGGCCGCCGCCTTGACCGCGGACCGGTCGAACGTCTCCTCGCGCCTGCGGCAGCCCGGCTCCTCCGCGGACTCGGCCTCGACCCTCTGGGTGAGGAAATCATAGGGAAGATTAAGATGGACCGGTCCGGGCCTGCCGGTCTGGAGCATGCGCAGGGCCGTGCGGACGAAGGTCCCTGTCCGCTCGGGGTGCGGGATCATGGCGCTCCATTTGGTCACGGGGCGGTAAAGACTCACGACGTCGACGCTCTGCGGCCCGCTCTCCTGGAAAGCCCCCCTGCCGAAGTGGCGGGTCGGGACCTGCGCGGTAAGCAGAAGCACGGGGATGTGGTCGGCCCAGGCCGCGGCGATGCCGGTGAGCGCGTTGGTGGCGCCCGGCCCGGTGGTAGCACAGCAGACTCCGAACCGTCCGGAGACCCTGGCGTAGGCGTCGGCCATGAAAGCCGCGCCTTCCTCATGCTTGGCCAGCACCGGCTTGATCGCGCCCCGGTCGTGCAGGGCCTCATAGAGCGGCATCAGAGGCCCTCCGGGGATGCCGAAGATGTGCCGGACGCCCTCGGCCTCGAGATGCTCGAGGATGAGGTGGCTGGCCGGCACGCTATCCGCCAGGATCAACGGGCCGACTCCCCGCCCAAGGCTGGTTCAAGGCTCACTCCCAGCAGCTCGGAGGCCTTGGCCACCAACTCCAGCAGATCCAACGGCTTGCGGTAGAAAGCGTCGACCTTGTAGTCCTTGAGCTTCTCCTCGGCGAACGGAAGCTTCTTGCCGCTGATGCCCACGATCTTGATCCCTCTGGTCTCAGGCTTGGACTTGAGGATCTTGCACACCTGGCAGCCGTCCATCTTGGGCAGGACGATGTCGAGCACGACGAGGTCCGGCGGCTCCTGGCCGATGCGGATCAGGGCGTCGATCCCGGTGCTGCAGACCTCGGTCGTGAAACTCCCGGGATGCCTGCGGAAGGCCCGCTCGATGAGGGCCGCCATCTCAGCCTCGTCGTCGACGATGAGGACCCTCTTCTGAGGTCCCCCGAGTTCCCCGGGGATGGGGATGTTGAAGCGCTTGAGGAAGGCCCGCAGCTCCGGGCGCGTCACCCGGTGGTGCCCCCCGGGCGTCAAGTAGGCATTGAGCTTGCCGTCGTTGATCCAATGGATGACGGTCGATGGGTAGACGTCGCAGAACCTCGCGATCTCGTAGGTGGTGTAAGTACTCGTTGGCATTCGTATGTTTCCTATGTTTACTATGTTTGACTAATTTACTATGTTATGGCGTCATTGTCAACACCCCACCTACTTTAAGGAGGCAGGCCCATGACGCGCCATCAAGTCCTGGTCGTGGAAGACGAAGAGGAGATGCAAGGACTCTATCAACGCTTCTTCGAGCAAGCCCATGCGGCGGAGTTCAGCTGGCTCCTGGCCAAGGATGCGGACTCCGCCCTGACCAGACTCGCCGGGGAGCCGTTGGACCTCGTGATCCTGGACTGGACCCTTCCGGGCCTCCCGGGACTGGCCGTGCTCAAGGCGCTCCGCCAGGATGCCCGGACCCGGGCGCTCGGGGTCCTCATGGTGACCGGCAGGTCCTCTCCCGAGGACGCGGTCGAGGCCCTGGAAGGCGGAGCGGACGACTTCCTCCCCAAGCCCTTCGACGAGAGGGTCCTTCTCGCCCGTCTGCGCAGCCTCCTGCGGCGCAGGCAGCTCAACATGGAGGGGCATAGGATCTACGAGCTCCTCGGGCTGAAATGGGACCTCGACGCGGACAGACTCTGGGTGGACGGCAGGAGGGTGCGCCTCTCGCCGAAGGAAACGGACCTGCTCCGGGTGTTCCTGGAAAGGCCGGACATGCTCCACTCTCGCGCGTATCTATGGGACATGGTGTGGGGCTACGAAGCCGCGACCTGGGAGCACATCCTCGACGCCACGCTCTCATCGCTGAGGCGCAAGCTGGGGCCGAGGTGGGGAGGCAGGCTCGAGACGCACAAGGGCAAGGGTTTCAGCCTGACCACCGCCTAGTGCTGCGACCGTCCTGAGGTTTCCCTGAGGTTCGTCTGCTATGCTTTAGGCATACCATGTCAGAGGACCCGGACCGCGAGAGGCCCTTCGTCAACCTGGAACGCCTCAGACCAGGAGACCACGCCTGCCTCATCTACAGGTCCCGGGAGGCCTGCCTGCGCATCCTGATCCCGTATCTCAAGCGCGGCCTGGCCCTGGGGCAGCAATGCCTTCTCATCGGAGACCATGACGACCACGAGAGCGTCTCGCGGGGCCTCTCGGCCGACGGGGTCGATCTCCGGGACGCGCTCGCCCGAGGAGCCCTGGTCCTCTCGGACTTGGAGGACACCTTTCTCAAGGCAGGCAAGTTCGACCCGGACCGGATGCTGAGCCGCTTCCACGAAGCCTCGGCACGCGCGCAGGCCGGCGGCCACTCCGGCCTGCGCATCTGCACGGACATGTCCTGGTCCCTGGAAGGCAGCGCTTCGATGGAGGACCTGTTCAGGTACGAAGCCATGCTCAACCTCGCGCTCTCCCGCGAAGGGATCGTGACCCTCTGCCAGTATGACTCCAACCGTTTCCCTCCAAAGGACATCGTCGACGCCATCCGCACCCATCCCTTGGTCGTGACGGGCGGGCGGATCTGCGGCAACTTCTACTATGCCCCCCCCGAGGAGTTCCTCAAGCAGGGCGACCCGCGCCTGAAGGTCGAGCGACTGCTGACCAACCTCCTGGAGCGCGATCAGCTCCAGAGGTCTTTGGCCGAGGCCGAGGAGAAGTTCTCGAGCCTTGTCGACAACATCGGGATGGGCATCGCGCTCATCAGCAAGGACCAGAAGGTTCTGTTCCTCAACAAGCAGATGCTCAAATGGTTCCCTGCCGCGGCCGACGTCCGAGAGCCCCTCTGCCACCGGGCGCTCCATGACCCTCCCCGCGACTCCGTCTGCTCCTTCTGCCCGGTGGTCAAGACCCTCCAGGACGGCCTCCCCCACGAGTCCGTGACCGACGCTCCCCTGGGGGCGACAGGCAGGGTCTACCGCCTCTACTCTTCTCCCATCAAGGACCGGGACGGTCATATCTCGGCCGCCATCAAGATCATGGAGGACGTCACGGAACGGTTCTCCCTGGAGGAGCAGTTCCGCCAGTCGCAGAAGATGGAGGCGGTGGGGCGCCTGGCGGGAGGCGTGGCGCACGACTTCAACAACATCGTGACCGCGATCTCGGGCTTCACCGAGTTCCTCCTGGCCTCCCTGCCCGGGGACGACGCCAGGCGCAAGGACGTCGAGGAGATCAAGGCCGCGGGCGACCGCGCCACGGCCCTCACCCGCCAGCTCCTGGCCTTCAGCCGCAAGCAGGTCCTCAAGCCCGTGGTGCTCAACCTCAACGCCGCGGTCTCCCGGATGCAGAGCCTGCTGGCCAGGGTCATCGGCGAGGACGTGGAGCTCAAGACCGTCCTCGACCAAGGCCTGGCCAACGTCCGGGCCGACCCCGGCCAGATCGAGCAAGTCATCATGAACCTGGCAGTCAACGCCAGGGACGCGATGGCCGACGGCGGCGTGCTGACCTTGCAGACCGCCAACGTCGACCTGGACGAGGACTACGCCCGCTCCCACCCGGAGGTCGCGGCAGGACCCTTCGTGATGCTCTCGGTGGAAGACACCGGCGAGGGGATGAACAAGGAGACCCTGGCGCGCATCTTCGAGCCCTTCTTCACGACCAAGGAAAAGGGAAAGGGCACGGGCCTGGGGCTTTCGACCGTCTACGGCATCGTCAGGCAGAGCGGAGGCAGCATCTACGCCTACAGCGAGCCGGGCAAGGGCAGCGTCTTCAAGCTCTACTTCCCAAGGGTCGAGAGCCGAGCCGTTCCCTCGCCGCGAGCCAAGCAGCCGTCGAGCTCGCTGCGCGGCACCGAGACCATCCTGCTGGTGGAAGACGACGACATGGTCCGCAAGCTCCTCAGCCGCATCCTCTCGGAGCACGGCTACTCCGTCCTTGCCGTCGCGGGGCTGGAGGAAGCCCTGGAGTGGTGCCGCCGCAAGGACCAAGCCATCCATCTCGTGCTCAGCGACGTGATCATGCCCAAGACCAACGGCAAGGAGCTCGTCAGGCAGGTCTCGGCGCTCAGGCCGGGGATCAAAGCCATCTTCATGTCCGGCTACAGCGACAGCATCATCGCCCACCACGGCTTCCTCGACCCCGGCATCACCCTGTTGGAGAAGCCCCTGGAAGGGGAGACCGTCCTGCGCAAAGTGCGGGAAGCCCTCGATTCCCGATGAGAGCCCCGGTCCGCTCCTGCCTCCTCCTGCTGGCCTCGGCGCTCTCCGTTACTCCCCTCCTGGCCGCGTCCCCGGCCAAAGACAGCCCCTGGCGCAAGGAGACGGTCAAGGGCCTCTTCACCGCCACGGTCCCGGCGGGCTGGACGCGGCGCGAGTTCCAATACGTCACGGAGCCCGGGACCGCGTTCACGGACGGGCTCTCGCGCATCAGCGCCGAACTCCATGGAGAGAAGACCAGCCGCTATCCCTCCGAGACGGAGTTCCTCAAGCAGATGGAGAACCTGGGCGGAGGCCTCAAGAGTGCCGGGAAGGTCAAGGCGGCCGGCCGCGAGTGCCCCAGGTTCCGAAAGCGCCGCCGGCTGAGGCACCGCGAAGACGGCGAGGATTCCACGGAATTCATTTACGAGGAGTACGTCCTGGTCCGGGTCCCCAGGGGATTCTGGCTCCTCAAGTTCTCCCACGCCTCCCCCATGTACGACTCCAAGCCGGACGGGCTCGAGGCCTGGGGGAGGTTCCTCGCCACCTTCCGGCCCCTCTAGTCTTGCAGGGCGCGATTTGTTAGTCTCTCGACCATGGCGAGGCTCTCCATCTTCCGCGTCAAGACCGTCGACTCCCTCCTGAGCGAAGCCGAAACCAAGGGCCACCAGCTCAAGAAGGTCCTGGGCGCCTTCGACGTCACCATGATCGGCATCGGAGCCATCATCGGAGCCGGCATCTTCGCCATGGTGGGCGAGGCCGCGGTCGGAGCCAAGAGCGGATTCCCGGCAGGGCCCGCGCTCATCATCTCCTTCCTGCTCACCGCGGTCGCGTGCGGGTTCACGGCCCTGTGCTACGCGGAGCTGGCGGCCATGTGCCCCATCTCGGGCTCGGCCTACACCTACGCCTACGCCACCATGGGCGAGCTCGTGGCCTGGATCATCGGCTGGGACCTCATCATCGAGTACGCCATCGGCAACGTGGCCGTGGCCATCTCCTGGGCCGGGTACTTCAACGACTTCGTCAAGACCGCCTTCGGCCTGGACATCCCCCTGTGGCTGCGCATCGACTACCGCAGCTTCATCCAGAAGGCCGTCACGGATCCCACGGTCTTCGACCTCGCGAGCGTCCCGCACCTCCTGGGCATCCCGATCATCTTCAACCTGCCTGCCGTGGCCATCGTGCTCGCCCTCACCGTCTTGCTCGTCATCGGCATCAGGGAATCCACCAGGTTCAACGACTTCATGGTGGTGGTCAAGCTCATCGTTCTCGCCATCTTCATCGGAGTCGGGTTCTACTACTTCCGCTGGGAGAACTGGACCCCGTTCGCGCCCGGAGGCTGGAAGGGCATCCAGGTGGGGGCGGCCACCGTCTTCTTCGCCTACATCGGCTTCGACGCGGTCTCGACCGTGGCCGAGGAGACCAAGAACCCCAAGCGCGACATGCCCATGGGCATCATCGGGTCCCTGGCCGTGTGCACGGTGGTCTACATCCTCGTGACCGTGGCCCTGACGGGCATGATGCCCTTCATGGAGCTCAGGAACAAGATCGCCGAGCCCCTGATCGTGGGCCTCGAGTACAACCACGTCAGCCCCTGGCTCATCGGCCTGGTGTCGTTGGGCTCCGTGGTGGCCCACACCGCGGTGCTCCTGGTCTTCCAGATGGGCCAGCCCAGGATCTTCTTCTCCATGAGCCGCGACGGCCTGCTCCCCCCCTACTTCGCCAAGGTCCACCCGCGCTTCCGGACCCCGCACGTCACGACCATCTGGACCGGCATCGTGGTGGCCGTCCTCTCGGCCTTCTGCAACATCGACGAGATGGCCAACCTCTGCAACATCGGCACGCTCTTCGCCTTCGTCCTGGTGTGCGCCGGGGTCATCATCCTCAGGCACAAGGATCCGGACCGTCCCAGGCCCTTCAGGGTCCCCGGCGGCATGGCGATCCCCGTCCTGGGCATCCTCTTCTGCATCTTCCTGATGAACGGACTCGACAAGGTGACCTGGATCCGGTTCGGGCTCTGGCTCGTCCTGGGCCTCGTCATCTACTTCGCCTACGGCTTCAAACGCAGCGCGCTCAGAGCGCGCTAGAGGAGGACTCATGGAACGCCCAGCTTTGGGACGCAATGACCCCTGCCGGTGCGGCAGCAAGAAGAAGTACAAGGCGTGCTGTTGGGAGAAAGACCGCGACCAGAGACTCAAGGACCTGGCCCCTGCCGCCTCAGTGCCGGCCGCAGCTGCTCCGGAAGAGCCGGCCAAGCCCGCCAAACCCCAGGGCCAGGGCTGGTGGCAGATCCAGAAGGACCGCCACCCGGGCAAGAAGTCCTAGGAAGGTCTAGAAGCCGAAGAGGCCGGAGAGGAAGGACCGCGGCTCGGCGGCCCTGAGGTCCGCGACCGGGGATTCGTAGAAGAGCAGGACCTTGCGCACGTAGCCCCGCGTCTGCCTGAGCCAATGCCTGTTGGTCAGGGAGCGCGGCCCGGCATTGTAGGAAGCGATCACCCTCTGCCTGAGCCAGGCGGGACCCGCGCTGTAGGGCACTCCCTTGAGCTTGTACTGGAACCAGGCCGCCCGGAACAGGACGGCCAGGTACGCGGTGCCGGCCTTGATGTTGGCCTCAGGGTCGTTGAGGTCCCGGCGGGAGACCCCGACTTCCTCGGCCGTGCGGGGCATGACCTGCATGAGCCCGCCCGCGCCCTTGGGGGAGAGGGCCTTGGGCGCGAACTCGGACTCGGCCGCGATGATGGATTTGACAAGCCTGGGGTCGAGGCCGTTGAGCTTGGAGTACTTGAGGATGAGGCGGTCGTAGCGGTCGGTGAGGTCCTGCCTCTTCAAGAGGATCTCGAAGGTGCGCCGGTACGCCGGGGTCGGCTTGGGCGCGGGCACGACCAGGGAAGCCGGGGCGCGCTTGGCGCGGCGGCCGCCTGTCCGGGGGCTGGAGGCCGGAGCGCTGATTCCGACCATGCGGGCGAAGGCCGGCCCGGGCAGCGCCGTCCGGACGAAGGTGGACGCGGCAGCCATCACCGCGCGCATGTGCCAGGCAGCCGGAGCCAGGAACGAGTTCTGGGCGTAGACCGTGGACACCGAAGCGAGGAGCAGGACCCAGACGAAGACGGACTGGAGTCTGATGGAAGCCAAAGGGTGAAGTAGATTATACCACATCCGGGGCCTTCTCTCGACGGAAAACGAGGCTCTCGCGGCTCCTGGAACGGCCTTGTTCAATGCCGCCTCCGCTGCCCCAGGGATTGCCTAAGCAGGAGCAAGGCTAAAAACCGGCAGCCGAACCGCATGGAGCTAGTGTGCTATTGGAAACGGGTTTGGTCAAAGGTCCATGGACCCACCCCGCAGGGCCATTTGGCCCTCAATTTGGGGCGGACGTCGAGGGAATTATAGGGTTCTCCGTGGTTCGTTGCTTTAAAGCAACACTTTGCCAAATAACCGAATTTAATCGCTCCGTTGGGCCCGCCTGTTGCACAAAAGCAACGGACCAAGGGATGAGGCCCGGGCACGTGTCAGAGCCTAGCGTGAGCGCAAGGACTTCTGGTGAGCCAGGCTGAGCCTCATGATCTCCTGGTACACGGCCTTCAGGAACCGGGCTTCCTTGCCCCTGGCCCTGGCTGACACGCGGGAGAGGACCTGGCGCTCGCGCTTGAGGTCCCGGAGCCTGGTCTTGAGCGGCGCCAGGGACTCGACCAGCTTGAGCCTGGCTGACAGGAGGTCGGCGATCCTGCCGTCCAGGGCATCGATGGCGCGGCGGCGCATGGCCAGGGAGATGGCGCCGCCCGTCTTCTTCATGGGGCCTGCGTCCTACAGCGTGATGTCGGACTGCATGGACGTGATGGCGGCCATGGTCACGATGTCGTCGACGCTGCAGCCCCTGGAGAGGTCGTTGACGGGCTTGTTGAACCCGGTCAGGATGGGGCCGATGGCCTCCGCGCCGGTCAGGCGCTGGGCCAGCTTGTAGCCGATGTTGCCGGAGTTGAGGTCCGGGAAGATCAGCACATTGGCCTTGCCCGCCACCTTGCTGCCGGGGAACTTCTTCTGGCCGATGGCAGGGACCAGGGCCGCGTCCGCCTGCATCTCGCCGTCGATCTGCAGGTCCGGGGCCTTCTCCTTGGCGATCCTGGTGGCTTCCTTGACCGCGTCCACCATCTCGTGCTTGGCCGAGCCCGCGGTCGAGAAGGAGAGCATGGCGATGCGCGGCTCGAACCCGCACAGGGTCTTGGCCGCGCGCGCCGACGCGATGGCGATGCCGGCGAGGTTGGCCGGCGCCGGGTCAGGGATGATGGCGCAGTCTGCGAAGATGAGGATGCCGTTCTCGCCGATGGCCTTGTTCGGGAAGACCATGATGAAGAAGCTCGACACGACCCCGGCCTTCCTGTTGGCCTTGATGATCTGCAGGGCCGGCCGGACCGTGTCGCCCGTGGCGTGGTCCGCGCCGCTCAGGTAGCCGTCCGCAGCGCCGCCGTGCACCATCATGATGCCGTAAGTGAGGGGGTCCTCCATCTGCTTGGCGGCCTCGTCCTCGGTGACGCCCTTGAGCTTGCGCGCCTCGAAATAGGTCTTCACGTACTCGTCGCGCCTGGGATCCTCGGCGGGGTGGATGATGCGCACCTTGGAGATGTCCGCCGCCTTGTCCTTGGCGACCTTGAGGATGCGGTCCGGGTCCCCGACCAGGATGGGCTCGACGATCGCCTCTCTGGTCAGGATGGCCGCGGCCTGGACGGTCCGGGGCTCGTCGCCCTCGGGCAGGACGATCCTCCGGACCTTCGCCTTCGCCTTCGTTCGCAGTTCGCTGATGATATCCATACTCCTCCTCACTCGCAACAATGGGGCCACGGCCCCGCATCCATCATACAGAATCCAGCTCCTTGAGGAACGCCAGGGCGTCGCCGAGCCTGCGCCGGGGGTCCGGGTCCAGGGCCTTGGCCATCATGACGTCGATCCTGGGGGGCAGGGAAGCGGCCTGCGAGAGCGGGGCGAAGAACAGCCGCTCCTTCTGTGCCAGGAAATCGGGGCCCTTGAAGGGCCGCTCGCCCGCGAGCATCTCGTAGAGGCACACGCCCAGGGCGTAGACGTCCGAGGCCTTGCCGCACTTGCCCAGGTGCTGCTCGGGCGCCATGTAGGCCAGGGTGCCTCCGCCCTCGCGCTGGGTGAGCATGGTCACGGCCGCCTCGAACTCGCGCGCCAGGCCGAAGTCCATGACCTTGGCGTAGCCGTTGACGTCGATCATGATGTTGGCGGGCTTGAGGTCGCGGTGGAGGATGTTCGAGCGGTGGGCGTAGTCCACGCCCTGGCAGACCTGGAGCATGATCTTCTTGCTTTCCTCCAGGGTCAGGCGCTTCTTGAGATGCAGGACCTCGGAGAGGGGCTTGCCGTCCACGTAGTCGAGCACCAGGTAGAGCTCGCCCCGGTGGTCGAGGATGTCGTGCACGCCCACGATGTAGGGGTGGGTCAGCCTGGAGACGAGCCTCGCCTCCTCGATGAACTTCTCGCGGTGGAGGGCGTTGGCCTTGAGGTCGGCGCGCATCTTCTTGAGCGCCACCTTGCGGCCGAGTTGGCGGTCCGTGGCGAGGTACACGACGCCCATGCCGCCCTCGCCGATCTGCAGGACCAGCTCGTAGCGGCCGCTGATGAGGCTGACCGTGGGTCCGGCCTGGCCGAAAGCGGCCTGGGCCACGCTCGCCATGCCCAGGCGCGCCTGCTCCAGCACCAGGCTCCGGCGCTTCACCGAGCGGTCCACGGCCGTGACCAGGCGCGTGGCTTCCACGGGCTTGAGGATGACGTCGTCCGCACCGAGCTCGATGAGCCTGCTCATCTCCTTGACCGAGCGCTCCAGGGGGTAGAGGTCCAGCAAGAAGACGAACCTGAGGTCCGGGTCGGCCGCGTGGAGCTTGCGCGCGAGCGCGGGCCCGGCGTCGAGCCCGTACGTGAAGGACATGGAGAAGGAGACGCCGATGACGACCACGTGGTAACGCCCCTTGGCAGAGGCGAGCTTGAGAACCTCCTCCCCGGTCTTGACGATGTCCACCTGGTAGCCGTCCGCGAAGAGGGCCCGCGCCAGGTCCGCCAGCATGCCCAGGTCCGAGTCCACCATGAGCACCGGGAACTTGACCGGCGCGAAGGCGCCGCCGTCCGGGCAGACCAGCATGGGCACGATGTGCCTGGCTTGGCTGCGCTCCAGGCGCACCGGCGCGTTGGACGCCAGGGCCTTGGCAGCCTCGACCAGGGGGTCCACGTTCGTGAGCCGGTAGCAGACGGCGCCCGGCACCCGCTTGCGCAATTCGGCGTCGAACTTAGCGGCCTCGTCCCTCCCCTTCTCGAAGAGCACGGCCACCACGTGGCCGAGGAGCGAGCCCGGAAGCCCGGGCGGGTTGAAGGCAGGGGGCGGGCCGCCGGCGCCCGGAGGCACGCCCCTTCCCAGGATGCCGTCGAGGAGCCTGCCGTAGAAGCCCTTCTCCTCCAGGACAGGGTTGGGCTTCTGGCTGAGGAGCTCCATGATCCCGTCGGTGGTCTGCAGGACCACGGGCTGGAGGCCCGTGGGCTTGAAGCTCAGCTCCACGGCCCGCGCGAGGAAGACCGGCCGGTCCACGAGGAACACGATGGGCCGGGACGCGGCAGCGGCCTCGTCTACGAACTTGGCCGGGAGCGGCCAGCTCAGGTCGCGCAGGGGCAAGGCCTCGGCCGGCGAGAGCGGAAGGTCGGGCTTCAGGAAGAAGGCGGCCTGGCGGTGCGCTGCTCCCGGCGCGCCCAGCAGGCCCAGGCACTCGCCCTCAGGGAAGCTCCTGAGGTCCAGGACCATGACGTTCGACCTGCGGCGGTCAAAGCCCTTCTCGATGAGGGACCTGGCTTCCGCCAGGCTTGGGGCCAGGACATGGTCGAACTCCTTGTCCTTGTCGGAACCGGCCACCTCGTCGAAGAGGCGGCGGTCCGAACTGACCAGCAGGAGATTGCCCCGGGACATGCTGCCTGAGTCAGCCCTTATTTCTTGGGCTTGGGATACTCCTTGGCCACGTCGAGCTTCTCGGCATAGGCCGAATCCCAGAGCTGGCGGTGGATGGCCGCGGCCTTGCCTGCCAGGGCCTCGTCCTTGACCACCACCTCGAGGTTGCGCGAGTTGTCCAGATACCCGCCGGTCCAGTTGCTCGTGCCCAGCCACAAGGCCCCGTTGTCGAGGACCATGTACTTGGAGTGGATGACCCGGGCGAAGGGGATGTAGCCCTCTGCAGCCAGGGGCAGGGTCACCATCTTGATTTCCACCCCGGGCACCAGGGAGAGGCTCTTCAAATGGTCGATGGCCGGGTGCTCCGCGTTCCAGTTCGAGACCATGAGCCGCACCGTCACCCCGCGGGCTGCTGCCGAGCGGAGCGCGTTGTCGACGGGAGGATAGAACCTCTTGGCCCTGGTGAGAGGCGCGTAGTCGAGCACCTGCACCAGGACCTCTTTCTGCGCCGAGTCGATGAGCCGCACCAGCTCAGCCTCGGAGTCCCCCACCCCGGGAGGATTATAAGCCCACGGGCTGGCCACCAGGTAGGCGCGTTTGGTGTGCTGGGCCGAGGGCCGCACCGTGCGCGAGACCTTGGGCTTCTTTCCAGCCGCGACCCTGGCCTGGTTGGCCCAGTCCGTCTCAAAGGTCGCCGCCATGTCCCTGATGATCCTGCCCTTGCTGATCCTCAGGCCCATCTCGTGGATGTGCTTGAGGGAGCGCCAGTCGAAGTTCTGGCTGCCCACGTACGCTTCGCGGTCGTCCACGATGAAGTACTTGGCGTGCACGATGCCGTCCTTCTTGACGGCGTTGAAATCGATGACCCGGAGCTCCAGGTTCGGGATGGCCTTGAGCTTCTCGAAGCCCTCAGCCGAGTTCTTGGCGAAGATCTTCTCAGCCAGGAAGCGGATCTTCACCCCGCGCTTGGCCGCCGCCTCGAGCTCGGCCAGGACGGGGTCCAGGGTCTCGCCCGGGGTGATGTAGAACTCGCAGAGATCCACCCTCTTCTTGGCGCCCGCGATCATCTCCTTCCAGACGTCCTTGGCCTGCCGCAGGTCAGGCTGCTCGAGCGTGGTCTCCACAGGCAGGGTGTAGACCAGCTCGAAGCCCGAGGCGCTCACCTCGGCCCGGGCCGCGCCCGGCGCCATGAAGACGATAAAAGCCGTCAGCAGACTGCAGAGGATCGTTCTCACATGCCACCCCTCGATCGAACCATGCCTTCCCATGAAAAAGCGACCTTCATCATAACAAGTTACCCCACGCCCGATTCAAAACGCCACCCGATGTCATTCCTGAGCCTAGCGGAGCCATTCCATCAGATCCATGACCAGCACGGCTGAGCAGCCTTCAGCGCGCGTCAGGGTCGCGGTGAGCACTCCCCTCGCCTCGCCGATCTCCTCGGAGACGAGGTACCGGGCAGACCATCGCACCAAGTCATGTGTCAAGACCTTCCCTTCACCTGTCACGCGCACTCCCGGGATCGCAGCCAACCAGCTTATGAGTTCCGGCGCCATGGCCGCGGCTTGGTCGAAATTGGAGGCCGCGTCATCGGAGAGCACTTTTCTCAGGTCAAAGCCCTCAAGATGGCACACGATGGTGGCTGTCACGACCTTGCCATCTTCGAGATCGTATAACGGCTCGACCTGGAGCAATGCCGGCTTCCACGAAATGGGAAGGCTCTTCAGTACCTGTGCACCGAATGAGCCCCTTGAACCCTGGAATACTCGCGCGACCTGGCTGCCGGAATATTGCCTTGCGCGTTTCCTTGGCTTCTTGTTATTGGGAGGCATATGGGTACCTGCCGCTGATTTCGATGTCAATGCGATTCTGCAGCTTCTTTCCAAAATCAAAGCTCTGACTGCCGCCTGCATGCTTTGGAGCCATGAGATAGGCGCTGGCTTTTTTCACTGCCAGCCACAGCGCGGAAAGGTCCTGGCTCTTGGCACGATTCAGGATGTCGTTCTTGAGGTCAGTGAGCATCTGCTGTGCCGTGGCCTCATCGACATTCGTCTTCACTCGATCGCCAAAGTGAGTCCCTCTGCCGCTGGCCCGTCCGAACTGGGCGTGCATCCGGACCCTATTGCCTTCACTTCTCTTGGCCCCTGCCTTCAAGCCGACAGACTGCTCGGGTCGCAATCCTGGAGCGAGCTGCAATCCTGGCGGAGGCATGACCGTCGCTGTCACACGCACATGAACGGTCGTATCCAAACCCCCCGTCATCCTCACCGAAGGAGCGACAACCTGAGGCTTTGTCCACATACCAGGCGAGACGGACCCGTGCACCGGAGCGCCAGCGGTCTCGAGTTCGGGAGCGTCTTGAGTCTCCTCGTCTTCGGAGGAAGTGTCCTCAACCCGCGCGACCTTGTCCGCCTCTGCATCCATGCTGGCGAAGGCGTCACGGCTATAGTCCTGCACGTTCGCCTTCTGCCGCGACTCCTTCATCCGCTCGTCTTCGATCAGCAAGACCTGGACCTCGGCCCTGCCCTCCGCGTCCGTTCGAGCCTCGAACGCTCCAGCCGCGGCCCCTTGGCCGAACCGGGCGTAGCGCTCAGGATCGGCGATGAACCGCACCAGTATCCCGGCCTTCTCCTCTGCCGCCTCGTTGAAGCTCAAGGCTGCGACCAGGGACACCGGCACCTTGAACGCCAGGACCTCGGAATCCGCGGTCACGTTCAGCCCGGTGATCAACGGCATGGGCGGCGGCTGGACGCCGGCCGAGGCTGAAGCCGAGCCTTGGACCTCGCCGGCGCCGCTGACCCTCGCCTTGAAGACGAGAGTGTCCGAGTCCTTCCAGGAGCCTTTGGGCCTGGGGATGTCGACCGTGGCTGCGGCAAGGCCGCTTGAGTCCGTCTGGTCCTGGCGGGACAGGAAGCGGATGCTCCAGCCGTCAGGGACCTCGAAGGCCGCGGGAAGCCCTGCCAAGGGCTTGCCGGCTTGGTCCAGGGACACCTGGGCGGTCAGGGTGACCTGGCCCCAGGCAGTCAAGCGTGACGGAGAAGCGGTCAAGGAGAGTCCCGCGATCTTGGGCTTGGGGGGAGGAGGCGGAGGAGGAGGCGGGGGAGCAGGCTTTGGAGGCTTGGGAGCGGCCGCGACCCTCGGGCTGGGCGTGAAAAGCCAGGTCAGGAACCTCCCGATGGTCTCCCTGAAGGCAGTGCCGATCCTTCGGCCGAACTGCGCCGCAGGGGAATCCGGGTCGTACTGATAGGACGAGGAGCCGGAACTCCAGGATGTTGAACCTGAACTCCAAGAGGATGAGCCTGAACCGGAGAACCGGCCGGGAGATGGAAGGCTGCCCCCTCCATCCCATGCCACGCCTCCCAGGCTCGAGCCAAGCCCGGTCTCGACCAAGCCTCCGCTCTCCGAGACCAGCCCAGCCTCCTCGAACGGCCTTGCAGGAGTGAGGATCGCGGTGCTGCCCCGGCTGCCCTCAGAGCCGAGCTCAGCGGCGTCGAGCTCGGTCACGGCCCCGCCTTCCAAGACGGTCTTGAGAGCCTTGGGCTGAAGGGCAAGGACTCCTGCGTCCAGGCGGACCGCCACTCCGGCGAGTTCCCCCTCCTGGTTGATGAGCGCGCTCCCGCCGGACTCCGGGCCCAGCAAGGCGTCGCTGCGATAGAGCTGGCGGCCGGTCGCGGTGGCCAAGCCCTGACTGATCGTCCAACTGCCGGTGAGCGCTCCGTGGGTGACGGCCCACAGCAAGTCTCCCTGTTCGACCTTGGAACCCGCGAGCTTAAGCCCCGGCAAGTCCTCAAGACCTTCCGCCTTGCCCACTGCCAAGCGGTAAAGATCGTCGGTGCGCTCGACCTTCAAAGGGAAGGGGCCTTGGACAGGCCCTCCGCTCTTGGACGGCTTGGCAAAGGCCATGAGTCCGGTCCGAAGCAAGCCTGTCTGCGGATCCATGAGCAGGCCAGCGTCCGCCAGGAACTTGATCGCATGGCCCTTGCGGACCAGGACAGCGGCACCCAAAGCCTTGTAGCCTGACCCTGAGGAGACCGCCACGAGCATGACCGAGGAGGCGGCTTTCTCCGCTGGGCCGGCAGCGACCAAGGAACCTGTCTCATCTTTCCGGCGATGAGCGGCGCCCAGTCGTTCGAAGACTTCGGCCCGCTCGCAGTAGAGCCCCGTCCTGTCCGCTCCCGAGGTCTCTGCTGACGCGAGCGCACCCATGAGCTCGCGCAGGCGCACGCGCAGGGCTTCGTAGTCTTGAGGCCGCAGACTGGCGTCCGTCAACGCCCGCTGAAACAGCCCGAATCCCGCCGGCCCGCTGTCATCGAGCTCCAGGACCAAGGCCACCCAGGGCCACCACTGCCCGGTCACCGGGTCGGCAAAAAGCCCATCCTTGCTCGCCAGCAGCGCCCCCCGCCGTTCAGACGGCTTGCAGTCAGCGTCAGGGAACCGCATCGCCCACGTGTAATCCGTGACCGCCAGCACTCGATAGAGCGCGTCCAGGCCCGAGTCGCGTTCTCTCAGGAAACGCCCCAGTTCAGGGACGTACCTCCCTGAGATCCGCTTGAGGGTATCGGCTGTGGAGCCCGAGTCGCGGAAGGTCTCAAGCCCCTCGGCCAGGACTGAGAAGTCAGCCTGCAGCATGGCCAACTGCCTGGCTGCGCCCGGCGTTCCTGGCGCGGACGTGCCGCCTCCGCTGGACATGGGGAGCGGCCTGGCAGGTCCGTTCTCGGAAGAGACCTGCACTCCCGCTTCGATGGGACCGGCTGCGCTCCCGGCCTTAGCCGAGACCTCGATGGCAGGCTGGTCGAGCGGCGCCTCGTAGTTGCGCACCAACTCCTCCAGCAGGTCGAGCGAAGCCGGCTCCTGGCAGCGGGCTCCCAGGGCCGACGACATGAGCAGGAAGGCCGCCCAGAACCCAGTTCTCAACTTCCATGCCGGAGCATCAGGGAGACGTGTCATGGGGATATCTTAGCATGGCCTGAAAACGCGCGGGGAGCCGGCTGGACAGCCCGGATATCAGCGGAGGGAGCGTTTGAGGAAAGGAGGAACAGCGAACGCAGCCTGGTGCATCTCAGGGCTGTACCAGGAAAGGCCCTTGAGGGCCCTGGCCCGGCCGGCCTTCAGATCGCGGACCGGGTGCAGGCCCTTGGACGCGTAGGTGAAGGCCCACAAGCCGCCCGGATACGTCATGTTGGTGAGGAGGAAGGGGCAGGCCACGCGGAACACGGGCCGCAGGATGGACATGAGGTTCCTGATGGTGCCGATCTCGTAGAAGGGAGAGCCTGCCTGGCTCACCACGATGCCGTCCTCGGTCAGCACCCTGCGGACATCCTTGTAGAACGAGGGGCCGAAGAGCGCCCGCGCGGGGCCGAAAGGCTCGGTGGAATCCACGATGACCACGTCGAAGCGCTCGGGCGTCTGGCGCACGAAGCGCACCCCGTCCTGGATGAGGACGCGGCAGCGCTTGTCGCTCAGGGCCGCGCCGGTGCCCGGCAGGAACTTGCGGCTCGCCGAGACCACCATGGCGTCGATCTCGACCAAGGTGCAGGAGGAGACGGAGCGGTGCTTGAGCACCTCGCGCACCGAGCCGCCGTCCCCGCCGCCGATGACGAGCACGCGCCGCGGCTTGGGGTGCACGCACAGGGGCACGTGCGCGATGGTCTCGTGGTAGACGAACTCGTCGCGGTCGGAGACCATGGTCATGCCGTCGATGAGCAGGAGCCTGCCGTGGCCCGCGGTCTCGACGACCTCGACCTTCTGGAACGGGCTTCGTCCCTTGAACAGCCTGCTCCGCACCCGGAACCCGGTGCGCAGCACTCCCTTGTAGACCTCGTCGACCCACTTCATATCTTGATCGGGAAGGCCGTGGTGGCGCTCCGGACAGGCTTGAAATGGTGGTCGAAGCTGACGCGGTAGCCCGCTCCGAGGTTCTGCCGGACCGAGCGCTTCACCGGATAGGGCACGCGCACGTCCCTGCGCGAGCCCAGGGGCTGGAACAGGAGCACGTCGCAGGAGCGCGGCTTGAAGATGCCGAGGATGCGCTTCATGAGCCGGTTGGCGTCAGGCCCGACCTGATTGGTCTCGAAGCTGACGTACGAGCCGATCTTCTGGGGCGTCACATGGAGCGTATAGTATCTGGTGCCCCGGACCGCGTTCAGGGAGTAGCCCATGGGCTCGAAGAGGTAGTCGTCCACCTCGAAGCCCGGCAGGAGGGACCAGACCCCGGACTCCTCCTTGATGTAGCGCCTGCGGTGCTGGGGCCCGGACATGAACACGCGCGCGGCCGACGCGTCGATGCCGTGCATGAGGATCTCGAGGGTCAGGTCGTCGGGCTCGGGCTTGGAGGGCCGGTCGAGGTGGAAGAGAAAGACGTGGTGGTCGTCACCGTCGCCGAACCGGTACGACTTGCCCTCCATCCGGTTCGTAAGCCTCTTGACGTCGTCGAAGAAGTTCGAGGGCTGATACTCCTGGAACATCGCGTTCTTGCGCTCGTAGACGAGGTACTGGAAATTCTCGACCCCGAGGTCCGAGCACAGGCGCAGGATGGCGGCCACCAGGTCCGTCTTGCCGCACGTGATCATGGTGAGCCACCCGTCCGTCACGAAGAGGCTCGACTCGGAGAGGAGGTAGGCGTCCATGCGCTCGCACTTCATCTCCGAGAGGATCTTGGCGCGCGACTCGGCCACGATGGACTCCCAGTACGCGCGGCCGCGGCTGCGCAGGGAAGGCTGCCCGGGCGCCAGCGCCAACTCGACCTTCTTCTCCGGTCCCTCGAAGAGCATGGGACAGACATCATGCCTTCCCGACCGGCCCGGTGTCAAGACCGCAGCTTGCGGGCTTGACTCGGAGGGGCTGGTTTGGCTTTCATGGAGCCTGCCGCTGCCTTTCCGCGGCAGGGAGGCTGGAATGACGAGCTGGCTTGCGACGATGCTGGTCCTGGCGACAGGCTTGGCCTGGGCGGCCCCGGAGCCGGGTTCCAAGCCCGTGATCTCCGAGCCCAAGGACTTCTCCCTGAAAGCCATCAAGCTCATCAAGGTCAGCGCCGACTCGGGCGGCATCCTCGTGCGCGGCGGCAAGCAGGGCTCGGCCCGGGTCCTGACCGTGGGCAGCCTCAACAACTGCACCATCACCACCGAGGTCCGCGGCCCTGAGCTCGTGGTCGAGGCCAAGCATCCCTTCATGAAGACCTGCCTGGCCGGCTTTGCCGTGGAAGCCGACGTGGACGTGCCGGTGCGGCTCTACGCAGGGTCCGGGGACATCGAGGTCTCGGCCCGCAGGGGGATGGTCGAGGCGGACACCGGCTCAGGCAGCATCCTTGTCAAGGACGCGGTGGGAGAGCTCGTCCTGCGCTCAGGCAGCGGGGACATCAAGGCGCACGCAGCAGCTTCCAAGGCCCGCGCCCAGAGCGGCAGCGGCAGCATCGAGTTGCGCAAGCTCTTCGGCTCAGCCGACGTCATGACCGGCAGCGGCAACATCGCGCTGGAGTGGGGGCGCGCTCCGCGCTCTGGCGAGGCTGAGGTGAAGTCCGGCAGCGGGAACATCGAGCTCGTGTTCCCTCAAGGCACCAAGCTGGCTTCCAGCATGCGCACCGGCACCGGCTCGACTTCCAACGAGCTCGGAGACACCCCCGGCGCGGATTGGCGCGTGTCCGCGACCTCAGGGACCGGCGACGTGACCATCCGCGGCCCGGCGCCCAAGAAGCGCTAGCAGGCTAGCGCCCGGCTTTTTCCAGGGCCCGCACGGCGAAGAACGCCGGGTTGAGGTGGACTCCCACGACCTTCCTGGGCTCGGGCAGGACCTTGTAGAGGATCAGCCAGGCAGGCTGGGGGTTGGGGTCGTGCCGCTCCTCGAAGGCCACTTCCAGGTACTCCTGCCAGAACCTGCGGTAAGCCTCTGAGCTGGCCAGGTCGCGCGGGAGCACTGCCGGGGAACTTGCGCGGTACAGGTACTGGTAGGCGTTGACCAGGATGTGCGTGATGCCCATCCTAGCCAGCTCACCCCTGATGTCAACGGCAGTTGAGGAGCGCCTCACCCCCTCCCAGAAGGGATTGTGGTCGAAGATCGAGGAAGCCACGGTCTCGCGCTCGATGTAGAAGGAGCGTGATTCTCCAAGGACCATGATGCGAGCATCCTTGGGCAGGTCCCTGTTGATGAACTGAGCAGCCGTGTAGTAAGGCAGGGCATAAGTCTCATGCGGCACGCGCAAGAACTCTTCCTTGGTCATGCGTCCTGAGAGGTAGGCCCAGAAATCCATGTTCCAGCTCTGCTTGAACGCGACCTGGAACTGGAACAACACCTGATAGAGGATGGCCAGCATGCCAAGAGCACGGAAGGACTTGGGCCAGCGGCTGTGGCACACCGCATAAGCCAGGAACAGGCTGAGCGCAGGATAAGCAGGGAGGAGGAAGCGGCCTAACCCGCTCGTGGCTGCCCAGGAGAGATAGCCGAGCGCCGCGACCGCCAGAAGCCCGCGCTCCACAGGACGCTTCCACGGCACGAACAAGGCCCAGGGCGCAAACAGCGGCAGGAGCGGTCCGGCCCAGTCGCCTGTGGGCCAGTCTCCGAGGAACACGTTCCACTGCTGCTCCACCCAGGACTTCAACCCACCCAGGCCTGAGAGCACCGCGGATGCTTCCATGGCCCGCGAAGCGCTGAAGAATCCCGCGGGATCAGCGATCCTCTCAGCTCCAGGGAAGATGCCCGTGAAGAACGGATAGAGCGGATTGCCAAAGAACGCCAGGTTCTTGAGCATCCACGGAGAGAACACCGCTCCAGCCGCACCGAGCAGAGCAAGAGCCTTCTGCCAGCCCAGCCTCTCCCTGCGTCCCAGCCAGAATTGCACGCACGCCAGGACCACGGGCACGGTCAGGATGTTGTACTTCGTCCCGGCGGCAGCCCCTGCCAGGATCCCCGCTCCCACCTGCCAGCCGGCTCCTCGACAAGGTTGACTCCCGTTCCCAGCGACAGGCTCCAGGCCGCGGAGCAGTGCGAAGAGCGCGGCACAGCAGTAGAACACGCCGATGTGGTCCACGCCTGAAGACCAGGCCGAGTACATGCCCATGGGCAGGGTGTAATAAAGGAGGCCGGCCAGCCAGCCCTTGAAAGGAGTGAACCATCTCCTGGCCATGAGATAGAGCCAGCCCACCACTGCCAGGCTGAACGAAGAGTGGAGCAGGGAAGCCAGCTTCTCATCGCTCAAGACCATGGCCAGGCTGTAGAGCATCTGGCCTCCGAACGGCGAGGCGGAGAAGATCTGGTGCGGGGTGCTGCTCACGTTCCCCTGGAGCAGGTAGAGGTTCGGCAAAGCCAGGTGATAGTTGAGCGAGTCGTAGTAGATCTCAGGAGCCGCGGCGCAGAGCGTGTTGAGCAGGACGGCCATGCCCAGGAGCACGAGGACCGGCCAGGTCCAGCCCCTTTCCCACTTGGCCTCGGCCCCAAGGTCGCAAGCTGGCGGCTCCTCAGGTCTTGGGAACCATCTGTACCAGCAGAGCAAGGACCCTGCGGTCACGAACATGAAGGAGACTTTCAGGGCGGTGGGAGAGAACAAGCCGGCCAAGCCCAAGCCAAGGAGCGCGCTGGAGAGCCCAGCGAATCCGAACCCCGCGCTGAGAAGGAAAAGCTCGGTCTTCCCACCCCGCAATCCCAAGGCCTTGCACACCGGCCCGCCCAGACCCGCTGCCACGAACCAGAGCATGCCTGCCCATGCCAGCCTTGGCCCGATGAACCCGACCGGATTCCAATCCGTCAGGCAGACCCACAGCCCGCGTCCGAACGCTTTCCACGCCAGGACCACGAATGGAAGGGAGAGGTTGCGTCCCGCGTAGCAGGCCCAGATGACCAGCAGGACCGCGATGCCTGCTATGGCCCGCTTGGAGAGCCCTGTCTCAGGAACTGGAGGAGGGGGCGGAGCAGTGGCGGCAGCTTCGCGCTTCTTCTTGGCCATGGATCCCGGGGGGTAGTGTATTCCCGGCCCACCTCGGTGTCAAGGGGACTGAGGCGACCGCGAACGGCTCAAACCTCTACCCATATCTCTCCGAACGCTCATGCCGCGTATTGATGTATGAGCTCTGAGACGAAACTCTGGTATGGGATGCCCATTCGCTTGGCTTTTTCTTTTATGCTCGCCAGGTCCGCGCCATTGACCCGTATGGTCAACACGGCATCTTTCTTTCGCCTAGCCACGGCTTCGGCAATTCGGTTGAATTCAGCCTCTTTGACAGGCCGATACTCGCCCCGAAGCAACGCCCGCTCGATAGCCTTTTCGCTCCGGCTGAGCTTGATTTTCTTCATGTCAGTTCCCCTCGCATCCATTTCTTCGTGAACTTCCGGCTTGGGTACAGGGTCTTGAGGAATATCTCGCGTTCTCGCTCAACATAAGGAACGATCCAGATGTAGCCGCCCAGCTCAAAGAGAAAGATGTTCTGGCTTGGCCTTGCTGGGTTCTCCCGTGCGCCAATGAGGTTTGCCTGGAGAATCGTCTCAAAGGAAACGCCCCGTGTGCGTTTGAGCCAATCGCTCTTGCGTTGATCCCACCGGATGTCCATCCATTAATAGTGTAATACAAATGTATGTACGTTTCAATGGCCCATCGGCCTGGTGTCAGGTCGAGGTTTTCTCGTGTCAGCAGAAGTGCCAGCTTTAAGCACAACATGCGGCGATGGTTCGCATGCGACTCTGGAAATGCACACTCTGGATCCTCTGGCCGAGGTTCCCTCCCATGAAGTGTCGCCTGGGACGTTGTTTGCGGTCTCGTCGTCAGAATAACACGGCGGATGAGAGAGGCTCAACGAAAAAGAGCTAAATGCCTGGGAAATCAACGAGGGGGAGGCGCAAGGCGGTCGACAAACACTGCAGGGGCGATCTGCACAACATGGTCCGGTCCAAGCGATTTGATAGGATAGTGCCGTGCCAGAGAAGCCGGCAGAGGGCCAGGAAAAAGGGCCTGAAGGCTACGTCTTCGATTCTCCGCGAGGGCCGGAGGATTGGCTTGCCATCAGGGACATCTGTTGCAGGACCGCTGAGGGCGGCAAGGGAGTCAGCGTGGAGCGGCGGGAGTTCTTCGCCGAGTACTGGATCAGGCCTTACGAGAAGTTGGCGCCTGCGTGGACCCTGGTGGCGCTCCATGAAGGCAAGGTCGCAGGCTATCTCTGCGGATGCCCGTCCACGGCCAGGTTCGCGGTGGCCAGGCACTTCCTCATCCGGTGGCCGCTCTTCCTTAAAGTCTGCATGGGGGCCTATCCTGACAGCCCGGATGCCGCAGCGTTTGCCAGGAGGTTCGTGGGCCTCAGGAAGGACCTGGGCAGGCGGCTGGCCGTGAAGTTCTTGGCAGGCGTCTTCACCCTCTATCCTGCGCACCTGCATGTCAATGTGGACCCGGAGCATCAGGGCAAGGGCTTGGGCAAGAGGCTCATGGAGCTCTTTGCCCTGCGCTTGAGGCAGAAGGGCGTGGCTGGTCTGCACCTGGTGTGCGGAGACGGGCCAGCGGGCTTCTATGAAAAGCTCGGATTCGCCGACCTGGCTTCAACGACCATCGACGACAAGGCTCGGCTCCATGCCATGGGCATGATCCTCGCCTGATATTGTAGACTCACGACAAGCATGATACGCATCCTCGTTCCGGTCTTCGCGGCCCTGGTCCTCACAGCCTGCTCCACCGGGCCGAAATCGCTCCTGCCGAAGAACCACCTGCCCCTGCCCCTCACGAGGCAGTCTACGCCCTACACCTGCGGGGCAGCGGCTCTTCAATCCATCCTGCGCTACTATGGCGAGGATATCCGGGAGGACGTGCTGAGCCAGGAGCTGGGCTCTGACCCGGAAGAGGGCACGCGGTTCTGGAGGATGATGGAAGCGGCCCTGCGCCGGGGCATCGGAGCTGAGGCTTTCGTGGATGCCAAGCTCTCGGACCTGCAAGCCGCCTTGGACCAGGGAAAGCCCGTGGTGGCGGCGTTCCAGGCCTGGGCTGAGGAGCCTGCGGACTATGCCAAGGACTGGGAAGACGGCCACTACGCGGTCGCGATCGGGCATGACGAGAAGAACCTCTACTTCATGGACCCCTCGACCCTGGGCAACTACGCCTTCATCCCCAAGACGGAGTTCGTGCGGCGCTGGCACGACGAGTACGACGGAGGCCGGGTCAGGGTCAACGGACTCATGATCGTCTTCTCCAAGCCGGAAAAGAACTATGACCCTCGGCAGGTCCCGAAGCTCGAATAGATGCTAGAATCTCGCCAGTTCCGGGAGGTCACATGAACCGTCGCAGCCTCGCAGTCCTGACGCTCATCCTCATCCCCCTCTTCCTGGCCGGACCGTCCTCCGCCGCGGCTCCGGCGCAGGCCGTGGTCGCGGCGCCCAAGGCTGATTCGGATGTCCTGCTCACCAGCCTGAGCAAGGAGCTCATGCGCGCGTACAAGAAGCATCAAGAGGCGGAACAGCACCCGCTCTACTTCCTCTCCTACGTGGCCGAGGACTCCCGGAACGTCTACATGGGCGCCTTGCTGGGCGCGCTCCGCTATGAGAGCGAGAGCCATGACCGCCGCCTGACGGTGGACGCGCGGGTGGGCACGCGCGCTCTGGACAACACGCACCAGATCAAGGGCATGGACGGCTGGGGCAGGGGCGAGGACTATGAGAGCGTGCGCCTGACCAACGAGGACGACGAGGCGGCCCTGCGCGCGGCTGCCTGGCTGCACACGGACAAGGTCCTCAAGGCCGCGCGCGAGCAGCTCACCAAGGTGCTCACGAACAAGGCGGTGACGGCGGAGGAGGAGGACAAGTCCGAGGACTTCTCCCCCTACCCGGCCTCGAGGCACTACTCGGTGCTCCCGGAGCCGAGCCTGGACCGCGCCCAATGGCGAGTGAGGATCAAGGGCCTCTCGGCGTTCTTCAAGAAGTACCCCTTCATCATCGACTCGGGGGTCCACCTCAGCGCCAAGACGATCAACCGCTACATCCTCAACTCCGAGGGCACGGAGGTCGCGACCGGCAACCCCTACGTGCGCTTGAGCTACTACCTCTACGCCCGCACCACGGACGGCATGGACCTCACCCGGCACCAGTCCTATGACACGGCCTCGGCCGCGGACCTCCCTGCGGACAGCGTCATCCTCAAGGACATGGAGCAGTCGGCCAAGGAGCTCGAGGCCCTGACCAAGGCGCCCCTGGTCGAGCCCTACACGGGGCCGGCCATCTTCCGCGCCAAGGCCTCGGCGGTCTACTTCCACGAGATCATGGGCCATCGGGTCGAGGGCCACCGCCAGAAGCTCGAGAGCGAGGGCCAGACCTTCACCAAGAAGCTCGGCCAGGCCGTGACCGCTCCCTTCATCAGCGTCTACGACGACGCGACCCAGCCCTCGTTCAAGGGCACGTTCCTGCGCGGCCACTACTCCTTCGACGACGAGGGGGTCCCGGCCCAGAACGTGACCATCGTCAAAGACGGCGTCCTCAAGGGCTTCCTCATGACGCGCTCGCCCGTCAAGAACTTCCCGGCCTCCAACGGCCACGCCCGCCGCGAGGCGGGAAGCCCCATCGTGGCGCGCATGGGCAACACCTTGGTCAAGGCCTCCTCCTCGGTGCCATATCCCAAGCTCAGGGAGATGCTCATCTCGGAGGTCCAGAAACAGAAGAAGCCCTTCGGACTGGTCTTCGACGACATCTCCGGCGGCTTCACCATGACGGGCCGCGGCTTCACCCAGTCCTTCAAGGTCATCCCCCTGCTCGTCTACAAGGTCTACCCGGACGGCAAGCCCGACGAGGTGGTGCGCGGGGTGGACATCGTGGGCACCCCGCTGGCCTCGTTCACCAAGATCGCGGCCGCGGCCGATGACGACGACGTCTTCAACGGCACCTGCGGGGCCGAGTCCGGCAGCGTGCCGGTCTCGGCCGTGGCGCCCAGCCTGCTGCTCTCGGAGGTGGAGGTGGAGAAGAAGATGACCTTCTCCGAGAAGCCGCCCATCCTGCCCCCGCCGCACCATGACCACGGAGGACGACCATGAACCGGGACTTCTCGCGCCTAGCCGCCCTCTTGCTCTGCGCCGGCCTGCTCGGGGCCGCGGCTCCGTCGGCCCGGGGCCTCGACGCCACCGTCATCGCGGGCGACCCCGCCTTCTTCGACCCCATGGCCGCGGAGATGAAGCGGACCCTGGCGCGGCTCAACATGGAGAAGCTCGGCCTGCCCTACTTCGCGGCCTACACCGTGCGCGACACCAGGCGCATCGAGGTCTCGGCCTCCTTCGGCGCGCTCCGCGACTACGAGGACAACCGCTACCGGAGGGTGAAGGTCGACCTGCGCGTGGGCTCGGCCCAGTTCGACAACACGCACTACATCCCCAAGGACACCTGGCACTACGCCCCGGTGACGGACGGCCTCGTCATCGAGAACGACAACGACGCGCTCCGCTTCGACCTCTGGTCCGTGACGGACCGGACCTACAAGCAGGCCATGGAGACCCTCTCCAAGAAGAAGGCCTACAAGCAGAGCCGTCTCATCAAAGAAGAGCTCCCCGACCTCTCGGCCGACCCGGCGGTGGTCTCGGTGGGGCCCATCACGGAGCCGCCCTTCGACCGCCCTGCGTGGGAGGAGGCGGTCCGCAAGCTGTCTGCGGTCTTCAAGGACTACCCCGCGGTCCAGGAATCGCGCGTCTTCCTCTATTGGACCCAGCAGCACGTCTACTTCCTCGACAGCCAGGAACGGACCTCCCAGCGGGACGCCCATGACGTCGAGTTCTCCATCGAGGCCTCGGCCCAGGCCGCGGACGGCATGAAGCTCTCGGACCGCCGCCGCGTCATCCGCAAGGTCCCGTCGAGCCTGCCCCCCTTCGAGGAACTGCGCGCCGAAGCCGTGACCCTGGCCAAGGACCTCACGGCCCTGGCCGCGGCCCCGGCCTGGGAGGCCACCTACACGGGCCCCGTGCTCTTCGAGGGCCCGGCCGCCGGCGAGTTCTTCGACCAGCTCCTGGCCCGCAACGTCTCCTTCCCGCGCTCCCTGTGGCTCGAGGAGGAGGAGCGCATGAAGGAGTACTTCTACTCCGGCGCCTTCGCCGGCCGTCTGGGCCTGCGGGTGGTCTCGCCCTTCCTCAGCGTCTACGACGACCCCGCCATGGACGTCTTCGGGGGCACGCCCCTGATCGGCCACTACACGACCGACGACCAGGGCATGCGGGCCCAGAAGGTCGACCTCATCAAGGACGGCATCCTCAAAGACCTCCTCATGAGCCGCGAGCCCGTCAAGGAGCGCAAGGTCTCCAACGGCCACGGCCGGGGAGGGTCGGAGGAGCACGCCACGGCCCACATCGGCAACCTCTTCATCGAGGCCTCCAAGACCGCGGACCCCAAGGCGCTCAAAGAGGAGCTCATCCGCCAGGCCAAGGGCTACGGCCTCGACTACGGGATCATCGTCCGGCGCATGGGCGACGAGTCCAAGCGGGGCGACACGGACGCCCTGGCCGCGCCGCTCCTCGTCTACAAGGTGGCGGTCAAGGACGGCCGTGAGGAGCTCGTCCGCAACGCACAGTTCATGAACGTGACCACCAGGGCCCTGCGCGACATCGCGCTCGCGAGCAAGACCCGGCGGGTCCACAACTACTACCAACTGGGACCTTACCGCTTCTCGAGGGGCGAGGTCCCGGCCAGCATCATCCACCCCGACATCCTCGTGGCTGAGATGGAGCTCAAGAAGTCCGAGGAAAAACCGGAGAAGCCTCCGGTCCTGGGCCACCCCTTCTTCACGCGGAAGTGACGAAGCGCGCCCTGCTCGCCGTCTTCGCGGCGGCCCTGGCCCTGCGCCTGGGCCTCTGGCTGAGGATGGGCGCGGCCGGGCCGCAAGCGCACCTCAGGCCGGACAGCCTCGGCTACGTGGGGTTGGCCCGCGGCCTGGCTGAGACCGGCAGGTTCGCCTCGCTGGGCTTCGACGAGCCGGGCATCGACGCGGCCCGGACCCCGGGGTATCCGCTCTTCCTCGCGCTGCACCGGCCCATATCCGACTCCCCACGCTGGCCGGCCCTGACCCAGTGCGTGCTCGATTCCGGGGCAGCGGTCCTGCTGGCCTTGGCCGCGGGAGCCCTGGCTCCCGGCAGCCCGGCGTGGCTGGCAGGCCTGCTCTACGGCCTCGACCCGATGACCGCGGCCCACGCCCCGCTCCTGGTGACCGAGGTCCCCTTCAACTGGCTCATGATCCTCGGGCTCTGGCTCCTGCTCAGGAAAGGCGTCTCTCCAGGCCCTGGCTGGGGACTATGCCTCGGGGCCGCGGCCCTGGTGCGGCCCATCGCAGCCTACCTCTGGCCGGTCTGGGGCTTTGCACTCCTCCCCTGGGGCCGGAGTTCCAAGGCGAGGTTCGGGCTCGGGCTCTTCCTGGCCGCCCTCATCCCGGGCTTGTGGTGCGCGAGGAACCTCGGCGTCTACGGCCAGGCTTCCTTGAGCACCGTGACCGGGACCAACCTGCTCTTCTACGAGGCGGCCGCGGTCCGGGCCTCGGCTGAAGGCATCCCCAGCAGCGAGGCGGTCCGGCTCTTCAAAGCGGAGCTGGCCCTCCGTTATCGCGAGCCTCCGGCCACCCCTTTCGTGGAGTCCTCACAGCGCAAGGCCCTGGCGCGGGAGTACCTGCTCCGACACCCAGGAGCGGTCATGCGCGTGCACGCGGCGGCAGGCTTCAAGATGCTCTTCGGCCCGGGCTTGGATCTTCTGGCTGAGGAGCTCTTCCCGACCGAGCCCGGGGTCCAGGCGCAGGTGGAGCTCCACCAGGTGACCGGGCAGGGCACCAGGGCCCTCCTGCAGCGCAGGCCCGGCCTCTGGCTCGCCCTGGCCTGGACCATGGCGCTCCTTGCGGCCTGCTACGTCCTCGCCTGCCGAGGGGCTTGGAGGCTGCTGACGGACCCCGACCGGTCCAAGACCGCAGCCGTGCTCCTCCCGGCCGCCTACCTCCTCGTCTTGTCCGTGGGAGGCTGGGCCTATTACCGGTTCCGGGTCCCGCTCTGGCCCTTCGCCGCCCTCCTGGCCCCGCTCGGCTGGGGCCATCGTACCAGCCCCTCCCCCAATCCGTAGTATTCCGTATTGGTCCGCGGGCCGGTCCGCGGTAGAATGGAATCAGGAGATTCCCATGCAACCCTCACCCTCCGTCCTCTCGCAGAACCACAGCGCTCCGAAGGAGCGGGCCGTCTCCCCGTGGAGCCGGCCCGTGGTCCAGGGAGGGGAGGCGCAGCAGGTGCGGATCCGCATCAGCTGGCGCACCGCGGAAGCGGTGCGGCTGTCTCCGCACCAGGCCCGCTAACCTTCGGGGGGAGCCGCCTCTTCAGGCAGCATGTTGGGGATGTCGTCTTTGACCGCGTAGCGGCGGCCGCACTTGGCGCACACCAGGGCGGATTCCTCCGTCGCGAACGCCACCGGGGTCTTGCAGACCGGGCAGGCGAGGATCTTGAGGAGCTCGGGGTCCAGGGCCATCACGCCACCGTCATGTGCGAGATCCGGAAAGTGGGAGCGCCCAGGCTTCCGAAGAAGGTCAGGTCGTCTGCGACCATGTCGATGCGGCCGAGGAGGTCCATGATGTTGCCCGATATCATGCATCCTTTGACGGCGCCGGTCAAGCGGCCGGCCTCGATGGCCACGCCCGAGGCGCCCACCGATATCTCGCCCGAGGTCGGGTCCGTCATGTGCATGCCCAGGATCTCGAGGACAAGAAGGCCGTCCTTGGTGTCGGAGATGATCTTCTCGCGGCTGCTGGTCCCGGCCGCGAGGTAGAAGTTCGAGGGCGCGGGGCCGGGCAGGCCCTTATAAGAGCCGCGGCTTGCGCTGGCGTTGGAGGCGCGGCCCTCCTTGTTTGCCGTGTAGGTGTCGTAGAAGTAGTCCTTGAGGACCCCGCGCTCCACCATGGTCTTGGTCTTCGTCGGATAGCCCTCGTCGTCGTAGGCGGAGCTCGCGGCCCCGCCCGGCCTGCGGGGGTCGTCTGCGAAGGTGATGAGCTCCGAGCCGATCCGCTTGCCCGCCTTGCCCGCCAGGAGCGAGCGTCCCCGCTGGACCGAGTCCGCGCAGAGGAGCTCCGCAACCAGCTCCAGGAGCTCTCCCGCCACCCAGGGGTCGATGACCACGGAGCGCCGGCGGCCCGGGAGCTTGCGCGCGTCGAGCAGGGCCAGCGCCCGCCAGACCCCGTCCTTGGCCACGCGGTCGAAGTCGAGCGCTGCCTTGCTCCTGCTGGACTCGAACGCGGCCCCAACCTGGAGCTCGCCGTCCCGGCCCGCGGCCAGGACGTTGATGCCCGTGGTGGCCGACGAGCCGCGCTCGTACGCGCGCACCCCGGCTGAGTTGGCGACCACGACCTCCCCGCGGGACTCCCCGTAGCCGACCCTCAGGACCGAGCGCACGCGCGGGTCCGCGGCTTGGGCCGAGGCCTGCAAGACCTCCAGCCGCTCCTGCCACGTCTCGAGGGTCTTCGTGAAGAGCGAGTCGTCCCAGAGGGACGCGTCGAACTCCGGGTCCGGGGGCGGCGGCGGGCTGACCGGGGCGAAGCCCGCGTGGTCGTCCGGCTCGAGGTGGGGCATCTGCTCGTAGACCCGGTCGAAGATGGAGTGGATGGTGGCCTGGTCGACCCCGCCCGCGGAGGCGAAGCCCATCCTGCCCTGGTCGAGGACCCTCACCCCCACGCCCTCGGACTCGGCGCTCTGGACGCTCTCGAGACTGCCGTTGCGCATCTCGATGCCGCGCTCCTCGCCGCGGGCCAGGTAGACCTCGGCCTCCACGCCCGGGGCGCGCTTCTTGATCCAATCCAGCGACTCGAGCGCGAGCTCGAGCAGGGGCCTCTTCATCCGGCGCGCATGCCCTGCCAGCCCATGTAGATGAAGAGCAGGCTCAGGAGCAGGAAGAAGATGCCCCACTTGCGCCGCTCCAGGGAGATGCGCGCGTCGTTGAAGAGCTGCTCGCGGATGAACTCGTTCATGCGCTGGATGAGGCCGGGCCGGTAGAGGTAGCCCAGGCCGAGCAGGAGGAAGAAGAGGCCGACGACGACCTTCAACTCGGGGTTCACGCCGTCTCCTCCTTCGGCTCTTCCCGGTTGAACTTGTTCATCGCCGCCTCAAGCCCCTCGTCGAGCGCGGTCCGGACCGCCTCCACCCCGCGCTCCGCCATCTCGCAGAAGGCATCCTCCTCGGCCGCGGAGAAGCGGCCCAGGACGAAGTCGGTCGCGTCCCAGCCGGCCGGGACCGGGCCGACCCCCAGCCGCAAGCGCGGGACAGCGTCCGTGCCCAGGGCGTCGATGATGGACTTCATGCCCTTCTGCCCGCCCGACGATCCGGACGGCCGCAGCCTCATGCGGCCCAGGGGCAGCGAGATGTCGTCGAAGCACACGAGGGTCTCCGCCGGCTCGACCCGGTGGAACCGGGAGAAGGCGGACACGAAGGCGCCCGAGTCGTTCATGAAGGTCATGGGCCGGCCGTACAGGACCCCGCCGGCCCGGGCGTACACGCCCAGGCCGCGGAAGTCCTTCCAGGAAGCGTCCTCGCCGGCAAGGGCCGAGACCACCCGGGACCCCGCGTTGTGCCGTGTCCTGGCATAGCGCGGTCCTGGGTTTCCCAGCCCCACCACCAGCCGCAGGGCCAAGTCCCGCCCTTACTTGGACGGCGCCTTGCCTTCCGGCTTGCCGCCCGGCTTGGCGCCGGGCTTGCCCTCGGCTCCAGCCGCCGGCTTGGCTCCAGGCTTGGCTTCGGCGCCGGGCTTGGCGCCGGGCTTGGCAGCCTCGCCCTCCGCGCCTTCCTCGCCCTCGAGCGGCTTCTTGCCCTTGGCGATGACCTCGGGCTCGGACAGGGCGGCGTCCGTCACGGCGCCTTCGGCGGGCGCGACCTCGACCACCTCTTCCTTGACCAAGGTGACGTGCACGACCACGTGCTCCGGAGCGTCGAGGAGCTCGACGCCCTCGGGGGCCTTGAGGTCCTTGACCTGGATGCGCTGGTTGAGCTGCAGGCCGGAGACGTCCACCGGCAGGCTCTGCGGGATGGCCGTGGGCAGCGCCCGGACCGTGACGAAGCGCAGCTCGTGCTGGAGCATGCCGCCGTCGGTCTTGACGCCGGGGGCCTCTCCGGTCACGTGGAGGGGCACCTTGGCCTCGATCTTCTCCGTCAGGGAGATCCGCTGGAAGTCGGCGTGGATGGGCGCCTCGCTGACCGGGTGCTTCTGGATGGCCTTGACCATCACGGTCTCGATCTTCCCCCCGATCTTGAGCGAGAGGATCGCGTTGACGCCCCCGAGCTTGCGGGCGGCGAGCAGCTCCTTGGCGGAGAGCGCCACCTTGACCGGGGGCTTCTTGCCGCCGTAGATGACGCCCGGGATCTTGGACCCGGCCCTCATGTCGGAGAGGGTCTTGGCCGTGTCCCTCCCCTCGTTTTCCCTCTGCTGGACGTCAATCTCGATCTGCTCTCTCATAGCTCTCCCATGTGCGGGTGTCGGGCATCGCCTTGACGCGCAACTCGGAGAGTTGTGCAACAAGGCGATGTCTGACACCAGCGTGTGCGTTCCGTATGCATTAGACGAAAAGCGCGGCGATGGACTTGCCCTGATGGTTGCGGGAGATCGCCTCTCCCAACAGCGGCGCGACGGACAGGACCTTAATCTTGCCTCCCTCGAGGTGGCTCACCGGGACGGAGTCGGTCAGGATCATCTCCTCGAGGACCGAGGTCTTCACCATCTCCGTGGCGTTGCCCGAGAGCACGCCGTGGACGCACGCGGCGTAGACCTTGACGGCCCCGCACTCGCGGATCTTGGCCGCGACCTTCATGAGCGTGCCGCCGGTGTCCACGATGTCGTCGAGGACCACCGCGACGCGGCCCTTCACGTCGCCGATGAGGTGGTAGACCGAGGCCTCGTTGGGCCTGGGCCGCCGTTTGTCGATGATGGCCAGCTCAGCGGTGAGCCTCTTGGCGAAGGCCCGGGCGCGCTCCACGCCGCCCACGTCGGGCGACACGATGACGGGGTTGGGGAGCTTGAGCCTCCGGACGTACTCCAGGAGGATGGGCGCGGCGAAGAGGTGGTCGGTCGGGATGTCGAAGAAGCCCTGGATCTGCGCGGCGTGCAGGTCCATGGTGATGACCCGGTCGGCGCCGGCCGTGGTGATGAGGTTGGCCATGAGTTTCGAGGAGATGGGCATCCTCGGCGCGGTCTTGCGGTCCGCGCGCGCGTACCCGAAATAGGGCATGACCGCGGTGATGCGCCCCGCCGAGGCGCGGCGCAGGGCGTCGATCATGATGAGGAGCTCCATCATGTGCTCGTTGGCCGGGCGGCACGTGGGCTGGATGACGTAGCAGTCGCAGCCCCGCACGTTCTCCTCGATCTGGACGCTGATCTCCCCGTCCGCGAAGCGGCCCACGTGGGCGGGGGAGAGCTCCGTGCCGAGGTACGTGGCGATGGACTCGGCCAGGGGGCGGTTGGCGTTGCCGGTGAAGAGCTTGAGCTTCCCGAAGAGATGGTGGGTCGCGGCCTCCTTAGGCTGCGTCCCGGCCTTCACGCTCATCATGGATTCTGGCCAGACCATCTCAGATTGCATGCCGTTCCCCTTTTTCTTGTGCGCAGATCGGTCCTTCTCGGCGACCACGGCGCCCGGCACGGCCGCGCTCCGCGTCATTTCCCGCCTCCCCTCACGATCGGCTTGGCCGGCACGCCGACCACCGTCACCCCGTCCGGGACGTCGCGCGTCACCACCGCGCCCGCCCCGGTCACCGCTCCCTTGCCGACCCGCAGGGGCGCTACCATCATGGTCCCGCTGCCGATGAAGGCCTTGGCCTCGATGGTGGTCTTGTGCTTGAGCTTGCCGTCGTAATTGCATGTGATGGACCCCGCCCCCACGTTGACGTCCTCACGGATATCGGTGTCGCCGATGTAGCTCAGGTGCGGGACCTTGGAACCGAAGCCCACGCGCGAGGCCTTCACCTCGGAGAAATTGCCGACCTTGGCCCGCGGCCCGATGACGGACTCAGGCCGGATGTTGCTGTAAGGCCCGATGACGCACTTCTCGAGCACCCGGCAGCCCCTCAACTGGGAGGTGCGCACCTCGCACTCGTTGCCGACCTGCGCATCCTCGATGAAGCAGAACGGGCCGACCCGGCACTTGGAGCCCACCTTGGTCTTGCCGCGGAGGATGGTGAAGGGCTCGATGATGGAGTCCTGGCCCACCTCGACGTCGGCGTCCACGTGGGTCGAGGAAGGGTCCACGACGGTGACGCCGGAAAGCATGAGCCTCTCGAGCATCCTGCGGTTGATGATGCGCTCCGCCGCGGCCAGCTGGACCCGGGTGTTGATGCCCAGGGCCTCCTCGGGGTTGGAGCTCAGGTGCGCGATGATCCGGCCGCCCTTGGTCCGCACGAGCTCGAGGATGTCGGTGAGGAAGTGCTCGCCCTTGGGGCCCTTGGCGCCGATCTGGCTGAGGCCCGAGAGGAGGGCGGCGACCTCGAAGCAGTACGCGCCGGAGTTGATCTCGTTGATGGCCGCTTCCTTGGGGGTGGCGACCGACTCCTCGACGATCTTGAGCACGTCTCCGGTGGCGGTCCTGACGATGCGGCCGTAGCCCTTGGGGTTGCCCATGCGGGCGGTGAGCAGGGTGGCCTGGGCCTTGTGCTCCTCGTGGCCGCGGTGGAGCGAGGCCAAGCTCTCGTAGGTCAGGAGCGGGGTGTCCCCGCAGAGGACCATGGCCGAGGAGAACTTCTTGAGGAAGGGGACGGACTCGAGCACGGCGTTGCCGCTGCCCAGTTGCTTCTTCTGCTCGATGAACTGGAGGGGCCGGGAGATGCCGCAGTCCTTGGCGATCTGGAGGATGGCCTTCTTGACCTCCTCGGCCTCGTGCCCCACCACGACGCCGATGGCCGCGGGCTTCAAGGCGTTGGCCACCCGCAGGACGTAGTAGATGATGGGCCTGCCCCCCACGGGATGCAGGATCTTCGGGATGGAGGACTCCATCCTCGTGCCCTGTCCCGCGGCCAGGATGAGGACCCCGGTGGACCTCGCAGCCTTGTGCCCGATTCTGTTCATGTTATTGTTCGACTTTCCCAGGCCTGGGCTCGAACCAGGAATCTCGGATTCAAAGTCCGGTGTGATACCGTTTCACCACCTGGGAGACTGCCTGGATCGGTCCGGGAGCTCATCACTCGGACGGGTCCGGATCGTCGCCCCGCGCCGCCGTCGCCCCGGGGTTCATGGCCGCCTTCTTGACCTCTTCCTGGTAGCATGCCATGACCCTGTCCTCGAGCAGCTTCCTGAACGGCACATTGATCGGGTGCGCGATGTCCTTGTACGTCCCATCCGGGAGCTTCCTGGAGGGCATGCAGAGGATCAACCCCTTGTTGCCCTCGATGATCTTCATGTTCCGCACGACAAAGCAATTATCGAACGTCACCGTGGCAAAAGCTTTCAGCTTTTCCTCGTTCCGCAGGTGCACCCGGATCTCAGTGATTTCCACAAAGCTGTCTAGATGCTAGCCGCCGCAACATGTCAGGAAGACTCTCCAGGGATACTCCCGGAGCGTCCCCAGGACCCTCTCTCCGTCGGGATGGGAGACCGCGAACCCGAAGCACGAAGGCCCGGGCCCGGCCATGCGCACTCCCCGAAGACCCACCCGGCTCAGGATACGACGGACCTGACCGACCCGGGCGGCCTCCGGAGTCCTGGATTCCTCCCAACGATTGAAAAGGAGGTCCTCCCATCTCGAAAGGGACAAGCCCTCTTCCAGGCTGCAAACCAGTTTATCAAGATGGGATTTCCTTGTCAACCCGACGGAGACGGCCTCCGGGGAAGGATCCGCCCGGCCCTCCCCCGGAGGCAGGCGGAACCCGGGGAAAGCCACGACGAGGTAGGGGATGGATCCCCCTGGCTGGACCTGGATGAAGCGCTTTCCAGCGACCAGGCAGAGGGGGTGCGGCTGGACGAAGAAAGGGACGCTGGAGCCCAGCTTTTTCGCCAACGCCAGGAGCTCGGCTCCGACCTTTCCGCGTCCCGGGGTCTCAAAGAGCGCGGCCAGGCCGCGGAGCACCCCCCCGGCGTCCGAGGCAGCTCCTCCCAGCCCCGAACCCACCGGGATGCGCTTGACCAGCTTGATGCGCACCCCCCGGCCCACGCGGAAGGCCTTGCGGAACGCGGCAGCGGCCAGGAGCGCGCTATTGGCCTCGGCCGGGATGGGAGTCTCGGACTCGAGCTCGAGCTCGACCTTGTCCGAGGTCAGGGCCGTGAGCTCGAGCTCGTCGCAGAGGCTGAGCTTGGCGAAGAGGCCTTTGCCCGCCGAGATGAAGAGCCCGACCCTGGCGGGACAGCGGACCTTCACTTGAAGACCGCGTTGACCCCGGTCATCTTGATGATGAAGCGGAAGCCCCGGCCGTCGAGGGTCAGGCGCGAGGGCACTTGGCGGCCGCGCTGGAAGATGAAGTCTCCCAAGGTCAGGCCCACGCCGCCCTTCTCCCTGGGCTCGAGCCTCTCGACCTTGTGGCCGTCGGGGCTGAGGACCAGCCTCCACTCGGGCGTGTCCACCCAGCGGCTGAACCAGGACTTGCCGTAGAGCGCGGGCCTGGGCTCGAAGACCCGTCCTGAGAGGTAGCCGTGCAGGGCGCCGAAGGCCTTGGAGGCCTCGTCCATGAGCGCGTCGGTGCTCACCCCCTCGAGCCGGATGGGGTCCATGACGAAGCCGTCCCCCCCGAAACGGGCCCGCAGGACCGGCGTGAAGAGGGGCCCCAGGATGTCCATGGAGACGTCCCCGTCCTTGAAGGTCAGCACCCCGTTGTAGGAGAAGGCCTTGCCCACGAAGGACATCTTCACCTCGCAGAGGCCCGAGAACTTCTCGATGCCTCCGAGGAAACGGGCGAGGTGGTCCAACTGGAACCCGCCCAGGTCCGAGGGCGAGAAGCTCTCGCCGAGCTTCTCCGCCTTCTTGCCGGGCTTGGCCTCGGCGGGCTGGAGGGCCTGGCTGCGCATCCACGCGCGCCAGGCCTCCTCGGCCGCGCCGGACTTGGCCAGGGCGTCGCCCAGGTGGTCCCAGATCGTGCCGTCCTCCGGCAGCTTCGCGGCCGCGGCCGAGAGCTCGGCCACCGCCTCGGTGGAGCGGCCCTGCCTGAAATAGACCCAGCCGAGCGAGTCCTGGTAGGCGCCGTTCTTGGGGTCGAGCCGGACCGCCTGGTTGATGAGCGCCTCCGCCTCCGCGAGCTTCCTGCCGCGGTCCGCCAGGGAATAGCCGAGGTAGTTGAGGATGCCGGGGTCGCTCGGGTGGGCGGCGATGAGCGCGCGGAACTCCTTCTCCGCCTCGTCCATCTTGCCCGAGCGCTCGAGCACCACGGCCAGTTGGTAGCGGGCGTCGCGGTAGCCGGGCTTGCGCACGAGGATGGTCCGCAGCAGGGCGATGGCCTTGGGCGCCGACTTCAGGTCGTCATAGCCCAGGGCGAGGTAGTAGGCGATCTCGTCGTTCTCGGGCCAGCGCCGACGGGCGTTCTCCAGCACGGCCACGGCCTCCTTGAGCTTGCCGGCCTGGGTGAGGCAGTAGCTCAGCCGCAGGTTGAGCCAGAGGTCCTCCTTGAGGGCGGAGCTCGTGCGGAGCTCTTCCGAGGCGCGGGCGTAGTCTCCCTTGGCCTCCCAGATGTTGGCCAGGTAGAGGCTGGCGGCCGGATGTCCGGGCGCGAAGTACTTGGCGGCCTCGAACCGGACGCGCGCGTCCTCGACGAGGCCCTTCTCCTTGTAGATCTCGCCGATGGTGAGGTGGAGCTCCGGATTGCCCGGCTCGAAGTCCAGGAGCGCGAGGTACTCGCCCAGGGCCGAGTCGGTGTCTCCGGCCACGAGGTAGAGCTCGGCCAGGCTGTAGTGCACCACGGTCGAATCAGGCTCGAGCTTGGAGGCCAGGCGCAGGTGGCGCTCGGCGTCCTTGAGGTTCCCGCCGCGCATCTCGATGATCCCGATCTGGTAGTGGCCCTCGGCCTCGTCGTCGGGATTGTCCTTCATGTATTGCTCGAAGAGCTGCTTGGCCTTCTCCGGGGAGCGTCCGGCCAGGAGCCCGCCCAAGGACAGGACCGTCTCCGAGGACTTCGGGTCGCGCTTCAAGGCCTCCCTAAACGCGGCCTCCGCGTCATCCGGCTTGCCCGCGCCCCAGAGGATGCGGCCCTGGAGGATCTTGGTCTGGCTGCCCTCGGGCTCGATGGCCGCGAGCCTCTCGACCCAGAGCGCGGACGCGGCCGCGTCGTCGCTCTCGATGGCGATCCTGGCCGCCTGCCTGCAGATGAACGCGGACTTCGGGTCGTAGGAGAACGCGGTCTCGTAGGCCTTGAGGGCCTCGGCGTACGCCCCGCGCTTCTCGAGCAGGGTCGCCTTGAGGAAATGGGTCTTGGCCAGGCGCGAGGCCCCGTCCGCGGCCGCGGCGCAGGGCCGCGGGCACGCGAGGATCGCCAACAAGGACGCCAGCAGGAGTGTTCTCATGGGTGCCGTGAGGGGATTATAGAATATCCCGGTTCACGCCCGCCGGTCGAGCGCCGCCCTGAGCTCCAGATCCGCGGGATGGCCGTAGGCTCCCTTTCCCGGGGCCAAGAATGCCGAGAAGAGCCGCCGATCCCGGCCCAGGCCCGCGGCAAAGGCCTCCGGGTCGGTCCTGCCGCTCGCGTGCCACATCTTGGCGAGCCTGCCGTACCGATAGAGCCGGACGTAGTCCGCCGCGGACGCGTCCCAGGCCGCGTCCGTGGCCAGGGCGCGGCGCACCAGGGCCTGGTGCCCGGGGTAGTCGTCGCGGAACACGGCCAGGGCTTCCTTGACCTTGGCCAGGAAGGCCTCGGCCTCGCCCCCATAGTCGCCCACGTCGAGCCACTCGTAGAGGTAGCCGCAATGCCTGACCTTGACCAGGCCTCCGGTCGCGCGGCAGATGGGGACCGCGCCCAGGAGCGCGGCCTCGTAGTCCACGAGCCCGCAGGGCTCGAAGCGCGAAGGGACCAGGGCGAAATCCGACCCGGCGAAGATGAGCCTGCTGAGGCAGGGGTCAAAGGCGCCGCTGAACCACACCCGGCCGGGCTGGCGGGCCGCGAGGTCCCGGAACTTGGCCTCCATGGCCGCGCCGTAGGGGTCTCCCGCGGCGGCCGAGGCCAGGACCACGAACCTGGCCATGGGGTCGTAGGCCAGGACGCGGTCTGCGATGTCGGCCACGAGGCCGAGGTTCTTCTGGTCCACGAGCCTGCCCACCACGCCGAAGACCGCGGGGTAGCCCCAGATCGGGTGGCCGAAGACCTCCCGGTAGAGCAGGCGCTTGAGCTCGACCTTGACCTTGAGCCTCCTGCCGTCGAAAGAATGGTCCCGCGCGAGCATCTCCGACTGGACCTCGTCGTCTCTGAAGAGGCGCGCGCCGGGACCCTGCCTCTCCCGGAGGGCCTTGAGCCGCTCGGCCAGGAAACCGGCCTTGAGCTCGGGCATGCGGCCGGCGCGGTTGCGCTCGGCCAGGCCGTTGGTGATGCCCGCGACCGGGAGCTGCTCGAAGAGGTCCAGGTGGCGGTTGGGCACGAAGACCTCGGCAGCCGGCCGGCCCGTGATGCGGCGGGCGCGCTCCGCCACGGCGGCCTGTCCCTCGGCCAGCTCGGCCGCGTAGCCCCAGGTCGCGGCCAGGTCGCCGCTCACCGTGGTCACGCGGCCGCCGGTCTCGTGGACCTTGAGCATGGCGGCCTTGAGGAGGTTCACGTTGTCGAAGAAGTCGAAGTACTTATGAAAGAGGGCCTCGCCGGGCAGGCCGGCCCGGTCCAAGGTGGCGTAGCCTCCGCCCTCCAGGAACGTGACCCCCTGATAGCTCGCGTTGTGGATGGTGAGGTGGACCGGCCTGCGCGCCAGGAGATCGTCGCCGAGGAAGAAGGGCACGAGCCCGACGTGGTAGTCATGCAGGTGCACGGTCTGAAAATCCCCCTTCCGTATCCAGGCCGCCATGGCCTGGGCCACGGCGGAGTAGAGCTTCAAGCCCACCCGCGGGTCGCTGGGGTAGACCGCGCCGGCGTGCGTCCAGTGCAGCTGACCCGGGTCCCAGAAGTAGACGTGCCGGAAGCCCACCTCCTGCGGCCCTCCGGGGAGCTCCACGGTCTCATGGAACACGCGCTCGTAGGCCTCGAACTCGAAAGGGTGGCCTTCGATGACCGCGGGAAGGCGCCCGGGGACCTTCGTCAGCTTGGAGCGGTCGTAATGGCCGAAACACGGGGAGAGGACCTCGACCTCGAGGTCCAGACCCTGCCTGGCCGCGGCCTTGACGAGCTCGGGCGGGAGCTCCTCGACCACCTGACCCAAGCCTCCGACCTTGACCCCGAAACCGGAGCCTGCCCGGCCGACCTCCCAGGAGCACAAGGCCGCCCGCATCCTGGCCGGGACCCGGGGAGAGAGGGCCATCAGGAGAGCCCCAGGTCCATCAGCACGGCGTCCGAGCCGTCGCCGTAGTACTTGGGCCTGCGGCCCACGGCCTTGAACCCGGCCGCCTCGTAGAACCCGAGAGCCCGGCCGTTGGCGGCGCTGACCTCGAGGCTGAGCTTGGAGCAGCCGCTCGAGCGAGCCTCCGCCGCCGCGCCGGCCAGCAGGTCGCGTCCCAGGCCCCGGCCCTGGGCCTCGGGCCGGATCACGATGGAGGTCAGCTCGGCCTCGGGAGGGACCACCAGCAGGGCCGCGAAGCCCTGGACCCGGCCCGCGTCTTCGAGCACGAGGAGGCGGGAGCGGGCCGAGCCGAGTCCCGCGGCGAGCGAGGACTCGCTCCACTGGGGAGCGGCGGGGCAGGAGCGCTCGATGGCGAGCAGCTCAGGCAGGTCAGCCGGTCTAGCCGGTCTTGCGTTCATAGCCCGCGGGCTTGAGGTACAGGGGCTCATAAGCGGGCAGCCTCTTCCTTGAGAGGAGCTCGAGCCCGTACGCCAGGACCTCCCTGGCTCCGGGCACGGCCTCCACGACCGCCGCTCCCCCCTCCTTGATGGCCGGCCAGGCCAGGGCCCAATCCTCGGGCTTGGACCAGGAAGGAGGAGCCAGGGGCCGCAGGGCGCCGGCGCAGGAGAAGAGCTGGTGGTAGCGCTCTTCCTTCCAGCCCGGGATCACGGCGCAGACGCGCTCGGCTCCGGCCTGCCTGCACGCCCCGGCCTCCCTGAAGGCCAGGGCCGAGAGCCTGCTGACCGCGATGACCGGCACCGAGAGCCTGGAGCCGGCCACGGCGCAGAAGGTCATGCCGATGCGGATGCCCGTGAACCTGCCCGGCCCGCTGGCGGAAGCCAGGGCGGTGAGGTCCTCCATAGCCAGGCGCGCCTTCTTGAGCAGACGCTCCACCACCGTGAAGAGCATGCTGTCATGCCCGCGCCCCGCTTCCACGGACGCGGCGTAGTCCTTGCCCCCGGCCCTCAAGGCGGCGCTGAGCATGTCTTCGGTGGTGTCCACCGCGAGCACGCGGTCCGGAGGCTTCGGGGTCGTCATGAGGACCTGATTATATGAAAGAGGAGCCGCTGACGGAGCTCGCGGGCCCTGGCGCCGAAGGCCTTGAAGGAGACCTTGCGCTCGTTCTCGGCCTTGCCGTAGGAGAGCCGCACCTCGAGGCGCTCCTCTGGCAGGTAGCCCCGCCCCGCCTCGGGCCACTCCACCACGCACGCGGCCCCGGGGTCGGACACGTAGTCCTCAAGCCCGATGTCCCGGGTCTGGTCTACGGCCACGCGGTAGAAGTCGATGTGGTAGAGGGTCAGCCGCCTGGCGGCGTAGACCCGGACCAGGACGAAGGTGGGGCTGGAGACCCGGCCCTTGTACCCGGCCCCGAGGGCGATGCCCTGGGTGAGGGTGGTCTTGCCCGCTCCCAGGTCTCCGACGAGGAGGACGCAGTCGCCTCCGCGGAGGAGCGAGCCCAGCCTGCGGCCCAAGGCGCGGGTCTTCTCCGCGCTCTCGAGCGCCGTCTCATGAGGCATGGAAGTGGTCGAACCCCCCCCTGGGCAGGGAGGTCTTCCTGGCGGTCATGCGGCCGACCGGGTAGGCGCCGGGGAGCGCGGCCTTGACGGCGCGCCACTTCGACGGCGGGACCGTGAACACGAGGCCGAAGTCCTCTCCGGCGTGCGGGTCGCCCCGCACCGGGGCGCGGGAGAGGTCGACCTCGGCGCCCAGGCCCGAGCTTTCGGCCAACAGGCTCACGGAGCGGGCCAGGCCGTCGGAGTTGTCGATGAGGCTCGTGGCCAGGCCCTTCCTGGCCAGGACCGAGGCGGCCTTGAACTGGGGAGCGGGCTCGTAGAAGGCGCGGATGGCCGGCCCGGTCCTGCGCCCGGCCTTCAAGGCCTTGAGCCCTTCGGCTGCCGCCCCCAGGGGCCCGACCCCCGCGATGAGGTCGCCTGCGCGCGCAGTCGAGCGCTTGAGCACGCGGCCGGGCAGCGCCGCTCCGAGCGCGGTCATGGAGAAGAATACCTTGGAGGAGCGGCTCAAGTTCCCGCCCGCCACCGGGGTCCTGAAAGCCTTGGCGTCGTCGCAGAGGCCGTCGAGGAAATCGACGGCCCAGCTCCTGGGAGCGGAAGACGGGAACCCGGCGCTCACGATCACGGCCAGGGGCTCCACGTCCCCCATGGCGGCCAGGTCGCTCAAGTTGACGCGGAAGAGCTTGTGCCCCAGCCTCCTGAAATCGGCCCACCCGGTCTCGAAGTGGGTGCCCTCGGCCAGGTCGTCCTGCGTGGCCACGAGGACCCGCCCCGGGGTCAGGCGCAGGACCGCGGCGTCATCCCCGGGCCCGAGCACGAGGCCCTTGGCCCGCTGGCGGGAGAAGCGCTTGAAGATGATGGACAGCAGGCCTCGCTCACCCAAGGCGGCAAGGGTCTTCATGACCATCCACTGGCGTCAGACACCATCACTGGGCACTTTTCCTGAACGCGTCGGGGAAGCGCGCCAGGACGTCGCTCGGGGTCATGGCCCAGGCCGTGAGCTCCTTCTCGGCGAGTTCGCCGGCGAGGCCGTGGATCCTGGCGCCGAGGCTGGCGGCCCGGAACGCAAGCTCCCCCTCGACCCGGCCCGAGGCGAGCATCTGGACCCAGAGTCCTCCGATGAGCCCGGCGAGCAGGTCGCCGGAGCCGCCCTTGGCCAGGCCCGGGCCGCCCGTGGGATTGACCTCGACCGTGGAGCCGTCCGTGATGACCGTGCCTTTGCCCTTGAGGACCACGACGCCCCCCCAGGCCCGGGCCAGCTCCTTGGCCGCGGCCTCGCGGTCCTGGACCACTTCGGGCACGCTGGTGTGCAGGCACCTGGCCATCTCGCCCGGGTGCGGGGTGAAGACCGTGCGGCCGCCCCGGCGCTTGAGCATCTCGGCCACCTGGGCCCTGTCCTGGAGCGCGAGGTTGTTGAGGGCGTCGGCGTCCACGACCGCGGGGAGAGGCACGCCGTCGAGCACGTGCACCACGAACTTGGCGGTCTCGGGGTGCGTGGAGATGCCCGGGCCCATGGCCAGGGCGGTGAAATCCTTGTCCTTGACCGCGTCCTTGATGCGCGAGACGCCGTCGGGCCTGAAGCACCCGGCCGTGTCGGGCAGGCCCATGGTGACGGCCTCGGGCACGGCCGGAGCCACGGCCGCCTGCAGGCTCGCCGGGACCGCCAGGGTCACGAGCCCGGCGCCCGAGCGCAGGGCGGCCCGGCACGCGAGGATGGCGGCTCCGGCCATGCCGGAGGAGCCCGCGAGGATGAGGAGGTGGCCGAACGTGCCCTTGTGGTCCGACGGCTCGCGCCGGACCAGGCCGGAAGCCGGCTTGCGGGGCTTTTTCACAGCTTGGCCGCGACCGCGGCGGCGTAGGCCTCGCAGTGCGAGAGGCTCAGCTTCACCCCGGAGGCCCTGCGCCCCTTGATGAGGACCCCGGGCTTGCCGCGCGGGGTGCGCGAGACCGAGATGTCCCTCAGGGTCAGGTCCAGCCTGCCCAAAGCCTTCCACACCGCTTCTTTGGCCGCGAAGCGCACCGCGAAGTGCTGCCAGGGGTTGGCCTGCTTCCTGCAGTAGGCGATCTCGGCGTCGGTGAAGACGCGGGTGAGGAACCGGGGCGCCTTCCGCGCCACGCGCTTGACGCGGCCGATCTCGACGATGTCCAGCCCCAGTTCCAGGCCTTTCATGGCAGCCCCACGAACCTCAGCACCACGGCCTCGGGCCGGACCTCGGCGACCGTGGCCACCACGGTCCTGCACCGGCCCCCCGCGACCGCGGAATTGAGGGGAAAGGCGGACTCGTTCTCCAGGATGAGGGGCTCGGAGGGCTTGCCCGCCAGATAGGCCGTGCCCCAGGAGGGATGGTCCACGCACCAGACCACGGGCTTGCCGATGCAGCGGGCGGGCTCGCGGCGGATGGCGGCGTAGTCGAGGCCGAGCCCGTTGGCCTCCTCGATGAGGGCGCTCAGGGATACCTTCTGGGACCGCCGCTCCATGAACCCGCCGGCCACCGCGGCCAGGATGTCCATCACCGGCCCCCGCGTGAGAAGGAAGCCCGCGGCGACAGCCGCGCCGACGACGAGTCCCAGACGCCGCCAACGCAGGGACGGGGGGATCATTCCACGGTCACGCTCTTCGCGAGATTCCTCGGCTGATCGACGTCACAACCCCGCAGCACGGCGATGTGGTACGCCAGGAGCTGAAGGGGCACCACGTTGACGAGGGGAGAGAGGAGCTCGTCCATCGCGGGCAGGCGCAGCACGAAGTCGTTCTTGCCGGCGTCGATCTTGTCGCCCTCGGACGCGAGGATGATGCACTGGCCGCCGCGGGCTCGGACCTCCATGACGTTGGAGGCGAGCTTCTCCTGCACCCTGGAGCGCGTCGCGATGACCATGACCGGGATCTCTCCGTCCACCAGCGCGATGGGGCCGTGCTTGAGCTCCCCGGCCGCGTAGCCCTCGGCGTGGATGTAGGAGATCTCCTTGAGCTTGAGCGCGCCTTCCATGGCGATCGGGAAGTTGAGGTGCCGGGCGATGTAGAGGAAGTTGCTCTTCTTGTGCAGGGCCTTGGCGATCTCGATGATCCTGGGCTCGAGCTTCAGGGCCGCGCGGATGCGGCCCGGGATGCGCACCAGGTCGTCGATGATCTCGCGGGCCTGGGACTCCTTGAGGGCCCCCCGCGCCACGCCCGCGTGCACGGCGAACAGGACGAGTCCGGTGAGCTGGCCGATGAAGGCCTTGGTCGAGGCCACCCCGCACTCGGGGCCGCAGTGGGTGTAGAGGTTGTAGTCGGCCGCCCGGGTGATGGCCGAGCCCACGCTGTTGCAGACCGCGAAGACCTTGGCGCCCTTCTCCTTGGCGCAGCGCACCGCGGCGAGGGTGTCGGCCGTCTCGCCGGACTGCGAGACCGCCACGACCAGGTCCTTGGGCCCGAGCACGTGCTGGCGGTAGCGGAACTCGGAGGCGATCTCGACCTGGGCCGGGACGTCGGCCAGGTCCTCGATCCAGTAGCGGCCGATCATGCACGCGTGGTGGGCCGTGCCGCAGGCCACGAGGTAGATCTGCCGGAGGCCCTTCAAGACGTCGGGCGAGAGGCCCGTCTCGCGCTGGAGCACCCCGTCGCGCAGGGGGAAGAGCCGGCCGCGCATGGAGTCCTCGCAGGACTCGGGCTGCTCGTAGATCTCCTTGATCATGAAGTGCTTGTGCCCGCCCTTCTCCGCCATGGAGCGGTTCCACGCGATGGTCTGGACGGGCTTCTCGACCTTGCGGCCCGCCAGGGTGAAGAAGGAGGCGCCGCCGGCCTTGAGCACGGCCATCTCGCCGTCGTCGAGGAACACGGCCTTGCGGGTGTGATCGAGGAAGGCCGGGACGTCCGAGCCGAGGAAGGTCTCCCCGGTCCCCAGGCCGATGACGAGCGGAGAGGAGGTCTTGGCCGCGATGATGGTGCCGGGCGCCTTCGCCCAGAGCACCGCCAGCGCGTAGGCGCCGCGCACGTCGTTCAAGGCCTGCCGGACCGCCTCGAAGAGGAGCGGGTCGTTGAAGTCGGGCTTGGCGTGCTTGCCCGACGCCCGGAGCTTCTCCTCGATGAGGTGCACCACGACCTCGGTGTCGGTCTCGGACTCGAACTTATGCCCCGCCGCGACGAGCTTCTCCTTGAGCTCGAGGTAGTTCTCGATGATGCCGTTGTGGATGACGACGAGGGACTTGGTGCAGTCCGTGTGCGGGTGGGCGTTCTCTTCCGAGGGCTTGCCGTGCGTGGCCCAGCGCGTGTGCCCTACGGCCAGCGTGCCCTTGAGCGGCGAGGCCTCCAGGAGCGCGTCGAGCTGGGAGAGCTTCCCCTGGGCGCGGCGGCGCTCGATGGCGGCTCCTGAGACCGCCGCGATGCCGGCGGAGTCATAGCCGCGGTACTCGAGCCTGCGCAAGCCGTCCATCAAGATGGGCACGGCCTGCCGCGACCCGACGTAGCCGACGATGCCGCACATCTGCTAGCCTGGGAAGGCGCTGCCTTCCCAGGCTCGCCGTTCGCCGTTCTTCATGAGAGCTCTCAACTGATCAGTTGTTTCATCTCCGTCACGGCCGTCTTGAGCCCCACGAACACGGACCGGGACACGATGGCGAAGCCGATGTTGAGGCAGGCCATGTGCGGCAGGCGGGCCACGGCGCGGGCGTTGTGGTAGTCCAGGGCGTGGCCGGCGTGGAGACCGAGCTCCATCTCATGGGCCAGGTAGCCGGCCAAGGCCAGGGTCTCGAGCTCGGCCGCGGCCTTCTTCTTCTCGCGCGCCGCGGCGTAGGCCGTGGTGCAGAGCTCCACGGTGTCGGCGCCCAGGGCCTTGGCCCGGCGGACGCTCACCGGGTCGGGGTCCACGAAGAGGCTGACCTCGATGCCGGCCTTCTTGAGTTTCTTGACCGCGTTCTCCACGGCCTTGTCCTTGGCGTCGAGGAGGTTGAGCCCGCCCAGGGTCGTCACCTCGCGGGGCGTCTCGGGGACCAGGCAGACGGAGGCCGGCTTGGCCCGAAGGGCCGCGGCCACCATCTCGGGGTCGGAGGAGAGCTCGAGATGCGTCTCACCCTTGAGCTCGCAGAGCCGGAGCAGATCCTGGTCCTGGATGTGCCGACGGTCCTTGCGGAGGTGGCAGACGATCATGTCCGCGCCCGAGGCCTTGCAGACCTGGGCGGCGGCCACCGGATCGGGCTCGCTCTCCCGGCGCGCCTGGCGCAGGGTGGCGATGTGGTCGACGTTGACTCCGAGCTTGCAGTGGGACGCGAAAGGCATTTTCTCCTCCGTTGGTTCTAGCGCTTGGACTGGGTGCGGCCCCCGGACCTCGATCCGGACTCGTGCAGATACGCCTGGGTCAAGTCGGCCGTGACGCGCCGCACCAGCGCGGCGTCCGGCCCCTCGACCATGATGCGGAAAAGCGGTTCGGTACCGGAGTAGCGGACCACGATGCGGCCGAAGCCCTTCATGCGGTCCTCGTAGCCCCGGATCCTGCGCTGGAAGCCCGGCAGGCTCTTGATCGGGACCTTCCTTTCGACGGGCACGTTCTTGAGGAGCTGGGGGAAGACCCGGTAGGCGGGCAGGGCCCGGCTGAAGGGGCGGCCCGACTCCCGGACCGCGGCCAGGGTCTCGAGCGCGGTCACGATGCCGTCTCCCGTGGGAGCGAAGCAGCGGAAGATGACGTGGCCCGAGGCCTCCCCTCCCAGGGAGAGTCCCTCGGCCTCGATGGCGTCGGAGACGTTGCGGTCCCCGACGGGGACCGTCACCGAGGCGATGCCCCGGCCCTCGAGGAACCTGATGAGGCCCAGGTTGGTCATGATCGTCACGACCACCTTGTCGCGCCTGAGGACGCCCAGGGCCGCCAGGCGCAGGGCCGCCAGCGCGATGAGGGCGTCGCCGTCGGCGATGCGGCCGCGCTCGTCGCAGAAGATGGCCCGGTCCGCGTCGCCGTCGAAGGACACGCCCGCGTGCGCGCGGTGCTTGAGCACGGCGCGGCGCATGGTCTCGGTCTCGAGCGCGCCGCAGCCCTCGTTGATGTTGTAGCCGTCCGGGGAGCATCCGATCCTGAAGACCTCGGCGCCCAGGCCCTCCAGGAGGGCCGGGGCGATGGCCGCGGCGGCGCCGTGCGCGCAGTCCGCCACGATGCGCATGCCCGAGAGGTCCAGGTGGGCCGGGAAGACGCTGCGCAGGAAATCGGAGTAGCGCTCCATGAAGCCGCGGCCGTCCTCCGCGGGCAGGGCCGCGCGGCTTCCGGAGGGGGCCGGCCGGCCCACCAGCGCCTCGACCTCGGCCTCGAGGGACTCGGGCATCTTGAGGCCCGAGCCCATGAAGAACTTGATGCCGTTGAACTCCGCGGGGTTATGGCTGGCCGAGACCGTGACCCCGGCCAGGGACCCGAGCCTGGAGGCGAGGTACGACACGGCCGGGGTGGGCGCCACCCCGAGGTCCACCGTCCTGCAGCCGGCCGAAGAGAAGCCGCGCACGAGCTCGCGGCCCAGGGCCGGGCCTGAGGCGCGGGTGTCGCGGCCCATGACCACGAAGGGCCGGCCGCCGTTGCCGCCCTGGCGCCGCCTGAGCAGGACGCTCGCGGCCGCCCGGGCGATGGAGCGCACGGTCTCGGGCAGGAGCGGGGGCTTGCCGGGGATGCCCCGGACGCCGTCCGTCCCGAAAAGGCTGGTCATCTTGGATATTATCGCACAATCCTCATACGGCTTGGGCCGCGCGCGAGAAGGAGTCCTCGGCGACGTTGACGATGCCCATGACGAGGGGCTCTCCGCGCGGCTCGAAGAGCCGGCGGACGCAGACGCCCCGGTCAGGCGACGGCGGCCTTGAGGATGGCATCGATGTCTTCACCCGAGAGGATCTCGACCTCGAAGAGCTTGGCGGCGAGCTCGTCGAGGACCTTCCGGTTCTTCTGCAGGAGCTCCCGCGCCTTGCCGTGGGCCTCGTCGACGATGCGCTTGACCTCCTCGTCGATGATCTCGGCCGTGCGCTCGGAGTAGCCGGCCTTCTGCGCGATGTCCCGGCCGAGGAAGATCTCCGCCTCGGGCTTCTTGAGCGAGAGCGGCCCCACCCGGTCGCTCATGCCGAACTCGACCACCATGCGGGTGGCGAAGGCCGTGGCCTTGGACAGGTCGTCCGCGTCGCCGGAGGTGAGCTCGGAGAAGACCATCTCCTCGGCGGAGCGGCCGCCCAGGAGCACGGCCAGGCGGTTGTTGATCTCGGTGCGGGTCGTGAGGTACTTGTCCTCCTTGGGGAGCTGGAGGGTGTAGCCCAGGGCGTGGCCCCGGGACACGATGGAGACCTTGTGGACCGGGTCCGTGTGGGGCAGGAGCTTGGCCACCAAGGCGTGGCCGCACTCGTGGTAGGCCACGATCTTCTTCTCCGGGTCGGACATGAGGTTCGAGCTCTTCTTGGGGCCGGCCATGACCCGCTCGATGGACTCCTCGAGGTCGGCGAGCTCCACGGCTTCCTTGTTCTTGCGGGCCGCCAGCAGGGCCGACTCGTTGATGACGTTGGCCAGGTCCGCGCCGGAGAACCCCGCGGTCCGGCGGGCCACGATGCTCAGGTCCGCCTCCGGAGCCATCTTGACGTTCTTGGCATGGACCTTGAGGATCTCCTCGCGGCCCTTCAAGTGCGGGACCGGGATGAAGATCTGACGGTCGAAGCGGCCGGGCCGCAGGAGGGCCGGGTCGATGACGTCCGGCCGGTTGGTCGCGGCGATGAGGATGATGCCCTGGTTCTGCTCGAAGCCGTCGAGCTCGATGAGGAGCTGGTTCAAGGTCTGCTCGCGTTCGTCGTGCCCGCCCCCGATGCCCGCGAAGCGGTGGCGCCCGACGGCGTCAAGCTCGTCGACGAAGATGACGGAGGGGGCGGCCTTCTTGGCCTGGTCGAAGAGGTCCCTGACCCGGGAGGCGCCGACGCCCACGAACATCTCCACGAACTCCGAGGCCGACGCCATGAAGAAGGGGACCCCGGCCTCGCCCGCGACCGCGCGCGCCAGCAGGGTCTTGCCCGTGCCCGGCGCGCCGAAGAGGAGCACCCCGCGGGGCATCTTGCCCCCGAGCTTCTGGAACTTCTCTGGATTCTTGAGGAACTCCACGACCTCCTGGAGCTCCTCCTTGGACTCGTCGCAGCCCGCCACGTCCGCGAAGGTGGTCTTCTTGGCCTTCTTGTCGTCGACCAAGCGGGCGCGGCTGCGGCCGAAGGACATGGCCTGCTTGCCCCCGACCTGGACCTGGCGCACCACAAAGATCCACCACAGGCCGAAAAACAGCACGATCCAGCCGACGTTGACGATGAGGCTCATGACCCAGCTGCGGTCCGCCTCGCCCTGGAAGTGGGGGACCTTGGCGGCCTCCATGTCCTCCACGAGCTTGAGGTCCGGCATCGGGAAGGTCTTGAAGCGCTGGGTCGCGCCCCCAGGGGCCTTCAATTCCCCGCGGATGAGGTCCGGCCGCACGCGAACCTCGTTGACCTCCCCGGATTTCACCTTGGCCTTGAACTCGGAATAGGGTATCTCCTTCTCCACGGGCGGGGCCTTGATGTTCTGGAAGACCAGGATGAGGAAGATGAAAGCCAGGCCCCAGAGCAGGAGCTGTTTCGCGTTCTTATTTTCCACCGTTGGGCCTCATGACGCCGACATACGGGAGGTTGCGGAACCGCTCATTGTGGTCCAACCCGAAGCCGACGACGAACTCGTTGGGGATGTCGAAACCGACGTACTTGACGGGAACCGAAACCTTGCGGCACGAGGGCTTGTTGAGGAAGGAGCAGGTCTCCACGGACCGCGGGCTCCTGGTCTTGAAGTTGTCCAGGAGATAGTGCAGGGTCAGGCCCGTGTCCACGATGTCCTCCACGATAAGGATGTCCTTGCCCTCCGGGTTCTCGCGAAGGTCGAGGGTCAGCCGCACCACCCCGCTGGACTTGGTGCCGGAATAGGACGACAAGCCGATGAAATCCACGGAACAGTCCACTGAAACCGCCCTCATGAGGTCGCCGAGGAAGATGACGCTCCCCTTGAGGATGCTCACCATGGTCAGGCTGCGGCCCGCGTAATCCCGGGAGATCTGGGACCCCAATTCAGCGATCCGAGCCTTGATCTGGCGCTCGGTGAGCAGGATTTTCTCTATGTCCGGGTGGGCCGGATGGTTTCGGTCTGGCATTTCCTGGGAAAACGGACGAATACGATAGCAAACTTGGCCTCAGCCTTGCACCTTAGACAGGCTCCCGCCACTGTTAATTATCTACAATACCATCCCGTGGGCAAGCGTCGACGACTCGAGGACCCGGCTCCCTCCTCTCCCCTCGAATGGCGCTTCCATCCCCTTGCGGCCCAAACCGCGACTTTCCTCGCCATCACGGTCGCGGGCGTCCTTTTCTACACCAAGATGCCCTCCGAACAGCTGCGCCTGTTCTGGTCGCACTGCCTGGACGTCATCCCGCCCGTGACAGGAGCCTCGGGTCCGGCCTTGCTCACCGCGCTCCGGACCGCTGCCTGGCTCATCCTGCTCCACTTGGCTGCCTGGGGTCTCGGGACAACGGCCCTCAGAGTCCTCGGCATCGAAGCAGAGGAGCGTCTCGAAGGAGTCCTTCTGGGCTCAGCCATGGGCTGGGGCGTGATCGGCATGGCCATGTTGGGCCTGGGCATGGCAGGACTCTGGAGGACATGGACCCTGGCCCTGATCTTGGGTTCGGGCCTGGCCGGACTCGCTTACCATCTCTACGACCGCCGCCACCCCGGTTCCGCCGCGACGCCGGCCCTTCCCGCAGGCTCGACCCGCTGGAGCGGTTGGGAGGGCTTCCTCGTCCTGTTCCTCATGTTCCTGGCCGCGTTCGACTTTTTCGCCGCGTTCATGCCCGAGATATTCTACGACGCCCTCGTCTATCACCTCGGCCTGCCCGAGCTCTATTGGACCAAGGGCGCCATCGTGCCCGTGCCCGAACTCCTGTACTCGGGACTGCCCCTCATGGTCCAGATGCTCTACGCCGCGGCCCTGCCCCTGGGCGGGGACGCCCTCTGCAGGGTCCTGCACTGGTCCTTTGGCGTTGAGACCGTACTCCTGACCTTCGCCTTGGGACGCAGGCTCGCGGGCAGGAACGACGCCGCCGCATCGGCAGGCAGGGGCGCGGGACTGCTGGCTGCTGCGCTCTTCTACGGCATCCCCTTGGTCTCAGCCATGTCGTGGAAGTCCGCGGTGGAGCTCGGCCAGGCCGTGTTCCAGACCGCGGCCCTCCTGGCCCTGGTCATATGCGTCTCCAGGGCCGACAAGACCAGGCCGTGGGCCCTGGCAGCCGGGCTCCTGACGGGATTCGCCATGGGCTCCAAGTACCAGGCATGGCCCATGCTCCCGGTCCTGTGCCTGGCGCTGCTGTGGGTCTGGCGGGACCGGCCGGAGAAGAGACGGGACCTGCTCGTCTTCGCCGGCGCCGCAGTTCTGGCCGTGGCCCCGTGGTGCGTCAAGAACATCCTGCACTACGGCAATCCCCTCTATCCCATCTTCCACGAGTACTTCGGCGGGTCCCCGGTCGTGCCCAGATGGCGCGAACTCATGGGCGACGCGGAGTCGGTCCGCATCTCGGAGGTGCTGGGCTCCTGGAAGAGCCTGCTGTTCTGGCTCACGCACCCCTGGCGCATCCCCTTCGAGAACATGGACCACGGCTCCATCCTGTTCATGGTCCTGCCCGTGGTCCTGCTCGGCCGGTTCCGGGCAGGGGCGGGCGTGTTCTGCTGGCTCTCCTGGCTCGGGCTGTGGCTCTCCTGGAGCTTGACGACCCGGATGGTCCGCTACGCCCTGCCGAACCTGCCCCTGGCCTGCGCCCTGACCGCGCTCGCGCTCGAGGCCGGATTCGCCGGCAGGGTCCGTACCGCGTTGAGAGCCTTGCTGGTCTATATCATCTTGTTCGAGACCATCTACGCCATGACCTGGTTCCACGCCATGGGCGCGACCCAGGTCGTGCTCGGCAGGGGAAACCCATCGGATTACCTCGCCGTGGTCCACCCCTCCTATCACTGTCCGGTCCAGCCGGCCATCGACTTCATCAACTCGAGCACCCCGCCGGACGCCAAGGTGCTCTTCCTCGGCGAAGGCAGGCGCTACGGCTGCAAGCGCGAAGCCATCGTGATGAGCTACTACGACGAGTATCCCCTGCAATGGTGGCTCGGCCGCAGTTCCTCAGCCGAGGACATCCGCCGCTTCCTGGCTGAGGCAAGGGTCACCCACATCCTCGTCAACCGGCTCGAGCTCGCCCGCTGGCAGGGCCCGGACCGCAAGTACCTGCGAGTCACCGAGGAGCAGAAGAACGCCTGGAGCGGGTTCATGTCGGCTCACGCGACCAGGGTCTTCCAGAGGCGCGTGCCCGAGACCGGCGGCCCGGTCCAAGCGGAGACCGCGGTCTACGAGCTCGACCTCTCGACCGCCAATCCACGCTGAATCCCGGCCGCCCGGTAGTGGTGGATGGCAGGCAGGAAGAACAGGCCGCGCTTGACGGGATCGACTCCGAGGCCCAGGGTCTCCAGGGTCACGACCCCGATGACGCAGGCGTCCGTCCCCTCCCCGATGAGCACGGGGTTGATGCTGCGTCTGCCTCCCCATTCGATCCAGGCATGCGCCACCCCCCGCTGGACGATACGGCCATCGCCGAGTTCGACTTCCATGACCCTGTCGGCGGCGATACCCAATGCCGCGGCCTTCCCCATTGGCAGGACGGTCATCGTGGCCCCGGTGTCCACGACCGCGTCCAACTCGGCCCAACGGAGGCCGTCCAAGCTCGTGACCTTGATGTGCCCGATGGTCTCTCCCACGCTCACCTCCCCAGTATAACAGGTTTTCCCGGCACCCTCCATACTATATACGAGCAAGGGGTCTGTTTTGTTCCCTTGCCACGCTGAAATTTGTTTACTCTCCGGGCGACTTCTCAAGGAGAAACCCCATGCCCCACCCCGACTTCACCGACGGCTACCTCCGCCAGCCCACCATCCACAAGGACACGGTCGCGTTCGTGTGCGAGGACTCCCTATGGACCGCGTCCATCAAGGACGGCTCGGCCAGGCGGCTGACGCACTGGCCCGGGGAGGTCATGTTCCCATCCTTCTCCCCGGACGGCAGGTGGATCGCCTTCACCTCCACCAAGGAGGAAACGGCCAACATCTACGTCATCCCGGCCGAGGGCGGGGAGGCCCGGCGGCTGACTTGGCACAACGCGGCCACGCTCACGGCGGGCTGGACCCCGGACAGCCGCAAGGTGTTGTTCCGCAGCTCCATGGCCAGCCCCACGCTGCGCGAGACCAGGCTCTTCACCGCCGCGCTCTCCAACGGCGCGATCGCGGAGCTCCCCATCGGCCCGGCGGTCACGGCCGCGCTCCACCAGGACAACAGGCGCGTGGTCATCGGCAGGAACTACCTCGACCCCGCCCGGTGGAAGCGCTACCGCGGAGGCCTGTGCGGCGTGCTCTGGGCCGGCGACCTGCGCTCCGGGAGCTTCCGCAAGTTCGTGGAGCTTCCCGGCAACGTGGTCTGTCCCATGTGGGTCGGGGCCAGGGTCTTCTTCCTGTCCGACCACGAGGACCACGGCAACATCTACTCCGTCAAAGCCGACGGCTCCAACCTCAAGCGCCACACGCACCACATGGACTTCTACGCGCGGTTCCCCTCCACGGACGGCAGGCGGGTCGTGTACCAGAAGGGCGCCGAACTCTGGCTCCTGGATCCGGCTTCCGGCGAAAGGAGGCTGCGCGTGCGCACCGGTAGCGCCAAGACCGGGCTGGCCCGCAAGTTCGTGCCCGCGGACCGCTACCTCACCGAGGCCGTGCTCCATCCCAAGGGCGCGAGCGCCCTCATCACCACGCGGGGCAAGCCCTTCGCCCTGTCCCACTGGGAGGGCGCGGTGCGCCAGCTCGGCGTCCGGCAGGGCGCGCGCTACCGCCTGGCGTGCTGGCTCCACGACGGCAAGCGCGCCCTCGTCCTCGGCGACGAGAGCGGCGAGGAGAGGCTCGAGATCCTGGATGCCTCGTCCGGGCTGCGGCTGAGCAGGCTTTCGGACCTCGGGACGGGCTACCTCTGGGAGCTCGCGGCCTCGCCGAAAGAGGACAAAGCCGCGGCCGCGGACGAGCGCAACCGCCTGCACCTCATCGACCTCAAGAAGGGCGCCTCCGAGATCATCGACTCCAGCGAGGTCTGGGAGATCTCGGACCTCGCCTGGTCGGGCGACGGCCGCTACCTCGCCTACGTCAAGCCCGAGCGCACCCACGGCGAGTTCTTCTACGGCAGCTCCATCCGCGTCTACGACACCAAGGAGGGCAAGTCCCACAGCGTCACGGACTGCGAGTTCCACAACCGAGGCCCTGTGTTCGACCCTGAGGCGAAATACCTGGCCTTCCTCTCCTACAGGCACTTCAACCCCGTGCTCGACTCAGCCGAGCTCAACTCGACCTTCCACCACATGGTCAAGCCCTACCTGACGACCCTCAAGGCCTCGGACTACTCGCCCCTGTTCCCCATGCCCAAGCCAGAGGAGAAGAAGAAGGAGGGAAAGAAAGACAAGGACAAGCCCAAGGAGACGGCCTTCCTCATCGACTTCGACGGCATCAGCCGCCGCGTCGAGGAGGTCCCGGTCCGGGAAGGCGACTACGCCAAGCTCGCCGCGGTCAAGGGCAAGCTCCTCCTGCTCTGCGCGCCCAAGACCGGCATGCTCGGACAGACCCACTGGGGGAGCGACGACAAGCCCTCGTCCTCCATCGAAGCCTGGGACTTCAATCTCCGCAAGCACGAGGTCCTATGGTCCGGCGTCTCGGACTTCAGCGTGTGCGCGAGCGGCGAGAAGATGCTCGTCCGGGTCGAAAAAAAGCTGCGCGTCATCAAGGCGGGTGAAAAGCCTTCATCCGAAGGCTCGGGAGGCGATAGCCCGGGCCCGGAGAGCGGGTGGCTGGACCTGCGCCGCGTGCGGCTTGAGATCGAGCCCAGGAAGGAATGGTCTCAGATCTTCCTGCAGGCCTGGCGCGACCAGCGCGACTTCTTCTGGACCGTGGACCTCGCCGGCGTGGACTGGAAGGCCGCACGCAACCGCTACCGCCCCCTCCTCGACCGCGTCGCCACGCGCTCGGAGCTCTCGGACCTCATCTGGGACATGCAGGGCGAGCTCAACACCTCCCACACCTACGAGTTCGGGGGCGACTACGCGCCCCCGCCGGCCTACCGCATCGGCCTGCTCGGCGCGGACCTCGAATCCGACCCCTCTTCGGGCCGCTACCGCTTCAAGCGCATCTACGCCGGAGACGGCTGGATCAAGGGCCACGGCTCGCCCCTCCTGGCCTCGGGCGTGAACGTGAAGGAAGGGGACTACCTCTTCAAGGTGGACGGCATCGAGGTCAAGAGCCCGCTCCACCCCAACGCGCTCCTGTCCAACAGGGTGGACGTCCAGGTGACCATGGCAGTGGGGTCATCCCCGAACCCGGCCAAGGCCCGCGAGGTCACGGTGCGCACCATCTCGGACGAATCCAAAGCCCGCTACCGCGACTGGGTCAGGTCCAACCGCGAGCTCGTGTCCAAGCGCTCCGGCAACAGGCTCGGCTACCTCCACATCCCGGACATGGGCTGCCAGGGCTTGATCGAGTTCCACCGCGGGCTCTACACCGAGTCTCTCAAGGACGGGCTCATCGTGGACGTCCGCTTCAACGGCGGAGGGTTCGTCTCAGGCATGATCATCAGCAAGCTCGCGCGCCGGCCCGTGGGCTACGGCCGCAGGCGCTCGGGCCTGCCCGTCACCTACCCCGAGCACGCGGTGCGCGGTCCCATCGTGGCCATCTGCGATGAGCGCTCAGGTTCGGACGGCGACATCTTCTCCCAGGCGTTCAAGGCCCTGAAGCTCGGGACCCTCGTGGGCAAGCGCACCTGGGGCGGCGTGGTGGGCATCGACGGCAGGAGGCGCTTCGTGGACCAGGGCCTGGCGACCCAGCCCGAGTACGCCTTCTGGTTCCACGGCCCGGGCTGGGGCGTGGAGAACCGCGGCGTGGAGCCGGACGTCGAGGTCGAGTGGGACCCCGCCTCCTTCGTGGCCGGAAAAGACCCCCAGTTGGAGAAAGCCGTGGCCATCGCCATGGAGCGCGTCCAGGCCGGCGAAGGGGCGGCCCCCGACCTGGGCCCGGCTCCCAGCAAGGCACCGCGTCCCCTTTCCAAGAGCAGGCCATCGGCAGGCGTCAGACGTTAAGGCTCGGGGAGAGGACCGTCACGTAGAGCAGGAACAGGACAGCGGCCGCGGCCGCCAGATTCCAATACGCCCCGAGCGTCAAGGCGGCGCTCAGTAGGGCGACAGCGGAAAGGCCGACCATGTTCATGACGCGGACGATGGCGGCTTGGCGCCTCGCATCTTTCTCCTGCTGGGCGACATCAGCCAACGGGATCAAGGTGAACAGCGCGGTCAGGAGCAGCACGGCCGCGGCCCCGGCCAGCACGATGGGGCTCACGGGGAGGGCGCCATAGGCGGCGGCCGCATGCCCGACCAAGGACGCCCCTGCCACGGCTCCGGTCATCAGGACGGCCGCGCGGCCTGACCCGCGGCCCTGACGGGGTGCCCGGTCAGGCCGCTGCAGGCCGGGCGAAGAGGCTCCAGGAGCGATGTCGGCCTCCGGCCGCGCCGCGAGGGCCGCGTCGACGGGCGCCGCTTCCGGAGACCGCGTGCCCAGCACCCGGTCCATCAGCCGGGTCCCGGCTTCCCGCGCTCCATCGGTTTCCATCCGGTCGAGCGCCTGCGCGGACAGGGAGAATGACTCCGGTTCGGCCAAGAGGTCCTTGAGGGTCGCGGGACCCGAGAGGTCCGGGTCGGTCGGGAGGGACGGCGCAGGCGCGGCCGTCAGGGTGGGCGCAGGGGACAAGGTCGGCACGCTCCCTACCCGCGGAAGAACGGGAAGCGCGGAAAAAGAAGCCGGCCCGTTTTCGCCAGGCAGGCCGTTGCGCAATAGGAACGGGACGGCCTGGACGACGATGGGGGCGCTTCGCGGAGCGACCCTGATCAGGACCGCGGCGGCCGTTGCCTGCGGCGGCATCTCCAGGGCGGCCCAGGCAAGGATGAGTGCGGCGCAGACGGGTCTGGTTGGTCTCATGGCATCATGATACCAGAAGCGGCGAGGCCGGACGAGAGACCTCGGGGCAGCAGGACCGCGTCAATGGGCCCGATTCGGCGCGAACAGCGCCTCCGCGAAAGCAGTAACACGTCCTGTTATCAATGGTAGCGTTACCTCCATGGCGATTTGATAGCATAAGGCATGAGGCTGCTCATCCTCGCGGTCGCGGCCGCCGCGGCTGCCGCGCGCGCCGCCGCTTCCCCATGCGCTCTCCTGCCGGGCGAAACCATCCAACGGACGATCAGAGGGCGCTCCTTCGAGGTGCGGCGGCTGGATGACGACTCGGCGGGCCGGCAGCGCTACCGCCTGCGCATCCCCGTGCGCTTCGTCCGCCATCGGGAACTGCCCGCGCCGCGAGACTTCAAGGAAAAGATGGCCTCTCTCGCGGCGCGCTGTTATGCAGAGGCGGCGCCGGCGATGCTGGGCCCGGAAGGAGAACGCATCGAGCTCGAGCTCGTCCAGGCGGGACGAGGCGCCGCGGAGATCGAGGTGTTCGGCGGCTACGCATGGGTCCCGTTCACGCAGTGGAGCGTGGACTACAACTGCCCGACTCTGGTCCACGAGACCATGCATCTGTTGGGTCTGCCCGACGTCTATCCCCTGACCGAGAGGCCCTACGAGGTCGACGACGACGGCCGTTGGGTGCGCTGGATAAAGGAGGATGAGGCGGATGCCTTGCCGCCTGGGAGGCGTAAGCGCCTGCCGAGGTACTGCCGTCCCCCCGGCCCGGAGGACTCCCTCTTGCACGACCAGTACGAAGCCTACAGGGCGGCTGGATTGTCCCTCGGGAAGGCGGATTTCCTCTGGGTGCACCGGCACGAGTGTCCGCGCCGGAGCAAGGACGATGCCGAGCCGGGGAAGTATCTGCACTGCGTCGAGATGAAGGCCGCGATGCCGCCCGGCCGCCGCGAGGACGGGCCTGGCGAGTCCGCGTTGGCCGCTTTCAACGCCTTGGGACTCGGGCGCGAGGCAGCCCGCGCGAAGCCTTCCCTGTTCTATCCGAACGAGGCGCGCGCCTTGCTCCGCGGCCCGGCTTGCGACGAGAAGGTCCGGAAGTTCGAGGCCTGCGCCGCCAACAGCGACCGCAAGGAGGAGGAAGGGTGCCTCCCGGTCCCGGAGGATTGCGCTCAGGGCCGAGCTGGCTGGCTGACCGAGTAGCCGGCCGGTGCTTCTCCAGGTCTTAGGTCCGGAGCGGGTCCAGCGGCCCTCTGGCGATGCCCGTCCTGTCCGGTTATCATGGACAAGCGCTCGTGGGGCGGGGAAACAACGCGCTTCTTCGCTACAATGCAAGAAAGGGCATGATCAAAGGCACGCGGGATTCCCTGGGAAACCAGAATCGGAGAGAGAACGCCCAGCCTCCCGCAGGCGCTTTTCGCCCTCATCTTCGACCTGGTCCTCATCCACCTCTACCTGCATGCTTGAAGCACATGAGAAAACAGGATAAACTATCGTTGTCTTGAAGTTCCCGATCCCTCGATTATCGCCGATTCTATCTCTGGTCATTCTTTCTTCCACTGGGTGTGCCGCCAGGCGGGGTGTACCTGCCGTCTTCGATTTTCAGCAGCCAGGGTTTTGGACCAAACGGGAATATCCAAAACCCTTCTATGCAGGATATCACCTTGAGTTGCGGGTGCAGAACCCCGTTGCGGCGAAAAAGGAACTGGAAAGCTTGCTTAAACTCGCTGGAGGAAAGCATCTCCCTGATTGGCCCCATCATTATTTCACGCTGCATGTGCAGTTGTCCTCTGCGAAGTCCTACCACAAACGGAACCTTCCTGGCCAACCCGAAACTTATCATAGTGCTTGGACGGTCCCCCGCAAACGAGCGAAGCGCGTCGCGGAACACCTTTTTCGCCTTGGACAGGTGGCCTCATACGAGACCATCGAGGAGGATTTCCCAGAGGCTCAGGAATGGCGATTCAAGGCTGAGAGCCTGGCGGCCGAATTGCCCGTGCTCAAAGCGCAAGGCGAAAGCACTTCGTTCATCTCCGGATTTGCCGAGGAAGAGTTGAGCCTCCTCCAAAAGAATTTAGAGAGGTATCGTGCCATAGAGCGGACTGCCCTCATCACCGTAGCCCTCGGAACACATCCGTGAATACTTCTTCGCTTATCGCCGCATTTTGGCTGCTGGGGTTCCTGTCCTCCCATACCCTAGCCGCTCAACCAGGTTCGGACGACGCCGCAGTATTGGATAGAATTGCGAAGCATTCTTGGCGCCGGGAGATGCTTTCCCCCGTGGTATGCGGAAAGGATGCCGAAGCACTCCACCTGTGGATCAGGGTTCCCGACATGCAAAGCGCCGTTAGGCGGGTGCTGGAGCTGTTTTCCGTCGAGAACGCCCAGAGCCTCGCCTCAGGCTGCCACAGCGTGGATGTCTGGCCGGCGGAGATTCCTGAAATCATCCGGGAACAGTTCACATTCAAGGGCTGGTTCAACGACAAGCTGCTCTTGACTACCCGATTAGAGGTCGCCAACCTGGGGGAGACAGCGTTCTCGACATCAACGCCGGTCCTCAACCAATTCGCCAAGGCATGGCAGGAAAAGGTTAGGGAGAGACTGCAACGTCTTACTTCAGAGCGAGAGTCGAACGCCTCCGTTCTCGAGAAGACTCCCCGCATCCGTGCGCTCGTGGATGATGATCTCCGCTGGTTAAGAAATTGGTTCACGAGGGTGGATGAAACGAACAACAAGCGTCTTCTGATAGTCACTCTTTTCAAGCTGAAAGAAAATTAAGGAACGGACCACGGTCCGGCGGTGTCTACAAACGCATGGCTTTTCTGGCAATGCTCCTCAGTCTTCGCCTGGCCGCGGCTCCGGTCCATGCTGGGATGCTGGACCTGGATGTCTACGCCTCTCCTTTCAGCACGGGGACGCCCAAGGCCGTGGGAATCCGCCCCGCGCTGGAAACCTGGAGGCCCGGCGATCCGCGCGACCTCGGGGAGCATGGCCGGGGAACCCGGGCCCTCGCGCATGCGGCCTACGCGGGCATGGCCATCGGCGGTCTGGTCGCCAGCATCGCCACGGGCGGGGTCGCTCCCGCGGTGGGATTCGGTCTGGTGGCCCTGATCAACTCCTGGCGTCTCTGGAAGGTCCGAAGCGAACGGAACTGACTCTCCCAGGCTAGGCGCAGCCCGGCTGGTCCCCTCAGAGCAGATACTCCTCGGAGTTGAAATTAGGCAAGGTTTCATACAACCTGCGGAAGATGATGAATTGCTTCTCGGCATTGTCGCGGCCGTAGAACGCGCGAGCCTCAGCCGGCACCTTCTCCAGAGGCGGGGGGGACGCGCCGGCGCGGACCTTGGCGGAGTATTCCCTGCCTCGGCGGATGAAATCCCTGGTCACGCAACACTCCTTCATGTCCTGATCCGCGCTGGACAGCGCATTCTTCTCGCAGAACGCCAGGTCCTCCGGGCTGAGCCCTTTCGGCAATGAACCCGCGGCCGCCAATCGCATGACGAAAACGTTCGACTCAAAGAGCCGGACCTGGGCCTGCCTCACGGGATCCTTGGACGACCAGTCCAGCCAACCAGCGGGGTCGGCATGCGCCCCTGCGACACACAAGACAGAAACGGCACAAGCGACCAGCATCCTTCCCATGTTGCCTCCCTCCTGACGCGATGCGTCCCGCATCTCGTCCTGAAGATTTTAACATTTGTCTTCCGGAGAGACTTAGGTCCTTTGGACTATGGATCTCGAATCTGATGGCCTACTCCTTTCAGGGCCTTCGTGCGAGGGATCCCCAGCGCCGACTACTTCAGACTAGCGGCAGCGGGGCGGGACGATGCCGGGCGTGAGGTACTCGTCCCGGAACCGGGTCTGGTAGGAGATGGCCTCCCCCTCCTCGGCGTCCGAGAACTGGTCGATGGGGAAGTTCTTGTACTTGACCTGGAAGAAGTGCACGTACTCGTGCGCGAGCGAGTCGTCGAGGAAGCGCTTGAGCTTGTTGTAATACGAGGCATCCGCCATCAGAAAGACCTCGTTGGTCCCAGGGGTGTAGGCGTTGAGGAACATGTCAGGCCGCATCTTCCACTGGGGCTCCACAGCGTCCTGAAAGCGCTTGAGGGGAGTGTCGTTCTCCAGCCTGAGAGCCGGGGCAGGGATGTCGCTGCGCAGGGCGATTCCCATCATGTCAGCCACCGTGGCCAGGACGCAGGCAGGGTCAAGCCGAAGGACCGCCCATGTCTTGCCGGCCGGAGCCTTGGCCGCGCTGACGAAGACAGCGGCCCTGGCGTCCCTGAAGCCGGAGACGAGGACTTTGACGTCGCCGGCCCTGGCCCAATCAGATGCCGGTGATTGCGCCGAGGCCGCGGACGCGAGAGCCAGACAGCCTGCCAGGGCGAGCCAGATGTTCTTCATTACGAGCGCGGGTCTAGTCCGCCTCCCAACTGCTCGCCAGCGCCATGTAGGAGACCACGATGATGGGAACGACCGACAGGAACAGGAAGATGATGGTTCGGACGCTCATTTTCTCCTTTATTCCTCCCGCCATCCCGTCCACACAGCCTGCCAGGTGCCTGGACAGGCTCTCGTCCGTGATGGGGGCCTATCCGTAGTATGCGGCCGCAACCGCCCGGCTTCCAGGGTCGGAAGACCGGGCAGCCGGAGGGACGAAAGGCCCAGAGCCCTTCGGAAGGGCTCTAGAAGCCCCCGCGCTTATCGATGCTCGCCACGCGGTCCGCGGCTTTCTTGGCCAGCTTGTGGGTGGGATACTTGGATGCCACCAGGTTGAAGGCATCCTTGGCCTTGCCGTCGTCCTTGAGGTCGCTCTCGTAGATCTCGCCGACCGCGAACAGGGCCTCCGGAGCCTCGGCCGCGTCCGGAAAGCGCGTGGCCAGGAGATTCCGCAGCTCCGCCTCCTGGGCGAAGTCCTTGAGGGTCCTGCGGGCCACGGCAGCGGCCTCCTTGAGCGCGTCCACCGCGGCCGGAGGGGTGAAGTCCTCGGCCACTTTCCTGAAAGTGGCGATCGCCTCCGCGGGCTGCTTGAGCCGGTCCCGCTGGATCTTCGCGAGGCTCTGCATGGCCTTGAGGCCGCCCTCGGTCCTGGGGTAGAGGCGGACGATTTTCTCGTAGGCATCCGCGGCCGAAGGGTAGTCCTTGATCCGCTCCTCGAGGAGCTCGGCCGTCTTCTGAAGGGAGGGCATGACCATAGGGGTCTTGGGATGGCGCTTGACGATATCCTGGAACGCCTCCACGGCCTTGTCGTATTTCTTGAGGTTGTCGGCGTAGAGGGCCGCCGCGTTCCACTGAGCCTGGGCCACGAGCCCGCTCTCCGGGAACACGGCCGTGAGCCGGCGCAGGGCGTACAGGGCGTCGTCGTACTTCGAATTCTTGATGTGCAGGTCGGCCAGGGTCAGCTGGACCCTGTCAGCCTCGAAATAGGCGGGGAAGCGGGACTGAAAAAGCTCGAACTCCTCGAGCGCGGGCTCGTAGAGCTCCTCTCCGGCGGTGTCCACCACGGCCTTGAGCATGGCCGCCAGCCGCTCCGCCTTGGAAGGCTTCTCCGGGACCCGGACGAGGCCGGCAAGGGCCTCCCTGGACTTGCGGGACAAGCGCTTTTCCACGACCTCACGGTATTCCTGCTTGGCGCGGAAAGCCGCGTCCGCGTCGGGATATTCGTAGATGAAGCCCAGGTACGCCACGGCCGCGGCCTTCCAGTCCTCCTTCTTGGCCAGGAGCTGGGCGGCCAGAAGCCTGGCTTCCTGGCCGGCCGGAGAATCAGCGGCGCGGGTCGCCAGGGACAGGGCCTCCTCCACCGCCGCGTCCACGACCTCCAGGTCCTTGTCCTCGAGCAGGGATTTCAGGAACGCGGCCTCGGCGACAGCCTTGTTGGCGGCAGCAGCCTGCTTTTGCGGAACAGGTTTTTCCCGGGACTTCTCCTCGGCTTTCTCTGCCGCCTTTTCCTCGGCCTTGGGCTCCACGGCTTTCTGGGGCTCAGCCTGGACCGCGGGCTTCTCCGCAGGGGCCGCCTCGGTCTTGGCTTCGACCGCCTTGGATTCGGCCTGGACAGAAAGCTCCGCTTTCTCTTCAGCGGAAGGCTGCTGGGCCCACGCGAAAGACGCCACAAGGATCACGGCGGAGAACAAGTTCATCTGCGCCTCCTAGAGTTCCCGTCGGCAGGTCACGGCCTGGCCGAGGGTGCGTTCATCGATATAATCGAGGTCTCCGCCCAGAGGGACGCCCTGGGCGATGCGCGTCATCTTCACGGACGGCCCCCTCAGGAGCTGAGCGAGATAGAGCGCGGTCGCCTCCCCCTCGGTGTCCGCGTCCGTGGCGAGCACGATCTCCCTGATGGCAGCGCCGGGCTTTTTCACCCGCTCCACGAGCTCGGCCACGCGCAGGCGCTCGGGACCGATGCCGTCGAGAGGAGAGAGCCTCCCGTGGAGCACATGGTAGACGCCGCGGAAGCTGCGCGTGCGCTCGACCGCGCCCACGTCCTGCGGGTCCTCGACCACGCACAGCAGGCCGTGGTCCCGGGCCGGGTCGGAGCAGATGGAGCAGACCTCGCGGTCGGTGTAGTTGAAGCATCGGCCGCAGGAGCGAATCTGGGACCTGGCCTCCCTAGCGGCGTCGAGGAACTCGTCCGACTCCGCGGCCGGGGCCCGCAGAAGATGCAGGGCCATGCGCTCGGCCTGCTTGGGACCGATGCCCGGGAACCGCTTGAAAGCCGCGATGATCCGCTCCCAGGACCTCATTTCTTCTTGAACTTCACCGTCCCGCCGAGGATCTGCTCCGCCTTCTTCAAGGGAGAGGCCTGGGGCCCTCCGGAGGAGGCGACATCCTGCTCCGAGACCCCCTCCGCGGGACCCGCGTCATCGGGAGCAGGGATCTCCGCGGACTCAGGGCCGCAATCCTGCGTCTTTCCGACCTGCACCGAGACGGAGACGCTCCTCCCGACGGCAGCGGCCAAGGCGGATTGGACCTCAGCCAGGCACTTGCGCACGGCCTCGGCGTCGAACTCCCGCTCGAAGGTCAGCTTCCAGCTCCCATCCCCCGCGACCTCGGGCCTGGCATGACTGAGCAGTTCGGCGATGATGGGCCTGTTTTTCAGGGATCGCGCGACCGAACGCAAGACCGCGGCCACCGGCTTGGCGGGACCGGAGGGGGCTTCGGACTCCTCCGACGCCGAGTCCGCGCCATCCTCAGCCGGCGCCGCGGGAGCGCCGGACGCGAGCCTCCTCTCCAAAGCCTCGAGCCGCTCCACCCAGGCCGACAGGTCCGCGGCCTCGTGGACGCAGCCGAACAGTCCCAGCTCGAGCACGTTCCTGGGGGAATCGCTCAGCCTGAGGTCCTCCGCGATCCTGTTGAGCCTCGCCAGGAGATAGCCCAAGCCCTGCGCCGAGATTCCTTCCGCGGCTTTCTTCCAGGAGCGCTCCCCGGCGGGACCCACTCCGAGCTTCTCCAGGTACACCCCGTGCAGGGCCTCCCGAAGGTCGCGCACCAGTTGGCCCGGGTCGATGCCCTCGGCCAGGGCGGCTGAAAGCCGGTCGGCCAGGGCCTTGACGTCGCGTTCAAGCAGCGCTGTTCCGAGCCCGACCATCATCTCCTGTGGGATGAGCCCGAACATCTGGCGGATGGTCTCGGCCGTGACCTTCTTGTCGCTCAGGGTCCAGGCCTGGTCGAGAAGGCTCACCGCGTCCCGCAGAGAGCCGGCCGCGTGGCGCGCCAGAACGTCGATGGCGTCGGCCTCCACGGTCATCCCTTCCTTTTTGGCCAGGGACCCGAGATGCGCCGTCATGGTGTCGACGTCCACGGGCCTGAACCGGAAGCGCTGGCAGCGGGACGCGATGGTCGCGGGGATCTTGCCGGCCTCGGTGGTGGCGAGGATGAAGACCACATGCGGCGGAGGCTCCTCCAAGGTCTTGAGGAGAGCGTTGAACGCCGCGGTCGAGAGCATGTGGGCCTCGTCGATGACGAAGACCTTGTACCGATCGCGGTTGGTGGCCAGGCCCACGGTCTCGATGATGACCTCCCGCACCTTCTCCACCTGGGTGTGGGTGGCCGCGTCCATCTCCAGGACGTCGATGGAGCTCGAGCGCGCGATCTCCTTGCAGGGGTCGCACTTCCCGCAGGGCTTGGGCGTGGGGCCCTCCGCGCAGTTGAGCGCCTTGGCGAAGATGCGGGCCATGGTGGTCTTGCCGACCCCCCTGGGGCCCGTGAAAAGATAGGCGTGAGCAATCCGTTTGGAGGAGATGGCGTTCTCGAGGGTCTGGGAGACGCCGTCCTGCGCGAGGACCTCCTTGAAAGTCTGCGGCCGGTACTTCCGGGCCAGGACGGTGTAGCGCTGCTCGGTCATCAACTCCTCCTGCCTTCCATGCTGATATCGCCCGGCCCCCACGCCATGACCTGGAGAAGCCCGCCGATGATGGCGAGGTTCCGTAAAAGATCGACCCTCTGGTCCGGCGCGAGGTGGAAGATGACCGTGGCCGCGGTCACGAAGACCGCCAAGGAAGCCGCGGCCAGGCGCGCCTGGTAGCCGACCACCAGCGCGATGCCTCCGGCAGCCTCAACGAGCGCGGCCAGGACGCACAGGAGCGTCGCCAGCGGCACGCCGTGCGCTTCCATATATAGGACGGTCTTCTCGAACTCGGTCACCTTGCCGAAGGCCGAGGCGATGAAGACCAGCGCCAGGAGCAGGCGTCCGGCCATGGCAAGGAGCGAGTCGCGGTCGAGCATGGATTCTCCGCGTCCGGAAAACCGGGCGAGGCCAGCAGAATACCACAAGCATTCTCGGGCTGTCAAACATCGGGAAACACCCCGACCCCCCGTTCCTCGCGTCGTCAAGGACTTGGGATCAAAGGGCGCGAAATTCGTCGGGGGACAGCCCTGCCAGCTTCAGTAGGCCAGACAACAGCCCCCGTTTCATCTCACGTGCATGAACCGGGCCCTTCTTCAGGCTGGCGCAGTAGGCGCGGATGGCATCCTTGACCATCATCTGCGTCTCTTCCAAAGTCTCGCCCTGGGGCGTGCGCCTCAAGGAGGTTGTTTCCAGCGTCCTGGTGGGCGTTTTAGTTATAATCCTGCTGGAACGAAATGCCTGATTCCACGGTGAAGCCGCGCACCCTCCGCCCGGTCCTCCACGGCCTGGCTCTGCTGCTCGGCCTGGCCTCGCCGGCTTTCGCGCTCTTCGGCGCGGACGCGCCCGCGCTCTGGCAGGAGAGGTTCTTCTGGGACGCCCTGCTCTCCGGCCGCAGCCGCCTCGCGCGCAGCCAGGCCGATCCGGCCCAGATCCCGGTCCTCAAGGCCATCGCGGGGCAGACCGCCCAGCAGGTCGCCAACCTTTCGCAGATCCACGCCTATGTGAAGGCGCAGCAGGACAACCTCGCCTACGCCTTCGGCCAGCCCGACCCGGGCCCCAGCCTCGACACCATCCAGGCCAACTTCGAGACCCTGGCCAAGGGCGCGGAGCAGGTCAGGAACAACCTGTACTACCTGACGGCCCGCTGCCGCATGGCTTCCACCCAGGCCCTGCCGGACCCCGAGGCGAGCTCGGCCAGCCTGCTCATCCTCGGCCAGATCCAGCAGCTGCAGCTGCGTTTGAACGCCCTCTACCTCGACACCGTGACGGTGCGCGGCAAGGTCCACGAGAACAAGTGGGCCGCGGACAAATTCTTCATCTTCCGCACCGAGAGCCTGTTCCGCAACGTGGTGCGCGTCCAGGACTCCATCTTCACGGCCTACAACTCCGCCCTCGAACTCCACCTGCGCAGCCGATGAGGTGACGAAATGAACGACCCAGGGTTCCTTTTCATGATGGGAGTCTACGGCACGCGGCCGGACCGGGAGACCGTGGCGCTCATGCGCGAGACCGGAGCCGCCTCGGTCCTGCTCCTGGCCCGCAACATCGATTCTCCTGCCCAGACGCGCGCCTACACGCGGGAGCTCGTGCAGAGGCTCGGCCGGCCCGTGCTCTTCGCCGTGGACCATGAGGGAGGCTGGGTCCTGCGCTTCAAGGCCGGGGTGACCGCGTTCCCGGGCAACGCGGCCCTGGGCGCGGCGGGAGACGAACGCCTGGCGCGTTGGGTCGGCCGCCACATGGCCCGGGACCTCAGGGCCCTAGGGATCGGCTTGAACCTCGCCCCAGTCATCGACGTGGTGGAGCGCTACAACCCCGGCATCGGCATCCGCTCCTTCGGGTCCGATCCAAGGCTCGTAGGCGGGATGGGCGCGGCCATGATCCGCGGGATGCAAGGTGAGGGGCTCCACGCCTGCGCCAAGCACTTCCCAGGCAAGGGCGCGGCCTCAGTCGACGCCCACGTCAAGCTTCCGACCATCTCCCTTTCACGGCGGGAGCTCTCGGCCGTCCACCTGGCCCCTTTTCGCCGCGCCATCAAGGAGCGCGTGGCCTCGGTCATGACCTCGCACGTCCGCATGCCGGCCTTCGACAAGGTCCCCGCCACCTTCTCCCGCAAGATCACGCACGGCCTCCTGCGCCGGGACCTGGGCTTCAAGGGCGTCATCATCAGCGACGACCTGTGCATGGGCGCGGTGACCGAGGCCGGCCCGGTCCAGTCCGCGGCCCTCGACGCGCTGCGGGCGGGACACGACCTCGTCATCGTGGCCCACGATACGAACGCCCAGCGCGAATCCGTGGAACTCGCGCGCTCCATGGTCTCTGTCAGGACCTCCGAGGGCGGCCTCGACCCGGCGGAGGTCGCGGCCAGCGTCCGCAGGGTCGCAAACCTGCTCCGGCCGCGCAAGCCCGCTCCCCGGCCCAGCCTCAAGGCGGGCCGGGAGCTCAGCGAGCTCATCGCGGACAAGGCGGTCTCCGTCTCCACCGGCAGCCTGTTGCTGCCGCTCGGGAAGGACGCTGGCGGCACACTCATCCTGGTCCCGGACTTCAAGGAGGTCCGGGAGCGATTCACTTTCGAGGGCGGTCCGGCCGCGCCCATGGCCCAGGTGCGCTCCCTGGCCTCACGCCTCCCCGGATCCCGGGTGGCCGCCGCGCCCGTGGTCACGACCGAGGTCCGGCGACTCGAGCACGCGGTCTCCGGGGCAGGGAGTGTCGTGTTCCTCTGTTTCGAGGCCATGCGATTCGCGGGTCAGAAGGCGGTGCTCAAGCTCCTGAACCGGAAGGCCGCGGACAAGACCTGCGCCTGCCTCATCAGGAACCCGTGGGACAGGGGGCTCCTCTCCCCGAAGATGACCGTGGTGGACCCCAAGGGCTACCGCAGCAGCCAGCTCCGGGCGGCCCTGCGCCGCGTGCTCGGAGCCTGCCTGCTCGCCCTCGTCCTCGCGGCCTTCGGCCAGGGGCCCTCCCCCGAGGCCGCGCCGCAGGCGCCGCAGGCGCCGCAGGCCGCGGCCTCGTCCCGGACCGTCACGGTCTCCGAGCTCCACGACGCCTACATCTCAGCCTACGAGGACGCGGAGCGCAAAAGGGTGCTCGGCCTCATCATCGCGACCGCGCCCAAGACGACGCGCGACGTCCAGCGCCTCTTCGACCTCTTCATCCGCTTCCCCACCCCGGTGATGCGCGACGCGGTCATGCGCTCCCTGCACCAGCTCGACCCCAAGAGCGCCCACCTCGAGCCCCTGTTCCTGTCCTACATGGAGGAGGACGAGCCCGAGGAGGTGGTCTTCGGCATCAACGGCGCGGTCATCATCCGGTGCGCCCCGTGCCTGCCCAAGCTCAAGGACTTCGCCAAGCTGCCCCTCCAGGCCGAAGACCCGGGGGACATCCTCATGCTGTCCGAGAAGAACGTCTGGTGGGCGACCTACGAGGCGCTCTGCGCCCTGGCGGAGTGGGAGGGCAAGGACAGCCTCCCCCTGCTCAAGCGTCAGCTCAAGGCCTCGCCCCGCGTGGCCGAGGTCATGGCTCGCTATCTCTGGAAGGAGTCCCTGCCCCTCATCGCGGACTGGACCGCCGGGTCCAAGCGCGCCAAGACCCAGGCCAAGTGGGCCTGGAAGGCGGCCGTGCCGATCCAGGCCCTGAGGGAGACCCGCGACCCCATGATGAAGATCCTCCGCAGCCCCAAGGCCGACCGGGAGCTGCGCCACCAGGTCGCCATCAAGGTGGGCATGTCCTCGACCGAGGATGAGATCTCGAGCCTCATCTCCGAATACGAGGCGGCCAAAGACACGGACTCGCGCCTGATGCTCGGCGCCGCGGTCTTCTCCTCCCGCAGCAGCCAGGCCATCCCCCTGCTCAAGAACTTCGTCCGGGAGAACGCCAACCCCCTGGCCCGGGCCGGGGCTTTGGGCCAGCTGAGGACCCTGCTTCCCAGGCCCGAGTACCGGGAACTGCTGGATTGGGTCTCCAAGAACGACCCCAACCCGGACAACAAGGCTGATGCCATCGACCAGCTGGCGGGCAAGGGGGACACCCCCGGGGTCCTGCTCGTCCCGGCGCCCTGACCCTTATTAACAGCCTTCCGGATTTGCTAGTCTTATTCCCTAAATGGCTTCGCCTTGGGTGTTCTGGGTGCTCGTCTTCCTGTGCGTGGGCCTCATCGCGGCCCTGGCCATCGTGCTGCAGAAGCTCTACGAATTCAAGAGCTCGGCCGCGGAGGAGAAGCCCTGCGTGCAGCCCTGTCCCGAGCCTCAGGGCTGGGAACGGCTCGACGAGCTCCTCACGGTCATGCTCGCCCTCCAGGAGCACAATGTCTCGCACTCGGACATGGCCTCCCGCGAGGACTTCGCCCAGGCCGTGGTGGACGGGGCCTGCCGGTTCATGGGAGCGCCCCAAGCCTCCCTCATGCTCTGGGAGGACAAAGCCGCCGCTCTCTGCGTGATGGCTTCCCGGGGCCTTCCTGATTCCGCGGCCAAAGGGTTCACCCTGAGGTCCGGACAGGGCATCGCGGGCAAGGTCTTCGAGTCCGGAAAGGCCATCTCCGTCCAGGACGCCCTCGCCGACCCCCGCTATGTCAAGCACGGCAGCGACATCCCCGGCCCCCTCATCTGCGTGCCCCTCATCCTCAAGTCCAAGCCCGTGGGCGCCATCAGCCTGCACGGCATCGGAGCGGCCGAGCCCTTCAGCGAATCCAACGTCCGGTTCCTGACGCTCCTGGCCGCGGAGTCGGCCTGCATCCTCTACAACTTCCAGCTCGTGGACAACCTCCAGACCTTCTACATGGAGATGGTCCAGACCCTCGCCCGGGCCGTGGACACCAAGGACGCCTACACGCGCGAGCACTCGGACCGCGCCCGCCTGCGCGCGCGCCGGCTCGCCCAGGAGGCCCAGCTTCCCGAGCCCATGGTGCGCTACGTCGAGTACGCGGCGCTCCTGCACGACATCGGCAAGATCGGCATCGACGAGTCCATCCTCCTCAAGCCCGGCAAGCTCACGGCCGAGGAATACGAGGTGATGAAGCGCCACCCCATGATCGGCCACCAGATCCTGGCGCCGGTGAAGTTCCTCGGGCCGGTGGCGCAGATGGTGCTCTACCACCAGGAGTGGTTCAACGGCCAGGGCTACCCCGAGGGCCTCAAGGGGGCCGAGATCCCCATGGGCGCGCGCATCGTGGCGGTCATCGACGCGTGGGACGCGATGACCTCGGACCGGCCCTACCGCAAGGCCCTCGGCCGGGAGAAGGCCGTGGCGGAGCTCCGCCGCGCCGCGGGGACCCAGTTCGACCCGCACGTGGTGGAGGTCTTCCTCAGGGTCGAGGAATCCGAGTGGAACAACGGCCGTCAGGCTTAGCCTGACCGCAGCCCCATGCTCTACCTCGTCCCCACGCCGATCGGCAACCTCGAGGACATTTCGCCGAGGGCCCTGCGGGCCCTCGGCTCCGTCCGCGCCGTTTTCTGTGAAGACACCCGCCGCACTCGGAAACTTTTCTCCCATTTCAAGATCTCCACGCCGCTCCTGCGCTACAACGAGCGCGACGAGCGCTCCCGCCGGACCGTGCTCGACCGTCTCCGGGACGGGGAGGACATCGCGGTGGTCTCCGACGGAGGCATGCCCGGGCTCTCCGATCCCGGCCGCAGGATCGTGGCGCTCGCCCGGGAGGCTGGCGTCGGGGTCTCCGCCCTCCCCGGCCCCAACGCGGCCGTGACCGCCCTGGCCGGGTCCGGCATGCCGGCCGACTCCTTCGTGATGCTCGGCTTCCTTCCCCGCTCGCCCTCCAAGCGCCTGGCCGCCCTGCGCAAAGCCGCGGCCCTGGGCAAGACGATCGTGTTCTACGAATCGCCCTTCCGCGTCCTGAAGGCCCTCGCGGAGGCCGAGACCGCGCTCGGCGCCTCGTGCCCGGCCTGCGCGGCCAGGGAGATGACCAAGATCCACGAGGAATGGGTCTGCGGGACCGTGGCCGAGGTCCGCGCCGCGCTGACGGCGAAGAAGGAGATCCTGGGAGAGTTCGTGCTGGTGTTCGGGGCCAAAGAAGAAAACGGCAACGCCACCGAGGCCTTGGAGGGGACGGCAACAGAAACGGAAGGCTCCGATTCGCTACGCGAATCGGAGCCTGAAAGATGACCAAAATCATCCGCATCCCGGCCAACGGGAAAATATCGGACGAAGCCGCGCGCCTCGTGGCCGAGGGCGTCAAGGACTGCCGGCTCGTCGCGTTCCCGACTGACACGGTTTATGGACTTGGCTCCACGGGCCTCGTCAAGGCGGCCGGCCGGAAGATCTTCGAGCTCAAGGGCCGCGACGCGACCAAGCCCCTGCCCATCCTGCTCCCCTCCGCGGAGGCCGCCGCCCACTGGGTGCAATGGAGCCCCGCGGCCGAAGCCCTGGCCGCGCGGTTCTGGCCCGGAGCCCTCACCATGGTCCTCAAGGCGACCAACGCGGGCCGGATCCTCACCTTCCCCGAATACAAGACCCTGGCCGTCCGGGTCCCGGCCCACCCCGTGGCCTTGAGGCTGCTGGAGGAGTCCGGCGTGCCCTGGGCCTCCACGAGCGCCAACGTCTCCGACGCGCCGGCCCTGGCGGACGGGAAAGCCGTGGTGGAGCGATTCGACGGCCGGGTGGACTTCATCGTGGACGCGGGCAAGGTGCCGGGGACCGCGTCCACCATCGTCGACCTTTCGGGGAGCGCGGCCCGCGTCCTGCGCGAGGGCGCGGTCCCGGCCCAGGCGGTCCTCGACGTCCTCGGACGGATCCCGGGCGTGAAAGCCGCCCCGGCCAGGCGCAACATCCTCTTTGTCTGCACGGGCAACAGCTGCCGCAGCGTCATGGGAGAGAAGCTCCTCGAGAAGCTCGCCTCGGGCTTGGAGCCCGGGTTCTCCGCCCGGTCTTGCGGAGTGGCGGCCGAGCGCTACTTCGAGGTACCCGCTCCGGTCTACGCCGTCCTCGAGCCCCTGGGCATCCCGCGCTTCGACCACGTGCCCCAGCTGGTCACCCGGGAGCTCCTGGCCTGGGCCGATTTCGCCTTCGCCATGACGGACGAGCACCTGGAGGAGGTCCTGGACCGCTACCCCGAGTTCACGGGCAAGGTCCATGTCCTGGGCCGCTACGTGGACCTCGCCCACCCCAGCATCGAAGACCCCATCGGCCAATCCGAGGCGGTCTACGCGGCCTGCCGGGACAAGCTCCGGGAGGCCATCGAAGCGTTCCTTCACAAGGAGCACCCATGATCCTCGCCAAGACCGACCCGGAGATCCATCAGGCCATCGCAGGGGAGATCCTCCGGCAATCCGACGGCCTCGAGCTCATCGCCTCGGAGAACTACGTCTCCGAGGCCGTGCTCGAGGCTCAGGGCTCGGTCCTGACCAACAAGTACGCCGAGGGCTACCCGGGCAAGCGCTACTACGGCGGCTGCGGGTTCGTGGATATCGCGGAGCAGGTCGCCATCGACCGCGCCAAGACCCTCTTCGGGGCCGAGTACGCCAACGTCCAGCCCCACTCCGGGACGACCGCCAATATCACGGCCTACCTCGCCCTCATCAAGCCCGGAGACACCGTCCTGGGCCTCAACCTCTCCCACGGCGGCCACCTCTCCCACGGCCATCCCCTCAACTTCTCGGGCAGGTTCTTCAACATCGTCAGCATGAACGTCAGCCCGGAGACGGAGCTCCTCGATTACGACGAGGCGGAGAAGCTCGTGGAGCAGCACCGGCCCCGGCTCATCATGGCCGGCGCCTCCAATTATTCGCGCGTGTTCGACTGGGCGCGCTTCCGGAAGATGGCCGACGCGTGGAAGTCCTTCCTCGTGGTGGACATGGCGCACTACGCGGGCCTCATCGCGGCCGGCCTCTACCCCTCGCCGATCCCGCATGCGGACGTGGTGACGAGCACGACGCACAAGACCCTGCGGGGCCCCCGCGGCGGCCTCATCCTCGGCCGCGCGGCCTACGGCAAGGCTCTCAACTCCATGAACTTCCCGGGCAACCAGGGCGGCCCCCTCATGCACGTCATCGCGGCCAAGGCCGTGTGCTTCGGCGAGGCCCTCAAGCCCTCGTTCCGCGAGTACGGGGAACGCGTCATCGCCAACGCGCGCGGCATGGCCTCGGCCCTGACCGACCTCGGGTTCCGGATCGTGGCGGGCGGCACGGACTGCCACCTCTTCTCCGTGGACCTTCGCCCCAAGAATACCACGGGCAAGGACGCGGAGGCGGCTCTTGATAAAGCCGGCATCACGGTCAACAAGAACACGATCCCGTTCGACCCCCAGAAGCCCTTCATCGCCTCGGGCATCCGCATCGGCACCCCGGCCGTCACCTCCCGCGGCATGGGCCTCAAGGAGATGGGGAAGGTCGCCGAGTGGATCAACGACGCTATCGCGGCCAAGGACGACGAGAAGCGCCTCAAGGCGATCAAGGCCAAGGTCAAGGCGCTGTGCAAGAGGTTTCCGGTTTATCCCAAACTGGTGAAACAGATGGAAAAGACCTAATGAGAACAACATCAGCCCCCACAACTGCGCGCCTCCCAGCGGGGGAGGCTTGCGGCTGGGGGGAGGCAAGTGACAGATGATCGCCCAGATCCTCATCGCCGACGACAACACGGACATCAACGAGCTGATCTCCGACTTCCTCACCGCGCGCAACCACAAGGTCATCGTGGTGACCGACGGGTTCGCACTCGCGCAGAAGGCCGCGGAGCACAAGCCTCACCTCATCATCACCGACATCCAGATGCCCGGAGCCTACGGCTCCGCCGCCTACAAGGTCCTGCAGAACGACCCGAAGACGGCCAGCATCCCCATCATCTTCATCTCCGCCCATCCGTACGAGAAGCTCAAGCCCCTCCTGCCGGTCGACCCGAAGACCCGCTTCGTGCAGAAGCCCATCTCGCTCGACGCGCTGGAGGTCATCATCAAGGAACTGCTTCCACTGGGAGGGTATGTGCCGTGACAAGGAGGAACTTCATGAAAACGGCTTCTCGCCCCCCCAACCGCGCGTCCCCCCGGAGGGGGGACTTGCGACTCGCGGTCATCGGAGGACGCGGCTTCTACGATTGGGACCGCCTCTCGGGCGCCCGGGAGGTGCGCGTCAAGACCCCGTTCGGGCCCCATTCCGGCCCTATCCTGGCCGGCGAGCTCGACGGCGTCCCCTGCGCCTTCCTCCCGAGGCACGGCAAGGGCCACGTGCTCCTGCCCGGCGAGGTCAACTCCAGGGCCAACATCTTCGCCCTCAAGACCCTCGGGGTCGAGCGGATCATCGGGCTCGGCGCCGTGGGCTCGCTCAGGGAGGACCTCCCCCCGAGGCACTTCTTCTTCCCGGACCAGGTCGTCGACGAGACGAAGCTCCGCAAGGGCACGTTCTTCGGCGACGGCATCGTGGCCCACGTGGCGTTCGCCCATCCTTTCTGCAACGATCAGACGGCGGTCCTCCATGAGGAAACCAACCGCCTCGGAATCCCCGCCCTGAAGGGCGGGGTATATGCCTGCATGGAAGGGCCTCTGTTCTCGACGGTCGCGGAGTCCGAGTACCACCGCAGGATGGGCTACTCCATCATCGGCATGACCGTCATGCCAGAGGCCAAGCTCGCCCGCGAGGCGGAAATCTGCTACTCCAGCGTCGCCATGATCACGGACTACGACTGCTGGAAGCCCGAGGAGGAGGTCTCGACCTCGCTCGTGGTCGAGAACCTCTTCGCCAACATCGACAACGCACGCCGCCTGCTTTCAGCCGCCATCCCGCGCCTGGCGGCCCTGCCCCGCGCCTGCCCGTGCTCCCGGGCGCTGGCCGGCGCGATCTTCACCGCGCCGAAAGCCGTCAACCGGAAGACCGCGGCGAAGCTCAAGCCGCTCGTGGGGAAATACCTGAAATGAAACCGACGAAAGAGATCAAGCGCCTCATCGACATCGCCCTGACCGCGCGGAAGAACGCCTACTGCCCGTATTCCAAGTACCCGGTGGGCGCCTCCGTGCTGACCTCCTCGGGCAGGATCTTCGCGGGCTGCAACGTGGAGAACGCCTCCTACGGCCTCTCCATGTGCGCCGAGCGGTCCGCTGTCTTCAACGCGGTCAGCCGCCACCAGACCCAGCTCACGGCCGTCGCCATCGTGGGGAGTTCCGCCAAGCCCTGCGGCGCCTGCAGGCAGGTGATGCTCGAGTTCTCGACCAAGGACACCGTGCTCTACCTCGTCAACGTGAGCGGAGACTCGCGCCGCCACACGGTCACGCGGACCAAGGTCTTCTCGATGCTGCCGTCCCCGTTCGACCCCTACGCGTCCGGCCTGCTCTCCCGGCCGGCGAACACGCAGAACCTCCTGCGCCGCCGGCCGCCGTCCCGCAAGGCGGGCCGCAGGAAGAAAGCCTCCAGGAACGCCTCTCGGCGCGCCCCGGCGCGCCGCAAGAACAGTACCAGGAGAGGATGACCCCATGGACAAGAACGAGCTGCAAGAAGTGCTGGACTGGGCCAAGACCACGGATCTCGTCGAGCTGGAATTCAAGCTCGACGGGAAAGGCTTCTCCTTCTCGAAGAAACCCAAGCCCGTGACCGCGGTCTGCGGATTCCCCGGCCGCAACCTGGCAGCGGTGCCCTGCCCCGGCGTGGGCATCTTCCAGTGGAACGCTCCGGGCTCGCCGCGCCTGGCGGTCGAGGGCAAGGCCGTGGCCAAGGGAGACGTCCTCGGCATCGTCGAGGGTCCCGGCGCCCCGAAGAAGATCGAAGCGCCCTGCGGCGGGGCGCTCCAGAACGTCTGCGTGGACGCGGGCCAGACCGTGCAGTACGGCCAGCCCCTGTTCTTCATCGATAGGAAGGACTGATGTTCAAGAAGATCCTCATCGCCAACAGGAGCGAGATCGCGGTCCGGGTCATCCGGGCCTGCCGGGAGATGGGCATCAAGTCCGTGGCCGTCTATTCCGAGGCGGACCGCGAGTCCCTCCACGTCCGGCTCGCGGACGAGGCCGTGTGCATCGGGCCGGCCCCGGCGGCCTCGAGCTACCTCGACGTCGAAGCCGTCCTCGGCGCGGCCAAGGTCACCGGAGCCGAGGCCGTCCACCCCGGCTACGGGTTCCTCGCCGAGAACGCGGGCTTCTGCCAGGCGTGCCGCGACGCGGGGCTCGTCTTCATCGGCCCGAAGCCCGAGGCCATCCGGCGGCTCGGATTCAAGAGTTCGGCGCGGGACCTCGCGCGAAAGGCAGGGGTCCCCATCGTCCCCGGGAGCATGGGCCTCCTCGGCCACGACTTCATGGCCGAGGCCTCCAAGGTGGGCTTCCCGGTCATGGTCAAGGCTGCGGCGGGCGGCGGCGGCAAGGGCCTGAGGCTCGTGCGCGAAGCCAAGGACCTCGAAGCCCAGATCCGCATGGCCAAGGCGGAGGCGGGCGCGGCGTTCAAGGACGATTCCGTCTACCTCGAGAAGTTCATCGAGCATCCCAGGCACGTCGAGATCCAAATCGCCGCCGACGAAGCCGGCGGCATCGTCGCCTTTCCTGAACGAGATTGCACTGTCCAGAGGCGTCACCAAAAACTCATCGAAGAATCTCCTTCTCCCGTCGTGACCTCCGACATCCGCCGCCGGATGCAGGAGGCGGCCCGCTCGCTGGCGAAGGCGGCCGGCTACACGAACGTGGGAACCGTGGAGTTCCTGCTCGACACGGACGGCAGCTTCTACTTCATGGAGGTCAACACCCGGCTGCAGGTCGAGCACCCCGTGACCGAGCTCGTGACGGGACTCGACCTCGTCAACCTCCAGATACGGCTCGCGGCCGGAGAGAAGATGCCCTTCGGCCAGGACCGGGCGTCCGAGATCCGGGCCCATTCCATCGAGCACCGCATCAACGCCGAGGACCCCGCCCACGGCTTCGCGCCTTGCCCGGGCACGATCGAGCGGGTGTCCCTGCCGGGTGGCCCCGGGGTGCGGGTGGACACCCACATCTACCCGGGATACACCGTGCCGAGCTACTACGACAGCCTCATCGCCAAGCTCATCATCTCGGCTCCGGACCGGGATGGCGCGGTCGCCCGCGGGCTGCGCGCCTTCGGCGAGTTCTCGATCGACGGGATCAAGACCACGATCCCCTTCCACTGCTCGGTGCTCGCGCACCCGCTCTTCAAGGGCGGGAAGTTCGACACCAGCTTCATCGAAGCCATGAAGGCACCCGGAGGAGAGCCCTTTAGGGAGCCCGTGAAGGAGGGTCAGCCCGCCTGATGAAACAGAACATCATCCGCCAGCTCAAGGAAAGTTCCAGGGTCCTCGAGTCGGCCGCGGACCTGGCTCCCGAGATCGCGGAGGCCGCGGCCCTCATGATCGCGGCGCTCAAGAAGGGGCACAAGATCATCAGCTTCGGCAACGGCGGGTCCGCGGCCGACGCCCTCAACTTCGCGGCCGAGCTCGTGGGCCGCTACGCCCGCAACCGGCCGCCCTTGGACGCCCTGGCGCTCACGGTCAACCCTTCCAACATCACGGCCATCGCCAACGACTTCGGCTACGAGGAGGTCTTCAGCCGCCAGCTCGAGGCCCACGGCAAGGCCGGCGACGTCGCCATCGCCATCTCGACCTCCGGGAACTCCCCCAACGTGCTCAGGGCCGCGGCCTCGGCCCGGCGCCTGAAGATCCCGGTCATCGGCCTGACCGGGAAGGACGGAGGGAAGCTCAAGGCCGCGGCGGACCTCTGCGTCAAGGTCCCTTCGGACACGATCGCCCGCATCCAGGAAGCGCACATCGCCATCCTGCAGATATGGGCCTCCCTCATCGAGGACGCCTTCTATCCGTGTCACTTGCCTCCCCCACCCGGAGGAGAGCCCTTTAGGGCGCGGGGAGGCAAGTAGTCGTGGGGGCGAATGCCGTGTCATCACGAAAGCTCATCACCCGTTCCTGGCCCGAACTGCTTTCCCGCGCGGCTTTCTGGCGCCTTCGGCGCCGGAGGATCGTGTTCACCAACGGCGTCTTCGACATCCTCCACGCCGGCCATGTGGAGCTCCTTCAGAAAGCCCGGAAGCTCGGTGACGCGCTCGTCCTCGGCCTCAACACCGACGCTTCGGTGCGCAGGCTCAAGGGCCCGACCCGGCCGGTCAACCGCTGGCGCGACCGGGCCTCGGTCCTGGCCGCGCTCGAATGCGTGGACGCGGTGGTCGGCTTCCGGGAGGACACCCCTGCCCGGCTCATTTCGGCCCTCCGGCCCGACATCCTGGTCAAGGGAGCCGATTACGCCTTGGGCGAGATCGCGGGCGCCGAGCACGCGGGCAAGACCGTGCGGATCGTTTTGAAGCGAGGATACTCCACCACGCGTCTCATCAAAAGGCTCGGAAAGGCCAGGTGAGCCCCTCCCTCGCTACTTCTTCTGGAAGATGCTGATGGCCGCGCTGTCCTCGGCCCAGGCAACGCCTGAGGAATTGAGGCGCCGCAGGACCGCGGCCCGTCCGCTCTCATCGGCCTGTTTGGGGTTGGGGACCTTAGGGTCGTACATCTTTACGGGAAGAGGCGTCTTGGAGGCGATGACTCGTATCTCCTCCACAGACACGGCCGGCTTGTCCGGCGGCAGCTGAGCCGTCAGGGCCTGCAGCCCCCGCTTCTTGGCCTCATCGTCGGGGAAAACCCAGGCCTGCCCCCCCTTCAAGCGGACCTCGGGCGCGTACTCGCTGGGAAGCAGCAGGTCCGTCTGCTTCTTTCCACGGCCGATGTCGTAAGTATCGTAAAGATAGACATAGCAGTCCTTGCTCGGGGTGATCTCAAGGAAGGCCTCGTCTCCCTCGTAGAGGATCTCGCGGGAGACCTTCAGCTCCACGTTGAAATCGCGGTCCGCGGTATCGGGCTCGGGCACGATGCAGGACCGGTACCGGACGTAATAGCGGCAGCCCTGGCACCCAGGAACGCTCCGGTAGCCCTTCTCCATCACCTGGCTGAGGATCTCCCGTCCGGGCCGGATGGCCTGGGTGATGCTGCTGACCAGGTGGTCCTGGCCCCGCATCGTCTCCTCCTGGAAGCTCATGAACCTGCTGGTGACCTTGACGCCCAGGAACTTGCTGAACGCGATGCTCAGCGCCTCCTGGATGGCGGCCGCCTCGGCCTGGTAAGGCGCCTCGCGGGGGCTCGTCACCACCGCCCCCTCGCTCTCGACCCAGGTGCAGCCCGCGGGATCCTTCTCCAACACCTTGGCCTCGAACGACCCGGACTCGGGGGCGACCGTCAGGGACGCCAGGACTTCGGGCTCGGGCGCCGGAGGGGTTTTCACCACAGGCGCATGCCCGGCGCACCCCATCAAGGACAGAACGAACAGAAGGAGGAACACCGGCCTGATCATGGGGATATTCTAGCAAGATGTGACGAAAAAGACCTTGAAATCCGGAGCCGGGGGAGCTAGAATATTGTGGTCCATCCGGCATCACCAAGAAGTTGCATTCTCCTTCGATATCGGATAGACTATCGACCCCAAGCTTGGGGAATGTCGGTGTTTTCGGAGGGTTCATGAGACGGAAGTTTCTGAGCGCGCTCGTCGTCCTGATGGTCTATGCCGGTGTCTCGATCTCCCATGCCGCGGCGGCCGCGATGCCTGCGCCGGGGATGAAAGCTCCGCCGCCCGCGTCCGCCAAGCCGGGCCAACTCAAGGTCATGGCCGCCTACATCGGCAACCTCCAGGGCAAAGCCAAGGTCCTTGTCGACGGCGTTGAGCCGTGGATCGATGCCAAGGAAGCGCAGAAGCTCACGCCCGGCACCCAGATCAAGACCGAGGCAGCCAGCTCGCTGGCCGTGGTGTTCACGGACGGCAGCAAGATCAATCTCGGCCCCAACGCGACCTTCAAGCTCGAGGAAGTCAGCATGAACAAGGTCGCGGTCTACGTCGGCCTCGGCAAGCTCGACGTGTGGGTCAACAAGCTCAAGAGCAGGCTCTTCCAGGCCCGCAACCCTGTCGCGGTCGCGAGCGTCCGCGGGACCATCTTCAGCATGAACGTGATGAGCCCCACCATGGTCATGATGCAGTGCTTCGAAGGCGGCCTGTCCGTGGCCGACAACTTCGGCCGGACCCAGAACGTCGAAGCAGGCCAGCAGTTGGGAGCCTCCTCGACCGCCGGCGCGGCCGAGCCTCCCGCGGCCCTGCCCCCGGACGCGGCCCCGCCGGTCGAGCCCGTCATCACAGCGCCTGCAGTCCTGGCCGCTGTCGCGTCCGGCTCCGAGCCCGGCGCGACCGAAGTGACGCCCGCTGCCGCGCCGACCCCGGAAGAAGTCCCCGCCGAGGAGACGGCCCCGGCCGAAACAACGATGGAGCCGGCCGCCGCCACCCCGACCTCGAACCCGGCCCAGGAAGCCACGGTCACGGGCCAGACTGCCTGCACTCCAGGCACTTACTATTCCCTCCCTACGAACTGCCTTACGACCGCCTGCACCGAGACGACGAGCGGATCTTCACCGACCTGGTACTGCCAATAATCCGTTCGCAGCAAACAAGAACCCCGGTGCCAAGCGGCGCCGGGGTTTTTGTTTCTCCCGGGAAAAGCTAGAATCAATGCGATGCCCCCTCTCCCGAAGTGCCCGCGCTGCGGCGGCTCGAAGATCCGGCGCAGCTCATCCTGGCTTCGCCATATCGGCCGCGTGCTGCGCGGCAGCCACCGCCGGTGCTGCCTCGACTGCGGGGAGAAGTGGAATGAGGGCGCCATCCGGTTCCTCAAGACCCCTCTATCAGGCTGCTGAAAAACCGTTGATTTTTGAGAGATGCACTTGAAATCCTCCGTTGCTCGGCATCCCGGTCTCGCTCGCCGAGGCCTGTCTACTGCCGATCACGCTTTCGATCCCCCTCACCGCTTGCCCTCACGCCGTCGCC
>JACRDQ010000005.1 GCA_016218545.1 Elusimicrobiota bacterium
CAGGCCCGCCAGCACGCTCAGCCTGGAGACGCTCCCATTGGCCGTGAGCGAGGAGCCTGCGATGGGCGAGAAGGAGGCGTTGACGGACGCCTGCAGGTCGTAGCCTTGGGAGGAGACGGGCGTCCAGGAGGCGGTCACGCTGGTGTTGTCCACTTGGAAGAAGGCCGCGTCCGAGACCTGGGAGGCCAGGGTGGCCGAGGAGAAGCCGCCTGTGAAGTTGGGATGCCCGGCCCAGTTCAAGGCGCCTGCGCGGTAGAAGTAGGTGGTGTTGGGCAGGAGTCCTGCCGAGGTCAGGGTCGAGAGAGCGACGTTGGGCGTGGCCGAGGAGAGCACGGCCCCGCCCGGCAGGAGGGCGCCGAAGTTGGTGGAGGAGGCTTCCAGGCGGTAGCCTTCGGAGGTGGATGACTGAGGGCCGGCCGGCAGGGCCTGCCAGTTCAAGGTGGCGGAGCTTTCAAACGAACGGAAGACCTGGATGGAAGAAACAGAACCAGCCGCCGTGCTGGAGCTGCCCAGCACGGCGAAATTCGGATGCGAGTTCCAGTTCAGGGAGCCCACGCGGAAGTAGTAGGTGGTGTTGCGATCCAAGGCCGGCGCGCTCACGGTCAAAGTCGAGAGCGCCACATTGGCGGTCTGCGAGGAATAGACCTGGCCCCCGGCTAGGACAGCCCCGAAATTCGTGGACGAGGCTTCGAGCCTGTAGCCGTAGGCCGCGGTCGCGGGGTCAGGGCCTGCTGGCAGGGCTGCCCAGGCCAGGGTCGCCGAGGTCTGGTGCACGGCGAGGAAGGTATCGCTGAGCAGGGTCGGCAGGCCGGCCAGAGTCGAGGTCGAGGACAGCACCAGCAAGGACGCTGCGCTGTTGTGGTTCAAGGCCGTGACGCGGTAGAAGTAGGTGGTGTCGCGGAGGAGTGAACTCACCACGGCCTGGGTGTTGAGCGTGGTGGAGGAGAGCGTGTCTCCGCCCGGACTCAGGACGCCGAAGTTGGTGGAGGAGGCGTCGAGCCTGTAGCGGGTCCCGGCCGGGTTGGCCGGCGCTCCAGCCGTCCATTGGGCGGTCACGGAGGTCTCGAAGACGGAGAGGAAGGTCGGTGCCGCGGCTTGCGGGAAGTTGGCCAGGGTCGCGGTGGCCCCAAGGAGCGCGTAGTTGGTGGCGCCTGCCCAGTTCAAGGCGCCTACGCGGTAGAAGTAAGTCGTGTTCAAGGACAGGCCCGGGACATTGGGGACGGTCAAGGTGGACAAGGCAGCGTTGAAGGTGGCTGACGAGACCAAGTCTCCGGTGAAGTCCGCCGCCGTGGAGGCTTCGAGCACGTAGCCGGCGCAGGTCTTGGAGGATGCGTCGGGCGGCGAGGCAGGATGCGGGACCCAGGTCGCGGTCGCGCTCGTGTAGAAGACGAGCTTGAACTGCATGCCGCCGGCCGATGACGCGAGGGTCGGCGCGGTCGCGCGCTCGATGCTGTAGTTCGTGAGCTCGCCCCAGACGGCTCCGACCTTGAAGAAGTAGGTGGTGTTGGGGTCGAGGTTCTTGACCGTGAGGCTGCCGAGGCCGCCGTTGGTCGTGACCGAGGAGAAGATGTCTCCGTCGAAGTCCTCGTCCGTCGAAGCATCGACCCTGTAGCCGTTCGAGTTGACCGTGAGCCAGGTCAAGGAGATCGAGGAGAGCCAGACCTTGGACACGGCCACGTTGTCGGGAGGAGCGCCCATGAAAGCCACGGTCTTGGTGGAGCCCAGAGTCCTGTAGTTGCGCTCCGAGTTGTGGCCGATGGAGCCCACTCGGAAGTAGAAGGTGACCTCGGAGGCCAGGTCGATGACGGTCAAAGTCGAGGCCGCGACATTGAGGGTCTGGGAGGAGTACACCACCCCGCCCGGGAAGAGCGCCCCGAAGTTCGTGGAGGAGGCCTCAAGCTTGTAGCCTTCGGCGGTCTTGGACGAGGCGTCGGGAGGTCCGGGCAGGGCTCCCCAGGCGGCCGTGATGGAGCTTTGGAACACGCCCAGGAAGGTCTTCTCAGCCGGCCCCAGGGTCGCGACAGGCAGGGGAAGGGTCGGCGCGGTCGCGCCTTCAGAGAGGGGGCCTCCCAGCAGGACCTCGTCGAGCGCGAAGACGCGGACGAAGTAGGTGGAGTTGGGCATGAGGCCCGTGAGCAGGCGCGACTGCTGGTCGCCCGGGCAGAAGCTCGAGGAGAAGTCCACCTGATAGGTCGCGGTCGAGAACTTGAACGCGGGGTCCGTCGAGTAGTCGACGCGGTACCGGCCGTCCGTGACGCAGCCGGAGAGGCCGTTGTCTCCGGGAGCGGTCCAGGACATGTCGAGGTAGGACTCGCTGGAACCGGTCTCGGCCAGGATGCTCGACACAGCGGCCGGAGGCGTGGTGTCCTTGGTCACGACATAGCCCAGGCTCACCCAGTTGGGCAGGCCGGTCCAGTTGAGGGCTCCCAGCCGGACGTGGTAGCCCGTCTCCGACGTCAGCCCTGTCCGCGTCAGGGTCGAGAGGCTGACGTTGGCGGTCTGCGAGGAGAATGTCTCCCCGGAGAAGTCAGCGGAAGGCGAGAGGTCGAGCCTGTAGCCCCTGGAGTTGGAGAGCTCCGCCCAGTTCGCCGTGACCGAGGTCCCGTTCAAGGCGTAGACCTGCGCCTGGCCGACGAAATCCGCCAGGGAGGAGGTGGAGCCCAGCGACGTGTAGGGGGAGGTGGAGCCCGCCCAGTTGAGGGAGGCCGCGCGGAAGAAGTAGGTGGTGTTGGCCAGCAGGCTCGGGATCGCGAGCGTGGACAAGGCGACGTTCGGCGTGGCCGAGGAGAGAGTGTCGCCTCCCGGGGTGAGGGCTCCGAAGTTGGTGGAGGAAGCCTCGAGCAGGTAGCCTCTGGAGGACAGGGAATCCGGGGAAGCCGGCAGGGCGGCCCAGGCCACGGTCGCAGATGAGGGGTGGGCGTTGAGGAACGAGGAGGCCAGGGCCGTGGGAGACTTGGCCAGGGTGGCCAGGCCGAGCTGGGCGGAGTCAGCCTGGGCTCCGCAGGACCTGGCGCGCACGAGGAAGGTGTGCGTGGTGTTGGCCGCGAGCTCGATGGTGGTGTAGGAGGTCGCCGCGGCGCCGAGGAGGGGCGACTGGCCGTCTCCGCCGGTCGAGGAGTAGATCTGGTAGGAGGCCGCGCCGTTGCTCAACTGCCAGGTCCAGTGGATGGAGTAGGACGACGGCCAGACCGCTGTCAGGCCCGTGGGAGTGGCGATGGTCTCGGTGGAGCTCACGGTCCCTGACGCGCCGGACGAGGAGGTTCCCGTGCCTCCGGACACGTCGTAGGCCAGGCCGCAGGCGGAGCCTGATTGTCCGATGGCGACGGACACGCGGCCTCCTCCTCCCCCTCCTCCCTTGTTCTCGCCGCCCGGGCCGCCCATGGCCTTGACCGTGCCCGTGCCGTTGAAGACCTGGGCCGTGAGGTTGACGCCTCCGCCCGCTCCTCCGCCTCCGTCGCCGTCGCCGTTGTTGGCCCCGGTCTTGCCCGAGACGTCCACGAGGCCGTTCAAGAACATGGACTGGCTGTTGATGATGAACAAGCCTCCGCCGGGGCCGCCCACGGCTCCATTGCCCGAGCTGGTGCGGCCTCCGCCTCCGCCTGAGCCTGGATAAGCGGGGCTGATGGCCGAGTCATTGGCCCCGCCGCCCGAGCCTCCGGTGCCGCCCGTGCCCGCTCCTCCGTGGCCGGCTCCTCCGCCTCCGGTGTTGTTGAGGCCCGTGCCTCCTCCCTTGCCGGGACCGTAGCCGGCGACGTTGACGGCCCCGCCCGGGAAGCCCCTGCCGACCGCGGTCATGGTGGCCCCGCCCTGGAGGTTGAACATGCCCGCGACCGAGAGGTCCGTCTCGTAGGAGTGGGTGTCCGAGCTGCCGTTGTCGCGGTGGCTCAAGGAGGAGCCTGAGACCATGGTGATGTCGCCGTTGATCGCGACGGTGTTCAAGGTGCCCAGGGTCAGGCCCGCGTTCTTGTAGATGAGGACAGGGCCTGAGTTGGCGACCCCGGTGTTCAAGGTGAGCGAGGCCGCGGCCCCGGCCGGAGAGCCGATGGTGAGGCTCGAGAAGCTGATGTTGGCCCCTGCGGCGTCGACCGCGTGGGCGAGGTCGATGGTGACCGTGTCGTTCTTGCCCGGGATGCCGGTGGGGCTCCAGTTGTTGGCCAGGTTCCAGGCCCTG
>JACRDQ010000024.1 GCA_016218545.1 Elusimicrobiota bacterium
CCGTTGTCCCCGGGCGCGCTCCAGGAGAGATTGAGCGTAGTCGAGCTGGCCGCGGTCTGGGCCGCAAGGTTCGCGATCGCGGAAGGCGCTGTCGTGTCCCTGGAAACGGCAAATCCCATGTACACGAAGTCCGCAGCTGAGTTCCAGTTCAAGGCCGCGACGCGGGCGTAGTAGGTGGTCTCGGAAAGAAGCCCGGATATGCTCAAGGTCGAAAGCGCCGTGTTCGGTGTGCTTGATGAGAACACTGTCCCGGTGAAATCCGGCGCCATCGAGAGCTGGAGCAGGTAGCCCTCCGCGGTCTTGGAGGACGCGTCAGGCGGAGCTGAGGGAAGGCTGACCCAATTTGCGGTCATAGAAGCGCCGAACACGCCCGCGAACTGGGCGCCCTTGACCCTATCGGCCAGGGTGGATGTTGAGCCGAGGCTTGTGTAGGGCGATAGCGCGGATGCCCAGTTGATGCTTGCGACCCTGAAGTAGTAGGTGGTGTTGGGGAGAAGGCCGGAAAGCGTGAGTGTGGATAGCAGGACGTTGGGTGTCTGGGAAGACACGATGAGTGTCCCGGTCACGAAAGCCGTGCTTGACCCCTCAAGCCTGTAGCCCTCAGCCGACTCTGACTGCGGGATTTGCAGCCTGGCTGCCCAGGCAACCGTTACCGAGCTCTGGGACACGTCTGTAAACGTCTTTTCAAGCGCGAGCGGCTGCTTGGCCAGCGTGGCCAGCGCGTACAGGGCCGAGTCCGCGCTGGTCCCACAGCTCTTGCAGCGCGCAAGGAAGCTGTGGGTCGTGTTCGCGGCAAGCTCCACGGTCGTGTAGGAGGTCGTGATCGCGGATAGCACGGGCGACTGGCCCAAGCCTCCGGTGGATGAGAACACCTGGTAGTCGCCTGCGCCGAGGCTTGAGTTCCAGCGCCAGTGTATGCTCCAGGTCGTTGGGATGACGCCCGTGAAATTCCCGGGCGCCTGCAAGGTGTCGGTGGATGAGACCGTGCCGTTCCCGCCCGAGGCCGCGGTCCCCGTGCCGCCCGCGACGTCGTAGGTCAAGCCGCACGCTGATCCCGACTGCGCGATGCTCACGGCGATCCGGCCTCCGGCCCCGCCTCCTCCAAGCGTCGAGCCTCCTGAGCCGCCGCGCGCTTTAAGCGTCCCCGTGCCCTCGAACGTCTGGGCGCCGAAGTTCACGCCTCCGCCTGAGCCGCCTCCGCCCGAGCCGGCGCCTGAGACCCCGTCTTTGCCTGATGCGTCTATGAGCCCGAGAATCCGCATGGTCTGCGAGTTCACGATGAAGAGCCCGCCGCCCGAGCCGCCCACCTGGCCCGTGCCTGCGGCTACGCGTCCTCCTCCCCCGCCCGAGCCCGGCGCAATCGGATTCGAGGCCGAGTCATTTGCCGCGCCTGCTGAGCCGCCTGTCCCCGCGGAGCCTGCTGCGCCGTGGCCCGCCCCGCCTCCGCCCGTATTGTTGACCGATGTCCCGCCGCCGGCCCCAGGTCCCGAGCCCGCCACGTTCACCGCACCGCCCGCGTAGCCGCGGCCCACAGCCGTCATGGTCGCGCCTTCCTTGAGATCAAAGAGCCCGCCCGCCTCCAGACCAGCCTCGTAGTTGAACGCAGTCCCGTTCGAGAGGTGGCTCAGCGAGGAGCCTGACATCAGCGTGAAGTCGCCCGTGATCTTGATCATGGAAGTCGTCCCAATGGTGAGCCCCGCGCCCTTGTGCACCAACACGTCCCCGCCGCTCTTGATCGTAGTTGACAGCGTCAAGCCCGCCGCGGCGCCGGCGCCCGCTGAGCCCAGGGTCAGGCTCGAGAAGCTGATCTCGGTCCCGACCGCGTAGATCGAGGCCGCGACTGCGATGGTCACCGAGTCGTTCTTGCCGGGCACCCCGCTCGGGCTCCAGTTCCCGGCCGTGTTCCACAGGCTGTCCACCCCGCCCACCCAGCTCTTGGGCGATAGCTTGGTCTGGGTCGCGCCTGCGACAGCGTAGCTCGGAACCGAGTTCCAGTTGAGGGACCCCGCCCGGAAGTAATAAGTGGTCCCTGAATCGAGCCCGAGCGCCATGAGCTTGACGGATGCGCCGTTTGGCGTGCTCGAACTGATAAGGGTCCCGCTGAAATCCGGGGCGGTTGACGCCTCGAGGACGTAGCCCTGCGAGGCCACAGCGCCCCACTGAAGCGTGGCCGAGGTCACGAATACCCCGTCGTTGGGCGGCGCGTCCGGGAAGAAGGGCGAGGATGGCGGCAGGGCCAAGGACGATGTCGAGCCCATGGCCGCGAAGTTCCTGATCCCATGCTTGTTGATCGAGCCCGCTCGGAGATAATAGGTCGTGTTGGAGGAGAGCCCGGCGACACTCAAGCCTGAAGCGCCGCCCGCGGTCGTAGACGACATGGCCGCGATTGGGCCAAATGAGCCGCTCAGCGAAGCCTGGAGCTCGTAGCCTGATGAGTCCACAGGGGTCCAGGACACGCTCGCGCTCGTGGTGAATATCCCGCTGAAGCCAGGTGAGCCGGGCAGGGCGGCCAGGGTGGCTGAGGAGCTGCCCGGCAGGAAGTTCGCGGCCGAGGCCCAGTTCAGGGCGCCTGCGCGGTAATAGTAGGTCGTGTTCCTCTCAAGCCCTTGAACGGTGAGGGTCGAGAGCCCCACGTTCGGCGTGGAGGATGCGAGCGCAATGCCTCCGGCAGAGAGCGCGCCGAAGTTGGTCGAGGATGCCTCAAGCAAATAACCCTCTGATGCCGCGGCCTGCGGCGATGAAGGCAGCTTGACCCAGTTCACGGTCCCTGAGGTCTCGAACACGGAGACCAGCTGGATCCCCGAGAGCGCCTGCGCCAGGGTCACAGTCGAGCCTATGGCCGCGAAATTGACCGCTGAGTTCCAGTTGAGCGAGGCCGCGCGGAAGTAATAAGTCGTGTTCCTCTCCAGCCCGGAAACCGCCAGGTTCGCCAGCGCGACATTCGGCGTCTGCGATGAGTAGACCGTCCCTCCGGGGAGCGCGGCGCCGAAGTTCGTGGATGACGCCTCGAGCAGGTAGCCCTCCGCAGTCTTCGAGGATGCGTCGGGCGGCGAGGCCGGCAGAGCGGTCCAGGCAGCGGTAATCGAGCTCTCGAACACAGCCAGGAAGCTATCAACAGCCTGCTGCGGAGCGTTGGCCAGTGTGGAAGTCGAGCCCAAAGCCGTGGTGGAGAAGATGTTGTTGCGGTTTATGGCTGATACGCGGAGCTGATAGGTGGTGTTTGGCAAAAGCGCTGACACTGTCCCGAAAAGGTTGAATGTGGCGGAGCCGGGGACAACGGTTCCGGCTGCGAAGCCTGTGGAGGATGCATCGAGCCTGTACCTTGTGCCGGCCGGGTTGGCCGGAGAGCCTGCGGTCCACTGGGCCGTGAGGCTTGTCAAATACACACCTGTAAACAGCGGGGAACCCTGGTCCGGGAAGCTCGCCAGTGTGGATGAGCCGCGCAGCAGGGCGTAGCTCGCAACGCTGTTCCAGTTCAGTGCGCCCACGCGGAAGTAGTAGGTGGCGTTCACGCCGAGCCCTGCCGCGCTGAGCGTGGAGAGCGAGATATTGGCGGTCTTTGAGCTGAAGATCGTGCCCGTGAAGTTCGAGGCGGTGGATGCTTCCAGGAGATAGCCCTCTGCTGTTTTCGATGACGCATCAGGCGGGCTTAAAGGCAGGGGAGCCCAGCTCACGGTCGCGCTGGTGAAGAACAGGTCCTGGAATCCCAGGCCGCTCGCCGGCTGGGCGAGGGTGGATGTGGACTGGACCTCGGCATAGCTGGTCGTATCGCCCCAGATCGAGCCGGTCCGCAGGTAGTAGGTGGTGTTCGTGTCCAGCCCGAAGATGGTCAACTGCGCGATCACGCCGTTCGGCGTGGCTGAGGAATAGACCGCGCCTCCGGGCGAGAGGATCCCGAAGTTCGTGGTGGATGCCTCGGCCGAGTAGCCGTTCTCGGAGCTCACGGATGACCAGGTCAGGGTGGAGCTGGCCTGATACACACTGAAGATTTTCACGTCCGTAGGCGGCGAGCCCACGTTTTGGATGGTCCTGGTCGAGCCGAGCAGGGTGTAGTTCGGGCTCTGGTTCCAGTTTAAGGCCGCTACCTTGAAGTAGTAGGTCACCTTGGCCGCAAGCCCGGTGATCGTGAGCGTGCTC
>JACRDQ010000025.1 GCA_016218545.1 Elusimicrobiota bacterium
GCTCACGGAGACCGGGCCCATCGCCTCCTCCTGCCCGAAGGGCCGCGGCCTGCACGTCCTGCCCCATGACGTCTTCGTGGAGGCGGCAGGGCCTTCCGGCGAGCCGGTCCCGAAGGGCGGGACCGGCGAGATCCTGGTGACCGGCGGGAGGAACCCGTACCTCCCCCTCCTGCGCTTCCGCACGGGCGACTTCGGCAGGATCGAGCGCGGAAGGTGCGCCTGCGGAGACGCGGCCCCGAGGATCGTGGACCTGCTCGCGAGGCCCGCCGCGCTCTTCCGCTCGGACGAAGGCGTCGTGGTCAACCCCATCGACCTCGCCCGGGCCCTCAGGCCCTTTCCCATCGTCCAGCACCAGTTCCTCCAGAGGAAGGACCGCTCCTGCCGGCTCGCCGTCAAGCTCCCGCCCGGTCCGGGCCGCCTGGACCCCTCCGACCTCGAGAAAGCGCTGAGGAGGTTCCTCGGCCCGGGCCTGGACATATCGGTGGTCTTCGACCCGGAGCTCGGGAAGGGCTCCCGGTCCTGGAAGGTCCACTCCTACCTGAGCGAACTGCCCCTGGCCCCGGACCGGACCTGATCCCCGGACCTCGCGGCCGCCTCAGAGGGACGCGATCCGGTGTTGGCGCACGAAGGCCCAGAACTCGTCGTTGCCCATGGGCGCGGCCTTGGCCGAGCGCTTGGAGCGGCAGGCGGCCTCCACCGCCTTCGCCAGAACGGCGAACTGGCGCGCCGCCTTGCTGGAGGGCGCGTGGGCCTGGACGGTCAGGCCGCGCTCCTCCGCCTCCATGATGAGGGGGTCGCGCGGCACGGAACCGACGACCGCGACCCCGATCTTCTTGGCGAAGGAGGCGAGGTGCCCCTGCGGGGCGTCGTTGTGCCTGAGGTTGAAGATGATCCCTCCCACCGCGGCCGCGTCGTAGTAGGGACGCCGGGTCATGCGCGCGATGTTGTTGGCCGCGAAGAGGGAGGCCGGCTCCTCCGAGGAGATGATGAACACGCAGTTCCCCTTCCCGAAGCGAAGGGGCGCCACGAAGCCGCCGCAGACCAGGTCGCCGAGGACGTCGAAGAGCACGACGTCGTAGGAAGCCAGCTCCCGCGGGTGCTCCTCGAGGAACTGGCACAGGGTGGCCACGCCGCGGCCTCCGCAGCCCACGCCGGGCTCGGGCCCGCCGGTCTCCATGATGTCCACGCCCGACGGCGTCCTCGTGAGGAGCTCCGAGAAGCGCCGGCCGAACCTCCCTTCGACCATGTCCAGCATGGTCGGAGGCTTCTTGCCCGAGAGGAACCGCGTGGAGGTGTCGGTCTTGGGGTCGCAGCCCAACAGCAGGACCTTCCTTCCCCCGGCCGCGTACTGGGCGGCCAGGTGGGAGCACACCGTGGTCTTGCCCACCCCTCCCTTGCCGTAGAGGATGACGACCATCCGTCGGCGCGCGCTCTTCATCGTCGGTTCTCCTCGGCGGCTTCCTCGCGCAGGATCCTCCCTGCCAGCTCCTCGACCAAAGACCGCCAGCCCGCGAAGCCCAGGAAGGGGCGCTCCACGACCGGGTGGTCCTCGTAGTTCGGATAGCCGAACGGCACGGCGATCCCCGCCGGGACGCTCCCCGCGCCCGCGGCCTGCCCCGCGGCGGGACGGCCGGACCCGATGACCAGGGGCCGGGCGTCGGCCTCCGGCAGCCGCGGGCCGTCCGGCTCGGACGCCGTCTCGAGCCCGAGGTCCGAGGCGAGGTTCAGGAGGCCGCGCCTGAGGTGCGGGTCGCAGACGCTCAGGACCGCGGTCCTCCCGCTCACGACGCGCACGACGTGCTCCTTCGTGTCCCGCACGGCCGCGGGGACCTCCCGACCCAGGAAGCGCTCGGCCTGCGCCTCCTTGCCCAGGGCCCCGGCCACGGCGCGCACGAAGGACTCGGTCGCGGTCAGGCCGAGCGGGAGGTCGACCTCCACCACCCGGGCGGAGAGCCTCCTGCCGAGGACCCGGGCCGCGTCCCGGGCATAAGGCAGGCTGAGCAGCGCGGAGGCGGACGCGACCTTCCTCAGGTCCGCGGGGCCCGAGCCGGAGAGCCACACCGACGAGAGCTTCAATCCCAGGCCGGCGAGCAGGCGCTTGAGCTCGGCCAGGTTGGCCCGGTGGTCGGGCTCATCGCGGTCATAGAGGTAGCCCACGACCGCCACCGTGTCGCGCCGGCCGCGGCCGCGGGACAAGGGCAAGCCCCGAGCGAGGGCCGCGCAAGTCCTGGAGTAGCCCTCGAGCCAGTCTCCGGACAGGGACGCGGACGGGATGGGGCAGACGAGCCTGCCCGCGCGCCGGCCCGCCTCAGCGGCCACGGCGGCCAGAGGGAAGTTGAGGAGCTCATGGAAATCGAAGGAGGTCGCGAACACGACCTCGGCCTCCGGGTAGGCGCAGACCCGGTCGAAGACTCCGGCGACCGCGGCCACGCGGTCCGAGGAGAGGCTCGTCACCTCCTCCATCCCGGTCCGGACCGCGGTATGGACCACGGCCGCCCTTCCCAGGGGCGGGATGAGGCGGCAGCGGATGTTGTGCCCGTACTGCATCTCGGCCTTGGTGAACACGCAGTAGGGCCCGTCCACCACCAGGAAAGAGCCCGGGATGGCGTCCACGGCGACGTAGACCCCGTTGAGGAAGGGCAGCGGCCGAGGGAGCTCTGCGTTCAGGTCCATGCTCTCAGGAACCCCCGGTGGGCCGGGAACGGCCGCGACGCGGCCGACCCGGCCAGGCGCATGCCCCCCTCCAGCAGGCCCGCGACCCCCACGGAGAAGGCGGTCTCGCAGAACCCCGCCACCCCGCAGGACTCCAGCCTGGGGTCGTGGTTGAAGTGCGTGAAGGCCAGGTCCGTCTCCTCCCGCAGGAGCGCGTCGAGCTCGCGCCTGGAGCCGAACGTCCTGACGGGGCCGCGGCCGCCCAGGGCCCGGCCCGCCCGCGCCAGGACGAAGGTCCGCGTCTGGAAGCCCATCTCCTCCAGGAGACCGGTGACTGAGAACCCCGGGAAGGGCGCGCCCGAGGAGAGCATGCCCACGTCGGCCGCGTCGCCGATGACCGCGGCCCGCCACTTGCGGCACTCGGGCCGCACGCGGTCGAGGGTCCGGCGCGCTTCGCCGGCGAGGGACCATCCCCCTCTGAGGCCGAGGACCGCCCGGATGCGGTCGAGCCAGGCCTCGGTCCTCGCCAGGCCGAAGGGAGGATGGCAGCGGACCACCGAGAAGCCGGTCTCGAGGAACGGCTCGTCCGAGATCCTCTCCCACCCGGCCGGGTCGACCCAGACCAGGGCGGAGCAGGACTCGATGCCGGGCAGGCTGGCGAGCGCGACCTCGGGGTAGACGAACCCCGCGACCTCAAGCCCCAGGCCGGACAGGAGCCGGACCGCCTCCAGCCGGGACCCGGCCGAGCCTCCTCCCGCCAGGACGACCTTGGCCGGGTCCCTCCTGGGGCGGAACCGGACCTTGCCGAGCATGCTCCTGACGATGTCCGTGACCGAGCGTCCGGAGTCCCGGGTCTTGGAGGTCCAGTAGATGGGCACGCCGTGCCGCTTCTCGGCCCTGGCGATGAGGGGCCGCGGGTCCTCGCCGAGGAGCTCCGGCAGGCAGGTCGAGTTGACCTGGACGCAGTCCGGCCTGAGGTCCGTCAGCGCGGCCTCGAGGCTGCGCTCGAGCCTGCGCAGGCTGCCTCCTCCGGTCACGTCCCGGTCGTCGACGCCGGTCTGCACGTCGCTGACGCCGCCCGGGTCCGCCTCGGAGCTGTCCGCGAAATACCGGAGGCCGGCAAGGTCGTGCTCCACCGTGTTGTAGCGGCATTCCCAACTGCCGTGGTTCACCTTCACGCAGCGCCGGCCCAGGCGCACCTCCTGGTCGAGGAAGTCGTTCTTGGGGTAGACGAATTTCCACCAGTCAGGGGAATGGTCCGCGAGCCGGAAGTAGCGTTCGAGCCTCGTCGCCGGTCTGGTCCCCCCGCAGTCGACGTAGTCGAGCGCGTCCTCCGAGAGCTTGGCCAGGAGCCCGCCGAAGCCCAGGCGCGCCAGGCAGCGGAACAGGGCCTGGGCCCTGCCCCCGGACTGCGCGACCGCGGTCTCTCCCCCGCGCAGGTTCAGGCCCAGGGTCTTGGAGGAGAAGAGACAGGCGGCCGCGCCCTGCCCGGCCGGGACCGCCTCGAAGAAGAGGCGCCGGCTCCCCCGGACCAGGGCGAACTCGAGGCGCTCATCGGAGAACGTGACGTCCTCCAAGCGCCAGCCCGGGGCCGCCCGGACGACCTGGCGCCTGAGGAAGACAAGCCCCGCCCTGCCCGGTCTCCTCATGCGGGAATCTTATCAAACCTGGCGGCGCCCCGTTGATGACGCCGGGCAGCAGGGCCGGCTACTTCGCCAGCCTGGCGGTCTTGACGAAGTCGAGCTTGGGGAAGTCCTTCTTCAGGTACGGGTCGCCCTCGCCCTGCAACCTGCCCTGGTCCGGGCAGTGTCCGCCGAAGTCGGGCATGTCGCCGTAGCCGTCGTAGAGCTTGTCGACGACCTCCATGCCCTTGACCACCCGGCCGAAGGGCGGGAAGCCCTGCCCGTCGAGGGCGGCGTTGTTGCCGTAGTTGATGAAGAGCTGGGTGGTCCGGGTGTTGGGGCCGGCCATGGCGTAGGTCACGGTGCCCCGGGCGTTGGTGTTCTTGACCGGGTCGTCCATGATGCGCGCCTGGCGCCAGGCCGCGTTGACCGCGGGCGTGCCGTGGATCCCGAACTGGACCATGAAGCCCTTGACCACGCGGAAGAAGCTGACGCCGTCGAAGTAGCCCGCCCTGACCAGGTTGTAGAACCGGTCCGCGCCCAGAGGCGCCCAGTCGCGGTTCACCTCGATGACGAACTCGCCCTTGGTCGTGACGAACTTGGCGCGGAACACGTCCGGCGCCTTCTCGACCGCCTTCTCGGGGGATAAGAGGGCCTTCGGGTCCGGGGCGTCGGCCTTGGCCTTGGCCTCATCGGCTTTCTTGGCCGGGGCGGGCTTGGCGGGCTCGGACTTCTTCGGGGGGTCCGCTTTCACGGGTTCGGCCGCGGCGAGCGTTCGAGCGCCGGCAGCGGCCAGGGCGAGGACGGCCACGGAGAGGAACAGGGTCTTCTTCATGGGAGAAGTCTAAGAAATCGCCCCGGAGCCGGTCAACCCGACTGAGCCCGCTCGTCGGACACAGGGTCAGGCGGTGAGGACGACCACGCTGCGGCTGTTGGCGAGGTAGCGCCCCTGGGGGTCGAGCGCGACCTCCCGGCCGGGATCCGCGAAATCCGGCCCTGGGGCGAGGCTCGTGTCGACGACGCGCCGCCAGGGCTTGCCGTTGGGAGCGGGCGGCAGGACCACGTCCTGGAGCTGGTGGTCGAAGTTGTAGAGGAAGAGGAGCGGCCCCTCGAGCATGAAGACCGCGGTCCGCGCCTCGGGGTCGTCCCAGCGCGGATGGCGTCCGTCCGGGCCGAACCAGGCGATGTCGGGGACCTGGCAGCCGTCCTCGTCGTGCCCGACGAGGAAGCGCCGGCGCTGCAGCACGGGGAAGCGCCGGGTCATGGCGACGGCCTTGCGCACGAAGATGGTGAAGTCGCCGTTGCGCAGGGCCAGCTCCCAGTCGAACCAGGAGAGCGGGTTGTCCTGGCAGTAGGCGTTGTTGTTCCCGGACTGGGTGCGGAGGAACTCGTCGCCCCCGAGGATCATGGGCGTCCCGCAGGAGAAGAGCAGGGTGCAGACCTGGTTCTTGGCCAGCCGCCGGCGCAGGTCCGCGATCCCGCGGTCCGGCGTCGGCCCCTCGGCCCCGCAGTTCCAGGAGTTGTTGTCGCTGGTCCCGTCCCGGTTGTCCTCGCCGTTGGCCTCGTTGTGCTTGGCGTCGTAGGCGTAGAGGTCGTGCAGGGTGAAGCCGTCGTGGCAGGTGAGGAAGTTGATGCTGTTGTGCGCCGAGCGGCCGTCCTCGCTGTAGAGGTCGGCCGAGCCCGTGATGCGCCAGCCGACCTCGCGGAGCATGCCGCCGTCGCCCTTGCCGAAGCGCCGCATGGCGTCCCGGAAGCGGCCGTTCCACTCCGACCAGTCCACGGGGAAGTTGCCCACTTGGCAGGTCCCCAGGTCCCAGGGCTCGGCGATGAGCTTGGCGGAGCTGAGGACCGGGTCCTGGGAGACGGCCGTGAAGAAGGCCGAGTACTTGTCGTAGCCCCCGGACTCGCGCCCCAGCACCGAGGCCAGGTCGAACCGGAAGCCGTCCACCCGCATGACCTCGACCCAGTAGCGCAGGGAGTCCATGATGAGCCGCACGACCGCGGGGTCGCCGGCGTTGAGGCTGTTGCCGCAGCCCGTATAGTTGTGGTAGTAGCGGCCCGGCGCCTCGGCCGGCCCCGAGAGGCTGTAGTAGCTCGGGTTGTCGATGCCCCGCAGGGAGAGCGTGGGCCCGAGCTCGTTGCCTTCGCCGGTGTGGTTGTAGACCACGTCCAGGATGACCTCGATGCCGGCGCGGTGGAGCTCCCGCACGAGGGTCTTGAACTCCGCGACCTGGCAGCCCGGCTTGCGGCCCGCGGCGTAGGAGGACTCCGGCGCGAAGAACCCGACCGTGTTGTAGCCCCAGTAGTTCGTGAGGCCCTTCTCGCGAAGATAGTCCTCGACATAGTGCTCGTGCACCGGAAGGAGCTCGACCGCGTTGACGCCGAGGTCCTTCAAGTGCGGGATGCGGTCGCTGAAGCCCGGATAGGTGCCCGGGTGCCTGACCCCGGAGTTCCGGTTGGCCGTGAACCCCTTGAGGTGCACCTCGTAGATGATGAGGCTCTCGAGGGGGATCTGGGGCCGCTCGATGCCCTGCCAGTCGAAGGCGTCGTCGACCACGATGCTCTTGGGCACGAGGCGGCAGTTGTCGCGCTCATCGAGGCTGAGGTCCCGGGCCGGGGAGGCCGGGTCGTAGGAGAGCAGGCAGTTCCGCGAGTTGCGGAACTTGCCCGTCAGCGCCTTGGCGTACGGGTCCATGAGCAGCTTGGTGGAGTTGAAGCGCAGCCCCCTCTCGGGCTGGAACGGGCCGTGCACCCGCCAGCCGTAGAGCTGACCCGCCTTGGCCCCGCGGACGAAGACGTGCCAGACGTAGCGCGTCCGGTGCTCCACCCGGATGACCTGGGACGGGTCGGCGTCCGGCGCGTCGAAGAGGACGAGCTCCACCCCTTCGGCGTTCTTCGAGTATAGGGCGAAGTTGACTCCCTCGGCGGACAAAGTCGCGCCGAGAGGATAGAAATGTCCGGGAGTCGCGGCCAGGGGCATGAGCGGCTAGATTGTAGCTTATCGGACCCCGAATCCGTCCGGACGGCCCCGCGTCTAAAAGGTGGCGGCAGCTCGGGAGGAATGCATGGCGGCGACTTTGTCGGCGATGGTGGAGCTCGGCAGCACGGCCCCGGCCTTCTCGCTGCCGGACGTGACGTGGGGCAGCCAGGTCGCGCTCTCGGACTTCACCGGCTTCAAGGGGCTGCTGGTCATCTTCCTCAGCCGCCACTGCCCGTATGTCCAGCACGTCAAGACCGAGCTGGGGCGCCTGGGCCGCGACTACGCGGGCCGCGGCCTGGCCATCGTCGGCATCGCCTCCAACGACGTCAGGTCCTATCCCGACGACGCGCCCGGACGCCTCAAGGAGCTGGCCGCGTCGGAGGGGTGGCGCTTCCCGGTCCTCTTCGACGAGACGCAGGAGGTGGCCCGGGCCTATCACGCCGCCTGCACCCCGGATTACTTCCTCTACGACCGCGATTTCAAGCTCGTCTACCGCGGCCAGCTCGACTCGAGCCGGCCGGGCAACGGCGTGCCGGTCACCGGCTCGGACCTGAGGGCCGCGGCGAGCGCCCTCCTCGCGGGCCAGCCCATCCCGAGAGGCCAGAGGCCCAGCTTGGGCTGCAGCATCAAATGGCGGCCGTGAAGACCGGAGGCCGGGCCCCGGCCTTCCGAGCGACGGGAAGGTCGGGAGCCCGGCCCCTCAGAATCCGCTGACGGCGTCTAGACCGCGGCCGTCTCTTTCTCGCGAGCGGCCCACCAGTCCTTCTTCCAGGACTTGTTCCACCAGGAGCGCATGGGCACCATGGTCTCGGTCGCCCAGCCCTTCTTGTTGAGGTCGGAGACCTCGCTCCAGACCTTCTCCCAGGTGCTGCCGCCGGACCACATGAGGTAGTCCCAGTCCCCGGGGATGGAAGCCACGCTCGTGACCCCCTGCCACTTGGTCAGGCCCTTCATCTCGCCGTTGAGGTGCGGGGAGCGCAGGAACACCCAGGCCCCGACCGGCCACTCCCACCACCACTTGCCGTTCTTCATGCCCTTGTACACGAAGTGCGTCGAGGTCGCGCTGACGCCCTTCATGCCGCGGATCTCGACGACCTTGTCGTAGAGGTCCTCCCAGCGGGCCGCGTCGAGCCAGACCACGAGCCCCCAGTTGCCGGTCACCATCCAGGCGCCGAGCGTCTCGGGCCAGGACTGCACCTTCTTCCAGACGGTCTCCGCCGTGCCCCAATCCGCCTTGACGAGCAGGTACGCGGACCGCTGGTTCCACTCATTCCATGCCATGTTCACTCCTCCCTGTCGATGTTGGGTGCCCGTCCCGGCCCCGGACGAGAGCTCCGCACGGGCTCGTTATCATATCAATTCGCGAGGCCGCGCGCCCTCAGGCTCGGGAATTTTCTATGATGTGAGAGGCCGCCCCCGCGGGGGACGGCCGGGAGGAGAAAGTGAGAGCCTTCGCGAAGACGGCCGTGACCCTGGCCCTGACCCTGGCAGCCGCGGGCTGCAGCCACGCCCCTCCCCCGCAGCCCCCGGCCCCGCCCGCGCCTCCGGCCCGCCTCTACGGCCCCGAGGCCATGCGGCTGTCGCTCAACACCCTGCTGGCGAGGCCTTTCGACGACACCCAGGCCCTCGACGTGCTCTATGCCACGGACCGCGCCCTCAAGGGCGACCCCGCCGAATGCGGGGACGACGGGTTCGGGATCGACCCCTCCACCACCGTGACCTACGGCCTCTGCCAGCTCAACGTGCCCAAGCGTCACGGGGTCGGAGGCTTCGAGGTGGCGCCCAACCCCAGAGCCGACACCCACCAGTACTTCCGCACCCTCGCCCAGGAGAGCTTCGACGCCCCGGGCCTGCTCGAGCGCCTCTCCCGCCAGGCCGGACGCGACCCGCTCGTGTTCGTCCACGGCTTCAACGTCAAGTTCCGGGAGGCCGTCCTGCGCGCGGCCCAGATCGGCTACGACCTCAAGTACCAGGGCCCGGTCGTCCTGTTCTCGTGGCCCGCGGGCGCCAGCGAGAGCATGTTCGAGTCCGCCCTCATCACCCGCACCTACGACGTCAACCGGGGCAACGCGGCCAAGGCCGTCGAGCCCGCGGCCGAGTTCTTCAGGATGCTGTCGGAGTCCTCCACGACCTTCCACGTCATGGTCCACTCCATGGGGCACCAGGTCGTCCTGCCCGCCCTGGCCAAGGCGGCCAAGGATTGGGACCGCCCCCGCATCGGCGAGCTCATCCTCAACGCTCCCGACATCCAGCTCAAGGACTTCCAGCGCCTCGCGGCGGGCTTGAAGAAGGCCGCGGAGCGCATCACCGTCTACTGCTCCTACAACGACAACGCCATCGCCGCGTCCGAGACCTACAACAAGAACCGGCGCCTCGGCGCGTGCGAGCGCGTCCCGGGCGTGGACGTCATCAACGTCGGCGAGATCGACGCGCCCTCCCTGGGCATCGGGGGCCTCGGCCACGGCTACTACGCCTCCCGGCCCATCCTCACCGACATCTCCCAGGTCCTCCTCGGCATCGACGCCCAGCGCCGCCTCTTCATCCGCCGCAGCGAGCCCAACAGCACCGAGGACTACTACCTGCGGCCATAGGCCGCACGCCCCTGCGCCGCCTGGAGCCGGCGCGCAAGCGCCTCCTTAAGGAATGGGGCTGGCAATGCGCCTTCCCGGCCTCCAGCCGCCATGTCGACCGCCTGGGACTCGACCGCAACTCCTGCCACCCGTAATAGGCCGATCGGGGTGGTCGGCCTATCCCGCCAACAGCATCATGCCTTCCCCACCAAAACTCTGATTTTCACGTCACTTTCCATGCTATCATTATTTTCATCGACCGCCTAAGGCCGGTCGACTGAACTATTAGGGCGATAATGTTATCTCACACTTTGATGCTATCATGCGAAGGGGAGGACCCATGGATGCAGAACCACTGACATGGCCGAAAGCGGTGGAATACACTCGTCCTTTTGTCGTCAAAATCTCGACGCCACGTGGAACAGGAACGGGCTTCCTGCTCTATCGACTAGAAGGCTCCGATTTGTATGGCATCGCTACGGCAGCGCATGTAATCGATCATGCCCATTACTGGGAGCAGCCCATTCGATTTCATCATCCCAACAGTCAAACGTCAGTGCTCGTTCGTCATGAGGAGAGAGCAATCTTCCTGGACGAACAGCGAGACACAGCGGTGATTCTCCACTCCATTGGGTCCAAGGATTTTCCGCTTCCTGCAAAGCCGCCAATACTCGCGCCGGAGAAGAAATGTCTCAAGGTGGGCAATGAAGTAGGTTGGCTGGGTTTTCCAGCCGTGTCATCATCGAATCTATGTTTCTTTTCGGGCAGAACCAGTTGCTTCATCTCAAAGGATCACGCATACCTCATAGACGGCGTCGCCATCAACGGAGTCAGCGGTGGGCCCACATTTCACCTGAATCAGCCGACCCAAGACGTTCTTATTATTGGAGTTGTCTCCGCCTACATCGCAAATCGCGCCACCGGAGAAACCTTGCCCGGCCTTTCGGTTGTTCAAGATGTGAGCCACTTCCAAGAACTTCTTGCAAAGTTTCAGTCTATCGCAGAAGCGAAGAAGAATGAAGCACCTCCGCAAAAACCGCCGCCAAATCCGGAAGGCAAGGATGCAACCCCCTAACAAGCGCTACAGCCGACCGCACTCTGAGCCGCCGCAAAGAGGCAGCGGCGGCTGAGCGCACCGTTGATAGGCACACGAGGAAGCATCATGACAGGCAAACCCAAACGACAATCATTTTCCGAAAGGCAGGGCCTGATCAAAACCATAGTTCAGATCGACGGCATGGACCGCCCCCTCAGAGCGAGTCTCTGGAATATCATTCATCAAACGCTTTGGGGCGACAAAGTGCCCACAACGCATGAGGAGCTCTTCGCAAACTTGGAAGGAATCGATACAGGAGACGTCGGTTACACCGCCGTGCATAACCTTTGGCTTGGCTTCTTCCATGAACCAATCGATGAGTTAACAGAACATACTGGCTCTTGGCGAGGTCTGATAGCGGCAGTAAAGCAACGGTTCTTCAGTCTCGAATGGAATCGAATCTACGATCTCATCGAGTATCTAGTAGAACACTGCCCCGGGGAGCAGGAGGCGAAGTGGCTCGTCCCGGGCTTCAATCACGTCTTGCAGGAACACTGCTCGGCATATCGGCTTTCCAAAGATGGTCTCGTGCTACCTGTTACCTCAAGCGAAGAACTCGCTACAATCGACAAGGCCATGGCGCACGACGCGTGCGGGCCCTATGCAGGAACGTCGAAGCACATCGCGACAGCCGCCAAACTCTTGCGCCAGCGGGACTTTCGGAACTCGGTCAAGGAATCTATCAGCGCAGTGGAAAGCGCCGTTAAGGCAATCGCAGAGGACAAGAAGAGCGACTTCGCATCTCTGCTGAAGAGCATCGGACTCGCGCATCCGGCCCTCGTGAAGAGCTTCTCGTCTCTTTACGGCTATACGAGCGATGCGGATGGAATCAGACATGCCTTGGCCAGTCCGGCCGACGATTCCTCACTTGGTGCAGACGAGGCCATCTTCTTCTTGGTGAACTGCTCTGCATTCACCAATTTGCTGATTGCTAAAGCGGCTCTGCGAAAATAGTATCTGGCATGAACGTTCGGGGAGATAGGTAACCGACCGGCGGGAATCTGGCAGCCATCCGCTCCGCATTGAGCATCTACTACGGCGACATGGAGGGAGCCTACCCGGCCTCTCTCGAAGCGCTGACCATCGGGCAGAAATACCTTCCCTCGATTCCCCGCGTGGAGACCATCGAACACGGCCGACGAGCCGGGGTCGTGATCTACGGCGCCGAGATCTGCCGCGAGGCGGGCATCGACGACGGGAGATCGCGCGATTCCGGCGGCTGGGGATTCGTCCATGCGCCCGGCAGCGGCTGACATGGCGCCGTCTTCGTGGACTGCACCCATCGGATCCCGACGGGGGAAGGCTACCCTTGGTGGTGGAGGCGGAGCCGAGCCCCGGAAATGATATACTTACCGGTAGGTAGGTATGACCAAGTCCCCCCCCAGCCGCTGCCGCGCGAAAGACCGCGCCGAGGGCATGCGCCAGCGCATCCTCCTGGCCGCCATCAAGCTCTTCGCGGAGAAGGGCGTGGACCGCGTCTCCATCCGCGAGATCGTAGCCGCGCTCGGGGTCACCAAGCCCGTCCTCTACTACTACTTCAAGGACAAGGAGGACCTCTGCCGCGCGGTCTTCGCCCGCTACGCCGAGGAGGCGGGCAAGGTCCACGCCGAGGCGGCCGCGGGCTCGGACGCCCCTCTCGAGGACCAGTTCGCCGGCGCCCTTGAAGGGCACCTCGCCTTCTTCAAGCAGAAGCCCGAGGCGGTCCGCTTCGCCCTGCAGACCATGATGTGCCCGCGCACGAGCGGGATCGCCAGGATCGTCTCCGAGTTCGATGAAGGGCACCGCAAGGGGCTGCGGGACCTCCTGCACGGCTGGGAGGCGAAGGGACGCCTGGCCAAGGGCACGGCGGACGACGTCCTCCATCTGATCCGGGGGATCCTCATGTATTTCGCCATGCACGTCCAGAAAGGCAGGACCAACGGCTTCGACGCGGGACTCCCCCGCCGCCTGGCCCGCCTCCTCTGCAGGGGCGCCGCGGCCGGGGCCGCGGCGGTCTTCCTCGCCCTGCCGCCGGCCCTCGCGGCGGGCCCCAGGCCCCTGAGCATCGAGGCCGCCGTGGACCTCGCGCTCAAGGGCAACGCCTCCATCATCGTGGCGGAGAAGAACCGCGAGGTCTTCGACGAGCGGGTGCGCCAGTACTGGGCCAACGCCCTGCCGGACCTCAAGGTCGGGGGCCAGTACTCCTACAACATCGAGAAGCCCTCCTTCGTCATCGGCGGGACCAAGGTCCCCATCGGCGCCAACAACCAGTACGCCGCCTCGGTCGAGGCCACCCAGGTGCTCTGGTCCGGAGGCAAGGTCTCCACCGGCATCCGCATGGCCAGGCTCTACTCCCAGACCGGGTCCGAGGCCGTGCGCGAGGCCCGGGCAGGGGTCTCCAAGGCGGTCCGCCGGCTCTACTACGGCATCCTCCTGGCCTCGGCCACGGTGGACATCCAGCAGGAGGCCTTGGCCACGGCCCAGGAGCACCTGGCCGTCATCGAGGCCCAGTTCAAGCAGGGCATCGCCAGCGACCTCACGGTCCTCAGGCAGAAGGTCGAGGTCGCCAACAGCGTGCCGAGCGTCACCAAGGCGGTCAACCTCTACGAGAAGGGAGTGCTCCAGCTCACCGGCCTCCTGGGCCTCGACCCCGAGGAGGAGCTCCTCCCCACGAGCGTCTTGAGCTGCCCGGCGGCGGGCCAGGCCGAGCTCGGGGGCCGCTACGCCTCGGCCCTGGCCTCCCGGCCCGAGGTCCTGACCGCGCGCCGGCAATACGACCTGGCCAAGGAGAAGGTCAAGTTCGAGCGCTCCTTCCACTACCCCGACCTCTACGGCTTCTGGAACAGGCAGTTCCAGGGCCAGGACGACCGCGGCTGGCCCGGCGCCACGGGCCGGACCTGGAGCATGGCCGCCGGGGTCAAGCTCTCCATCCCGGTCTTCTCCGGCTTCGAGACGGTCTCCAAGACCCGGGAGGCGCGCCTGGCGGCGGAGCAGGCCCTGGAAGTCCTCAAGGAGACCGAGCGGCAGGTCAAGGTCGAGGTCAAGGGAGCCTGGCTCGACCTCAAGGAAGCCTCCCAGCGCGTGCGCTCGCAGGCTCAGGCCGTGGAGCAGGCCGAGAAGGCCCTCGCGGCCACCGAGACCCGATTCAGGAACGGGCTGGCCAGTCAGCTCGAACTCAACGACGCGACCCTGGCGCTCAACACCTCGCGCATGATCCAAGTCCAGGCCATGCACGACGCGTGCTCGGCGTTCACGGAACTCCAGTGGGCCGCGGGAGAATGATGAGGACATGAGAATCCCTTCTTGGAAGACGATCCTGATCGCGGCGGCGGTGCTCTTGGGCGCCTTGCGCCTCTACCGGAGCCATCAGCGCTCGCAAGAGCTCGCCGCGCTGGACGCCGTCGACGCGGAGACCTTCGTCGTGCGCACGGAGAAGGCCGAGGTGCGCGACATCGAGGAGAAGATCGTGCTCTCCGGCTCGGTGAAGGCGCTCGAGGAGGCCGTGCTCTACCCGCGCGTGTCCGGGAAGCTCCGCAAGAACCTCCTCACCGAGGGCCAGGTCGTGGCCCGCGACCAGGCCGTGGCCCTGGTCGAGCGCGACGAGCCGGGCGTGGTCTTCGAGCCCGCCCCGGTGCCCTCGACCATCAACGGCGTCGTCGGCCGGACCTATCTCGACCCGGGCGCGAACGTCACCCCGCAGACCCCCGTGGCCATGGTGGTCAACCAGTCCCAGGTCAGGGTCAAGGTGGACCTGCCGGAGCGCTACCTCGGCAGGATCTCATCGGGCCAGACCGGCCACGTCACGGTCGAGGCCTACCCGGGCAGGAGCTACAAGGGGCGGATCTTCAAGATCAGCCCCGTGGTCGACTCCGCCAGCAGGAGCGTGCTCGTCGAGTTCCTGGCGGAGAACGCCGACCGGAGCCTCAAGAGCGGCATGTTCGCCCAGGTGGAGCTCGTCATCGGCAAGCGCTCCAACGCCCTCTCGGTCTCCGCAGACGCCGTCCAGGTCGTGGAGCGCGCCTCCCTGCAGCCCGCGGAGAAGGCGCCGGCGGGGGCCGCGGCCCAGGCCGCCGGAGGAAGAGCCGAGGTCGTGTTCCTCGCGGAGGGCGGCCGGGCCCAGGCCCGGCCGGTGAGCGTGGGCATCAAGACCCCGGAGTTCGCCGAGATCCTCAGCGGCATCAAGAAGGGCCAGGAGGTCATCAACTTCGGCCTCTACGGACTCAAGGACGGCAGCAAGATCGAAGTGGTCCAATAGCGTGAAGATCGTCGAGGTCTGCATCCGCCGGCCGGTCTTCACGGCCATGATGATGTCCGCCCTGGTGGTCCTGGGCTCCCTGAACTACCTCAGGCTCGGCATCGACCTCTACCCGAACGTCGAGTTCCCCTTCATCCTCGTGCAGACGACCCTCAAGGGTGCGAGCCCCGAGGAGGTCGAGACCTCCGTCAGCAAGCTCATCGAGGAGGCGGTCAACACCATCGAGGGTATCGAGGACCTCAACTCCGCCAGCTACGAGGGCTTCTCCCAACTCTTCATCAAGTTCTCCCTCGAGAAGGACGTCAACGTCGCGGCCCAGGACGTGCGCGACAAGGTCTCCAGCATCACCCGCAACCTCCCCCAGGGCACGGACCCGCCGGTCGTGAGCAAGATCGACTTCGGCTCGTTCCCGGTCATGAGCATCGCGGTCTCCGGCGACATGGGCCTCATCGAGCTCACCCACCTCGCCAAGAAGAGGATCAAGGAGCAGATCGAGACCGTCGGCGGCGTGGGCTCGGTCACCATCGCAGGCGGCAGGGAGCGCGAGATCCACGTCATCGTCAACCCCCTCAAGCTCGCGGCCCTGGGCATCTCCATCAAGGAGGTCAAGGACGCGATCTCCCAGCAGAACATCGAGATCCCGGGCGGCCGCGTGGAGGAGTTCAACAAGGAGTACACCCTCCGCACCCTGGGCCGCATCGAGAGCGTGGAGGACTTCAAGCGCATCGTGGTCGCGACCAAGAACGGGGTCGTGGTGCGGGTCTCGGACATCGGCCGCGTGGAGGACACCGGGGCCGAGGTCCGGAGCGTCGCCTTCCTCAACGGCAGGCCCTGCGTCTCCCTCTCGGTGAGCACGCAGTCCGGGACGAACACGGTGGCCGTCAGCGACGAGGTCAAAGCCAGGCTCAAGGAGATCACGGCGGCCCTCCCCCGCGGGATCGAGACCAAGATCGTCGGCGACCAGTCGGAGTTCATCAAGGACTCGGTCTGGACCGTGCAGGAGCACCTCATCCTGGGGGCGCTCCTGGCCGCGGTCATGGTCCTGCTCTTCATGGGCGACGCGCGCTCCACCTTCGTGGCCGCCCTGGCCATCCCCACCTCGGTCATCGGCACCTTCATCTTCATGAACCTCTCGGGGTTCACGCTCAACAACATGACCCTGCTGGCGCTGACCATCTCCGTGGGCCTGGTCATCGACGACGCCATCGTGGTGCTGGAGAACGTGTTCCGGCACCTCGACGAGCTCCACAAGCCCCCGGCCCAGGCCGCGCTGGAGGGCACGACCGAGATCGGCCTGGCGGTCATGGCCACGACCCTCTCGCTCCTGGTCATCTTCATCCCCCTGGCCTTCATGGAGGGGATCATCGGCCGCTTCATCCGGAGCTACGGCCTCACCGTGGCCTACGCGGTCGCCATCTCCCTCTTCGTGGCCTTCACCCTGACCCCGATGGCCTGCGCCATCTTCCTCAAGCCCCACCGCGGCGAGAGGACCCGGCTGATGGCGCTGGCGGACGGCCTCAACGACTGGCTGGTCCGGTACTACACCATGGCGATCGAGTGGGCCATGGCCCGCCGCAAGACCATGGTGGCGGTGTCCGCGGCCGTCATGCTCTCCACGGTCCCCCTGCTCGCCCTCATCGGCAAGGACTTCCTGCCACAGGACGACACCTCCAAGATCAACATCAACGTCAAGGCCCCGGAAGGCACGAGCATCACCGCCATGCGGCGCCTGACGGAGCAGGTCGAGACCGAGATCCGGCGGCTCCCCTACGTCAAGGACGTCCTCTCATCCGTGGGCCAGAGCTCGATGTGGGAGGTCCGCGGGGTCAACGAGGCCGCCTTCCTCGTGGAGCTCGAGGACGCCGGCAGGCGCTCCGTGCACCAGCAGGTCATCATCGACGCGGCCCGGCGCATGCTCTCCAAGTACACGGGCCTCAAGGTCCTGGTCTCCCCGGTCGGAGGCTTCGGCGGAGGCAAGGAGACGGAGCTCGAGTTCGTCATCGTCGGCCCGGACCTCGAGAAGCTCCGGTCCTATGCCGAGTCGGTCGCCGAGTCCCTCACGAGGGACAAGGGCATCGTGGACGTGGACACCAGCTTCTCCTACGCCAAACCCGAGTACCGCGTCGTCATCAACCGGGACCGCGCCCACGACCTCGGGGTCAAGGTCGAGGACATCGCCATGTCCCTGCGCACCCTGGTGGGCGGAGAGGAGGACATCACCAAGTACAAGGACGTCGACGAGCTCTACCAGGTCCGCCTGCGCGCGGACCGCAGCCACCGGAGCAGCGTGGAGGCCCTCTCCGCCCTCATGGTCCCGGCCGGCGTCGGCCGGGTGACGCGGCTCGACTCCGTGGCCACGGTCGAGCCCGGGTTCGGCCCCACCCAGATCGACCGCTACAGCCGCCAGCGCCAGGTGACGGTCAGGGCCAACATGTCGGGCAAGCCCGTGGGCTACGCCATCGCCCGGGCCGAGGAGGCCTTCAAGAAGCTCGGCGCCCCGCCGGAGTACCGCACCGACCTCATCGGCAAGGCCAAGGAGCTCGGCCGCATGCTGGGCGGCTTCGCCATGGCCTTCCTCCTTTCCTTCCTCTTCATCTACATGGTGCTCGCCAGCCAGTTCGAGAGCTTCGTGCACCCCGCCACCATCATGGTGGCCCTGCCGCTCACCATCCCCTTCGCGCTCCTCTCCCTCTTCATGGTGGGAGAGAACCTGGCCATCTTCAGCATCATGGGCGTGTTCATGCTGGTCGGCATCGTCAAGAAGAACGCCATCCTGCAGGTGGACTACACCAACACCCTGCGGGCCCAGGGCAAGCCGCGCTACCAGGCCATCATCGAGGCCAACCAGACCCGGCTGCGGCCCATCCTCATGACCACCTGCACCCTCATCGCGGGCATGCTGCCCGTGGCCCTGGGCACGGGCGCCGGGTCCGGCACCCGGCGGAGCATGGCCGTGGTCATCATCGGCGGGCAGTTGATGTCCCTGCTCATCACGCTGGTGATGACCCCGGTGACCTACTCGCTCCTGGACGACCTCCAGGAGTGGCTCCGCGCCAAGTTCAAGACCTGATATAATGCCCCCGTGACGGCCCACCGCGCAGCCCGAGGAACCGCCTGCGTCCTGGCCGCCGCCGTCCCGGGGTGGTGCTGCCTGCTCCTCTTCGGCGTCCTGCCCACGGCGCGCTTCACCCGCGAGCGCATCGAGGTCACGGTGCGGCCCTCCTCCATCGAGGTCGAGGGCCTCTACGTCTACGCGAACCCCTGGCCCATCCCCGTGACCCAGGGCCTCAAGTACCCCATCCTTTCCGACGAGCCCCACCCCCTCCCGGACTCCGTGCTCGTGACCGAGGCGGACCCCGGCACCGGAGAGGACCTCCGCGTCATCCCGACCCTGCGGCTCGGCGGGACGCCCTACTACTCCGTCACGCTCCCGGCCAGGGCCAGCCGCCACATCCGGGTCCGGTATTCCCAGCGAGCCCGGGGCGGCAGCGGAGTCTATCTCCTCTCCACCACAGGAGCCTGGAGGAGGCCCTTGGAATCCGGAGAGTACCTCCTCAAGACCGTCGGAGTGCGCATCACCTCGAGCAGCTACCCCTTGGACGGCCCCGGCGCCTCCTCGTTCGCCAGACGTTCATTCATGCCTGACAAGGAATGGGAGTTCACATGGATCGAAAGCTGAAGTCCGCCGTCATCTTCGCGCTCGCCTCCTGCGCGGCGTCTCCGGCATCGGCCAATGCGCCGACCGCGACCCCGGTCAGCCTCCTTATCGTGCTGGCCATGCCGCTCCTGGTCCTGGCCTTGACCGCGGCAGGGGGAGCGGGCAAGGTCATGACCGCCAAGGGCCATCGCCGCTGGAAGACCTGGGAGATCGTGGTGAGCATGATCATCCTCTTCATCCTCGCCCCTGTCGTCGCTCCGGTCTTCATGTTCTTCCTGAGCCTGGTCGCGCTCGCAAGGTCCATCCAGATGCTGGTCTGGGGCTATCAGGCCCGAAAGCCCGCGGCCGAGCGCAAGCCCTTCCTGGCCGAGGCCGAGCCCGGCCGGCTCATGGGAGCCGGGGCAGGACTCCTTGCGCTCACCGTGGTCTTGTTCGTCGTCTTCTGGCTGGATTTCACGGCCGGACAGGGCACATGGATCCGGAAGCTCCGGGAAGGCTCGACCAAAGGCAATCTCAGCGCCATCCGCGCGGCCGTGAGCACTCATCAGGCTGAGAAGGGTTCCCCTCCCTCATCCCTGGAGGCCCTGAGCGAGGGCGGCAAGTACCTGGCCGGCTCCCTGCCTCAGGCCTCTGTCGCGGACTACCACCGGGCCTCCAACGCGGTCCTCACGGGCACGGCGCCCGATGACGCGGGAGGCTGGCTCTACAACGCGGACCCCAAGGACAAGGGCTTCGGCACGGTCCTGGTCAACTGCACGCACACGGACAGCAAAGGGACCGTCTGGACCGCCTACTGAGCCCGGCTCATGAGCCTGAACCTCCACGTCGGACAAGCGGGATTCCAGGCCTTCATCGCCAAGGAGGCCGGGACCTGCGTGGAGAAAGGGCCAGGCTGGGCGCTCTGCGAAGGACGCGCCGAGGACCTGGCTTTCAGCCACCTGGTGCTCCACGACCCTGTCGAGCTCAAGGCAGAACCGGGCAGAGGCTTGGGAGGCTCCTTGGCGGAGCTCTTCCGCAAACTGAGCAGGGGAGTGCGCTACGACGGCCTCTGGCCGCTGGCCTTCGAGTCCGCCGCCGAAGAAGGCCTCTCCAAAAGGGCCAAGAGCCTCGAAGCGGCCTTCCGGGGCGAAGCCAGCCAGCTTGCGCGCATCATGCGCCTTGCCCGCTCGGGCAGGCCGGGCCCGGGTCCCTGCTCAGGGTTCTTCGTCTTCCTCGCCGGGTTCGACAGGGCCTTCGCCTGCGGCCAAGCCTGGTGCGGGGGACAGCGCCGCATGGCCGACGACCCGCATGCGCCGTCGAGGTCCTACCTCAAGGTGGAGGAGGCCTACGCCGTGCTCGGCGAGGCTCCTGCCCCGGGCCAGACCGTCGCGGACCTGGGGGCGGCGCCCGGAGGCTGGAGCTACTCCGCGGCGCGGCGCGGCGCAGCGGTCACGGCCGTGGACAACGGCCCTCTCAAGGACGGAGCGTCGGGGAACCCTCTCATCACGCATCTGCGCGAGGACGCCTTCAAGTTCGCGCCCGAGTCCCAGGTGGACTGGCTCTTCTGCGACTTGCTGGAGGACCCGGCCAGGACCCTCGGGCTCCTGGAACGCTGGGCCGGGTCAGGCTGGTGCGGCAGGTTCGTGGCCAACCTCAAGTTCGGCAGGAACGACCCCCTGCCCCTGCTCAGGAAGGTGCTGGCCCGCGACGGGGTCCTGGCCGGGCGCTGCGCCCTGCTGAGGGCGCGGCACCTCTACCACGACCGCGAGGAGTTCACGGTCGTGGGCCGCCTCGCCTGACCCAGTCCAGGGCCGGATCCGTGTAGAACAGGGCCCTCAGCTCAGGCAGGTGCCGGAAGCTCCCGCAGACCATGTGGTAGCGGCCTCCCTTCCTGAGGAGCCAGCCCTTCTCCTGGGCCGCCTCGAGCCCGGCGCTGAAGCGGGGCTTGATCCCCCAGCCGAAGGCTTTCCGGAAGCGCTCCAGGTCCAGGAACCCGAAGCTCAGGCTCCAGAGGATCTGCTTGGCCAGGCGCTCGGCCTCGGGAAGGGCGTAGCAGTCCTGCCCGGGCAGGGCCTCTCCGTCCTGCACGGCCCGCGTCCATTCCGGCATGGCGGCGGGAGAGAACCACCAGCGGCACCCGATCATGCTGGAGGCGTTGACCCCCAGGCCCAGATAGGGCAGGCCGTCGAGCAGGCGTCCCTCGAAATAGGCCGAGGTCCCGGTCTCCCCCCGGTGGAGCGAGAAGTTCACGGACCCGTAGGCCGCGTGGTAGCCCTTGGACGTCAGGAAGGAGAAGGCCTCGTCGTAAAGCTTCCCATAGACCGCGGCTGCGGGGGGCTTGGCTCCGGTCATGGGCAAGCCCCTCCCCTTCCCGCGGTAGAGGCAGTCGTAGGTCGTGATGGAGTCGGGCTTCAGGGAGGACGCGAACTTGAGGTCCGCGCGCCACTCCGCAAGCCCCTGGCCGGGCAGGCCGAAGATGAGGTCCACGTTGACGCGGCCCATGCCCGCGGCCCTGAGGTTCCTGATGCCTGTCTCGATGTCCAGCTTCTGCTGCCTGCGGCGCACGCGCGCCAGCAGGTCCGTCTCGGCGGTCTGCACGCCCAGGGAGACCCGGTCCACGCCGAGGGAACGCAGCATGACGAACTTGCCGGGCTCGCGCGCCGCGATCTCGGGGCTGGTCTCCACCGACAACGGCCGCCGGCTCCTCGAACGGGCCCGCCACTTGGCCAGGGCTTTGACCACGCGCTCGAGCTCGGGCTCGGGCAGCAGGGTCGGGGTCCCGCCGCCGATGTCGATGCCTCGGACCGAGCTCCCGGCCGGCACGGCGTGGCAGAGGAGCTCCAGTTGCTGGATGAGGGAGTCCGCGTAACCGGCGTAGAGCGCGGCGTCCCGCCTGGTGTCGATGGGGAAGTTGCAGTACAGGCACCGGGCCCGGCAGAACGGCACGTGAAGGTAGAGCCCGAACTCCGACAAGCCCGCGAGCCCCCCCTTGGACGAGAGGAACTCGGCGATCTCCCGCGGCGGAGTCCGGAAGCTCGCTTGAAAGTACTCCCGGGACGGCGGGTACTGGATGGTGAAGGCCTGCGGCGCGCGGCGGGCCGCTGCCAGGCGCTGGATGACGCTCATCGGCTCAGGAGCCTCCTGACCTCCGCGGCCGCGGCCTTCACGTCGGACTCGGCCAGGGTCTGATGGATGCCCAGGAAGAAGGTGGACTTCGAGGCGGCCGCGCAGTTCCTCAGGCCCGCGTGATGGAGCTCCCGGAACGGAGCCTGCCGAGTGAGCAGTCCCCCCATGAGGGAGCGAACCTCGATCCCGGCCTTGGCCAAGGCCCGGGCCGCTTCAGGCGCGCGGCCGTCGAGCGTCGTGACCGGGAAGACGAAAGGCGAGGGCAGCGACGGGTCTGCCGCGTAGACCTTGAGGCCCCTGAGGTCCTTGAGCGCCTCGAAGAGGACGGCGTAGCGCCTCTTTCTCGCCTCTTCCTGGCTCGGCCAGGTCCTGAGGCTGAACCTGCCGAAAGCGGCGTTGAGCTCGGAGAGCTCGAGGTTGAAGCCGGCGCGGCCGTAGGTGAACTGGTGGTCCGGCCCCGCCGGGACCGGGCAGTCCTCGGGCGCGTAGTGGCAGGAGCACTCCCTCCCCCAGTGGCTGTAGGATTCGACGAGCCTGCGCCACGAGGCGTCGGGACTCACCACGGCGCCGCCCCCGAAGGAGGAGAGGTGGTGCGGGTGGTAGAAGCTCCAGGTCGAGAGGTCCCCCCACTCGTGCGCCGGCCTGCCCGAGACCGACAAGCCCATGGTCTCGCACGCGTCCTGGAGCACCAGCAGCCCGGCATGGTCCGCGATGGCCCTGACAGCGGGAAGGTCGGCCGCAAACCCCAGGAAATGCGTGACCGCCACCACCTTGGTCCTCGGCCCGAGAGCCTCCTTGAGGCGGCCGGGGTCCATGCAGAACCCCCCCGGCGCGCAGTCCACGACCTTGAGGTCGAAGCCCGCTGCCTTCAAGGCGGCGGCAGTGGTAGGGAAGGTGAGCCCGCAGACCACGGCCTCGCCCGGCCCGGCGACCTCGGCCAAGGCCAGGGCGGCGGCCAGGTTCGCCGAGGACCCTGAATTGACCAGGGTGACGTGCCTCGGGCCGAAGACCTCCCCCAACTCCCTGGCGAAGGCTCTGATGTTCGCGCGGGGCCCTGCGAGCTCGCGCTCCAGGAACGAGGCGAAGCCCCGGGTCCGGGTCGGGCCGGTGCAGGGATGGCGGAAGGACCGCGCCGCAGCGGAAGGGGTCCTCATGTCTTGGCGGGAGTCGGGACCTGTCCGGCCCCGTGCCCGGGCGCGGCCTCCGGGACCGTGAAGGAGAACACGGACCCGTGCCCGGGCTTGGACTCCACCCAGATCCGGCCTCCCCAATTCGACACGATCTGCTTGCAGATGGCCAGGCCCAGCCCGCTGCCCGGATACGCGCCTTTGGGGTGCAGGCGCTGGAAGAGGCCGAAGACCGCGTCGAAGTGCTCGGGGTCGATGCCGATCCCGTCGTCGGAGACGCTCACCACGCATTCCCCGTCCCGGCGGGACACGCCCACGTGGATGCGGCAGGGCCTCTCCTTGGACCGGAACTTGAGCGCATTGGCCGCGAGGTTCTGCAGGAGCTGGCGCACCTGTCCCGCGTCAGCCAGGATGACCGGCAACGGGTCGTGGGTCACGGAAGCCCCGGCGTCCTCCACGGCCAGGCGCAGGCGGGCCAGGACCTCGGGCAGCTCGCGCCCCAGGTCGACCTCCTCGGGTTTCCTGTCAGCCAGCCGGACCCGGGAATAGGCGAGCAGGTCGTCGAGCAGGGACTGCATCCGCACCGTGCCGTCCACGGCGAAGCGGATGAACTCGTCGGCGTCCGCATCGAGCTTCCCCTTGTAGCGCCGGCCGAGGAGCTGGGTGTAGCTGGCCACCATGCGCAAGGGCTCGCGCAAGTCGTGCGACGCCACGTGGGCGAAGCGCGAGAGCTCCGCGTTGGAGCGGCTGAGCTCCGCCTCGACCCGCTTGCGATGCGCGATATCCTTCTTGAGCGCGGTCTCCGCCTCGAGGAGCCGTTCGTAGGGCGCGGACACCGAGGCCGCGAACACTCCCTTATAGATGAGGGCGAAGGCCGCCACCTTGTAGACGTGCTTGAGCAGGGCATAGGTGTCGAAGCCGCTGTGGTAGGCGCCCAAAGAAAGCTCTCCGATGAGGCTCAGCAGGACCGCGGCGAGATAGTAGAGGTCGGTCCTCCGGCCTTTGTGCGACAGCCGCCTCCAGTAGACGACGGCGGCCGACAGCCACAGGAGCAGCTCCAGGGCCTCGAGCGCGTCCTTGGAAGGGACCTCCACGGCCGGCGACCGGGTGGCCCAGGCGAACACGAACACGCCCAAGGCGAGGCTCGCCGCCAGCAAGGGCCTCTTGCGAAGCCACGGGCTGCGGCTGTCCGGACGCACGAAGGCGCTCCCAAGCAGGACGCCCGCAGTGGCCAGCCGCGCCGCGAACCATAGCTCCGTGGACTTCTCGGGGATGTTGGGGGTGATGAACGCGGGCATGCCCGCGTAGCTGAACGTGTGCATGAAGTCCACGAGCCCGACGACGAGGAAGCCCGCGCTCAGGAACAGGGCGTGGCGGTCCTTGGATTCCTCATGCGTGGACCAGCCCACGCTGAAGACCGCGAAGGAGACCAGCACCGTGAAAAGCTCCGCCGCGTTGTGAAGGGGCAGGAAGACCGCCGGCTCCAGGGGGATGAAGAACCGGCCGCCGGAAAGCCAGATGAGCGCGCCCGGGGCCGCGGCAGCCGCGGCGGCGAGGAGCAGCCAGCGCGTCCGGGATCCGGGGACCCGCGCCTCACGGAGCATGGCCCAATCCTACCATTTGGGCTGTCCCCAGAGAATGGCGCGTCTCAGGGGCAGGTCCGGTCGCTGTGGCAGGCCCTGCAGGTGCAGGCCGCCCGTGTGAAGTCTCCGGCAGGGTGGCATTCCCGGCAGCCTGCGCCATTGTGAGGGAGGCGCATGGCCGCGTGAGAGAACGAACCGTCATCGAAGGACGCGAAGGATTTGTGGCAGTAGCCGCAGTCCGTCGGAAAACCGTCGGCCACGTGGTCGGAATTGCCCTGGTAGTCCGCGGCGTGGCAGCCGTAGCAGGGCCTGCCGCTCATGAATTGGTGCTGCATGGCCGTGCCCGGCCCCCAGGATGACGTATTGTGGCAGTCCCTGCAGGTCGTGGGGAAGCCGTTGACCGCGTGGTTGGCGGCGGGAGACGGGTTGGCCGCGGCGTACCTGGACTGATGACAGCCGTAGCAGAGCGGGGTGCCCCCGAGCTGGCTGTGGTCGAAGACCGGTCCCTGCCAGGTCCCCGGCCGGTGACAACCATCGCAGGTCCTGGGAAAGCCCAGGGCCGCGTGGTTGGGCGCGGATTGGAAGGTCGCTGCATGGCAGCCGTAGCAGGGTCTGGCGGAGACGCGCTCGTGCCGCATGGCCGTGCCCGGTCCCCAGGACGCGGTGGTGTGGCAGTCCTGGCAGGTCGTGGGGAAGCCGTTGCCCGCGTGGTCGGCTGCCGGAGTGGGGCTGGTCCCGTTGTACGTCGACCGATGACAGCGGACGCAGTCCGGTGAGGCTCCCAGGCTGGCGTGGTCAGGCCGCGCTCCCAGCCAGGAGAAGGTCGTGTGGCAGTTCTGGCACAGCCGCGGGAAGTCCCGTGCCGCGTGGCCCGGCGCTCCCTGGTAGGTCTGGCGGTGGCAGTCGTAGCAGGCCTTGGCCCCCACGAGCTCGTGCCGCATCGCGGTGCCGGGACCGAACGCAGCGGTGTTGTGGCAGTTCTGGCAGGTCGTGGGGAAGGCGTTGGCCGCGTGGGCCGCCGCAGGAGTGGCGGCCGCCCCCTCGTAGCGGACCCGGTGGCAGGAGAAACAGAGCATGGAGCCCACGTCATGGTGGCGCATCTGCGTGCCCGGACCGAAGGCGGTCGTGTTGTGGCAGGTGAGGCAGGTCTTGGGGAAGCCGTTGGCCAGGTGGCTCGACGCAGGAGTGGTCTTGGAACCTTCGTAATCGGATTGGTGGCACCCGTAGCAGTCCGGGCTCTCGCCCAGGCCCTCGCCCATGGCGGCATGGCCCTCGTTGGCCGGAGTCCAGGCGGCTGCGGAGTGGCAGTACCGGCATTCCTTGGAATACCCTCCGGCGGAGTGGCTCTTGGCCTTGACATAGTCCTTCTGGTGGCAAGACGAGCAGCCGGGCGAAGCCCCTTTGTAGTCGCCGGACCCGGCGCGCTCGTGACAGCGGCTGCACCGCAGCCTGGCATGAGCGCCGGTCAGGGGCAGCTTCGTGGCATCATGACGGCTGAGGCCGGTCTCAGGCGCCTTGACCGGCTTCCACGCGGACTCGCCGTGGCATCGGGCGCAGTCCCGGCTCTGGCTGCCCTGATGCGGATCGCCGTGACAGCCAGCGCAGCCCAGGGCGGCGAACGAGGAGACCGGGCCGCGGTCATTGTGGCACCGCAGGCAGGGGGCGGCGGCGTGGGCTCCCAGGAGAGGCCTGCCCGTCTCCTTGAGATGGTCGAAGGAGAAGTCCTTGCGGAGCTTGTCCAGCCGGCCTCCGGGGTGGCAGAGGCCGCAATCCTTGGGGAAGGCCTTGTGGGACGGGGGTTTGCCCCAATCCTTCTCCCACTTCAGGCGCCGGTCCTTGGCCAAGACGCCGGCAGCAGCAGCCGCCAGGATCGTCACAGCCAACAGGACCGCCCCTAGCAACGCCCTCGGATCGCGACGCGGTTCCATGCAGGAGGCTCCCCCGGCGCTTTCCATCGGAAGGAGTCCTGATAGGATGGCAGGACCAGGTCAAACCAGAGTCAAAGCAGGCTTTCAAGGCCGCTCACCGAGCCGGGCCGGCTCTTCGGCGGGAGGGAGGATTGACCTTTCCCCGACTTCCGGCTACACTCATACCATGGCCTCAGGCCTCCTCCTGCTCGCGTTGGCGTCGCGCCTGGCCGCCGGTGGACCGGCGCAGGACTGCGGAACGCTCGTCCAGGCCGTCCTTGGCGCCTGCGCGTCCGACGACGGAGCGGCCTGCATGTGGAAATTCCTCCAATCCGCGATAGTCTGCCAGTCGGCAGCGGCCGAGGCCATGAGAGATTTCGACGCGGCCCAGGACCGCCCGGCCAAGCTCGCTGCCCAGCAGCGCTTCGATGAGGTCCTGCGCACCTTCGACCAGGGCAGGCTCGAATTCACGCACGCGGCCTCGCTGGCGTCCCAGTTCCACCGCTCCCTGGTTCAGACCCAGCTCGACGCGATCACCCGAAGTTACGAGGACGCGCGCAACCAGCTCGCGGCCATGAAGGAGGAGATGGAGCAGCCATCCGAACCTCCTGCCGCCTCCGGACCCGCCCCGACCCAGGAGGAGGGTCCCGCGGCGGAGGAGACCAAGGTCTACCGAGCCGCCGGGACCCTGCTCGAGGACTTGTCCGGCTCGGCGGGAGAGAAGGCTCCCGAGGTGCTCAAGGACGCCGGCGAGTCCTATCTGCGGGCCAACAGCCCAGACGACGCCCACCGCGTCCTAAGCGCGGCCACGCGCGAGCGGCCCGACGACGCCCAGGCCCAGGGCATGCTGGCCGCAGCCCTGGCCGGCCAAGGCCGCTACAAGGAATCTCTGGCCCGCGCCCGCAAGGCGCTCTCCCTCGACCCTGAGGAACCCAGGGCCAAGGACATCGCCTCCGCGCTCGAGTCCAGCCTGCCCAAGGAGGCTTCCCGGTGGGACCTCAGCCGTGTGGGCTTTGCCGAGACCGGCCGGGCCGCGGCTGGCCGCGCTGCCGACGAGGGACCCGGCGACGTCCGGCAGGCGGCCGCGGACGGCCGGACCGGCCAGGGCAGCGGATCGGCCGCGCCCGAGGCAGATTCCAAGGCCGCGAGGCTCTTGCGCACGGCCCGCCGCAAGCTCATGGTCAAAGACCTCGAGGGCGCCCTCCTTGACGCCGCCCGCGCCGTGCAGGCCGACCCCAAAGACGCCCGCAGCCTGGCGCTGCGCGCCGCGATCTCGAACCAGCTCAAAAACCATGGGTCCGCGTTGGCCGACGCCGAGGCGGCCTTGCTCATCGACCCCGTCTCGCTAGACGCCCTGCTGGAGAAGTCCCTCGCCCTCTACGAACTGGGCCGCTACGAGGAGGCCTTGGCCGCGGCCCACGCCGCCCTGGGGCTCTCGCCGCAGAGCGGGCTGGGCCGCCTTTACAGCGCCATGGCCAAGGAGAAGCTGGGCTTGGCGGCTCAGGCGCTTGAGGACTACCGCCGAGCCGCGGAGCTGGACGCCTCGCTCAAGCCCTTGTTCCTCGCCGCGGCCAGGCGCCTGGCCGGGCCCGCAGCCGCAGGCCCGGCGGGCCCGGCGCCCAGGCTCGGGCGTTGGGCCTGGCGGGCTGGGAGCGCGGCCGCTGCCGCCCTGCTCATCCTCATGGGGGTGTTCGCGGCCAGGGAGATCACGAAGCGGCGGCTCGTCCGGCCAGAGACCCCGGCCGGGCCACGTCCGATGGGGACCTTGCCGCCGGGAGCCAGGCTGGCCGGGAACTACCGCGTCGTGCGCGAGCTGGGGCGCGGCGGCATGGGCGTGGTCTACGAAGCCTTCGACGAGGCCCTGGAGCGCAGGGTCGCGATCAAACAGCTCCGCCGGGAGCTGCACTACGACCGCGAGGGGCTCGGGCTCTTTCTTCGGGAGGCCCGGCTCGTGGCCAAGCTCAAGCACCCCAATATCGTGGAGATCCACGCCGTGGTCGAGGAGGAGGAGCCCTTCCTGGTCTTCGATCTCGTGGAGGGAGAGACCCTCTCCGAGAGGCTCGCCCGCCGAGGGAGGCTCCCGCTCCCGGAGGTCTGCACGATCATCTCGCCCGTGGCCGCGGCCGTGGGCTTCGCCCACGGCCGGAGGATCATCCACCGCGACCTCAAGCCCTCCAACATCATGATCTCCGAGGACGGCGGCGTCCGGGTCATGGACTTCGGCATCGCGCACCAGTCCCGAGGCGCGGCCGGCTCCACCGTGACCTCGATCTCCGGGACCCCCCAGTACATGGCCCCCGAGCAGGAGCTCGGGTCCGCCTCGCCCCAGTCCGACCTGTTCTCCCTCGGCGTGGTGGCTTACGAGCTGCTCACCGGACGCCTGCCCTTCCCAGGACCGGACTTCGGAGCCCAGAAGCGGGCCGCGCGATTCGAGCCCGCGAGCGCCCGGGAGCCGTCCCTCGGCCCGGGTTTCGATCCCTTCTTCGCCAAGGCTCTCAGCCCCTGCCCGGAGAAGCGTTTCGAAGACGCCTCGGAGTTCCTCAAGGGCCTGCGGAGCGCCGTGGGAGCCGCGGCCGCGTAACGCCGATTCCCGCCGCCGCGCCGCCCGGGATATGGTAACATCAGGGCGGCTCTCGCAGGGGGCCGGACGCCTGCGCATCACCGATGCAGCTACTATGCCCCGGTTGCCGGTCTGAGATCGACCCTGGCGCGGTGTCCTGTCCCATCTGCCTGCGTCCGCGGTCCCGCCAGGAGATCGTCGCCGGATACACCCTCCTCAAGAAAGAAGCGACGAGTCGCAAACGCAGGCCCTTCGTCATCGCGGCCTGCGTCCTGGGCGTGGCCGCCGCGGGCTTGGGGCTGCGCCGCCTCTCCGAGGCCGGCATCCTTGACCGCGCCAAGGTTGCGCGCCTCGTCGCCCACGTCTGCGATGACACGCTGGATGTCCTCCATCTCCTGGCCGGTCGGCTCGACCAGGTCGACCTAGGCCCGCCCGTCCGTCCCCGTCGCAAGCCTCCCGCGCCGGAGCCCAGCGCCTCCAAGCCCGCGCAGGCAGGGCCGGAGCATCCGGTGAAGCCGGCGGAGCCGGTGGAGCCGGCGCCGCCGGCCGTCTTCCCCGGCTCGCGGTTCCTGGCGGAGGAAAGCGCCGCTCACGCTCGGGAGACCGGAGCGACGAAAGCGTGGGTCTACGCGGTCAGAGCCCCGCTGCAGGAGGTGGCGGAGTTCTACAAGAAGCTGCTGGCCTCAGGCATCGTCTCGGAGAGCGAGGGAGAAGAAGGCTACGTCGCCATCACGTCGGACTTGGAGGTCCGGGTCTCCCCCCGGGTGAAAGGAACGGCGCTGGTCGTCGTCCAGACTTACAAGAGCAGGGTGACCTTGAAGGAGCCCGGCCCCAAGCACATCGAGGATGCCTTTCCCGACATGCCGGGAAGCGCGGCCTCGCCGTATCCCGCTCAGCCGAGTCCGGTCCGGCGGGAAAGCTCCCAGAAGAAGGAGTGGTGCAGTCCGTTCTGCCTGAAATAGCCGGGTGCCTCGGGACTCGGCCGGGCAGAGCCGGCACAAGCCGGCATCACGTCCCTCCTTCCTTGGCGTCCAGGCGCCCCATCTCCTTGGCGTAGCACTCGGGACAATACCCGTGCGTGAACCGCACCGCGGCCCTCTCGGAGACGTACGCCTCCATCTGCCTCCATGCCCTCGGGTCCTTGGGCTCGCCCCCCGGGACGCGGATCCTCTTGCACGCCGCGCAGATCGGCAGGACGCCCTGCAAGGTCTGGTTCACCTCGGCCAGGAGCCGGGACTGCACGGCGACCCCGAAGAAGACGAAGACGGCTCCGAGCAGGAAGATGACGCTGACGAAAGTCTGGCTGAACACGGGAAAGTCCCAGACGAACGCCGCGGCCACGGCGACATAGCCCAGCAGGAAGAAGACCATGAGCCCCCGATGCCACAGGAGATACAGCTCCATCTGCCTGCGGTGGCGCTCCCGGACATAGGCCACGCCCGTCGCCAATCCGCCGGCGCGCGCGATGCTGACCAGCATGACGGCCGCGCCGGCGAGGATCACGCAGCAATTCAAGGCTGTCCAGGCGTTCATGGGCGGGCTGGCAGGGTCACATCGGGTGGCAGGTCGAGCAGAACGAGCCCGGAGGCGCGGTCAGCAGGCCCTGCTGGTCTCCGCCGTGCGCTTGATGGCAGGAGAGGCAGTCGAAGCGCTCGCCGGGCGGGCCGTAGCGGACCGGGCCGCGGCTGAACGAGGGATGGCCGCCCGCAGGGCCGGTGACTGGATGAGGGCGGTCCGGGATGCGCTCATGGCACTTGCGGCAGAAGTCCTCGGGACGCGAACGCAGGAGGGCACGGCGCCGGGAGACGTGGGGGTCGTGACAGCCCGCGCAGCGTCCCAGCGCGAAGGCGGCGTGGGGCGCCTTGCGGCCGAGCCCCTCCTCGACGGTCCGGGAGTGGCACATGGAGCAGGCCTCGGAGACCGGGTCCTTGACCCCGGGCTTGCCGTCGGCGAGCGGCTCGGAATGGCACATCCCGCACATCTTCTCGGCATAGGGCATGTGCCGGCCCTTCTCCCGCGGCAGGCCCGGCTCGGCCGAGGCGTGCGGGTCGTGGCAGGCGGTGCAGGGCCCCTCGATCTCCGTCACGCCCTGATGAGCCTTGCGCAGCGGCTCCTTGCCGGGGTCATGGCAGGCGCGGCAAAGAAGGAAGGAGTCCTCCGCCATGAGCGAGGGGTCCTCCGGAGAGGCGTGGCAGATCGAGCACCAGCCCTGCCGGATGGGGGCGTGGACGTGCGCCATGGCCTGCATCCTGTCGGCCGCGCTCCGATGCCGCTCCAGGAAGCGGTCCCTGAAGCGCGTCTCCTTCCTGAGCCGGGAGAGGGACTCCTTGACAGCCTCGGCGTCGGCCTGCGCCGCCGGGCCTGCCGCGCCCGCCAACTCGTCGATCGCCTGTCCGGACGCCTCGGGCGCGACTGCGCCCAGCGACAAGACGAGGACCGCGGTCAACGTTCTCATAAGACCACGGTCAGCATAGCATGCCTGGCCGGCGGTCCGCATGCGCCGAAGGGCCCAAGACCGCGGGGCCAAAGGGCCCGACCCCGCGGTCCAAGGATCTCGGACCGCGGCTCGCAGAGCCCTCCATGCCGCCCCGGAGCTTGAGCTTCAGCTCGACGGCTGGTCCACGCTCCCTGCCCCGCGCTGCAGCATCTGGGCGAAGACGCTCATCTCGAGATAGTGCATGTCCAGCGGCTTGGCCACCATGTCCCAGGCTCCCTGCTGGAGACAGGAACCGGCCCTGCCCGCGTTCTGCGCGCCCGTGATGACCGTGACCGGCACCCGGGAGTCGATCTTCCGGATGCGCCTGAGGGTCTCCTCCCCATCCAGACGCGGCATGGCCAGATCGAGGATGATCACGTGCGGCCTGACCGCCGCCATGGCCTCCAGCGCTTCCATCCCGTCTGCGGCGGTGAAGACCTGATAGCCCGACTTCTCGAAGAAACGACGCAGCAGCCGGCGCACCGCTGGGTCGTCGTCTGCGACCAGCAGCCGCGGAGCGCCTGCCGACGGACCGGCCGCGCCGGGAGCAGGCTGCCCGAGCCTCGCCCCCTCCCGTCCGAGGGCCCTCCACCAAGCCGCGGCCCAAGCCCCGAAGGCAAGGATCGCGGCGGCCAGGCTCCAGAGAGACCCCGCGGTCCCCCGGTCGAGCCCCGCGGAGGCGTCCGCCATGACTTCCCGGGCCAGGCGAGCGGCCCCGTTCACGGCGGCCAGAGCCTCGGGCCGGCTCGCGGACTTGGGCCAGTCCGGAATACCCTCGGCGGCGAGACCGCGCCCCTCGGGCCTGGACCGGGCCGCCAGGAGCCCGGCCCTGGCTTGCCCGAAGGCGCGGCGCGCCTCAGGCCCCCAAGAGCTCGCCAGGGAAGCTCCCCCGCCGTCCCGGCGGGCGTCGAGGACCGCTGACCAGTGGAGCCGGGCCGCGGCCCTCTGCGCCCGTTCGACCCGCGCCACTGCGGCATCCAAAGCGGCCGACGCCATGGCCGCCCACCAGCCCGCGCAGCAAGCGGCTGCCAGCAGCCCTGTCCTGATCCATCCCGCCGCGTCGAGTCTTGTCCACCTCATGGCGCCCCCTCCTCCCGTGACCGTCCTTTGCGGCGTGCCCGTCCTCATGCCGCTTGCTTGCGCCGGAACAGGGCCGCGGCCCGAGCCCGCAGGACCCTTGGATCGAACGGCTTGGCCAGATAGTCATCCGCCCCGCATTGGAGCGCCAGCACCTGGGCCTCGGCCTCACCCACCGCGGTCACCACGATGACCGGGACGGTCGCGGTGGCCGGGACGGCGCGCAGGCGCCGCAGCACGGCGAACCCGTCTACCCCGGGCATCATGAGGTCCAGCAACACCAAGTCCGGCGTCGCCGCCCACGCTGCGGAGAGGGCTTCCTCGCCGGAGCAGGCCTCGCAGAGGACGTAGCCGTCCCCGGCGAGGCTCATCTTCATGAGAGCGCGGTTGTCAGGCTGGTCGTCGACGATGAGCACCTTGGGCCCGGTCCCCCCGGGGCCGGGAGCCTCGCCGGCGACGGGCCCGCCCCGCCCGGGCCGGGCCGGCGACGCGTCCACCAGCGTCACGCCCAGGCAGGAGGCGACCTCCGCCGCCGTGGTCTCGCCGCGGAGGAGGTGGTACTTGACGTCTTCCTCCAGGGTCCTCAGCCAGCCTGCCCGGCGGGCCATCTCCGCGAACGACGCGGTGTCGGGCTCCGCGGAGAGCCGCCTCCTCACCGCGGGCTCGGAGAGGTCCAGGACCTCGGCGATGGCCAGCCTGCCTGCCAGGCCCGCCCCGGAGCAGGATTGGCACCCGGAACCGCCGCAAGCCGCGCACCGCCTCCTCACGAGCCGCTGGGAGACGACCCCCATCAGGCCGGAGGCGATCCTGAAGCGCTCCACGCCCATGTCGAGCAGGCGGTCGATCGTGGCCGCGGCGTCGTTGGTGTGGAGGGTGGAGAGGACGAGGTGGCCGGTCATGGCGGCCTGGAAGGCGACGTCCGCGGTCTCGCGGTCCCGGATCTCGCCTACGAGGATGATGTCCGGGTCCTGGCGCAGGACGGCGCGCAGGACCGCGGCGAACCCCAGGCCGGTCTTGTCGCTCACCTGGATCTGGTTGATCCCCGCGATGCGGTACTCCACGGGGTCTTCGACCGTCGTGATGTTGACCCCGTCTCCGCGCAGGCGGGCCAGGAGGGAGTAGAGCGTCGTGGTCTTGCCGGAGCCGGTCGGCCCCGTCACCAGGAGAAGCCCCTGCGGGAGGACGGAGAGCCGTTCGAGCGACTTCATGAGGTCCGGCCTGAACCCCAGGGAGGCCAGCGGCACCTCGGCCTGCCTGGAGTCAAGGATGCGCAGCACCACCTTCTCGCCGAAGGAGGTCGGCACCGTGGAGACCCGGAGCCCCAGCTCCCGCTCCCCCACCCTCAGCTTGGCGCGGCCGTCCTGGGGCCTGCGATGATCCGCGATGTCGAGACGCGCCATGATCTTGATGCGCGAGACGAGCGCGCCGGCCGCGACGTGCCTGGGCAGGACCATCATGGTGCGCAGGACGCCGTCGATGCGGTAGCGGACGGCCGACTTGGCCTCCCCGTGCTCCACGTGGATGTCCGAGGCCCCCAGGCGTACCGCCTCGGACAAGAGGTGGTTGGCCAGGCGGATGATGGGGGTGCTGACCGCGTCCTTGAGGGCGTTCTCCCCCTCGCCCTCTTCGGCCGCGAGGCACTCCACCGCCTCGCTCTCCGGCAGGCTGCGCAGGAGGTCGTAGACCACGGCGTCCGCGGAGTAGAGGCCGTCGATGAGGTCGCGCACCTGCCGGGACAGCGCGTAGCGCGCGACCGCTTCCCTGCCGCTGACCGCGGCCACCTCGGCCAGCGCCTCGACGTCGAGCGGGTTCGACATGGCCACCACGATGCGGCCGTCTTCCATGCCGAGCGGGGCCAGGCCCCTGCGCCTGCAGACGCTCTCAGGCAGCAGTCCCCGCACCAGGGCGTTCGGGCCGCCGGCCTGCGGCTCGGCCAGGCGCAGGCGGTACTGGTCCCAGAGCGCCTCGCCGAACGCCTGGTGGCTGAGGGTCCCCGCGGAGAAAGCCTCGGCCACAGGGTCAGGCGCCCCGCGAAGCCTCTCCAATACCTCGGGCGCGACCAGGCCGCGCGACTCCGCAAGCCTCAAGAACCACTCATCACGGCCGGCTGTCAGCTTCTCCATGAGCGCTCCTTGCCTCGATGATCTTGCGCACCTCGGCCACCAGCCGGGCCGGAGCGCAGGGCTTGTCGAGCACGCCGTCGCACCCTGCCAGCGCGGCCTTCTCCGCGTCCCCGGCGAGGGCGAAGGCCGTGAACGCCAGCACCGGGACTCCGCCCAACAGCGGGCTGGCCTTGAAGCGGCGCGTGGTCTCCCACCCGTCGAGCACCGGCATGCCCATGTCCATCAACACCAGGTCGGGCCGCTCGGCCTCGGCCAGCGAGAGGGCCGCGGCCCCGTCCTTGGCGAGCGCGACCCGGAAACCCGCGGCCGTGAGGGCCGCGGCCGCCACCGCGCGGTTGTCAGCGTCGTCATCGGCGACCAGCACCAGGGGGTTCACGGTCTGGCCTCCGCGAGGGTCGAGAGCTTGCGCTTGAGCCCCGCCAGGATCTCCGCCACGCTCAACGCTCCCTTGCGCACGACCGCCGCGTCCTGGGTCTGCAGGCGGACGGCGTCCTCCGGCGAGACTTCGCGGCCGGTCAGGATCACCAGCGGGACCTTGCGTCCTCCCGGCTCCCGTCCGACCTCCTCGGCGACCTCAAGACCGCTCATGTCGGGCAGGCCCATGTCCAGGAACATGGCGTCCGGCCGTTCCTGTTTCCACCGGACGAGCGCCTCGGCGCCGGTCCCGGCGGACACGACCGAGAAGCCCTCGCTGCTCAGGCCCAGCGTCATCAGGGAGACCATCTCGGGATCGTCATCGGCCACGAGCACCTTGCGTCCCAAGAGGCGCGACTGGGCCCGCAGCTTGGCCAGCAGGGTGGAGCGGTCGAACGGCTTGACGAGGTAATCCGAAACCCCGAGCGAGAACCCCAGCGCCTGGTTCTCCAGGATCGAGAGGATGAAGACCGGGATGAGCCGCAGGACCGGGTCGGCCTTCAGCTCCCTGAGCACGGACCAGCCGTCGCGCCGGGGCATGAGGATGTCGAGCGTGATGACCGCGGGCGTCAGCCTCCGCGCAAGGGCGATGCCCTCCTCTGCGCACAGGCAGCCCCGGAACTCGAACTCCGAGGCGCACAGGCTGTCGCGCAGGAGGCGGAGGACCTCCGGGTCGTCGTCGATGCTGAGGATGACCTTGCGGTCCGGCCGGACCTCCTCCGCCACGCCGGCCCCCGCCGCCGGGACCGCGGCCGCGCCGCGGGAGACCCCCGGAAGGCGCACGCTGAAGACCGAGCCCTGGCCGACCCGGCTCTCCACGCTGATCGAGCCTTTCAGAAGCTCAGCGAGCTTCCTGGTGATGGAAAGGCCCAGTCCCGTGCCCCCCTGCTTGCGGACCGAGGACCCGTCGACCTGGGTGAACTGCTTGAAGATGAAGTCCAGGTGCTCGGGCGCGATGCCGCTGCCCGTATCGCGGACCCAGAACTCGACGATATCCCCGTCCGCGACCCGCGCCCCCAGGGTGACCGTGCCCCGCTCGGTGAACTTGATCGCGTTGCCGGCCAGGTTGACCAGGATCTGCTTGACCTTGGTGCGGTCAGAACGCATCGCGAGGGCCCCCCCGGCCTCCCAGGCCATGGCGATCCCCTTGGCCTTGGCCAGGGACTGCATGGTCTCGACGGTCTCCCGGAGCAGGTCCGCCGCGTCGAAATCCTCCAAGAAGACCTGCATCATGCCGGCGTTGAGCTTGGAATAATCCAGGACGTTGTTGATGAGCGTCAGAAGGTTCTGCGAGTTGACCAGGACCCGCTCGAGGGGCTCGCGCTGAGCCGCGGGCAACGCGCCGTAGGTGCCTTCCAGAAGCAGGGAGGTGTAGCCCATGAGCGCGTTCATGGGCGTGCGCAGCTCGTGGCTCATGTTGGCCAGGAACTCGGACTTGACCCGGTCGGCCTCCTCGAGCTCATCGACCTTGGCCTTCAGGCGCCTGCGCTCGATCGCCCGGGCGGTCAGCTCCGCGACGCGATCGTGGGAGAACGGCTTGGTCACGAAATCATAAGCCCCGGCCTTGAGCGACGCGACGGCCGTCTCCACGGTCGCATCGCCCGTGAGCATGATGACCTCGAGTCCGGGCCGGACGTCCTTGATCGCCTTGAGCGCGGCGATGCCGTTCATCCCGGGCAGGCCGAGGTCGCAGATGGCCGCGTCGAAATCCTCCCGGGCCGCGAGGCTGACGGCTTCCTCGCCGGAACCGACCGCGGCCGCGCGGAAACCCTTGGCGAGCAGCACCCGGGAGAGCAGCGCCCTCATCGAGGGCTCATCGTCGACGATCAGCACGTTACCGCCGTCAGGGTGGTCCATACCACAAGTCTGACGGAGCGCGCTGAAGCGGGACTTGCCCCGGCCTTAAGGAGGGTTTAACTCTTCGAACCTCGAGGCCGCAGCCAAGCCGGATGACCACGACCACTCGAAGGAACGGGCTACCAGGCGTAGGTGAGCCCGCTGGTGAGGACGAAGGACCTGCTCTGCGCCAGGAACGTCCGGGTGATGCCCAGGTCCGCGGTCCAGGCCTTCAGGAACTTCCAGCGCGCCTGCGCGCCGGCGTCGTTGAGATGAAGGGTCCGCTCAGGGCCTGAGCCGCGGCCGTAGCGCAGGCTGGCGTTCGCATTCACGCTGAACCGGCCCTCGAGGAACGGCAGGAAGGCGGCGAGGGTGCTCCCGTACTCGGTGCCCAGGGGATGGTAGAGGTTGTAGGCGGTCGCGTTGAGGTACGCGTCGGGCAGGCCGGCCAAGCCCCTCCGGGACACCCCCACGCGCCAGTTCCCGGGCGTGAAGCGGTGCTGGGTCCTGGTGAAGGAGAGCTCCTCGTCGAGGGTCAGGCCCCAGCCCAAGGACTGCGCCCCGCCCACCCAGTAGCGCCAGTAGGTGTTGGAGAGGTAGTCGGTGCCGCGCGCCAGCTCCCGCTCGGCAGCCGCGTCCACGGGCTCGTAGCGGTCCGCGCCGGCCCGCAGGGAGACCTGCCCCGTGACCGGAGCGTCCGCTGAGAAATTCGCGCGGGTCAGCCTGGGCTCGTGGTGCTCGGCCGCGCCTCCTGCGTCGAAGTCGACCTGGTAGGAGCCCTGAAGGCTCAGCTTGGAGCCCAGGTCCGCGCGCATGGCGTGCACGAGAGCCAGCTCGTCGGCCTTGCTCCGGAAGGTGGTCGCGAGCAGCCCCAGGGTCCCGTTGTAGTAGAGGACCCGCGGCGCGCCCCGCTCCAGGGTGACGTAGGCCGAGCCCAGGAGCTCCTTGCCGGAGGGATCCTGGGTGACGCGGTCCGGCCTGGCTCCCAGGACCGCGCCGACCCTGACGCCCCGGCCCACCGGGAGCTCGGCCTGGCCGCCGTCCACGTACCCGAGACCGGGCAGCTCGGAAGGGAAGAATCTCCCCAAACGCACGAGGAAGCCGTCCACCGCCTTGCGCGAGAGGGTCAGCCGGTAGACGTGGGGCCGGACTTCCCTGAAGTCATCCGAGGTCGAGAAGCTGCTGGCGTCGCGATAGCTCACGTTCCCGGACCAGGACAGAGACCAGGGCGTCCCCCCCAGCCGCGTGATGGAGCCCTGCGAATCGGACCGCGAGGCCGTGTACCAGGAGCGGTCGCGGTCCGCGCGCTGGTAGAGATGGAACCCGCGCAGGAAGCCGTGGAAGGCGTTGGCTTCTTCCGCCGGGGCCTTGGCCAGCGGCTTGGCCGGACCCAGCAGCGGGACGAAGCCCTCGGGCCAGGCCTTGGAGCCCGTAGACGGGAAGTCCGCCCGGGCCCCCTCCCCCCGCTCGAAGACCACGAGGTCGCCGGGCATGAGCCGCACGCCCTCGTTCCTGGAGAGGACCCTCATCCTGGTGAGCCCCAGGTCCACCCAGGTCACGGCAGCGACCCCGATGGCGATGCCGTCACGCTTGACCAGCCCGACCTGGTCGGCCTTGAGCAGGGAGCTTCCCATGTCGATGGCGATGTCGAGCCGGTCCCCGGACACCGCGATGATCCGGCCCTCCAGGGGCTCCACCGGGTCCTGAGCCAGGCTCAGGACGGCGAGCATGGGGATGCAGCAACAGGTCCACAACGCGAGCGCCGGCCGGATCCAAGGACTTCTCATCGCTTGGATACAACCTGCGCTCGAGCATGTTGCGGAATTGTTACAGACTCGGACCTCCGGGTTCAGTCGAGGACCCGATGGCCCCTGCCGGTCATGCAGTTGGCGTAGACCCTCTTGTAGCGCTCCTCGGCGGAGAGCCCGGCCGCGGCGGCGCCTCCGGTGCCGCCCAAGGCCGCGCCCACCGCGGCGCCGGGCCCGGCGTCCCCGCCCAAGGCGCCCAGCATGGCGCCCACGGCGGTCCCGGCCACGGCTCCGACCGCGGTGCCTTGGGCCGTCTTCTTGGCGGTCCCGCCCGAGGCCTGGAGCGCCAGGTCCTTGCATTCCTCGTAGTCGCGCTCAAGGGTATCCGCCTTGGCCCCGCGAGGGTCCACGGTCGGACGCCACCCGCCGTACGTCGCGCAGGCCGCCAACGTCATGGCCGACAGGAACAGCATCGTTGTCTTCATCATCTCAGGTCCCGGTCCCTCAGCCTCCTACTTCTTCTTGGCGTAGTCCGCCATCCCCTGGAAGTCCACGACCACCGCCCTCTCGTTGCCTTCCACCCAGGCATCGTGCCCGGCGGGGATCTTGACCACGTCCCCGGGCCCGCAGGTGAACTCCACTCCGTCGTCCATGCGGATGCGCATGGTCCCCGAGACCTGGCAGACCAGGTGCGAGGACTCGCAGCTGCCGGTCTTGGACAGGGGCTTGACGCACTTCGACCACTGCCAGCCCGGCTCGAAGGTCGCCCGGCCGATGACCGAGCCGCCTACGTTGACCAACTCGACCCGGCCCTTGTCGAAGGTCCGTACCTCCGTGGGCTGGTTGAAGCTCCTCTGTTCGATCTTCTCCGCTGTGTTGAGCATACCCCTACCCTCCTTCCTAATTAGATGCCTCCGGTGGAGCCCGGGATTCCGCTCTTTTGACGTGCCTTTGATGACGCTCTCATATCCTTTCCATAGCCGTCAACGAAGCGGCCGGTCCACTGACCAACGCCGACCAACAGATGGAGGAGAACGCATGAAGACCAAGCACTTCGCACGAGGAGCAACAGCGAGCCTGGCTGTGATGGCCGCGCTGTCGATCGGGACCTGGGCCTACGCCAAGCCGGCCGCGGGCCCCCTGCCCGGAGGGACCCTGGACCCGACCTCGATCCCGAAGTTCGTCGAATCACTGGTGATCCCGCCGTCCATGCCGCAGACGGCGAGCGCGGACCCGGCCGTCTCCTACTACGAGATCGCGGTGCGCCAGTTCGAACAGCAGATCCTGCCGGTCGGCATGCCCCAATCGACCGTGTGGAGCTACGGCTCGGTCAACCATCCCGGCACCTTCAACTACCCGGCCTTCACCATCGAGGCCAAGCGCAACAAGCCGGTCCGGGTGAAATGGATCAATGACCTCAAGGACGCGGCAGGCAACTTCCTGCCCCACCTGATGCCGGTGGACCAGACCCTGCACTGGGCCAACCCGCCGGGCGGGACGACCGAGCGGGACATGAGGGGCACGGACCCCACGCCTTACAAAGGCCCGGTGCCCATCTCGGTCCACCTCCACGGAGGACACAGCTCCGAGGAGAGCGACGGCTATCCGACCGCGTGGTTCCTGCCCGCGGCCAACGACATCCCGGCAGGCTACGCGACCGTGGGCTCCCTCTACGACTCCTACAAGGCCAAGTTCGAGGCCAGCCACCCGGGCGTGACGTGGGAGCCGGGCACCGCGGTCTTGGAGTACGCCAATGACCAGCGGGCGGCCACGCTCTGGTACCACGACCACACCATGGGCATGACCCGCCTCAACGTCATGGCCGGGCCGGCCGGCTTCTACCTCCTGCGCGGGGCGCCGGGCGACCTAGCGGCCGCCGGCGACATGGACCTCGGGTACAACCCTCCCGGAGCGACCCTCGGCCAGGGGGTCGGACTCGGCCCGATCACCGAGATCCCCCTCGCCATCCAGGACCGCTCCTTCAACCAAGACGGCTCGATCTTCTACCCGACGAGCCGGCAGTTCTTCGACGGGTTCTCGGGCCCTTACGCCCCCGAGAGCGACATCGCGCCCATCTGGAACCCCGAGTTCTTCGGCAACACCATGGTGGTCAACGGCCGCACCTGGCCGCGCCTGAACGTGGAGCGCCGGCGCTACCGCCTGCGCCTGCTCAACGGCAGCGACTCGCGGTTCCTCATCCTCGCCATGAGCAACGGCCTGCCGTTCCACCAGATCGGCTCGGACGGCGGCCTCCTGCCCAAGCAGGTCGAGCACACCCGGCTCCTGCTCGGGCCCGCGGAGCGGGCCGACGTCATCGTGGACTTCAGCAAGGTCCCCCTCGGCACGCAGATCGTGCTCCAGAACCTCGGTCCGGACTCGCCCTTCGGCGGCGGCAATTTCGCGCCTTCCGACCCGGGCACCACGGGCCAGGTCATGCGCTTCGACGTGGTGAGCAACGCAAGCACTGCGGACGCCACGGTCCAGCCGGCCAAGCTCCGCCTGCCCGCCTTCACCAAGCTCGGCAAGGAGACCAACAGGAGGCAGGTGTCGCTCAACGAGGCCATGTCCGACGTGCTCATGGGCGTGGGCCCCAGGGCGGCCCACCTGGGCGTGGTCAGCATGGGCAAGAAGCCGACGGGGGTCCCGCTCGGGTTCGAGGCGCCGGTGACGGAGAACCCGGCCATGGACTCCATCGAGACCTGGGAGATCTACAACTTCACCGCGGACGCCCATCCCATCCACATCCACGCCGTCCAATTCCAGGTCGTGGACCGCCAGGGCATCGGCAGCCCCACGCTCAGGCCCCCTGAACCCGGCGAGGACGGCGACAAGGACACCGTGATCGCCTATCCGGGCGAGATCACCCGGGTCAAGGCCCGCTACGACATCCCCGGACTCTTCGTCTGGCACTGCCACATCATCTCCCACGAAGACAACGAGATGATGCGGCCCTTCCGCATCGGGTCCGGAAGCATGGCCATGCCCATGCCGTGAACGCGGCCTAGACGGCTCGGGACGCTTCAGGCGCCCTGCGGGCTCCACGCCCGCGGGGCGCCTCCGTTCTCATGGCCGCACGCAGAACTCCACGCCGTTGCGGTCCTTCCTGGGCGCGCCGTCGCTGACCCGACAGAGGACGTAGCCGGCCCCCGCCAGGACATAGGAGAAGTCCGACGCAGCCAGGACGCGCGGCCGGGCGGGAGTGCGCGGCAGGAGCCTCTCAGGAGCGACGGCTTCGAGCTTGGCCGGGTAGCGGCCGTTCTTTTCGCGCGACTCGGCCAACGCGGATGCCAGGAGGGCCAAGCCCGCCCAATCGCCCGTCTCAGCCTGGCGGTCGTAGATCCTGGCGAAATCCGGGGTCGCGATCAAGGCCAGGAGGTAGGGCCAGGCCGGAAGCTCCAGCAGGGCCGCGCCGGACGCGTCGCTGCCGCGGCTGTCCTGGGGGAGATCGATCAAGGACTCCAGATGGCGCCCTGAGACGAAGACGTTGGCGTCGAAGAACCCGGTGGCGACCGCGACCCTGCCGAGGACGCGGTCGAGGAAGGCGAGGCCCGTGGAGGGACCTCCCACGAGCTGCTCGAATCCCTGCCCGGGCAAGGCGCCGGAGAAAGCCCTCTCGAAGAAGTCCCGCATGTCGCAATGCATGGCCAGCTCGGTCTCCAGGCCTTCTTTCACCAGGTCCCGCTCAGCCAGCTCCTTCAATCCGGCGGCCACGTCCCGGGGAAGGCCGGCCCCAGGCCGGTTGAGGAGGATCGTGACCGAGGTCTCGCCCGCCATGCGGCCGAGGTTGATGGCCACCATCTTGGAGAAGAGCGTATGCTCCGGGGCGTTGAGACGGATGATGGCGAGGATGAGCCGGACATGGTCCCAAGCCCGGGACAGCTCCCCTCCGAAGGCGCGGCCTTCGGCGCAGAGCCGCGCCATCCTGGCGACCGTCAAGGCGCGGCTGTAGTTGGGCAGGGGCATCCGCAGGGGATCTTTCGCCGCAGCCGCGTAGTCGGTCCTGAAGAAGCGGGACCGCTTCTTCAGGATCGGACCAGCCTCGCGGAGCAGGAAGGGCTCGTAGCGGCCGATCACCGGAGCCTGCTTGAGCTGCTCCGCGCGGTCCCAGCGCCTGACCCCGGGGCGCCTCTTGTTCTCGGCCTCGGACCAGGCCTTGAGGTCCAGTCCCGAGAGCGCCTTCTCCAACTCCGGATAAGCGTAGTCCGAGTCCGCGTCCCCGCCCTGCCTATCCGCCAGGGAGCCGGGCCAGCCCTTGGCCCGGATCGAGTCCTTGAACGAGTCCACGCGGCCATGCCAGGTGGAATGCACGAGGTGAAGCACGAGGCCCGAGGCCAGCAGGAGGCCCGCCAGGGGCAGGACGGCCTTGACCGCGTGTCTCCCGCTCGCGGGCGCGGAGGCGCCTGTCCTGATCCTCAAGGTCCAGGAGAACGGGCCCAGGCTCCTTTGCGTCTCGACGGTCTCGAGCCCGAAAGCCGCGTTGATGCTCTCGGTCTGCCCCGCGAAGGAGGACGCGAGCGTGGAGGCGACGCCCCCCCCGACGATCGCCAGAGCCACGTTGAGCCAGCCCCAAGGCGTGGGCGCCAGGGCGAGCAGGGCGAGGAAGGCCGCGATAGCCGCCGCCATGCCGGCCACGCCGGCCAGCACGAGCGCCGCGTCCGCGGGAGCGCGGCGGCTGGTCACATAGGAGAGGGCCTTACGGCCGAGGGAAGGCTTCTGACGCGGGTCTTGGGGGGCCATGCCCGCTATGGTATCAAACGCGCGACGTGAATAGTAAGGCCGGATTCCCCTGCTTTCTCGACGAAAATCTTAGAACCTAGCCCCCAGGCTGATCCTGTGGCTGTTCCCAAGCCCGCCGAAAGGCGTCATGGAGTAGTCTAGGCTCATGCCATAGGCCTTGACTCCGAACCCCGCTGCCAAGCCCATCAGCTCGCTCGTCTTATACGCCCCAGAAATCAACCCATGCGTGGAGGCATAGCCCATGCGCAAGGCCAGTTGCGGGCCAAGGGAGAGCTCAGACCCCAGGCTCACCTCGGAACTCCCTGAATAGGGTCTGTTCCTGTAGTCCAAGCCCACGGTCAGGCCAAAGGGCAGCTTGTAGCCTAGCCCGCCTGCAAGGGTCAAGGGAAGCTGACTGCTCTGGTCGAGCATCCTGATCCCAGGCCCGAGGTTCTGGAAAGCCAAGCCTGCGCTCATGGCTCCTGGCCCGAACTTGCCCAGCTCGTAGCGTGAGCCCAAGTCAAAGGCCGCGGTGTAGCCCGTGTCAGAGCCGATGTTGGTCCGAACGAACTTGGCATTGATGCCAAGACCCAGCCGCGGCAGGACC
>JACRDQ010000026.1 GCA_016218545.1 Elusimicrobiota bacterium
CGAGTCTGGCCCGGATGATAGGCGGAGCGGCGAGGGCATACCCGCAGCGGTATGTCCTCGCCGCTCCAACGACGCAGACGGGCCGGAATCGGCCTCGCCAGGGCCATCGTAGTAATAGGGATAGGCTCTAAGCCTGGGCCTCTTGTCCAGCCAGGGTGGGCCCATGGCCCACCCGTCGTAGGCCCGGGTTGTCCGTGGTCAATGGGCCCATTGACTCCCGTCTGTGGGTCGATTGTTGGGGCTCTTTTGGGACCTACGACCCGTACGGGGGACAGCGGGTCCTTGATATCATGGAAGCATGAAGAAGAACCAGACAGCGCTCATCGCCCTCTTCATCTCCCTTTGCGTCTCAGGCGCCTCCGCCCAGGTCGTGACCGGCAGGACCGCGATCGCTCCGGTCAACGGCGTGGTCTCTCCCGTCGGCGCCCTGCCCCGCTCCGCAGGAGTCGGGACCGGCTCCTCCTTCGGGGTGAGCCCTGTCGCCTTGAAGACCTTCACCCCCGGCCTGGCAGCTCCGGCCATCCTGCCTGACGCAGCCGCCGCCGAGCTCGGAGCCCCTGCCCTGACCCCTGCCGCTGCGCCTTCAGTCATCCCGGTCGCGGTCCCTGAGGCAGGGGTCCCGGTCTCCCGCCAGGGCGCTCCCGGCACGGCCGAGCTCCTCCAGATGAAGGAACAGCTTTCCTTGAGCGGCCGGCAGGCCGCGGAACTGCCTGCGGACGGCGCCCATGCCTCGGCTGCCTCCATCATGGACAAAGTCCTGGGCGTCCGGGCCGTGCCCGTGAACGCCGAGGTCTCGGGCCTCATGCCTGCCGCTGATTTCTCAGGCTCCTCCCATCAGTCCCGCTCCTCCAAGTCCAGGGGCTCCAAGCGCGGCATGCCGGTCGAAGACACCGCTCGGGACAGCGGCCCGGACGGCGCCGACGGCCTCGACGACCTGGGCAACCCCGGCAGGCGGCAGGACGACGGCCCGGACACGGTCTCGGATGAGTTCGGCGGCGACCGCGGCGGCGACTCGGGAGCCTTCCTCGGCTCTCCGGCTGAGCTCGGCATCCAGATCGGCATCCTGGGCGCCCCTTCCCGGACCTCGGGCCAGACCTTCGACACCGACAAGCCGGTCGTGCTCATCGTCAAGTTCGCGGAGAACTCGGGCCGCATCCAGACCGACTCCTTCCTCTCCAGCGTGGACGTGACCAAGCGCCACGGCGTGCAGGCCTATGCCGAGGCCCAGGAGGGGATGCTCCAGGACATCGCGGCCGCGGGCGTGGACCGCTTCACCCTCTCGGACCTCGAGGCCACCCCGACCGCCACGGTCCAGAGGATCAACTCCGCGATCTTCCGGGTCAGTTCCAACCGCGCCCAGGAGTTCATCTCCTACATGGCCAGCCAGGGCCACCAGGTCTACGACAACCAGACCCGGCACATCATCAAGCCCATCCCCGTCACCCCCGAGAACGTGGACCCCGCCGCCCCCTCGGCCGTGACGCTCGACGAGACCCTCTCCATCGTCAAGGCCGGCAAGGCGCACCAGGCCGCGCTCGAGAAGTTCGGCCCGCCCGAGATCGGGCCCATCGGCCGCCTGGCCGTGAAAGTCGTGCGCTTCTTCACGGGCGGGGCCAAGACCGTTCCGCAGCCCAAGGTCGCGGTCATCGACACCGGCATCGACGTCAACCATCCCATGCTCAAGGGCGTCAAGCTCAAGAACGAGACCAGCGGGGAGAACATCGACGACATCGGGCACGGGTCCTGGGTGACCGGCGACGTGCTCAACATCGGGCGGTGGCTCAAGGACGTCACCCACTACAAGACCTTCTCCAACGGCGGCGCCACCCTCGAGGACATCCTCAAGTCCCTGACCGACGCGGGCAACGACGGCAACATCATCATGTCGAACTCCTGGGGCTCGGACGACGGCGACCCCAACGGTCCCGACTCCCAGCTCGTGCGCAAGCTCGCCGAGGAAGGCCGGATCATGGTCTTCGCCGCCGGCAACGCCGGGCCCGGGAAGAACACCATCGGCTCGCCCGCCATCGTCTACTACAAGGACGCGACGACCGGCGCCATCCGCGTCGTGTCCGTGGCCGCCACCGACCGCAAGAAGAAGATCGCCTACTTCTCCTCCCGCGGGCCCCGCAGTCAGATGACGGAGAACGACGAGAGCTACCCGCACCGGCCCGACCTCGCCTCCGTGGGGCATAATAAGGAGGGTGCTTGGCCCACCAACCTCGCCCATGAGGCTGACCGGACCGACCCCGTCTACGGCCCGGTGAAGGCCATCTCCGGCACCTCGATGTCCACCCCGGACATCGCGGGCGTCATCGCGCACCTCGCCCAGCTCTTCGGCGTGACCGAGGTGGGCGCCAAGCTCGACGCCGTGGTGAACGCCGTCATGGCGACCCTCGTGAAGACCGGGCAGGACCCGGATCTCGAGGGCGAGGGCTTCGTCGACATGGACGCCGCGTACGAATCGCTCAAGAAGACCATGGACCCGGTGACCCCGGGATTCACGGCCAGGCTGGCCGCCCGCGCCGCTCGCTTCTTCGACGGTCTGCTGGGCTAGAGAGGATCAAAGGATGAGTGTCATGAAAACAGACAGCATGGCGGGACTTTCGCTCTTCATCGTCGAGGACGACGACCATTTCCGTGAGACCTTCATCGACGCCATGTCGCTCTCCGGCGTCAAGGTGGAAGGCACCCGTACGGGCTACGAGGCCATCAAGGCCCTGGGCAAGGCCCTGCCCGGAGCCATCATCATCGACCTGCAGCTCCCGGACATCCACGGCTTCGACCTCTGCCGCATCATCAAGAAGTCCGAGCGCTTGAAGAAGGTCCCCGTGGTCTTCATCACCGCCACCTCCCAGTACAACGACCCCCGCGACCGGGCCGAGATGCTCCTCTCAGGCGCGTCCGCCTTCCTCTCCAAGCCCGTGACCATGGAAGCCCTGCGCGACGAGATCGGCCGCATCCTGCCTGCCAACGCCTGAGCCTTCCCTCCTCCAAAGGGGCCTGCCGGCCGCCGGCCTCTCGTGCTGTGCTAAGATATCCCCATGAACACTGCGGGTGATATCTCGGGCCGTTGGATCGCGGTCAGCTTCGTCATCTTCATCGCCGTGGAGGTCCTCTTAGGCGCCGCCCTGGGCAAGCTCCTCATGGGGGGCTTCTTGAGCCACGTCACGCGCCTCAAGATCGAGCTCATCCTCATCATGCTGAGCTATTTCGTGGGAGGCTATGTCGTGGGCTTCTTCTCCCCCGCCGTGCGCATCTGGGAGCCCGCGCTCGGAGCCGCCCTGGCCGTGTGCTTCACCTTCCTCATCGGCTTCTTCACGCCCCTGTGTTTCTTCGGCTTTGCCGTCAAGAAGGCCCTGCTCGGGGCCGGCATCGCCTTCCTCCTGGCCCTGGCCGGCGCCAAGCTGGGAGAGCGGCACACCGCGTCCTAGGGCTCCGACTCGCCCAACGCCGCAGCTGAAAGCCCCTTGTAGAGATGTCAATATGCCACTATAATATGGTGTATTATGACAGGATACAAGCCCCGGGATATCGCCCCAGCCGTTCAGCACGCGCTGGAGGAGATGCCCGCTGTGGTGCTCACCGGCATGCGGCAGGCCGGCAAGAGCACGCTGCTCTGCGAGGACCCCAGGCTCAAGCGCCGCCGCTACGTCACCCTGGATGATTTCGCCCAGCTCCAGGCCGCCAAGAGCGACCCGGAGTCGTTCCTTAAGTCCGACGAGCCGCTGACCATAGACGAGGCCCAGCGCTGTCCGGAACTGCTCATCGCGGTCAAGCGCGAGATCGACCGGGACCGCCGCCCGGGACGCTTCCTCCTTTCGGGGTCCGCCAACTTCGCCCTGCTCAAGAACGTCTCCGAGAGCCTGGCCGGCCGCGCTGTCTATCTCACCCTTAGCCCGTTCTCCCGCCGCGAACTGGCGGGGGACGGCAGGAAGCCTCCAGCGCTCAAGACGTTCTTCGAGTCAGGGCTCTGGCCGAAGGAAGGTCAAGACGTTCCGATAAGCTCCAGGGACGTGTTCGAGGGCGGCATGCCTCCGGTGGCGCTCGCAAGACGGCGCGACGCCGCGCTTTGGTTCAGGGGCTATGAGCAGACCTACCTTGAGCGCGATGTCCGCGACCTCAGCCAGGTGGCGGACCTGCTGGCGTTCCGCCAGCTCATGCGCCTGGCCGCCCTGCGCTGCGGCAATCTCCTTTCTCCCAGCGAGCTGGCCCGCGACGCGAAACTGAAGGCCGCGACCGCGGCCCGCTACCTGGGCCTCATGGAGGCGTCTTTCGTGCTCCGCCGCCTCGGGCCGTTCCTCTCGAACCGCTCCTCCCGTCTGATCAAGTCGCCGAAGCTCTATATGTCCGACTCGGGACTGGCTTGTCACCTGGCCGGCATGACCTCGGCGGACTCCCTTGCCGAAGACCCGCTGCGCGGCGCCTTGTTCGAAACCTACGTCTGCCAGAACCTAGAAGCGATCCTCGCCGCCCATTGGCCGCAGGCGCGGCTGGCCTTCTGGAATGTCCAGGGCCGGCATGAGGTCGATTTCGTGGTCGAGGCCGGACGCGAATGCCTCGCCATCGAGGTCAAGTCCGCCAGCCGCTGGGGAGACAGGGACCTGTCGGGGCTCAGGGCCTTCCTTGCCGCCACCGGTCATTGCCGGGCGGCGATCCTCGCGCACAACGGCCCATCCGCCGCGAGGCTGGGCGAACGTCTTTGGGCGGTGCCGCTGGGCATGCTTCTTGGATGACCCGTGAGACTTCACGCCCCTGCGCTTCTTCGGCTTTGCCGTCAAGAAGGCCCTGATCGGGGCCGGCATCGCCTTCCTGCTGGCCCTGGCCGGTGCCAAGCTGGGAGAGCGGCACACCGCGTCCTAGGGCGTCGGCTCGGGCCGGTAGTTCGAATGCGTATGCCGTCGGCCATGCCAGCGACGCGACCTCCGGCGTCGCCGGCGTGAGATTTGAGGAAAACGACGCGGGACCGTTCCCTCCCATGTCTTCCGGTGGTCAGCCCGGAGACAAGCAGACTCCCTTCCGTTTCCCCGTGCCTTGGAAAGAGTTCGCCAAGGATGAGGCGGGGTTTACCCGCGCCAGCGGAGGGGGCATCCTCAGGACCCTTGACGTCTCGGGGCAAGAGTCCTGGCAG
>JACRDQ010000004.1 GCA_016218545.1 Elusimicrobiota bacterium
AGACCAGGATGCCGCCCTCCTGCATCCACCGCAGCACCGTCGACGCGGTCAGGCCCGTCCGGTTCTTGCCTTCCTCGCCGAACGTCTCCCGGGCGATCAAGTCCTTGTTCCGCGTGTACTCGTTCATCGACACCATCCACAACTCGTTGCCGGTGAGCTTCGCCAGCATGGTCGCGATCCAGGTCTTGCCGCCGCCGGTCTCTCCGATGTAGAGGATGTGCTGGCGCAGCGAGAAGCCCTTCAGGGTGTCGTAGAGCAGTCTCTTGTTGGCGGGCAGGTTCAGGGCCTGCCAATCCTTCTCCGAGATGCCGAGGTCGCGCACAGGCGCAGGAGTTCGGGGCCTGCCGAGCAGCGCTGAGAGCGCGGCCTTGGCCTTCTGGAACAGGGTGGGCTCGGGCTTGGCCTTCTTTGCGATGGGGAAGGAGAACTCGCCGATGTGGAGTCTGGCATCAGCCACGTACATGGGGTTCTGCTCAGCCCAGCGCCTGACAGAGTCATCCGGCATCTGCGGGGAAGCCAGGTCTTTGACCTGGAAGGCCACGACCTTGGAGCCTGCTCCGAGATAGACCGTGTCCTCGTCGAGTGACACGGTGGGCATGACTCCCTCGCTATCCAGGCCCTGCACAGGGAAGAGGCGGTGCCTTCCTGTGCCGGTCTCCCAGATCACCAGGCCCTGCGGGGTCGCGGCGTAGATGGATGCCATGGCCGGGTCGGGCGCGACTGCCAGGACTTTGTAGGGGATGGCGCCCAAGTCCTCTGCCTGGCCAGTGGCTGCCGAGCCGCGCCAGAGCCTGGTGCCTGCTTGGGTGCGCTGGAGGTAGAGGCCCTTGCCAGCCGGGGTCACGGAGCCCGGGTCGTCTCCGGGCAGCGATGCTTGCAGTCTTCCGCTCTCCACGTAGATGCCGCCGCCGGAGCTCTTGAACCTCTTGCCAGGCAGGTGGAAGGTCATGGTGTCGTCGGATGCCGAGGTCTCGCCCTGGACCATGGCTGTGATGGAGTCAGCTTCGAGGGGAAGGTCAGGGTAGGTCCTGGCGTAGAGGAGGTCCAAGTCCCAGCGCCGCAAGGCGTTGCCGCTGACCACGAAGACCTTGTTCGTGCCGGCCACGGCGAACCTGGTCACAGGCCCGTCACCGGCGGAGTAGGCTGCCACGACCTTGTGCTTGAGCGAGTAGACCACAAGCCTGCCCTGCGGATCGATCCAGTAGAGGTGGTTGCCGTACGCTGTGGCGTGCTTGGAGCCGTTCGGAGGCTCGAAAGCCGAGCTCGCCGCAGGAGGCAGCTCGTCAGCAGAGGTCTTCTTGAAAGGCCTGGGGGTCGAGAAGTCCTTGAGCAGGGACAAGGACCGGCCCTCGTTGAGGCTGAGGCTCTTCTCAGTGATGAAGAAGACCGAAGCCTGAGCCTTGGTAGGAGGGTCGAGCTTGGCCCAGAGGGGAGCGCCTGGCAGGGGCTCGAGCGGGAGCTGAGCAGGGGAGAGGAGATGCTCAGGGAACCGCTCTTGCTCGCTCTCAGGCTTGGACCCGTCAAAGACCCTGGAGAGCCTGGTCCAGAGCCCTTCGTCGGCGGTCTTGGCAGAGTCTTCCTGGCTGGCCGGGTCAGCCAAGCCCAAGGAGGGGACCATGCCAGGCAGCACGGCCGGGACTGCTGCGCCGGGCTCGAAAGCGGTTGGAAGGAGCAGGGCCTTGGCTTGGGCCTGGAGCTCGGGCAAGGGGGCAGCCACGCTGGGCAAGCTCAAGGAGCTCTGCCCTGCTAGCGGCGAAGGCGCGGCGAGGGAGGGGGTCGCATTCCATGCCTGGCTAGCCAACACAGGGAGGCTGACAGAGGGCCTGACCACTGCTTGCTTGATGGTCCCGGCTGATGCCAGGGACGCAAGCGAAGCTAGCGCGACGGAAACGAGGACCCGACACCTGGTCACGCAGAGATTCTATCAGTCCTGCAATGCTCCTCTGTGCGCCCGAGGACCCAGGCAACCGGCCTATTTCGGCCCTGCCATGGGTGGGCCGAACGGACCACGGCCATGTGTTGTTTTGTACCATAAAGAGGCATGGGACCTGGAGAGCGCGGACCTGACCAGGGAGAGGTCCCTGTCCGGTACAGGCCGGGCAGGGCCGGCTGGGAGCTCTTCTCTTCCCTGGTAGATCGGGCTCTGCCTTCCTGGTCCTTGGAAGGGCTGAGGTTCAGCGATGCCGCCATCACGTTCTCCGTCTCCAAGCAGGACCTGCGCCTGGATTGGGAGCTCCTGCCTCCGGCCGCGGACCCGAACCGCTCGCAACTGCGCAACGCCAACATGGCTCTGCGTCCAGGCGGGGACCGCAAGCAGCAGGAGGCAGGGCCGAAGCCCGATGCCCAGGCCGGCGCCCTGTTCCGGGTCTTTGGCGCAGCGCCTTTCGCGGGCCTCTGCGCCAAGCTCAAGGCTGACGGGCTCCTGCACTCCGACCCTCAGGCTCCCCAGCCGCAGGCGAGGCTTGAGCGCTTCTTCAGGGCCGAGGACCACGGCCGGGACTGGTGGAGGTTCTTCTATCCCCGCAAGCCCTTCCTCGAGGAGGAGGTCGTGCTCGGGGACAAGGTCGCGGTGGTCTCCCATGCCACGTCCGAGTGCAGGGCCAATGGCCCGCAGAGGTCGCTCTCGTCTTTGCGCTTGTTCGCCGATGACCGCTTGCCGCGCTCCAGGCGCGATGTCCTCTATTACGACACGGACATCAATGAGAAGGACGTGGCCCAGGGCAGGACCCTGACCAAGCTCAACGCGAGGCTGAGCGAGGTGGCGTCCACTGCCAAGCCGGGCTTCATCCACCTCATGACCACGTGCTTGCCTGAGCTGGTAGGCGACGATCCTCAGCCATTCATCAAGAAGCTCCAGGCCGAGACCGGGACGACGGTGGTCTGGACCTCCAAGACCAGGGACCCCGGCATCTCGTTCAATGACGTCGTCTTGAAGATCGTGTCCGGAGTGCGCTTCAAGAAGAAGCGCGATCCCAGGAGCGTGATCCTGGCAGGCACGGATGAGGGCCGCTCAGCAGCGGAGATGACCAGGATCTTGTCCTTGCTGGGACTCAAGGTCGCTGCGAGGATGTTCCCGTACCTCGACATCCGCGGCATGCCGGGCGTTCCGTCCGCCTCCGCCCTGGTCTGGGTGGACCCTGTAGGCTGGGAGCGGTTCCACGACGACCATTTCATCAAGAGCGGGCTCGACGTGGTGCGCTATCACCCGCCGTATGGGCTCCAAGGGACCAAGGCTTGGCTCAGCCGGGTCGCTTCAGTGCTGGGTCGAGACATGGACAAGGCCGGGGCTGTCGAGGCGGGCCATGCCAAGGCTCTGGCGGAGCTGAGGTCCTGCATGGCAGGCAAGACCGCTGTCCTGGTCGGCGACCGCTCTGACTTGGAAGCCATGGTCCTGCGCGGACAGCCCATGGGCTTCTCGCCCGCGGCGGTGCTCGCTGAGATGGGGCTCAAGGTCCGGTGCTTCGTCTACGAGCCTGACCCGGGAGCCTGGGGCGCGGAGCCCCGGAGAGAGGGGGGAGTGGGGTTCGAGCCTTTCAGGACACGGGCCGAGCTGTCCAAGCTCCTGGCCGACGGAGTGGAGCTCGCGTTTTCGCACCTCAACCATGACCCGCGCTTGTCCGCGGCCGGGGTCGCAGGGTTCTGCGAAGCTGATTTCGAGGTGGGAGTGGAGGGGTTCCTGCGTGCCGGGCACCGGCTCCTCAAGCGCGTGCGCACCATGCCCTTGCCCAGGCACCGGAGGTTCCTTCCCCTGTGATCGGCATCCACCCGACCCTGCCGTTCCTCAACGGCGTGTACGTGGCCGTAGACGCGGTCCCGGGCGCCTACCTCATCGTGGACGGGCCCTACTGCGTGGCCACCAAGGCTGAGATGCAGCACTGCCACAACATCAGGTCCGGGGTGGTCAATCCCGTGGGCAGGCCCAAGGTCGTGCATACCGCAGGCTCGGTCGCGACCGAGGATGTGGCCTGGCTGGCGAGCGACCGGGTCGGCGCGGTGGAGCGGGTCTTCGAGCAGGTCTGCTCCTGGCCTGAGGCGTCGTCCGTGTACGCCACGTCCTTCGACTTCCACGAGCTGGTGGCGTTCCCGCTCAAGGAGCTCTGCCGGCGGTTCTCAGGCAGGAACTCCAAGCCCGTGCGCTTCATCCCGTCCGCTTCCTTGGCAGGCGATTGGCTCGACGGCTACGCCCGGTTCTGCGACACCTTGGCCAAGGACATGCCCCTGCCCAAGTCCAAGACCAAGCCTCGCAGCGCTGCCTTGGTCGGCTATCTCTTCGACCGCGACGAGGGCGACCATAGGGGGAACCTCAAGGAGCTCAGGCGCATGTTCTCGGCCCTGGGCTGGAGCGTGACTTCGGTCTGGCTCTCAGGGGCGCCTGAGGCCGACCTGGCCGGAGTGGCCGGAGCCTCGGTCATCGTGTCCCTCCCCTACGCCAGGCAGGCTGCCAAGGTCCTGGCCCGGCGCTTGGGCCTGCCTCTGGTGGAAGCAGGCCTGCCCTTGGGCTTGGGAGGCACGGAAGCCTTCCTTTCCACGGTGGGCCGGGCTCTGGGCTGCAAGGCCAAGGCGCTCGCATTCGCCCAGGCTGAGGCCAGGCAAGCGGTCGCCGCGACCCAAGCCCATGTCCAGCGCATCATCTGCGACAGGCAAGTCGTCATCCTCGAGCAGGACCCGGTCCTGGCCAAGGCCTTGAATGACCTGTGCGTGGAGTTGGGCTTGATCCCAACTGAGGCTGGTCCGCCGGACAAGGACGATCAGTCCAGGCCTGAGCGGACCGGTATCGAGTTCGGGTCGAGCCTGCGCGGAGGCTGGGAGGGCGCTGAGTTCCGCGTGGGCTACCCGAATTACGCGGACCACCCGATCCTGGACAGGCCTTTCCTCGGTTTTGCCGGCTTCCGGCACCTTGTAGACCGCGTCGCTTCAGCGGTCCTTTCGTACGAGTCGCAGAAGGGCCCTTCAGGCCCGAGATGACGGTGGAGGTGTGCTCATGGGCAAGTTGATGTCCGGCGTTCTCGCAGCGGCGGTCTTCCTCGGTCCGGCGCTCCAGTGCCGGGCCAATGAGCCTGGGGCTGGCCAGAGGCCTGAGCCCAAGCAGGACTGGAAGAACGCTTCGGCCGTGCCTGCCGAGAGGGGGCTCTCGGTCCCTGATGTTGACGACGCCGGAGCCATGCTCATCGTGGACTTCGAGGTGAGGCACGGCGACAGGGTCGGCAAGTGCAGCGTGGCTGTGGAGGAAGGCAGCCAGGCCAACTATTCCTCGCGCGGGAACAAGTCCGGCCAGGACCTCATGTGCAACGTGCTCCCGGTCTTGGTGCCTGGGGGCAAGGAAGCGCGCATGGAACTCCAGGTCGAGCTCTCAGCGCCGGGCAAGGACAAGGTCGCGTTCCAGGTCCAGACCTCGGTCCGGGTGGCCCTGGGAGTGGAGAAGGTCCTGGTGGATTCTCCGGACGGCAGGCTCACGGTCAAGGTCCGCAAGCTCTAGGAGTGTGTCCGAGTAATGGCATGCTGGAAGGGGCCGCTCGCCGTCGGGCCTGCGCAAAGGAGTTACTCCCTTCCGCAGGTCCCTGCGGCGATATCGCCGCAGGGGCTGCGCCTTCGTTGCTCGTCACTCCGATAGCTACGGCTATCGTCGTCCCTCGCGTCTCGGCTCGCTCCGACGGCGAGCGGCGCAGGCGCATGCCATTACTCGGACACACTCCTCTAGCGGATCCCGGTCAAGGACCCGTCCTTGGTCAGGCTGAGCAGGCGCTTGCGCGCCAGGTCCAAGGCAGGGCCCTGGGACCCGTTCTTGAGGATGTCGGCGTAGACCTGGGCCGCTTTCTTGGGCTTGCTCTCCAGCTCGTAGAAGAGCCCCAGCCTGGCCAAGCCGCTCAAGCGGTGAGGGTCATTGAAGGGCTTGAGCTTCCAGAGCGCTTCATAGGCTTTCTTGGCCAGGGCCTTCTTCCTGGTCTTCTCGTAGCACCTCCCCATGCTGAAGAGGGCCTGGGTTCGGTTGACCGTGGCCTTGGCATAGGCCAGAGCGGCTGCCGCGTGCCTGCCTGAAGCCTCCCTGAGCAGGCCGATCTCGAAGTAGGCCCAGCCGGCCTTTGGGTGCCTGGGGAAGGCCTTCACGAAGTGCTCGAGGCTGGCCAGGCTCTTGGCCTTGTCTCCGGCCTTGAGCTGGGAGAGCACGGCATTGTAGCCGGCATCCGAGGCCAGGGAGTCCGCTCCTCCGACCGCTTGCATGGTCTCGGCGCTGCCCTGGAAATCCCCTGCAGCGTGCAGGGCCAGGCCTTTCTTGAACAGGGCTTCGCGGGCCCGCTTGCCGCCGGGGTAGCGACGCAGGAGCTGGTCGAAGGCGTCCGCGGCCAGCCTGTGGCCTCCCATCTCATGGAGACACTCGCCCTTGAGCATGAGCCCCTCCTCCATCCTGGGAGAGTCCGGATACTCTGCTTCGAAGCGCTGGAGCAGGGGCACGGCCTTGCGGCAGTCTCCCTGGCGGTGGGCCTGGGCAGCCAGGTTCCAGCGCAGGTTGGCCACGATGGGGTGGTCCGGGAACATCTCAGCAGCCTTGAGAAACCCAGGGTCGTCCTTGGCTCCCATCCAGTAGGAGGTCAGGAGCAGGGTGGCCACCTCGGGCTTGCGCGGGTCATCCGGGAACTCGGCAAGGAACTTCCAGTGGATGGGTATGGCTGCGCGGTAGTTCTTGCGGTTGTAGTGGAGCTGGGCCTCCAGGAGCAAGGATTCGCGTCTGTTCTCAAGGCCTCCCTCGGACATCTTGCGGTAGTTCGCCACCGCTGCCTGGGCTTGGCCGGTCTCGTCGTAGAGCAGGCCGAGCTGAAGACGCGCGTCCGGAGCGTACACCGTGTCCGGGAAGCGCGCCACCAGGCTCTCGAAGCCCTGCACGGCCGCGCGGCGGTCCCCTGCCCACTTGAGACTGAGCGCCCGGTGGTAGAGGGCCATGGTCCTGCTCGGGTCGCGCGGGTAGGCGCCTGCAAAGGCTTCATAGGCCTCGGCAGCCTCCCGATAGCGCCGCAATCTGTAGAGCAGGTGTCCCCTGGACAGGGCAGCGGCGGAGGCCAGGTCGTCGAGGTCGTGGCGGTCAGCCTCGGACACGGCCCGGTCCATGAGCTTGAGGCTGGGGCCGTAAAGTCCCTGTCTGGCTTGGGCTTCGGCCAGGGCGGAGAGGGCGTAGGCCTTGAGCGGGGTGTCCAACTGGGACTCGGCCACGGACCGGTACTTGGCCTGGCTTGCTTGCGGGTCGCCTTTGAGCTCGTCGCACGCAGCGGACCAGACCGCGCCGGCTGCCTGCCAGCGGTCCGGGTCGCGGGACGGCCGGTCGGGCAGGTCCTCCGAGATCCATGAGCAGTTCTTCAGGGACACGGCAGCTGAGCCCAGGAGGTAGGCTGCCCTGCTGCGCAGTTCCGGGGAGCCTCCGCGCGCCGCGCGCAGCAGGATGGGAGCGGCCTTGGCCGGCTGGACCTTGAGGTAGAGCATGCCTTCGAGGAGCCGGGCTTCGCCTGCCAGCTCGTGGTCCGGGTCCGAGGAGAGGAACCCCCTGGTCTGGACCAGGGCTTCGCGCCAATCCTGTCTTCGCAGGCTCTCCCGGATGCGCGAGAGCCTGGCTCCGGGACGGCTGGCCAGGGGCTCGAGCTCCACGGGCTCCTCGCCTTCCACGCGGATGCGCTCTCCGCGGTCGATGAGGGCGAGGAGCTGCCTGCCCTTGACCGCGAAGTCCGAGTCAGGATAGCGGTTGATGAGGATCTCGAGGTGTCCTCGCGCCTCCTCCACCCTGCCCTTGGTCGCGGCGAGCAGAGCGCTGCGGTAGAGGTCCAGGGCCATGACCGGGCTCGAGGGGTCCCTCATGTTCACGCTGGTCTCGAGGGATTCTCCGAAGGTGTCCTGGGCGCCCGAGTAATCCCCGCTCTGGAGCTTGAGCTCGCCGAGGATGGCCGAGCCCTCCATCTTGAGCGAGTCCCAGCCGTCGAGGGACGCGGACTTCTTCCTGCTCTCGGCCGGGGCGGCGGAGACGGACGAGCCCAGGAGGAGGCTCAGGGCGAAGATGAGGCTCGGCTTCATCCCATGGTGAAGCGGAAGGTCACGACGCCCCAGGTCTGGGGAGCGGCGCTGTCCGCCTTGGGCACGGCCTCGAACCTCCAGAGCTTGATGGCGTCGAGGGCCAGGCGGTCGAGCTCCGGGAATCCGGAGGTGACCTTGATGATGGCCCCGCGCTTGACCGACCCGTCCTCGAGGACCTGGAACTTGACCTGGACCGTGAGGTCCAGGCCGCGCTGGGAGACCCACTCGGGGCTGACCGGCAGCGAGCGCTTGAGGAGCCTGCGGCTGCCGATGGGTCCGTCGATGCTCCAGGAGATCGAGCCTTCGGTGCGCTTGACTCCCCCGCCCATGGGCTGGTTCGTGTCGTCCATCCCTTCCCGAACCGTCCTCGGCGAAGCCGAGGGCTGGGAGTTCAGGCTGTCCCTGAGGTCTGAGCGGTCCTCGCCGGGGGGGCCTTCCTCGAGGCTGGCTGCGGAGCGCTGGAGCCCGCCTGAGGAGGCTTGGGCTTCCACGCTCTCTGCGAGCGATTCATCCGGGTTGTCGAGCTGGGCGAGCTCCCTGGAGAGCTCGAGCCTCTTCTGGCGCTTCTGGCTCGCGACGATCTGGGCCTGGATGCGGGCCAGTTGAGCCGGGGAAGGGCCTTTCTGCACTGCCATGCTGGGCTTTGGGGTCCTGGGCTTGGGGGCTGGGACCTTGGATTTTGGCGCTTTTTGCAGGACTTTCTTGACTGTCAGGACCGGTTTGGGCTTGGTCTGCTTGGGCAGGGAGAGCTGGGGCTTGGCTTTGGGTTCAACCTGGCGCGTCTGGGGGGTGATGACAGGGCCTGGGCCATGGTCCGGCATCTCGTCACCCTTGCCGTCTCCAGGGGGGATGGGTGCCAGGAAGGGGGAGACCGGGGCCTGCACGAACTCGACCGGGATGATCCGCTCAGCCTTGGCAGCGGCTCCCCAGCGGAGTCCCGGGTTCACGGCAAAAAGCGCGCCGTGCAGGACCACGGCAACGCCCAGGAAGAACAGGTCCCGGACGCCGGCATCCCTATCGGACATATGGATATTATGCGCGCGCATAGGCCTTGCAGCTAGGGTCCCAGGGCCCAATCAGGAGGGGGCAAGCATGGCCCTGGAAAGGGGCCCTGGGGCCCTTGACAAGAGCGGTCGTGGAGTCTTCGGGATGTCTCAGGACTTCTTGTGGTACTGCTCTGCGAACTGGCTGAATTGCTCGCCGGCTCCCATGAACTCGGCCTCGATCTTGTCGTTGATGTCCGAGAGGGTCCCCGAGGACACGGCGCTGCCGATGCGCGCCACCCCTTCGAGGGCGTAGCTCATGGTGCGCATGGGGTCCCCGCTGCGCTCCTGGATGATCTGGGTCAGGCTCTTGAGGGTCTCCACGGCGCCTACGACCACGTCCTTGTCGAGGAGGAGCAGGCCGCTCAGCACTCCGTGGCAGGTCTCGGAGAGCACCTTCTTGGTCGTGGCTCCGGGCTTGGCCAGCTCGGTCCTGGCGAAGTCGAGCACCAGCGGCCCCACGTGGAGGTGCGCCTCGTGGTCGCCCTTGAGCTTGGTGACGATCAGGCTCTTGGCCGCGTCGAAGATGGAGTCGTTGTCTGACATGGGTTCACCTCGCGGAAGGCTGTTTCCAGGCGAAATCATTGTCCGCCTCGGCCAACAGGGGCAGGCGGAGGTCCTTGGCGGAGAGGGTGCCGGCTTTGGAGGGCCAGGCGATGTCCAGGGCGGGGTCGTCCCAGCGCACGCCCCGGTCGTGCTCCAGGGAGAAGTAGGTCGTGACCTTGTAGAGGATGTCCGCGGTCTCGCTCAAGGTGTAGAAGCCGTGGGCGAAGCCCACGGGGATGTAGAGCATGAGGTTGCGCTCGTCCGAGAGCTCGACGGCCGCCCACTTGCCGTAGGTCGGAGAGCCCCGGCGGATGTCCACGGCCACGTCGAAGACCTTGCCGCGCAGGCAGCGCATGAGCTTGGCCTGGGCCGCCGGGGCTTTCTGGTAGTGCAGGCCGCGGACCGTGCCTTGGGAGGACCGGGAGATGTTGTCCTGCACGAAGCGCGGCAGGCCCGCCTCCAGGAGCTCGGCTTCGCGGTAGCCCTCGAGGAAGAAGCCGCGATCGTCGGAGAAGATCCTGCCCTCGATGAGGACGAGTCCTTCCGGCTCCAGCTTGGTGAAGGTCAGTCCGGGCACTCAGGCTCCCGCGGGCTTGAGCCCGCCCGGTCGGGTCTGGCCGGCGGAGACGGCCTTGGCCGCCTGCCTGCGCCAGTACTCCTGTCCCTCGGCGGGCAGGGTGTAGACCGGGTCGTAGTACTCGTAGCGGCGGCTGAGCGCGTCGGCGTCGTCGGCCTCGATGCTCGTGCGGTAGTTCTTGGTCCAGTAGGAGATGCCCTTGACCCGGTCGTAGTCCGCCAACTGGTGGATCCAGCGCTTGCCCACCAGGGGGACGTCGCAGGTGATCCTCGGCGTGGCGAACCCGGGCAGGTACCCCATGATGTCGTGTTGGAGCTGCTGGGCCTCGGCCACCGAAGTACGCCAGTGCTCGCAGTTGGGGATCATGTCGCACATGTAGAAGTAGTACGGCGTGATCTTGGCGTGGTCGATGAGCATGAAGCACAGCTCCAGGAGGTCCTTGGAGGCGGCGTTGACGCCGCGCATGAGCACGCCCTGGTTGCGCACGTCCCTGAAGCCCATGGCGAGGATCTTGCGGACCGCCTTGCCCACGAGCGGGGTGACCTGGGAGGCGTTGTTGATGTGGGTGTGCACCGCGATGGAGATGTCGCGGCTGAAGGCCTTCTTGGCCAGGCGGTCGAGGCCCTGGAGGACCTCGTCCTGGAGGAAGTGCTGGGGCAGGGCCTGCAGGCCCTTGGTCGCCAGTCGGATGTCGCGGATGTTGGGCAGGTCCATGAGCCGGGACACGAAGCCCTCGAGCTGGGCGATGGGCACGTTGGCGATGTCCCCGCCCGAGACCACCACGTCGCGGACCGAGGGGGTCTTGGCGAGGTAGTCGAGGATGGCGTCGTAGCGCTCCTTGGGGGGGTGCTCGAAGCGGAGCTTCTTGACCTGGGGCACGTCGTTGCCGACCAGGTCCATGCGGGTGCAGTGGCCGCAGTATTGGGGGCAGGTGTGGGTCATCTCGGCCAGGACCTTGGTGGGGTAGCGGTGCGCCAGGCCCTCGACCGCGAACATCTCGCTCTCGTGGAGGCTGTCGCGGGAGGCCAGGGGGTGGCTGGGCCAGTCCGTGCGGCGGTCCTTGGCAGCGGGGAGCATGTAGCGCCGGACCGGGTCGCTCCAGAGGTCGGCCTCGTTCATGGTGTTGAGCATCTGGGGAGGGACGAGGATCGCCATGGTGGCGTTCTCGGCCTGGTCCTTGTCGATGGAGGCCGCGAGGTCGTCGGGGAGGAGGCCGCCGAAGACGGCCTTGAGCTCGCGGAGGTTCTTGACCGTGTGCTGGCGCTGCCACAGGGCGCTCTCCCACTCCTGGGTCGTGACGTCCTTGTACCCGGGCAGGCGCTTGAAATCGGGCTCGACGAACTCGCGCTTGAGGGGGTAGGTGAAGGGCTGGAGCGACGGGTCCACCTTGACTTTCCTGGCCATAGCCACATTCTAATAAAAGGCGGGGCCCATGGCAAAGCCGGCGAAGGCGCTTGACATTGGTTGATGATAATGATAGCCTGTATCATTAATGAACCGCCCAGACCGCCTCCTGCGCGACGAGGCTGCCATGTTCGCGTCGTACTTGCGCCAGCATCGCCTGCGTCGCGGTCGGCGTCGCCAGGAGGTGCTGGCGGAGTTCCTCTCCATCGAGCGGCATGTGACCGCGGACGAGCTCCGCGACGCCCTCAAGCGCAAGGGACTCGGGGTCGGCATCGCCACGGTGCACCGCTGTCTGGAGCTCTTCGCCTCGTGCGGTCTCGCTCGGAAGCTCAAGGTCGGCAACGGGAGGGCGTACTACGAGCATGATTACGGGCACGCCCACCACGACCACCTCATCTGCCTGGACTGCGGCAGGACGGTGGAGTTCTGCGAGCCGTTGATCGAGAGCCTCCAGGAAAAAGCGGCTTCGGCGCACGGTTTTCTGGTCAAGCGGCACAGCCTGGAGCTCTACGGATCATGCTCTTCATGCCGCAGCCAGGCAAAGGGATCGTGACCGGCGCGGTGATGCGCTGCTGACATGGGGGGCTGCGAGGGGCTTCGTTGCGCTTGCGGGCTGCTCTTGGCCGTGCGCACCAGCCGGGGGATGGAGATCAAGTGCCGGCGCTGCAAGCGCATCGTGGCGCTATGCAGCGCGCGGTCGTGCATGATGGCCAGAGACCTGCGGTCTTCCGAGACTCCGAGTCCAGAGCCTTGCGGTGAGAAAGGCGAGCGAGGCGCCTTGCGCGCCTCGCGGCTCAAGGATAAGGAGAAGGAGGAACGACCATGAAGAGGAACAAGGTCCTGGCGGGCATTTCGCTGCTGATGGTTCTGGCCGGTTCGGCCGCCGCGCCCCGGGCTTGGCCTGCCCACCCCCTGGTCACGGATGACACGGGCACGCAGGGGCGGCGAGGGCTGCAATTGGAGCTTGTGGGTGAGAACTCCGTGGATTGGGGGGATGAAGACGGCGTCCAAGTCCACGAGGAGGCGACCGCGGCGGCGGCCACGGTCTCCTTCGGCGTGGCGGACTCGGTCGACGCCGTCATGAGCGTGCCTCTCCTGTGGCTCGGGAGGCGCGAGGACGGGGTCCGGGTCTCGCAAGCCAAGGGGCTCTCCGATCTGGCGTTGGAGATGAAATGGCGGTTCTATGAGAAGAAGGGTCTGAGTCTCGCGTTGAAGCCGGGTCTGACCCTGCCCACCGGGAGCCGGACGCAGGGCCTGGGCGCCGGCCTGCCCACCTACCGCGCTTTCGCGATCGCAAGCGGGGAAGCCGGACCGCTGGCCCTGCATCTCAACGCCGGCTTCGTGCGCAACTTGAACATGGACGGGGATCGGGCGAATCTGTGGCACTTCTCGGTCGCACCCACCGTCGAGGTCCGTCCAAGGCTCCGACTCGTGGCCAACTACGGGATCGATAGGAATCCCGACCGGTCGGCGGACGTGGACCCCATGTACCTTCTAGGCGGGTTCATCTTCGCGGTGACGGAGCATGTCGACGTCGATTTCGGGGTCAAGGCAGGCCTCAACAAGGCTGTAGCGGACCGGTCCTATCTGGCCGGCATGGCGATCCGGCTATGAGGGCCGGCAAGGATGGACCTATGTCAAAGCCCGCTTCCTGCGGCCACTGCGGCCATACCGAGCCCGAATCGGCGCAGATCACGGAAGGCCGTATCGCCCTGGTCGGGCACCCCAATGTAGGGAAATCGGTGGTGTTCAACCGCCTCACGGGCAGCTACGTCACGGTCTCGAACTACCCAGGCACGACCGTGGACGTCACCCGCGGCATCGGCCGGCTGCAAGGCCGTTCATGGCAGGTCATCGACACGCCCGGGGTGCGCACGCTCAGCCCCCAATCCGAGGATGAGCTGGCCACTCGGGACCTCCTCCTGCGGGAGAGGCCGGACATGGTCGTGCAGGTGGCCGACGCGAAGAACCTCAAGTCCACCCTGATGCTGACCGCGGCCTTGGCCGACCTGGGCCTGCCCATGGTGCTGGCCCTGAACATGTCGGATGAGGCCGAGTCCAGGGGTTACCGCTGCGACGCCGGCCGTTTGTCCGCGATCTTGGGGGTCCCCGTCGTGGAAACCGTGGCGACCACGGGCGAGGGGATGGAAGAGCTCAAGGCGGCCTTGCCCCGGGCCGCGCCCGGCCGCCGGGTGGCGTACTGCTCCGAGCTGGAGTCCGCCCTTCGCCGGCTTGAGGGGTCTGCGGCCGCGGGAGGCTCCAGCCGGCTCGTCGGCTTGGCGCTCCTCTCAGGGGATGAGAGCATCGTCGAGTTCCTGTCCGCGCCCGGCGTTTCCGGCGCGGGCGTGCCGCTTCGATCCGAACGGGGATGCGGCCCGCAGCCGGACCTGCGCGGGGCGCCGGAGATGATGGCCGACGCCCTGGCCCGCGGCCGGGAGTTGCGCCGGCCTTTTGTCCGTCCGCCCGAGTTGGTCTTGCACGCCGATCGGGAAGCTTGGGCCATGGGGGTCGTGGGCGAGGTGCAGACGCGCTCGCAGGCCGAACGGCCGGGCTGGATCCAGGCCCTCGACAAGTGGTCCATGCGCGGCATGCCCGGCTATGCCATGGTGGCCTGCACCCTCCTGGTCATGTACTACTTCGTCGGAGTCCTGGCCGCCGGGGAGGGCGTGGACTTCATGGAGAATACCCTCTTCGGGGGGTACATCAACCCGGCGGCCGTGCGGCTGGTGAAAGCGGCCTTCCCTTTCCCCTTCATCCAGGACCTGCTGGTGGGAGAGTACGGCGTGGTCACCATGGCGCTCACCTACGCCCTGGCGATCGTATTCCCCATCGTCACGGCCTTCTTCCTGTTCTTCGGCTGCCTGGAGGATTCCGGCTACCTGCCCCGTATGAGCGCCATGCTGGACAGGGCGTTCCGGCTCGTGGGCTTGAACGGCAAGGCCGTCATCCCCATGGTCCTGGGACTGGGCTGCGACACGATGGCGACGCTGAGCACCCGCATCCTGGACACGCGCAAGGAGCGTCTCCTGGCCACCATGCTCCTCACCCTGGGCGTGCCCTGCTCCGCCCAGTTGGGGGTCATCATGGGCATCCTGGCCAAGCACGGTTGGCGCGAGTGGGCGGTGTGGCTGGCGGCCGTCGGCGGGACGACGCTTGCCGCCGGCTGGGCCGCGGCCAAGCTCCTTCCCGGGGCCCGGGCTCCTTTCATCATGGAGATCCCTCCCCTGCGCGTCCCCGAGCTCAGGAATATCCTCCTCAAGATCAAGGTCCGGCTCGTCTGGTATCTGAAAGAGGCCGTCCCTCTGTTCATCCTCGGGACTCTCGCCTTGTTCCTCCTCGACCGCATCGGCGTCCTCCAGAGGGTCGAGATCCTGCTCTCGCCGGTCACGACGACCTTGCTGGGCCTGCCCAGGGAGACCGCGTGGTGCTTCATCCTGGGCTTCCTCAGGAGGGATTACGGGGCCGCCGGCCTCTTCGTTCTCGCCGAGAAAGGGCTGCTGGATTCCAGGCAGATCATCGTCAGCCTGGTAGCGATCACCCTGTTCATGCCGTGCCTGGCGCAGTTCCTGGTCATGGTCAGGGAAAGAGGGACCCGTACGGCGTGCCTCATCAGCGCATTCGTCTTCGCGACGGCTTTCGCGGTGGCGGCCGCGCTCAACCTGTTTCTCAAGTCCACCAATCTGATCTGACGGAGGATATGCGCATGTACATGGGATCGATGTGCCGTCTGAAGTCCGGGGCCTTGGAGGAGGAAGAAGAGGCCTTGGGCGTGGTGTGGCGCCATCGCGAACTCGGCAAGACCCGGGAAGAGCAGTTGAGGGCGGTGTTGACCGATGGAGTCGCGACGGGGGTCTTGGACAGGCTCAAGGAGAAGGGGCTCGTCCGCCTGGAGGCGGGCAGCGTCGAGTTCACCGGGGAGGGGGCCCGGCTCGCCGAAGACGTGACCCGCAGGCACCGCCTGGCCGAGAGGCTGCTGGTGGATATCCTGGACATGCACACGGAGGGCGTCGACGAGGATGCATGCCGCTGGGAACATATCCTCACGCCCAAGGCCACCCGCGCGATCTGCACGCTCTTGGGGCATCCCCGCCACTGCCCGCACGGCACCCCCATCCCGCCGGGCCCCTGCTGCGCCCAGCGCGCGGAGCAGGCAGGTTCGGTCATCTCCTCCCTAGGCCAGCTCGGTCCAGGCAAGGGCGGCCGGGTCCTCTACCTCGCCTTCGAGGACCAGGACGCCATGCGCAAGCTCCTGGCCTTGGGCATATCCCCCGGGACCAACGTGACCCTCAAACAGTGCTCTCCCACCGTGGTGGTGGCCGCCGGAGAGACCGTGGTCGCGCTCGAGGAGAGCCTGGCCCGCCACATCTTCGTGCGCAAGGACTGAAGCCTGGCGGCCGATTTGATATAATCCCCGCACGATGGCGGAGACCACCTGCCACAAGTGCCGGAAATCCCTCAAAGGCGCTGTAAAATTCTACAGGTGCTCGTCCTGCAAGGCCTATTTCTGCCCGAGCTGCATGGACCGGTCCTGCCTGTTCTGCAAGGGCAGCCTGATGGAATACAGCGCCCAGGGATGACCGCGAGGGGATGACCATGAAGAAAGACAGGCCGCTTTTCCTGACGGACGCACAGCTTCAAGAGGAGCTCGACAGGTGCGAATACTGCGCTGAGAAGCCGTGCAAGGACGCCTGCCCGGCCGACTGCTCGCCCGCGGACTTCATCATGGCGGTCCGGCGCGGCGCGCCTTCGGACTACCGGCGTTCCGCCGCCATCATCATGGGCTCCAACCCCCTCGGCGGGGTCTGCGGGGCCGTGTGCCCGGACCGGCACTGCATGAAGGCCTGCGTGCACCGCACCTTCGACCACGCGGTCAACATCCCCATGGTGCAGGCGACCATCATCCAGAAGGCCAAGGACCTCGGCGTCATGCCCGAGTTCAAGCCCGCCGCTCCCCTGGGCAAGAAGGCTGCGGTGGTGGGCGCAGGGCCCGCGGGCTACGGCGCAGCCGCGACGCTGGCCCAGCTGGGTTATGCCGTGACGCTCTTCGAGGCCGAGCGCCAGGGAGGGGGGATGGCGGGACTCATCCCTGACCCCAGGCTGGACAAGGAGGTCTTGAAGACCGACCTCGAGTTCGCCAGGGGCCTGGGCGACATCACGGTGCGCTCCGGGAAGAAGGTGGCCGACCCCGCGGCCCTGCTCAAGGAGGGCTTCGACGCGGTCGTGGTCGCCACGGGCCTCGACGCTCCCATCCGTCTTCCCATCAAGGGCGAGGACGCGGCCGCTGACTGGCAGGAGTACCTCAGGGACCCCTCGAGCCTCAAGGTGAGAGGCAGGTCCGTGGCCATCATCGGCGGCGGGGCCGTGGCCGCCGATTGCGCGGAGACCGCGGTCGAGCGCGGCGCCGCGCACGTCGAGCTCTTCGCCCTGGAGAAGCTGAGCGAGCTGCCCTTGACGGCCAAGGAGTTGGGCGGGCTCATGGAGTGCGGGGCACAGATGACCGGACGGACGCGCGTGACCTCCATCATCGTCAAGGGGGGCAAGGTGCGGGGCTTGAAGACGCGCAAGGTGGAACTTCCCAAGGGAAAGAAGTTCCATCCCTCCCTCATGAAGGACGTCGACGAGACCAAGCAGACGCGCAAGGGTTTCGACGCCGTGATCATGGCGGTCGGGGCCAGGCCCAGCGTCAAGCCGGGCAAGGACCTCGGCCTCATCTACGCGGGGGACCTCGAGAACGGGCCGACCACGGTGGTCGAAGCCGTGGCCGCCGGCAAGAACGCGGCCCTGGAGGCGCACGCGGCCGTGACCGGCGACGAAGCCTTCCTCGTGGCCAAGAAGACCAAGAGCGTCGTCTCCCTCAAGGGCAAGAACCTCGTGCCCGTGCCCCTGACCTCCGAGTTCTTCGGCCGCGAGATCATCTCCCCGTTCCTGCTCTCCGCCGCTCCGCCGAGCGACGGCTACGAGCAGATGAAGAAGGCCTATGACGCGGGTTGGGCCGGGGGGGTCATGAAGACCTCCTTCGACGGGGTGCCCATCCACATCCCCTCGCAGTACATGTTCGCCGTGACGCAGTCGACCTACGGCAACTGCGACAACGTCTCCGGCCACGCGCTCGAGCGCGTCTGCCGCGAGGTCGAGCGCCTGCGCAGGGAGTATCCCGACCGCCTCACCATGGCCTCCACCGGCGGCCCGGTGACCGGCAACCCGGACGCGGACCGCCAGGGCTGGCAGGCGAACACGCGCAAGCTCGAGTCTTGCGGGGTCATGGGCATCGAGTACAGCCTCTCCTGCCCGCAGGGCGGAGACGGCACCAAGGGCGACATCGTCTCCCAGGACGCCGAGCTCACGGCCCGGATCGTCGACTGGGTCATGCAGGCGAGCTCGCCCGACGTTCCGAAGCTCTTCAAGCTCACGGCCGCGGTCACCGCCATCTACCCCATCATCAAGGCCATCCGCGAGGTCTTCGAGCGTCACCCGGGCAAGAAGGCGGGGGTCACCCTGGCCAACACCTTCCCGGCCCTGGCCTTCAGGCCCGGCGCCAAGAAGTCCTGGGACGAGGGCGTGGTCATCGGCTTGAGCGGCGAGGGGGTCGTCCCCATCAGCAACCTGACCCTGGCCAACGTCTCCAAGCTCGGCGTGACCGTGTCGGGCAACGGCGGTCCCATGGACTACAAGGCTGCGGCCGACTTCCTGGCCCTGGGCGCGAAGACCGTGCAGTTCTGCACGGTCGTCATGAAGCACGGCTACGGCGTGGTCGACGACCTGCACTCCGGCCTGAGCCACCTGCTTTCGGCGCGCGGCATGAAGTCCGTGTCCGAGCTCATCGGCTGCAGCCTGCCGAACCCGGTCACCGGCTTCATGGAGCTCACCGCGGTCAAGAAGATATCGGACGTGAGGAGGGAGTTCTGCCAGCACTGCGGCAACTGCACCCGCTGCCCCTACCTCGCCATCCAGCTCGACGATGAGAAGGTCCCCGAGACCGACCCGTCCAGGTGCGTCGGCTGCTCGATCTGCAGCCAGAAGTGCTTCTCCGGCGCCTTGTTCATGCGGGAGAGGACGAAGAAGGAAGCCGAGCTGCTCCAGGAGGCTTGATCATGAAGAAGACCCAGACCGACGTCATGCCGCGACCGAAGCCCTCGACCGCCTCCACGGGCTCCCTGCTGGTGAAGGACGGGATCATCGTGACCCTCGGGGAGAAGGGCCGGGTCCTGACCGGCCATTCCATCCTCTGCGAGGGCGGGAAGATCGCGAAGATCGCCAAGACCTCGGAGTTCACGGGCAAGTACGACAAGACCGTCTCGGCCTCGGGCAAGGCGGTCCTGCCCGGCTTCATCAACAGCCACATGCATTTCTACAGCACCATGGTCCGGGGCCTGGGCAAGGCCAAGCCCTCCAAGGACTTCCAGGAGGTGCTGGAGAACCTCTGGTGGCGGCTGGACAAGAAGCTGACCCTCGACGACTGCTACTACTCGGCGCTCCTGCCGCTCATCGACGCGGTCAAGCGCGGCACCACCACCCTCATCGACCACCACGCCAGCCCTCTGGCCGCGCGCGGGTCGCTCGACGTCATCGCGAAGGCCGTCCAGGAGACGGGCCTGCGGGCCTCCCTGTGCTACGAGCTCTCCGACCGGGACGGCGAGAAGGTGGCGGCGGACGGCATCGAGGAGAACGTGGCCTTCATCAAGCGCTGCCGGAAGGAGGGGGGAGAGCAGCTCAAGGCCCTCTTCGGCCTGCACGCCTCCTTCACCATCTCCGACAAGACCATGGAGAAGGCCGCCCGCGCCGGGCATGACCTGGGCGCCGGGTTCCACGTCCACACGGCCGAGGCCAAGTCCGACCAGGACTACAACGTGAAGAACTTCGGCATGCGCGTGGTCGAGCGCCTCCACAAGCACGGCATCCTGGGACCTAAGTCCATCGCGGCCCACTGCGTGCATGTGACCGATCGTGAGATGGACCTGCTCAAGTCCACGGACACCGCGGTCGCCCACAACCCGCAGTCCAACATGAACAACGCGGTCGGCGTGGCCGACATCATCAAGATGCAGTCCAAGGGCATCCTCGTGGGCCTGGGCACGGACGCCATGACCGTGAACATGCTCGAGGAGCTGCGCTGCTGCCTCTGGGCCCAGCACCTCTCGCACGACAACCCGTCCTGCGGCTTCATGGAGGCGGCTTCCACGCTCCTCTTCAATAACGCCAAGATCGCCGACCGGCACTGGGGCGTGAAGCTGGGCGTGCTGGAGGAGGGCGCGGCCGCGGACATCGTGCTCATGGACTACCACCCGCCGACGCAGTTCGACGAGAACACGGTCCTGGGCCACATGATCTTCGGCCTATCGCAGTCCTTCGTGGACACGACCATCGCCTCGGGCAGGGTCTTGATGGAAGGCAAGAAGCTCGCCTTGGAACTCGACGAGGCCGGGATCGCGGCCAAGTCCCTGGAGCTCGCCAAGAAGCTCTGGCAGCGCTTCTAGCCCCTCCGGTCATGGGGGCCCGCAAGGTCCGGATCCTGGCTGTCTGGGGGACCCGGCCCGAGGCCATCAAGCTGGCTCCTGTCCTTGCGGAGCTCAAGGCGCGGCCCGAGCTCCGCCTGGCTACCTGCGTCACGGGACAGCACCGCGGGATGCTCGACCAGGCGTTGAGGGCCTTCCGTATCCGGCCGGACTACGACCTCGACGTCATGCGGCCGGGCCAGACCCCTCAGCAGGTCCTCTCCCGGGTCCTGGAAGGGGTCGCACGCGTCCTGACCGAGGTCCGGCCCCGCCTGGTTCTCGTCCAGGGAGACACCACCACGACCCTGGCCGCGAGCCTGGCCGCGTCCTACGCCGGGATCCCGGTCGGGCACGTCGAGGCGGGCTTGCGGACCCACGACCTCGGCCGCCCCTTCCCTGAGGAGCTCGACCGCGTGGTCACGGACCGCCTCGCCAGCCTGCATTTCGCGCCCACGGGAGGGGCGAAGTGGAACCTCCTGGCCGAGGGGATCGCTCCTGACGGCATCTTCGTCACGGGCAACACGGTCGTCGACGCAGTGCGACTGATGGGCCGGGGCCCGCGCAAGCCGGCGCGCCGGGGCCTTGCAGCGCTCTTCAGCCGGGGGCCGGTCATCCTGGCCACGCTCCATCGTCGTGAGAGCTTCGGCCCGGCCATGGCTGCCATGGCCCGTGCCCTGAGGGTCATCGTGAGGCGGTCCCAGGTGCGGGTGCTCCTGCCGGTCCATCCCAACCCTGCGGTGCGCAAGGCCCTCGAGCCTTTGTCCGGCGAACGCAGGATACTCCTGACCTCTCCTTTGGCCTACGGAGACCTCCTCTACGCCATGCAGAGGTGCAGGCTCATCCTCTCGGATTCAGGAGGGCTCCAGGAGGAGGCGGCCTCCTTCCAGAAGCCCGTGCTCATCCTCAGGACCGTGACGGAGCGGCCGGAGGGCGTTCGCCTGGGATTTGCGCGCCTCGTGGGCACGGATGAGGCCGGCATCGCTTCCAAGGTCTGCGGCCTGCTCAGGCGGCCGAGGGAGCTCGACGCCATGGCCCGGGGCCCCAACCCCTTCGGCGACGGCCATGCCGCGCCCAGGATCGGCCGCGCCATCCTGCACCGCTTCGGCCTGGGCCCCAGGCCGCGGGATTGGGCTACTTGATGTGCAGGCGCTGAGGGTCGAGCTTCTCGCGCAGGAGCGAGATCTCCGCGGCTGAGGGGAGGTCTACGGAGCCCAGGGGCTCGCGGACCTTGAGGTCCCAGCCGATGTTCTCGCGGATCTTCTCGACCGTGACCCCGGGGTAGATCGAGGTCAGGACGAGCTCGCCCGTGGCGGGGTCGGGCTCGAGGATCCCTAAGTCCGTGATGACCTTGACCGGGCCCCGGCCGGGCATGGAGGCCGTGCCGCGGGCCTTGCCCGCCGGCCTCGTGCCGGGGCTGGTGATGAAGTCCACCTTGTCCATGAAGGTGCGCTTGGAGAGCTTCATCACGATGAGGACGCGCTGGGCGTGCACCGCGATCTCGCAGGCCCCGCCCGAGCCGGGCAGCCGGACCTTGGGCTTGGCGTAGGGACCGACCACGGTGGTGTTGATGTTGCCCCAGCGGTCGAGCTGGGCGCCGCCGAGGAACCCCACCTGGATCTTGCCGTTCTGGAGGATGAGCTGGAAGACGTCGGACATGCCGCAGACCATGAGCGAGCCCGTGACCAGGGCGGGGTCGCCGATGGAGGGAGGGACCCGATCGGGCACGGCGCCGACCGCGCCGGACTCGTAGATGAGCACGAGGTCGGGGGCGTGCGTGGCCCGCGCGAGGTTGCAGGCGAGGTTGGGCAGGCCGATGCCCACGAAGACGACGTCTCCGTCCTTGAGCTCGCGGCTGGCCTGGACCGTCATGAGCTCGGCCAGGGTGTAGTCCACTCCCGCGGACTCAATAGCCATAGTCGACTCCCGCGCACACGGAAGGCTTGGCTTTGAGGCGCTCGGCCAGGCCCGGGTGCTTCTTCATGTACTCGGCGCGGTCCCTCACGCCGTAGACGAATTCGTCGAGGTACCTCGCCAGGGAGCTCGGCTCCCTGGCGATGCCGTCCCATTTCACATAGAAATCGTTATCCCTGTCGTAGTATCCCTGCGCGTAGGACGGGTGAGCGCCCCAGGGCTCGCAGACCACGGCGTCCACCTGGAACGAGGGGATGAGGGTGCGGTTGGGGTCGGAGCGGATGACCGCCTCGTCCACGAGCTCCTCGACCACCACGATGACGCGCTTGCTCGCGAAGGCCGCCTCCTTCTGCACGCCCATGAGCCCCCAGATCTGGGCGTTGCCGGTGCGGTCGGCCCGCTGGGCGTGGACGATGGTGACGTCCGGCCGCAGGGCCGGCACGGCCGCGAGGACCTCGCCCGTGAAGGGGCAGGTCACGGTCTTGATGGCCGGGTTGGAGGCGGGGATGTCGGCCCCGGTGTAGTTGCGCATGGGCCAGAACGGCAGGTTCGCGGCGCCCGCGCACATCCTGCCCACCATGCCGAAGTGGGAGTACTCCTCGATCTCAAGCCTCGGGGGCTGCGCCTCGACGAGCCTCCGGAAGGCGTGGAGGGATCCGATCCCGGGGTTGCCGGCCCAGGAGAAGACGAGCTTCCTGGCGCACCCGGCCGCGAGCATCTGGTCGTAGATGAGATCCGGGGTCAGGCGGGCCAGGGTGAGGCCCTTGCGGCCCTGCCGGATGATCTCATGCCCCGCGGCGAAGCAGATGAGGTGGGTGAAGCCCTCCACCACCACGGTGTCGTTGTCGCGGACGAAGGACGCGACCGCCTCCTTCATGCTGACGACCTTGTCTTTCATGGCCGCTCCATCGGCCTCAGCGTCCCAGCTCGGTCAGGCACTCGTCCATGATGGCGAGGCCGGCGTCCACGTCGTACTCGGTGAGGACGAGCGGAGGCGCGATCCTGATGGTGGACTTGCCGCAGGAGAGGAGCAGGAGGCCCTTGCGGAAGGCCTTCTCCTCGAGCTCCTCCACGAGCCTGGCGTCGGGCTCCTTGGTCTTGCGGTCCTTGACGAACTCGACTCCGATCATGAGCCCGAGGCCCCGGACGTCGCCGATGCAGGGGTGCTCGGCTTTCAGGGAGGCCAGCCCCTTGAAGAGGCGGTCTCCCATCTTGCGCGCGTTGGAGAGGCCCTCCGCCTCGATGACGTCGAGCGTGGCCAGGGCGGCCGCGCAGGCCACCGGGTTGCCGCCGAAGGTCGAGCCGTGGGTGCCGCGGCCCCAGGTCATGACGCTCTCCTTGGCGACGATGGCGCCGATCGGCATGCCGGAGCCCAGGCCCTTGGCCGAGAGCAGGATGTCGGGCTCGACGCCGAAATGCTCGCAGGCCCACCACTTGCCCGTGCGGCCGACCCCGGATTGGATCTCGTCGAAGACCAGGAGCGCGCCGTGCTCGTCGCAGAAGCCCCTCCACCAGCGGACGAACTCCGGGTCGGGGACGACGTAGCCGCCCTCGCCGAGCACCGGCTCCATGAAGACCGCGGCCACTTCCTTGGGGGAGAGGGTGCGCTCGAAGAGCTCCTTGGCCGCGGCGATGGGGTCGCCGCCCCGGTAGGGGTTCGAATACGGCAGGTGGCTCACTTCGGGCAGGAGCGGCCCGAACCCGGCCCGGTACTTGACCTTGCTGGCGCCGAGCGTGATGGCGGCGTAGGTCCGGCCGTGGAACGCGCCCTGGAATGAGATGAGGTGGCTCTTCTTCGTGTGGCTGCGCGCGAGCTTCACCGCCCCTTCCACGGCCTCGGTGCCGGAGTTGGAGAGGAAGACGCGGTATTTCGAGCGTCCCGGGGCGAGGCGGCCGAGGCGCTCGCAGAGCCGGGACATGGAGTCGTAGTAGAAGTCCGTGCCGCAGATATGGAGGAACTTGCCCGCCGCTTCCTGGACGGCCGCGACCACCTTGGGATGGTTGTAGCCGGTCGAGGACACCGCGATGCCGGCCATGAAGTCGATGTAGCGGTTGCCGTCCGCGTCCTCGACCATGGCGCCCTTGCCGCCTGCGATGGCCAGGGGCAGGGCCTTGATGTAGGAGGGGGAGCTCCAGTCCTTGTCCTGGGCGATGATCTTGCTGGCCTTGGGGCCGGGCGGGGCGACGCGGATGCGGGGGTAGTCTGGTTTGGTCATGGTCTTCTGGGTCATGGATGCTCCGTGACGGTCCTCCTCCGCCTTCAGGCCTTCTCGGCCAGATGGTCGAGGGTCTTCTCGAGGGAGGTCTCGAAGAGGGAGACCAACTGCCGGATCTCCTCTTCGGTGATGGTGAAGGGCGGGGCGATCATGACGAGGTCGCCGTTCGTGCCGTCGGCCTGCCCGACGTTGGGCCAGACGACGAGGCCGTTCTCCTGCGCGAAATCCACGAAGGTCTCCGCGAACTTGAGCGAGCGGGGGTGCGGGGTCTTCTTCTTCTTGTCGGCCACGAACTCGACGCTCCAGAGCATCCCGATGCCGCGCACGTCGCCCACGCCGTGGAGCGACTTGAGGATCTCCAGGTGCCGGCCCAGGGCCTTGCCCATCTTGGCGGCCCGGGCCACGAGGTTGTTCTTCTTGATGTAGCGGACCGCGGCCAGGCCCGCGGCGCAGGCCGTGGGCGCGTGGGAGAAGGTCTGGGCGTGCTTGAGCGAGCCCGTCCCCTTGGCGAGGGGCTCGATGAACTTCTCCGAGGTCGACACGCAGGAGAGGGGGACGTAGCCGCCGCTGATGCCCTTGCCGAGCACGAGGATGTCCGGGGAGACCCCGAAATGATTCATGGCGGTCCACTCGCCGGTGCGGCCCGCGCCCGTGAGGACCTCGTCGGCGATGAAGACCACGCCGTGCTTGTCGCAGATCTCGCGCACGCGGCGGTAATAGTCGGGCCTGGGGACCGTGGCTCCGGTGGAGGAACCCCCGATGGGCTCGGCGATGAAGGCGGCGACGGTCTCGGGGCCTTCCTCCTGGATGACCTTCTCGAGGATGGAGCCCGAGCAGATCGGGCAGGAGGCCTTGCCCCCGCAGGAGCAGCGGTAGGCGTAGGGGGCCGGGATCATCGGGACCTTGATGAGCCAGGGCTCGAAGAGCTTCTTGTAGTGGCCGCGGGCCGAGGTCGAGAGGGCGAGCATGGTGTTGCCGTGGTAGCCCGGGCTCTGGGAGATGATCTTGTGCTTGGAAGGCTTGCCCGTCTCGACGCAGTACTGTCGGGCCAGTTTGAGGGCGGCCTCGACCGCCTCGGAGCCGGAGCCCAGGAAATAGGAGTAGCGCAGGCCCGCGGGGTTGAGCTTGGCGAGCTCGCCCGCGAGGTCCTCGGCCGCGTCGCTCGTGAAGGCGGTGCCGTTGATGTAGGCGACCCGACCGGCCTGCACGCCGATGGCCTCGGCCACCTCCCGCACGCCGTGGCCGATGTTGGCCACGAAAGCCCCGCCCGAGGCGTCGAGGTAGCGCTTGCCCCGGTCGTCGAAGAGCCAGCAACCCTCCCCGCACACGATCTTGGGGAACCGCCGGGTCAGGTTGCGGTAGAAGACGGGGCTCTGCGGATACCGGTACTCAGGGGACGGAGTCACGACCCGATTCTAGCATTTCGACCCGCCTGGGGGGTCAAGACCCCGAAGGAGGGGCGGTCAGACGCGGACCGTGGGGCCGATGACCCCGGCTGCGAAGACGGCGTCTGCGTCGTAGAGGACCGCGGCCTGGCCCGGGGTGACGGCTGACTGCGGCTCGTCGAACTCGATCCGGGCTCCCCTGTCTCCGGAGGCCGGGGTGACCAGGGCGTCGGCTCCCGGGTGCCGGCTGCGGACCTGGGCGCAGAGCCGCAGGAGAGCATCCGGCGGCCAGCCGGCGTGCCAGCGCACCTCCAGGGCCTCGAAGGAGCGCACGAGCAGGGCTTCCTTGGGGCCCACGATCACCGAGTTCTCCGCTGCGTCGATGCCGACCACGTAGAGGGCCCTGCGGCCCCCGCCGCGGGCGACCCCCTTGCGCTGGCCGACCGTGTAGCGGGCGATCCCCTGGTGCTCTCCGAGCACCTCGCCGTCAAGGTCACGGATCGGGCCCGGCCGATGGTCCTCGGGCCTGAAGAGCGCGTCGTAGCGGTCGCACTCGATGAAGTCCTGGCTCTCAGGCTTGTCCGCCAGGTCCTTCCAGCCCGCCTTCCTGGCCTTGGCCTTGACCTCGGCCTTGGTCATGTCCCCCAGGGGCAGGAGCATGCGGGAGAGCTGGGCCTGGGAGAGGCCGGAGAGGAAGTAGGACTGGTCCTTGCGCCGGTCCTTGGCCCTGCATAGGACCGCGCGGTCCCCGTTGCGGATGAGGCGCGAGTAGTGCCCGGTGGCGAAGAGGTCGAACCGGATGCCCTCGACCGCGGCCGCCTTGATGAGCGCCCCGAACTTCACGGTCGCGTTGCAGCGCACGCACGGGTTGGGCGTCCTGCCCGCGAGGTACTCGGTCCTGAAGTAGTCGAGGACCGAGCCCCTGTACTCGCCGGAGAGGCCGATGACGTGATGCGCGATGCCCAGGCGCCGCGCCACGGCGGCCGCGGACTCGATGTCCCGGGCTTCCCCCGGACCGAAGCAGCCGGACCGGCCCGTGTCCGGCAGGGCGATGCTCCCGTCCCAGGTCTGCATGGTCAGGCCAAGGACCGTGTGGCCCTGCTCCTGGAGGGTCAGGGCCGCGACCGCGGAGTCCACCCCGCCGCTCAGGCCCACCGCGACGACGGGCATGCCGGGCTAGTGCTCCGACCGGCCCAGCACCAGGCTTTTGGCCGGTCGGAGCACTAGTCGACCTTCCGGTACTTCGCGGTTTTGGCGCCGCAGATCGGGCAGTCCGCCTGGGGCTTGCCGAACACGATGTGACCGCAGCAGGGGCACAGGCGCACGTCGAGGACCTCGAGGTCCTCGCCGCCGACCACGGAGTCGAGGGCCCGCTGGTAGAGCCCGGCGTGGACCTCCTCGGCCTTCAGGGCGAAGCCGAACATGACCTTGGCTTTGTGACCTTCCTTCTGCGCCTGGGCGAGCATGGGGGGGTACATCTCTTTGAACTCGTAGGTCTCGCCGCACACCGCGGCCTTGAGGTTCTCGGCCGTGGTCCCCACGCCTCCCATGGCGGACAGGTGCGCGAGCGCGTGGATGGTCTCCGCTTCGGCGGCGGCGCGGAACAGCTTGGCGACCTGCGGGAAGCCGTCCTGGTCGGCCTTCTTGGCGAAAGCGAGGTACTTCCGGTTCGCCTGGCTCTCGCCGGCGAACGCGTTCTTGAGGTTCTCGAGGGTGTCTGCCATGGAGTTCTCCGTTGTGGTGCGGCGGTCTGCCTTGGGACGGACATTGTACCAGACTTGCCCTTGCCCCGGCCATGGCCGAACCCGCTCAGACGGGGCATATGACGGGAGTTCTTGACGACGGGGGCGCGAACAGGTATCCTAGCTGGATGACGGCGCAAGCCCGCAAGAGGATCGTGGTGGTCGAAGACGACCCGCTCATCCGCATGCTCTACGACACCATCCTGTCCAAGCACTACGACCTCGAGCAGGCCTTCGACGGGGATTCGGGCCTGGCGGTCATCCGCCACTCGGTGCCGGACCTGGCCATCATCGACATCAGCCTGCCGAAGATGCACGGCTTCGAGCTGTGTCAGAAGGTGCGGCGGGAGGAGTCCCTCAGGAGCACGAAGATCCTCTTCGTGTCCGGCAAGTCCTACGCGGCCGACATCAAGACCGCCAAGGAGATCGGGGCCGACGACTACATCGTCAAGCCCTTCCAGCCTGACGAGCTCCGCGGCAAGATCGCGTCCCTGCTGGGGCCCTGAGGCCCGCTACTGCAGGGATTGGAGCTCTCTCTTGAGCTCCTCGGGCGGGATCTTGAGCCTCTTCGGCTCGCCCGGGCCGAGCACGGCCTGGATGCCGTAGATTCTTCCGAGCTGGGACTCCTGGACGTCCGGGTTGAACCCGCCCCAGGAATTGCGCACCTTGAAGACCAGCCCCTTGTCCGTGGTCTTGAACCCGGTCAGAACGAAGGCGTGCCTTGCGTGCTCGTTGCTCCCGGCCGTGCCCCACTCGGAGAGCCCCCGGAGCTCCATGCTCACCCCGACCGGGATGCCGGCGCACAGCAGGCGCGTGATGTCGCGCCGCTGGCTGAGGCCCGCGTCGAGCGCGGTGTAGAAGTGGTCCTCCACCGCGAAGCCCTGCAGGGCGCGCTTGACGATGTCCCGCTCCCGCGAGACCTCGGAGACGTCCACTCCCTTGCCGGTGAGCACGGCCTCGTTGAGCCTGGCCGCGTGCTCCTCCGTGCGCAGGTCGGCCCAGTGGCCCTCGGGGCTCCTCGAGAGGAGCCTGGCCAGCGGATCGAGCTTGTCGAAGTCCTTGCGCACGCTGTCGAGGAGCTTCTGCTCCTCGGAGCGCCACTTGTAGTAGCGGGCCATCATGTCCGCGTAGGGGACCGTCTTGTCCGTGGCCACGCCGTTTTCCAAGGCGTAGGCCAGGTTGTCCTCCGGGAAGCCTCCCTCGCTGAGCTGGTGGCGGGGGTTGCCGTCCGTGTCGCTCTTGACGTAGGAGTCCGCGAAGAGCTCGGGCTTCTTCACCTTCATGTTGATGAATAGGTCGGCCTCGGAGAGGCGGACCTTGGCGCCGTAGGCCCGCCGGAGCGCGGCCTCCACCGTGCCGATGGACGAGAAGGAGTGGCAGGAGCCCACGCTGCACTGGTTGCGCACCGCGGGGTCCGGGAACTGGCCCGAGAGGTCCGTGCCCTGGCAGTCCGGAGACTGGTAGAAGGGGGGCGGGAGGCCGATGGCCCCGTTGACGGTGTTGTAGTACTGCCCGATGATGCCCGGGGCGCGGTAGAGCATCTTCTCCCGGCCCTTGACCGCTTCGCCCTTGTCGACCCAGGAGCCGGATTCTCGGTAGAGCCTGGTGACCACCGGGGTCTCCCAGGTCTTGGGGCCCACGATCCACCAGTACCAGCGCTCGGTGTTGGACTCGACCTCGGTGGAGAAGCGCTCCATGCCCCAGCGGCCGAGGTATTGGAAGATCCTCGTGGGGCGCGGCTCGGCGTCCGTCGCGCTGCGGCTGTGGCGCACGTAGACGGAGAGCCCCTTGGCCAGGTCTCCCACGCCCACGCCCCAGCCCGTGCCGGTCGGCTCGAAGGCGGTCCGTGTCTGGAGGACCCCGTTGGGGGTGAACTCGTTGAGCACCATGACCCCGGGCTCCTCGGAGCCCGGGAAGAAGACCTGGACGTTCTGGGCGGCGCTGCGATGCTTGAAGAAATCCCCGAGGGCGGCGGAAAGGGAGTCCGCCAGGTACTTGTTCTCCGCGGAGAGGCCGGTCCCGCCGGCAAAGCGCCGACGCAGGGCCCAGGTCGCGGCCGCGTCGAGGGCGGCCTGCCGCTCGGTCTCAGCCAGGGCCTGGAAGTAGGAGGCGTCGAGGGCGATCGCGAAGTCGGCGTTGCCGCGTTTGACGACCTGTGCGCCTGGAGGGGGTTCGACGGCCGCTTCCTGCGACCAGCCCGTGCCGAGGGACGCGGCCCAGAACAACAGCCCGAAGAGAGCGAGGGGTCTCATGGGAACACCTCCATCCGGAGCCTTCACCCGAAAGTATAAGCCCGGAAACCGGCCGAGTCAAGGGTGTCTGGCATTGTGTTTTTTGTCAGCAACGGCTGACAAAAAACACAATGCCAGGCACCGCCTTCCTAACGCATGCTGGGATCGGCCGCCAGGGCCTCCTCCTCCTCGTCGAGAGGAGGGGGGTTCGAGGCCTTGGCTCCGAACTGGACGGGCATCTTGCGGATCAGCCGGTCCACGGTCCGCTCCAGGATCCTGCCGACCATGCGGTTGTGCGGAGGCCGGCCGAGGGACTGGCCGGGCTTGAGGCCTTCGACGAAGGCCTTGATCTCGTCGCGGGCCTTGCCTGCGTAGAGGCTGAACTCCTCATGCGTGGGGTACCTGCGGGTGGATTGTCCGAAGGTCAGGCGGCCGGAGACGAGCCTCAGCCTCAGCTTGAGGATGCCGCGGAGCTCGACAGGGTCCGGGTCGCAAGGCAGGCCCGCCGCCTGCCTGCGGATGAGCTCGCGCTGGAAGCGCGTCTCGGCCGCGGCCGAGCCCAGGGACCAGCGGGTGATATCCACGTTGAGCGGGACGAGGGTGCCGAGCACGAAGCCTATGGCCGCAGGCTTGAGGGCATCAGAGGAGGCCGCCACCTCGGAGGCCTGGACGCTCCCGCGGGCCGCCGGGAGCAGGGCTGCGAGCAGGACCAGCCCCGGGAGCCTCATGGGGCCGCCGGATGCGGGGCCGGGGAGAGGTCCGCGGTCTTGACCGCGAGGGTCGTGACGTCCTTCATGAGGCCGCCGTCCTCGTCCTGAAGCTGGTCTGCGATCCAGGTGACGGGCTGGGGCTTGCGCCCGACCTCGAGGAAGTTCCTGCACCCGGAGTCGTAGGCCGCCCAGACCGCGTCGAAGTGCTTCTCGCGGGTGTAGGGCTGGGCCGCCAGGAGGCGGCTGATCTCGGCCGGGTCGTCCTCGCGCTTGCCCGAGGTGCCCATGAAGACCGGGACCTCGGGAGTCTTGAGCCTGACCCCGGCCAGGGCCTTGAGGAGAGCCGGCTCAGCCGCCTTGAAGGGGGCGGTGTGGTAGGGGCCCTCGACTTTAAGGACCCTGACCTTCATGGGCCAGGCCTCGGTCTCGCTGTGCCGGGCCAAGGCGTCGAGGGCGGCCAGGGTGCCGCCGGCCGTGCCGCGGCCGATGGTGTTGTGGAGGGCCAGGGTCACGCCCGGGAACGCGTCGATCCTCTCGACGTAGTCGCCCAGGAAGTCGGTCATGACCGCGGCCAGGCCCATGGGCTCCTTGAAGGAGGCGCACACGTCGGCGAAGGCTCGGGCCCGGGCCGCCATGAAGACCCCGGAGTCCTCCACGGTCCAGGCGCCCGCGGCCACGAGGGCGGCCGCGATGCCCATGGAGTGGCCGATGACGCCGTCCAAGGCGAGGTCCGGGCGGGAGGCCTTGTAGGCGAACCAGTGGCCCAGGTGGTGAGCGTGGATGGCGCGCTGAGCGTTGAAGGTCAGGGCCAGCTCGGGCTCGGGCATCTCGGTCGTGACGTACTCGAGGTCCTGGCCCAGGGAGGGCTTGAGGCGCTCGAGGATCTCCCGGGCCGCCTTGTTCTTCCAGAGCTCCCGGCACATGCCGGACTCCTGCACGGATTGTCCGGCGAAGAGGGCGCACCAGGTCTTGGCAGTCTTGGGGTCAGGTCTGGACATGGGGACATTCTATCCTTTAGGACACCATGAAGCTGAAGGCCGCGAAGCGGCCGGAGTGGGAGAGGGACGCGCCCCAGTCCTGGGGAGCGCCCCGCAGCACGACGCGCGGGATCTCGTCGATCTCGGTGAAGGAGAGGCTGGAGGCCGAGATCTCGTCGGAGGACTCGGCGATGAGGGCTCGGCCCAGGTCGCGGGCGGCCTCGGAGCCGGAGGAGCCGGCTGGGACGCGGCCGACGCGCCAGAGCACGTCTCCCGGCTCGTCGTCGTGTCCGATGTCGCCCCCGCGCAGGACCGCGACGCAGTGGAGCGCCTCCGGGTCCTCGTCCGTGAAGCGCACCCGGCACTCGAGGAGGGTCGGCAGGTGCCTGACCCTGCCCTGGAAGAGGTCCGCTTCCATGGTGGAGAACCCTCCGGGCAGGACCCTGACCCCGGCCTGGGCCAGGGCCTTGGAAGCGGCCTCCTTGGCCGCGTGGAAGCGCCAGAAGGTCGCGAAGCGCGCCTCCGGCGGCCTGGAGGCGAGGTAGGAGAGCTCCTTGCCGGTCAGGAGACGCTCCGCCCACTCCGGATCGACCTCGGAGAGGTCCTCGCTGAAATTGTCGCGCAGGAGCGGGAGGCTGAGGTCCACCACGTCGTTGCCCGAGCAGTTCTTGAGGTGCGAGCTTGCGGCGAACCAGCGGTCCTGGAGGGTCCCCACCCGGCTGAAGAGCCCCTCGGCGATGGAGCGGGCGGTGGTCTCAGGGCCGCGGGGCGGGTCCCAGAGCTCGGCGTCCATCCGGAAGGTCTCTCCCCTGGCGGGATAGGCCGTGGTGCCGACCTGGCCCTCGCCTCTGAGGTAGAGGCACAGGACCTTGGCCCGCGGCACCCGCAGGGCGAGCCGGCCGAGGAAATCCTTGGGCTGCTTGACGTCGAACCAGCCGCTGCGGCTGCGCGTGGCTTCCGGGAACACGCACACGGACCCGCCCTCCGAGAGGACCCAGACGCACTTCTCGAAGGCGGTCTCCCTCCACGACACGGAGGCCTCGTCCTCCCCGCCCCGGAGGAAGGGGATGCACCGGCACAGGTACATGAAGACCCGGATGACGCGGCACTTGAGCCAGCCGCCGTTCCGGTAGTAGTTGGTGTGCTCCGGGGTGTTCCAGGGCAGGCGCCTGGCCGAGAGGGTCCGCGGCAGGGGGAAGACCGCCCAGAAGAGGAGGAAGGAGTCCCAGAGGGTGAGGTGGTTGGCGGCCCAGATCACCGGGCCGTCGTGGCCGTCGAGGGACTCCCATACCTTGCGCCGGAAGGAGTCGAGCTCCTTGAAGCGGTAGCCGAAATGGCGGCTGGCCAGGGTGAGGAAGACGTGGATGAAGGGGACGGCGGCCTGGCCCAGGAGCCTCTGGAGCTTGAGGCGGCGCACCTCGGCGGGAGGGAGAGTCATCGCAGACGGCGGGCCGGACCGGCCGGGCGCCCGCGGGTCAGCGTCTTCCCCGCGGGCGCCCTCTTGGGCCCGGTCAGGTCAGGCGGCGGCCGGGACCGCGGTCAGGCAGGCCTGGGCGGCGCGGATGGACTCCGCGAGCTGCCCGCGGACTTCCTGGAACTTCGCGGCGTCCGCCGCCTTGCGCACGCCGGCGCCGCGGGCGGTCTCCTCGGAGACCGTCAGCTTCTGGCGCATCATGCGGATCCTCGTGCGGATCTGGGACTCCTCCGCGCGCAGGCTGGCGCTGCGGGAGGGGTCGTCGCTCGAGGTGACGCCCTTGAGCTTCTCGTTGACGATGGCGAGCTCGTTGGTCAGGGACTCCAGCGAGGCCTTGTCGGTGTGATAGTCCTTCTGCCTGGAGGCGGCCAGGGCGTTCGTGTCGCCGAGCAGGGTCTCGAGCTCGAGGGCCTGCTTGACGAGGGACTCGAGGTTGGCCTTGGCCTCGGTCTTCTCGGCCGGGGCGGCCTTCTCGCAGCGGGACAGGGTCTTGCGCAGGGCGTCGTTGAGCCGGTGCCCCGCGCCGACGGACACGACCGTGGCGAAAGAGGCCACGCCCTCGAGGTAGGCGTCGTTCTTGGGCATGTGGCCGAGCTCCATGAGCTTCTGGAGGGTGAGGCCGGGGGTGGCCATGACGGAGTCCTGCCCCTCGAGGATGCGGAGCTTGCCGAGCTCTCCGTCTTCGAGGGTGAACTCGGTGTCGGAGCCGGCGACGGGGACCTTCTTGGTCTTCCGGGTGAGGAACTGGCGCTCGATGGACATGGTGATGTCCGCCAGGTTCGCGGACTCGATGCCCATGCCCACGATGTGGCCGAGGTAGGGCGTGTTGCGGTCGGCCTTGGACCAGTTGGCCTCGTTGGTGGCGTATTTCTTGACTCCCGCGATGACGCGCTTCTCGGCGTCCTCAGGGGTGATGGTGCTCAGATCCACGGCTTCGACCGTCGTTTCCTTGCGCTTGAATGCCATTTGTTTCCTATGACCTCCCGTCCCAGCGTTTGAACAGCAGACAACCATTCACGTCTCCAAATCCGAAGGACGCCTTGATGACGTACTCGAGGCGCCGGTCCAGCCGGGCCCGTGGGATGCTGCCCGCGACCGGCTGGATGCGCGGGTGCGTCTCCTCGCAGTTGATGGAGGGGTGCACGTAGCCCTGCTGGAGCTGGTCCACGCAGGCCGCGGATTCCAGCGCCCCGGCCGCGCCCAGGCCGTGCCCGATCATGGACTTCGTGGACTGGATGAGGGGGAACTTCTCGGGCGGAAGCTCGAGGGCCTTGAGCCAGCTCCCGACCTCCTGGGGATCGGCGCCGGTCGAAGTCAGGTGCCCGTTGATGAGGCTGAGCTGGGAGGGGGCCACGCCCGCTTCCTGGAGCACCCGGCGGATGCAGCGGGTGACGCCCTCGGGGTTCGGGAAGGTCATGGACCCGCCGTCGCGCTGGCCGCCGGAGTTGCAGAAAGCGGACACCAGCTCGGCCAGGATGGGCGCCCCGCGCTTCTGCGCGGCTTCCAGGGTCTCGATCCTGAGGACCGCGGCTCCGGAGCCGGGGACGAAGCCGCAGGCCATGGCGCCCATGGGCTGGGAGCCCCGCTCCGGGGTCTCGTTGAACTTGGAGCAGAGCACGTCGCGCATGGCGTCGAAGCCCGCCCAGATCCCGTAGTGGGAGCCCTCCGTCCCGCCCACGTACATGGCGTCGGCGTAGCCGAGCTGGAGGTGGTTGTAGCCCGCGAAGACAGCCTCGGTGCCGGTGTTGCAGGCCGCGCTGTTGCTGCTCGTGAGGTTGCCCAGACCGAGGAAGCGGCCGACGGCCACGCTCGCGGAACTCCCCATGATCTTTGGGACCACGTCCGTGCCCATGGCAGCGGGCCCGCGTCCGGGGTCCGCGGCCTCGGCCTCGGCCATGGCCGGGCCCATCTCCTCGAAGATCGTGTCCATGCCGCCGATGCCGCAGCCCATGATCACGCCGGTGTTCCAGTCCACGGCCGTGTCCTTGAACCCGTTGAAGAGGTCGACCTTGAGGCCGGCGCTGCGGGCGCACTCGACCGCGGCCAGGGCCGCGTAGACCTGGGCCTCCCCGAGCTTGCGGAACTCGGGCTCCGGGATGACCTTGACGATGTCCTCCTCGGAGAGGTCCGGGATGCCGCCGATCTGGCAGGAGAACTTGAGCTTCTGGAGATGCTCGTGCCTCTTGACGCCGCTGCGGCCGGCCTGCAGCGCCTCCCGGTACGCGGCCAGGCCCGTGCCGTTGGCCGCCACGACGCCCATGCCGGTGACGACGACCCTCTTCTTCATGCGCTACCCCGCGACCTGCTCGCGGGGCACCCACATGCCGCAGGTGAAGCCCTCGAAGGCGAGCTCCCCGTCCTTGGGCCCGCCGTCGAAGCGGATCTCCACGCAGGCGGCCAGCTTGCTGGCCCGGAAATACCCCTCGTCGCCGAACTGGGCCTCGGCGCGGAGCTTGTCGCCCGGCCGGACCACCTTCTTGAAGTCGCCCTGCTCGATGCGGGTGAAGAAGCCCACCATGTTCCGGACGTCGCCTGCTCCCGGGTCGCGGGACATGAGGTAGATCGCCCAAGCCACGTTGCCGACCTGGGCCGCCATCTCGATGAGCTTGACCCCGGGTACCACGGGGTTGCCCGGGAAGTGGCCGGCGCAGTCTTCCTCCTTCCAGGTGTAGGTCCCGACGATGTGTTCGTCGTCGACTTCCACGATGTCGTCGATGAAGCGCATGGGCCTCTGCTGGGGGACCAGGGCCAGGACCTCGGCTTTGGAGAGGCTCACAGGACCATCCCTCCGTCCACGGGCAGGACGGCGCCGTTGACGTACTGGTTCTCGATGAGGTGCCAGACCCCCTCGGCCACGGCCTCGGGCTCCCCGAAGCGTCCCAGGGCGATGAGGGAGCGGATCTTCTCCTTGGTCTCGGCCGGGATGTCCTTGGTCATGGGCGTCATGATGAAGCCGGGGGCCACGGCGTTGACCCGCACGCCCTTGGGCCCGAACTCGGCCGCGAACTGCTTGGTGAGGGCCTCGAGGCCCGCCTTGCTGACCCGGTAGAAGGCCGAGCCCGTGAGCGCGTGCTTGGCCAGGACCGAGCTGATGTTGACGATGGCGCCGCCGCCGGAGGCGATCATCTCCTTGCCGAAGAGCCGCATGAGGAAGGCCGGGGCCTTGAGGTTGAGGTCGAGGAGGGCGTCGAAGGAGCCTTCGAGGACGTTGAGCGCGGGCTCGTGAGGCTTGTCGATGCCGGCGTTGTTGACCAGCACCGAGGGGGTCCCCTTGGCGAGCACGGCGTCGAGCAGGGCCTTGCGGCCCGCTTCGGTCCTGATGTCCGAGGCGCAGGCGAAGGAGCCCGGCAGGCTCGCCGTGAGCTCCGCCAAGGCCGATGCGTTGATGTCGCAGAGGGCGAGCTTGAGCGCGCCCTCCGATTTCTCGTGGATCATGCGCGAGACGGCCCTGCCGATCCCGCCGCCGGCTCCGGTGACGACCGCGATCTCGTCCACTAATTCGCCTCCATGTACCCGCCGCCCCAGGCGAGACCCGCGCCGAGGACCGCGTAGACGAGCTTGTCGCCCTTGTGGAACCGGTGGAGGTTCTGGGCGATGGCCGAGGGCGCGCCCGCGGCCGCGATGTTGCCTTGCGTGTGGACGTTGCGCAGGTGCTTCTCCTCGGGCAGGCTGAGGTGGTGGAGCACCGAGTTCTGCATCACGTAGTTGGCCTGGTGCGCCACGGTGTAGACCTCGTCGGCGTAGAACTCCTTGACGCCCGCGATGTGCTCGAACATCTCGCAGGTCTTGCGGATGGAGAACTCGCGCACCGCCCTGCCGTCCTGGGCCACGTGGCCCGCGGTGTCCACGAGGATGGTCTCGGCCGCGTCCGGGTCGCTCTCGAAGATCATGGGCTCCACCGTCAGCCTCCCCTGGTGGCGGTTGGAGAGGACCTGGGCGCAGGCGCCGTCGCCGAAGATGTAGCCGTCGATGGAGTGGGAGGAGTAGTCCATGCGCACGGTGTAGGCCGCGGTCTGGACGCAGAGCACGAACTCCGGGAGGCGCTCGGGCCGGGTGTCGCTGAGGAGCTGCATGTGCTTGGCGAAGCTCGAGCAGGCGCAGTTGACGTCGCAGTTCGCGCCCGAGCGCACGCCGAGGCCCTTGGCGATGAGGTTGGCCGTGGCGGGCACGCTGTCGAACGGGGTGTCGCAGTTGGCCATGATCATGCCGACCTTGTCGGGGGAGATCCCCGCCATCTTCAGGGCGTCCTGGGCGGCCTTGATGCCCATGGTCACCGGGGTCTCCCCGTGAGCGCGGGCGTGGGCCATGGCCTGGGCCGGGTTCTGGTTCTTGGTCTTGACGATGTAGTCGTTCGTCAGGACGGAGAACCTGCGGTAGATGCCCAGGCGCGAATCCACCCAGTCCGGCCCCTTCTCGAGCCCGACTTCCTTATGCAGGAAATCGTTGGTGATCTCGTTCTTGGGGAGGTACGTGCCCATCCCGAGGATATTGAGTTTCATGGCTTATCAGCCTCCTGAGACCGCTTCTCCGCCGTCCACGCGGATGATCGCGCCGTTGACCCAGTCGAACCCGGGCAGGCACATGCCGCAAACGACCGCGGCCACGTCCTCCGGGGTGGTGAGACGGCGCGAGGGGTTGCGGATGCGCGCCTCGGCCTTCATCAGGTCGAAATTCGGGATGGCGTTGCCCGCCGGGGTGTCGGTGATGCCGGGCTGGAGGATGAAGCTCCGGATGCCGTGGGGGCCGAGCTCCACGGCCAGGGCCCTTCCGCAGGCCTCGAGCCCGCACTTGGCTGCGGAGACCGCGGCGTAGCCCTTCCAAGACACGGTGTTGCCTTCCGAGGTCAGGGCCACGACCCGGGCCGAGGGGGAAAGGAGCCCTTCCTTATGGAGCTCACGGGTCCAGAGCATGTGGTCATAGCCCATCATCCATACCGTGCGCTGGAGGTCAGCCTCTTCCAGCATGGTGTCCCGGTAGGGGATCTTGCTGTCAGCCAGGGTGTGGAGGGCGTCGCAGCGTCCCTCGTGGAAGGCGTCGTTGGCCGCTTTCTTGAGGGTCTCGGGGGAGACCGAGACCCCTTCCTTCTTAAGCGAGGCGGAGAGGCCGCGGAAAGCCTCGGCCTTGAAGTCATGGCCGCGGTCTTCGGTCAGGAGCTTGCAGGCTCCGGCGGCGATGGAGTGCATGAAGAGGTGGACCTTGGCCTTGCCCGCGTTCTCGGCGATGCTCTCGAAGACCTCTCCCCTGCCGTCCTCATCGAAGAGGTTGACGTTGTGGGTCACCAGGCGCACGCCTTGGGCCCGGATCTCATCGAAATGGGGCTTGATCGAGGTCTCCACCGCGCCTCCGGTGTCCTTGTGGCCGATGAGGATGTTCATGCCTGCCTTGGCCATGCGCTTGGCCGTGGCCAGGCCGAAGCCTGAGGAGCCTCCGAGGATCACTGCCCAGTACCCCGATTTGTCGAAAGGCTTGTCCAGCCTGGCGGTGTCAGTCATGTGGATGAAAATTATAGCATATCCTGTGCATACTGTGGCATTGATTGAAATCAAACCCAGCAGTCTGGCACACAAAGATTAAAAGACATGCGGCTGACGGCAATTGAACGCCGGAAATGCTTCCGGCAAGCAGGGCATGAGTCGATATGCCTGGCACCAAGTTGTGTAAGAACATGGTTTTCCAAAGAAAAGGGCCGGGGATAGTCTGTGGACAACTCCCCGGCCCCTTTGCAGCCTTACTTGATCTTTGCCGCGTTGATGAGGCCCTTGCCCTGCTGGCTGGCAGTCAGGCCAGGCAGCTTGGTCGCAGCCCGCTCCAGGACCCCGCGGATGGCCGCTCCCTTGTGGCCCAGGCCGGCTGCCAGGGCAGCCAGGCCTGCCACATGGGGGGAGGCCATGGAGGTCCCGTCATAACTGTCGTAGCCCCCGCCCGGGACCGAGGACTTGACGTCAGCGCCAGGAGCGATGAAGGCGATCTGGGTCCCCCGGCTGGAGAAGGACGTAATCTTGTCCGTCGAGTCCGACGCCGAGACCGCCACGACCTCGGGATAGGCGGCGGGAAAGCCCACGGCCCCGCCGTTGTTGCCCGCGGCAGCCACGATGAGCAGGCCGGCGCTCGCGGCGGCCTTGACCGCCTCGTGCAGGGCGTCCATGCCCTCCTCTGCTCCGAGGCTCATATTGGCGACCTGCATCTTGTTCTTTACCGCCCATTCGATGCCTGCGATGATGGTGGAGTAGTCGCCGGAGCCGTCCGCGTCGAGCACCTTGACCCCGAAGAGCTTGGCCTTGGGCGCCACGCCGACCACGCCCTTGGCGTCCCTGAGAGCGGCGATGGTGCCGGACACGTGGGTGCCGTGGCCCTGGTCGTCCATGTAGTCCTTTGGCTTGTCAGGGTTGACCACGTTGGCCCCGCCGTAGACGTTGCCCTTGAGGTCGGGGTGCGTGTAGTCGATGCCCGTGTCGATGACGGCCACGCGCACTCCCGCCGCCTGGGTGCGCGCCCAGGCGCCGGCCGCGTTGACCCTCTGGATGCCCCAGGGCTGCTCGGGGTCGGGCTCGGCCTTGGCCGGAGGAGCGAGCACGGCCTTGAAGGGGGCTACGGTCTCCTTGATGTCCGGGAGCCGGAACTCGCCCAGGGCCTTGAGCCAGTTGACTCTGCGGTCGGCTTCGACCGCCTTGACCTCGTCTGCGGCCGCGAGCTCGAGTTCCGCGGACTTGTCCTTGGTGGCAGGGACGTCGAGGACGATCGCGTTGATGAGCTCGAGCTCCCGGACCACGTCGCAGCCGCTCTTTTCCGCGACCCTGCGGCAGTCCGCGGTGGAGACGCCGGGCTTGCAGGAGACGATCTTGCGCACCGTGGGGCCGTAGGGGCAGACGGCGTGCGCGCTGGCTGCGAAGAGCAGCTGGACGACGAAGAGCAGGGACAAGCGGCCAAGAACCATGAGGGGACCTCCTCGGCGGGATTGATTCACGTCCTCAGTATACTAGGACTTTTGGCCCCAAAAAGGGCCTGAGGACCTATGCCCGAATGGGCCCAAAGGCCTATGTCAAGAAATCGCGCGCCGCCCGGAGGGCGGCGCGCGCCTGGTGCTCCTTGGGCCGCTGTCAGGGGTTCTTGGCGGCTTTCTTGTCGAGCCGGTCATTGATCCGCTCGACGCGCGCCTCCTGTCTGGGCGTCGCGCTCATGCCGGCCGAGACGCGGCCGTTGATGCGGTCGATGAACTTCTGGATCCCGGACGGAAGCGTCCCGTCGGTGAAACGTTCGAGGATGTTGAGGATGCCTTGAGGACACCCTTCGTCCACCGAGCCGTCGCAGTCGTTGTCGAACCCGTCGCACTTCTCGCTCGTGGAGGGAAGGGGGGTGCAGGCCTGTGCGGTGCCTCCCATGCAGGCCGGCACCGAATTGGCGCACGCGCCGGTGCCGCAGCTCACGGACCCGAGGCCGTCGTCAGCCACGCCGTCGCAATCGTTGTCGATCCCGTCGCAGGTCTCGGCCGAGGCAGGCAGGGGAGCGCACGTGCCGGCCTTGCCGTCCACGCAGGCAGGCGCCGCGGTCGCGCAGGCGCCCACCCCGCATTGGGTCATGCCCTGGTCCTCGTCCACCGCGCCGTCGCAGTCGTTGTCCACGCCGTCGCAGAGCTCAGGGGCCGGGACGCAGGAGGGGAACTTCGCGTTCACGCTGCCGGAGACATGGTCCCCGTTCACGGCCAGGTTCAACTCGACCTTGGGGTTGTCTCCTGCCACTGCGGCGGTGAACTGGGTCAAGGTCCCGCCTGACTGGGGCTGCGGAGCCGCGAGCCACGCGGCTGAGAGGACCTCACCCTGGCCGCCGGACAGGGTGCCGCCGGCCTGGGCGGAGCGCGGGTATTGGACCGTGGCGTCCACGAGGGCGTCGAACATGACGTTCATCTGGCGGTAGCCGTTCGGGCAGTACCGCTGGAAGATCGATTCGCGCAGCAGGGCTCCTCCGACGTTGCCTCCATAGACCTGCAGCTTGTGGGTGTCATTGCCGAGGTAGGTGTACCACACCGCGTAATAAGGATAGCCCAGGGGGATGGAGGAGAAGGACTCTCCGCAGTTCTCGCAGACCGTCAGGTTGGGAAAGGCGACTGCGATGTCGAGCCTCGAGGTGTTCGCCGGAGGGACGTAGTTCCTGACTCCGCCGGAGCCGGTGAGGGGGACCGTCACATTGAACGACTGCCACTGCTGGGTGGTGAGCTCCTCCTGCGCGGTGACCGTGACGCTCCAGTTCACAGTCTCGGCGGCCCGGACGAGGGTCGCCGATGTCGCGAGGATCGTCGTTAGAAGGATGGCGAAGCAGTTCATAATATCCTCCCCCACGGTATGAGACGTTTTCCCACGGGGTCCTACTACTAAGGATAGCCCTTTGGCGCGGTCAATCAAGCCGCAGCGTGTCAGGAAATGTCAGGCCGCGTGTCTGACGGTAAAATTTGAGTAAACGCGCCAGATATTCTACATTTAGGGCATGGCCCGGGTCCTGATCGTGGAAGATGACGGCGCTCTCATGGAGCTCATGAGCCTGGCTTTCTTCAAGGAAGGCTACGAGGCTCATTACGCGTTCAACGGCCAGGAGGGCTACGAGAAGATCCTGTCCCTGCACCCGGACCTCGTCATCCTCGACCTCATGCTGCCGGTCCTCAACGGCGTAGACGTCCTCCGGAAGATGACGGCGCACCCGGTGGCGCGGCGCATCCCGGTCATCGTGGTGACCGGCTACGGGGACAAGCCGGGCATGCTCGAGGAGACCATCAAGGCCCATGGCGCGGTCGAGTACCTGCGCAAGCCCTTCGAGTTGCGGGAGCTCATCGGCCTGGCGGCCCGGACCCTGGCCAAGGTCCCGAAGCTCACGGCCGCGGCCGAGAGCGTCGAGAAGGGGGCCGTGCGGCTCGACGTGCGCTACCGCACGGTCTGGATCGGAGACAAGCTGGCCGCCACCCTTTCTCCCCAGAAGGCAGCGGTCCTGCGCCTGCTCATCGAGGCTCAAGGCCCGGTGGCCAAGTCCAAGATCCTGCTCGCGGTCTGGGGCCCCACGGGCCGGATTGCGGCCCTGGAGAAGACGATCCAGCGGCTGCGCGAGGACTTGGGCCCGGCCGAGGGCAAGCGCCTGCAGACCGCGGCTGACGCCTACGAGCTGGTCGGCTAGCCATGCTGGCCGCCGCCCTGTCATCTCTCCTCGCTGTCTCGGCCTTGGCCCTCGACCCTGCTCCGGCTTACGGCGTGCTCCTGGTGGCCCCGGACGGAGCCGCGTCTCGGCGCGAGACCGCGGCTCTCATCGCGTCCCTGGGCAGGGAGGTCCCTTGGGAGGCGGTGCATTCCGTGGAGGACCAGGCCGAGCTCCGAGTCGCGCTGAACCGGCTGGAGTCCAAGCGGCCGGCCAAGATCGTGGTCATGCCCCTGACCCTCTCCTCTTCTTCCGGCGAGGCCGAGGCGGTCCGCGGCCATCTCGGGCTCAGGGATGCGCCCAAGCCGGCGTGCCGGGCAGGAGCCGAGTCTTGTCCTCCTCCTCTGCGGCCGAGCGTCCCCGTCGCCGCGGTCCCTGGCATGGAGGACCATCCTTTCATCGGCCGGATCCTGACCGAGAGGCTGAGGCTGGCCAGCAGGGAGCCCCGCCGCGAGACCGTCATCCTCGTGGCCCAGGCTCCGGCCGACGGCCGCGGGCGCAAGGCTTTGGAGCGGGCCATGCGTTCCGCCGGCCACATCCTCCGCCGCGAGACCGGCTGCAGGGCGGTGCGCACGTCCGTGCTGAAGCTCGACGGCACAGCGATGGACCGGGCCCGGAGCATCTCCAACCTGCGCACCTTGGTGGGCCGGGCAGGCTCCGAGGGCAAGGCCATCGTCCTGCCTTTCGTCCTGGCGTGGGACCACGGCCCCAGCCTCGCGGCTGCGCTCGAAGGCCTGCCCTGCGTCGTCTCCTCCCAGACCCTGCTGCCGCACCCCCTCATCGTGTCCTGGGTCCGGGAGGCGGCTTCCATGGGCTCGCGTTCCGGGGACATGAGGCGCTTCACGCGCGCTGACCCGAGGCGGGTCGAGGGCCTCAAGGCGCTGCTGCGCGGCGGCAAGGCCACGGCCGCTGACCCCGGGGTCTGTTCCGACGCTCCCGAGGGCCCGGCCGCAAGCCAGCCGTGCGCGGCACCCTGACCATGCGGGTGTCTCTGCTGGCCGTCCTGGTCCTCGCGGCCGCCCTGGGCTGCTCGCGGCCGGCCCCTGCGGCTGACGGGAGCGCGCCGGCTCCGGTCTCGGCCAGGGAAGCGGCTCAAAAGGCCTATCCAGCCGACCTCGGGGCCCGCGAGGTCTACGGGGCTCCGGGCCTGCTCCCTGAGGCACAGCGCGAAGGCTATGTCCTGGTCAAGACCGCGTGCGGAGGCTGTCATCCTGCGAGCCGTCCGCTCCACCACCGCTACGCTGAGCCTGAAGGCAGGGATGTGCCTGACAAGGAAGCCTTCATCGCCTCACTCAAGAAGGAGCGGCCGGAGTTTTTTAAGGAACCGCTCATATGGCAGGTGGAGGCTGATGTCTGGAAGCGCTGCGTGGCCAGGATGGCTGGCAAGCCCTCGAGCGGGATCGCAGAGGGGGACCTCCGGCCGATCCTCTCCTTCCTGGTCTGGGATTCCGGCCGGCGCAAGCTCGGCAAGGGAGCCGCGGCCTGGAGAGCTTCCCGTCGGGCGCTGTTGGAGCGGTTCAAGGCGGAGCAGCCCCGCCGCTACGCCGAGCTCCTGGCGGACGACAGCCTATAGCTCCGACAACGCGGAGCGCGCCATGGCGAGGTCGTCGGTCCAGAACGACTCGAACCCCTGCCCGGCGAAGTACCTGAGTTCCTCAGGGGCGTAGGCCACCCCGGCGCTGAGCGCGATCCCCATCTGCCTGGCCCGGTCCAGGGCCGGCTTGAGGTCGTAGGCGAGGCAGGCCGCTTTGTAGAGCCGCCTCGTCCAGGGGCCGTCCCAGCCCAGGCACAGGGCCGAGGCTCCCAGGGCAGAAGAGGCGTCCGTGTTCCAGGGACTGCCGGGCATCACCGCGATCTGGATGCCCGCGGCCGCGCGCGAGGCGAGGATGAGGAAGCGGCGGTTGGAGTAGAAATCGAGGATGCAGGTCCTCTCGCGCACCGGAGACACCGAGACCGCGCCGGCCACGGCCACGGCGAGCTCCTCGGACCTCTGGTGCAGGTCCAAGAAGAGCTGGGCCTCCTTCCAGTCTTCCAGGGCGGAGAGGGCCTCGTCGAGGTGCGGGATCGGGTGCTTGCCGAACGCGCGCAGTCCGCGGAGCTCCTTCCAGGTCAATGTCGAGAGAGGGGCCTTGATCCCCGCGACGCGCTCTCCGGTCCGGTCGTGGAACAGGAAGGGCTGGCCGTCGGCGCTGAGCTGCACGTCGAGCTCGATGCCGTCGGCTCCCTCGGCCCTGGCGCGGGAGACCGCCTCGAGGGTGTTCTCCGGGCCCGTGGCAGCGGCGCCGCGATGGGCGAGGAGCCTGAACCTGCCTACCGGCATAGCTTGCCCGCGTTGAGCAGGTTCCCCGGGTCGCGGCGCTTCTTCTGAGCGCTCCAGGAAGCGAGCCATTCCGGTCCCTTGGCCGAGGAGAGCCACGGGAGCTTGGCCAGGCCCACCCCGTGGTGGTGGTTGACCCTGCCGCCCGCCTTGACGCACGCCTCCATGGCGGCTTGCCATGCGCGGGCGTGCTCCTCGGGCCCGACACCTGCGAGGGTGACGTAGAGGCACGCTCCCTTGGCGTCGAAATGCGACAGGTGCGCGAAGGCGAAGGCATGGGGTCTGAGGGCTGCCATGACCCCGTCGTAGAGCTCCCCGAGCCGCTCCCAAGGGGCCCAGAGGTCCGCGGTGTCTGCGAAACACGCGCGCTGGAAGACGCGCTCGAGCCTCTCCCGGTCGAGGTGGTATCTCCGCTCCCACCACCGGACCGCGGGTCCCTCGCCGAGGTCCGCTCCCGGGGGGGCCTCGGCCGGGGCCCCGCGCTCGAAGCCCGGCTCATCCTCGTACACCGCGACGCAGACCCAGTGCCGGCCGGCCAGGGGCGAGAGGGCGTACATGAGCCGCAGGCGCCTGAGCGCGATGCCCTCTGCCGCCTCCATCCAGCGCGAGGAGCCATGCGAGGGACCGCGCCTGCGCAGGCCGTTGAAGAAGGCGTCCACCGGGCAGTAGAGCCTCAGGACCGAAGGCCGCACGGGCCGGGCCATGCAGTCTCGGGCGAAGTCGAGGGCTTCAGCGAGCCGCCGGAACCGGAACGAGTTGAAGGACCGCGAGCGCGCCGCAGGCCGGATGCGCAGGCACACCTCGGAGAGGATGCCCAGGGTGCCCTCGGCCCCGAGGTGGGGGGCCGGCTCCTCCTCCGCCGAGGTCCCGTCAGGACGCCAGGCCTTGACCCAGAGGGCTTGGTCCGCGACCCCGCCGTAGCGGGTCGAGAGCTGACCGAAGGAGTCGGTCGCGATCCAGCCGCCCGCGGTCGAGTCCTCCATGGATTGGGGGAAATGCATGAGGGACCAGCCCTTGGCCTGGAGCTTGGCTTCCAGGTCCGAGCCGAGCATCCCGGCCCCGCAGGTCACGGAGGGCCGGTCGGGCCTCGGGTCGAGCTCGAAGCGGTCCGCGAGGCTCGAGGCGTCCAGGACCGCGCTCTCCGGACCGCGTGGGATCGCTGCGCCCAGGACCCCGGAGCCGGCCCCGCGCGCCAGGAGCCCGACCTTGGCGGCAGAGGCCCAGGCCAGGACCGCTGCCAGGCCCTTCTCGTCGCGCGGCTTGAGCACGGCTGCGGGCCGGTGCCGGGAGAGCTCCTCCGGCCCCCAGCCCAGGGCCCTGGGCCAGGAATCCCGGGAGGCGGCCGTGCGCGAAGCCTCGTCCTCCAGGACCCGGGCGGGCCCGAGGACGCGCGCGATCTCGGCGAAGGGAGAGCTCATGTGGAGTGTGGAGCGCGGATTATACCAAAGTGGCTTGCATTGGAGGGCTGAAGAGGCGTTTAATATCCGCCATGCTGCGGAGCCAGACGATCCTGGTGGTCGACGACGACCAGGACCTCCTCTTCATGTGCGCCAAGCTCCTCCGGGCCGAAGGCTACCCGGTCGACGAGGCCTCCTCCGGGCCCCAGGCCCTCGAGAAGCTCGTCGCGCACTACGACATCGTCCTGACCGACCTCATGATGCCCGGCATGACCGGCATCGAACTCCTCAGGGGCGTCAAGGCGCTCTCGCCGTCCACGGACGTCATCCTCATGACCGGCGCCCCGTCCCTGGACACCGCCATCGCCGCGGTGAAGGAGGGCGCCTACGACTACGTCCGCAAGCCCGTCACCAGGGACGAGCTGCGCACCGTGATCCGCCGCTGCGCCGAGGCCCGCGCCACCAAGGAGGAACTCGCCACCGAGAAGCATCTCCGCGAGGAGCTCCAGGCCGCCTACCAGGAGCTCAAGCGCATGGAGCAGCTCAAGGAGGGCTTCATCTGCCGGGTCAGCCACGAGCTGCGCACCCCGCTGGCCCAGGTCCTCGGGTGCCTCGAGGCCGCGGCCATGAATGCCGCAGATCCCCGGTGCTCGGCCGAGAAGATCAAGACCGCGGTGGACGGCGCCCGCAGGCTTCGCGAGGTCGTCGAGGACATCGTGAGCTTCGCCGAGATCCAGGACCCGGGCCTCGACGTGGAAAAGACCGACGTCGAGGTGGCCCCCCTGATCCAGAGGGTGGTGGAGGAGACCGCCCCGGATTGGCGCGCCCGGGGCATCAAGGTCACGGCCTTCATGGCCGAGGAGAGCGTCCACGTCATGGCGGACCGCGAGCTCCTCTGCAAGGCCCTGCGGCACCTCGTCTTGAACGCCATCCGCTTCAACAAGCCCAACGGCTCCGTGGACGTCGTGGTGCAGTCTACGCTCACCGGCGTCGAGTTCGCGGTCAAGGACACCGGGGAAGGCGTCCCCTTAGACCAGCGCCTGACCATCTTCGACGCCTTCTACCAGATCGCGGACTTCATGACCCGCAAGGTCCGCGGCCTCGGCTTGGGCCTGGCCCTGGTCAAGAGGATCGCGGAAGCCCACGGCGGCAGCGTGTCGGTGGAGAGCACTCCCGGCGAGGGCAGCACCTTCTGGCTCCGCCTCCCTCCCCCCTGATGGGGTCACCCCCTGATGGGGTCAGACCCTGACATTGGCCTCAACCTGACATTGGGTGGATTCCAGCATCCGCAATGCATCATCCACCTTGCCCCTGAGGAACTCTTCTCTAGAAAGCCTTTGTCGTAGCCTGGCAAGGGCTTTAGTTACGGAGAACTCGCTGATGCCGTAGCGCCTCGCTATCTGGGTGTGCTGGAGGCCTGTTTTCTCGTGCAGGAGGAGCGCGGCCACTCTAGTAGCCACCATGCCTTTCCGCCATGCCAACTCCATGGAGCCGCCAGCGAAGACGCTCTTGACTGCCTCCTCCACCTTGAGGGCCGAGGGGCGTTCGATGGCGGGGGGGTGGACAAGGATCTCGGGAATGCAGGGTGGCGGTTCGAGTGCCTTCTTGAGACCGGTCACATATTCATCGCCACCCCAGAGGATGTGGTCGAATTCCTCCCCAAGGGGGTCATCCTCGCATCTGTTGTCAACCATCTCGGCAAAGCCGACCCGGGCCTCCCCCAGATCGTCAGCGAACGATCGCAAGGTCGGCTCCGTGCGCAGCCAATTCGGTGCTGGTCTGAGGCTCAGTAGGTCCTGACAACTGCTCCAACGATATTCCCAGGGGTGAGGGACCATGCCCGCCCGTACCGGGTTCTGATGTATGTACCTGCTCAATGAAAGCCAATAGGCGTTGGTGTCGACGACATAGGACTTGAACCGATCCTGGAATAGATGCCCTACTCGGTCGTGACGGTAGTTGAATCGTTGGGCATAGAGACCGTTGATGCGTCGCATCCCTTCCGATAGCCCGCTGATCGGAGTCTCGATCAAGAGATGGTAATGGTTCGGCATCAAACAGTAGGCATGGAACGTGAATCCTGACCGCTGGTGCGCCTGGCCCATCAGCTGGAGGAAGAAGAGGTAGTCGGCCTCATCCGCGAATATCTCCTGCTTCGATATGCCGCGGTCGAGGACGTGGTAGAACGCTCCGTCAAACTCCACCCTCAGGGGTCTTGCCATCTACATTATGTACGAGTGACCCCCATAAAAAGTTCCCTTATGAAAGGGGACAAGGTCAACCCTTTTCGGCGCTTCCCGTCGTAAATAACCCATTCGCTTATGCGCGGTCTGCTGAACCGCAATAGATAGATTGGGGATGAGGCGCCGATTCGCTCTGTAAGGCCTCG
>JACRDQ010000027.1 GCA_016218545.1 Elusimicrobiota bacterium
CAACACGCGCGATGTCTGACACCGGTGTATACTATGTGCATGGCCTTTCAGGGACTGCGGAACCTCCTGCGCAGGTCTCCTGCGGGGTCAGGGCTCCTCGCCAAGAACCCCGACCTCTACGTCCCCGGCAACGAGGTCCGTCTCCTCGAGGACGGGGAGGCGACCTTCCAGGCCATGCTGGCCGCCATCGAAGGCGCCCGCCAGAGCGTCAATCTGGAGACCTATGCCTTCCAGGGAGGCAAGGTCGGCCACGATTTCGCCTCGCGATTGATGGCCAAGGCCAGGCAGGGCATCCCGGTGCGCGTCATCCTCGACGCAGTGGGCTCGCTCCACACGAGCCCCTTCTTCCTCGGCCGCATGGCGGACGCGGGCGTCCAGGTCCTCGACTACCATCCCGTAGCGCCCTGGCGCAGGCGCTGGGCCTGGGGCAGGAGGGACCACAGGAAGATCCTCGTGGTGGACGGCAAGACCGCGTTCACCGGAGGGGTCAACATCTCGGACGAGCACCTGCCCCTGTCGCGCGGCGGGGAGGGCTGGCGGGACTGCCACGTCAAGGTCGATGGGCCCGCGGCCTTCGAGCTCGAGCGGGTCTTTCGCATGACCTGGTTCAAGGAGACGCGTGCCTGGTTCCACTCGCCGGGGCACCCGGAGCACAAGCCCGGCAGCGCCCGGGTCTGGATCGCGGCCAACCAGGAATTCATCAACAGGTTCCGCATCCGCTCATCCTACCTCCACGTCCTGCGCGCCGCCCAACGGGAAGTCACCATCGCCAACGCCTACTTCATCCCGGACCTGGGGATCCGCAGGGCGCTCGCTGCCGCGGTCCGGCGCGGGGTCAGCGTCCGCATCCTCGTGCCGGGCAGGTCGGACGTTCCCGCGGTGTGGTACGCCAGCCGCAGACGCTATGACCTGCTCCTGCGGCGAGGGATACGCATCTTCGAGTGGAAGGGGCCCATGCTTCACTCCAAGGCCGTGGTGGTGGACCGGCGCTGGTGCAGCGTGGGCTCCTACAACCTGGACCACCGCAGCCTCCTGCACAACCTGGAGGTCAACCTCCACGCCGCAGACCCCGTTCTGGCCGGAGACCTCGCGGCCAGGCTGGACTCGGACATCGCCCTCTCCGCGGAGATTACCCTGGATTCGTGGCGGGAGCGGCCCCTGACCGACAAAGCCGTCGAACGCGCGCTCTACCTCTTCAGGTACTTCTTCTAGGCCGGCTCAGGCCGCCGGGGCCGGTGGGCCGGACTTGGCAGGCGCGTCCGTGGAGTCCTTGAGGTGCTTCTTGCCCCTCCAGAACACCACTGCCAGGACCGTGGCCGCCACGTTGACGACCACGAGGGAGGCCATGGGCGAGATCGCGTCGAACATGAAGCCCAGGATGTACGAGATCCCCAGGATGGCGGCCAGCTCCGCGGCCATGAGGAAGCCCATGGCCTTGCCCTCGGAGCCCTCGGGAAGACGGGACTGCAGGTAAGAGGTCAGGTTGATGTCATTGGCCGCCCAGGTCACGCTCATGACCAGCACGAGAGGGATGATGGCCCAGAGGTTGCCCGTGGCCGCCAAGGCCCAGGTGGCCAGGGTCCCGAAGGCCATGGGCCTGACCCAGCGGCTGGGCGAGGAGGGCTTGCCTCCGGCCAGGGAGGTCATGGTCTTGATGAGGAGGAGCGCCCCGAGGAGCTCGCCGAAGTTGGAGCCGCTCACCACCCAGGCGACCCTTTCCGGGGCCCCCAGGAAGGTCTTGACGAAGAAAGGCACCAGCATGGACTCGAACACGCGGTGCACGATCATGGGGCCAAGGAGCATGACCCCGATCCAGCGGAAGGCGCGGTCCTTCCACATCACGCCGTAGCCGGCCCGGACGTCCAGGGCCGCGTCCTTGGCCAGATGCCAGAGGGCGGAGGCCCCCTCCGTGATCCAGGAGCGCCAATCCCCGGACCTGGACGCCGGAACGCCGGCGCGCGAGGGTGCGGCGGAGTCCTCCAGCGGAAGGCGGGAGAAGAGCCACGCCGCCAGCAGGTAAGCCGGAGGGTGCAGAAAGAGCCCGGCCACCAAGCCCACTTTGCTGATGAGCAAGCCCACCAGGAGAGGCGAGATCGTGCCGGCCACCTCGTAGACCAGGTGCGTGACCGCGTTGAACTTGCCGAGGCTGGCGTGGTCGTTGCCGAGGACCTTGGCAGGCAGGAGGTTCCTGCCCGTGACCACCACGCCCATGCTGGCGCCTGCCACGGCGTAGAGAGGGACGATGAGCAGGGGCGAGCCCAGGCCCGCCAGGAACAAGCCCATGATCGCCGCGACCGCGACCGCCTGGACCACCATGGCCTTGGCCATGACCTTGTGCACGGGCTTGCGATCCATCCAGCCGCCCGCGAGCATGCTCGCCATGGTCATCGACAAGCCCCAGGTGACCGCCATGTTGGCCATCCAGACCGCGCTGCCGAACATGGTGAGCGCGATCATGGGCATGGAGACGCCCAGGGCTTCCATGCCCACCTTGAAGACCCCGGTGCCCACGAGGCTGCGCTTGGCAGCGGCCTTCTCCGGCTTGGAAGCGGGAAGGAGGCGCGAGAGGAACCCGCTGGACCGCTCTGCAGCCGGAGCCTGGACCGAAGGGCCGGCCTCCACCGGGAAAGGAGCGGAGACGGATGCACGGCCGTCATAGACCTTGGCGAGCTCGACGCCGGCCAGGGTCTCGGCTTGAGGGCTGGAAGCAGGGGCTGAGATCGTCACGACCAGCTCCCGGGTCCGGCCCAGGAGCGTAGCCTCGCCCGCCTGCGAAGGAACCGCTTCCTGCGCTCCCAAGGCCTGGGGAGCGGCCGCGGCATCCGGCGCAGGGACCGGGAGGGCCGTGGGAAGGAACGGCACCGCAGGCATGCCCGGGACAGCGGAGAGCTCGATGCCTCCAGACTCGAGGCTCACTCCCGGAGCTCCCAAGCCTGGGAGGGCTTGGCCCGGGAGCAGGGTCGAGGAGCCTGCGGAGGAGAGCCCGTATCCGGGCTGGAAGCCCAGAGGGACCTGGAGCCCGATGGTCTGGACTCCGGAGGAGCCGCTCACGGTCCTGGCCAGGGTCTGCCCGGCAGCGGGGTGCCAGGAAGCGCTGAGGAGCGCCAGGCAGAGGATGGACCGCGTCAGGCTCGAGCGCATCGGAAAAGCATTATAGGCGCAAGCGCTCGATGCGACCTAGAGCCCAAGGGCCCACGGACAGCCGGGAAATGGGCCCAGGCAGGAAGGGCCCTTAGAGCCTATCCCAAAACTACAGGGCCCTCCGGACCGCTCAGGGCTTGGCCGGCCGGGTGAGCCAGCGCAGGAGCTCCGCGTTGAAGTCAGCGTCTCTGAGCATCTCCACCCCGTGGCCGCGCGAAGCCTCGAGCAGCTTGATCTTCGAACGCCTGGCCTCAAACCCCACCAGGGTCTGATAGGCGTAGGGATCTTCCGGAGAGGCGGCAGCCAGGGTCCGGACCTTGGGGAAGGGGTTCTCATCGAGCTTCACCCCCCGATAGTCCCTCCCGGGCGAAAGCAGCACGCTGCAGGCCAGGCCTGGATGGCGGGCAGCTGCCAAAGACACGAGGTTGGCGCCGATCGAAGCGCCCACCAGGCAGGTCCTCGAGAGCGGGACCTTCTGCAGCCGTAGGTGCTCCAGGACAGCCTCAAGGTCAGCGACCGCGTCGGACCAAGTCCCTTGGCTGTCGATGAAATTGAAGTCAACCCTGCCGGCCGGACCGGTGTTGCTGTCCCCGTGGCCCCGCAGATCCAAGGCGACAGTGCCCCAGCCCTTGGCCTGGAGTTCCAAAGCCAGGCCTGCCCACTCGGCCCTGCCTGACCCGTAGCCGTGGGCCAGGACCGCCACAGGCCGGCCTTTGCGGCCGGGCCGGTAGGTGAACACGATCCACCAGCCGTCCTTGGTCTTCACGCGCACGAGCTTGTCCTTGGCCTTCTGGTCCTTCTTGATGATGAGCACTCCGGTGTCGCGGCCGGCTGCGAGCTCCTCCTTCGAAGGCGGGTCCTTGACCGTGGGGGGCTTGGCCTTGGAAGCCTCATCCGCCTTGGCGGCCGGGGAGGCCATGGCCGACGAGGGAAGGATCAAGGAGCCGGCCAGCAACAGGGAGAGGAGCATGACGCCATGATAACAAATAGGCCTTAGGCCCTACCACGGCCTAGGCCCCCTGGCGGCGCCATGATGGGCCTTTCGCCGCCCGCTGACCCCTGGACTCGTGCTATAAAATAGGAGGCATGTTCTCCGTGACCGCGGCTTTGCGCTGCTGCCTTCTCGCCTTGGCCGCGTGCCTGCTGTCCTGGCCTGCGTCCGCCGCGAGCCTTGCTCCTTCCTCTGGCCGGGGCGCGCTCCCGAGCCTGGCTCCGTGGGCCGGTGCAGCCCCTCTCTTGGCCGCTCCCAGGCTCGGGCCGGGCCTTTCAAGCTCCTTCCTGACGGACCTGCGGCAGGGCTCGCTCGCCCTGCCTTCGTTCGACGCCGTGTCCGCGGCTCCGGCGCCGGTTCAGGTCCCGCAGTTCAGCCTCTCAGCCTCTGCCCCGAGGCCGCACGCCCCGGCCTCCCCTGCCGAGCTGTACCGGTCCCTCACAGCCGGCCCCCCCTCCCACATCGAGGGCCTGACCCCTTCCCAACTCTCCGACCTTTGGAAGCGGACGTACGAGCACAAGATCGCGGGCTTGGACGACGAAGCCAAGCTCAAGAGATACGACCCGGACGGCATCATCGGCTTCTGCTTCGGCCGCGCCATGGCCGCGCACCTGCTGGCCAGGCAACTGGGCTTGCCTCAGGACCGGATCAAGAAGCTCTTCGTGATCGGCGACCTGCGCTCCGGCGAGACCCCGGAGTGGCGCTTCCATGTGACCACCCTGGTCAAGGGCATCGACGACCGCTGGCACGCCGTGGACCCCATCATGGACGGCCCCATGACCGCCGACGAGTGGATCTCGGCGGTGCACCGCGGCTGGGACCCGGCCAAGAAGGCCAGGTTCTACCTGACGGACGCAGACGCCGTCATCCCGGACATCACCTCGGTGCCGGACCTGCCCAAGGAAACCGCTGCCCGGATCATCGAGCTCGCCTTCGACCCCGAGGGCAAGGAAGGCTTCACTCCGTGGTCCGGCTCTGCCGAGCGGGTCTACGAGATCGATGCCGCGCGCCAGGCCGGGCACCTGCGCTCCGCAGGCTCTTCCTCCGCAGGGTTCGACTTCCTCCAGGTCGCGGTCAACGACATGCTCATCAGCTACAATGGCTACTTCGCGGACCTCCTGGCCGAGCTCGCTGCGCCCAGCCTGGCCGGCCCGCGCTTCAGGCGGCCCTTCCAGGCCCGGCCGCAGTCCTCCCCGGCCCTGGGCCTCAACCTCGGCAAGCTCAAGCGCTGAGCCCTGGGCCGCCCCGCCTCTCCGGGCATTTATGGTAGATTCTCGGCCATGAGGCTCGCCCCCGGACCCTGGTCCCTCGTCCTGGCCTGCGCAACGCTCCTGGCCTCCACGGATGCGGGAGCCGAAGTCGAGGTCGTGAGAGCCTCGCCGGACGGGGCGGAAGTCTCCTTCACTTACGCGCCCCCCATCGCGGTGTCCAGCGTGTCCGTGGCAGGCTCCTTCAACTCCTGGAACAAGGACGCGCATCCTCTTCTAGACCCTGACCGGGACGGGGTCTTCGAGGTCCGGCTCCCTCTTCCCTGGGGCAAGCACCTCTACAAGTTCGTGGTCGACGGCAGGCTCTGGCAGCCGGACTCGGACAATCCACTGCGCGAGGCGGACGGGTTCGACGGGTTCAACTCGGTGGCGGCCGTGGGCCGGTCCGGCCCTGAGGCCGAGGTCGGAGACGACCGGCTGGACATCGCGGCCCTGCTCCACGGCCCGGGCATCGAGTATCGCGAGAGGGTCGCGTCCGAGGGCCTGGCCATCCTGAGGCTGAGGACCGCGGCCGAAGACGTCCGGTCCTGCCGCGTGGTCTTCGAGGACGGGCGGAAGGCGGAGCTTGACGCTGTCTACTCCAAAGACGGGTTCAGCCACTGGGAAGCGGAGTCCCGTCTCGGTCCCAAGCCGGTCCGGTATGCCTTCCAGGTCGAGGACGGCAAGGCCCAGGCGTGGCTCGGAGCCTCCGGCGTCTCAGCCTCCATGCCGGCCAAGGCAGGGCTCTTCGTCTTCGACCGACGGGTCCCGCAGCTCGACGTCCCGGCCTGGGTCAAGGACGCGGTCTTCTATCAGGTCTTCCCGGAGCGGTTCCGGGACGGCGACCCCTCGAACAACCCGCCAGGGTGCCAGGCTTGGGGCGCGATCCCCTCCACCGGCAACCACTTCGGCGGGGACCTCGACGGCATCAGGGAGGGTCTGCCCTATCTCGCGGACCTCGGGATCACGGCCCTCTACCTCAACCCCGTCTTCAGCGCTCCCTCCAACCACAAGTACGACACCGCCGACTACCGGACCGTGGACGCGGCCTTCGGCGGTGATGCGGCCTTCGAGAGGCTCACCCAGGCTTGCCGCCGGGCAGGCATCCGCGTCGTGCTCGACGGGGTCTTCAACCACAGCGGAGACCGGTTCTGGGCCTTCCAGGACCTGCTCAAGAACGGAGCCGACTCCGCCTACGCGAAGTGGTACACGGTGCGCTCCTTCCCGGTGACGCAGGACCCGCCCAACTACGAGGCCTGGTGGGGCTTCGGCCACCTTCCCAAGCTCGACACGAGCGTCCCCGCGCTGCGCCGCTACCTGCTGGAGACCGGAGCGGCCTGGCTGGCCAGGGGAGCCTCGGGCTGGAGGCTCGACGTGCCCAACGAGGTGCCCCACGACTTCTGGAAGGAGTTCCGCAAGGCGGTCCGCCGCGCCAGGCCCGACTCCTATATCGTGGGCGAGCTCTGGGAGGACGGCTTGCCTTGGCTCCAGGGAGACGAGTTCGACGCGGTCATGAACTACCCCTTCCGCCAGGCGGTCCTGGACTTCTTCGGCCCGAGGAAAGGCGGGGTGGAAGCGTTCCACGCAGCGCTCCTGGAGCCCAGGCATCGCTACCCCAGGAGCTCGCTCGCGGTCCAGTTCAACCTCCTGGGCTCGCACGACACCCCGCGTCTGGCCACGGTCCTCGCCGAGGACCGCAGGGCCCATCGCTTGGCGGCCCTCTTCCAGATGACCTACCTGGGCGCGCCCGTGATCTACTACGGGGACGAGGTGGGACTGGCCGGAGCCAAGGACCCGGATTGCAGGCGCACCTTCCCCTGGGACGAGGACCTGCAGGACCGGGGACTGCGCGAGCACTACAAACGCCTCATCAAGCTGCGCCGCTCCAGGGCCGAGCTCAGGCGCGGGTCCGTGCAGGTCCTGCTGGCCGACGAGGCGTCCGGGGTCTACGCCTTCAGCCGCAGGCTGGGCAAGGAGGCCTCGCTCGTGGTCCTGCACCGCGGTGAAGGCCAAGCCGAGGTCAGCCTCGGCCTGCCCGCCTGGCTGGCCGCGCCGGTCATGAGCGAGCTCGTGGAAGGCGGCTCGTTCCTGGCACCCGGGGGAAGGCTCGCGTTCATGCTCGGGCCCTGGCAGGGCGTGGTCCTCGCGCCGGACCGCCGCTGAGCTACTTGAGCTGCCTGAGGATGAGGCGGCCGCGCTCCCCGTCCACCCGGACGTCGAAGCGCTTCAGGAAGGACATGCCGAGCAGGCCGTCGAGGCCGGGCTCGAACTCGGGCAGGATCGCGGCCTCGACCTGTTCGGCCCGCATGGAGCCGACCTGCACGGAATCCAAGACCACGGTCCGCGCCGGGACCTGGCGGCCGTCCGCGACCTTGACCTGCACGAACCCCGAGCCCGCGCCCTCGACCCCCACTTGATCCGCCAGCCGGGCCGGGAGGAGGACGACCGTCGCTCCGGTGTCCACGATGAGCTTGGCCCTGGCCTTGCCGTTGATGGCGGCACTCACCAGGACATGGGAGCCCTGGGTCGTCTCTCCCACGCTCTCGGACACGGTGTCCGCCTCCATGGCGGAAAACGACCTGCGGACCCAGGCGTCGAACTCCTCATCCTCGACGGACCCCGGGGTCTTCGCGGACAAGCCCGGGTCAGCCCCCATGAGCTCCCGGAAGTCGTCCAAGGCCGTGAGATAGTCGTTGATCTCGGACTGGGACTCCGAGGCTTTCCTGCGGCCCTGCGAGATCTCGGCCTGGCCCGCCTCGATGGAGGCCGCAAGCTCATTGACGTCGAGGACCGCGTCCCGATAGCCCGGCGCTCCCCGGTTCAGGCGCCGGAGCCTGGAAGCGGCCGCGGGGTAGGCGGCCTTGGAGGAAGCGATGGAGCGCTCCAACTCGTCCTCCTTGACCCGCATCCGCTCCCTGAACGCTTTGGCGTCCAGGGCCTTCTCCCTGAGGCTGGTCAGGGACCGGAACCTCTCGTAGACCGCGGCCGCGGCCTCAGGCACCCTGCGGCCCGAGGCGAACTCGGCGTCCCTCTGCCTGGCCTTCAAGGCCTCTTTCTGCCTGCCCGAGGAGCGCACGACCCGGTCGATCTCGGCCTTCTTGAGGAGCACGGAGCCGTAGCCGATGTCGAGCTCGAGCTCCGCGGCGTCCTCGCGCACGATGAGCCCCTCCATGACGTTGCCGTTGGAGAGGGTGACGCTGTCCGCCCGCGCCGGGACAGGGGACCAGGCCCACGCCGCCAGGGCGCAGGCCAAGACCGCTCCGCGGCCCGGCCGGTGCGGCAAGGTCCTAGGAACCTGAGCAATCAGGGGCATGCCACTGATTGCTCAGGCTCCTAGACCTTGCCTGCCAGGGGAGCGGGCAGGACGAAGACGCGGGCCGAGGCTTCCTTGTCCAGGAGGAAGAGGGCCTTGTCGTCTTCGAGCCTCGCGGCCTGGCGGAGCATGGTCTCGGCCGCGTTCTCCTCCTCGACCTGCTCGGCCACGAACCACTCCAGAAACTGCTTGGTGGCGTGGTCCTTGATGGAGGCGGCCAGCTCCGCGATCCCGTGGATGGAGGCCGTGACCTCGCGCTCGTGAGCCACGGTGTGCTTGAAGACCTCGGTCACGGACTTGAAGTCCTTGGGCGGCGCCTTGATGACGCCCAGCTCGACCTTGGAGCCCCTCTCGCAGATGTAGTTGAAGAAGATGAGGGCGTGGCAGGATTCTTCCTGGGCCTGGACCCGCATCCACTTGGCCAAGCCGGGGAGGACCTGAGCCTCGAGATGCGACGCCATGGCCATATATAAATAAGCCGAGTAGAACTCCTTGGTCGCCTGCTCGCCCAGCGCCGCCTGCATCTTCTTGTCCAGCATGCTCACTCCTCGCTCCGGTGGACTCGTTCCGGCAAAGTGATGATGCCTTGCTCGAAGCCCCTTGTCAAGCTCCGGCCGAAGGTACCAACCGGGCCTAGGACCTCTTCCGCGCCCGGCAGGACCCCATGGACCTGGGACCCGAGGTCCGATTCAGTTATCCTTTTGACGCAGATGGCTTTCAAACGATTCTCAGCCGCGCTCCTATGCCTCAGCCTGGCCCTGCTGACGCCTGGCTCCCAGGCCTGGGCGCAGGCGGCCAGGACCGGCGCTGCTCCTTCCGGGAACAGGTTCCAACCCGCGGCCAGAGCCGTGGCGGTCCCTGTCTCGCGCCCAGGCGCGGCTGGCTCGACCTCTCTCTCCCTCGACCTCGGCGGGACCTTGGCCGGCCCAGGAGGCATCGTGCTCCCGGCGGACATCGGCGCAGGCCTGGACCTGTCCGCCCCTGCCCCCGCTCTTGAGACCGTGGTCCCGGCTCTGCCTGTTCCGGCCGCCCCGGCTGACGCGCCTGAGCACAGCGCTGCCCCGGCCCCTGAGCCCTCCTCGGGCGAGGGGATCGCGGCCGTGGCCTCGGTGGCCTCCCCCCTTCTCAAGACCGCCGCGGACCAGGATGCCTCGGACTCGGACCTGGCGGAGACCGGCGCCAGGCTCCAAGCCGTGCTGGAGGGGTCGGGCCTGCGGCATCGGGGTGCGGTTGACGAGCTCGTCCAGGCCGCTCCCCAGGACGGCCGGGACCTCTCCTTCGGCCCCACGGCCGGGCTCAAGCCCGCGGCGTCCGCGGACCAGGAGCGGACCGAGACGCCGCCTGAACCCGGGCTGCCCGAGGGGCCGAAGAGCCGGTTCCGATTCTACGCGTCTGCCGTGGCCGGGGTCAAGGTCGGCATCGAGGCGCTCAACCTCGCGGTCCCCCTGCTCCTCCTGACCCAGCTACAGGCTGCCACAGCCGTGGCCACGCTCTATCTCGCGGCCGAGGTGGCGAGCATCTTCGCGGGCCTGGCGGGCGGCGCGCTCGTGGACATGATCGGCGCCAAGCGCACCATGGTGCTGACCGGCTTCGCCCAGGCCGCGGCCATCGCCGGCGTGCCCCTGGCCATCGCCTCAGGCGGGGCGCTCGCCCTGCCCATCGTCTACGGCCTCTTCATGGCCAACGGCGTCTTCTCCGAGCTCTTCGACGTGGCCCGTCGCTCGGCCCTGCCCCAGATCGTGGGCCAGGACGAGGGGGTCCTGCGCAAATACAACGGCAGCACCTATGTGTGGCGCGAGATCGCCGCGACCTCCGGGGTTCTCGCCGCGGGCTGGCTCATCCATCAGGTCGGGGCCATGGCCACGATCTGGGCGCATCCCGCGTTCTGCGTCGCGGCAGGCCTGGCGGCCCTGCGCCTTCTGGCCAGCGGCCGCAAAGCCCACCCGGTCCGCGCCGGGCCCGCGGCAGCCGCGAAGAGGCAGGGGCTGAAGACCCGGTTCCAGGCCTGGCTCGAGGACCTCAAGAAGGGCGTGCGCTACGTCGTCGGAGAGAAGAAGCTGCGCACCGTGGTCCTGGTCAACATCCCCCTGAACGCCGTCCACAAGATCTTCCACACCCTCGTGGCCGTGGTGTTCGCGACCCAGGTCCTGGCCAACCCGGCCATGGCAGCGGTCATGCTCGGGGCCTGGAACATCGGCGAGCTCGCGGGCGCCTTCTACCTCCAGCGCTTCGGCGGCCGGAGCAGGCTCTCCAACTGGATGCGCATCGGAGGCGCGGCCTCCCTGGCGGTCTGGAGCTTCTACCTCCTGCCCTTCGCCTGGGCGGGGATCCTGGCCTCGTTCATCCTGGCGGCCGCCATGATCGGCAACGAGCTCGGCACCTCCTCCTACATGCAGTCCACGGTGCCTGCGGAGGAGCTGGGAGCGGTCACGGGCTTCGTCTACGGTCTTGCCCGCGCCGTGGGCATGGCCGCCCTGCTCGCCTCGGGTTGGGCCTTCGACGCCTTGGGCGCCTCAGGGGGCTTCCTGCTCCTGGCCGGCATCTTCACCGTGCTGGCGCCGGTCTACTTCCTGGCGTCCTTCAAGTTCGAGTCCGACAGGCTCGAGAAGCCGACGGGCCCGCCGGCTGACTGACCCGCCCGTCCTTCCGGAGCGCGGTCATGGGATTATTTTTTCTATGATATCCGGTCATGGATCTCTTTGACCGGAGGCAGGGGCCGTTCTATGACCTCTGGGAGACGGCGGGAGAGGCCGTCCGCAGGCGCGAGACCCGGCGGAGGCTAGCGGAGTACCTGGCTTGGGCCTGCCGGGTCCCTTTCTATAGGAATAGGCTCGCTGCCGCGGACCTGAAGGCCGAGCACCCGCTGGCCGGGGTCCCCTCCCTGACCTCGGACGACCTGCGGGCCCTCGTGCCGCCGAGTTCAGGCCGCCTCCTTACCCGCAAGACCGGAGGCTACACCGTGTTCCAGAGCGGAGGGACCACCGGCTTCCCCAAGAGCGCGCTCTTCACGTCGGAGGAGATCGACGGCCTCGACCTGCCCAACGCGCGGGGCTTCTTCGCCGTGGGCCTGAGGCCCTCGGACCGCGTGGCCAACCTCTGGGCCGCGGGCAGCCTCTACATGACCTTCATCCACATCAACCGCATGCTCCAGAACTACGGCTGCGCGAGCTTCCCCCTCTCCAACCACGCGACTCCGGAGTTCGTCCACATGGCCGCCAGGCTCTTCAAGACCAACTGCGTGACGGGCATCTCGAGCGTGGTCCTCAACGCCCTGCGCAGCCTCAAGAGCCTCGGTCTCAAAGGCATCCGTGTGGAGAAGGTCTACTACGGGGGCGAGCACCTCTACGAGGCGGACAAGGCCGAGATCCGCAGGACCTTCGGCGCCAAGGTCATCGCCGCGCCCGGCTACGGCACCATCGACTCCTGGTACATCGGCTACCAGTGCCTCAAGACTCCCACGGGCGTCTTTCACTGCCACGACGACCAGTGCCACCTCGAGATCGTCGACGAGACGACCGGCCGGGCCTGCGGCCCCGGGGAAACCGGCATGGTCTACGCCACGGCCTTCCCGAGGAGGCTGACCCCCATCGTCCGCTACCGCGTGGGCGACCTCGCCCAGTGGGTGGGCCGGCCCTGTCCGTGCGGACGCATGACCCCGCTCTTCCGGCTCCTCGGCCGCGGCGACGACGTGCTCCGCGTGGGCTTCGATTCCATCTCCTATGACCACATCCAGGCCTGCGTGGCCAAGACCGCCGGGCTCTCGGCCGCGGCCGCCATGCGCAAAGAGCGCCGGGCCGGCCGGGACCGCCTCGTCGTCGAGGTGGAGACCGAAGCCCCGCCCCGCTCCTGGCCGCGGCTCTCCGCGACGCTTGCGGCGAGGATCCTCTCGCAGCGGCCCACCCTCGCCAAGGCGGTGAAGGCCGGGGAGGTCCGTCCCCCGCTCGTGCGCTGCCGCCGTCCCGGGACCCTGCCCCGCAACCCCCGCACCGGCAAGCTCATCCGGGTCAAGGACGCATGTTAGCGAAGAAAGCCCGGCTCGACCTGCCGCTCGACGAGGCCTTCATCGAGCCCGCGGTCTACTTCGTGGTCTCCTTCGCAAGGCGTTTCGCCATGGCCGAGGCCCGCCAGGCCGCGCTCGCAGCCGCGCTCCGGGCCGCGGTCTCCCTGGTGATGGAGGCCAACCGGGGAGGCAAGTCGGACACCCCCGTCACCCTCGAGGTCGCGGAGTCCGACGGCCTGCTCCGCGTGGACCTCCACAACCGCGGGGTGCCCATCATCCTCGGGGCCGCGGGAGGCTTCCAGCTCCCCTACGCGGCCAAGTTCCGCGAGGCTTCCCTGCACGCGGACCGCCTCTCCCTCGAGAACCGGGGCCGCAAGGGCCAGGTCGTGGTCCTGGAGTTCAAGCTCGGCGTCAGCCCCGCGGCGCGCTCCGCGTCCGCGGCTCCCCGGAAGGCGGAGATCCCGGAGACCGAGGCCATCACCATCCGGGAACTGGGGCCGGACGAGGAGCAGTCCCTCAGCCGCCTCTTCTACCTCGTCTACGGCTACGACTACATCAACGAGTCCGTCTACTACCCGGAGAAGCTCAAGGCCATGCGCCAATCCGGGGACCTCCTCTCCGTGGTGGCCGCGCGCTCCAACGGCCGTTTGGTGGGCCACATCGGGCTCCTGCGCAAGTCGGCCAAGCCCCCGGTCTACGAGGCCGCCATGGGCATCACGGACCCGGCCATCAAGTCGCGCGGCCTCTTCGGCCGCATCTTCACCAAGACCATGGAGAAAGTGCGCTCGACCCCCATGCAGTACTGCCTCTTCGACTTCGTCACCAACCACGACCTCAGCCAGAAGCACATCGCCAAGTACGGCACGCGGGAACTGGCCCTCTTCGTGGGCTGCCAGTCCTCCAAGACCCAGGCGCGACTGCCCAAGCTCGGCCTGGGGCCGGACCCCGCGGGCATGGACCGCTACAGCATCCTCCTCTCCGTCATCCCCACGGTGGAGCGCCCCTTCGGCAGGAAGGTGACCCTGCCCGAGAACATCGGAGAGCCCTTCGGCTTCCTGCTGGCTCCCCTGGGCGTGGAGTGGACCCCGGCCTCCCGCTTCCAGCCCCTGCCCCAAGGAGGCCGCTTCAACACGCGGCTGGAGCCCGCGCAGTCCGCGGTCTACTTCGACCTCATCGAGCCCGGAGCCGCGGCCATCGAGGGCATCGCAGCCGAGTGGGCGGACCTCGTGGCCGACGGCTACGCCTACGCGGCGGTGGAGACCTCGGTGGAGGTCCCGGCCTCCGGAGCGGTCTTCGAGGGCCTCTCCTCGCACGGTTTCTTCGCCGCGGGCTTCATCCCCTACGGCGCGCCCGACCGCCTCGGCTTCAGGTACCAGGCCGTGGGCCCCGCTGGCGTGGCCATGGACCAGATCAAGGTCGCCACCGAGCCTGCCGAGAGGCTGCTTGAGCTCGTGCGCAAGGACTTCGAGTCCACGAGGCTTCCCTGAGATGAACAAGAACTGGCGCTATTCCGTGCTCGGGGCCGGGGCCCTCATGCTCCTCGTCTTCGGATCGACCATGTACCTCCTCACCAAGCGGCAGGACGCCATGCTCCGCCAGCAGGAGTACGACCAGGCCTCGGCGGTCTTCGACGTCATCATCATCGCCCGGACTTGGAACTCGCGCTTCGGCGGGGTCTACGTGGAGAAGAAGCCAGGGTTGGTCTCGAGCCCCTACCTCGCGCACCCGGACATCAGGACCGCGGCCGGGAAAGCCTACACCCTCAAGACCCCGGCCACCATGACCCGGGAGATGTCCGAGATCTCCCACGCCAGGGACGGGGTCTCTTTCCGCATCACGAGCCGCAAGCCCTTCAACCCGGACAACGCCCCGGACCCCTGGGAGGACGAGTCCCTCACCGCCTTCGAACGCGGGGAGAAGGAACGCACCACCGTGGCCACGAGAGGAGGCAAGCGAGTCTTCCGCCTCATGAAGCCGCTCCATATCGACGCCACCTGCCTTCCCTGCCACGCGGTCCAGGGCTACAAGCTCGGCGAGGTCCGCGGCGGCATCAGCGTGGACCTCCCCTTCGACGAGCACTGGGAGCTCCTCAGGAAGAACGCCCTCTACATGGCTGGTCTGGCCCTGCTGCTCACCGCGCTCTTCGCCGGGACCCTTTACGCGGTCATCTGGACCCTGCTCGAGAAGCTCTCGCGCCAGAACGCGCTCCTCTCCGACCTCAACCACACCAAGGACCGCTTCCTCGGCATGGCGGCCCACGACCTGCGCAACCCCCTGGCCGTCATCTACGGCATCGCCAAGGTCCTCAAGGAGGACTCCGCGGGCAAGCCGCACGCGGGGCTCGCCGACATCGTGGTGGCCTCGGCCCAGCGCATGCTCGGGCTCATCACCGACCTCCTCGACGTGTCCAAGATCAACGCGGGGCGCCTGGACCTCAAGATCGCGGATGTCTGCGTCCCCGCGTTCGTCGCCGAGGCCGTGCACGCGCAGACCTTCCTCGCCGAGCCCAAAGGCATCGCCGTGGCCGCGGACATCGCCCCCGGGGTCGGCAACGCGGCCTTCGACCCGGACCGCATGCGCCAGGTCCTCGACAACCTCATCAGCAACGCCCTCAAGTTCTCCAACCCGGGGACCAGGGTGACGGTGGGCGCGCGGCGGGACGGCCCTGAGCTCCGACTCTGGGTCCAGGACGAGGGGATCGGCATCTCGGACGAGGACCTCCCCAAGCTCTTCGGCGAGTTCTCCAAGACCCGCTCGGCTCCGACCGCGGGCGAGCCCAGCCACGGCCTCGGCCTGGCCATCACCAAAAGGCTCGTGGAGCTGCACGGCGGCCGCATCGAGGTCGCGAGCCTGCCCGGGAAGGGGACCTGCTTCACCGTGATCCTCCCCCAGTAACGTAACAACGTAACGGTGCCTGGCATTGTATGTTTTGCATTTTTTGTCAGCCAAGCTGACAAAAAATGCAAAACATACAATGCCAGGCACCGTCAGTCGGCGGCGGTCATGGAGAGCGCCTCCTCCACGGAGGTGACGCCTGCGAGCACCTTGTGCCAGGCGCTCGCCCGGAGATTGCGCATGCCGGCCTTCGAGGCCGCGTTCCTGAGCGGGGAGAGATTCTTCGACTCCTTGTAGATGAGCTCCCGCATCTCGGCGTTGATCCGGTAGACCTCGTAGACCCCGGCCCTGCCCCGGTAACCGGTCCTCGCGCAGGCCTCGCAGCCGGTCGGCCGGTGGAACACGATCGTCGACTGGTCCACCTGGGTCTGCAAGTCGGCCTCGGCCAGGCACTGGGCCAGGACGTCCGGGGTCGGACGATAGGCCTGGCGGCACTTGGGACAGAGGACGCGCACGAGCCGCTGGGCCGCGACCAAGGTCAGCGAGGAGGCCAGCATGTACGGCTCCATGCCCAGGTCGGTGAGCCGCGCCACCGCGGTCATGGCGTCGTTGGTGTGCAGGGTGGAAAGCACCAGGTGTCCGGTCAGAGCCGCGCGCAGGCAGGTCTGGGCGGTCTCGGCGTCGCGGACCTCGCCGACCAGGATGACGTCCGGGTCCTGCCGCAGGAACGACCTCAGGGCCGACGCGAAGGTGAGCCCGATGCTGGCCTTGACCTGCGTCTGAGTGATCCCCCTGAGCTTGATCTCGATGGGATCCTCGATGGTCATGAAGTTAAGGGTGGGGGTCTTGATGGTGTTGAGCAGGGAGTAGAGCGTGGTGGTCTTCCCCGAGCCCGTGGGTCCCGTCAAAAAGATCAGCCCGTGGGGCTCGCGCGCCGCAGCCAGGAAGTCCTCCCGCTGCCTCGGGTCGAGGCCGATCTTGGCGAGGTCGAGCTCCACGGCCTGCTTGTCGAGCAGGCGCAGGACGATCTTCTCCCCGTAGTCGGCCGGACAGACCGAGACGCGCACATCCACGGACCGGTTGTGGACGTTGAGAGAGAACATGCCGTCCTGAGGCAGGCGCCGCTCGGCGATGTCGAGCCGGGAGAGGATCTTGATGCGGGAGATGAGCGCCGGGAAGAGGTGCGCGGGCGGCGAGGTGCGCGGATGGAGGACCCCGTCGATGCGGAAGCGCAGCATCACCTCGTCGTCGAACACCTCCAGGTGGATGTCCGAGACGCGTTCGCTCACGGCCTGCTTGAGGATGGCGTTGACCAGGTTCACCGCGTCGATGCCCGTCTGAGGTCCGGAAGAGGCGTCGAGGTTGACCCGCACGCCGCGGCTGGAGGGCTCCTCGGCCTCGGCATGGGAGGCCTGAGAACCCTCGGAGATCGTCTTCGTGATGAGGTCCACGCCCTCGCCGTAGAAGGCGTCGAGCGCCTTGAAGAGCTGGGACTTCATCGCCACGAAGGGCTGGACCTCGCACTTCGACATGAGCCGCAGGTTCTCCACGACCATCATGTCCTCCGGGTCGGTCATGGCCACGGCCAGGGTCTTCCCCTCCACGGAGAGGGGCAGGACCCCGTGCATCCGGGCGAACTCCTCCGGGACCCTCAAGGCCAGGAGCGTATCCTCCTCGACGGCGAGCAACCCGTTCTCGATCGTGGCCAAGGGGTGCCCGAGGTGCTTCGAGAGGCCGACGGCCACGGCCTCCTCGTTCAAGAACCCCAGCTTCACGACGGCCTCGGCGAAGGAGCAACCCTGGGCCTCGCAGGACGACTGCGCCTGGGCGCGCTGAGGCTCAGTGATCGCGCCCTGCTTGACGAGGGAGATGGGAAAGGAAGATTTACTCATGACCCCATCATATCAAACGACGCGGCCCCGGAAACGTCCATCCGGTGCCTGGCATTGTATGTTTTGCATTTTTTGTCAGCTTGGCTGACAAAAAATGCAAAACATACAATGCCAGGCACCCTCAAAGGGGCGTCAGCCCCTGCGGCTGACGAAGGTGAGGTCCTGGAAGATGATGCCGATCCCCAGGTATTCGCCCTTGGGGTTGCGGACCTGCAGCGTGCTGTAGCCGATGACCATGGGCTTGTCCGCGTGGAGCACGGACACCTCCGCCCGGTGAACGGTCTTATGGGTCCGGAGGGCCTCGCGGATCACATCGCAGAGGGAAGGGAAGGAGCAGAGCGCCGTCGAGTAGACCTTGCCCACCAGGGCCTTCGTCTCCTGGAGGCGCAGGATGCGCCCCGCCATGGGATTGAGGTAGACGACCGTGCCCTGCAGGTCCACGCTCAGGAACCCGCCGGTCAGGTTGTCGAGAACGCTCTTGTAGTATTCCGTTTCGGTATGCACGGGAGCTCGGCCGTCCGGATTCCGGAGGGCGCGCAATTCTACCATAAAGTCCGAGACCCCGAGCCTGACAGCGGACAGGGAAATATCCTTTAATCCCCCCTTAATGAAGATGCTCAAGGGCGCGGTGCTGACCGAGGGCGTGGCCCTGGGAGGAGCCTGCCTCTATCGGGAGGACGTCCTGGCGGCCGCGCCCAAGAAGGGCATCGCCAAGGCCGACGCCCCAGCCGAGCGCAAGCGCCTGGCCGCGGCCGTGGAGGCCACGCGGCGCGACCTCGCCGAAGCCTGCGCCAAGGCCGCCAAGAAGCTCAACCCCACCGAGGCCGGTATCTTCAAGGTCCACTCCATGATCCTGGAGGACCCCGCGTTCCTCGAGCCCATGGAACGCAGGATCGCCGACGAGGCCGTCAACGCGGAGTCCGCGGTGGTGTCGAGCTTGGCGGACTACGAGAAACAGTTCCGCACGCTCCCCAGCGCCTACTTCCAGGACCGCATCCACGACGTCCACGACATCGCCTCCCGCCTCGTCAAGCGCCTGGGCCTGGCGCACGAAGGGTTCCGCTGCCGCTGCCAGCGCCGCGACCCGGTCGTGCTCATCGCGGACCGCCTGACGGCCTCCGTCTTCTCGGGGCTCGACGAAAAGCCCTTGGCCGGCATCCTGACCGAGACGGGCTCGAGCATCTCCCACGGCGCCATCCTCGCCAAAGCCACGGGCGTGCCCGCGCTCACCGGGGTCCGCGGCATCCTCGCCGAAGTGGGCTGCGGCACCCGAGTCCTTGTCGACGGCTTCAAGGGCGAGGTCTTTCTCGACCCCGACGCGGAGACCCTGGCCGCCCACGCGAGCCGCGTCCGGCGGCCGGCGGCCTCCGGCAGGGCCCTGGACCGCTCGACGGTCCACACGAAGGACGGCACGGCCGTCCGGCTCTCGGCCAACGCCGCGGGCGTGGCGGACATCGCGCGGGCCCGCGAGCGGGGCATCAAGGACATCGGGCTGCTCCGGACCGAGTCCTTCTTCCTCGGCCGCGACCGCGAGCCCGGCTTCGACGAGCAGGTGGAGGCCTACCGGAAGGTCATCGACGCCGCGGAAGGGAGGGTCACCTTCCGGCTCCTCGACATCGGGGGCGACAAGCTCATCAGCTACCTCCAGCTGCCCGAGCAGGAGAACCCCAACCTGGGCTTGAAGGGCATGCGCGTCTACGAGGAATACCCGGAACTCATCGCGACCCAGTTCCGCGCCCTGGTCGCCGCCGCGCGGGGAGCGCCCCTGAGGATCCTGGTCCCCATGGTCTCCACGCTCGACGAGTTCCTCAAGGCCAGGACCAGGATCGCGGCCGCGCTCAAGCGCGTCGCGCGGGGGCCCTCGAGCCTGACGCTCGGGGTCATGGTCGAGGTCCCCTCCGCGGCCCTCGTCGTCGACGACCTGGCCGGAGAGGCGGACTTCCTGAGCGTCGGCACCAACGACCTCATCCAGTACGTCATGGGCGCAGACCGCATGAACGCGCGCCTGGCGGAGTTCCACGACCCCTTCCAACCCGCGGTCCTCAGAGTCCTGCGGGACATCCGCGCCGGGACGCGCCTGGCGGGCAAGGAGGTCTCCGTCTGCGGAGAGATCGCCAGCGACCCGGCCGTGGCCCGCGTGCTCGTGGGCCTGGGCTACCGGAGCCTCAGCGTCAACCCCCACCAGGCTGAGAAGCTCGCCGAGGCCCTGGGGAGCCGCACCCTCGCCGAACTCGAGGCCCTGGCCGGAGAGGTCCTCAAGGCCAAGACCCTCGCCGCGGCGAGGAAGCTCGTCAGTACGCCTTAGCCATCAGGACGCGCTGGGCCGAGGGCCCGCCCGTGAGGATGCACTTGCCCTCGCCCCGGGCCCCCTCCGGGATCTCCTCAAGGAGCGGGATGCAGCGGATGGTGGTCTCGAAGCGCTTGGCCATCTCGTCCTCCTCCGCCACGCCGCCGGCCCAGTGGACCCAGGCGAAACCGCCGCCCTCCTCCTTGTAGAAGCGCTCGAAGTCGGCCAGGGTATCGATGACGCGGCTGCGCTTCTCGCGCAGGGCCTTGGCGCGGGTCAGGAGCTCGGCCTGCATGGCCGCCAGGGTCGGCTTGATGGACGCCAGGGCCGAAGCCCTGGGCAGGAAGGACTTGGAGCGCTTGCGGCGCTGGACGTCGGTCTCTCCGGGAGCCTCGAGCAGGAACCTCCGGACCAGGCACAGGGAGCCCTTCTCGAGGTCCTTGGGCCCGATCTCCACGCGCAGGGGGACGCCTTTACCCTCCCACTCGTAGTACTTCGCCCCGGGCGTGACGCCGTCGCGGTCGTCGAACTTGACGGCCACGCCCTGGGCCTTGAGCTCGGCGCTCACCTTGCGGCCCTCCTCGATCGTGCGGGCCTTCTCATCCTCGGTCTTGAAGATCGGCACGACCACGACCTGGATCGGGGCCAGGGCCGGAGGCAGGACGAGACCGTTGTCGTCGCTGTGGGACATGATGAGGGCGCCGACGAGCCTCGTGGAGACGCCCCAGCTCGTGGCGTAGACGTGATCGAGTTTGCCCTCGGCGTTGAGGAACTGGACGTCCGCGGACTTGGCGAAGTTCTGGCCGAGGTAATGGCTCGTCCCCATCTGGAGGGCCTTGCCGTCCTGCATCAGGCCCTCGATGCAGAGGGTCTCCAGCGCGCCGGCGAAGCGCTCGCCCGGGGTCTTCCTGCCGCGCACCACGGGCACGGCCAGGACGTTCTCCGCGAACTCGGCGTAGACGTCCAGCATCCGCCAGGTCTCCTCGAGGGCCTCCTTCTCCGTCGCGTGGGCGGTGTGGCCCTCCTGCCAGAGGAACTCCGCGGTGCGCAGGAAAAGGCGCGTGCGCATCTCCCAGCGGACGATGTTCGCCCACTGGTTGATGAGGAGGGGCAGGTCCCGGTAGCTCTGGATCCAGCCCTTGAACTGCTCCCAGATGATGGTCTCGCTCGTGGGCCGGATGACGAGGGGCTCGTCCAGGGCGGAGTCTGGGTCCACCGCGACCACCCCGTTGATGGACTTGAGGCGGTGGTGGGTCACCACGGCGCACTCCTTGGCGAAGCCGGCCGCGTGCTTCTCCTCCTTGGCCAGGAGAGAGAGCGGGATGAAGAGCGGGAAGTACGCGTTCTGGTGCCCGGTCTCCTTGAACCTGCGGTCGAGCTCGGCCTGCATCTTCTCCCAGATGGCGTAGCCGTGGGGCCGGATCACCATGCAGCCGCGCACGGCCGAGTGCTCGGCCAGCTGGGCGGTCCGGACCACGTCGAGGTACCACTGCCCGTAGTCCTTGGCGCGCGGGGTGATCGCCTCCGCGCTGCGTGCCGCCTGACCGCCGCCCTGGGTCTCCGCCATGATCTGCCTCCCGTTCCGAGTGAGGAGAAATATTAGCAAAACTCTGCTATGATACGGGTGCGCGCGCTCCCCATGCTCAAGAGATATTCGCTGGACAACGGCAAGGTCGTCGAGTCCCCCGACGGCCCCATCATGGCGTACATCTCCCCGGACGAGGCCGAGCGCAAGGAGCTCGTCGAAGGCCACGGCATCGACCGCCACAACCTCGAGTCCTCGCTCGACCCGGACGAGATGGGCCGCATCGAGTCCGAGAGCGACCATCTGGCGATCATCCTCAAGCGCCCCCGGAACTACTGCTCGGCCGACAACTTCCTCTTCCGCGTCATCTCCATGGGCGTGTTCCTCTTCGACTCCAAGATGATCATCGTGCTGGCCGACGACCTCTCGATCTTCGAGGGCAAGCACGGCTTCGTCCTCAAGTCCCTCCACGACGTGCTCATCAAGCTCGTCTACAGCATCATCTTCCACTTCAACGGCCACCTCAAGGTCATCAACATGCTGTCGGACGAGCTCGAGCACAAGATCAACTCCTCCATGGAGAACAAGTACCTCCTGTGCATGTTCACCCTGGAGAAGAGCCTCGTCTACTTCCTCAACGCCGTCAACTCGAACGCCGCCCAGGTCGAGAAGCTCAAGCACAACGCCCAGAAGCTCGGCTTCTCCCAGGAGAACCTCGACCTCCTCGACGACATCAGCCTGGACAACCAGCAGTGCCTGACCCTGGTCCAGACCTACTCCAACATCCTCTCGGGCCTCATGGACGCGCGGGCGTCCGTGGTGAGCAACAACCTCAACGTCCTCATGAAGAACCTCACCGCCATCTCGATCGCCGTCATGGTCCCCACCTTCTTCGCGAGCGTGGGCGGCATGTCGGAGTTCACCGCTTTCACCACGAGCCGGCACCCCGCGCTCTCCTACGCGGTCTTCACGCTGGGCATGGTCGTCGTCGGCGTGGGCACCTACTACTGGATCGACCGCTGGATGCAGCACCGCGCCGAATAGCGCGTCGCTAGTCGGCCCCGGCGGCCCTGTTGACCCTCAGGAAGACCTCTTGCTTCAGGTGCGGCGGCACGGGCAGGTCCGGCCTGCCGGAGCCCGGGGCCGGGGCCGTGGCCAGGCCCACCGAGAACGCCATCCGGACCCCGTCGGCCCGGCTGCGGAACAGGGGAGGCGACTGCAGCGCGTCGTCGTCCCGGTGGTGGAAGTCCCGGATGACCACGGACCTGGCCGCGCCCGCCACCGCGGCGCCGCAGGGGTCGGAGACCGGGATGTCCGCGGGGCAGACCAGGGCGGCGGAGCGCCTCTCGTAGCGCAGGAGGCCCGGCCGCCCGCCGCCCGCGTCGTCGGAGCGGCAGTAGTAGAAGGCCGTCACCTCCGCGTCCGGGTCGAGGCGCCCCTGCCCGAGGGAATCGAACATGGCCTTGGAGAAGTTCCCGCACCCGGCCAGGACCTGGGACGATGTCCCGGCCGCCGGGGTCTGGATGTAGGTGGCCGCCCGCGCGTCGCGGTTGAGCTGGTCGAGTCCCGCCACGGACCAGGCGCTCACCTCGGCCTTGACCGCGGCGTCGGTGTGCGACCTCACGAGCATGCTCCACGCCGACAGCAGGGCGGCCAGGACCGCGGCGGCCAGGCCCATGGCGAGCAGGAGTTCCACAAGCGTCACCCCCCGCCGAGGCGCAAGCACGCCCCATTCTACCATACGCATCGAGCCCGATAGTCCCACAAATGCCTGGGCAATCTGCGTCCGCCCTCCTGGGCCCGTTGTTTCATGCCGGCCCCTGCCCTCCCCGCATATAATCTCTGGATGAACGACGCCAGTCCCCGGCCGACCCCCGTCCCTCTCATCCTCGCAGCGCTCCTCCTCGGCCTCCCCGGCGCCCTCTGCGCCCAAAGGGTCGCGGTCAGCCCTTCGGCCGTCTCCGGGGTGCGGCCCATCCCTGCCGCGGTCGCGGCCCCGGCCTACCGCGCCGGGCCCGCGCTCCAGTCTCCGACCGCCGCCCTGCCGTCCGTCCCGGACTTCTCCCTCACCTCCTACCAGATGAAGGAGGCCTACAAGGCCGCGGAGCTGCGCCTCGCCGAGACCGCAGACGCCGTGGCCGCCCTCCCGGCCGCGGACCGCACCTTCGAGAACACCGCGCTCGCCCTTGAGCGCGCCGAGTCGGACTTCCAGGACGCCTACCTCCCCCTGCGCTTCCTCGGAGAGGTCTCCCCGGACGCCCGGCAGCGCAGGATGGCCGACGCCATCGAGCGGCGCGTCAGCAAGTTCTACCTGGGCTACGGCGACCGCGACGACCTCTACGACGCCTACAAGGCGCTCGCCGACAGGAACCCCGAGCTCGAAGGCACGGACAAGAAGCTCTTCGAGGACGCCCTGCGCTCCTTCAAGGCCCGGGGCATGGGCCTGCCGGCCGAGCAGCGCAGCCGCCTCAAGGCCTTGAGCGGCCGGCTCTCGACCCTCCGCCAGGAGTTCTCCAAGAACCTCGCGGGCATCTTCGACGGCATCGAGGTCACCCGCGAGCAGCTCGAAGGCCTCCCCGAGGACTACGTCAAGGGCCTCGACAAGACGGCGGACGGCAGGTTCAAGGTCACCCTGGACTACCCCACCTACTTCCCCTTCATGAAGTACGCCAAGGACGCCTCCCTGAGGCGCGAGCTCTACCTCAAGGCCGAGAACAAGGCCGCGGACGTCAACGGCAAGATCTTGAACGAGGTCCTGGCCCTCCGGCGCGAGGAGGCGGCCCTGCTCGGCAAGAAGGACTACGCCCACCTCGTCATCGAGAACCGGATGGCCAAATCCCCGGAGAAGGTCATGACCTTCCTCGAGCGGATCAAGGACCTGCTCGCCAAGCCTGCCAAGGCGGAGTCCGAGGCCCTGCTCGCGGTCAAGCGGGAAGAGGACCCCTCGGCCGAGCGCGTGCCCGCGTGGGACCGCTCCTACTACGCGTACAAGCTCCGGCAGAAGCTCTTCACCCTCGACTCCGAGGAGGTCCGCCAGTACTTTCCGGTGGACAACGTCATCCAGGAGACCCTGGGGATCTACCAGGAGCTGCTCGGCGTGCGCTTCAAGGCCATGGACGTTCCCTCCTGGCATCCGGACGTCAAGGCCTTCGAGATCCGGGACGCGGCCACGGATCATAGCCTGGCCTACTTCTACTTGGACCTCCACCCCCGCGACCACAAGTTCAGCCACGCCGCGCAGTTCCCCCTGCGCAAGGGCCGGCAGCTTGCGAACGGGACCTACCAGAAGCCCGTGGGCGCGGTCGTGACCAACTTCAGCAAGCCCACCCCGGACAAGCCCGCGCTTCTGACCGTGGGCGAGGTCGAGACCCTCTTCCACGAGCTCGGCCATGCCATGCACGAGACCCTCACCACGGTCAAGCACGGCTCCTACTCCGGGGCCGGCGTGTCGTGGGACTTCGTGGAGATGCCCTCCCAGATGATGGAGAACTTCGTGTGGCAGCCCGAGACCTTGAAGCGGCTCTCCGGCCACTACCAAGATCCCTCAAGGAAACTGCCGCCGGACCTCCTCGCCAAGATGCTCGCGGGCAAGAACTTCATGACCGCGACGAGCCACCTCTGGAACGCGGCCCTGGCCGCCGTGGACCTCGCCTATCACACCGCGGCGGGTCCCATCGACACCTCGGAGGTCTACCGCAAGGTCTTCGAGTCCTTCGGCCTCGACACCGTCGAGCCCGGCACCCACCCGGAGACCTCCTTCGACCACATCGTGGGCGGCTACGCCGCGGGCTATTACGGCTACATCTGGTCCGAGGTCTTCGCCCAGGACATCTTCTCCGTGTTCAAGGCCGCGGGCGTCCTCTCCCCCGAGGTCGGGATGCGCTACCGCAAGGCCGTGCTCGAGCGCGGAGGCTCCGTGGACGAGGGTCTGCTCCTGCGCGACTTCCTCGGCCGGGAGCCCGACGAAGCCTCCTTCCTGGAAGGCATGGGCCTCGAGCCCCGGCCCGCCGTGGCGCGGGATTTCGGCGCCAAGGGCGGCGCGGAGATCTCCAACAAGGCGACCATCCTCGACGAGGTGGACCGGGCCCTGGGCCAGAAGGCCCCGCCCGCCCTGGAGTACATCTTCGTCCGGCCCCTCGCCCTGCTCAAGCTCAGCCGGGATTCGGGCAGCGGCACGAACCCTTACGGCCACGCGCTGGTGCGCTACACCATGCCCGACGGGACCCGCAAGATCATGAACATCGTGGGCGCCAAAGGCCGGGCCATGGTCAACTTCCTCAAGCCGGAGGATTATCTCTACGGCACCGGGACCTTCGATTCGGGCTCGGAACAGGGCGGGGTGTACAACCGGGGCATGTTCTCGGTGCGCGTGGAAAAGCTCGCCCCGGAGCGGATCCTGGCCTTGGACCGCTACTACACGGAGCTCGCGGCCCGAGCCCGCTCCAAGGAAGCGGGCTTCAAGCTCTTCCTCGGCCGGTTCCTCAACTTCCTGACGCGGTTCCTGCCCGGCCGCTGGACCGAGTGGGGCAACTGCGCCCTGTGGACCTCCAAGGGCCTGGCAGCCGCAGGCATCCTGGACGCGGCCACGCCCTGGCCCAAGGAGATATGGGCCCAGCTCTATGAGAAGTACCGCTCCCTTGACCCGGGCAACGTGCATGTGGTGTCCTACCGCCGGGTCCAGCACGCGGTGCAGAGCTACGGCAAGCCGGCCGACCTGCACGGGCTGGTCGCTCCCCTGCACCCGTTCCAGACGCTCCGCTATTGGGACCTGGAACGCTTCAGCGACGCGGCCGTGGAGGTCCCCGAGGGCTCCATGACCGCCATGGCAAGGCCGTTGCAGCCTCGGCCCAGGTGATGACCCTCCCCCTGATGAAGCGCTCCGTCGTCGTCGCCGCCCTGCTGGCCGCCTCCCCCGCCCGGAGCGTGATGCTCCCGCCGGACTGGGCCAATCCGCTCGTCGAGGAGATCGAGCAGAACGATCTCGACGGGGTCAAGGCGGCTCTCGCCGGCGGGCTCAAGGATGACGATCGCTGCCGGCACGACGACTCCGCCCTCGCGAAGGCCGCGGAATACGGGAACCTCGAGATCGTCAAAGCCCTGTTCGCGGCCGGCGCGAAGGTCGTGGAGAAGGATTGCGAGGACTCCTCCCCCTTGTGGGAGGCCAGCCGGCAGGGCCACGCGGACGTGGTGGCCCTGCTCCTCTCCAAGAAGGCGGACGTGCGCTTCAAGGTCGGCAACGGGTCCACGCCCCTCCTCGCCGCCCTCCAAGACCCCCTGATGAAGGTCGGGCCCAAAGGAGACGCGAGGAAGACCGTGGAGTTGCTTCTCAAGGCGGGCTCGGACCCGGACGCGGAGAACGCGTTCGGCCACACGCCTCTGCTCCTCGCGGTGGGCAGGGCGGACGCGAGGCTGGTCAGCCTCATCCTCCGGCACGGCGCCAAGCCGGACCGCAAGAACGAGGACGGCTTGAGCCCCCTCGACCTGGCCAAGAAGGAGGGCCTCGGCTTCATCGCGGCCCTCCTCGAGGGCAGGAAGTCCCCCAAGCCCTCCCCCGCGGGCCGGAGGCTCCTCGACGCGGCCCAAGCAGGCGATGAAGCCGCGGCCGCCAAGGCCCTGGCCGCCAAGGCGCCGGCGGATGTCCTCGATGAGGGCGGCAACACGCCGCTCATCCACGCCGCCTACAACGGCAAGGAGGCCATGGCCCTCTCCCTCCTCAAGGCCGGAGCCTCGCCGCTCGTCAAGAACGCGCGCAACGACACGGCCCTGCACTTCGCAGGAGCCAGGGGACTCACCGCCCTGGCCTCGGCTCTCCTGGACCGGGGCGCGGACCCCAAGGCCCGGGACCACTACGGCAGCACGTGCCTCTCCTACGCGGTCCGCGAGGCAAAGCGCGAGACGGCAGCACTCCTCCTCTCCCGCGGGGCGGACCCGGAGGAGGATGACGAGAAGGGGGTCACCCTGCTCATGGAGACGGCGGCCAAGGGCGATGACGCCATGGTCTCGGTCCTGCTCAAGGCCAAGGCCTCCCATGCCGCGGCGGACAAGGACGGGCTCACGGCCCTCATGCACGCCGCCAAGGAGGGCAAGCTCGCGGCGGTCCAGGCCCTGCTCGAGGCGGGAGCGGACCCGGCTGCCAGGGACTCAGCCGGGCAGGCGGCGCTCCACTTCGCCTTGGACGGACGCTACGCCGACATCGCCGCGCTCCTCACGGCCAAGGGCGCCAAGCCCGACCCGGACGCGCTCCTCACCGCGCTCAGGAAGTGGGACGCGGCCGCGGTCGAGTCCCTGCTCCAGCAGGGCGTCTCCCCGCATCCCCAACCCGGCGGGGACGTCCCCCTGGTGCTCGCTGCCGGCGCCTACCAGACCAAGACCCCGTTGACGCGCCTCCTCCTCAAGGCGGGAGCCAGGACCGACGTGGCCGACTCCGAGGGCTTGACCCCGCTCATGGCGGCGGCCAAGTGGTCGGGCGAGGATTCCCTAGGCGCGGTGCAAGCCCTGCTCAAGGCCGGGGCGGACCACAGGCCCAAGGACAAGAAGGGCCTGACCGCCTGGCTCCACGCCATGACCAACGGCAGCAACGACACGGCCGCGGTCCTGGCCAAGGCCGGCGCTGCCGCGGACTACGACGCGCTCGCCTGGGAAGGCAGCTTCGTCACGGACTCCCCCCGCTACGCCAAGGTGCTGACGGACCAGGAGGCATGGGACGAGGTCTGGAAGAAGCTCGGCCACGACCCCGTCTCCCCTGAGATCGACTTCAAGCGCTACGCCGTGGCGTGCGTGTTCCTAGGCGAGATCTCCGGAGCGGACACGGCGGGCGTGGTCTTCAAGGAGCCGAAGCTCGAGGGCAAGACCCTGCGGGTGGACTACAAGGTCGTGCCCCGAGGCTACATCACGGACGTGCACTCCACCAGCCCTTACGCCATCAAGGTGGTCAAGCGTTCCGGGGCCAGGGAGTTCGTCATGCCCCCTCCGCCGGACATGAGCGGGACCCCGGACTTCATCCGCAGGCAGCTCGAGAACCCGGCCGACGACATGCCCCGCGGGGACCCGCCTCCCGGAAGACCGGTCAGGCCCGAATAGTCAGTCCGCCGAGCGGGCCGCGCCCTCGGCCAGGCCCAGGGTATCCGCCCGGAGCCCGGGCTTGGGGAACCTCGGCACGGCCAGGCCCGCTCCGAGGCCGGCCAGGGCCACCACAGAGGCGGCCGCGAAGACGGCCTGGGGACCCGCGGCCGTCCAGAGCAGTCCTCCGAGCGCGGGCACCGTCATGGAGGCCGCGTGGTCGAGGGTGATGCCCAAGGACAGCGAGGCGGGGATGTCCCCCTTGTCCACTGCGATGTGGTCGAGGTAGACCGTCCTGGCGATGCGGGTCGCGAACATGAGGTTGTCGAGGATGTAGAGGCAGCAGAGCAGGGCCAGGTCCGAGCTCAGCGCGAAGCCCGCGCAGATCCCCAGGAGGATGACGCCGTCCGCGATGAACATGCGCCTCTCCCCGAAGCGGTCCACGGCCGCGCCGAAGGCCTGCCGGAAGACCACGCCCAGGCCGTTGGCCGCAAGGATGAGTCCCGCCATGGCCGCGGGCGAGAGCCCGAACTTCGTCACGAGCAGCCAGGGCGCGAAGGTGAGGAAGATCTGCTTGCGGGCGCCGAAGAGCACGTTGAGCCAGTAGAAGAGGGCGTAGCTGCGCCGGAACACGAACCTGGTCCCGCCGCCCCGGTCCCCCCCCGCGTCCACCCTCGAGAACGCCGCGGCTGAAGCGAGGGCCAGGGCCCCGGCGACGAGGTAGAGCCAGCGGTACCCGCCCGGGCCTCCGGGGGCCATGACCCAGACCAGGGCAGCGCCCGCGATCATGGCCAGGTTGCGGGCGCCGCTGATCTGGCCGAGCCTGCGGCCCTTGCCCCCCTCCTTGCTGAGCGCCAAGCCCACGCAGCTCTCGACCGGCATGAAGAGATGGTCCGCCATGGACCAGAAGAGCATCCAGACCGTCATGACCGCCACGCTCGGGGAGAGCCACCCGAGCCCGGCCACGCCCACGGCCGAGAGCACGCCCGTGATCACGGCCCAGGAGCTCATCCTGAAGGAGGCGAGCGCTCCGGTCACGAAGATGAGGAGGAAGCCCGGCAGCTCCCTGGGGAACTCGACGAAGCCCCTCCCGGAAGCCGAGAGCCTGAAGGAGTCGGCGAGGTAGTTGTTGAAGGTCGAGAGCAGGACCCCCTGGTTGGCGCCGAGGAGGACGATCCCCAGGAGGAAGGCCTTGAGCGCGGGGCTCGCCCCGTCCCATCTGGCCTTCAAGCCTCTCATCACCCGACATCTTACCAATTGGCGCGATCCGGGAGGATAGGCGCAGCCGGGATTTGGTAGCATCCCGGGCATGCGACGCGCGCTCCCTTGGGCAGGCCGGGCGGCCGACATCGCCCTTGCGGCTTTCTTGGCGTGGAGCGTGCTATGGTCTCTGGTCACGGCGGGGTTCATCCTGTGGGCCACGCAGCGCGCAGGCACCGGAGGGTTCCTGGCCCTGGCCGCGGGAGCTTTCTGGCCTCCGCTCCTGGCCGGGGCGCTGTTCCTCGCGCGCTCGGCCACGGCAGGCTCGGCTGAAGGAGCCCTCGGCCTGGCTAGGCTCGGCTGGGCAGGGGTCTTCTCCCTGGCGTTTGCCGCCGGTCTCGCCCTGGTGCCCGGGGGCTCCTTCTCCCGCAGCAACGAGCTGGGCCTCATCGTCACGGCCGCGGCCCACAGCGTGGAGGTCCAGGACTACTCCGGCGCCTCGAACAAGGACGACTATCCTGTCTGCCGCTTCGAGCACAACTCCCTGGGCTTCAGGGACGACGAGCCCTCGTTCGGCCCCAAGGGCCGGCTGCGCCGCGTCCTCGTGGTGGGAGACTCCTTCGTCTGGGGGGACGGGATCCCGGACAACAGCCAGACCATCGCCAGCCTCCTGAGGGCCAGTCTCGAGGATGCCTCGCCGGGGGGCTTCGAGGTGCTCGGCGCCGCCTACCCCGGGCTCGGGCTCTACGGCTACAGCCGGTTCATCGAGACCCTGGCCCCGCTCTGGTCGCCGGACGTGGTGGTGGTGGGCTATCTCGGAGAGGCGGACCACGACCCGTTCGACGCCCAGGCCCTGCTCGAGAGCATCCCGAGGCGAGGCTGGCTCAGGAATCCGGTCTTGAACACCAGGGCGGCCCAGAGGCTCCACGAGGCCTCAGTCCGGAGCTTGCGCACCCTCTGGCGGCAGCCGGAGAACGCAGGCCGCTTCTCGGCCCTGGCCGAAGACCTCGCCAGGAAGGCCCGGGAGGGCCGTTACCGCCTTATCTTCCTATCGTACCACGGACCCTGGACCGCGCCTGCCGGGTCCGAGAACCTCGTCCTGCCGGAGTCCCTGCGGTACCAGTCGCGGGCCTCGGACCTCTGGTACGGCAAGGATGCGCACCCCAAGCCCAAGCTCAACGCCCTGCTCGCCCGGATGCTGGCGGAACGGATCGCGGGACGCCAGCAGACCCGCTAGGGCCGGGTCAGGTCTTCGAGGGACGCCAGCAGGACCAGGGCCTCTTGCCGGCCTCCGCCGCACACCCCCGACTCCGCCGGGAAATCCCTGCACACCGGAGGATAGAGGTCCGTGCCCCAGACCGAGCAGAGGCCTGCCTCCGTGAGGTTCACGCACGCCGTGCCCGCGGGCTTGCCCCCGGGCATGCCGGGCAGGGGGCTGGAGATGGAGGGAGCCTGACAGCAGGCGGCGCAGCCTGGGCGGCAATCCATGGCCATGATTATACAAGCTCGCAGACGCCATTTGGTAGAATGGAGGTCATCTATGAGATTTCCTTACTCCGAAGCCCTTTCCAGGGTCCACGACCCCTGCCGTTGGACCAGGGCCAAGGTCGCCCTCATGGTCGCGGCCTGCCGCGAGTTCGCGGCCTTCCATCATCGCCATTCCCCCGAGTTGAGACGCATCTACGACCGCCGGGGCTTTGCTCCCTCCTCCATCAGGACGGAGGCGGACCTCGGCCGCATCCCCATGCTCGGGGTCTCGGCCATGAAGAGCTTCCTCCTGACCTCCCTGCCCCACGACCGCGCCTGCCTCAAGCTCACGTCCTCGGGCACCCGCGGCCAGAAGACGCAGATCTGGTTCGATCGTCCCAGCCTCGACCGCGTGCAAAGGTTCCTCGAGACCCTCTGGACGCAGGAGGGGCTCGTGTCCGACCAGCCCACGAATTACCTCATGTTCGTCTACGACCCCAAGGAGGCCAAGGACCTGGGCATCGCTTTCTCGGACACGAACCAGCAGCGCTTCGCCCCGGTCAACCGGCGCTTCTACGCCATCCGCAAGGCCGCGTCCGGCGGCTGGGAGTTCCGCAAGGAAGCGACCCTCGCCTGCCTCAAGGACTTCGCGGCCGAAGGCAAGCCCGTGCGGCTCTTCGGCATCCCGAGCTTCATGTTCGAGTTCATGGATTTCATGAAGGAGCCGGTGCGCCTGCCCCGAGGCAGCTGGATGATGACGGGCGGGGGCTGGAAGGCGGCGGAGGACAAGAAGGTCACCAAAGGCGAGTTCCGGGCCAAGGTCTCTCGCCTGCTCGGCCTTCCTCCGGAGAGGGTCAGGGACGGCTACGGCATGGCGGAGCACAGCTCTCCCTACTGCGAGTGCCGGAGGCACCGCTTCCATGTCCCGGTCTACAACAGGGTCTATGCCCGCGACCCGGTGACGCTCGAGACCCTGCCTCCCGGCGAGCCCGGGCTGCTGGAGCTCGTCTCCCCCTTCAACGCCATGATGCCCAACCTGGCCATCCTGACCACGGATTTCGGCCTCATCGACCCGGACCCGTGCCCCTGCGGGGACGCTTCCCCCACCTTCACGCTCACCGGACGCGCCGGCCTCGTCAAGCACAAGGGCTGCGCCATCACGGCCGGCGAGATCGTGAGGAGGGCCTCATGAAGAACCGCTTCGTCTTCGGCCGCTGGGAAGAGGGCGGCCCGCTCACGGCGGCCGACGCCGGCCGCATCTGCGCGTCCGCCAGAACGGCTGCGGACGCCTTCGCCTCGTACCCCTTGGACAAGACCTTCTCCCTGCTCGGCCGCCTCTCCGAGAAGTGGGCGGACCCCCGCTTCGGCCCCCGGTTGAGGGCCGAAGCGGTCCTCCCCGGGGTCACCGGGTTCTCCCTGCCCATGGTGCGCAAGGGCTTGGAGGAACTCTGCTGGACGCTCGACCCCGGCCTCCTGCGCAGGAAGCTCGACACGGAACTGCGGTCCGGAGACCCGAAGGGGCTCCTGTGGGAGCCCTTGGGAGTCGTATTGCACGTTCTGGCCGGCAACGTGTTCGTGGGCGAGGCGGGCGCTCTCGTGGAGGGGCTCATCACGAGGAACGCCACGCTCCTCAAGATGCCGTCGGCCGACACCTTCTTCCTGCCCGAATTCCTCCGCACCCTCGCGGACCTCGACGAGGACGGGGTCGTCTCCCGCTCGATCGCGGCCGTGGAGTACGGCTCGGGCCAGGGCGACGTCATGGCGGCGTTCAAATCACGGGTCGACGCCATCGCGGTCTGGGGCGGCGAATCCTCGGTCAAGGCCTACCGCGACGGCCTGCCGGCCCGCACGCGGCTCATCGTGTTCGGCCCGAAGATCAGTTTGGCGGTGATTACAAAAGGAGGGCTTGATGAAACGACCCTCACGTCGACCGCCAGGAAGCTGGCGCTCGACGTGAGCACATGGGACCAGAACGCGTGCACGGCCCCGCAGGTCTGCTATGTGCAGGGAGAAGCCCTTGCAAGACGACTCGTCGAGGCCCTTCCCGAGGCGTTCCGGTCGGAAGCCAAAAGGCTTCCAGCCGGCGAGATCGGACGCGACAACGCGGTCGAGATCCAGAAGCTGCGCTCCATCTTCGAGGTGGCCGAGGCCAGGGGCTCGGGGCTCCTGCGCCGGTCCGCCAAGGCGCTCGACTGGACCGTGGTCCTCGACAAGGACCAGACGCTCGAGCCCGGCCCCCTGCACCGCACCCTCCGGGTCATCCCGTTCAAGGACATCGGCGAGGTCGCGGCCCAGATGGAGTCCCTGCGGGGCTACATCCAGACCGTGGGCTTGGCCGCGGCCCGCGCCGAGGCCGCGGTCCTTGCCCGGGTCCTGGCCCGGGCCGGAGCCCTGCGCATCCTTGAGACCGGCCGGATGGGCACGGGCGAGATCGACGACCCGCACGACGGCCAGCACGACCTCCCCCAGCTCATGAACGCCTCCCTCATCCGGCTCGACCGGCCCCCGTGCCGCTCCCTGCACCTGCCGGCCGAAGAGCGCGCGGAGCTCATCGACGCCAGGCTGAGGACCCTCATCGCGGTCGCCCGACGGTCGCGCTTCTACGGCCGCAGGCTCAAGGGCCTCAAGGTCTCGGGCGTCCGGGACCTGCCCCGCGTCCCCATCCTGACCCGGGCCGAGATGGAGGCCAACATGCCTCCGCAGGGCGAGGGCCTCTCCACCGGGCCCTGGAGCGGCGGCTACGTATCGCGCAGCGGGGGGTCTACGGGCGCTCCCAAGTTCTCGGTCTACGACCGGCGCGACTGGGACGCCATGATCGACTCCGCCGTGGACCTCTTCGCGGCCATGGGCTTGACCCCGTCGGACCGGTTGGCCAACTTCATGATGGCGGGCGACCTCTACGGCAGCTTCGTCTCCTTCGACCACATCAACGCCCGCCTGGGCTTGACCTCCTTCGCCTTCGCCGGTTCGTCCGACCCGGAGACCTTCGTCCGCGTCTGGCGCAAGTTCGGGTTGACGGCCGTGCAGGGCATCCCGTCCCAGGTCCTCCCCTTCCTGCGGCGGGCCAAGGAGCTCGAGCCGAAGCTGACCGTCGCGAAGTTCCTCTACGCCGGCACCCCCCTGGCGCCCTCCGACTGCGACTGGCTCAAGACCGAGCTCTCGGTGGAGCGCATCGCCTCGGTCATCGGCGCCAACGACGGCGGCCAGATCGCCTACCAATGCCATGCCATGCGCGGCAGCCTCCACCACGCCATGGACGAGTTCAACTACATCGAGGTGGTCGACGAGAAGGGACGGCGCGTGCCCGACGGAACGGCGGGCCGCATCCTCATCACGAGCCTGCTCAAGCACGCCTTCCCCCTCATCCGCTACGAGCTCGGAGACGCGGCCCGGCTCCTCCCTGTCCCCTGCCCCTGCGGCGGCACGGCCCGGGTCCTCGAGTACCTCGGGCGCTGCGACGACACCCTCTGCGTGGGCCAGCTCAACGTCCGCTACCGCGACTTCGAGGCCGCGCTCAGGCGCTTTGCGGTGTCCGCCCTGCAGGTGGCGGCCCGCAACGAGGCCAAGGGAGAGTCCCTGGTCGTCAGGATCGAGACCTCCGCCAAAGCGGACGGGCTCTCCGCCAAGCTGAGGGCCTCCCTTCTAGGTTCCATGCCCAAGCTCCGCGAGCGTCTCTCGGACGGAGGCCTGGCAGGCCTGGCCGTCGAGGTGCATCGGCCCGGCTCCCTGGCCCGGAACACCAGGAGCGGCAAGCTCATGACCCTGCTGGATGAGCGGAGATAGAGTGCTGATCCTCCGCAACCGGGACATGCTGGCCCTTTGGCTCGGCCAGTCCCTGAGCCAGGGCGGGACCCGGATGCAGCAGATCGCGCTGGCCTGGTGGATCGTGACGAGCGCCGAAGGCTCGGGCACGGCCCTCGGGCTCTTCATGGTGGCCGGGGCCCTTCCCGCCATCATCCTCGTCAAGGCGGCCGGCCGCCTGGTGGACGCGTCCTCCTCCAAGCGGGTCCTGGTCGTCACGGACCTGCTCTCCGCGGGCCTTGCAGCGGTCATGGCGTGGGCGCTCCACGCAGGGGCCCTGAGCCTGGCCTGGGCCTGCGCCGGAGGCCTGGTCATGGCCGGGTTCCAGGCCTTCTTCGACCCGGCCCTCAACAAGGCCGTAGCCGAGGTGGCGGACCCGGCGGACGTGGAAGAGGCCGTGGCGTTCCAATCCTCGACCCAATCCCTGGCCAGCTTCGCGGGCGCGGTCGCGGGCGCCCTCCTCATCGACAAGCTCGGCATCGCGGGCGTGGTCCTCCTCAATGCCGCAAGCTTCCTGGCCTCGGCGGCCTTGAACGCCACCCTGGGCATGAGGCACGCCCTGCCCCGCGGCGAGGCCGCCGGCGGCGATGGGCTCTCCGGCTGGGCCATCGTCAGCCGCCTGCCCCTGGTGAAGAAGGTCCTCCTGGGCTTCGGCTGCGTCAACTTCTTCATGACCCCGGTCCTGGTGGTCCTCCCCCTCTACGTCCGGGAGGTCCTCGGCGGCTCGGCCTCCCAACTGGGCTTCATCGAGGCCGGGCTCTGGGTGGGCCTGGTGGCCGGGACCGCGGCCTCCCGGTGGAAGGGCCTGAGCTCCGGCTCGGCCGACGGCGGAGCCGGCGTCGTGGACCTCGGGGCCAAGTGCCTTGCCGTCATCGGCCTCTGCCTGCTCCTGCCCGGCATCGTGGCCGCGGCCCCGCTCTTCGCGGCCCTGCTCTTCCTGGCCGGCGCGGCCCTAGGGATCAACAACGTCAAGTTCGTGGCCCTCTTCCAGGCCGCGGTGGCGCCGGAGCACAAGGGCCGGTTCTTCGCCCTCATGGCGGCCCTGGTGAGCTTCACCTTCCCGGCCGCCTTCTTCCTCTTCGGCCTGCTGAGCGACCTCCTCGACCCGAAGAAGGTCTGCGTGGTGCAGGGCCTGGGCATCCTGGCCCTGGCGTTCTATTTCTCCAGGCTCGCGGCCCGGACCCGCTCGGCCCCGGAGGAGGCCCTGACATGAGCCCCATGGTCTGCCGTCACGCCGCCGCCGCCGATAAGGCCGCCCTGCTCAAGGTCTGCGAGAAGCGCGACCCCTGCGCCAAGGGCCGCTTCAGCGCGGACCTCGCCGATCCCGCGTGCTCCTGGGTCGCCGGCCTGGAGGGCTCCGACATCGTCGGGGCCGCCTGCCTCAAGTTCGAGCCTGAGACCAGGCTGGGCAAGGTCCTGACCCTGTGCGCCAAGGGCGCGGAGAACGAGGCCGGCCCCAGGCTGAAGGCCCTGCTCAAGGAGCTCCTGTCCCAGGTCCGATCCTCCAAGGCCGCGGACATCGTCTACAGCACCACCCGCACGCTTACGGCCGCTGAGCAAGCCGCCACGGTGGAAGCCGGGTTCAAGCCTCTCGGGGTCTTCCCCGGAGCGCCCTCCCTCGACGGCGGCCCGGTCAGCGGCTTGACGGCGTGGTTCGCGGACGGCGTGCTCTCCAAGCTCCGCCACGCGGGCTTCGCCCTGCATCCGGCCATCGCGCCGTTCTACGCCCTGGCCGCCGAAGCCTGCGGCCTGCCGCGCCTCGCCGTCGCCGAGCCCCCCCGCCAGGCCTTCCCGGACGCGATCCCTGCCCTCGAGCTCGTGGCTGCCCCGCGCTTCGCCGCGGAGCGGTTCCGCCGCCTCAGAGCCCGCAGGAGCCTCTCGGTCAACTTCTACCCCTTCTCCGAACCCAACGTGGTCGTCCTGAGCGCGGACGAGGCCGTCCAGGTCTTCGCCTCGCTCCAGCCCGAGCTGGGATTCGCCACGATCCTCGGCGAGCGCCTGGCCGCGAGCGTCCACCCCGTCAAGCTCTACCACGCGGCCTCAAGCCTCCTCCAGGCGGCCGGAGCCTCGTACATCGAGGCCATCAACGACGCCGCGGACCTCGCGGGCGTCGAATGCATCCTCGGCGCGGGCTTCCGGCCGTGCGGGTACTTCCCGTGCCTGAAGCTCTCCGCGGCCAAGCGGCGCGACTTCGTGGTCTTCGCGCTCTCCGAAAAGGCCCCCTCGCTCTCGGACGCGCCGGAGATGCACCGGCCCTATCTCCAAGCTTATCTCCAGGCCAGGAAGGAGGTCCGACCAGGGTGAACATCGAGCCGACCAAGGTCCCCATGAAAGGCGGGGGCTTCGCCGTCGTCCGCAAGGCCGCCCAAGGCGACGCGGAAACCCTGCGCAGGATCTACGACGCCGTCTACGAGGGCCGCTACACCCTGACCATCATCTGCGACCCGGAGGAGTCCCGCGTCGCCCTCGACCGGGAGGACATCCACTGGCTCGTGGCCGAGGTCGAGGACCGCGTGGTGGGCTCGGTCGTCTTCAGCGTGGACGAAGGGCTCAAGCTCGCCAAGGTCTTCGGCGCGGTCGTGCTCCCCGAGTTCCGCGGCTCAGGCCTCACCGAGGCCGCCATGAGGCTCGGCATCGCCGAGCTCGTAGACGGCAGGGGCCTCGCCCACAGCGTCTACGGCACGGCCCGGACCGTGTCCCCGGCCCCGCGCAAGCTCCTCAAGAACCTCGGCTTCAAGGACATCGGCATCTTCCCGAACGTCCGCAAGGTGGACAACTACGAGACCCATTGCATGAGCGCCTACTTCCGCAAGGGCGCTTTGGAGTCGCGGGTCGTGCCTCCGCGCCTGCCCTCGTGCATGAAGCCCTTCTTCTCCATCGTCCGGCGCGCCACGGGCATCGGCGACGCGGAGTGGCACGACACGAGGCTCGAGCCCTCCTCCCCCTACGCCGGCGGGTGGATCGACTTCGAGCTCGTCTGCGCGCCGGAGTTCATCCGCAGGCGCTGGAAGGCCCTCAAGGCCGAGCGCAAGCTCAAGATGCAGTTCTTCCCGTTCCACGAGCCCAACCTCCTGCTCGCGGCCAAGGACGGCTCGGCCGAGGTCTACATCCACTATTGCGCCGCGGACCACCACGCGGCCATCATCGGCGGGCACGAGAGCGTGCCCGACCTGACCCACCTGCTCAACTCCGTGGTCATGGCGCTCGACGCCCACGGGGCGCGCTTCCTGGAGCTCTTGACCTCCGCATACCACCCCGAGGTCATCAAGAAGATCCTCGACGCGCGGTTCATCCCGAGCGCGTACTACCCCGGACTGCGCTGGAGCCAGGGCCGGGGGCATGACTACATCGTGTTCACGAAATCCTTCGTGGCCCTGGACTTCCGGAGCATCGCGGCCGAAGGGGTGTTCCGCGACTACCTCCGGGAATACTTCAGCCTTTGGAAGACGATGTACATCGAAGGAGCCTGACCCATGAGAATCTATCTTCTGCGGCACGGCCAGTCGCTGTCCGCGCTCGAAGCCAAGGTCAAGAAGGACGCCGACCGCCCCCTCTCCGATCAGGGCCGCCGGGACGTCGAGCGCATGGCCCGCTTCCTCGTAGACCGCGGCGCCGCCCCCGGGCTCATCCTCCACAGCCCCCTCAAGCGCGCGACCCAAACCGCGGGAGAGGCGGCCCGGGCCTGGGAAGCCCCGCCTCCGCTGGAAGCCTTCACGCCTCTCTCCAACGAGCTCGGCCCCGAGGACCTGCTGGCCGCCATCCGCAAGCGCTCGACGGGCCTCGCCGAGGTCCTGGCGGTCGGGCACCAGCCCCAGTTGGGAGAGTTCGCCCAGTTCCTGACCGGAGAGTCCTTCGCCTTGAGGCCCGGCGGCCTCATCGCTCTGGAGACCTCGGACTCAGGAGCCCGCAAGCTGTGGTCCTTCAACCCGGAAGACCTTCCCTGAGCCGCGGCGCGCGCTCCTGGGCGGCCCCGGCCTCCCTGTGCCTGGCCGCCCTGCTCGCCGCTCTCCCGGCCCGAGCGCTCTTCGACGCGGGCGAGATGGACCGCATCGACACGGAACCCGACCTCGACGAGGAGTATTTCTCCGACCTCCACGCCTTCTCCTATCCGATGGAGTGGGAGAGCGAGTGGCGGACCGCCGCCTCCTCGACCTCGTCCTACCGCGCGACGGGCGCCAGCCTGGACTGCTGCAGCCTCCTCTGGTCCCAGGAGCTGCGCACGCGCTGGAGTCTCACGGAGCGTCTGGCCGCCTTCTTCAGGCTCGAGCAGACCGCGGACAAGGAGCGCCGGCCCTTCCACTACACCATCGGCTTCGAGCGCGGCCTGGGCAGGGGCTGGACCGCCTCCATCTTCGGTGAGCCCGCCTTCGACAAGGAGGACTCGGACGCGGGCCTCGGCCTGGACTGGGCGGGCTCCGGCTGGAAGGCCTCCTACCGCGCCGTGGCGGTCGACTTCCCCTTGAACCGCAAAGCCGGAGGCCCTGAGCGCTACAGCAGGCAGCCCTTCACGCAGGTCTTGGGCCTCGAAGCCCCGGCCGGGGAAGGCCGGCTCTCCCTGCGCCTGGAGCTGGACAGCCCCATGCGGCGCGAGGTCTGGGCGGAGCTCCGGAGCTACTCCTACCGCAGGACCCACCTCCTCGTCGAGCATCTGGGACCCCTCCTCGGAGCCGCGGCCAGGCTGGCCTACGTCCTGGAGTACCAGCACGAGGGGGACTTCTACTCCCCGGACCCGCGGCTCCGTTCCTCGGACTACCGCAGGATGACGCACACCTTCCATGCCTCCGCCCTGGCAGCGCTCGGCGAGCGGGACTCCCTGGAAGCCGGGCAGCGCCTCATCCTCAGGCACGCCCGCAACGACCATCCCCACGACCCTGCCGGCGGGGTCATGTACCGGCGCTGGGAGGCCCAGCCCTACGCCCGCTGGCGCCGCCGCGCCGGGAGCCTCGCGACCACGGAGCTGGGGGTCTTCCTCTCCCTGGGAGAGAACCGCAAGCGCTATCCTGCCCACCTCATCCCCGCGGTCTTCGACACGATCATCCAGGCCAAGCTGGGCGCCGGCCTGGATCTCAGGCTCGGGCCCAAGGGGAAACTCGGGCTTTACGGCGCGTTCGACCTTGACGACCCCCGCCACCCTTGGGACGGGGGCAGCGCCCGCGCGCAATTCGCCTTCTGAGCGCCCGTCGGCGAAATGATATAATCGCCGACCGGCATGTCCCAACAGAAGCGGCGCCGTTCCGACCGGGATGAGAACCCCCCCATCTGGAGGTCTCTCCCCCACCACATCCTCTTCCCCATGGTGGGCCTTTTCTGCGGCGCGTGCGCCCCGGTCGGCGCCTTCGTCATGCAGTACTGGCTGGCGGACCCGATCCTCAAGACCCTCTGGGCGCGGCACGAGCTCCAGTACAACCTGCTCTTCTACGGCTACATGGGCGTCGGCGCGGTCGTCACCTTCGTGACCTTCGGCTTCCTCCTCGGCTCTCGCAGCGAGCGCCAGCGGCTCTCCAACAAGTCCCTGCAGGCGCGCGTCGACGAGCTGCATCTCAAGTCCGTCACGGACTCGCTCACCGGGGCCTACACCCACGGCTACCTCCACGAGATCCTGGAGATCGAGATCCAGCACGCCCTGACGAACAAGGCCCCCCTCTCGGTCCTCATCCTGGACATCGACGACTTCAAGAAGATCAACGACACCCACGGGCACCTCTTCGGCGACCGGGTCATCAAGGAGTCGGCGGAGACCATCAAGAACAACATCCGCGGAGACGACATCCTCGGCCGCCTCGGGGGCGACGAGTTCCTCGTCATCATGCCGAGGGCGGACTCAGACACCGCCCTGCAGGCGGCCAAGCGGGTGCTTTCGGGGTTCGCCGGCCGCGGGAAGCTCGCCACCGTCTCCATCGGAGCCGCCACCTTCCTCGGGCAGGGCAAGGAGGGGCCGGAGGACCTCCTCACTCGCGCGGACGCCAACCTCTACGAGGCCAAGCGGGACGGCAAGAACAGGGTCAGCGCCCTGGTCTTCCCCACCAAGCCCCTCCCGCGGCCGCCGGAGGCCTCATGAGGGTCATCGGCGGCAAGCTCCGCGGCAGGAGGATCCCCACGGGCGGGCGCATCGAGGGACTGCGGCCCATCTCGGGCAGGATCAAGCAGTCCCTCTTCGACATCCTCAAGGAGCGCGTCGGCGGCTCGCGCTTCCTCGACCTCTTCGCCGGGACCGGAGCCGTGGGCATCGAGGCCTTGAGCCGGGGGGCCTCGTTCGCCTGCTTCGTGGAACTCGACCGGCACCATGTCGAGAGCCTCGAGCGCAACCTGGCCCTGGCCGGGCTCCAAGGCCACGCGCGCGCCCTGAGGGGGAGCGCGGTCGACGACCTCTGCTGGCTCGGCTACCGCTCGGGCCAGTCCCAATACGACCTCATCTTCACCGGCCCGCCCTACAAGGACCTCGAAAAGAGGCCCCTGGCCCTGACCGTGCCCGCCCTCAAGCGCATCGTCGAGGCCGGCCTGCTGACGCCGGGCGGCTGGGTCATCTGCCAGCACCAGGTCAAGGAGCCCGTGGCAGCCCCGGCCGGCCTGGAGCTGTTCCGACAGGTCAAGTACGGAGACAGCTTCCTGAGCTTCTTCCGAAGCCCCGCTCCCGAACCCTGATGAGCGCCCCCCTGCCCAAGGACCAGATCGAGAAGCGGCGCACCCTGGCCATCATCTCTCACCCCGACGCGGGCAAAACCACCCTCACCGAGAAGCTCCTGCTCTACGGAGGGGCCGTCCAGCTCGCGGGCTCGGTCACCTCCAGGAGGAAGGAGCAGAGCACCACCTCGGACTGGATGGAGCTCGAGCGCAAGCGCGGCATCTCGGTCAACTCGACCGTGCTCCAGTTCCAGTACGGGGGCTTCCACGTCAACCTGCTCGACACCCCGGGCCACCGCGACTTCTCCGAGGACACCTACCGGGTCCTGACCGCGGTCGACGCGGCCATCATGGTGCTCGACGCGGCCAAGGGCATCGAGAGCCAGACCCTCAAGCTCTTCGAGATCTGCCGCTACCGGCAGATGCCGATCTTCACCTTCATCAACAAGATGGACCGCCCCGCCAAGGAACCCCTCGAGCTCCTCGACGAGATCGACCGCACCCTCCAGCTGCACCCCTACCCCATGAACTGGCCCTTGGGGATGGGCGAGGGCTTCAAGGGCGTCTTCGACCGCAGGTCGAGCCGCCTGCACCTCTTCGAGCGCGTGCCGGGCGGCGCCTTCCGCGCCCCCCTCACGGTCCTCGACCGCTTCGAAGCCGCCCTGGCCGGCCACCTCTCCCAGGAGTCCCTCCGCGAGGTGCTCGACGACCTCGCCATCCTCGACGAGGCGGGCGAGCGCTTCGACCCCCAGGTCGTCAAGGCCGGCGACATGACCCCGGTCTTCTTCGGCAGCGCGGTCAACAACTTCGGCATCCAGCTCCTCCTCGACGGCTTCCTCGAGTTCTCCCCCCCGCCGCGTCCCCAGACCGCCAAGGGGGGCCTCGTGGCGCCCGAGGACCCCCGCTTCTCCGGCTTCGTGTTCAAGATCCAGTCCAACATGGACCCGCGCCACCGCGACCAGCTCGCCTTCGTGCGCGTGTGCTCGGGCCGATTCGAGCGCGACATGAAGGTCGTGCACGGCCGCACCGGCGAGATCCTGCGGCTCTCGAGCTCCCACAAGGTCTTCGGCCGGGACCGCGAGACCGTCGACGAGGCCTTCGCCGGGGACGTCATCGGCATCGTGGGCCACTCCCAGTTCCGCATCGGCGACACCCTCACCGAGGACCCGGCCATCGCCTACAAGGGCATCCCGAGGTTCACCCCGGAGCACTTCTCCTACCTCCATGCCACCAACTCCGCGGAGCACAAGCGCTTCCGCACCGGCCTCGACCACCTCCTTCAGGAGGGCATCGTCCAGCCCTTCACCCTGCCGGAGGCCGCCTCCCGCGTGCCCCTGCTCGGGGCCGTGGGCCCGCTCCAGTTCGAGGTGCTCCAGTACCGCCTCCAGTCCGAATACGGGGCCGCCTCGCGTCTGGAGTCCTCCCCCTGGACCGTGATGCGCTGGGTGGGCGAGGCCTCGACGGGGGAGCTCACGGAGGACCTCCTTCCGAGCGGCTCGCGCCTGGCCCGCGACGCGGACGGCAGGCTCGTGGCCCTCTTCAAGACCGACTGGGAGATGGAGTACTTCATGGGCCGCCACCCGAAGCTCGTCCTCTCCCGCCTGCCTCCCGAGCACTGAGCTTCGCGGCGCCTCGGCGCGACATCATTGCTTAATCTCGCCCCCCTATAATAGAATGGCCCTGACAATCATGCCCAAGATCATCGTGGTCGACGACGACGAGATCGTCGGGAACCTCACCCTGGACCTCGTCACCGGGATGGGGATCGACGCCGAGCTCATCCAGGAGAGCCTCTCCGCCATGGCCGCCATCAAGGCCAAGCAGCCCGAGCTCGTCATCCTCGACATCCTCATGCCCGGCATCGACGGGCTGACCCTCTGCCACCAGATCAAGAGCGACCCCGCCACCCAGAACATCAAGGTCGTCATGGTCTCGGGCAAGGCCTTCGCCGAGGAGATCGACCGCGCCAAGCAGTACGGGGCGAGCCTGCTCATCAAGAAGCCCTACGACGTGATGACCTTCGGCCAGCAGATCAAGGCCCTGCTGGGCGGCCCCCAGCCGAAGTACGACGACGTCAAGCCCATGCTCCGGGAGTTCACCCCGCCGCAGGAGTCCGTCATGTCGGGCGCCGTGTGGGGCTGCCGGAGCCTCTCCCCCCACACCACGTCCATGAACTCGCACTACGGCTTCCAGACCTCCTGCCTCTCCCTCGAGATCGGGAGCAGCCTGCTCGTCTTCGACGGCGGCACGGGCATCATCTCCCTGGGCGGCCAGCTGGCCTCAAGGCCCGACTTGAAGGAGCTCTGGCTCTTCCTCACCCACTTCCACCAGGACCACGTGCAGGGACTGGCCTTCCTCCCGTGCCTCAGGCAGGAGGGCTTCACCGTCAACATCGCGGGAGCCAACGACCCGGACAAGCCCCTCGAGCAGCTCGTCAAGGAGTGCTTCGAGCGCTACCCCGCCACGGTCAAGGACCCCTTCGTGGCCGACATCCAGCTCTACGCCATGCAGGAGGAGTCCTACGAGATGCTCCCCGGCATCAGCGTCACCTCCTTCTACGCCAACCACCCGTCCACCACCCTGGGCTTCCTCATCGAGGCCCAGGGCCGCAAGTTCGTCTACTGCCCCGACTCCGAGCTCTACGGCGACACGGCCACGGCGCTGCAGGACTACGACGAGAAGCTCGGCGGCATCGTGGGCGGGGCGGACCTGCTCGTGCACAACGGACGGTTCACGGACTCGGACTACAGGTCGCGCATGAACAACGGACACACGAGCTTCGTCACGGCCGTCGATTTCGCCGCCCGCCACAAGGCCAAGCGCCTGCTCCTCTGGCACCACGACGACCAGTACAGCGACGAGACCCTCGACAAGATCGGAGACCAGGCCGTGGAGATGGCCTTCAAGAAAGGCTACTCGGTGGAGTGCCTCATGGCCCGGGCGGGCCTGAAGTTCTCCCTCTGACCCTCACTAGCCGGTCCTAGCGCCCCAGCGCTTGCCGTGTGGACCTACCACCTGCATCCCAAGCCGATCCTATGACTGTTCCCAAGCCCGCCAAAAGGCGTCATGGTTATAGCCCCCCACGACCGCGTTTCTGCTCCTTGGTTGCCTTTTGCGTTCCCTGATACTAGCACAAGGTTGCCGGAATTTGACCGAGATTTGATGTTCGGCCTACGTCGTCAGAAGCCCGAATCGGGCAACGCTGGAGAACCCGGCCGCAGGGTGACGAGCGCGGCTCAGCTGAGCCGCGTCCCCTTGGTGAGCTTCTTCTTGAGGATGCTGCGCAGGTTCCGGGCGAAGTCGGCGGCGTCCTTGAGCCACCAGCCCTGGCCGGGCGGGAAGAGGTCGAGCACGAGCTGGGCGCCCTCGCCCAGGCCGATGCCATGGATCTCGACGTCCTTGGACTCCTTGATGAGCTGGCGGTACTGGTCGCGGTCGAAGTTGTAGTCCGGGTCGCCGTCGTTGACCATGATGATGAGCTTGTCCCCGCGGCCCAGGCGGATGCGCTCGATGGCCTCTTCCAGGGCCTGGTGCGCCTCGGTGGAGCCTGAGCCGTCCATGATCATGCTGACGACCTGGCTCTTGAGCTGGGGCGAGAGCTTCATGTTGAAGGGCTTGAGCACCTTGGGGTCGGAGTCGTATTTTACGATCTCGAAGACCACGCCGGGGACCTTCTCGAGGGCCTCCATCATCATGACCGCGCCCTCCACGGCCCGCTCCTTCTTCTCGGTGCTCATGGAGCCGCTCGTGTCGATGAGCAGCGAGATGCGGTAGAGCACGCGGTTGGGCGACATCTCTTCCTTGAAGATGTCCTTCTCGCCGCGCGGGATGGAGGGCAGGGCGTCCTCGTCGAGGTCGCCCGAGTCCCGGCCGTGGATGGTGCGCTGGCGGAGCTTCTGCTTCAAGGCCTGCAGGAGCTGGCGCCTCATGTGCGGGATGAGCTTGCGCACGCGGGTGAGGAAATCCTGGTACTTGAGCCGGTCCTGGAGGGAGGACTCCTTCTTGGTCTGGTCCGCCTTGGAGAGCCGCTCCTTCTGCTTGGCCTGGTGCTCCCTGGCCTGGCTGTCGGTCTGGCTCTTCTTCTTGGAGGACTGGCCGGCCTTGCCGTCGCTCTTCTGGCCGTCGGAGTCGGACTCGCTGGGCTGTCCTTCCTGGCCCTCCTGACCCTGCTGCTGCTGGCCGTCCTTCTTGGCCTGCTCCTGTTTCTTGCGGAGCTCCTCCATCTCCTTCTTGGCCTTCTCCCGCTCCTTCTCCGACATCTTCTCAGGGTCGTCGAGGACCTTGCTGGCGTGCTTGTCCCGGTACTCCTTGGAGGCCTTCTCCATCTTCTCCTTGGCCTTGCGCTCGGCCTCCTTGCGCTCGTCCTCGCTCATGCTGTCCGAGGGTCTGGGCTCGGCCTTCTCCTGGCCGTCCTGCCGGCTGTCGGAGCCCTGCGACCCGGACTGGGACTTCTTCTGCTTGCCCTGCTTGCCGGACTTGCTCGAAGACTGTGACTGGGAATCCTGGTCCTGGTCGTCGCTCTCGGACTCCTCCGAATCCTCGGAGTCCTGCTGTTCGCCCTTCTGGCCTTTCTGTCCCTTCTGCCCCTTCTGGCCTTTCTGTCCCTTCTGCTGCTGTTGCTGCTCAGCCTGCTTGTCCATCTCGTCCCGGGTGGCCTCGTCGAGGAGCTCCCGGTAGATGGGCCAGATCTCGTTAAGCACGATCTCGAAGGCGCGCCGGGCATCGGGCTCGTGCGAGGCCCTGTCGAGCGCGTCCCTGGCCCGGGCCAGGGCGTCCTTGACGCGGGGGTCCGTGACCCGGGCGTCCGGCATGCCCTTCCACCACTCGTAGACCAGGCCGTAGTTGAACTGCAGGTGGAGCGGGATCGAGGCCCACTCCACGCGCTCAAGCTCCAGGTCCCGGATCTCATAGTCCTTGGCATAGGCCGAGTCGATCCAGGGCCTGCTGCCGGGGTGGCGCTCCAAGCCCAGGTTGTTGACGCGCGGGTCCTCCACGGCCCACCATAAGGCCTGGAAGTGGACGTTCTCAATGAGCGCGGGATAGTCGAAGATGATCTCAGGCCTGCTGTGGAGCAGGTGCCACGCCTCGTGCGCGGTCCGGCCGAGCGAGACCCCCTTGTCCGGGTCAGCGAGGTCCTCGGGCAGGTACTGGATCTCCTCCATGCCGCTGACCACGCGCCAGGTCCGAGGGGTGCTGGACTCGGATTCCCCGTGCTTCTCCAGGTAATAGAACGGGACCAGGCGGATGGGCGGGTACTGCGCCAGCAAGCGCGCCACGTTCTCGAGCACCCTGGCCCAGGCGTCGATGGACGAGGGGTCGGTGTCCGGAGCCGCGGGAGCGCCCTTGGGCGAGGTGAAGGGCATGGGCGGCAGGTGCCGGTGGCCGAAGCGTCCGCCGAAGAACCCGGCGTGCATGTCCCCGTAGTCGTAGTCGTAGTCCCCGTCATATCGGGACGGAGGCGCCGGTTCGGGCTTGGGCTCGGGCTTGGGCTCGCTCTTGGGCCAGGGTGTCGGCTTGGCCAGGAGATCGGCCACGGGTGCCGCCGCGCCGAGGCGCTGGCCGGCCTTTTCAGCCACCGCCTCCGGCTGGGCCTGCACCAGGCCCTTCCTGGCCAGGGCCGCGTTGATGGCCTCGGCGATGGCCGGGTCCTCCACGATGGAGGACGGGTTGTAGGTCTTGGTGAAGATGTCGGCCAGGCTGTCGTTGGCGTAGCGCTGGGCGTGCTCCACCACGTGCATGAGCGTGCGCGGGGCGATGGGCAGAGGGAGGATGTCCGGGTAGAGGGCGCGCAGTTCGTTGGCCACGGCCACCAGGGAACGGATGAGGTCCTTGGGCACCTTGTCGAAGAAGATCGCCAGCAGGGCCGCCTCTTCCTCGGGCGGCAGGTACTTCACGTCCAGGGTCATGCCGAAGCGGCTGGAGAGCTCGCCGGAAGGCGGCTCGCCCTTGTACGGGGGCTTCACCGG
>JACRDQ010000028.1 GCA_016218545.1 Elusimicrobiota bacterium
CAGATTGCCCACAGCGGAAGTCTTGGTCGCAGTCACCCAGAGGTCATCGCCGGACGCCAGGAGCCTCGCATTCACATCCTGCTCGATGTCGCGCATGTAGCCGTGCCGCAGGAAAGGCCCGGCCAAGAGACTTGTCCCCGAGGCGTCGTATTTCCACAGAGCCAAGGCCAGCTTGTTATGCCCGCTGGCGGCTGCCACGGAAGAGAAGCCCACCACCCAGATGTCGCCTGAGCCGTCAAGCTGGACCCCGAAGCCCGCATCAAAGCCCGAGTCCCCTGCATACGATGACTTCAGGCTCAACTGCCCGGTCGCAGGCTCAAAGCGCCACAACCCCATGGAAATTCCGACCGGCCCTGAGAAGTCAGGAGGCCCTGAGGTCTGCACCGCGCCCGTGATCCAGATGTCTCCCGCTGAATCGAAGGCGAAGTCGTTCAAGCCCCAGGGATTCTCAAAGACCGTGCTCGACAACAGGACGTCCCCGGAGGATGAGACTTTGTAGACCGCCACCTTCTGGAGCCCTTCTTCCACCCCGGAACTGGCGCCGCCCACGGCATAGGCGTTTCCCTCTGGATCGAAACGGATGGTCCAGTTCCCCTCAGTGGTGGAGCCAGGCAAAACCACTGAAGCCAAAGGAGCTCCTGCGACGTCGAACTTCGCAAGCTGGGCGCCGGAATCAGCGGCGATCACTTCCCAAAGGTTGCCGCCCGTATCGGCCGAAATGGACAAGCCACGGTACTGCACGGATGGGGGAGGTTCCTGGCTGCCGCAAGAGTAGTAAGGAGGGTCTGCTTGCGAAGGAGAGCCTGTTGACAACGTCACGGCCACGACCGGCTCAGCGCAAGCGTTCGCAAGGCTGTTCGGGCAGACGGTGAACCAATATGGGGTGCCCGGCAAAAGTCCTGTGATGGAAGCAGTAGTCCCCACGACGAATTGGTTCTTGATCGTCGGCCCAGGCACGAAGTCGCAGGTGGTCGAACTCTCCACGACGGTGTAATTGACCGAGTAGGTGGCATAGGGTGGGTTGCCGTTTGCCGTCCAAGAAAGCCCGATGGAGCCGCTTGACCTCATGACGACCGCGAGCTGGCCTGCTGGATTCACGGCAGGTTCAGGGACCACGACCAATATCTGGGCGCTCCGAGCCTCCTCCATGTTTCCTGCCAGGTCTTGGCTGAAGAACGTCACCGTGTGAGTCCCCGGGTCCAGGGCAAAAGGCGCACTGGCGTAGAAGACCTGAGGTGGCGTGGCTGCAAAGTCGACGAATGGCGTATCGACCAGATAGTACGCCTTGTCTGCACCAGAAGTAACGGCTCCAAGAACCTGCGGGTCGGAAGAGATCAACTTGATCCGCGTCTCCGTGGTGACGAGCACCCCGCCGTCGTCCTGGACGGCGGAGTACCCCTCGAACCCCAATTCGGTCGATGGCGGCGTCGTGTCAGCAAGGAGCACTGTGACGCTCGCGATCTTTGGGGCCTCCAGGTTGCCTGCCCAATCCTGGCTGAAGTAGGTCACTGCATGCGTTCCGACCGTCAATGCAAAAGTCGAGGCATAGACGGTTGGCGGGGTAGCCTCGAGGCTCACGAACGGCTGATCCAGAAGGAAAAAGGTGGCCGCCACCCCGGAAACCAGCGAATCAGCCACGTATGGGTCCACGGCGTTGAGGGACACTATTGAAGTCGTGGACACGAAGGTTTGCCCTTCTTGGACGCTTAGGATAGGCTGAAAAGAAATCCCAGAGACCGGCGGCGTGACATCGGGAAGCAGCGAACTTGGCGGGACTGTCCCCTGGGCCAAGACAGCGAAATACGAGCTGAATCGGTTCACCTGAGCGGAAATGTAGTTCCCCTCATATGCTCGGAACTGCCCAGAGAGAAGCTCAAGGCTGCCGTCAGGTCCTATTTGATAGATGGCGATGTTGTCCTTGCTTAGCCCCAGGACAGCAAGCTGCTCTGGGGAGAATGTCATCTTCACGACTCCCGACGGAGAAAACGACATCCCATCAGGCCCGAGCTTGAAGATCGGGCTCACCGTCACGAGCCCCTTGGCCCCGAGCCCCGCCAACACGATGGCCGGCTCTGAGACGGATACCTGCCGCACCGTGACGCCGGCTTGCCCCGACATGAACTCAATACCGTTCGCAGCGACCTTCTGAGGGCCTGCATACTGGGGGACCATGATCATGAACCGGCCAAAGGCATCCACCGAGGCAAGGCTGACCTTCCCATTGCTGACAGCATAGTTCAGGTTAGGCCCGATCTCCCGCTGAACTCCGGATAGGCGCACAACACGGAGATTCTCGCGCTGCTGCGAGGTGAGTGACGCGTCCAGAAACGGCAATCGAAGCTCGAAGGGGGTCTTGAAGAACGCGCCATTAGCCCAGAGATCGAACGTCCCATCTTTTGGGACTGACCTCCACCCCGGCTCCGGCTGGGAGTTTGCCACCGCAGACAGGACTTCTCCGGGCTGCAGCGTGGTGAAATTCCCTATCTCCACGCCGAAACCCAGAGGACCAGCATACGTGTGGCCTGCGGCGAACTCAAAACCACGAGTGGGTCCGGATTCCTCATAGAACTCGACTCCGAGAATGGGGTAGCCCGCGATCGTGATCTGCGGGAGGCGCTTCCTTCCCAGGAGACAGGATGTGCCTGCCTCGTTGACCTGATCGCAGTCCCATGGGAACACGGTATCGGGACTCGTCGAGTGCAGTTCCAATTTCAGCTTGAAGAGCTCAGGCAAAGCGACGATATGCGGGACCGTCTCGGCCCAAGTCCGCGTCCCAAACGGAGGGACAGGTGATTCAAAAATAGTCCCGGATAGCAGCGTGGATTCCCCCCCGCCGACGACGTCGACCATTTTCACGACAAAAGTCCCGATCTGCTTTTGCCCCTCGCTCAAGGGCCCCGGGTTCTCCAGCGGCTCGCTCGTCAGCGAGCGCAACGATTGAATCAGATCGACGTACTCCGTCTTCCCTGTCCAGGGATTCAGCCAGTCCCCCGCCAGAAGGACGGCGCCCTTCAGCATCGAGAACTCCGCGCTCAGGCTGTATACGCGGCTGAGACACGAGCCTGATCCACCCAGGGTCTTGATGGACCATCCGTTATCGATATCCCCGGAACAGGTCATCCCGCCGTTGGGAAGGAAATCGTGGATGCCGGCGCCATCCGCCCCCATGTTGATGGTGTGGAAAATCGTGTTGCCTTCGGTGTCCCGAACATAGAATCGATCCGTCACCATGCCGGTCAACGGCAAGGATTTGGAATACGGCTGATAGGCCTCCGCGCCGCTGATCTCCTTGTACCCAAGGGATTGGCCATTCACGGGATCTATCTTTTCAATGCTATGCAGTCCCAAGCCCTCGATAGGGGCTGTCAGCCGAAGCGACTCCTGGACGGCAAACCCCCCCGACGTTGAGTTATAGGTCGCCTCCGTCCCAGGGTTCCACCACGCGCTCGCGGTTATCGTCGAGATTGCAAACCCCGCGAGGGTCTTCCTGCCCGCGACATTGGCGGCCGCGGCAAGGTAGTGACCCGGCATGAAGGTGTCCGAAACCGGGCTCATCCCACCCGAAATGCTCCGCGTCCCGGGGGGAAGTGTTGCTGCGCCGACGGGGGGATTCTGCAACACGCCGTTGAGAAACGCCACATTTGTCTTCAGCGCCGGAGCCACTGAGAACGATGCAAGGTCGGACTGCAAGTCGGTGACCGCGAAGCCCAGGCCCCATTCGCTCGAGTTCGGGAGAATCGTGGACGGCTTCAACTCGGACGTGCCGGAGAAAGACAGGTACAAATCATCAATGCCCAACGTGGGCGGCGGAGGGATTTTTATTGCTACCGAGAAATCCGAACCGTTCCATGCTCCGTCTCCATCAGTGTCGAGTTCGCCGTCCGTGTTCTCCGAACTGCTGTCGTCGAGAAATGCGTCTCGCGCTTTGACGACGAGATTCGCTTGGCCGTCCAACCCGCCGCTTTCGGGAATGGTCAAAGAACCAATCCACGTGTCGTTGTCCAAGACGGTCCTCGACCAAGCGCCATTCGTATAATCCACCGTCTCGCCGACACTCTGCGGAGCCAACAGGATATTGAATCCCGACCACGTCGGGTCCATGGACTCGCTGAACTGCAAGCGGATGCCAAGTGGGCCTGACTTTGCCGGATTCTTCGCGGCTGCGGAGCGGTCTCCAGGGTAGTCGCCCTCGTTGAAGGGGTAGGTCTGGTCGGCGTAGGTCCAGTCGTAGATGTCCGACTGGGTCAACTTTGCACTCACGATGCGAGGGGTGTTGTAGAGACGCTCGGAATCGCACGAACCATCAGCGCTTCTTGCCCCCAGCACATTCCGAGCACCGGCTTGCGTCCAAAGGTAACCATTCACTTGGTCAAAAGCCTCTCGCACGGCGAAGTTCCTCTTCGCAAGAGAGTCGGGCAGACCAGATCCCGTGTATGCTCCAAATCCGCCAATCAGGCCCCAAAATGCGGTGCTGAACTTGGCCATGTCTGCGAAGTAGAAGGCTGGCACGGAGCCCACAAAGAAACTGGCGTTGGCGGCCACAAAAGCATCTTGGAGTCTTGAAAAGGAATAGCACGTCAAGACAGAAGCTATCGTTCCCTTCTGAAACTGGGCCCACTGCGCAATAGCCGTAGGGGTTACAGCAATCACCCACGCATAGGGCTGATCAAAAATCCACCAGATTTCTCTCTTCTCGGTGAACTTCTTTATTTGGGTGTCGTCGAACCCATGCGCCAGATAGTACTGATACGCGGAATCGCGCATCTGTTCGTCTTCATAAATCTCGACCGCGATCCCGGCGTCGCCCGCGTGGCCATTCGCAACGAACGCACTGTATTCCCCCGAGCCGATCTCGAGTTTGAAATCATTCAGGTAGAGTATTTCGCCTGCCCCAGGCCGCCTCTGCACGACATTGAAGCCATGCGATTCCAGTATTGACCTTAACTCGCGATAGCCGGTGTCGAAACCCTCGATGACATCCGCCGGGAAGACCATGTAGGCCTTCTTCGCTTCGGGCACCGGGCTGTTGCTCGTAAAGTAGAGAGCCCATGCGTCATCAAAGGCCAAACATACGCCCAAGACCGCCGCGAATGCGAATGCTTTCTTCATCAGTTGTCTCCGTATTGCTCCAACTTCTGCCAGAGATACTTCTCACGTCCGTCGAAATGCTTGGTCAGGATGGGCATCGCATCCTGCTCGGGGAGTTTCTCTCGGATGATCCTGGCCACATCTTCACAAGCCGCTCTGCCGTGCGACGCGTCAAAGATCGACCCGCCGAACACCACGACACACCACCCCATCTTGAGAGGCTTTCGGATCTCGTCCGCCTGGAAGTTCAAACGCCGCTGCTTCGACTCGTCCTTGCTGGGCAGTGTCGCTCCGGGATAGCCTTCTGGCCAGAGACCTACTCCTCCGCCATAGGGCTGCCCTTGCCAGCGGACGTGGAAAGCTTCGTGCTCTCGATCCAGTTTGTATTCAACAATGAGCGGCTCCTTCCTTAATTCGGCATCGACAAGATCGAGAGCCCGGGCCTTGCCTTGCTTCTCTCGCCACTCCTTATACTGGCTGACGATTCTATCCTGCGCTGCGCGTATTTCTTTCATCCTCGACGGAGCATTGTCTTCGCGCATGTATCTGATGTAGGGGATGTTCTTGGGGTCGTCTACACCTACAAGGTTGACTTCGACTCCCATCTTCGTTTCTCGAATGGTGTGGTTCTTGAACTTGAGATGTTTCTTCATCTCATCACGAGCAAGGCCGAGAGCTTTGCCGTGCCCATGTAGTTTCTTCTCCTTAGCGAACTCCTCATGCATGGAGTCCAACAACTCTCGTGCCTCTTTCTCGTCGAGTCTTTGTTTGGCTTCCTTCGCATTCAGGATGGGCGGATATGTCTGGATGCCATTGACCGTCACCGTGCTGCCGACAATCTCAACGCGAAACGGTGGAGGCGTCATCTGGCCATTGATTATGAGATAGCCACTCTTGATCTCTTCCGCCCAGGCAGAGCTGGCCGCGAACGAGGCTGCGAGGATGGCGAGGATGAGCGTGGTGGTGGTTCTCATGTGGGACTCCTTCGGGTGCGACGGATGACGGCGAGAGACTGGAAGCGTGGGGGCGGATGGGGAGGCGTTGAGAGCTGTCAGTGGGCTGGACGCGCCCACGATGGGCAAGAGACGGGACCAACTCGGCGTCGGCGTTGTAGTGGCCTCCAACAGCAACAGCGAGCCCTATTCTATCACAGTATTGAGGAAATGTGACGGTCGGGCCCAGGGGGTCAATGGGACCAAGGACCCAGGCGGGCGCGGCTCAGTCCTCGGCTGATTTTCTCGACGAGCGGTGGTCGGAGGGGAAGGCGCGGTTGAAAGCGCGACGCAGGCCGGTCTGCGTGACTTTGCAGTAGATCTCAGTCGAGCTCACCTGGCAATGGCAGTCTCTCTCTTCCGTGTTGCTTTCGTCGGCGATTTTCGTCTCTTGCGGAACCATTCCCGGGCTCGACGCGCCCCAACTCGAACGTCGCGCCGTCAGCCGTCACGGCGATGTCCGTCCCGGACAAGGAAGGGCACGAACCTCCTGCCCTCGCTGGGGTGGCAGTGCTTGAGCCGCTTCTGGAACGAAAATGGATGGCCGCCGCGGATCAGCGCCGTAGACCCGCGGTCCAGGTCCCGGGCACGAGCCTGGGAAAGCCGGACTTGGCTCCCCTGAGGGCGAGGTCGTAGTGGATGGACCCGGAGAGCAGGGACAGCTTCTTGGCCGCCAGGGCGCCGAACACGGTCTGCCCCACCACCACCTCGGCCAGCGGAGCGTAGACGACCCCGTGGAGCGGAGCCGAGCCTGAGAAGGTCCAGGTCTCGCCCGCCTTGACGCCGTAGAGGATGAGGTTGGCCGGGATGCGGGACGGGTTCTCGATGGCGCCGGAGACGCGCAGATAGCCGGCCACGAAGATCACGACCGGGCCGTCGCTGATCCGGGCCCTGAGCGTCCCGTCGACCCTGAGCGAGGCCAGGTGGTAGACGCCGGAGCGGATCGCGGCGGTCGAGCCTGCGGGCACGGTCAGGGACCTGCGTCCCGGATCGTAGAGCGCGGAGGGCGCGATCCCGGAGAGGTTGTCATGGTCCTCGGCGAAGGCCGAGCCGTCCTCCAGCGGCATGGGGAAGGGCTCGAGGACCCGTTGGACCGCGCCCGAGACCGCGTCCGGGGGCGGCTCCCCCCCGGTCCGGTACGTCGCGTCTCCCAGCACGGCTTCGCCGGAACCCGCGACCGCGAGGTCCCGGTTGGTCGCCACGTCTCCATGGCGTCCGAACTCGGCCGGGGCCTTGTCCGAGCGCGAATCGTAGCTGTCCACCGCGGCGCGCCCCGCCATGATGAGGAGCGACTCCTCGGCTGCCGCGGCATAGGGCATGGAAGGGACGGGGAGGAGCCGCACCCTGAAGGACACGGTCCTGCGGGTCCTGCCGAACGGGACGAGAGGCCGGGCGAGCCCCGTGGCGGTCACGACCGGGTTGGGGCCGCTGGAGAGAGTGACGTCGAAGGACCCCTTGGAAAAGCCCTTGCCCCGGAACCCCTGCCGCCAGGCGCGGTCGCGGGAGAGGCGCGCCAAGGCCGCCTCGCCTCCCGTCTCAGCCAGGGCCTGGGCCTCGAGCGCCCTCCCCTGGTAGAGGGAGTCCCGCATCAGGGTCTTCACCGCCGAGGCGGCGGCCGCGGCCAGGATGCCGGTGATGAGGAGGATGACCAGGGCGAGGACCAGCCCCGCCCCCCGCTCCCCTCCGGCGCAGGAGGGTCTCATGGCCGGTTCATGAGCCTGGCCCCTGAGACGAAGCGGGAGCCGCGGCCGCCCGATGACGCGGAGAACGAGACCATCACGAAGCCCACGGCCTGGGGAGAACTCGCCTCCACGACCTGGAAAGACTCGTCCCTAGTGTAATAGCCGACGCTCAAAGAGGCGATGCCCATCGAGAGCCGAGCCTCCCCGGCGTCGCCGGCGGACAGGAGCTCTCCGCCGGGGGAGACCGCGAAGGACCGGCTCCCGCCCGGCCCGAGCAAGGTGAGGCCCCCTGCGGCCAAGCCCGCGACCTCGCGCGCCTCCTGCAAGGATCCCAGCATGCCCGGGACCGGGCCCGAGCCCGCCAGGACCTTGCGGGCGTTCGAGAGCGCGAAGGCCTGCTGGGCGGAACGGCCGGAGGAGGCGATGCTGCCCGTCAACAGGGAGGCCAGGACCAGGCCCAGGCTGGCCATGATCGCGATCCCGAAGACGAGCTCGAGGAGGCCGAACCCCCGCTCACCGGTTCGCGAAGACGCGGTCAAGGCAGGTCCAGGTGACATTCTTGCTCCGTACGCAGACGGACACGGCCTTCAAGTCGCTCGGGACCGCGGAGGGCTCGAGCTCGTCTGCGACGAACCGCACGGACACGCTGCGGGACATGTCCGGGAAGCCCTCGATCCGCCTCATGACCGGGTCCATCGGCGTCTCCTCGGTCCAGCCGTCGAAGTCGTCGATATCGTCGAAGCTCCTCTTGTCCGCGCGGTCCTCTCCGGCATCGACGCCCAAGGGGCCGGGGTCCGAGACCGGCAGCCGGCCCGAGTAGCTGGCCTCGTCCCACTTCCGGAGCTTGACCTCCTCCATGAGCTCCAGGGCCAGGTGCGCCGCGGCCAGGGCCTTCTCGCTCTTGACCCCGGCCTTGAGCGACATGGCGAAGACCGGCAGGAGCGCCACGATGGCGACGCAGAGGATGAGGATGGTGACCGCCGCCTCCAGCAGGATGAAGCCCGGTCTCATCGCGTGACCGCCCCCAGGTTGAAGATGGGCAGGAGCACGCACAGCGCGACTCCGGCCACGATGACCCCCAGGACCCCCACGAACACGGGCTCGAGCGCGGTGAAGAGGTCGCGCATGGCGGTCTCCGTGCGGCGCTCGTAGTAGTCCGCGACCCTGTTGAGGACCTGCGGCAGGGTGCCGGTGCGCTCGGCCGTGGCCACCATGTTGGACACGACCAAGGAGACGTGGGGGCTGCGCCTGAGGGCCGAGGCGATGCCTTTGCCCTCGCTGACCTGGCGGGACACGTCGTCGAGCACGTCCTCGAAGACCTTGTTGCCCACCGCCGCCCGGGTGAGCTCGAGCGCGGTGAGGATGGGCAGCCCCCCCTGCGAGAGCGCGGCCAGGGTCCGCAGGAGGCGCGTCATGACCACGGCCTGGACCATGGGCCCCACCACGGGCAGCTCCAGCAGGAAGAGGTCCACCGCCCCCCGGTGCGAGGGGACCCTCAGCCAGCGCCAGGCCAGGGCGGCGCCTGCGGCCAGCAGGCCCGCGCCGACGTGCCAGAAGCGGCTCAGCAGGCCGCTCACGGCGAGCAGGGCCCTGGTCGGCCACGGGATCGGCGCGTCGAACTGCCGGAAGACCTCGACGAAGGTCGGCGTGACGAAGAAGAGGATGAACAGGACCACGCCCAGGGCGCTCACGATGACGATGACAGGATAGATCAGGGCCGACCTGATGCGATGCTGGAGCTCGGCCTGGAACTCGAGGTGCCGGTCGATGCGGTCGAGCACGGCCGGGACGTCCCCTCGGGCCTCGCCTGCCGCCACGAGATGGACGTAGACCCGGTCGAAGCACTCCGGATGCTTGGAGAAGGCGCGCGAGAGGCCCTCCCCCCTGCGGACGCGGCTCTGGACGTCGAGCAGGACCGCCCTGAGGACCGGGTGCTGCTCGCGCTGGGTCAGCGACTCGAGCGACTCCATGGCGGGCACCGCGGCCCTCATCATGGCCGCGAGCTGGCCCGTGAACAGCGAAAGCTCCCTCAGCGGGACCCTGCTCACGGCCTAGCGCTCCTCGTGGGTCACGCGGATGACCTCGGCCAAGGACGTCATCCCCCGCCGGGCCTTCTCCAGCCCGTCCTCCTGCAAGGTGCGCATCCCCTTGGCCCTCAGCGCCCGGGCGATCTCGTCGGTCCCGGCCTCAGAGAGCACCAGGCGCCGGATCTCCTCGGTCGTCTCCAGCCACTCATAGAGGGCCACGCGGCCGACGTAGCCCATGTCGAAGCAGGCGGGGCAGCCCGCCGCGGCGTGGAAGCCTCCCTGGCCGTCGAGAGACCCCCCCAGCAGGGAGAGCTCCTCCGCGAGGGGCCGGGCGGGCTTCTTGCACTTCGGGCAGAGGACGCGCACCAGACGCTGGGCCAGGACCCCGGAGAGCGCGGCCGCCAGGAGGAAGGGCGGGATCCTCATGTTGAGGAGCCTGGCCACGGTGCCGGCCGCGTCCTTGGTGTGGAGGGTGGAGAGGACGAGGTGGCCCGTGATCGCGGCCTGGACCGCGATCTCCGCGGTCTCCGCGTCCCGGATCTCCCCGACCAGGATGACGTTGGGGTCCTGCCTGAGGATGGCCCTCAGGCCCGCGGCGAAGGTCAGGCCGATCTTGGGGCTGGCCTCGGTCTGGGTGATCCCGGCGAGCCGGTACTCGATGGGGTCCTCCAGGGTGACGATGTTCTTCTCCTGGGTGTTGATCTGGTTGAGGGCGGCGTAGAGGGTCGTGGTCTTGCCGCTGCCGGTGGGGCCCGTGACCAGGATGAGCCCGGTGGGCCGGGCCAGGAGCCCCTGGAGCCCGGTGCAGATCCGCGCGGGCATCCCGAGCTCGGAGAGGCGCCGGATCCCCTTGGTGTGGTCCAGGATCCTGATGACCACGGTCTCGCCGAAAAGGCTGGGCAGGGTCGAGACCCTCATGTCCACCCCGCGGCCCGCGTGCTCGTAGCGGATGTGCCCGTCCTGCGGCAGCCGGCTCTCCGTGATGTCGAGCCTCGAGAGGATCTTGACCCTGGCCACGAGCGCGGAATGGAAGTCCCTGGGGAAGACCTTGCGGTCCTGGAGCAGGCCGTCGACCCTGCAGCGCACGCGCACGAAGCGCTCTCCGGGTTCGAGGTGGATGTCGCTGGCCCCGGTCTCGACGGCCTCGGCGAAGAGTCCCTCCAGCACGTCGATGACCGAGACCTCAAGCGAGTCCTCCGACCCAGCCGGCGCCGCCGTGACCGCGGCCGCGGGCCGCGGGCCTCCCGCGGCCTTGGCCCCCGCCTCGCCGTAGACCCGGTCGAGGGAGGAGCGGAGGTTCGGCTCCGACGTGAGCACGGGCAGGACCCGCTGACCGGCTACGGAGGAGGCGGTGTCCATGGCGACCACGTCGCCCGCGTCGAGCATGCCGAGCAGCAGACCCTCCGGCATCCGGCGGATGGGCACGACCAGGTGCTTGCGCGCGATCCTCTCCGGCAGGAGGCCGGCGGCCTCCGGGTCCAGCAATCCCTCGAACGAGCCCAGGAAGCACACGCTGCGGCAGGCGCTCAGGGCCTTGAGGAGCTTGTCCGCGGCCACGACGCCCGAGCCGAGCAGCACCTCCGCGAGGTTCCCGAGCCCGGCGTCGCAGCGAGCCAGGGCGCTCGCCAGGGCCTCGTCGTTCACGAGCCCGTGCCTGCCGAGGTAGGCGACCAGCTCGGCGTTGCGCCCCAGCGGCAGGGCCTCAGTCGGCATGGCGCACCCTCGGCCCGCGCGCGGCGGGCTCGGCCAGGACGAGCACCGCGAAATCCTCGCCGCCGACGGCCAGGGGGGAGGCCCACACGCCGGCGCGCAGGCCGCGCCGGCCCGAGGACCGCTCCAGGACGCAGGTCTCGCAAGCCGGGCTTCCGTTCAAGGCGGCGAGGGCGGCCCTCAGCAGGCCGCAACGGGCGCAGGAGCGCGTGGTGCCGCACCCTCCGGCCGTCTCCCGGGAGCGCGCGCAACCGAGCGCCTCTCCGGGCCTTCGGCCGAGGACCGCGGCGGCCTCCTCCGGGGGCAGGGCGTCACGGAACGCCTTGTTGCACATCACGATCTGCCGGGAAGGGTTGAGGACGACGACCATGAGGGGCATGGCGTCGAGCAAGGCCGGCAGGAAAGCCGCCTCGGACAACGCCGCCTTCTGCCGCTCGACGACGGAGGAGTCCACCCGCTCCGCCGGCGCGAAATCGCTCTTGGGCAAGCTCGTTCTCATTCATCCCGAGTATGCCCTTCCAGCATCAAAGCACGGTCAAAGTCGGAGGGCTCCCAGGCCCCGGGCCGGATGAATCCTCCTGCTCCGCCCCGGCATCTAAAAGATGAGGACGCAAACGCAGGGAGTCCCCCATGAAGATCGCGTGGGCAGTCGGGTTGGGGCTCGCGGCCGGGGCCTGGGCCTCCGCGTCCGGCCGGCAGGCCGGAGGCGCCATGCCCCAGGCCGACCCCGCCCTCCGCTACCAGGCCTTCTGCGAGCGGCAATCCGGGACCTTCGTGACCGGGTCGGTCTTGAACACGAGCGGAGAGGACTACGTCGTGGACGGCTTCGTGTCGTTCGGATTCGAGACGGAACGCTACATGACCTTCCCGGGCCTTACGGTCTTCGCCACGGCCTTCATCCCCGCGGGCAAGAAGATCCAGGTCGCGCAGGCCTCCCTGCCCTTCTCGCTCGAGCCCCGGGACCGCTGCGTCTTCGACGTGAGCGGCGCCATCGGCAAGCTCTGAGCCGCGCCTGACAACGGCGCCTTATCATGGTAGAATCAGCCCCGCATGACCCATTCCTTGGCGACCGTCTGCCGGGGAAAGGCCCCCCTCCTCCTGTGCTGCCTCCTGCTGGCGCAGGTCCTCATCTCCCTGCCGCGCCTCGACAGGCCTTTCCTCGAGGGCAGGGAGCACTGGGTCATCGACGACGCCGCCAACCTGCTGCGGGCCATCCACAGCCAGGACCGGACCTTGCCGACCCGCTTGGGGATCTTCGGGCTGAAGGAATACGTCTACGACGCTGAAGGCGCGGTCGTCGGGTTCAAGCATTACCACCACCATCCCGTGCTCACCGCGCTCCTGTTCAAGACCTTCACCCTGGCGGCCGGCTTCCACCACTGGGTGCCCCGGACCTTCGCGCTCATCCTGTCCCTGCTGACGACGGCCGCGGTCTTCCTCCTGCTCCGCTCCGTGACCGAGGACGACGGCCTCGCGTTCGCCTTCGCGCTGCTCCACGTCCTCTTGCCCCTCCACTTCAACTATCAGGACGCCTGGAAGCACGAGGTCACGGCAGGGCTCTTCGTGTGGCTGTGCTTCCTCTTCCTCCACCACGCAGACGAAGGCCGGGGTTACCGCCGGGCCTTCCTCGTCTCCTTCTTCCTGCTCTTCCAATCCGGCTGGGTCGCCTACCCGGTCGCAGGCGGCATGCTCCTCTACGTCTTCCTCCTGAGGCGCAGCAGGGGTCTCGGCTCCTTCCCAGGCCAGGCCTTGGCCGCGGCCATCGCCGGGATCGCGGTCAACTTCACGATCCTGGCCGTCTTGGGCGCCAGGCCGCAGAACCTCGGGAGCCACGCCCTGGTCCGGATGAGCGGCCAGATGCAGGGCCTCTCCCTCCGGGACTGGGCCGCCACCCAGGCGGGGTTCCTGTCCGCGAACTTCACCCACCTCAACGTCATCCTCGCCATCCTTCTGCTGGCGGCCTGCGGCCTCCGCTTCGGGGCCAGGAGTCATCCCCTGACCGTATTCGGCGGCATGACCATGGCGGGGGTCGCGGCCTACCTCGCCGTGTTCCGCAACCAGTGCCATTCGCACCACTACATCCAGTGGCTGACCGGGGCCGCCATCGTGCTCACGCTCGCAGGCGCCTACGGGACCCTCAAGGAGGCCGGGACGATCCGGCCCGGGCGCCTGCGCGCCGGGGCCTTCGCCCTGCTCCTCGTCCTGCTGTCATGGTCCCTGCGCGCCAGCTATCGGATGGAGACCGACATCCAGGAGAGCGACTTCGCGTCCGCGGAGGACATCGACGCCATCGTCCGCCAGCAGCGGAGACTCGTCGTGTCCTGGGACGGGAAGAGCGGCCCCAAGGGGTGGTGGATCAGCTCGCCCATCCAGCTCTACACCGACCCCTTCTACAAGGCCTGGCGCCTCGGACGGCGCCCGGAGCCGGCATCAGGCGGCATCGCCCACATGGACCCCGCGGCCCGGCCCGTGGCCATCAGGCGCGGCTCCGACGTCGTGGTGGCCATGAACAGCCCCGACTCCGTCAACGGCATGCGCGCCCTGCTCGCGCGCAGTTTCGGCGTCCGCTGCCTGCGGCTCGATTCCGTCACGCCCATGCTCGCCTTCCTCGTCCCTGCCGCGGATTCCGACTGCGCAGGCTCTCGGGCGGGAAGGATGCTCCCGGCCCGCTCAAGGGCGCCCTGATCGCCGGCCCGCGGCCGGCGCGGGAGCCCCGGGGCTGTCCGCGCCTTCGATCGGCCGGACCCTGACGATCCTCCAGGACGAGCCGCTGAAATCCGCCGTGAACTCCACGGCGAGCCCCCGGGAGCCGCCCTCCTCGACCATCCTGGCCGGCGCCGCGAACTGCCTCGCCCCGACCTCCTTGAGGCCGTCGAGCTCGATGCGCTCGAGCACGAAGCGGCGGACCGGCCCCGCGCCTGCGACGCGGTGAGGGAACATCCCATCGGGGAAGGTCCGGAGGTAGTTCTCCACGAGGGTGCCGAAATTCGACTTGACCGTGTCGAGCCTCTCGTCCGGCCGGGACGCCGCGAAAGGCCCTTCGGGGACGGAGCCCGCCGAGAAGGTGACGCTCCGGCCGCTCGGCGCGACGGCCTTGAGCCTGAGCTCGATCCCGCCGAACGTGATGCTCCGGCCCGGGAGGATCTTCTCATTCTCCTGAGCCGCGCCGTCGCGGTCAAGGTCGATCACCAGGGGATCGTCGGAGTAGTCCCCGTCCGCGTCGGCGTCGAAGAGGACCAGGGAGAACGGCTCGCGCATGGTCGGCAGGTCCAGCTCTCCGACGCGGTGGCAGGCGGGATGGAAGCGCGAGCTCCCGTTGCCTCCGGGCGGCTGGAACATCCACAGCCGATACTCCTCCACGACCTTCTCCTTCGGATACGGGACGCGGAGCGTGAAGGAGTTGGGCAGGAACTCCCGGTCCTCCCCGAGGAACGGGCCCTCGTCATCGGTCATGTCGCCGTTGCCGTTGGCGTCCAGGTAGAGCTTCGGCGGCTCGCTCCTCTCGGTGATGACCAGGAAGGTCGAGCCGGCGATCGAGAACTGGTCGTAATAGCGGTGACCCTCGCCGGGGGGCATCTTGGTGAAGGGGAGGTAGGGGGACGGCCGGCCCATGAGATGCAGACCGAAGGCCTCCACGCTCGCCAGGCCGAGCGGAGGGCCCTCCGCCGCGTAGCTCATCGGGATGACCCGGTCCGTCCGGGGAGCGCCGGCCGCGCCAGCAGCCATGGGGCACAGTCCCAAGACCAGCGCCGCTCCCGGCATGAGCCTCATCCTGACCGTCATGACGATATGATAGCATGAGGGGAAACACCCATGGTCCTCGTCCTCTCAACCCTGGCGTGGCTGAGCCTGGCGTTCCTGGCCGGGACCGTCCCTTTCCTCGGCCACGGGCTCCATGACGCCTCCCCCGCCGCCTTCGCCGCGGTCGCCGCCATCCCCGCGATCTCGGTCCTCGAATCCGCGGCCCTATTCTGGCTCCATGCCCGCCTCAAGGCCGGCGGCCTCTTCGCTCGATCCTCGTTCCTGCTCCTGCTAGGCCTCTCGGTCCTCCTGGTCAACGCCATGCTGGGGGACCACCACGACCCCCTCCAACTCGCGTTCCCGGAATCCGGAGATGCCGTGCCCATGCTGCTGTCCGCGTTCGCGGCCTCCCTCGGCCTCTACGCCGCCCTCCGCTTGGCCGGACCCTGGAGGATAGGGCCGCGGGAGCTCGCTGGAGAGCTCCTGCGCCTTGGTCCGCCCGAGGGCGGGACCCCGCCCCGGGTCCAGGCCCTGGCCCTGCTTTCGGCCGGCGCCGCGCTCTCGGCCCTGCTGGCCTTCGGCCCGGAGCGCGGGCCGTTCCTCAACAGCTACGGGCTGGTCTGTTTCCCCCCGGGCAAGACCGTAGTCGACGACTCCTCAGCCAACGCGTCGGCGGACGGCTATCCCCCCGCCGTCAACCGGTACAACTCGCTGGGCTACCGCGACCTGGAGCCCTCCGGGACGCGGCAGGCGAAGAGGCGGATCCTGGTGGTCGGCGACTCTTTCGTCTGGGGCCTGGGCATCCCGGACAACGAGCGCACCCTGCCCGCCCTGCTGCGAGAGAAGCTCGAAGCCGCGGCTCCGGGCCGCTTCGATGTGGTCGCCGCGGGCTTCCCGGCCAACGGCCTCTACGGCTACGCCCGGGCCGTGACCGCCTTGGCCCCGGCCTTGGACGCCGAGGCCGCGGTCGTGGTCTACCTAGGGGGCAATGACCACGACCCGCTCGACAGCCAGGCCATCATGGACCGCTCTCCCCGGAACCCCCTGCTCCGGTCCATGGTCAACGGCCTGCGCGTCAGGCAGTTCGTGCACGCCGCGGCCCGGCGGGTCCTCGGCCGGCCCGGAGGCTGGGACGCGGAACGCACCCTGGCCCAGGCCCAGCGCGCGGCCGACGAGCTGGCCGCGTTCGCCGGAGCCCGGAAGATGAGGCTCGTGTTCCTGCAGGGCTACTTCGAGGCTTCCACGGGACTGCGCCTCCCCGAGGGAGCGGAGGCCCTGGACCTGCCCCGCGGCCTGGCCTTCCCGGGACAGGGCAGCCCGTACTGGTACGGGAAGGATGCTCACCCCAAGCCTCTGCTCAACGAGGCGGCGGCGGAACTCCTGGCCGCCCGGCTGGCTACAGGTAGTGGTAGTGGCCCGAGCTATCGCGCCAGATGAGGACCCCGTCTTCGCGCAGCTCCCAGGCCGAGGGGTTCCTGGCCACGGCCTTGGAGCCCTTGTAGAGGCTGCCGTAGCCGTCCTTCCAGGCCACGTCCCCGGTCCGGTCTGCGATGCGGTACTCGCTGGCCCGGCCGAGGAGCACGTGGTTCCTGTAAAGATCGCCGTAGGAGTCCGTCCACGCCACGTCCCCGGTGCGCTCCGCGGCCTTGTAGGCGCTGACCCGGCCGAGCTTGCTCTCATTGCGGTGGAGGTCGCCCCAGGAGTCGCGCCACACCACGTCCCCGGTGTAGCGCAGGAAGGTGAAGGAAGAGACGCGGTCGTAGGCCTTGGAAGCGCCCCCGGCGTGCTTGTGGAGGACGCCGCTCGAGTCCGTCCAGACCAAGGCGTCCCCGTGCCAGGCCAGGTCGTAGGCGTTGACGCGTGAGGCGAGCTCCTCGGCGTCGAGGTGGAGGCCGCCGCTCGAGTCCGCCCAGGCCACCGCGCCGTCGCAGTTGGCCCTGAAGTTGTTCGCCCGGCTGCCGAGAAGCTCGCCGTTCTTGAAGATCTCGCCGCTGCGGATATACACGACAGGCAGGCTCTCGCAGGCCTCAGGGAGCGCGTCACGGTCCGCGGCCGCGGCCAGGCGCTCGGGGACGGCGCGCCTGCGCCGCTCGTCCATGGCGCTCCGGGTCTCGCCGGACAGCGCCTTGAGCGCGTCGAAGGCTCCCCGAAGGTCCACGGGGCCCGTCTTGAGCGTCTCGGGAGCCCCTGCCCACGACGGGGACTGAGCGAGCATGAGAAGGGTCGCGGCCAGGCTGAGGGAAGAGCTGCGCATCTTGTCCACCTCTCGATCGGGATTCGGTCTCGGCATATTATACTCCTAAGCGGCCCCGGAATGACGGTGCCGGACGCTCAGCGCCTGGAGGACTTCTTCCTGCCGGGCCTGACCTTGAGCACCGTGCCGGGACGCAGGCGCCTGGAGGTCTTGAGCCCGTTGAGGGCCATGACGGCCTTGACCGTGGTCCTGAAGCGGCCCGCGATCTTCCCCAGGGAGTCTCCGGCCTGGACCCTGTAGCGGACCAGCTCCGGGCCCGGGTTCCAGTCCTTGACCTGGGCCAGGGCCGAGAGGAAAGCCTCCCTGCTCCCCTTCGGGACGCGCAAGGCGTAGGTCGTCTCCGGCGGGGTGGCCCAGGCCGCCAGCTCCGGATTGAGCGCCTTGAGCCGGTCCTCCGGGACCCCGGCGGCCTGGGCCGCGACCGCCAGGCTCAGGGGCTTGTCCACCTCCGCGGTGTCGAAGGCGAAAGGCTCCTCGTAGACCGGGCGCAGGCCGTAGCGTCCGGGGTCCTCTCCGATGAGCACGCAGGCCATGAACTTCGGCACGTAATGCTGGGTCTCGCCCGGCAGAGCCCCGCGCCGGGACACGGTCCCGAAGTCCGTGGCGCGGGTGAACGCGAGGTCCCGGCCGATCCCGTTCTCCCCGCGGTTGTAGGCCGCGACGGCGAGGTGCCAGTCCCCGAACCACTCGCGCAGGTCCTTGAGATAGCGGACCGCGGCGGCCGTAGCCTTCTCCGGGTCGTAGCGCTCGTCCACCCAGAAGGAGACCTTGAGCCCGTAGCGCCGCGCCGTGCCGGGCATGAACTGCCAGAGCCCGGCCGCGCCCGTGCGGGAGCGCGCCATGGGCAGGTACTCGCTCTCGGTCATGACGAGGTAGAAGAGCTCCTCCGGGAGCCCCGCCTCCCTGAGCCGCCGGAGCATCATGGCGCGGTAGCGGCCGGACCGGCCCAGGGCCTCCTCCACGCTCTTGGGACGCTGCCGGGTGTAGATGGAGATGAACTTCCGCGTGATCTCGTTGTCCGGGTCCACGGCGATGCGGTGCTTGCCGACCTGCGCCTGGAGCCGGGCGGGGGTCGCGGAGCGGAGCTCCTCTTCGGCCACCGCGAGGGCCGGCCGCTCCGAAGGCTCGACCGGCTCCCAACTGCGCGCCTTGCCCAGCATGGCCAGGAAATCGTCCTTGAGCGCCGAGGCCAGGCCGGGGTCTTGGAGCTCGTCGGTCAGGAGCCCGAAGGCCTTGCGGATCCCGGCCCGTCCCTCGAAGGGCCGGCCCCCCTCGAACGAGGAGAGCCCCTCCTCGTAGGCCGCCTCGGCGAGGGCCAGGTTCCCGGAGTCCTCCTCCCCCTCCGCCTCCCCCGCAGACGCCGTGGAGACCGGGGCCAAGGCAGGCGCAGGCGCGGCCGCAGGAGCGGGCACCGCCGGGACGCCGCGCCGAGCGGCGCAGGCCCCTGCGAGCAGGACGACGAGCGGGAGGAAGGCTCTCATGGGCGACCGGACATCGTAGCAAACGACGAGGGGCGCGGACACCCCGGACCCCTCGCCGGGGTCGGAACGGCAGGAGACGACGCACGGTCGCTTCCGCAAGCAGAGAGGATGTACTGGTGGAACAGGATGCTCCCGTGGCGCTTGCCCATGGTCTCCCAGTTCCTCCTCTGCCGCGGGATGAAATCCAGCGCCTCGAAGCGCCCCTGCGCGGGCCGCGAGTCCGCCGCGACCTCCCCAGCGACCGCTGTCCTGGGGAGCCCGGCCCCCTGTCGGCGGGGCCCGGATGTGCCCGAAATCACCTTGATTTCCCCCGGTTTCCCGGCTACACTCCTTGGACCGCGTCTCATGCACATGCTGCTATTGCCGATCCGTCATCTTTCCCCGACTCCATCATAACGGCAAGAACGGGGGCATGCTCATGGGAAGACCTGAAGGGCCGCGCGCCGTTTCCGGATTCACGCTCATCGAGTTGATGATCGTAGTCGCCATCATCGGCATCCTGGCAGCCGTCGCCATCCCGAAATTCGCGGACCTGCTCAGGAAGTCGCAGGAAGGAGCGACCAAGGGCAACCTTGGACAGATCCGTTCCGCGCTGTCCATCTATTACGCGGACAGCGAAGGCAACTTCCCCAGCGACGACCTTTCCTGCCTCACGGTCGATGCCAAGTACATCGCGGCCATCCCGAAGGCGAAGTCCCCCTCCTACCACCCGGAGGACAACCGGGTCTGCGTCGGCCTGTTGACGGGCACAGCCAGCGGCTGCAGACTCGGTTTAGGAGCGCCTGCGGCCTATGACGGCCAGGTCAATGGGATCATGTGGGTCTATTGGGAGACGGACACGCCCCCGTTGATGGGCCCGGTCCGGAGCAAAGGGGATTTCTGGCTTGGCTGCACGCACACGGACACGAAGGGCACGTCCTGGATGAGCTACTGACCTCCGAGGCTCAGGAGATGGTCTCTCCAGCGGGATGAGGCTTGAGGGCACGCTGTCGCAGGCAAGGGACCCGGAAACGCCGCTTCCCTCCGCGAGGCTTCCCGGAAAATGCCGCTGCGCTGGAGGGCCCGGCTCAGCGGGACGTCAACGCCCAGGAAGCTTGCGGCCGAGATGGGCCAGGGCCTCCAGCTCGAGCCAGACCTCTGCCCGGGCGTCGTCCAGGCGGACCTTCCTCTTCTTGGCCGAGCCCGGCACGGGCTGGCCGCGGCCGTCGAGAGCCTCCGTCTCGACCATGATCCTGCGCGGCGTGCCGTCCAAGGCGAGCCTGAAATAGCGGTTCTCGGCCTGGCGTCCCCGGCGCAGGACCGTCTTGAGCAGGATGCCGAAGGGCTCGATGTCCTGGCCGTCCTTGCCCAGACGGACCAGGACCATGGCCTTGCGGCCGGCCTCCCCGTAAGCCCCTCCATCGAGCGGCAGGACCTTGACCGCCGCCGGGTCCTTCACCCCGAAGAGCCCGGCCTCGTCTCCCCGGACGAGCTCTTCCCCACCGCCCTCGACCGCCTGAGCGGCCAGCGCGCGCCAAGTCGCGGGCCTGGGGGATCTCGGCTTGACCGCGGGAGCGGAACCCTCTCCCGTCGGCCCGGCTGCGCTCCCGCGCGGCGCTGACGCGGCCGGGACATGGACGGAAGAGCCCAGGCCCGCGAGCACGGAACGGACGAAGCCCATGAGGTTCTTCTTGATAGGCCGACCCCCGGAACGGAAGTGCAGCGCCAGGACGCGGACCCAGGGGGGCGTGCCCCTTTCCTCGGATCCCGGGTCGAACTCGAGCTGGACGAGATACCGGAGGAAGGACTCCCCGCAGAAGTAGGCCACGGTCGTGTAGGTCGGATGCACGGAGTCGAAGGCGTGCGTCACCTCCTGTTCCCCGCAATGCTCCGGCTGGAGCGGGGCATCCATGGTCACGGGGCAGACCTCGATGGTCCCTCCCTCGAGACCCCCCTTCCCCTTCCACTTGGGGCAGACCCCTCCGACGAAATCGAAATCAGGAGGATCCGCCAAGTCCCAGCCCGTCTCGCTGATGGAGCGGCGCTCCTGGGCATGGACGGAGACGGCGAGGAGGAGCAGGGCCGCGGTCGCGAGGAGGTTGGCGCCGATCGTCATCCTGATGGGGGAGCCGGCCTTCAAGACAGCGGCAGCCTCACGGAGAAGGTCGTGCCCCGGCCCTCGGAGGACTCGAACCAGACCTTGCCCCTCAAGTAGACCTCCCCCAGCAGCTTCATGCTGTAGGTGCCCAGGCCCCGGCCAGAGCCGCCCTTGGTGGAGAAGGACCGCTGGAAGACCTGGCGCAGGACCGGCTCGGGCATGACCTCCGGGTTGCGCACCGAAAAGACCACGCCTGAGGCGTCCTTGCGCCGGGTCACGGTCACGGTGCCGGGCTCAGCCGAGGCTTCCAGGGCGTTCTTGACCATGTTCCCGACCACCCGGAGCAGGAGCGTCCTGTCCGAGGAGAAGACCGCGTCCTCGCCCGCGTCGACCGCGACCAGCTCGCGCCCCCTGTCAGCGGCGAACTTCTTGTAGAGCTCAGCCGCCTCCGTCACCACCCTGGAGGCCGACACCGGAGCGTGGGACACGGTGAGCTCGCCGCGTTCCGCGGCATTGAGGTCGCGCTGGGACTGGATCTCCTCGATGAGGCGGTCGGCCGCGTTCTCCGCCAGCCTCCTGAAGGACTCGACCTCCGTCGGCTTGACCTCCCCCAGGAACTCCACGGCCCCGCGCACGGCTCCCGCGGTGTTGAGGATGTCGTGGAAAAAGAGGTTCTCCAGGGCCTCTCGCCTCTTCTCGTGACCGATGTCCACGACCGAGAAGATGACGCACTCCTCGCCCTCGAACCTGAACGGAGTGGACCAGACCCGGAAGTCGTGGCACTTCCCGGGGACGTGGGTGATGATCCGGCACTCCTCGGTGGCCGCCTTCCCGGCGATGCCCGCGAGGATCGCCTTCGCCGCGCCGCAATGCCTGCAGAACTTGGTCGTGCCGCATCCCCCGGGAGTCTCGTCCGAATGAACGCAGTCCACGGCCTCCCCGGGCCGCAGTCCCACCCCGGTCGCAAGCCCCCGAGCCTTGAGGACAGGGGCCAGGCGGTTGTTGTGGTAGATGATCTGGCGGTGCTTGTTCAACGCCATGACGATGGACGGCATGGCGTCGAGGAGCTTGGGGACCAGGGGCAGCCTGGAGAAGGCCTCGTGCTGCCTGGCGACCTCCGCGGGTTCGGCCCGCTCCGCCGGGGCGAATTCCGTGAACAGGGCTGCCGCTCTCGTGGCCATAGGACCCTCCTGGGGATCTGCTACGAGGATACCGGCCAAGAATCAAACGAAAGTCAACGCGCCGGTGCGTCGGAGCTCCTCCGCCCCCTGCCAGGCTGAGGCTATGATATCATGAATCCCACAGCCATGAGCGACGCGGGACTCGCCGAGATCTATGACGCGGCGTTCTTCGCGGAATGGGGACCGAGTCACGAGCCCTATGTCAGGACCGCGGAGGTCATCGCGGACGTGCTGGCGGCCGAGTTCCGACCCAAGCGCGTCGCGGACATCGGTTGCGGCTGCGGCGTGTACGCGCATGCGTTCGCGCGCAGCGGCTCCGAGGTCTTCGCCTTGGACGGGGTGGGACCGCCCCCCGAGCATTCCTTCCCCGTGCCGATCCACGTCCAGGACCTGACCGTCCCCTTCGAGAACGCCTGGGGCCGCTTCGACCTGACCCTGTGCCTGGAGGTGGCCGAGCACATCCCGGAGCCCAGGTCGGAGGCGTTCCTCGACAACATCCTCCGCTTCAGCGACACGCTCCTGCTGTCTGCGGCGCCCAAGGGACAGGGAGGGCGCCATCACGTCAACGAACGGCCGAAGCGCTACTGGGTCGGCCGGCTCGCGGACCACGGCTTCGCTTATGACCGCCGCTCGACCGGGCGGGTCTTCGACGCGGTCCTGGCCAGGCGGCCGCCCTACCTCTGGATGGTCCAGCACCTGAGCGTGTACAAGAGGGCTTCCGACCCCGCGGCCCTGCGCCGGACCTTGCCGTTCTCCGTCAGGCTGAGGCCTGAGAGCGCCTGAAGGAACCCAGGCGCTCTCAGATCGCGGCCAGCAGGGTCCGGGAATAGACGCAGAAGAGCAGGTAGTCCATGGAGAAGGGCTTCACCAGGTAGTCGAAGGCGCCGTAGGCCCTGCACTGCTCCATCATGTCCAAGGAGCTGTTCCCCGTCACCATCACCACGCCCACGCGGGGATCGAACTCCCGGATGCGCTTGAGCGTCTCGACCCCGTCCATCACGGGCATGGACACGTCCAGGAGGACCAGTTGAGGCTTGTTCTTCCTCACGAGCTCGAGGCCCTTCTGCCCGTTCTCCGCGCACGCCACGTCGTAGCCGGACAGGGCGAGCACGCTCCCGAGGAGTTCGATGACCGCCGGGTCGTCGTCGATGGCGACCACGCGGGGCTTGGCGGCGTCAGCAGGCCGCTGGGCGGCCCTGGGAGCCCGGAGCTTCTCCACCGCCGTGACGACCTCGTCCGGCCGGAAGCTCCGGATGCCGAAGGAGGAAGACCCGCCCTGTCCCGGCTCTTCCCCCACCAGGCTGAGGACCAGGATCTTGGCCCCGGGATCGGCCGCGATCATCTTGCTGAAGAGCGCGTGGTCTGCGATGTCGGGCAGGACGTCGTTGAGCAGGACGAACTCAGGCTTCGCGCGGAGGAAGGCTTCCAGGGCGGGCCGGCCCTCCTGGAAGGCCTGCACGTCATGGCCCTTCTTCGCGAGCAGGCTGCTCACCTGCTTGGCGACTCCGGCGTCAGGGTGCACGACGAGTATCTTGCTCATCTCAGGCATTCTAGATTATTATCGGCAGCCGTCTCCATCGACAGGGTCCGCCCTTCCATCCCAAGGCCCTGGAATGCGGCCGACTCCCTGTTGTATAGTTGGGGTCGTCGGCACGCTCCCGGAACCGGGACAGATCGAGAGACCACGATGAAAAGACTCGCGCCCAAAGCGTCCCCGCCGCTCACCGCCGCACTGCTGGCCGTCGTCCTGCTCGCCGGCAAGGGCCTGGCCCAACAGCCCGAGCCCGCCAAGGAGACGCGCAAGGAGCTCCCCTTCCTCCAGGTCCCGGTCACGGTGGCCAAGGACGTGACCATGAAGGTCAATGCCCTGGCCTGGTTCCGCTACACCTGGAACCAGTCCGCGCAGGGCGCCACCAACGGCTCCGCCTTCTCGGTGAGGGCCGCGCGGCTGAAGTTCTCCGGCGACCTGCCCAAGAAGTTCAAGTACTCCTTCATGTTCGCCTTCGAGCGGGCCAACGGCGCGACCGCCAGCCAGAACAGCGCGCTCTACGATTACATGCTGATCTACGCTCCGACCGCCTACTTCAACCTCACGGCCGGCCAGTTCACCGTGCCCGTGGGCGCGGAGGTCATGACCCCCACCGACCAGCTCGACTTCGCCTCCCGCTACTACGCCCAGGACCGCATCCTCAACCCCTCTTTCAACCACGACGTGGGCGTGATGGCCTCGGGCAAGGCGCTCGACCAGCGCCTCCAGTACTGGCTGGGGGTCTTCAACGGCAGCGGCGCCAACCTCACGGCCAACGACAACGGGGACATGCTCTACGCCTCCCGCCTGCAGTGGGTCCCGGTGAAGGCCAAGCTCCTCGGCCTGGACTCGACCCTGACCCTGGGCGGCAACGCCATGTGGAAGCGGACCATGGCGGACCCGAGCAGCCTCAAGAGCACGGACCTCGCCGCGGTGTCCTTCCAGTACCCCTACCACCGCATCGTCTACGGCGGGGACCTGGCGTGGAAACTCGGCCCCGCCAGGCTCTCCGGCGAGTTCATCGGAGCGCGGCTCGACGGCCAGGTGAAGGACCCGGATGTCCGTGCCTACGGCTGGCACGTGACCGCCGCCTGCCGCTTCCTCTCGGAGAAGCTCGAGGCCCTGGTGCGCTACCAGGTCTACGACCCCTACACCCGGGTGAAGGCCAGGACGGACATGGATTGGACCACGCTCGGCCTCAACTGGTTCATCAACGGCCAGAACCTCCGGCTCACCGTGAACCACACCATCAAGAACGAACGGATCGACCGCGTGCGCAACGACGAGTCCGTGGCCCAGTTGCAGGTCGGGTTCTGACCCTCCCGCCCCTGCGCCGACTAGAGGGCCTCATACCGCTCGATGGCTTGGGCCCAGGGCAGGACCTCGATGCCCGTCTCGAGCCGACGCGGGACTTGGTCGTGGAGGGACGCGACCACCAAGGGGACCTCAGGAAAATCGCCGCGGAACGCGCGAAACGAGCCGGCGACCAATGGATCTTTCCCGGCCTTGAACTCGAACGCGAGGACAGGGCCGTGTCCGCCCGAGACCAGCAGGTCCACCTCATGGCTCCCCCGGCGCCAGAAGGAGAACTCGTGGGGCTTCTCCCCATAGTCCCGCAAGCGCCGCAGCTCACGCACGAACCAGGATTCGAAGAGGAAGCCAAGCTCCATCGGCGTCGGGGGATCATGCAGCCTGTTCTGCACGGCGCGGACCACCCCGCAGTCGAAGAAATAGAACTTGGGGCGGGCCTTCTTCCTCTCGCTGCGATCCCAGGGCCATAGGAAATCGCCGAGCAGGGTATCCTCCAGGATCGAATAGTACTCCTTCACCGTGCTGGCCGGGACCGCGCATTCGCGGGAGATGTTGGAGAACTCGATGACCTGGGCGTTGGACTGGATCGCGATCTCAAGGAAGCGCTGGAACGCCCCGACGTTCCTGGTCAGGGCCTCGGTCTGGATCTCCTCCTTGACGTAGGTAGTGACATAGGAGCGCAGGACCGACCGCGCTCCCTCCTCGTCTCGATCCGCCAAGCACTGCCACACCTTGGGGATCGTCCCGTAGCGGCATGCCTCGAGGATGTGGAACCGCCCGGCCAACTCCAGCCGGGTCAGCGGATGCAGTTTGAGGTCAAGGGCCCGCCCGCCCAGCAGGTTCGCCCCACCTCGTTTGAGCTTGCGGCTGCTCGAGCCGGAAAGGATGAAGCGCAGGCCCCTCTCCTCGATGGCCTTCTGCACGTAACCCAGAAGCGCGGGGACCCGCTGGACCTCGTCGACGACGACCAAGCCTCCGGACTTGACGGCGCAAAGCTGCTCCCAGAAGAGCCTTGGATGCTGTCTCAGTTGGAATTCGAGCTCGTAGTCGAGCAGGTCGATGAAAAGCTCGGCGGGGAGGGACCGCAGGAGGACCGTCTTCCCGGTCATGCGAGGGCCGAACAGGAAGGCGGAACGACGCAGATGCGCCAGCCCGATGGAACGCTTGAATAGCATCACTCAGTTTATAACATGAATATGTTATTTAGTCAAGACAAACAACATGTTATATGGCACCGATATCAAGACCACTCAATCGCCCCCATGGCCAATGGTTTTTGTACCTGTGTCGCCAGGACAGAGATCAGGAAGAAGGGACTCTGGCATCGGTGTCTGCTGACGCTCTCTACGTGGGGCGCAGGCCTGTTCCTGGCCGCTGCGTGGTTCTTCATCCATGTCGCAGGACCGCGTTTCTTCGAGATGAAGAAGATCGCGGATGCCCAGATGGCGCTGGAGAGCCTGTTTGCCCCACGCTTCTTTCGGACCCCGCCTCGCGGCGACGCCCTTGCGTCTCGCTATCCCTTCGCCTCCATCAGGCTGGGAAGAGGACCTTCACCTCCGAACTGTCGATCATGCTCGGCACACAAAGAAAAAGCCCTCGTTTCCGAGGGCTTCTCAAAAGTGGTGGACCTAATCGGGATCGAACCGATGACCTCCTGCATGCCATGCAGGCGCTCTCCCAGCTGAGCTATAGGCCCGTAGCCATATTTTACAACACTTCCGCGGAATTCGCCAGCCGGACCTACTTGAGCTTGAGGAAGACCTCCGGGATCTCCATGCCCTTGCCCCTCATCTGGTCCAGCACGGCCAGGGCCTCCTTCTTGCGTCCCTGGTTGTAGTAGAGCGCGGCCAGGGAGACGTGCATGTCGTAATGGTCGGGATTGATGGAGAGCCCCTTTTTCCACAACCCCTCGGGCTCCTGGACCATGCCCTGGTTCATGTAGAGCAGGCCCAGGTTGAAGAGGGCGTTGGCGTAGCGGGGATAGTGCCTCAGCTCCAGGAGGAACTCCGCCTCGGCTTCCTTGAAGCGGCCCCTGCGCATGTGGATGAGGCCCAGGTTGTTGTGCACCATGGGCTCGCGGGGGTTGAGGCTCAGCGCCGCCATGAGCTCGCTCTCGGCCCGGGCGAGGTCCCCCTCGAGGAAGTACATGGCCCCGAGGTTGCGCCGCGCCAGGGGCAGGCGAGGGGAGGCCGCGGCGGTCCTCTCCCAGAAGGACATGCGGTCGCGGTAGCTCTTCGAATAGAAGAAGGCCGCGGTCCCGTGCAGCATCAGGACCAGGGCGCCCACGGCCGGAGCCCAGCCCTTCCATTCCGCCAGGCCCCGGGCGAAGCCCGTCTCAAGGAGCATAAGAAAGATCCCCACGATGGGGGCGTAGAGGCGCTTCTCCGCCACGACCCCGGCCATGCTGGTCGACTGCAGGAGCATGGAGGGCGCAAGGAAGAGGCAGAACCAGACCAGGCCGAACAGGACCCTGCGCCAGGCCAGGCCCCGGGTCCAGGCGAGCGCTGCGGCCGCGGCCGCCACGCCGATGCAGCCCCACACGAGGCTGGTGTCCCGCATGTTGGGCAGCCCCGAAAGGCCGACGGGCAGGAAGACCTTGCCCCAGAGCTGGACCGCGCCCGGCAGGTTGGCCCACAGGGAGGAGAGCGCCTCTCCCGCGGTCAATGCCATGGGGTCGTCGAGGCTGTATCTCCTGAGCAGGTACCACACGCACAAGACCGCGGCCCAGCCGGGGACCAGGACGGCTGTCCTGGCCAGGGGCCGCTCGCCCTTCTCCACCAGGGCCATGTAGGCCAGGCACATGGGGAGCAGGATGGCGCCGGATTCCTTGCAGAAGAGCGCCAGGGTCCAGAAGAGGAGGTGGAGCGCGGCGTGCCTCAAGCCCCCTTCCCGCAGATAGCTGATGAAGGCGCTCATCCCTGCCAGGACGAAGAGCCCCATGAAGGTGTCGTCCCGGGTCGGGACGTGCACCACGTTCTGGGTCAGGGCCGGGCTCACCACGAAGGCGAGGCTGAAGAAGAGCGAAGGCCGCTCTCCGTGCCCCAGCTTCCGGAAGAACCCGAAAAGGACGCACGCCGCGGCCAGGTGCACGAGCAGGCTCGTCAGGTGATAGCCGCCGAACCAGGCCCCCCAGAGGTGCGCGTCGAGGATGAGGGAGACCGTGAACAAGGGCCGGTAGTAGGTGTCCCCCTCGTGGGACACGTGGAAGACCCCCTGGCCGAAGGCGTCGAGCACGCTCGACCACCTGCTCAGGAAATGGAGGTTCTCGGAGACGAGGACCTGGTCGTCGAGGTAGGTCAGGCCGAAGAAGAGGGACTGCAGGTAGAGCGCCAGCCCCACCCCGGCCAGGATGGCGCAAGGCCGCCAGCGGGGAGCGGCCCCGGCCGGCTTCACCCGAAGACCCCCATCTTCTCGAACTTCGCCGCGGTGTTGGCCGTGTGGGTGCCGTTCCAGTAGAGCTTCTTGCAGGCGGGGCAGCGGAAGAAGACCGTCTGGGCCTCCCGGACCAGGGGAGGCGCCAGGGGCGCGGCCTCCTCCTTGGCGACCTGGTCGAGCTCCACGTTGCAGGCCGTGCACCTCGAGAACAGCTTCTCGCGCCGGGCTTTGACGCCCGCGTTCCTGAGCACGAAGCGGATCTGGTCCTCCAGGGCCTGCATGGGCAGGACGATCTTGCGCAGCCCCTTCACTTCGGGGATGTTGGCGTCCCGGGTCAGGAAGATCCGGCCCTCGTTCTGGGCGATCTCGAGCAGGGCCGCGTCAGCCTCGCCCTTCCAGCCCACGCAGCGGCAGTCGAAGCCCAGGAGGACCAGCCACTTGGAGAGCCGGCCCAACATGCCGTCGGCCAGGAATTTCGGGGTCACGGAAAGCTATGCGCGGGGGGGGACTTGAACCCCCACGGGTTTCCCCATACGCCCCTCAAACGTACGCGTCTGCCAGTTCCGCCACCCGCGCTGAGAACGTCAAGGCGTCTTTGCCGGAGCCGTCTTCCCCGCGTCGACGGGTTGAGCCGGAGCCGCCGCCCCCTCTCCCGGGACCGCCGGCGCTTCGACCGGCGGGCGCATGGGGACGCGGGAGGTCACGCTCGTCATGCCTGAGCGCGTGGAGAGCAGGCTCAGGAAGAGCGAGGTCAAGGCGAAGATGCCCGCCACGACGCCTGTGAACTTCTTGATGAAGGTGGTGCCGGAAGGGGTGTTGATGAGGTCCCCCCCGCCTCCGAAGACCATGAGGCCCGCGCCCCTGCCTCCCTGCACGAGGACGGTCAGGATGAGCACGAGGCACGCGGCGATATGGATGACGATCAGGATGTTGTAGGCCATAAAAGATTCCGGGTCGGATCCCGGGTCGCGATGACCCGGAAACCGGCCCAGATTATAGCATTAGCAGGCCAGGGCCGCCAGCCCGGGCAGGACCTTGCCCTCCAGGAGCTCGAGGCTCGCCCCGCCCCCGGTCGAGCAGTGGGAGAGCTGGGCGTCCACCTTGGCGAGGTCCACGGCAGCCAGGCTGTCGCCTCCGCCCACGATGGTGGTCGCCCCCTTCCGGGTGGCCTTGGCCAGGGCCTTGGCGACCTCGATGGTGCCCTTGGAGAAAGGCTCCATCTCGAATATGCCCATGGGCCCGTTCCAGAAGATGGTCTTGGCCTTGGCGATCTCCTCGGTGAAGATCTCGATGGTATGGGGCCCGATGTCCACCCCGATCATGTCCGGCGCGATGGCCATGGCCTGGGTCACGAAGCGCTCCGCGTCCGCCTTGATCTCCTTGACCGCCACGTGGTCGGCCGGGAGCAGGCACTGGATGTTCTTGGCGTAGGCCTTCTCCACGATGGCCTGCGCGTCCTTGACGTTGTCCTTCTCCAGGAGGGACTTGCCGATGGACACCCCTTGGGCGTGCAGGAAGGTGTAGGCCATGCCGCCGCCGATGATGAGCGAGTCCACCCGCTCGAGGAGCTTGAGGAGCACGCCGATCTTGTCGGAGACCTTGGCGCCGCCGAGGATGGCCAGGAAGGGCCTCTCGGGGTTCCCGACCACGCGGTCGAGGAACTCGAGCTCCTTCTGCACGAGGAAGCCGATGCCCCCCGGCAGGTTCTTGGGGATGCCCGCGGTGGAGGCGTGGGCCCGGTGCAGGGCGCCGAAGGCGTCCTGCACGAAGACTTCTCCGTGGCGGGAGAGCTGCTTGGCGAAGTCGGCGTCGTTGCCCTCCTCGCCCGCGTGGAAGCGCAGGTTCTCAAGGACCAGTATCTCGCCGGACTTGAGGGCCTTGGACGCGGCCTCGGCCTTGGACCCGACGCACTCGCCGCAGAACGCCACGGGCAGGCCCAGCACCTTGGAGAGCTCGGGCGCGACCGGCTTCATGCTGTACTTCTCCTCGGGCTTGCCCTTGGGGCGGCCGAGGTGCGAGACCAGCGTGACGCGAGCCCCGGCTTCGACGAGATGCTTGATGGTGGGGACCGTCTCCCGGATGCGGCGGTTGTCGACGACCCTGCCCCCCTTCATGGGGACATTGTAGTCCACGCGGACCAGGACGCGCTTGCCCTTGACGTCGAGGTCCTGCAGGCGCTTGAGCTTCAAGGCCGGCTTGTCGCTTCCGGGCATCTCCCCCTCCTCTCGGCCGGCGACCCTCAGGCCGGGACGCCGACCTTCTTGCCGACGTAGACCACGAGGTCGACCACGCGGCAGGAATAACCCCACTCGTTGTCGTACCACGCGAAGACCTTGGCCATCCCGTCGCCCACCACGTCGGTCAGGCCGGCGTCCAGCGAGGAGCTGTAGCGCATCCCCTGGAAGTCCTTGGACACGAGCGGGGCCTCGCAGTACTGGAAATAGGGCTTGAGCCGCGGGGATTCCGCGGCCTTCTTGAAGGCGGCGTTGATCTCCTCCTTCGCGGCCTTCTTCTCGAGCTGGACGGTGAGGTCCACGAGGGAGACGTCCTGCGTGGGGACCCGGATGGCCAGCCCCGTGAGCTTGCCCTTGAGCTTGGGCAGGACCAGGCCGATGGCCTTGGCGGCGCCCGTGGAGGACGGGATCATGCTGGCCCCGGCCGCGCGGGCGCGGCGCAGGTCCTTGTGCGGGAAGTCCAGCAGGACCTGATCGTTGGTGTAGGCGTGGATGGTCGTCATCACGCCGTACTTGATGCCGAAGGCCTCGTCGAGGACCTTGGCCACGGGGGCCAAGGCGTTGGTCGTGCAGGAGGCGTTCGAGATGATGTGGTGCTTGGCCGGGTCGTAGAGGTCCTCATTGATGCCCATGCACACCGTGATGTCCTCGCCCTTGGCCGGGGCGGAGATGATGACCTTCTGCGCGCCGCCCGCGGTCATGTGGACCTTGGCCTTCTCGGCCTCGGTGAACTTGCCGGTGGACTCGACGACGACCGCGACCCCCAGGGACTTCCACGGGATGGCGGCCGGGTCCTTCTCCTTGAAGACCTTCACCAGCCTGCCGTCGATGCGCAGGTCCTCGCCCTCGGCCGAAACCGTGCCGGGATAGGTGCCGAAGGTCGAGTCGTACTTGAAGAGATGGGCCAAGGTCTTGGCGTCCGTCAGGTCGTTGACGGCCAGGATCTCGATGTCCTTGTTCCCCGCCGCAGCGCGGAAGAAAAGCCTTCCGATCCGTCCGAAACCGTTGATGCCTACCTTGATCGCCATGAAACCCTCCTTAATTAAACCGTCGAACCGTCTTCATCCGTCTTATCGCAACAAAAGCACCATATATCCACACTGGGGTCAGACTTTGACTTATTTGACTTATTCTCAGGAAGAATAAGTCAAATAAGTCAAAGTCTGATCCCATCTTGATCCTATCTTAGCATTAAGCGGGGACGGCCTTGTAGCCGTAGCAGATGACGCCGGACTTGCCCACCTCGTTGATCTTGCGGAACTCGACCCGCACGGGCAGGCCCACCCGGACCTCGTCCGGGCCGCAGTCCGCGACCTGCATGGTCAGGCGCACCCCGTCCTCGAGCTCCACGACCGCCAGGACATAGGGAGTCTGGGCCACGAACCCCGCGGGAGGGACCCGGATGGCTGTGTAGGTGTGGACCTTGCCGCGGTCGGCCAGGCGCACGGGCTCGAACTCGGTGGAGCGGCAGCTGTCGCAGATCCCCCGGACCGGCATGAAGACCTTCCCGCACCTCTTGCAGCGTCCGGCCTCGAGCCGGTAGCGCTGAGGGATCTCTCTCCAATAGCGTTGTGGTTGCATGTCAGGCCACCCCCAAGATCGAGACGATAGAACTGCCGCCGGTGCCGCCCATGTTCTGGGCCAGGCCCACCCTAGGCTTCTTGACCTGCCGGGCTCCCGCCTCCCCGCGCAGCTGCGTGACGAGCTCCACGAGCTGGGCCACCCCGGTGGCGCCCACCGGATGCCCCTTGGACTTCAGGCCGCCGCTGGTGTTGACCGGGATGCGGCCGCCCATGGCCGTGGCTCCGCTGGCGACGAGCTTGCCGCCCTCTCCGAGCTCGGCGAATCCCAGGGCCTCGGTGACCATGATCTCCGCGATGGTGAAGCAATCGTGCACCTCGGCCAAGCTGATGTCCTTGGGCCCGACGCCCGCCATCTTATAGGCCCGGGCCGCGGCCGTCTCCACGGCCGCGAGCCTGCAGAGGTCCTTGCGGCTGTGCAGGGCGATGGTGTCCGTCGCATGGCCCAAGCCCAGGACCTTGACCCCGGCCTTCTTGCCGAGTTTGGAGGCCGTGGACAGAGGGCACAGGACCAGGGCCGCGGCCCCGTCCGTGATGGGCGAGCAGTCCAGGAGCCGCAGGGGGTCGGCCACCAGGGCCGAGGACTCCACCTCGTCGAACGTGATCTTGGCGTGGTACTGGGCCTCGGGGTTGAGCAGTCCGTTGGCGTGGTTCTTCACCGCGACCTGCGAGAGCTGCCGCCGCGTGGTGCCGAACTCGTGCATGTGCCTGACGGCCATCATGCCGTAGAGGCCGGGGAAGGTCGCTCCGTTGTAGCACTCGTACTCCTGGTCCGCGGCCGTGCCCAGGGCGTAGGTGGCCTCGTCGCCCCCCACGTCCGTCATCTTCTCCATCCCCACGACGAGGGCGACGTCGCAGATCCCCGCGGCCACCTCGGCGTAGGCGGCCTTGAAGGCGACCCCGCCGGAGGCGCACGCCGACTCGGACCGTGAGGCCGGGACGCCCGCGAATCCCAGGTAGTCCGCCACCACGCTGGCCAGGTGCTCCTGGCCCGCGAAGAGGCCGCCGGTCATGCAGCCGACGTGGATGGATTCCACCTTGTCGACCTTGGTCTGGGCGAGGGCTTTCAGCACGGCCTCGCAAGCCAGGTCGCGCAGGGGCTGGTGCCACAGCTCCCCCCACTTGCTCATCCCGACACCGATCACCGCTACTTCTCTCATGGTCATCTCCTGGTCGCGCTCGGCTATTCGTTCATGATGATCATCTTGCGATATTTGAGGTAGGTCCCGTAGTCGACGTACCTCTTGTTGTGGTCCAGCATGTCCCGCGTGCGCTCGGCGAGTCCCTGCACGGATTTCAAGCGCTTGGTGGCGCGGAACACGAACCCGTCCGAGCCCGCTCCGGACCCGAAGGAGACCACGAGGATGAGGTCCCCGGCCCCGGCCTCGTCGAGCACCGCGGTGAGCCCCAGGGGCGAGGCGCCGGAATAGGTGTTGCCCAGCTTGTTGACGAGCCAGCCCGTCCCGATCTGCTTGTCCGTGAAGCCCAGCATCTTGCCCGCCCTCAGCGGGAACTTTCCGTTGGGCTGGTGGAAGACCACGTAGGCGAAGTCCGCGGGCTTGAGCTTGGCCTTGGCCATCATGCCCTTGGAGGCGGCGAGGATGTGCCGGAAATAGGCCTGCTCCCCGGTGAAGCGGCCGCCGTGGCGGGGGTAGAACATGTGCTCCCGCCGCCAGAAGTCCGGGGTGTCGGTCATATAGGCGTAGGTGTCCAGCAGCTCGGCCACGACGCGCTCCTTCTCAGCCGAGAAGAGGTAGGCCGCCGCGCCCGACGCCGCCGAGTACTCGAGGGCGTCGCCCGGGGCGCCTTGCGAGGTGTCCGCGCCCACGCCCATGGCGTAGCGCACGGAGCCGGCCTTGACGAGTTGGCTGGCCACGAACATGGCCTCGGTCCCGGCCTTGCAGGCGAACTCGAAGTCCGAGGTGTGGCACTCGGGAGTCGAGCCCAGGGCCTCTGCGAGCACCGTGCCGCTGGGCTTGACCGCGTAGGGGTGGGATTCGCTGCCCACGTAGACCGCGCCGATGAGGGCGGGGTCGATGCCGGCGCGCCGGACGGCCTTGCGCGCGGCCTCCACGGACATCGTGATGGTGTCCTGGTCCGGAGAGGGGACGGACTTCTCCTCGAGCATGAGGCCCCTCTTGTAGCTCCCCGCGTCGGTCCCCCAGACCTTCGCGATCTCCTCGACCTTGATGCGCGTCCTCGGGATGTAGGCCCCGTAGCCGCAGATTCCTACCATGGTTCTACCTCGATGAACGGGATGTTCCGACGCCGGGCAGATTCAAGCCTATCGCCCGACGCTGCGTCAATGACCTATAACATATTAGCGATTCAACAGCACGACCTCCAAGCGCTGGTCGGAATAGGCGGCGCGGGAGGCCGAGACCGACACGGACTGCGGACCCACCATGAGCTCGCGCAGGAGGTAGGCGGACACGGCGCCGCCCTGGAGCTCGCCGAGCTCCTTGGTGCCCGCGAAGACGCGCACCGAGATGGGGATGCCGCTGAAGCGGCGCTTGACGAGGTCCGCGGCGGCGCGCATGAGGTCCAGGCCGTCGGGCTTGACGAGCTCCGCCCCGGACTTGCTCTTGCCGAAGAGCACGGCGGAGTCGAGGCTGACGTGCATGCCGGACTCCTCCTGGTGCACGATGCCCTTGAAGAGGAGCGGCTTGCCGAAGCTCGTGCGGTGGGTGCCTCCGGGCTCGGTGAAGGTGTAGACCGCCGAATACGAGCGGCCGGCCGCGATCCACTCCCCGGGCTCGTTCTGGCCGCTCCAGACGATCTCCTCGGGAGGGTCGTCGGAGCCCTCGTAGCGGTGGAACGCGCGGCCGTCCTCGTCGACGATCTCGAGGCGCCAGCCGTACTGGTCGGCGTCCTTGTCCGTCAGCCGCTTCTGCAGGGTCTCGAAGAGCTGCTCGCGGGGATGGAACACGATCCCGGGCTTGGGGCTGAACGTCGTGCGCCAGGGCTGGATGGCGCGCTCGTTCTTGAGGAACTCCGGGTGGGTCCGCCGCCAGGACACGGTCAGCGGCGAGATGGCCAGCAGGAGCGACTCGTCGGGTTTGAGCGCCGGACGGATGGACTCGAAGGCGTCGACCTCGATGTTGAGCGGCGGCTTGACCACGCTCACCCTGCTTCCGGAGTCCTCCGCTTTGATGACCACCTCGGCGGGAAGGCTCGCGGGCGCGTGAGCGGAGGAGGCGGCGGGCTCCTGGGACCGGTACCCGGCCGTCGAGATGTCCTGGGCCAGGGCCCGGGGAGCGGCCGCGACGAGCAACGAGCATAAGATCGTTTTCATTTCTACTCCGTGACGAATCTGAACGTGATGATCCCCCACTGCTTCTCCTGCGACCCGATGGGGGCGAACCTCCAAGCCTTGAGGCACTCCATGGCCAGCCGGTCGAGCCGGCCGTACCCGGAGGTGCGTTCCACGCGCATGTCCGGCATGACGGAACCGTCCGGGGAGACCCAGAACCGGATCGCCACCGCGGCCTCGGCCACGCTCATCTCCTTGAGCCAGGCCGGGAAAGCGGGCATCTCGGTCGAGAGGATCCTGCGGTCCGCGATGGGACCCTCGATCTCGACGCCTTTCTTCTTCTCCTCGGCCATGGCGCCGGCGGCCTGGCGCCGGCGCGCCGGGGCCGACCCGGCGTCGAGCTTCTTGAGCAGGGCCGCGGGGTCGGGGCCGAGCCCCGGCAGGGGTCCGCTCGCCCGCACCGGCTCGGGAAGGAGCGCCGCCATCTTGTCGCCGAGGGCCGCCCGCTCCGGCGGGCTGGCCTCCCGGAGGACCGGAGCCGCGAGGGCCGAAGACGACCTGCGTCCGGGGACCGGGGGCGCGACCGCGTCAAGGCGCTCGAGCGCCACCGCCTCCCTGCGCCGGTCCTCGAGCGCGAGGGCCTGCGGCAGGTCCCGCACCCGGCGCCTTCCGACCTCCTCGAGCCGCGGGGCCTCGGCCAGGGCCGAGACGCGGCGCTGCTCGGGCTCCGGGCCCGCGACCACCTTGGCCGCGTCCGCCCGCTTGCGGCCGAGGTCGAGGGACTCGAGCTTGGCCTCGGCCTGCTTGCGGCCCTTGTCCTGGATCCTCTCGGGCTCGGGCAGGAGCATCTTGGCCCGCTCCGGGAGCTTCACCTCCACGCTCTTGGGCGCGGCGGTCCTCTCCACCCCGGGCAGGGCGAGCTTCAGGAAGTTCATCATGGTCGGCGCGGCGGGGGCCGCGGCCTTGGCGGCCGGGATGGCCGCGGCCTTGCGGACCTGCACGAGGAGGTCCACGTCGGAGATGACCTTCAGGGGCTCCTTCTTGGCGGTCTGGACGTTCTGCAGGTAGAGCAGGAAGAGCCCCCCGTGCAGGACCACGGAGGTGACCACCGAGACCGGCATCCGGATCGCGGTCATTTCTTCCGCTCCGTCGCGATGGTCAGCTGCAGGGCCCCGGCCTCCTTGGCCCGGTACATGACGTCGCTCAAGAGCCCGTGGCGGGCGTCCGCGTCGGCGCGCAGGACCACGGTCTTGGACTCGCTGCGCAGCACGGCGTCGCGCAGGTAGGGGTCCATGGCGTCGAGGGTCGAGAACTGCCGCTGGTCCAGGGCGAGCCGGCCGTCCGCGGCCAGGGTGATGGAGATCTTGTCGCGCTCCTCCCCCTCCTGGGTGTGCGCCTTGGGGAGCTGGACCTTGATGACCGGGTCCGAGAGGAGCGGCGCCGTGACCATGAAGATGATGACGAGCACCAGGCACACGTCCACCAGGGGCGTGACGTTGATGCCGGAGACGATGGCGTCCTCTTCTTCGTCCATCGCTCTCATGTGCCCTTGCCGTCCGCCTTCTTCTCTTCCTCGGTCCGCAGGATCGCGAGCTTCTGGGCCCCGGCCTGCCGGGCGATGTCGAGGATGTCGACCACCTGGCCCACGCGGTTGCCGTCATCGGCCGTCACGGTGACCATCTTGTCCTTGCTCTTCAGCAGGGCCCCGGCGAGGGCGGCGGGCAGGCCCCCGTCGGCCACGGGGGCGTCGTTGACCGTGATGACGCCCGCCTCGGTGAGCTTCACCCGGACGTTCTCATCGAGGTCCACCTTGCCCTCGGCGGCCTTGGCCCGGGACTCGAGCACCTTGATCCCGGCCACGAGCGCGAAGGGGGCCACGGCCATGAAGATGATGACAAGCACCAGACACACGTCCACCAGGGGCGTGACGTTGATATCGGTGATCGGCTCGTCCGATCTCTGGGTGGAGCCCGCCATGGAAGCCCCTCGGGCCTACTTGGCCCCCAGGATGACGAGCAGGCGCGCGGAGGCCACCTCCATGTCCGTGGACACGGTCTTCACCTTCCTCATGTAGTAGTTGTAGATGATGACCGCCGGGATGGCGACCACCAGGCCCGCGGCCGTGGCCACCAGAGCCTCGGCGATGCCCTTGGCCACGACGCTCGGTCCGCCGCCCCCGGCCAGGGCCAGGTCGCGGAAGGCCTTGATGATGCCGACCACGGTCCCGAAGAGGCCGATGAAGGGCGCGATGTTGCCCAGGGTCCCCAGGACGCCCAGGAAGCGCTCGAGCTTCATGCGCTCCTCGAGCCTCTTCGTGTGGAGGAGCTCCTCGAGGTCGCGGCGGCTGCGGCCGCTGTGCAGGAGGCCGTAGTGGATGACCTGGCCCGCGGCGGAGCGCTGGCGGGCCGCGTAGGCCTGGGCCTCAGCGGCCTTGCCGGTCTCGAGCAGCTTCTGGATGTGCGCGAGGATCGGGTCTCCGTGCCCCTGCGAGCGCCGGAAGTACAGCCAGCGCTCGATCATGAAGGTGATCGACAACACCGAGCAGAAGAGCAGGATGATCAGGGTGAAGCTGTCCCTGAGGATCGCGATGAAATTGACTTCTCCCATTTGGGTCCCTCCGGAAGGTTACGGCTTTCTCACTGGATCTCGTCGTCCATCCCCGGCAGCTCCATGACCTTGGCCTTCTTGGGGGCCGCGGCCGGCTGGCTCCCCCCCTTGGTCGCGGGCTTGGCCTCGGGCTCAGGCTCCGAAAGCCGGTCCGAGTCGATGAGGACCCGGTTCCCCGCGTCCTCCTCCACCGGGTCGGGCGGCGGAGCCGGGGCCGCGGCCTTCCTGACGGCCTGGACCGCGGCGGGCTTCTTGGCCGGCAGCGTCCCGGTCTTCTTGCCGCGGGACGCGGGCGCAGGGGCGGGCTTGCGTCCCCTGGCCGCGGGCGGCGGGGCCGGGGCCTCCTCGGGCTCGTCGTCGTCCACCATGGTCTCCCCCTGCGTCTCGGACTCGGGGGCGCGCTTGACGGGCTTGAGCTTGCGCAACTGTGCGGCCTTGGCCCCGGCCTGGGGACCGACCGGCGCGGAGGCGTTGCGGGCGATGTCCTCGTAGGCGGCCGCGGCGCGGTCGTATTCCTTGGTCTTCTCATAGGCTTCGCCGAGCCTGATGAGGGACTGCAGGCGGAAAGGGTTGTTGGCCGGCTTCATGGTCCGCACGGACTCGAAGGACTTGCGCGCGTCCTCGTCCCGGCCGAGGGTCTGGTAGATCTCCCCCATCCGGTAGATGGCCTCGAGCGGCGCGTCGGAGGCGGACTTGGAGCCGTCCCGGATCTCCTCGAGGGTCGCGAGGGCCGCCGCGTAGTCCTTGCGGTCCTTCTGGATCGTGAAGATCTCCCAGAGGGCGTTCTGTCCGCTCTCGTCCCCGGTCCCGGCGCTCGCCACGTAGCGCTGGTAGGCGTACTGGGCCATGTCCAGCTTGCCCAGGGCCTTGTAGGAGAGGGCCTGGTTGAACTGGGCGGCCTTGACGTACTCGGCGTCCGGGTACTCCTCGATGAGCCGGGTGTAGTGCCGGATCGCGTCGTCGTACTTCTTGAGGTTGTAATAGGCGCTGGCCAGATGGAAGAGGGCCAGGCTCGTCTCGGGGCTGCGCTCGAAGTTGTTGAGCAGGCGCTCGAAGGCCGGGGCCGCGTCCGTGTAGTCCCCCTGGTAGAAGTAGCTCTCTCCGAGATAGAACTGGGCCTTGGAGAGGTCGGGATGGTTCGTGTACTCCACGCTGAAGCGCTGGAACTCCCGCGCCGCGCCCGCGAAGTCCTTGGCCTCGAAGCAGCGGCGCGCGAGCCGGAACTGGGCGTCGCCCGCGACCTTGCCGGAGACGTTGGCCTTCACGACCCCCCCCAGCGAGGCCCGGAAATCCGAGCTCTTAGAGCGGTCGAAGACGGCCTCCATGAGGTCGAGGGCGTCGGTCGTCTCCGGTGCGTCGGGGAAGCGGTTGATCAGGGCCTCGGCCTCCCGCAAGGTCGCCGCGTCGTCCTTGGCGTTGAAGTGCGACTGCGCCACCCGCATCATGGCCATGGCCAGCTTGGGGCTCTGCGGGTAGAGAGCGACGATCTCCTTGTAGGCCGCGACCGACTCGCCGTACTTCTGGGCCCGGAAGAGGGTGTCCGCGATCTGGAACACCGCCTGCGCGGTCTCCTTGGCCTGCGGGTAGCGGTCCTTGAGCTTGCGCCAAGTCTCGATGGCCTGGGTGTAGTAGCGCAGCCCGTAGAGGCTCTGCCCCGCGCGGTAGAGGGCGGCGGGCGCTTCGGCGGCCGAGGGATTCTCGTTGGCGAACTTCTCGTAGAGCGTGAAGGCGTCGTCGAAGTTCTTCTGGTTGAACATGCTGTCCGCGATGCCGAGCTCGTTGGTGCCCGAGAAGGTGAAGGTCGAGGCCGCGACCGACATCATGTCCTGGAGCTTCTTCCTCTCCTGGAGGGCGCGCTGGTCCTCGCCCTTCATGGCGTAGCACCAGGCCAGGCCGTCCTGGGCGTAGAAGGCCGCGGGCTCGTCCGGGTAGACCTTGCGCACCATCTCGAAGATGACCTTGGCCTCGTCCACCTGGTTCAAGGCGAGGTACGCCTCGGCCACGTAGAGGTAGCTCAAGGAGCGCCACTTCGACTTGGAAGGCGGCAGGTTCCTGAAGATGAACTGGTAGGAGGTCAGGATGGAGTTGAAGGACTTGAGGCTGTGCTGGGTCTGGAGGATGGAGTAGAGGGCCTGCTCCGCCTGCTCGGAGGAGGGCGCGATCTCGATGACCCGCTGGAAGGCGGCCACGGCCTCCTGGTGGCGCTTCAAGCCCAGCAGGGAATTGCCCTGGACGATGTAGACGTTCTTGGCCAGGGGGTTGGCCGGGTAGAGCGAGAGGAAGTTGTTGCAGGTCGTCACGGCCTGCGTGAAGTCCCCCACCTGGTACTGGGTCCAGGCCAGCTTGAAGTACGCCAGGGGCAGGACCTTGAGGTCGCTCGCGGCGGAACGGCCCTCGTACTGGGTGATGACCTTGGTGTAGGCGAAGAGCGCGTCGCGAGTCTGGCCCGCGATGAGGTGCGACTCCGCCGTGAAGTACTGGGCCAGGGGCGCGAAGAAGTCCTTAGGGTAGCGGTCGAGCACGGACTGGAAGTGCGCGCGAGCCTCGACGTAGTCCTTCTTCTGGAAGAAGGAGGACCCGATGCGGAACAGGGCCGACACCCGGAGCGGCGACTCCGGGTAGAGCTGGATGAACTTCTGGTACTTGGAGATGGCGCCCGCGAAGTCCTCCGCGAGGAAGAACGAGTCGCCGATGAAGAACTGCGCCTCTTCCTTGAGGTCGCTCTCCGGGTAGTCCCGGATGAGCTGCTCGAAGGCGGCCGCGGCCAGGAAGGCGCGCTTGGAGAGCAGGTAGGTCTTGCCCAGGTAGAACTGCGCCTCCGCGGTCTTGACCCGCTTCAAGGCTTTCTCCGCCGCCGAGTAGTCCCCCTTGTGCAGGGCCACGATGCCCTGGGCGTAGAGCACCGCGGGCTCCTTGAGGAAGATGGGGTAGGCCTCGCCGAGCAGGAAGAGGTTCTGCTCCGCGTCCGAGAACTTCTCCAGGCCCAGGCTCGCGTACACGATGGCGAGCATGGACTCGGGCACGATGTAGGACTGAGCATGGTCCTCCGCCACCCTCCGGAAGTGCTCGATGGCCAGGTCCCAGTCCTTGTCGTTGTAGGCCGCTTCGCCGAGGCGGTGCTCCGCGGAGGGCGCGAGCCCCGAGCGGTCGTCGGTCAGCACGGCCTCGAAGGCCTTCTTGGCGTTCTCCAGGGCGGTCAGGGCGGCCGGGTTTTTGGGCGCCAGCATGCGCGCCGAGGAGGTCTTCTTGGCCGCGGCCTCGGCCTTGAGGATGGCCAGGGCGTGCTCCAGGTAGGCCTCGCCGATCATGAAGTTGGCGTCAGCCGTCCTCAGGCTCTCGGGGAAGCGTTTGAGGAAGGTCGTGAAGGCGGCCACGACCGCGGTCTTGTCTTGCCCCGTGTCTTGAAAGAGCTGGGCCGCGGCCGTGAAGGCCTCGTCCTCCTGCCTCGTCTGGCCGGAGGAGGAGTATTTCTTCTTCTTGCCGAAGAAAGGGAAAGCCGCCTGGGCGGGGACGGTCGCGGCCACGAAGGCCGCCGCTGTCAGCAAGACCGCCAAAGCCTTTAAGGAAAGACCGTGGGAGATTTTCTTGTCGCGCATCGGTGTATGATGATACCGAATCTTGGCCGGAAAAACAAAGGAACCTGGGCTCAGGATGGGACACCCGGGCGGGCCTGCGGGTTCAGGAAAAGGCTGACCCGGACGAGGCTATCCTACGGGTCCAGGCGACAGCAGGCCTCGGAGGGGAGGACCACGAAGGAGAACGCGCTCAGGACCGCGACCACGAACCAGGCCAGGATGACGCCGAGGAGCACGGCCTCCCTGCGGCGGGTCAGCCAGCCCAGGCCGGGCGCGTGGGCCAGCCAATCGCCAGAGAGCCCCCGGAGCCGCTGGACCATGCCCGCGTCCGAACCGGTCCACTCCATGCACCAGAGCGCCCCGGCCATGAGCGACGCCATGAGCATGCCGCAGTGGACCGGGAACAGGGCCAGGCAGGCCCGCGTCAGCCAGGGGAGCTCCGACCCGTAGGAGGCCAGCCGCCGCTCCACAGCCGGGATGGCGACCGTGAGGACGGCCGAACAACCCAGGGAGACCGCGATGACCGCGGCCTCGAGCAGGACGAGGCCGAGGTCCAGCCCCCCGCCGCGGGCCTCAGTCTTCGTCGGACCGGCGCTTGTCGTCGTCTGAGGCCTTCTTGCGGCGGTCATTGTCCACCGAGCTCTTGTAGACCCCGATCATGACGACCAGCCTGGGGTCCACGGCCTTGGGGTCGCTGATCGTCACGTCCCAGCGGTCCGTGAACCGGAAGAGGTTCTCCTTGAAGCCCCTGCGGACGGTCGCAGCGATCCGGCCGTCAGGCGAGCGCAGGACGATCTCGGTGGAGAGCCACTCCACCTTCTCCGACTCGGCCGCGACGCGGCCCTGGGCGTCGAGGATATTGTAGCTCGTGTAGACCTTGAAGAGGGACTTGAGGATGTTCTCCTTGATGGTGCCGATCACTCGGCCCTGGCCGTCCGTCACGTCCACGGTCGAGCCCAGGGCGAAGAACCGCGCGCGGGCCTCCGCGACCTTGTGGCCCGAGGCGTCGAGGTACTGGAAGGTCTTCGTCAGCCTGAAGAACTTGCCCTCGATGCGGCCGAAGGCGTTGTCCGAGGAGTCCTTGAGGTCGAACTTCTCGACGAACAAGGTGAAGAAGCGCTCGTAGATCCGGAAGGACGCCGGGATCTCCGGGGCCGGTGCTGCCGCGGCGGCGAGCGCAGGGACAGGGCGGCTTGCCACAGCCTCACGGAAGGACGCGAGCTCCGGAAGGTCCGGGCTCTGGAGCTCGGGATAGACCTGGGCCGAGGCCGAGGCGCAAAGGGAGAAGGCGAGGACGAGCACGAGATGGCGCATGGCTAGATTATACGGCTTCAGCAGGACCCAGGAGCAAGAGGGCCTCCCCTCGTATTTCGGCCCAGCCCGAGCGTGGGCCGAAGGACTCACCCCGGATGGCATCAGCGGCCAGGGAGCCGGGCCGGAGCCCTGAAGTCCTACGTTTCATCCAAGCCCAAAGACCGGTCTTCTCAAGACCGAAGGACCCAAGGCAAGAGCAGCTCCGCTTGGTAGAATCTAGCCCCGGACCATCAATCAAGGAGAGTGAATCCATGAAGAACGTGCAGGCACTGATCGTCGGCATCCTCTGTCTCACGGCGGCCGGAGCGAACGCGCAGTCCTTTGAGCGACAGCTTTTCAACATCAGCCGCGACGCCTCGGCGATGATCGGACAGAGCCGGCGGTCCATCTCCGCCCACGGCGCCCAGTTGGTTGCTGCCCTGGCTCAGGCCGCATGGCAGAGAGTGACCGGGCCTGACTCCACCTGCACCTTCGAGCTGCCCGGGGCCCCGAGAGCCAGCCAGGCGACGACCCCGGCCAATGGCGCGCGCGCCGCCTACACGACTTACACCTACCTGGCAGAGGACAACGACCGCGCCTACGTCGTCCAGACCGCGGTCTTCCCGTCGGGCGTCGACATCTCGGATCCCAAGGCGAACCTCCAAGCCGGGCTGAACAACTCCGCAAAGGGCATGGACGGCGGGAAGTGGATCAGCGTCACCTGGAAGACTCACCAAGGCCTGGTCGCGGTGGACGCGGTCGGCATGCGCAACGGGCATGAGCTCCGCACGTTCAGCGTGATGCGGGGCGCGCAGATCTTCGCCATGACCTACGCGGGGCCGGAGGGCACCAGCCGCTCGGACGACGCCGACCGCTTCTTCTCTTCCCTGACCGTCCGCTGACGCCAGGGCGCGCCCACGACGGGAGGGGGCGACGGTCCCTCGACCGGACTCAGCCGTCGCCCTGCCGGCGGTCTTGCTTGCCGGCCAGGCGGGACGCCGCGGCCGGAGGGCCGGACGGCCCCAGCTCGGCGTTCAGCAGGCGGACGAGCTCGCCCACGCGGTCTCCGTGCCGGTCCTCGTCCTCGATCATCCGGGAGAGCACCTCCTTGATCTCCGGGTCGGCCAGCTCGGCGACGAGCCTGCGCATCATCGCGCCGACGTCGCGCTCGAGCTTCTCGATCTGGGCGAAATACCTCGTGAAGTCTTCCCTAGAAAACATCCGTCTTCCTCCCAAGCGCCCGGACCTTGAGCTCCTGGAGCATCCTCCGGTGCCGGACGCACTCCTCGGCCATCGAACGCATCGTCTCCGCGGCCCGGGCCTTGCTGGCGGGCGAGAACCCGCTCCAGGACAGCACCGCGTCGATGTGGTCCAGGTAGATGGGCACGGCCGCCTCCTCCGTCAAGATGAGCGCGTCGAGCCTGCGCACCAGCGTCGCCTTATCCATGAGGGACCTCCTTGCCCCAGAGCCAGCCGAGCGGCCCGGGGTCGCTTGCGAAGTGCGGCGCGGAGGTCCCCGCCTCGAAGGCCGCGCGCAGCCCCGGGTGGCGCGAGAAGCTCCAATCGCACTCCTTGTCCACGTCGAACCAGACGAACGCCTTGACCGCCGGGAAGCGGCCCGGGAGCTCGGCGAAGAGCTCGCGCATCCAGCGGGCCTTGTCTCCCCCGGAGGGGCACGAGCCCACCTCGCTCAAGAGGATGGGCTTGTCGGGGAACGCCGCCACCGCCCGCTCGTAGGCGGGCTCCATGAGCCGCCTCGGACCGCGCCAGCGGCTCCACGGCTTGAAGTCGCCCCAATTGTAGACGTCGATCCCCACCATGTCGACGAAGGCGGGCCCTGGATCGTACGCCTCGAAACGGTTATGGCGTCCGGCCGGCACGTCCTCGGCGTTGATGCCGAACACGAACCGGACATTGGGGGCACCGGCCGCGGCGAAAGCCTCATGCACCCGGCGGTAGGCCTCGACGAAGAGCTTCGGATGGCCGGACCATGGGTACCAATCGCCGTTCATCTCGTGGGCGAAGCGCAGCAGCACGGGGCCGCGGTAGGCTGCGGCCGCCGCGGCGAAGCGCCTGAGGCGCTCGTCCTCCCGGCCCGCGGCGATGTCGGGCAGCAGGTCCCTGCGGGGGCTCCGCGCGAGATACGGCTCCCAGGTGACCAGCGGCAGGGAGTCCGCGTCGCGGATGCGCGCCAGGGCGGCGGCCGGGAAGGGCTCCTCCCACGCGCAGAAGACGCCGCGGATGGCGAAGCGGCCCTCGAGAAGCCGGTCGCCTTGCCGGAAGACCCCGGTCAGGCAGGAGAGGTGCGTGGTCTCCGAGACCGTCCTGCGGCGCGGCCAAGGAAGCTCCCGCTGGCACACGACGGCGCACCCCGCCATGGCGGCCAGAGAGACCGCCGCGACGGCCCTAAGTCCCCAGAGTCGGCTCATGGTTGAACCTGAAGGCCTGCGCGAGGATGGCGCAATGGTAGAGGGCCCAGAAGACGTTGACGCATTTCGCATAGGGGTGGCTCTCGATGGCGGCGAGGCCCGCCGCGACGGCGGCGGCGTTGACGCCCAGGAGCGTCCAATAGGGCCACAAGCCCAGGAACGGGAATCGCTCGGCCTTGCCCTTGGTCGTGACCACGAACGGCATGCGGCGGTTCAAGACGAGCCCGAAGACCGCCGCCTTCATGAGGACGGGGAAGCACAGGTAGCCCAGCGTGACGCCTTCGACGACCTGCCGCAAGGTGTAGTGGCGGCTCCTCATGGTGGAGTAGAAGACGAGCCAGGAGAGCGTGAAGTAGGGGACGTAGGCCGTGAGGTAGACCCCGGCCTGCATGAACGCCGTCGGGACCCCCCACAACAGGTAGACCACCGGACAGAGCATGAGGAAGAAGTTCGCCCATCCGGTGAGGTAGAAGCTCGAGGCGAGGAAGTACTCCCACCACTGCCCGGGGGAGAGGCTGCGCCAGTTCGTGAGCGCGTACCAGAGCACCTTGCGCAGCATGCTCAGCGTCCCGACCGCCCAGCGGGACTGCTGCTTGAGATAGGCCGGAAAGCTCTCCGGCGCCATGCCGAAGGCGCAGGCATGGTTGTGGTAGACCGAACGGTGGCCCAGCATGTGCAGCTTGATGGAGGTGGCGAAGTCCTCGGTGATGGAGCTCTCGTCGAACCCCCCGGCTTGCCTGAGGGCCGAGACGCGGAAGACCACGTTCGTCCCGCAGCAGAAGATGGCCTGGTTCGAGGTCTTGCCCTCGCAGATGCTCTCGTAAAAGATGGCCTGCTGCATGGCGGAGCCGTAAGCCACCGGCCCCGCCCCGAGGTTGGTGTACACCTGCGGGGTCTGGACCCAGGCGACGCGCTCGTCGGCCTCCAGGACGGGGATGGTCCGGCTCAGGAAGTCCGGCATGGGATTCTGGTCCGCGTCGAAGAGGACGAGATGCTTGGCATGGATCACATCCCGGAGGGCGTCGTTGATGATCCCGGCCTTGGCGCCGTGCCGGACCTCCCTTCGGTAGACTTCGAATCCCATCCGCTCGGCCAGGTCGTCGGCCTCGCGCTGGTACTGCTCGCCGCTCGAGTCGTCCAGGAGATAGATCCGCTTCTTCGGGTAGTCCAGGAGGCAGAGCGTGGTGAAGGTCTTCTCCAGGATGGCCAGGGGCTCATGCCGGGAGGCCACCGCGACCGCGACCTCCGGGGCGCTGTCGGTTCCGACGGGGGGCGGCTCGGGGGTCTCTCCCTCCCCCGAGGTCCGGTAGACGTTCATGGCGAAGCCGGTCGCGTGGGCGAGAAGGAACCCCTCCACCAGGAGCAGGACCCAGCCGAAGACCCGGTCCACGGTCCCGCAGTCGGCCGCCGCCACGTAGACCGTCCGCGCCAGGATGTAGATGGAGATGGCGAGCACGGCCATGGCCGCGAGCGTCTGGAGACGACGCGGCGACATGGCCGTCACCTGCCCAGGTGGGCGCCGAGCACGGCATAGACGGCCTTGTCCCTGTAGTACTTGGAGTCGTTCAAGGACAGCGAGGCCTCGGCGTAGAACCGGGGGCCGAGGTCCCCGTGCAGGACCAAGCTGGGGTTGAGCTCGGGATCGCGGTTGGAGTCCAGGACGAGGCGCAGCCGCAGGTCCGCGTAACGCTCCGGGGCGCCGTAGACCTGCCCCTCGGAGCCGAAGTCGTGACGATAGCCGATGAGGCCCGCGTAGGTCTGGTACGACCCGGGCGAATAGTACCGGCTGGAGTCGTGCTCATAGCTCCAGGTCTCGAAGCGCGCCGCGGCGTAGAGCTTGCGCGGCCGCTCGAGGACCGTGACCTCAAGCTCCGCTCCCGCGATGTGGAAGGGGTTCCCGTCCGAGACGCGCCCGTACTTGTAGTCCCCCGCGACCGTGAGGACGCGCCCCAGGGCGTAGGCCCCCCGGGACGCGAGCGCCCAGCGCGAGAGGCCGTCGACGACGTTGGCCCGGTTCGTGCCGAGGTTCTCCCGGGCGTAGGCGAGGCTCAGGTCCAGGCCCTCGACGGGCTTGACCCAGCCGCCCGCGCCGTAGGAGGCCCTGGCCTTGGAGGCTCCCTCGTAGGCGCTCCAGTCGAAGCGGGCGCTCGCCCCCCCCCGCATGCCGCGGACATAGGCCAGCCGGCCGCCGACGACGTTCTCCGCCACGTCGTCTTCGAGGTCGAAACGATAGACGCTCCTCTCCCCGGCGGCGGACAGGGTCCACTCCTCGGTCATGCCCCAGGCGGCCTCGAGGAACGTGCCGATCCTGTCGACCTCGATCTCCCGCTCCGAGCTGTCCGCGTTCCAATGGTCCATGCCCGCGGAGAGACGCAGGCCTCGGTCCCGGACCTCGTCCTTCTCCAGGGACCGGATGGCCGCGGTGTGGTAGGGGTTGACCGCGAGGAGGCGCTTGTAGGTCTCCTGGGCGAGGCGGTGCCGGCCCGAGAAGGAGTAGAGCTGGGCCAGGTCCATGAGCGATTCCTGGTTGTCGGGCTTGGCCTCCAGGGCCGCGAGGTCGAGCTCCTCCGCCGCGAAGACGCGCTGGCTCCAGAGAGCCTCCTTGGCCTGCATCTCGGGACGCAGCCAGTCCACCCCTCCCTGGTCCAAGGCGGCGCGGTAGGCGGCCAGCGCCGGGCCGAAGCGCTTCGCCCAGCCGAGCACGCGGGCCTTCTCGATCCAGCAGTCCAGCAGCCGGGGCTGGGCCGCGATGCAGGCGTCGTAGGCGCCGACCGACTCCGAGAACCGCCGGGTCCAGCTGTAGACCCGGGCCATGGTGAGCCTGAGCTTCACGTCCTGCGGAACGGCCGCCAGCCCCTCCTGGCAGGCCCTGATGGCGTCGTCCCACCGGTGCTCCGAGATCAGGATGTCCACGAGCAGCTCCCGGTTCTCCGGCTTGTCGGGCTCCCGGCGCACCAGGTCCTCGGCCTGCGCGCGGGCCTCCGAGAGCCTCCCTTCGCCGTAGAGTCTGCCGATCTCAGGCAGGCCGGCGCGGCAGGGGGACGCGGCCGACGCGGCCAGCAAAGCGAGGAGGACGATGAGACGCGCGACGGGCAGGGCTGCGGCCTTCCCGGCTTCCCCGGTCTTCACGGCCATGACGGACACCTCCAGGCGCTATCGGTCGGCCGACATGGTAGACGAGGAAGGTCAAACCAGGGTCAAGCTCCCGCCCAAGGGTCAGCCGCCCGGCTCTCCGGGGCTTCTCCTCGGGGACGAACCTCCGCCGTAGCGCATCGAGCGGCGCGGATCCCGGCGTGGAACGGCCCCGTGTCCTGATGGGTGTAGGGCGACATGGCGCTCGACTCTCCCGGCCTGCGAGGCGCGCGCAACCGCATGGGCCCAAGAGGCTGGACCCAGAGATCGTGGGTCCATTGACAGCTCCCGCGTTCCCCAAGGCCTCAGGCGGAACGCGAGGCGGCCGGGTAAACTATATGAATGCCCCATCCTGGAGGCTTCCGATGAAGATGACGTTCATGCCGCTGATGCTCGGATTGGCCCTATGCGCATCCGCTGTCCCGTCAGCTCAAGCCCAGGAGTTCAAAATGGACGAGGCCAGGACTCTGCTCGAGAGCATGCGCAAGTTCGGCTCGCGCATCAATGGGGACCAAGGGTCCGCTCTGAAAACCGTCATGAGCGACGACAGAACGCTCTACAAGCGCGTGTGCCGCGAGAGGGCGGCCGCCGAACTCCAAGAAGGCCTCACCGGGAAACCCCGGTGCGTGTTCATCGAGCGGAACCTTCTGGCTGAGCTCGTGAGAAGCGATTTGCCTTGCGCCCAGTCGGCCAAGGGTCAATTCCTCGAAGGTCTGTTCGGACGCGACTGCGAGGAGTGGACGCACCGGCAAATCAGCGAAACCTCCTTCGTGTACGTTCAAACCTGCGACGGATCGGCCTGGGCGCGGTTCCAAGAGGGTCTGACCGGAAAGCCGGCGTGCACAGGGAGTTATGCGCCCGCATCCGACGGCGCCGGCAAGGGCGCGGCGCCGCAGTCCCCGAGTCCGGCGGATCAGCAGCAGGGGCGGTCCGCGCGGTAGCCGGTCTTGGCCCAGGAGCCGGGATGAGCGGGCAGGCAGCGCGAACAGCCGTTGCGGCTTTCCTCTTGTCGGCGTTCCTGCCGGGCTCGGCCCGCGGGGGTTCGACGGCGTTCGAGGCCGAGATGTCGGCGGCCATCAGCGATTTCAGCGGCCGGGCGTCCGCCTTCGCCCGAACCGCGCGCCGCGCCGCGGTCCCCGCGGCCGAAATCCCGCCCGCGCCGGCTTCGGCCGTCGTCGAGGTCGCGGACCCGTGGACCGACGCCAACCGCCGGCTCTACTACGGTTGGACCGGGAAGCCCTCGACCGGAAGCAGGATATTGAACGGGTTGATCCTGGAGAACCCGCTTGTGCCGGCGCCGCTCCTCGCACCTTTGCTGGACCGCTTTCCCGAAGCCCAAGCCCGGGAGATCGCCGGGCGCTGCAAGGAACGGTGGGCCTCTTGGTGGGACCGGATCGGCTGCGTCTCGACGGAGGTGCACGCGGCGCTCAAGGGAAAGCGCTACCGGTTGCCGGCCACGCCGTGCAAGACGCACGCGCTCGCCTTCAACGAGGCCTTCGCCGCCCTGGGTCTCGGTTCGGCCCGATCGATGTCCATCGACGGCAGCGGCGCGGGGCCCAAGGACCTGCACGTCGTGAACGCGGCGCTCGTGCAGGACGACGCCGGCCGCGTCTTCACCTACGTCATCGACTCGGGCTGGTTCCCCGGAAAGCTCTTCCCGATGAACGACCTGGCGATTCGCCTCCACGACCGCGACCGCGACGACAGGACGGACTTCCAGGGATTGCCCGAGATCAGAGAGCACCCGGCCACGGCGTACCTGCCCTCCGACAGATGAGAGCGCCGACTCTATCATCCATGCGGTCCTTCATGCCGCGGGTCCTGGCGATCTCCTTGCTTTGGACGGGAACGTTTTCCGCGACGCCCGCTCTATGCCAGACGATCGGCCTGCCGGCGGCCTCGTCGACCGCCAGCCCCTTTCCGCCGGTCTCGAAGTCCCTGGGCGCGATGCTCCAGGGAGCGCTCAAGGCCGACAGCCCAGGCGCCGAGTTCCTCCGCGGCAGCCTCCAGCCGTCCCTTGCGGCCATCGCGCGGCTCGACCTGCGCCGCGATTGGGACAGCCGGGCGCTCGGCTCCCTGGCGCGTCACCTCCCGCCCGACTTCCCGTCCCGACTGGAGATGCTGGTCCGGTCGCCGCGATACGACCTGACCGAGGCAGGGATTGTCGCGACAGAATTGGCGCAGGCTCACGAGAAAGGGCTGGCGGAAGCCGAATCGTTCGTGCTTTTTCGGGCCGGGGAGGTCCTGGACCTCGCGGCGAGAGGAAAGCTCGGGGCCGCGGAGTTGCGCAAGGAGTCAGCGCTGCTGGAGGCTTTCGATCTCTACGGCCCGGAGGTCGAGCTCATCACGGCGGGCGTCCGGCGCGCGGCGAAGTCCGCGCGCGCAGACGAGTTGATCGAATCGTCCCGGCGCATCGCGCAGGAGCTTCTGGGGCCGGGGAGCGCCGGCTCCCTCCCCGACGGAGGCGGCAAAGCCGACAGCCGGGTCCTCAAAGGCCCAAGAGGCTTCGCCCTTCGGCCGGCCCGCGAGGCTCAATGGGCGCGTCTGGAGGCGTGCCTGGATGAGCGCGAGGATTTCTCGAAGTGGGACATCAGCAAGGTCCTGGAGCATGGAGAGCGCCTGCGCCGGGCCGCGGAGGAGGCGACGGCCGCTATCCGCACCCGCGCCCAAGCGGAGAGCTATCTCGACATTCTCACGTCCGCGTTCCGCCGCTTCGGACCGGACATCGGCGACCATTTCCGGAACTTGGACCTTGCCCGCCCCCTCGCCCGGCTCCGGGCGGAGCTTTCGGCCGGGGAGATCCGTGCGCTCCTGCGAAAGATATCCGAGGTCAGCCCGGGCCGCGCGTGGCAGGACCAGACCCCCGCCCTTAAAATCGCGCTCGTCCCCTCGGAGGCGCTGCGCTACATCAGGGACTTGCCGGACGACAGGCTCATCGGATTCGTCCGGGATTGGGAGGCAAGCCGCAATCTGGCCTCCGCGTTCCTGTCGCTGCCGGAGCGGACGAAGGCGCGGGGACGGGAACGGGTGCGGGCCATGCTCACGCGCGTCGACTCGGAGGCGGCGCAGGACAAGGAGTTGCCCAAGCTCATCGCCCGGGGGCCATTGGTCAAGAAGAGAAACCTGGAGTTGGTGTACGCGCTTCTGACCCTGGAGAGCCTTCGCGGCGCGACCGAGGCGCTCCCCGGGCGGACCGACGAAGCGGCGGTCGCGTCGCGGCTGAACGCGTATTTCCGCCGAAACTTCCCCGATCCGGGCACGGGCAGGGGCGGCTACGACGCCGGGGTCATCTTCGCCGTCGCGCGGGCCATCCAGCGCGACCTGCGCGACTTCCTCGATGAGGAGAGTTATGTCGTCCTCTTCGGAAGCTTCCCCAATGGGAAGGCCAGCCTGAGCCGGTCCGACGTTGACGTCCGGTTGAGCGGCAAGATGACCGATTTCTACGCCCGCATCTTTGGCTACGGCGCGTCCGGCTCCCTCATGGGGTACTGGGTGCGGCCCTTCCCTCCCGAATATCGGCCTGACTCTCCGCATGTCAGGTTCCAGCAAGCCCTCAAGCGGGCGGAGGACGCCGTGGCCGCGGCGCTCGGCCGCGAGAAGTTCGACCCCTCCGAGCTGCTTTCCATCGTCAACCCAAGCCCTTATGCCGCCACTATCAGTCCGATCATGGTCAAGATCACGCGTGACCGGCTGTTCCTTCAAGTCCACGACAGCTTCGGAGTCGGGGTTGTCCGCGAGATAGAGATCACGCCTTGATCAGGTTGATGCCGCTTTGGGCGCGCGGGAAAATCGCCGGCTGGAACCAGGGCGCCTACAAGGCGGACGGGGTCCTGATAGAGCTCCGCCAGCGGCCGGGCTAGGCCTTTCCTACGAGTCAGGGGTTGGGCAGAATGTCGCCGAGCAAGACGGCTTTGCCGTGTGCGAGCCTGACATGGATATCCCACCCACCAGACACTTTCCGGAGGGCGATGTCCTCCACGTCGCGCAACCCGATGTCATAGAAAGCCACGTCCCGGCCCAACAGACGCTTGTCGCCAGGCCGGCCCTTGTAGATCCAGAGCTCCCTGTTGTGGGTCAGGGCGACGAGAACCTGGTCGGTCGCGAGGATCTTCCTCGTGTTGAACCCGAGCTGGATCCAGTCGGAGGCGGCGGGATAGCGGATGAAAATGCGGCCTGAATTCACGGGGTCTGAGGCTTGAAGAGCGATCAGCGAGCCCTTATAAGCAACGATGGAGACAATGCCGTAACCATGCGTCACGCGGCTGGCCAGACCTGTAGCCAGGTCTTGTTCGAAAATGTCGTGGTCCCGGAGGAAGTAGCGCATGCCGCCGATTCGCACGGCCGTCTGGTCGGCCGACTCCGCCTCCGCGGCCTCGGTTCGGCGCGCCAAGGCGGTCCGCCCGAATTCTTTCGCCTGGCGGATGACGGCCGAGGCCCGCGCCGCCTCCTCGGCGAGATCGGGAGCCGGCGCGTCCGCGCAGAAAGCCTCCAGACCCGGCGCCAGGCACAGGCCTGCGCAAAGGATGAACAACGCGGACGGTTTTGCTGAAATCATGCGTCTCGCCTCCTCAGCGCGCGATCTTCGTATTGCGACGGAGTATTGTAGCGCGACGGCCGTCAAGGCGACATGGGCCCAAAGGGCCGCCCCACGGCCGGCAGAAGGCCCAGGTCACAGCCCGCTGCCCTTGATGATGGCGATCTTGATGAACTGCCTCTGGCTTCCCCACACGATCTCCGCCAAGTAGACGGCGGAGCCCACGGTCTTGCCCCCGTCGTTGCCGCAGTTCCACGGCGTGTAATATGTGCGGTTGCCTTCGAGGTAACCCTGGTTGATGGTCCGCACCAGTCCGCCCGTGACGTTGTAGATATTGATCCGCGTCTCCTCGAATTTCCCTGCGCCGGAGTCGGGCAAGGTGTAGCGGATCATCACTCCCTGAAAGGCCGGCAACGAGGCTCCGCCGGCCGCGGTGTCCGCCGTCAGGCCCGCATGCGTGGTGCAGTCGCCCGGGTTCGGGAAGCTGAAGGCGTGGATCTTCTCGGTCTTGAGCGTGCAAGGAGCAAACGGCTCCACGTACACGGGCGCCAGGCTGCTCACCGACACGGAAACGCTTCCGTCCAGGACGCCGGCGGTCCGCATGCTGAAGGCGTTTGAATAATCGGAAACGCCGCTTCCGGCATCAACGAACGGCACGGCCTCGGTGACGAGCGCGCAAGTCGTCGCGACGCCGGCGATGGCGAGAACCGCGTCCTGGCCTCCGTCGTTCCAGGCCGCCCACACGGGCCGTCCGTTCCTCGTGAACTTGTAGGCATGGATGCCCCCGGCCTGCTCGACCACGATCTCGATGTCGCTCCAGCCCGAGCCTTCCAGTTTCTCCGCCATCTTCTTATACGCGTAGTAGGAAAGCTTCTTCTGGCCAGCGCCGAAAGTTTTCAGCCCCGAGTACTTGGCAAAGCTTTGGACGACCGGGCTCATGTCGGTCAGGCTCAGCCAGAATGCCTTCTGGACGCCGTTGGCCCTGTGATAGAGGTAATCTTTCAAGAGCCATGCGGCCTGCGCTCGTTCGCTTCCAGAGCCCTGGAAACCCGCGACATCCTGGCTGGTAATCGCAGTCTCGGTTATCCAGATGGGCTTTATTCCAACCATATCTCTCATGGTCGCCAGCAAGCCGCGCACCGCGGCAAAGTCATAACTGTTCGGGTATACGTGATAAGACAAGATGTCGAAGTAGTTCGTGGAGCCCAGATCGATCAATCCCTGCAAGTATGGGGCCGAATCGACTCCTTGCCCCAGACCCGCCACGTTGATCATAAGCTGCGCCTGAGGGTCGGCAGTCTTCATCTCCTCGTAGGTCATCTTCAAGACCGCGTCGTATTCGCCAGGACTCTCAAAGGAACCGAATCCTCGAACCTTGTAATGCAGATCCGCCTCGTTATCCAGTTGCCAGTATTTCACCGGAGCCGTCAAGCCCGGCATGTCATCGACTCCATCGCCGTCATATCGTTCCACCGCTGCGCGCACATAGGCCCTGTAGGCGGATGCGTCCATTGGGATGTAAGAAGCCGCTGAAACCCACTCTTCCGGAGACTGGCTCTTGAAAGGCCCCAGGGAAGGAAGCAGGCGAAGCCCATTTTCCTGCGCCACCCTCACGTAGACATCCTGATACGAAAAGTCGAAATCCATTCCATCCCTGTCATTGTCGATGTTTCCAAACGTAAAAGAGCCGAAGGAGTCGGGGTGTATTCTTGCATACGCGGCTCCCAGATCCAGGAAAGCCGGGACTTTCTCCGTTATTAGATAGGCTTCCAGGTCATCGGAAGAGGCGATTCCATTGGCCTGCGCTACTAGAGCTAGTCTCGCATTCATCGACGATGATTCCTGAATTTCCGCAGCGCGATCTTGATGCACGCCAGGGTGAAGAAGCCCTCATAGGCTTCAATCAGCCGGTCGTGTCGGACCTGGATGCGTCGCTCAAATCCAAGCCA
>JACRDQ010000029.1 GCA_016218545.1 Elusimicrobiota bacterium
CATGGCCAAGCAGAAGTATGAGCGGACCAAGCCGCACGTGAACATCGGGACGATCGGGCACGTGGACCACGGCAAGACGACTTTGACGGCTGCGATCACGCTGTACCTTTCGAAGAAAGGTCTGGCGCAGGCGAGGAAATACGACGAGATCGACAACGCGCCGGAAGAGAAGGCGCGCGGCGTGACGATCAACGTGCACCACGCCGAGTACGAGTCGGCGACCCGGCACTACGCGCACGTGGACTGCCCGGGGCACGCGGACTACATCAAGAACATGATCACGGGAGCGGCGCAGATGGACGCGGCGATCCTGGTGGTGTCGGCGGCGGACGGTCCCATGCCGCAGACCAGAGAGCACGTGCTGCTGGCCAGGCAGGTGGGCGTTCCCCACATCATCGTCTATCTCAACAAGATCGACGTGGCGGACAAGGACCTGGTCGACCTGGTCGAGATGGAGGTGCGCGAGCTTTTGACGAAGTACGAGTTCCCCGGGGACAAGATCACGGTGGTCCGCGGGTCGGCGACGAAGGCGCTGGAAGGCGAGGAGTCGGAGATCGGGACGCAGTCGATCGAGAAGCTGGTGGCGGCGATGGACAAGGACGTGCCGGAGCCCAAGCGGGCGACGGAGCAGCCGTTCCTGATGGCGATCGAGGACATCTTCTCGATCACGGGGCGCGGGACGGTGGCGACGGGGCGGTGCGAGCGCGGGAAGGTGCACGTGGGCGACCCGGTCGAGATCGTGGGGATCCGGGACACGCAGAAGTCGGTGGTGACGGGCGTGGAGATGTTCCGGAAGCTCATGGACGAGGCGATCGCGGGCGACAACATCGGGTGCCTGCTGCGGGGCATCGACAAGGAGATGATCGAGCGCGGTCAGGTCATCTGCGCTCCCGGGTCGATCAAGCCGCACAAGAAGTTCAAGGCGAAACTCTACGTGCTGACGAAGGACGAGGGCGGGCGGCACACGCCGTTCTTCAAGGGCTATCGGCCTCAGTTCTACTTCCGGACGACGGACGTGACGGGCGACTGCGCGCTGCCGGCCGGAGTCGAGATGGTGATGCCTGGCGACAACATCGACATCGAGGTGGCGCTCTTGTGCGACATCGCGATGGAGCAGGGGCTGCGCTTTGCGGTGCGCGAGGGCGGCCACACCGTCGGCGCGGGCGTCGTCAGCGCCATCATGGACTAGGGGATGGGAGACCGCGTCGTCGTCACGCTCGGCTGCACCGTGTGCAAGAACAAGAATTATCATTTCCAGCACGGCAAGAAGAAGGAATACAAGATCGAAGTCAAGAAGTTCTGCCGGTGCTGCGGCAAGCAGACGGCCCACAAGGAAGTGAAATAGCGGCCAGCGGGGGGCCCCGCCCCCCGCTGGCCGGGTTCACTCTGTTCCTTTAAATAGATCTGCGCGCGAGAGCTGGAGGCTTTCGCTTGCCAAGAGGGGGTGTCGGTTAATGGCAAACCACCGGTCTCCAAAACCGGGACTCCAGGTTCAAGTCCTGGCGCCCCCGCACGTTCGGAGTCAATCATGAACGCAGTGACGCAGTTCGTGCAGGAAGCCTACAACGAGCTCAAGAAGACCACTTGGCTCTCCCGAAAGGAGGCCGTGGGCTCGACGGTCGCTGTCGTCATCCTGGTGGCCATCATCGCGGCATACGTCTCCACGATCGACTTCCTGTTGTCCATCATTCTCGGGGCCGTCTTGGGCCGCTAGGAGGAGTTCATCCATGGAGCGCAGCTGGTACGTGGTGCACACCCAGCCCGGTTATGAAGACCGGGTCAAGACTCTTTTGGAACAGCGGATCGCGACCGACCGCCTCCAGGACAAGATCTTCGCGGTCTTCGTCCCGACCGAGGACGTCGTCGAGGTCAAGCGCAACAAGAAGAAGGTCTCCAAGCGCAAGTTCTTCCCCGGCTACGTCCTGCTCGACATGAGGGTCGACGAGACCACCTACTGGATGGTCAAGGGCGTCCCCGGCGTCAACGGCTTCCTCGGCGAACCCCACCCCACCCCCCTTCCCGCGGAGGAGATCAAGTCCATCCTCGAGCTGACCACGGAGTCCGCGGCCAACAAGCCTCGCCCCGCGGTCCAGTTCGAGAAGGGCGAGAGCGTGCGCATCATCGAGGGCCCCTTCCGGCACTTCGTGGGCATCGTCGAGGAAGTCAACGAGCCCCGGGCCAAGATCAAGGCCATGGTCACCATCTTCGGCCGGCCGACCCCGGTCGAGCTCGACTTCCTCCAGGTGGAGAAGATCTGATGCCGACCCCGGTCCAGGCGCCGCGGAACGAGGGCTTCGAACGCCCCGGCGCCGGATTCTCCATCCACATCGACCACGGCCGCGGCCTGGGCATCCTGGGAGCCGTGCTCGCCTGCGCCACCGCGCTGGCCGCGCTCGTCTTCGGGGTCCTGGCCGTGTTCCTCTCCCCGCTGCTCGCCGCGGTCCTTGTGACCCTGCTGTGGCCCGTGATCTTCTCCCAGCAGTTCACGACGTGGGTCTTCGGGACGCCGTACCTGCCGTTCTGGAAGGCCTTCCTGCTTTTCGTTCTGATCGGAGCCGTCATCCGGTTCCACAAGTGGTCCACCTCAGGAGAACTATGGCGAAGAAAGTAAAGACACAGATCAAGCTGCAAATCCCGGCAGGCGCGGCGAACCCCGCCCCGCCGGTCGGCCCCGCGCTCGGCCAGCACGGCGTCAACATCATGGACTTCTGCCGCCGCTTCAACGACGAGACGCGCAAGGAGGAGGCCGGGATGACCATCCCCGTGGTCATCACCGTCTACGAAGACCGCTCCTTCAGCTTCGTCACCAAGAAGCCCCCCGTCTCGGCCCTGATCAAGCGCGCCGCCGGCCTGGCTAAGGCCTCCGGCGAGCCCAACCGCAACAAAGTGGGCAAGATCACCGTCAAGCAGGCCGAAGACATCGCCCGGCTCAAGATGCCGGACCTCAACACCAAGGACCTCAAAGCCGCCCTCATGATGGTCCGCGGCACCGCCCGCTCCATGGGCATCGAGATCGAGGGCTAAAGGACCGACATGGGAAAGAGAATGCAGACGCTCGCGAAGGGATTCGAACCGCTCAAGCTCCACACGCTCGCCGAGGGCGCGGCCGTGGTCAAGAAGTGCGCCACCGCCAAGTTCGACGAGACCATCGAGCTCCACGTCCACCTCGGGGTGGACCCGAAACAGTCCGACCAGCAGGTGCGCGGGACCGTCAACCTCCCCCACGGCATCGGCAAGACCAAGAAGGTCGCGGTCGTGGCCAAGGGCGAGAAGCAGCGCGACGCCCAGGCCGCGGGCGCCGACGTCGTGGGAGCCGAGGACCTCATCGACCAGATCTCCAAGGGGATGCTGGACTTCGAGGTGCTCGTGGCCACGCCTGACATGATGAAGGACCTCGCCAAGCTCGGGAAGGTGCTCGGCCCCAAAGGCCTCATGCCCAACCCCAAAAGCGGCACCGTCACCATGGACATCGGCAAGGCCGTCAAGGAGCTCAAGGCCGGCCGCGTCGAGTACAAGGTCGACGAGTTCGGCAACATCCACTGCCCGATCGGCAAGGCTTCCTTCCCGGCCGAGAACATCGCCGGCAACGCCAAGTCCGTGCTCGAGGCCATCATCAAGGCCCGCCCGTCCTCGGCGAAGGGCATCTACATGCAGAGCGTCACGCTCTCCTCGACCATGGGCCCCGGGGTCAAGCTCGACCCGAACCAGAAGTTCTGAGTCGAGACGGAAAAGCGACGGCCCGCGGCCTCACGCCGCGGGCCGCTGCTTTTCGGGGTGCCTCCGGAGCATCTCCTCAAGCTGCCCGGCCAGCAGGCCCGCCTGCCTTTCCCTCGTGAACTCGGACACGGCGCCGACGTCGGGCGCGATAGCGGGGATGACCCCCCGCCGGCTGTCAGAGACGCAATCGAGCAGATAGGACCGGATCTCCGACGCCGCGGCGACCACCCGTCCCGCCCGGGTCGCCCGAAGCGCCGCCTCGATGACGCCGCCCTTCGGCCCGATCGCCAAGATAGGACGGCCCGCTCCGAGATATTCGTAGAACTTGCCGGAGAAGAACCCCTTGGCCCTGGGGTCATCCCACTCAAGGTGAAGCAGGACATGCGCCCTCTTCTGAAGCTCGAGCGCCCTCCTCCTGGCGACCGGCGCATGGCATTCCACGAGGCCCTCCACCCCATGTCGGCACGCCAACCCGAGGATCGTGTCGTGGTTCGGCCCATAGAAGACGAACCGGAGGTCCCCCCTCTTCACCCTTCCCTCATCCAGCAATGCCCTGAGAGTCTCGAACAGAAGCGATGGGTCCCGCTTCCCCGGGAACACGTTGCCGGTATAGAGGAAAGTCAGGACCGGGAACAATGTCGCGGGCTCCTTGAACTCGCTCGGCTCGAAACCATTCATGACCACGGAGACGTCCTTTCCGGAGGACTCCCTCAGGGCATCCGCCAAGGGCCGGGAGACGGTGCATAGGGCCTCCGCTTGGGTCAGGATGCGCGCTTCGAAGCGTCGCGCCGCATCGAGCGTGCCTCCCTTATAGCCGAGCCAGACATTCCCGCTCCAAGGGTCCCTGAAATCAGCCATCCAGGGCACCCCCAGACTTGCGCTCAAGAAGGACGCCAGCACATGGCTGGAAAAGGGCGGCGAGCTCGACAGGACGGCATCAGGCGCGACCGTTCCGGCGAAATCGAGCGCACGCCGCCTCCCGAGCACGCACCAAGGCCAGGCAGCGTCCGGGAAAGCGAGTACCCTGTCGTACAGCCAGAGGCCGAGCCCCTTGAGCGTCCACGCCCCCGCCTTCTCGCAGCCGCCCCTGGTGACCAGCCCCCCACGGAGCCGCCCGCCAGAAAGAAGACGGAGGACCCGCCCGATATCCATGCCCGGGGTCCGGCAGACGCGGGAGAGGTCCTCATCCGCATCGGGCTCGCCTGCCTCGGGCGTCCAGCGCCCGGGATTCACGGTGACGACGAACGGCTCCCACCCGAAGCCCGGCAGATGCCGCACGAACGAGGCGACGCGCACGGCGCCGATGGCTTCAAGAGGAGGATACCAGTAGCTGACGATGAGCAGCCTCTTCATCGGACTCCCAGCACGGGAAGAGCCTTCGCCAGGGCCTCCCGATTGAGTGCCGCCGTGGCGGCGGAATAGACGACCGCTCCGGCCAGGCCCAAGAGCGCCAAGGCGCCGAAAGGATCGCCCCTATCCGGCAGCGTGGCGGACACGACGACCAACACTCCCCCCATGCCGCCAGCGCAGACCAACGGACGCCAAAGCGCCTTGGCCCAATCGTTGAGCGCGAGTCCCATCAGGGGGAGCACGACCAGAAGACCCGGATAGAGCAGCGCGGCCGTGGCCACAGCGTATGCCGCGGCGACACCGATCGCTCCCCAGCGCAGTCCCACCCAGAAGGCCGCAGCCAGGACCATGGTCCCCAGGATATCCAGGCCGAATTGAAGCCCGGTCCTGCCTGACGCCCTGAAGACGGCATGGCTGAGGGAAGTGATGGACTGGACGAGACCGACAAAGGAGAGTATCCGCACCAACGGCACCGCAGCCTCCCATCCCTTCCCGAACGCGACGCGGACGAACGGGTCCGCCGCCGCCATCAACGCGAGCATCATGGGGAACGACACCATCGCGACCAGGCTCACCGCGTCCAGATACCCGCGGCGGAACTTCCCCAGGTCATGCTGGACCCTGGAGAGGGCGGGAAAAAGCACCCGCGAGACGTTCCAGGTGATCGCCAAGAGCGGCAGCAGCATCAGCCGTGTCGCCAAGGAATACCATCCGAGCGCCTGCGCCCCCAGGAACCTGCCGACCAAGAGTTGGTCCAGCTGGCGGTTGGCGTAGGTCGCAATCGAAGATCCCGTCATGGTCAGACTGTACCCGGACACGGAACGCAGCTCCGCCACATCGATCCTTCCGCCGGGGCGCCAGGGCTCCGCCAACCACAGACAGGCCGTGGAGAGCGCCGAGCCCGCGACGCCCTGCACCACGAGGCTCCAAGGACCGGCGTCCGACAGCGCCGCGGAGAGACCGAGGATCGCGCCCCCCGCCACGCCGAACACCTCAGCCATGCCAAGCAGGTCGAAGCGCATCGCCCTCATGAGACGCGCCTGGTGCGCCATCCCGAGGCTCGCGACCGCCACGGATACGGAAAGCCCCCTCAGGAGCGCCGACACCCGAGGCTCATGGAAAAAGGAGGCCGTGAGTGGGGCCGCCAACCACAAGACCCCCGTCATGGCAAGGCCGAGAGCGACCTGGACCCAGAACAGGCTCGTCCACAACCGTCGGGAAGGATCGGGCCTCTGCACGAGCACCGACATGGTCCCGAAGTCGCCCAAGGCGTTGGCCGCGCCGACCAGGATGGCCGCCATCCCGACGAGTCCGAAGTCCTCCGGCTGCAGAAACCGCGCCAATGCCATGAGGGCCACGCCTTGGATCGCGTGCCTCAGCCACCGCGCTCCGACCGACCATCGGGCCGCCTTCTGGACCAGCCCCCTCAACGGACCCGAACTGGTCTCGGTGGGACGGTCGCCGCTCATGATGCAGTCCCTGCAGCCCCCGATCCTTCCGCTACCCGCGGCCGTAGGTCGACGTGAGGTCGGCGAGGCGGTTGGCGATGGCGTGGGTGAGCTGGCCGGGCTCCAGGCGCCAGAGCCAGTTGCCCTCGGTCTTGCCGGGGCGGTTCATGCGGGCGGCGTCGCCCAGGCCCAGCAGGTCCTGGGCGGGGAAGACCGCGGTCTTGGCGATCGAAGCCATGGCCAGGCGGATGAGGTCCCAATGGACCTCCCAGCCGTCGGAGTTCATGTAGCGCAGGACGAAGGCGCGCTCCTTCTTGTACTCCTCGCGGTGCTTGGCCTCGGCCGGGGCCTCGTCCCCGAAGAACCAGCCGGCCGCGGTGTCGTTGTCGTGGGTGCCGGTGTAGACCACGGAGTTCGGGGTGAAGTTGTGGGGCAGGTGGACGTTGCGGGAGTCGGACCCGAAGCCGAACTGCAGCACGCGCATGCCGGGAAAGCCGAAGGTGTCGCGCAGGCGCAGGACCTCGTCGGTCACGGCGCCGAGGTCCTCGGCGATGAGCTGGCCGCCCTTCAGGACGGCCAGGGCCTGCCGGAAGATGTCCTCTCCGGGACCCGGCATCCAGCGGCCGCCGACGGCGGTCTCCGCGCCCGCGGGGATCTCCCAGTAGCGCTGGAAGCCGATGAAGTGGTCGAGCCGCACCACGTCGAAGCGCTCGAAGGCCTTCCTGAGCCGCGAGATCCACCAGGAGAAGCCCTGCCCGCGATGCGCGTCCCAGCGGTAGAGGGGGTTGCCCCAGAGCTGGCCGGTCTTGCTGAAGTAGTCCGGGGGCACGCCGGCCACCACGGTGGAGCGGCCCTCGCCGTCGAGGAAGAAGAGGTCCTGGTGCGCCCAGACGTCCGCGGAGTCGTGGGAGACGTAGATGGGCACGTCGCCGATGAGGCCCACTCCCTTGGACGCGGCGTGGGCCCGCAGCCCGCGCCACTGCCGGTCGAACTCGTACTGGAGGAACCTCTCGAACTCGATCTCCCGGGCCAGGCTCCCGCGGACGCGGTCCAGGTCCTCGGGGCGGCGCTTCCTCAGGCCCTCTTCCCATGAGCTCCACGGCGCTCCCCCGTGGTGGCGCTTGATGGCGGCGAAGAGCGCGAACTCCTCGAGCCACTCCGCGTTGGCGCGGCAGAAGCCCTCGAACTCTCCGCTCCTCTGGGCGCCGCCCTCGGCCGAGAAGCGCGCGAAGGCCTTGCCGAAGACGCGGCCCTTGATGTGGTGGGCGTGCCCGAAGTCGGCGCGGCCGGGGACGCCGGTCTTGTGGCCGTGCTCCGCGTCCTTGCGGTCGATGAGGCCGCAGTCGGCCAGGCCGTCGAGGCCGATGAAGAGGGGATTGCCCGCGGAGGCCGAGGTCGAGTGGTACGGGGAGTCGCCCGGCCCCTCGGGGCTCACGGGGAGCATCTGCCACCAGCGCTGGCGCGCGTGCGAGAGGAAGTCCGCGAAGGCGCAGGCTTCGGGGCCGAGGTCGCCCACGCCGAATGGCCCGGGCAGGGAGCTCAGGTGGAGCAGGACCCCGCTGGAGCGCTCATGGAGCGAGAAGTGGCGGTGCATCAGTCCTCCGCGGCCTGCGGGTGGGCCTTGTACCACGCGATGGTCTTCTTCAAGCCCGCCTCCAGGCTGGTCTTGGCCTTGAAGCCGAACTCAGACCGGGCCCGGGACACGTCGAGGCGCCGGCGAGGCTGGCCGTCGGGCCTGGTGTGGTCCCAGCGGAGCCCGCCCTTGAACCCGCAGAGCCGCGCGACGAGCACCGCGAGGTCCCGGATGGAGATCTCGAAGCCCGCGCCCAGGTTGACGGGGTCGGGCTTGTCGTAGCGCTCGGCCGCGGCCAGGATCCCGCGGGCCGCGTCCGAAACGTAGAGGAACTCGCGGGTGGCCTTGCCGGTGCCCCAGCACTCCACGACCTCCTTGCGCTCGCGCGCCGCGGCGACGAACTTGCGGATGAGAGCCGGGATGACGTGCGAGCGCTCAAGGTCGAAGTGGTCTCCAGGACCGTAGAGGTTGATGGGCAGCAGGTAGATGGCGTTGAAGCCGTACTGCTGGCGGTAGGCCTGGGCCTGCACGAGCAGGGCCTTCTTGGCGATGCCGTAGGGAGCGTTGGTCTCCTCGGGATAGCCGTTCCAGAGGTCCTCCTCGCGGAACGGCACTGGGGTGAACTTGGGATAGGCGCACACGGTGCCGATCTGGACGTACTTGCCCACCTTCATGCGGCGCGCGGCGTCCATGAGCTGGACGCCCATGATGATGTTGTCGTGGAAGAAACGGCCGGGCTCGGCACGGTTGGCCCCGATGCCGCCGCACACGGCGGCGAGGTGGATGATGAGGTCGGGGCGCTCCTTCCGGAGCAGGGCCTCGACGCGCTCAAGCCGCCGCAGGTCCCAATCCTTCGCCCTCGGCAAGGCCAGGCTGCGGGGTCTCAAGCCCCGGAGCTGTCCCACCAGATGGGAGCCGAGGAAGCCGCTCCCCCCGGTCACCAGGACGCGTCGTTGACTCCAGAAGCCCATGGCCCCCGTATCATACAAGTTTGCTAATATCTTCGTCGACGATTCACTCACCTCCCCCACGGGGAGGAGAGTAGCCGAGGGGGCGTGAGCTCCTCGTCATTCATATGACAACGGACAGATATCTCAGCGCCATCCGTTCCGGGATGCTGGCCTATTTCAACGACCACGCCCCGCAGCGCGACGACTGGAAGAAGCACGCCTATTACTACCACGGCCAGATCGCGAGCCTCCTGCGCGGCGTCATCCCCGCCGGCCAGTCGGTCGTGGAGGTCGGCTGCGCCACGGGCGACCTCCTCGCGACCCTGGAGCCGGGCCGCGGGCTCGGCCTCGACTTCTCGCCCGGGATGCTCGCCGTCGCCAAGAAGAAGCACGCGGGACTCCGCTTCGAGCTCGACGACCTCGAGGACTTGAAGACCCGCGAGACCTTCGACTACGTGGTCTTGAGCGATGTGATCGGGTCCCTGGCCGACGTCTGGGCCGCGTTCCGGGGCATCAAGCGCCTCTGCCGCCCCCAGACCCGCGTGGTCATCACCTACTACAACTACCTCTGGGAGCCGCTCCTGCGGCTGGCCGAGGCGCTGGGCCTGAAGGCCAAACAGCCCCTCCAGCACTGGCTGCCCCTGGGCGACATCTCCAACCTCCTCGCCTTAAGCGGGTTCCAGGTGGTCCAGACCGGCTACCACATCCTCATCCCGCTCTGGATCCCGGGCCTGTCCTACGTCGCCAACAGGTTCCTCGCGCGCCTGCCCTTCCTGCGGAGGCTCTGCCTCGTCGAATACGTCATCGCGCGGCCCGAGCCCGCGCCTGCCAAGCCCGACGACTACACGGTCTCGGTCATCGTGCCGACCCTCAACGAGGAGGGCACGGTCAAGCCCCTCCTCGAACGGCTGCCGCTCATGGGCCTCTCCACCGAGGTCGTGTTCGTGGACGGCGCCTCGGACGACGGCACGCGCGACGCCATCCTCGCCGAGACGAGGCGCCCCAAGCCCGGGTTCTCGGCCAGGCTCATCGACCAGGGCGGCCGCCTCGGCAAGGGCGACGCCGTGCGCAAGGGCTTCGCCGCCGCGGCCGGCGAGGTCGTGATGATCCTCGACTCCGACCTGTCGGTGGCGCCAGAGGACCTGCCGAAGTTCTACTTCGCCCTCCAGGAGGGGCGCGGCGAGTTCGTCAACGGCTCCCGCCTCAACTACCCCATGGAGAAGCAAGCCATGCGCTACCTCAACAACATGGGCAACCACTTCTTCGGGGCCGTGCTCTCCTGGCTGCTCGGACGGGGCATCCGCGACACCCTGTGCGGGACCAAGGCCCTCTTCAAGCGCGACTACGACCGCATCGCGGCCGGCCGCGCCTACTTCGGCGACTTCGACCCCTTCGGGGACTTCGACCTGCTCTTCGGAGCCGCGCGCCTGAACCTGGACATCGTCCAGATGCCCGTGCGCTACCGCAGCCGCGCCTACGGCGACACCAAGATCTCGCGCTTCCGCCACGGACTCCTGCTGGCCCGGATGTGCCTCTTCGCCAGCGCCAAGATCAAGTTCTCGTGAACCTCTCCCGTCTCAAACGACTGCTGGTCGGGCGCGGCTCCCCTGCGCAGGCCGCCTTCCTCGCGCTCGCCCGCCTCGGCCAGGCGCGCTTCGAGTCCACGCTGAGCGTGGACGGCCACCGGATCACGGCAGGCACCTCGGATCGCGCCCTGGCGCTTCTCCTGCACCGCCTCGGGCTCGTGGACACCGCCGAGAAACGCTACCTCGCGGAGACGGTCCGTCCCGGCATGACCTGCCTCGACATCGGGGCCAACATCGGCATCTACACCCTCTACCTGGCGCGCCTGGCCGGGCCTTCGGGGCGGGTGATCGCCTTCGAGCCCGAGCCGGAGAACTTCGCCCTGCTCCGGAAGAACATCATCGCCAACCGGTACGGCAACGTCGAGTGCGTGCCCAAGGCTGTCAGCGACCGCGCCGGCTCGGCCAGCTTGGGATTCTGCGAGGAGAACCGAGGAGACCACCGGCTTGGCGCCGCGGGCCGGCGCGCCGTGCCCGTGGAGACCGTGAGAGTGGACGACTACTTCCCCCCGGCGAGCCGGGTGGACGTGATCAAGATGGACATCCAGGGCTCGGAGCTGGCCGCCATGGAAGGGATGCGCCGGGCGCTCGCGGACAACCCCGGGGTCCGGATCGTGGCCGAGTTCTGCCCCGCCCTGCTCGAGACGTCCGGCTCCGCGGCCGAGGCCTTCGCCAGATTCTGGCACGACCAGGGCTTCTCCGCCTTCCTCATCGGGGAAGGCAGGCGTCCCGTCTCCCTGGCGGACGCGGCCGCCTTCACGGACCTCGGGCGCAGGCAGGGCTACCTCAACGTCCTCCTGTCGCGGTCCGCGGTCTGATGGCCCCGGCCCGGCCGCGTCAGAATTTGATATCCTCGGTTCGTCGGACCATCCGCGCCCGGAGGCGGTCATGAAAGACAAGCGCAACGAAGCCCTCGCGAAGATCCTCGTCGACTACTCCACCAAGCTGAAGAAGGGCGACGTCCTCTACCTTGAGATCAAGGGCAAGCCCGCCCTGGAGCTCGGCAAGCACGTCATCCGCCTGGCCACGGAGCGCGGCGCCACCCCGTTCTATTTCTACAACGACGAGTCCCTCGGCCGCCAGTGGATCGCCTCGGCCAGCGAGGCCCAGTTCAAGGCCATGGCCAAGCTCCACCTGCACCTCATGAAGGCCGCCGACGCCTACATCGGCATCCGCGGCTCGGACAATCCCTTCGATCTGGCCGACATGCCGGGCAGGCAGATGGACATGATGAACAAGCTCTTCTACAAGCCCGTCCACTTCGACGAGCGCGTGCGCCGGACCCGCTGGTGCGTCATGCGCTACCCGACCGACTCCATGGCCCAGCTCGCCAAGACCTCACAGGAAGCCTTCGAGGACTTCTACTTCGACGTCTGCTGCGCGGACTACGCCAAGATGTCCAAGGCCCAGGAGAAGCTCGTCTCCCTCATGAGCCGGACCGACAAGGTCCGCATCAAATCCCCGGGCACGGACCTGGCCTTCTCCATCAAGGGCATCCCCTGCGTCAAGTGCGACGGCGAGCGCAACATCCCCGACGGCGAGGTCTACACCGCGCCGGTGAAGACCTCGGTCAATGGGACCATCCGCTACAACACCCCCACCATCCACGAGGGGATCGTCTACAACAACATCACCCTGACCTTCGAGGACGGCAAGATCGTCCGCGCCACGGCCGACGCCAACACGGACAAACTCAACAAGGTCTTCGACACGGACGCGGGCGCCCGCTACGTAGGCGAGTTCGCCATCGGGGTCAACCCCTTCGTCCTCGAGCCCATGATGGACACCCTCTTCGACGAGAAGATCGCGGGCTCCTTCCACTTCACCCCCGGCTCCTGCTACGACGAGGCGGACAACGGCAACCGCTCCGCCGTCCACTGGGACCTCGTGCTCATCCAGAGGCCGGAGCACGGCGGCGGCGAAATCTGGTTCGACGGCAAGCTCATCAGGAAGGACGGGAAGTTCACGGACCCCTCCCTAGAGAAGATGTTCTCCAAGGAGAACCTCCGGGGCGACCGCGCCTGACCTCCTGATGCCAGACCATTCCGAGAACGAACTGCTGGCCGCGCTGGAAGGCCTCAAAGCCGAGGTACGCGCCCTGCGTTCCGAGGTGGACGCGCTCAAGGGCCGGACCCCGGCTCCCGCTCCCAAGGGCCTTGCGGCCAAGCCGGCTCCGGTCGCGAAGCTCCAGCGTCTCTGTCACTCCTGCAACGCACCCAACGAGCCGGACGCGGCCCACTGCGACCAGTGCGGCTCCCCTCTCCAGGGCGGGCCCAAGGCCGAGGCCGCGCCCAAGCCGGCCAGCCGGCTCAAGGCGCTCAACGAGCCCCTCGCGGCCGGGAAGCTCTCCGATTGGTTCAAGAGCCTCGACCTCTCGACCGAGCAGTTCATCGGAGAGCGCCTTCTCCAATACGTGGGCATCACGATCCTGGCCATCGGCATCGCCTTCTTCCTGGTCTGGCGCGCGGCCCATACGGGCCCCTACGAGAAGGTCTTCACCGCCGCCGGAGCCGGGGCCGTGCTCGTGGCGCTGGGCGAGTGGCTCAAGCGCCGGCCTCCGTACGACAAGGTCAGCCACGGCGTCATCGGAGGCGGCTGGGCCATACTTTACCTGACGGCCTTCGCCTCCCACCACTTCGACGCGACCAGGGTGGTGACGAGCCCCACTTTCGAGCTCGCCCTCCTCTTCGCCGTGGCGGTCGGCATGATCGGGCACGCGCTCCGGCTCGGCTCCAGGGCCCTGCGGCTCTTCAGCTTCGGGCTGACCTACTTCGTCCTGCTCGTGGCCTCGGAGGGCGTGGCCATGCCGCAGGTCTTCCTCATCCTGCTCGTGGCCTCGACCCTGGTGGCGGTCGAGACCGGGCACGCGGACATCCTCGTGGTCTCGGTACTCGGCTTCTACGCCAACTTCGGGCCGGTCTGGCACCGCATGCTCGCGACGCCCGAAGCCCAGCGCAGCCTCGCGCACTTCCTGGGCCAGACGAGCTCCCTGATCGGCGGCTACGCCTTCCTGGCCCTGCTCCCGCTCCTGCCCAGGGTCAAGCAGCGCCTGCTCAAGCCCGACACCCAGCTTGCGCTCGACGCCGCCCTCTCCCTGAACGCGGTCGTGTTCGGCGTCATGGCCGCGGCCATGGGCGGGACCTACTTCCGCTCGCTCAGCTTCAAGAGGGCCCTGGCCCTGAGCCTGCTCCTCGACATCCCGGGCCTGGTCTACGCCTTGGTCCTGCCGCGGGGCCTGACCTTCGCCGCAGCCGCGCCCATGACCGGCCTCGTCATCCTGGCGGTCGGCATCTTCAACTTGCCCGCGCCCATGACCAAGATGCTCGTCTGGATGGCCGCGGCCGCGGCCTGGACCTGGGTGGGGCTGCTCCTCGACCACAAATCCTGGCGGATCCCGGGCTTGCTCATGGCCATGCTCACCTTCGGCCTCTATGCGAGCGTGGCGGGCGCCTCGCATGCCCAGCGTCACAGCGCCTCCGTGAGCCTCTTCTATTTCTCCGCGGCTTCATACCTCGCCTCGCGCTGGTACAGGCTCTGGCTCAAGGGCCCTGTGCCGGACTGGGAGAAGCCCGCCATGGAGTACTGGCTCTACGTGGGCTCGGCCTCGCTCGTGCTCGGGCTCTGGGGAGTGCTCGACCCGGCGCCCTTCGCCATCAGCCTCATCGCGCTGGCCGTGGCAGGCGAGCACCTGGCCGTCTTCTTCGGAAGGCCGCACCTCTGGGGACAGGCCTCCTTCCTGGCCGCGGCCGCCGGCTTCTACACGTTCATCGTGGATTTCGGCGCCAACCTCCCGGCGGCCGGCCCCCTGACTCCCAGGATGCTGACCTGCGGCTGCGTGGTCAGCGGCATGGCGTACCTTTATTACGGCGACCCCGTGCCGAAGGACTCCACCAGGGCCTGGAAAGCCTGGAGCATCGAGACCCATCGGGCGTGGCTCAGCTGGATCATGCTCGCGGTGGCGGCATTCGCGGTCTACCACGAGTTCGACAGCCGCATGCGCCTGCCGGTCTGGGCGGGAATGGCCTTCCTCCTCTACCTCCTCGGCGCTTCCCGCGACGAGGACGGACTCAAGAAGCAGGCGGTCCTGGTCGCCGGCGCGACCGGGGTGGAAGGAGTGCTGAGCTACCTGCTCCAGCCCAGGGGCCTGCTGGCCGAGCCCACCCCGGTGAACACCGCGGTGTACTGGGGCTCCAGCCTGGCCCTCCTGCTCAACCTCTCCTTCTCCAAGGACCAGCGCAGAAAGCTCACTGAGACCGACCATCAGGCTTCCTGGGCCTTCTGCTGCCTGTGCATGGCCATGCTGGCGCTCTACCTCGCCAAGGAGCTCCAGAGCTACCATCTGACCCTGGCGTTGAGCTTCGAGGGCATCGTGGCGCTCCTCCTCGGCATGGCCCTCGGCTACGCCGAGCTGCGCTACCCGGCGCTGCTCCTTCTGGGCCTGTGCGTGTTCAAGGCCATGGTCTACGACAGCTCCATGCTGCCCCTGCCGCAGAGGGTGGCCACCATGGTGGTGCTGGGCCTGCTCCTGCTCGGAGCTTCCATGCTCTACGTGCGCATGGGCAAGCGCGATGAAAAAGATCCTCCCGATCGCGCTTCTTAGCGCCTTTACGGCCGCTGCGTTCCTTCTGGCACGCCAGCAGAGAATCGATGAGACCAGGGAAAGCCTCCTGGTGGCCCTGCGCGTCGTCCAGCAGCACGAGAAGCAGCTCGACCGGGCGGCGAGCAAGGTCCTCCCCCTCACTCCCGAGGAGGAGCGCGCCATCGGAGTGGAGTTCGACTCCAGGCTGACCGCCGGGGCAGGCGGACCGGACCGGCCCCAGGACGAAGGCCTGCTCCGGGAGATCGGCCGGCCGCTCGCCCGGACCTCCCTGGTCACGCGCTTTCCCGATGCCTACGAGTTCCGCGTGCTGCACGGCAGGCCCGGGAACAACGCCTTCGCGGTCCCTGGCGGCTTCGTCTACGTCCTGCCAGGGCTCCTCGACCGGTTCCGCACCGCCCCGGCTGCCCTGGCCTTCGTGCTCGGGCACGAGATCGGCCACGTCGAGCTCGGCCACTGCAGCGACGGGATCCGCACCCGCGAATGGTTCAGGAAAGCCGGCCTCTCCTATGTCGGAGACGCCGCCGGCCTCCTGCGGGTCCTGGCCCAGCTCCACTTCAGCGAGGTCCAGGAGATCGAGGCCGACGAGTTCGCAGTCAAGCTCCTCAAGGCCGCGCGCCAGGACCCGGCCGCCGCCCTCCAAGCCATGGACCTCCTCGAGCTCCCTCAGGACGCCGGAGCCAGACGCGACCCCGCCGACGCCGCCTGGGAAGGGCTCTCGGATTACTGGCGCACGCATCCCCGGGGCTGGGAGCGCCGCAGCCGCCTCCAGCGGCTGGTCGGGCGAAGACCCCGCTAGCGTAGGCGAAACAAGCCCGGCGGCAGCGGGCTGATGGAATTGGTATCCTAATCAGCAGACCGTCATCCCCCAAAGCTCGCAAGCAAGGAACCATGCCTACAACGATGCTCCGTCGATCCATGCCCGCAGTCCTCGCTGCGGCATTCCTGAGCGCCTGCGCCTCCTCCCCGAGGATCGTCCATCTGAGCCCTCCGGGCGAGTCCCTGGAAGAGAGCCACTTCGCGGGCGAGGAGCTGTACCTGAAGGAATTCACGGTGAAGAACAAGGCCTCCAGCGACACCAAGGAGGCCGAGGCGGGGCTGCGCGCCCAGTTCATCGAGCACCTTCTCAAGCAAGGCAGGTTCTCCAAGGTCGTGGACGCCACGTCCCCGGGCATGCCGGTGCCTCCCGGCTCCCTGTCCATGAGCGCCGGCCTCCAGCTCTCGATCCAGGACGACCACATGTCCTACAACAAGGCCATCCTGAGCATGTACACGCTTTGGTCCATCTATCCCCGCAAAGGCAGCGTCACGATCATCGGCAACGCCACGACCTCCCGCGCGGGGCGCACCCTGAGCTCCAGGTCATGGACCAGCATGCAGGAATTCTCCTACGTGCTCTTCGGCGGGCTCCGGACCGGGCCCATCCAGGAAGCCTTCAAAGCCTGCTACGAGGATATCTTCACGCACATCTCCGTCCCCATGAGCCCCGAGGGCGGTCCGGGCGTGTCCAAGGGCGAGTTGGAGACCCTGGTGAAGGCGAGCGTGGAAAAGGCCACCAGGAAGGAAGAGAAGGCCTACGACTCGGACGCGGACAAGGCGACGTACAAGGCGCCGGAGAGCCCGGACGACTTCGCGGTGGTCGTGGGCATCGAGAAGTACATGCAGGTCCCGCAGGCGGACTTCGGGGAGCGCGACGCGCAGAGCATGCGCGAGCACCTGTCGGCGCTGGGCTTCCCCCAGCGCAACATCGTGCACCTGTCCGGGAGCATGGCGACCAAGTCCAACCTGGAGAAGTACCTTGAGCACTGGCTGCCGGAGAAGGTCAACGAGTCCTCCAAGGTCGTGTTCTACTTCTCCGGCCACGGGGCCCCGGACATCGACTCCAAGCAGGCCTTCCTGGTGCCTTGGGACGCGGACGTGAAGTTCCTGCGGCAGACCGGCTATCCTCTCAAAAAGCTCTACGCGCAGCTCAACGGGCTCAAGGCCAAGGAAGTCCTCGTGGTGCTCGATTCCTGCTTCTCGGGCGCGGGCGGACGCTCGGTGCTGCCCAAGGGCGCGCGGCCGCTGGTGGCCCAGGTCGATGAGGGCCTCGAGCAGCTGGGCAAGCTCGTGATCCTCTCGGCTTCCGAGGGCTCGGAGATCGCGCTCTCCGACGACAAGCAGGGGCACGGCCTCTTCACCTATCACCTGCTCAAGGGCTTGAACGAGAAGATGGGCGCGTCCACGGTGAAGGCGCTCTACGAGTATCTGGTCCCGCGGGTGCAGGACGGGGCGCGGCAGCAGAACCGCGACCAGACCCCGAAGCTCTCCGCCGCCGACGCCGGCCTCGGCGCCATGTCCCTGGGCCGGTAATCGCCCCCTGGGTTTCCAGGGCGAGGACAGCTCCAACGGGTTTCAGCGCGCCAAAAGGCCCGGAAGGACATCGCCAACGACCTGCGGCCTCATCCGAGCGCGGCCGGGCTCCAGGACGAGCGCCCCCCGCACCAGCGGGCAGGGCAGGCGCCTGACATCTCGTGAGCAGTTCGGCCCATCTTCTTCTAGGCCGAATGTCATCCGGCGCCGGCCCTGAAGACCCTCTCGCAGACCGCGGCCCATGGCTATCATGAGAACCGAGATGCCGGCTGACGGCCCATGTCGGTCCATGCATGATCGATCCGCCATTTTGATCTCGGCGGGGCTGGCGGCTGTGCTGGCCTTCGTCGGTCTTGCGGCCGGGCCGGCTCAGGCCGGCGCTGCGGCCTTGGGTCCCTCATCGGATGCTGCGCCTGGTGGGCGGCTGGATTCGGTCTTCTTCGACCCGCTCCTGGATGCGTCGGGCCGCGTAGCGGACTTAAAAGCGCAAATCGGGTTCTACCGCCCCAGGGAGGTTCCACGCCGCGTCCCATTTCTCGAGGACGGTCTCGACGCCGTCGTGACCATCACGGCGGGCGATGCATCTTGCAGCGCCGTCTTCGTGTCTCGCGAGGGGCATCTCTTGACTGCGGCGCACTGCGTGCGCGACTACCTCACGGCCGCGGCCAGTCTCCGCGCGGCGGAGCTCGACTTGCGCGAACACGACGCGGACGTCAAGCTCTACCCGGAAAACGCACGTACCAACATCAGGATCTCTCCGTCTCCCTACTATGCCGTCCTGGTGGCCGCGGGCCGGGGCTTCATCTCTCCGCGACGCAGCCCCCCGGACGTGTCGGGTCTCTCGGGCCGCACGGACCTCATCGCCAGGCTCGGGGCCCTTGCCTCCGGGGATTGGGCGATCCTCAAGGCCCCCCTTGCGGCGCCAAGCCCCTGCCGCAGGGCGCGGCCTTCGCGTATGCCGCAGGGCGTGGCTCTCTGGACAGCGGGATATCCAGCCCCGAACTCGCGGCCGGGCGGCCTCGGCGCCAACGGCCGGGGGCTTTACGTCACCTATGGAGAGAAGGCCGGGCACATCGACTCGAGCGAGTGGCTCGCCACGCTGGACCCGGCTAGCAGGAGCGTTTTTCAAGGCGTCTACCAGCCCGGCATAGCTTCGGGGGCCCTCATCCTCTCCAACCAGGACAGCTTCCATGGCATGAGCGGAGCGCCCATCTTCAACGATCGTGGCGAGGTCGTCGGGGTCACCACGGCCGGGGGGCAGAAATCCGACAGATTCCTGGAAAACTCGACCCTGGGCGCCAGCCTTCGGGGCATCTTCGATGCGCTCCGCGGCAGCGGGATCGATCCTGGAATCTTCTTCAACTGCCCGTGATGCCTCGGCCCGACGTCAGTGCTTGACGAAGCCGGCCTCGGGCATGCCGCTGCCGCGGGCTCTCATTCAGGAGGACACCACGCGGAGAGTTGGGCGCCAGCCGTGTTTCTTCATGGCATCCCCTTGGCTTTTTCGGACTTCCGCAGCATGGCTTTGAGGCGGCCGGCGCCTCCGGCCGCCAGGACCAGGACAAGAGGCATGACCGGCACCCGGTAGCGGATGGGAGCGTGGCTGATGGAGTAGGTCGCGGTCACGATGAGGATGAAGCCCGCCATCCAACGGACCCAGAGAATGGAGCGGCCCCGCCACAGGCCGAGCAGAGCCAGGGGGATGAGCCAGCCGTCGCTCAGGAGCGCCGTCAAGCGCACCAGTGAGGCCTTGTGGGTGTAGGCGCGGTCGCGCGGCACGATCCTCCACACGCCGAAGAACCTGCCTGCGCAGTCCCTCACGAAAGCCCAGGGATGCTGCTTCAAGATCTTCATGGCCTCCGCCTGGAACGCCTTGTTGCTTTGGGCCTCGGGCAGGGCTTGCAGGCGCTGGAACTCGGTGTCTTCTCCCGGGTTTCCGAGGATGCGGTTCTGCTCTTCGGTGCCGAGCGCCTCATAGGGAACGGTCAGAGCCCAGTACATCTGGATGCCGACGAGGCTTGAGGCAGGGATGAAAGCGCGCATGACCACGAGATTGCGCGTGACCCAGACCCCGACCAGGAACGCGACCGGCAGGCAGAAGACCCAGAAGCGTTTCCAGCGCCAGGGCTTGCCCCAACCCGCCGCGACGCCTGCGAGCGCCACGGCGGGACTCAGGGCTCCGTTGGTCAGGCACATCCAGCCTGCCAGGCCTCCGGCTCCTGCCAAGGACGAGAGCCGGCCGTCGCGCACCAGGAGCAGGAAGACCGCGGCCACGAGGAAGGCGAGCAGGGTCTCCCTGAAGAAGTAGGCGCTGTAGTAGATGAAGTACGGATAGAAGACGCAGGCCCAGAACGCGAACCTGCCTGCCCAAGCGTCGAAGACCGCGGCGGCCAGGAGATAGACCAGCCAGACCGTGGCAGCGGAGAGCAGGCTCTGGCCCAGGATCACGGACCAGGGGCTCCGGCCCGCGGCTCCGTAGAGGCCCGCGATGAGCACGGGATAGCCCGGCTCGCGCACCGCAGTGGGCAGGGGAGGCTTCTCGGAATAGACCCCGGAGTCGAGGAGGTTGGCGGCCAGGATCTCGAAGTCGAGGCTCCCGAAGAGCTTGCCGCCCTCGACCTGCCTGGCCCCGAAGCCCACACGCAGGGCCAGGGCCACCAGGAGCCCGAGGATGAGCTCTTTGCGGCTCAACGCTCTCCTCCCTCCGCGCGCGGGGTCGGAAGGTGGCGGACGAGGTCCAGGGTCACGCCGAAGGCGCCGAGCACGGTGCCTGAGATCACGGCCAAGCTCCCGGTAAGGACGTAGATCCAGTGCTGGTGGATCTGGCGGCTCGTGACGTACTCGATGATGGTGCGCGTGTTGAGGAGCACCCCGGCCAGCACGAGCGCGACCCCAAGAACGATGGAGTAGTCGCGGACCCTGGGCCGGTCCCAGAACCCGGACTTCCGGCCCACGGCCAGGTCCGAAAGCTTCTGTGCGAGCCCCCCGAAAGTCAGGCAGATGAGGGAGCACACGGCCAGGGTCACGATGGTGAGCAGCCGGTAGATCATGTCGTCGGGTTCGGAGAGCCTGCGCAGGGAGAGGTACTCGGCCGCCGGGCCCACGCCGTAGGCGATGGCCACGCCGGCGAAGGCGAGGCCCGCGGGGCCGAAGATGCGCAGGGGATAGTAGGCGAAGATGATGCCCAGGATGACGCGCAAGAAGCGCAGCCCGTCGGCCAGGACGTTGAGCTTGGACTGGCCCACCCGCTCGGCGTAGGGGATGGGGGTCTCCACGATCCTGGCTCCCATGCACGCGGCGCGCGCGGTCATGGCGGGCGTGAAATGCAGGCCGTCCGGCAAGGGGATGAGCCTGGGCAGAAGGCGGCGCGAAAAGAGCCGGACTCCGCTCGCCGTGTCGGTCACGGGCACGCCGGTCAGCCGCGAGATCACGGCGGCATAGAAGCGGTTGCCCAGCACGCGCACCGCGGGCATCTGCGAGCCCGCGTGCAAGCGGCCTCCGATGGCAAGCTCCGCGTTCTCGCGGACCAGGGCCCGGTGGAGGGTGATCATGCAGAGGGGGTCGATGGTGGCGTCCGCGTCCATGAAGGCCAGGAGCTCGCCGCGCGAGGCCGAAAACCCCGTCATGAGGGCAGCTCCGTAACCGCGGTTGACCGGATGGCTGATCACGCGGACGCGCTCGAAGCCCCCGGCGATCTCGCGGGTCCGGTCGCGGGACCCGTCGTCGACCACCACGAGCTCGACCGCGGACAAGCCGGTCTCACGCAGGATGGCGGGCTCGGCGGCCAGGCACTGCTTGAGCGTGTCGGCGATGGCCTCTTCCTCGTTGTAGGCGGGAAGGACGATGCTGAGCGTCTTGTCGGTCATGCGTTGGTCTCCGGGAAGAGCCTCAAGCGCAGGCCCTTGAGGCCCGCGGTGTCGGAATAGAAGGCATAGGCTGAAAGGTAGAGAGTAGGCGAGAGCACGGCCAGGAGCAGGCTGCCCAGCCTGAACCGGCCGAACGAGGACCTCCTGGCCGCTGCAAAGCCCTCCAGCCAGAGCCTCCAGGCCTCGACCGGCCTAGCGCGCAGACCGGCGTGGAGCACCCGGCGCCGCAGGAGCTCGAGCTCCTCGCGGGCCTTGTAGCCGGGGCTCAGGGAGCGGCCCGCTCCAGCGAGCCAACCCTTGAGGCTGGCGCCGAAGAGCTCCCTCATCCGGAAGTCGAGCTCGATCTTGGCCGGGTCCGTGAGCCCGCTGGCGCACCAGTTGCCCCCGTGCACGCGGTGCAGCCCCAGGACCTCGGGGATGTTGGCCGCCTTCCACTTGAAAAGGGTCTTCACCGTGAGGAAATCGTCGAGGTAGTAGAAGAGCTCCTTGGGGATGGGCAGGGCCTCAAGGAGGGCTTTGCGCCGGAACGAGAGCCCGCTCGTAGCCGTGAAATGCGCGCGCGCCTCCAGGAAATCGTCGAGGGAGTAGCTGCGCGGCCAAGCCGGGTGGAAGGCGCCCAGGGACTTCAGGTCCCCGGAGACGTCGTCGAGCCAGTGCTGGACCACGCCCACGACCGGGTCGTCGAAGAGAGCGACGACCTTGGCGAGCTTGCCGTGGAGCCAGACGTCGTCGGAGTCGAGCAGGCAGACGATCTCCCCGCGGGCCGCGGCGATGCCGGCGTTGAAGGCCTCGGCCTGGCCCCTGCGCGGGTCGAGCAGCACCGGCCGCACCCGGTCTCCGTAGCTCCGGATGACGTCCCGTGAGCCGTCGGTCGAGCCGTCGTCGACCACGACGACCTCGGCCTCGCCGTGGGGGACGTCCTGGCTGAGCGCGCTGTCGATGGCCGCGGCCAGGAAGCGGCCGTAGTTGTGGTTGTCGATGACGACCGAGACCCGCGGAGAGGCGTCAGCCATCCAGGCAGGCCTCGTGCCAGAGCTCGAGCATCATGAGACCCCAGAGCCGGTAGCTGTGGTCCCGGCCTCCGGTCTGGTGCTCGGACCAGAGGCGGCGCAGGTACGCCTCCTGGAAATAGCCGCGCCCCAGGGCCTTGGGAGAGAGCACGCGGTCCTCCCAGAAGGACTTGAGCGGCCCCCGGAACCAGCGGTCCTGGGGGATGCCGAAGCCCATCTTGCCCCGGTTGAGGATCGAAGGCGGGAGCTCGTCCTTGAAGGCCTCCTTCAAGATCCATTTATGCCCCTTCAAGCCTTTGAGCTTCCAGTCCCCGGGCATGCGGTAGACCAGCTCCACGAGCTCGTGGTCCAAGAAGGGAGAGCGCCCCTCGAGGGAGTTGGCCATGGTGGCGATGTCCATCTTGACCATGAGGCACTCGGGCAGATAGGTCTTGAAGTCCACGGCGAGCATGCCGTTGACGAAGTCCTCGCCCGCGGTCGCGTCGAAGGCGTCTTGGATGTAGCGCACGGCGTGGTCCTGGCCGCCGAGGCGCGCCTTGAAGGCGTCGGAGTAGAGCTCGGCCTTCTGGTCCTCGGTGAAATAGCCGACCATGCGCAGGTAGCGCCGGGACATGTCCTCGAAGGCCACGGAGCGCAGGAACCTCTTGATCCTCCAGGTCAGGCCCAAAGGAGCGCTGCTCTCGGGCAGGTGTTCCCGGCCGGCCTGCAGGAGGGCCTTGAGCGGCCCCGGAGCGGAGTCGTACATCCTCGCGGCCTTCATGGCGAAATAGCGGATGTAGCCCGCGAAGTTCTCGTCCCCCCCGTCGCCGTTCAGGGCCACGGTCACGGACTTGCGGGTCTCGCGCGCCACGTAGTAGGAGGGCAGGGCGGAGGAGTCCGCGTAGGGCTCGCCGTAGTGCCACGCGAGCTTGGGCAGGACCTCGGCCATCTGGGGCTTGACGATGAACTCCGTGTGGTCGCAGCCCCAGCGCCGGGCGACTTCGCCCGCGTACGGGAGCTCCGAGAACTCCGCCTCCTCGAAGCCGATGGAGAAGGTGCGCACCGGCTTGTCCGAGAGCTGGCTCATCACCGCGACCACGATGGAGGAGTCGATGCCCCCGGAGAGGAACGCGCCCAGGGGCACGTCGGAGATCATGCGCAGCCTCACCGCCTCGCGGAACTTCTCGCGGATGAGGTCCTTGGCCTCCTCCACGTCCCCGGTCACGGCCGGAGCGCCGAGGGGAAGGTCCCAGTACCGGCGCACCGTGGTCTTTCCTGCCTCGCGCACCAGCAGGTGCCCCGGAGGGAGCTTGGCTACGCTCCGGTAGACCGTCCGAGGCGCCGGGATGTACTGGAGGCTCAGGAACTCGTCGACCGCCGCGGGGTCGAGCTCCTTCGAGAGCCCGGGCCAGACGAAAAGCGAGCGGAGCTCCGAGGCGAAGGCGAGGTAGTCCGGCTCGTCGGCGTAGACGAGCGGCTTCTTGCCGATGCGGTCGCGCGCGAGCACGAGCCGCTCGCGGCGCCGATCCCAGATCGCGATGGCGAACATCCCCCGCAGGCGCTTGACGAAGTCGTCCCCGGTCTCCTTGTAGAGGGCGAGGACGACCTCGGTGTCGCTCCTGGTCTTGAAGCGGTGGCCGCGCTTCTCGAGCTCGACCCGGAGCTCGAGGAAGTTGTAGATCTCGCCGTTGAAAACGATCCAGAGGTTCCCGTCGTCGTAGGAGATGGGCTGGTGCCCGGTGGAGAGGTCGATGATGGACAGCCGCCTCATGGCCAGGCCCACGGGACCTTCCACGAAGTAGCCCTCGTCGTCCGGGCCCCGGTGGGTGAGGAGCCTGTTGGCCTCCTCGAGCCTGCCCCGGTCGGGAGAGGCCCCGTCCTTACGGATGATGCCGCAGATACCGCACATAGTCAGATGGGGGTCAGGTGTGGATTATAGCGAATGTCTCGATGTCCAGACCTGACCCCATCGGTTCCATCGCTCATCGGCCCCGGTACGCGTTGGCCGCGGCCCGGAAGACCTCGTCCTCGGTGAGGGAGGCGAGGCACCGGTGATGCCCGCAGTCCGTGAAGTCGATGCCGTCTATCGCCCTCGGCATGCCGAGGCGCACGCACGGGCTGCACGCGATGCCCAGCCGCACGTCCCGATGCCCGACGGGCTCCCAGGCCCCGAGCTCGACAGGGTCCGTCGGCCCCCACACCGTCAGGGTCCTGACCCGCATGGCCATGGCGGCCTTGGCCAAGCCCGTGTCGTTGGACAGGAAGAGCCCGCAGCGCTCGATGAGCGCGAAGGTCTCGACCAGCCTGGTCCGCCCCGCCCAGGAGGGGATGGCGTAACCGGCGGCGGCTCGGGCGGCCTCCACGGCGCGGGCCTCCTCGGGCCCGCCCACGAGGAAGGGCTCGGCGCCGAGCTCGTCGCGCAGGCGGCGGCAGACCCGGCCCCAGCGCTCCGCGGGCCAGATCTTCCAGTAGGGGTTCTCGGGCGAGCCGAGGTGCACCCCGACCAGGACATGGCGCGGACGCTCGCCCAACGCCTTGGCCGCGAACGCGCGCGCTCCCTCCGGTACCGGCAGGAGGGGGCCGTCCAAGCCCGCCGCCGGCCCGGCGCCCAAAGCCGAGAGGAGCCTGAGGTTCCTGTTGACCGCGTTCTCCGGGCCGGGTCCGACACGGACCTTCCTGTTGAGGAGGAGCCTTCGGCTGAGCTCGCCCGTCACCAGAGCCCTCTTGGCGAGCCAAGCGGCCCCGGCGGCAGGCCCGAGGTGCTCCGGCGCGGAGAGTCTCACGCAATGCCCGACCCTGAGCCTGGCCGCGGCAAGGGTCTCGCGGAAGAAATGGGCCGGCGACGAGAGGCTCAGGAGGACCCCGTCGAAGCCGCCCTCGAGCAGCCTGGCGTTGACGCGCCGCCGGTCGGCCTCGCCCGCCCCTTCCCACTCGGCGAGCTCGACCTCATCGGCCAGGCCGGAGGCGGGAACGAGCTCCCGCGAGACCGGGCTTGGGTTGGCGAGGAACGTGACGCGGCTCTCCGGGTAGAGCCTCCGCAGGCCGGCCAGGACCGGGAGGAAGAAGACGGCGTCGCCGACCGCGGCGTAGCCGAGCACCAGCCACCGCTTGGGAGGCCCGCCGGCCGACGCGGGCGCGCGGAGGGCCAAGCCGGCCGAGCCCGCCAGCCAGCCCAGGTGCCTGAGGAGGAGCCTCGAGGATGGAATGCCGATGCATCATCATAGCAAAGGCCCGTTCCGACGACAAAGCGGCCCGTTTCCTTGGCCGCCGCGGATATGGTACTTTTAGGCCATGGCGGCCACGAACCCCGGCGGCGCGGACCTCCGCGCCCAGCTCCTGCTCGAGGCCTCGCGCGTCATCGCCTCCAAGCTCGACCTGGGGGAGCTCCTCCGCACCGTCCTGGAGCTGGCGAGCAAGGTCGTGGGCTCGGAGCGCGTCTCCCTCTTCCTCCTCGACGAGAAGACGCAGTGCCTCTACTTCGACGTGGCCCTGGGGCTGGGCCCCGAGGTCTCCAGCCTGCGCTTCCCGGTCGGGCAGGGCATCGCGGGCACCGTGGCCCGGGACCGCCAGGCCGCCATCATCAACGACGTGCGCTCCGACCCGAGGTGGTCCTCCAAGGCCGACGCCAAGACGGGCTTTGTGACCCGCTCCATCCTGGCGGTGCCCATGATCCACCAGGACCGGCTGCTGGGCGTCATCGAGGCCATCAACAAGAAGGAAGGCTCCTTCGACGACGCCGACGTGGCCGGCCTCGCCTCGCTCTCCTCCCAGGCCGGCGTGGCCCTGGAGAACGCGCGCCTCTTCTCCGCGGTGCGGGAGGAGCGGGCCATGCTCGACGCCATGTTCTCCCGGATGACGGACGGCGCCATCCTCTCCGACGCCAAGGGCGCCATCATCATCGCCAACGACGCGGCGCGCAAGCTCCTCTCCATCGGATCGGAGCGCGACACCCTCGAAAAGGCGCTCTCCGGCATGACGCTCAAACCCTCGCTCGACGGGCTCTTGTCCGGCGCATCAGGGGAGCTCGAGGCGGAGCGCGAGAAGCCCACGAAGCTCGTCCTCGCGGGGACCTCGACCTCCATCGCCCTGAGCCGCCCCGGAGGGACCGGCGACGCCCGCGCCGGCCACTTTTGGGTCTTCCGCAACGTCACCGAGGACCGGCGCAAGGAGTCGCTCAAGCGCACCTTCCTCTCCCTCATGTCCCACAAGCTCAAGACCCCGCTGGCCTCCATCACGGGCTACGCGGAGATCCTGGCCTCGGACCCCCCGGAAGCCCTCTCCCCCACGGACCGCAAGGCGCTCGACGCCATCCTCAGGCAGGGGCGCAAGCTCTCCACCCTGGTGAGCAAACTCCTCAACTTCACGACGCTCGAGGACGAGGCCTTCGCCTTCAAGGCGGGGCCCCTCAAGGTGGCCGACGCGGTGGGCGACGCCGTCAGCTCCCTGCACGAATGGCTGCAGGAGAACGGCGCCTCGGTCCGCGTCGAGGTCGGAGGCCATCAGGTGCTGGCGGACCGCTACCTCCTCACCGAGGTCTTCAAGAACCTCATCGAGAACGCGGCCAAGTTCGACGCCAAGCCGACCAAGGAGATCTCGGTCACCTCCCGGATCGAGGACGGCGTCGTCCACATCGCCGTCCGGGACCAGGGCCCCGGGATCCCTCCCGAGGACCAGGAGCAGGTCTTCAGCCAGTTCCACCAGATCGAGGAATCCTTCACCGGCCAGATGGAAGGGGCGGGCCTGGGCCTGGCCTACGTCAAGAAGGTCGTGGAACGCCTCTCCGGGAAGGTCCTCCTCGAGTCGGCCCTCGGCGAGGGGACGACCGTCACCGTCGCGCTGCCGATCCCCCCATGAGCCCTCGTTTCGAGGACCTGCGGCCCGACGACTATCCCCGCGTGGCCGGAGCCGCGGACTACGGGGAGATCTACCTCGAGGAGTCCCGCGGCCTGGGCATCCGGATGGAGGACTCCAGCATCGACGACGTCGCCTCGGTCTCCGAGCGCGGCTTGGCGGTGCGCTTCCTGCGCCGCAAGGGCTCGGCCGTGGAGACCCTGCACGGCAGCGCCAACTCCATCGACCCTGCCACCGCGGCGCGCCTGAGCCGCGAGCTCCTGGGCAACCCCCTCAAGGCCGGGCAGGGCCGCGCCTTGAAGCCCACCATGCACCGGCACCCCATGACGACCGACCCCTTGTCCGTGCCCCTGGACAAGAAGATCAGCATGCTGCGGCTCATGAACAGCCTGGTGCGGTCCGAGTTCCCCCACATCCGCCAGGTCACGCTCTCCTACGCGGAACGCCGCAAGGCCTTCGCGGTCATCAACTCGGACGGCGCCTTCCGGCGCGAGGAGCGCACGGGCCTGCTGCTCTCCCTGACGGTGGTGGCGGAGAAGAACGGCGTCCTGCAGAGCGGGACGGCCTCGGTCGGCGCGATCAAGGGCTTCGAGCTCCTCTCGGGGCAGGTTCCCGCCGGCCTGTGCCGCACCGCGGCCAAGCGGGCCGTGGCCAAGCTCGACGCTCCCAAGGCCAGGGCCGGGGAGACGACGGTCGTCATCTCCAGCTCGGCGGGAGGGACCCTCATCCACGAGGCCATCGGCCACTCCCTCGAGGCCGACGCCATCCAGGAGGGGACCTCCCCCGCCTACAAAGGTCGCCTGGGCAAGCTCGTGGCCCCGGAGACCGTCTCCATCATCGACGACCCGACCATGCCCACCCTGCGCGGGAGCTTCGCTTTCGACGACGAGGGCGTGCCGGCCGGCCCCACGGTCCTGGTCAAGGACGGCGTCCTCACGGACTACCTCTACGACCGCTCGACCGCCATGCGGGAAGGCAAGCCCTCCAACGGCCACGGCAGGCGCGAGTCCTTCTACTGCCGCCCCATCCCGCGCATGTCGAACCTCTACATCGCCCCGGGGCCCGACGACCCGGCGGTCATCTTGTCCGAGCTCAAGAGCGGCATCCTCGTGACGCACATGGGCTCCGGCCAGGTCAACACCACGACCGGGGAGTTCGTCTTCGAGGTCGACGAGGGCTATCGGGTGGAGGACGGACAGATCAAAGGACTCGTGCGCGACGCCAATCTTCTCGGCGTGGGGCCCGAGGTGCTCAAGTCCATCGACCGGCTCGGCTCGGACCTGGGCTGGGGCATCGGCAGCTGCGGCAAGGACGGCCAGACCGTCCCGGTCACGGACGGCCAGCCGACCCTCCGCATCCCGAAACTCCTCATCGGAGGACGGCACGAAGGAGGCCCGGATGGCGTCTAAACTCGTCCTGCTCGGTCTCTTGGCGTTCGTCAACGGCTGCCGCGAAACGACGACGGTCCCGGAAGCGCAAGACCGGCCTCTCCAGGCCGGAGGCGCCGCGTCCGGCCGGGAGGGGATCATGGAATGGAAGGGACAACACTGCGGCGTGACGCAGCCCGCGAGCCGGGCGGCGAAGACGCCCGCCGAATGGACGGCCCTCTGGGCGCAGATCGGACAGCCCGCCCCGACGGAGCTGGGCGAGCGCTTCGCCGCGGCCGTGTTCCTCGGCAGCCGCCCGACCGGAGGCTTCGGCGTCCGGTTCCGCGAGCCTTCGGCCGAGGGCGGCGCGCTCAAGGTCCGCTACGAGGTCCTCGTCCCCACGGGCTTCGTGACTCAGGCCTTCACCGAACCCTACGCGGTGCGGCTCTTCCCCAAGACCGACCTTCCCGTCGAGCTCGTGGAGGCGGCCTCGCCATGATCCGCGGTTTCCTCCTCTGGAGCCTCCTGGCCTCGGCCCCGCCGGTCCAGGCCCAGGAGGCCGCGCCCCCCGCGCAGGAGGCGGCCGCGGCCGAGGAGGGCGGCCTCTGGTCGAGGCAAGGCTCCTCCCTGGTCCTCAGGGATTCCTCTGGGACCGTCGTCAACGAGATCCCGCTGCGGACCTCGGAAGAGCTCATGGGCTCGGGACTCAGGATGAGCAGGACCACGGGGAACGTCTCCGAGAACGGCCGTTTCGCGTGGACGCTCCACAAGACCACGGTCTGGAACCTCTCGAAGACGAAGGCCCTCCGCGAGGACCGCACCTTGCGCTTCTTCGGCACGAGCGGCCGGGAGCTCTGGTCCCAGCCGGGCGCCGACGCTCCGGCCCAAGGCGAGCCCGTGGCCATGAACGCCACGGGGGAGACCGTGGCCGTCTCGGTCCTGGGGCCCGGCGGCTGGAAGGTCTCCGTCAGGAGCTTCCTCGGCACCCCGGTCTGGGAGCTCGACGGTCTGCAGAACCTCTCCTCCGTCTCGCTGACCCCTGAGGGGGCCTACGCCCTCATCCGCTGGTCCGAGACGGACAAGAGCGCCACGCACACCTTCGTCGCGCCGGCCACCGGGGAGCGCAAGGACATCCCCTCCGACGAGTTCGTCCTCGGCGCGGCCAGGATATCGGCGGACGGCAAGGTCTTCGCGGGCCTCCGGCTCCTGCACGAGTTCAAGAAAGCCCCAGTCAAGCCATGATCCGGGTCCGCCGCGGACTGGCCCTGCTGGGCTGCCTGGCGCTCCTCGGGGCCTTCCCCGCGGCCGCCCAGGTCGACCTCGACCTCTCCGAGCACGACGTCCTCATCGACCGCATGAGGGAGACCCTCCAGAAGGACCCGTCCACGGTGGATTCCCTCGTCGACCGGATCGGGAAGTCCTCCATCGCGGGCCTCATCTCCACCAACGCGGACCAGGAAAAGCGCGCCGAGGACATCAAGCTCTGGATCGGCGAGAACCCGGAGCAAGCCGCCCAGATCGCGGTCGGGCTGGCCCGGGACGACGCCGAGGACGACGACGCCTTCGAGTCAGCGCTCATGACGAGCCACCGCATGAGCAAGTCCGCGTTCAAGCTGAGCACCGAGCTCGACCGGACCATCTACGGCAGGCTCAAGAAGTCGAGCCGGCAGACCCGCGCGTCCAAGAACGACGAGGTCCTCAAGGACGAGCAGAAGGGCGAGTTGGTCAAGACCCTCTTCGAAGGGGACGGCTCCATGTCCGGCAAGGTGCTCACCTTCGACGGTCCCGGCGGAGGGGAGCCCCCTCCCGCCCCGGCCATCGCGGCCTCGGGATTCTACGACAACCTGAGCTCCCTGAACATGGGCGGCTATTCGCCGCAACTGCTCGCCATCCAGAGCGCCCTCAACAACCGCCGGGTGCCGGGCGCCCCGCGCCTCGTCGAGACCGGCCGCCTCGACTACGAGACCCTGAGCTACCCCGCCTACCAGATGCGCTACGACGTCGCCGGCCTCGACAAGCGCCTGCGCTTCGAGCGCAACCTCTCCCTCGCGCGCCTCCTGGGAAAGGACAGGTCCCTCACCGCCTCCCAGCTCCAGCGCGAGGAGACGGGCCGGCTGCTCGAGGCCGAGGCCGGAGGCAGAGCGCCCTCGGACCCCAGGCTCGCCAAGAGGCTCGCGCTCCTGGGGCGCATCAGGAGCCTTCTCGCGGACTTCGACGCCGCGGCGGGCGCCAGCAAGGACCCCGCGAAGATCACGCGCGGCCTGCTCCACTCCCTCGGCTCCAAGCAGAAGGAGGCCGCGCGCTGGCTCACGGTCGCCTCCCTGGAGGAGGAGCTCTCCATGGTCGAGTCCGAGGAGGGCTTCCTCTCCCCCGAGCTCCTGGCCGCGATCGACGCCTGCCCGGTGCCGGACGACGCCAAGACGGCCTACAAGCGCCGCGGGGAGGACTACCGCAAGAGGCTGTCCACCCTGAAGGCCAACGACGCCGCGGCCATCGCCGGACTCGAGGCCCCCGGGTGGGAGGCCGGCGTCGGCAAGGTGCAGGCCCTGCTCGCGCAGAACGCGGGCCTGCGCAAGGACCTGAGCCGCAACATCCGCGACTACACCGCGGTCCCGCCGCGCCTGGCCGCTACGCGGCGCGTCCTCCCCCGCTGGAAGCGGCTCCTCGACGACTTCGTCCGCCGTTTCCTGCCCTCGAGCGACTACGCCCTGCGGCTAAAAAGGGAAGAGTCGGAGTCCTCCCGGCTGAGAGACGTCTTTCTCAAGATCGCCTCAGGGGACCTCGAGGCGGCCCACCAGATCCTGACCGCCGGGTTCTAGGAGCCTGAGTCGGCGCGCCTATGCTATGATTGGCCATATTTGGAAGGAGGTGGATACCATGAGGAAGATGCTGGCGGTTGCGTGCGTGGGAGCGGCGCTGATGGCGCAGGGGACGCGGGTCCGTGCAGCCGAAACTCAGGCTCCAGCCGGGCGCCATCCGCTCGACACCAGGGTCACGGTCCGCGTGAAAGGAGTGCCCATCGCGAATTTCCTCGACAACATCTCCGAGCAGGCCAAGGTGAATTTCATCGTCACCGAGGGCCTCGAGGGCAAGCAGGTCACGGCCTTCCTGCAGAACGTCACGGCGCGGGAGGCCCTCCAGATCCTGCTGGAGATCAAGGGCCTGACCTACCAGCAGATCGGGAGGACCAACACCTACGTGATCGCTCCCCGCTCTAAGGAGGTCGAACCCGTGAGCACGCGCATCTACTCGCTGGACCACATCGACCTGGACGCCTCGGGAGGGGACACCGCGATCGTCCTGGCCGTGCGGAGCGTGCTCAGCAAGGCGGGAAGGGTCGTGGCCGACCCGTGGACCAACGTCCTCGTGGTCACCGACTTCCCGGAGCTCTTCCCCCAGATCGAGCAGGTCATCGCCGAGCTCGACAAGCCCTCCCGGAACGTCAAGAAGAAGTGAACGAGGGGCGGCCCCCCCGGCTCGCTCAAGCCGGCGGCGCGATGCTGTAGCCTCGGCCCGAGACGACGATGAGCCACCGGTCCGAGCGCCAGCCGAGCTTGAGCCGGACGCGGCGGACGTGCACGTCCACGGTCCGAAGCGCGATCTCGGAGGGCGGGTCCATCCCCCAGACCCGGCGGTAGAGCTCAGACCGGTCCTCGGGCTCCGGGCTGCGGCAAGCCAGCTCGTAGAGGAGGCTGAACTCCTTGGGCGTCAGGTGCGGGAACTCCTTGCCCTTGAGCGTGACGAGCTTGCGGCCGTAGTCGAGGCGCAGGTCTCCGACCGCGACCTCGGGCGGATGCTCCGCCTCGGGCCGTGAGCGCCTCAGCAGAGCCCGGCAATAGGCCAGCAGCCTATCCGCCTTGACCGGCTTGGTCAGGTAGTCGTCGGCTCCCATGTCGAGGCAGGCCACGTCCTGGCCCTCGCGGTCGTTGCCGGTCAGGATGAGGACCGGGATGCTCGCGCTGCGCAGGTCCTGCTTGAGCCGCTGGCAGACCTCGATGCCGCCGATGCCGGGCAGGACGAGGTCGAGGATGATGAGGTCCGGCGTCTCCGCGAGCGCCTTGGCCGCTCCCGCCGTGCCCGTGGCGGCCTCGGCCACGGCGTAGCCGTCGCGGACCAGGACGTCGGCCACGGCTCTGCGGAACGCGGCGTCGTCTTCGATGAGCAGGACCCTTTGAGCCATCGGCTTTATTATATAACCTTACCGGTATGCGGAGCAGATACCTGCTGTTCTTCCGCGCGGTCCTGGCCGAGACCCTGCTCCTGCAGTGCCTCTACGCCCCGGGCGAAGCGGGGCAGGGCTGGCGGCACTGGATACTGCTCGGGCTCTACGCCTTCTTCGCCGTGTCCTTCTTCCTCCTCGAGAGCCGCCTGCCGGCCCTCGGGGCCTGGCTCCCCGTCTCCTTCATCGTGGACCTGGGGATGACCTCGCTGATCCTGCACGCGGCCGGCGGGTTCGCCGACGACTTCCACATGGCCTTCTTCCTGGTCATCCTAAGCACGGCCCTCATCGACAGCATGACCTTCAGCTTCGTGGTGGGCGGGGTGGCCTGCGCGGTCTACGCGTCGCTCGCCCTGCCCAGCTTTCGCGACGCTCTGCAGCCCTTCTACCTCCTGCGCCTCTCTCTGCTCCTGACCACGGCCTTCTTCAGCACCTTCATCGCAGACCATGCCCGGCGCGTCAAGACCGCCACGGCGAAGGAGTTCGAGGAACGGCTCGCCTGGCTGGAGCGCCTCTCCTTCACGGGTCAAGCGCTCGCGCGCGTCCTCCACGAGCTCAAGACGCCCCTGGGCACCATCGGCCTCACCGCGGAGTCGGCCCGGACCCTGCTCGCCAAGGGCGACGCGTCCGGGCTCGAGACCCGCCTGGCCGGCATCGAGGCCGAAGCGGACCGCGCCGCCGGGATCGTTTCCGGCTATCTCGAGTTCGTCCGGCCCACCCAGCTCCCTCTCACCCCCCTGCCCATCCAGGAGCCGCTGCGGCAGGCCTTGGCCTCGGCCAGCCTCCGCCTGGATGAGATGAACATCGCTGTCTTGCAGGACCTGGGCCCGGACCTCGTGGTGGAGGCAAGCCGCCGCCACCTCGTCCAGCTCTTCACCATCCTCATCGACAACGCCATCGCGGCCATGCCCCTGGGCGGCAGGCTGACCGTGCGGGTGCGCCCCGAGTCGGGCAAGGCCGTGGCGGCCATCCAGGACACGGGCGTGGGCCTGACCCCCGAGGCGCAGGCCCGGCTCTTCGAGGACTTCGCCACGTCGAGGCCCGAGGCCGGCGGCACGGGCCTGGGACTCTCCATCGGCCGCTGGATCGCGCTCAAGCACCACGGCGACCTCTCGCTCGCCAGCCCCGGCCAAGCCAAGGGCGCGGTCGCCACGATGACCCTTCCCCTCGCCGCCCAACGTTAACAAAAAGTTTGGTGGCGGGCTCCCCCCCGCGGGGCTAACCTATGGGTGATGACCGCCAGGACTTCACGACGGCTGCAGCGCAAGGCCAAGGGCGCGGTCCAGGCCGGAGGCCGAGCGTCCCGAGCGCCCTCAGGAAAGGCGTGGACGGCTCGGGGCTCCATCCTCCTGGAGACGGTGCTGGCCATGTTCATCATGACCACGGTGGGCGTGTCCCTGCTCTCCATGGTCCAACGCTCGCTCGTCGTGTCCTTCAAGGCCCGCGAGCAGATGACCTGCTCCCGCATGGTCCAGACCGGCTCGGCCCGGATCAAGAACCTCGACTTCTACTACCTCTTCGCCGCCGACTCCGGCCAGGCGGGCTACGGCCTGCAGGCGGCCTATCCCTATCGGACCTCGTTGGACGGGATCAAAAGCACCCTGGGAACAGCCCAGTTCGACCGGTTCCGCATCCAGGTGACCTTCATGCGCCGGGACATCTCGGACTCCAACGGCGACGGCCTCACCTCGGACCTCGTCCCGTTCAAAGACGACAACGCCGACGCCATCGATGACATCGACTCCAACATCCGCTACCGGGACCAGAACACGGACGGGGATTTCTTCGACACCTACGTCGCGGCCGGCCGGACGGTGGCGGAGCAGCCCGACACCCACATCAAGAAGGTGCAGCTCGACATCTTCCGCCGGGGCCGTCTCGTCTGCTCCCAGACCGAGCTCGTCTCCCTGGAGCAGTTCTCAGGGGACTACAACCCCTCCAGCGAGGCCTCCCTCTCCCTGCTGATCTCCACTCCGGCCAACAACGGCTTCCTGTACAGCCTCGCCTCGGCCAGCCAACAGCAGGCCTGGGCCCTGCCGTTGTCCAAGCCCTACCCCGCCGACATCCAGCGCTACCGCGCAGACAGCGTCTCCCCCTTGACGGTCGCGGGCGAGACCGACCCCCTGGCCGGCGTGAACCTCTACGTCAACGCCAGCGGCGTCCTTGCGAACCTCGCCGCGGGCATGGACGGAGCCTTCTCCGGCCCGCCTCTGGCGGTCACGCTCGCCTTGGCGGAGGGCGGCGACGAGCTGCGCGGCCAGGCGTCCAAGGACGGCTACACCTCCCCCATCGGGCAGAGGAGCCTCATCTACGACCTCCAGCCCCCCTCGGCCTCGTCCCTGTCCCCGGCTCCGGGGGGCACGGCCAACACCAGGTCCCCTTACGTGGCCGCGGTCCTCGCCGACCCAGGGCTCTCCACGACCACGACCAGCGGCATCTGCCCCGACGTCATCACCCTCCTCATCGACGGCGCTGCGGTCGGCCACTCCTACCTCGACGGCGCCGTGGTCTGGATCGACCCGGCCACCGGCGCCTCCCCCGTGCTTTCGACCGGGACCTACGCCGCGGCCGTCGAGTTCGGCGATTACGCCGGCTACAAGGCGAGCGTCACCTGGACCTTCACCCTCGCCGTCCCGGACACGGACAACTCGGCCCCTTCGGTCGCCAACAAGACGCCCCTCGGCGCCTCGGCCCCCTCCCTGCCCGAGATCTCGGCCAAGGTCTTCGACAACCAGAGCGGCATCATCCCCGCCAGCATCGTCCTGAAGCTCGACGGGGCGGTGGTCGTGGATTCCTCCGACATCGGCTCCCACTACGACCCGGGCACGGACCGGGTCTACTACACGCCGGCCTCGAGCTTCGTCTCCGGGAGCAACCACTCCGTGGAGCTCACCGCCTCCCATTGGGCCACGGACCCGGCGGACAAGGTCACCACGGTCGAGACCTGGGACTTCACCATCGAATGAACCGGCGACAGGCGGGCGTCACGCTCACGGAACTCATGCTGGGCATGGCCATCATGGGGATCATGGTCGCCGGCTTCTCCTCGCTCCTGCAGTTCGTCATCAAGACCACGACCAAGGCCCAGACCACGGGCGAGGCCCAGGAGCTCACCCGGCAGGGGCTCATGAAGGTCGAGGAGGCGCTCGTCCATGCCAATGCGATCATGGCGGCCTCGCCGACGCTCGTCGAATTCGTCGTGGACATCGACCAGAGCCCCGTCTACGACGCGAACGCGGACTGGGACGCGGACGGGATCCCGAACTACAGGGACGGAGACCGCGACAGCGACGCCAACCAGCTGCTTCCGGCCGCCTCCCAGTGGCAGACCGGCTTCAACCTCAAGGACGACGACGAGGACGGCGACGGCCAGATGGACGCGCGCCGGAGGATATGGCTCTCGAGCCGCACCCTCTACCTGGATACGAGCCTCAACGGCGGCGCCTGGGGAGGCTCGCGCATGAGGACCCTCATGGTCAACGTCTCCACCCTGAACTTCACCTACTGGGGCAACAAGGCCAACGCCCTGGGCCGCAACCTCGACCGCGGGAGCGACGGCCTCTCGAGCACAGGCGACGCGGGAGAGAACGACGGCATCATCTCCGCCAGGGAGATGGACATGGTCGCTCCCGTCGCCGGCATGGGAAACCTCAACGGACTGCTGGATACGGCCGACGAGAGACGCTACGTGACCACGGTCCGTCTCTACCTGGGCGCGGACCGCAACAACGACGGGACCACCGATTATGCGGTCGAAACGGACGTCTATCCGCCGCTCCTGCCCGTCAAGAGCAGGTAGCCCGGCCCCGGGCGGCTCCCGGGAACGCGGCAGCGCGCTGCTGGCGGCGCTGGCGGTCCTCCTGTTCGCCCTGCCGGTCGCCATCGTCTTCTACAAATACTCGGCGCAGACCCTGGTGAGCGCCATGCAGGACCGGCGGCAGCAGACCGCTGCCCTTATCGCCAACAACGCGGTCACGGACTACATGAGGCAGTTCTCCCAGAACGCCTACGACGGCCACTACGACGCCGACCAGCTCTCCAGGCCCGAGGCGTTCTATTCCGCGGGCTTCTCCACCGTGACCTTCGAGGCCGACCAGGTCAACCGCACGGTCTTCCTGCGCGCGACCGGGACCTACGGCACCGAGGCCAAGCCGCTCGCCCGCAAGGTCCTCGAGGCCCTCATCCAGTTCCAATCCGACCTGGTCCAGTACGGGACCATGGTCAACGGAGCCTTCACGGTGTCGGCCAGCAACGTGCGCTACGACGGCGGGTTCTGGACCAACGGCAGCCTCTCCGTGACCGGGGCCGACGTGAGGTTCAACGGGGGGCCCGTGGTCGTCAACGGAAACCTCTCCGGCGCGGCCTCGGTCGTCATCGACGGCGACCTCTACTACTCGGGCACGAGCGCGGGCTCGGTCACGGTCCTGGGCAACACTTACAACTACGTCCCGTCCGTGACTTGGCCGGCGCTGGATTTCGCCTACTACGACGCCCATTACACCTACAAGAGCACCGTCAACCGGACCATCGTCTTCAACTCCACCGCGACCTTCACCGTGGTGGGAGGCGCGACCTACGGCATCCCGCCGGACGGAGCCATCATCTACTGCGAGAACTGCAACCTTACCCTCCGCGGCGTCGTCAGCGGCAGGGTGACGGCCGTAGCCGGGGGCGACGTGGGAAACTGCTCGAGCGCCAACGGCAAGATCACGGTGTCGGACGACCTCTACTACGTCGGCGCCAGCTCCATCGCGGCCGGTCCCGCCCAGTCCTTCGCGGCGCTGGCGCGCAACTGCGTGACCTTCTCCAAGAACGGCTCGGACCTGCTGGCGGCCGGGATCTACTTCGTCGAGCAGGGAATGGGCAACATGCAGATGTCCGGCTCGTCGGGCAGGAGGTTCTGGCTCTACGGCGTGCGCACCCAGGGGATCACGATCAGTCCGTCGAGCTCCTTCAACGCCCAGCGCTCCATCAACTACGACCCCAACCTGCGCTCCTATCCGCCGCCGGGCCTGCCGGAGAAGGCGCTCCTCGTCAACTGGAACCTGCGCTGAATCCGCGGGTCAGCGCCGGAGCGGAGCCGCGCCCGCTTCGGCGAAGAAGGGGATGAGCGCCTTGATCCTGGGGAGGTACTCCTCGGCCACGCGCTCTCCGAGCTCGATGAGCTCTCGCGCGCGGTGGAGCTCGGTCCAGTGGAAGCCGCGCAGGTCCGGCTCGATGACGAGGTGGGCGGGGTCCATGCGCGAGCGGGCGATCTGGTACTCCATGGTGTAGATCATCTGGAAGAAGACGTCCACCACGCTCGGCGCGCGCAGGGCGGCGGGCAGGGCCAGGCTGCCGATGGTCCCCAGGTCGACCGGCATGGAGAGGATGCCCTCGGACTTGCGCCTGCGGCGGGCCGCATCCCCGGCCCGCCGCGCTCCCGCCGGCAGGGTGAGGTTGACCGCGAGCAGGATGTCGGCGCCGAGGGAGGCCGCGGCCCGGATGGGGACGGGGCTCACGAGTCCGCCGTCGACGAGGTAGCGTCCGTTGAGCCGCAGGGGCGCGAAGAGCAGCGGCAGGCCGCAGCTGGCCCTGACGGCCTCGGCCACCTTGCCGGACCGGAGGGTCACCTCCTCTCCGGTCTCGATGTCCGTGGCCACGCAGGCGAAGGGGAGCTCGAGGTCGTGGAACTCCCTGCTCCCGAACCAGGACCGGAAGAACCTCAGCATGGCGTCTCCCGCGAAGAGGCCCGAGCGGGGGAGCGTGAGGTCCCAGAGGAAGTTCTCGTACATCCAACCCTTGTCGACGCGGACCGCGATCTCCTCGATCTCCTCGGGCTCCATCCCCAGGGCCATGAGGCCGCCCAAGAGCGAACCCATGGAGGTTCCGGCCACGAGGTCCACGGGCACGCCCTCGCGCTTGAAGACCTTCAGGATGCCGATGAGCGAGTGCCCGAGGGCCGCCCCCGAGCCCAAGGCCAGGCCGACCTGCACCCCGCCGATGACTCGGGCGAGCCTGCCCACGCCCCTGAGGGCCTTGGGCTGCGCCTCGAGGGCGCGGTAGGGGGACCCGGTCGCCCGCAGACGGTCGCCCACGGCGCCGCTCCAGGGGACCGCCAGGCGCCGGACGCCCACGGAGAAGACCTCGACCTCGGGATCGCGCTCCCCGAGCCAGGCCTCGATGAGGCGCTCGCGGTCCGGCAGGAGCGACGAGAGCTCGGCGTCGAGGTGCCGGTAGAGCGGGCGGCTCTCCTCGACTCCCGCCAGCACGGCCTGCTCGGCCTCAGCCAGGATGGAGCGTTCGACGTCGCCGAGCGCGTTGCCGAGGCTCGCCAGCACGACGTCGTAGGACTCGCGCAGGTAATTGAGGAAGAGGTAGATGCCGCTGTAGAGCCTCCCCCCCAAGACCTCGGGCCGGAGAGTCAGGACGTCCAGCCCGGAGGCGTGGCGCTGGACGATGCCCTGGACGGACCCCGCGGACTGCATGTCCAGGGACCGGAGCCGGGCCTCGTCGAGCGCCGGAGGCTCCAGTCCCAGGCACCGGGCGGCGCGGCCGGCATCCGGGCCCAGGTCGAGCAGGAGCGTGCGCCTCTTGGTCTGCTCCAGAAGAGCCAGGGCCAGATGGAGGGCCAACACCAGGCGGTCGTCCAGGCCCGCCGCGACGTTGAGCGTCACCAGCTTCGGGCCTCCCGGGGACTTCCGGAGCACGCCCGAGCCCGAGGCGGTCAGGCGGGCCGAGAGCAGGCGCGTCAGGTGCGTGAGGAAGGACGGGTTCTCGCGGGCGAGGGCTTCGAAGTCCTGCCGCGCCAGCTTGAGGAACTCGCAGCTGGTGTCGAGCCGGACCGTGACCGAGCGCCGGTCCCCGGTGAGCAGACCCGCCTCGCCGAGCACGTCGCCCCGGCCCATGAAGGCCAGCACCTCGTCCTTGCCGGCCCGCGGGTTGACGATCCTCACCGACCCGGAGGCGACCAGATAGAGGGCGTCCCCCTCGTCCCCCTGGCTGTAGAGGGTCGCCCCCTTGGGCAGGGAGAGCGGCTGCATCCTCCCGGCCAGGCGCCGGATCTCGGATGAGCTCAGGCCGGAGAAGATGGAGACGCGCTTGAGGAACGGCTCCCAGGAACGCCTCTCCTCGGGATTCATGACCTCCGCCGCGCGCGCATCGATTTAGTATAATCCTTGTCTCGCAGCCTTGGACCAGGTCACGGGAGCCGCCGCTGGGCGCAGGCGAGGAGGCCGATCACCGTTTTGGAGTCCCGGATCCTGCCGCTCAGGACCATCCGCAGGGCCTCCCGGAAAGGAAGGACGACCGTCTCGAGGAACTCGTCGGGGTCGGGGTCCAAGGCGCCGGGGATGAGCCCCTCGGCCAGGTAGATCGTCAGGCGCTCGTTTGCGAAGGCGGGCGTCGGCCAGAAATCCAGGAGCTTCGTGACCTTGCGCGCCGAGTACCCGGTCTCCTCCCGCAGTTCCCGCCTGATGCAGGCCAGCGGATTCTCCTTGCCGTCGAACTTGCCGGCCGGGAGCTCCAGCGTCGTGGCGCGCACCGGGAACCGGTACTGCCGGACCAGGACCACCCTGCGCCTCTCCAGCAGCGGCACCGCCGCGACGGCTCCGGGATGGTCCATGTACTCCCGCAGCGCGGGCTTGCCGTCGGGAAGGCGCACCCGGTCGGCGCGGAAATGGACGACCCGGCCATGGTAGACTTCGACCTTCCGTGCGAGGGTCTCGACGAAGCGCCGGGACATCACGAGGGATTATAACAAAGTCATGACCGGCAAGCCCGAGTTCGTCCACCTCCACAACCACTCCGAATACTCGTTCCTCGACGGCATCATCCGCTTCTCGGACCACGACGGCAAGCCCTCCGAGCTCATCAAGAGTCTCGCCAAGGAGGGCGCCAAGGGCTTTGCGATCACCGACCACGGGAACATGTACGGCGCCATCGAGTGCTACAACCGCTGCACCGCCGAGGGCTTGAAGCCCATCATCGGCTCCGAGCTCTACATCGTCAAGGGCTCGCGCCGCGACCGGGGCGGCTCCGAGCGCGAGAACCACCACGTCGTCTGCCTGGCCAAGGACTTCGAAGGCTATCAGAACCTCATGGCCCTCTCGAGCGCGGCCTTCCTCGAGGGCTTCTACTACAGTCCCCGCATCGACCGCGAGCTTCTCGCCAAGCACGCCAAGGGCCTCGTCATCCTCTCCGGCTGCATCAAGGGCGAGATCTGCCAGGCCGTCCTCGCCGGCGACTCCTCCGGCGCGGAGAAGCTCGCCGCGGCCTACCGCGACCTCGCGGACCCGGGGTGCTTCTTCCTCGAGATGATGGACCACGGCATCGAGGACGAAGGTCGGGCCAACGCCGGGCTCCTCGAGCTCCACAAGCGCCTCGGGATCCCCCTGGTCGCGACCAACGACTGCCACTATCCCCGCAAAACCGACGTGGAGGCCCACGACGCGCGGATCTGCATCTCCACGGGCTCGCTGCTCACCGACAAGGACCGTCTGCGCTTCGCCGGGCCGGAATACTACGTCAAGTCCCCGGCGGAGATGGCGGCCCTCTTCCCGTTCGCGCCGGAAGCCCTGTCCAACACCGTGGCCATCGCGGACATGTGCCACCTTGAGATCCCCAAGGGGAAGTTCATCCTCCCCGACTTCCCGGCCCCGGACGGCATGAGCCAGGACGCCTACCTCGAAGGTCTCTCCCGCGAGGGGCTCGAGCGCCGCTTCCCGGACGGCGTCTCGCAGGCCCATGCGGAGCGCCTGCGCTACGAGCTCGGGGTCATCCAGAAGAAGGGGTTCTCCGGCTACTTCCTCGTGGTCTGGGACTTCATCGCCTACGCGAAGCGCTCCGGCATCCCGGTCGGGCCCGGCCGCGGCTCGGGCGCGGGCTCGCTCGTGGCCTTCGCGCTCGGCATCACGAACCTCGACCCCCTCGCCCACAAGCTCCTCTTCGAGCGCTTCCTCAACCCGGACCGGCCCACCATGCCGGACCTCGACATCGACTTCGCGGACAAGGACCGCGAGCGCATCATCGAGTACGTGCGCCAGCGCTACGGCGCCGACCATGTCGCCCAGATCATCACCTTCGGCTCCATGGGGGCCAAGCTCGCGGTCCGCGACGTGGGCCGCATCATGGCCATCCCACTCCCCGAGGTCGACCGCATCGCCAAGCTCATCCCCGGAGGGCCCGACGTGACCCTCTACGGCGCCATGCAGAAGAACCCCGACCTCGCCAAGGCCGCCCAGGACCCGCAGATCAAGAAGCTCCTCGATCTCTCGCTCAAGCTCGAGGGCCTGAAGCGCCACGCCGGCGTCCACGCGGCCGGCACGGTGATCACCAAGGAGCCGGTGGTCCGCTACAGCCCGCTGGCCAAGGGCAGGGGCGACGTGGTCACCACGCAGTACGACGGGGACATCCTCCCCGCCCTGGGCCTGCTCAAGGTGGACTTCCTCGGCCTGAGGACGCTGACCATCATCCAGAACGCCGTGGGCTTCATCCGGCAGCGGAAAGACCCGCTCTTCGACGTCGAGAAGCTCCCGATGGACGACCCCAAGACCTACGAGCTCCTCCGGCGCGGCGAGTCCCTGGCGGTCTTCCAGCTCGACTCCAACGGCATGCGCACCCTGCTGGCCCAGCTCAAGCCCACGGTCTTCAACGACATCGTCGCCATCCTGGCCCTCTACCGGCCCGGACCCATGAAGGCCGGCATGGTGGACCGCTTCGTGGAGTGCAAGCACGGCCGGCAGAAGATCTCCTACGAGCACCCCATGCTCGAGCCCGTGCTCAAGGACACCTACGGCTGCATCGTGTTCCAGGAGCAGGTCATGGAGATCAGCAAGACCCTCGCGGGCTTCACGGGCGGCCAGGCCGACACCCTGCGCAAGGCCATGGGCAAGAAGACGCCCGAGGACTTCGAGAAGATGCGGCCGACCTTCATCACCGGGGCCGCCAAGAACAAGATCCCGAACAAGCTCGCCGACAAGATCTACAACAACCTCCTCGAGTTCGGCGGCTACGGGTTCAACCGGTCGCACACCGCGGCCTACGGGCTGGTGGCCTACCAGACCGGGTACCTGAAGGCCAACCACCCCCTCGAGTTCATGACCGCGGTCGCGACCTCCGAGATCGGCCACTCCGCGATCGGCGCCGACGACAAGGAGAACAAGCTGGTCGTCTACCTTGAGGACGCCCGCCGGATGGGACTCAAGGTCCTGCCTCCCGACATCCAGCGTTCCGGAACCGAGTTCACCATCGAGGATCCGGACGGCATCCGCTTCGGCCTCGTCGCGGTCAAGAACGTGGGGAGCGCGGCCGCGGAGTCCATCGTCGCGGCCCGGGCCTCGGGCGGCCCCTTCAAGAGCCTCGTCGACTTCTGCGCCAGGGTCGACCTCAAGGCCGCCAACAAGAAGGCCGTCGAGTCGCTCATCAAGGCGGGCGCCCTCGACACCCTGGACCCCGGAAGACCGCCGGCCGAGTCCCGCGCGCGCCTGCTGGCCGCGCTGGAGCATACGGTGGAGCGCCAGGCTCGGGCCCGGGAAGACCTCGCCCGGGGACAGGGCACGCTCTTCGAGCTCGACAGCCTCTCCGCGGAGCCCGGGGGCGGCCTGCCGGACGCCCCTCCGTGGAACGCCAACGACGTCCTGCGGGCCGAGAAGGAGGTCCTCGGGTTCTATTTCTCCGGCCACCCCCTCCTGCAGGTGCGCGAGCAGCTCAAGGCGACCGCCACCCACGAGATCGCGGCCCTGAACCCCCAGATCACCGCTCCCGTGCGCCTGGCGGGCCTGCTGACCCAGGTGAAGCGCAAGATCACCAAGAAGGGAGAGCAGATGGCCGAGGCGGTCCTCGAGGACCTCTCCGGCTCCATCCGCCTGCTGGTGTTCCCACGGGCCTATTCGGGGGGCCACGGCAGGACCGCCCTAGGCGACAAGCTCCAGGCCGGGACCACGGTGGTCGCGGGCGGCAAGCTCAGCTTCTCGAAATCCGGCGCGGACGAGGCCGAGGGCGGCCCCGAGCTCTTCCTCGACGAGCTCGCTCCCCTGGCCGAGGCCCTCCCCCGGTACGCGCGCAAGCTCATCATCTCCTGCGAGCCCTCCTCCCTCGACGAAAACGCGCTCGAGGCCTTGCGGACCGCCCTGGAGTCCCACCGCGGCCGCTGCCCCGTCGAGCTCCAGCACCAGACCCCCGAGGGGGTCGCGGTCCTCGAGGTCGAACAACGCGTTATAATCAACCAAAATCTGTTAGAATCTCTCGACTCAATACTCGGAGAGAAGGCATGGCGGATCGAAAGCGCATCCTGATCGCTGACGACGACCCGGATCTGGTCGACCTCCTGAAGCTGGACCTCACCAACCAGGGCTACGATATCCTGGTGGCGATGAACGGCAAGGAGGCCCTGCAGATGGCCATGGGGGAGAAGGTCGACCTGGTCCTGCTCGACGTCATGATGCCGTACATCGACGGCTATCACGTCGCCTACGAGGTCACCAGCAAGCTCGGCTCGGGAGCGCCCTTGATCATCCTCATGACCAGCCGCGACACCACGCGAGAGAAGGGCATCGCCATCATGAGCGGCGCGGCCGAGGTCCTCCAGAAGCCCTTCGAGATGGAGTCTCTCCATAAGAAGATCGCGGAGATCCTCTCCAGGTCATGAACGGCGCCCTCTTCGCTCTCGCGCTCGCCGCCCTGCTCCCTCTCTCGAGCCCGGTCTCCGCCGAAGACGACGTCGCCCCGAGGATCTCCATCCAGCCCAAGCGGGCCTCCAGCGGCGTGACCGGGCGCTTCCTCCAGCCCGACACCAGCCTCATCGACACGCCGACGACCGCGGTCCTCGACTACGGCGGCTACTCGGCGACCACGCGGTTCTTCTCCGCGGGAGGGGTGCTCCAGCACGGCTCCTTCGGCGTCTTCCACCGCCTGAACATCGGCGCCTCCCTGAACGTGGACCGCCTCATCGGCACCGATTCCACCACCCGGCTCAGGGCCCCCAACGTGCAGGCGAAGTACCGGTTCTTCGACGGTGACGGTTGGATCCCCTCCGGGGCGATCGGCTTCGACGGACAGGGCTACCTCTACGACGCGGCGGCCAAGCGCTACAACCACCGCCACCGCGGCTTCTTCCTGGCGGCGACCCAGGAGCTCTTCATCCCCGGGCTCCAGGCCCATCCCTCCTTCAACATCTCCGACTTCGACTCGAACTCCATTTACGGGGCCATTCCCCTGAGCTTCAACATCAAGGACCGCGTGAACCTGATGTTCGAGTGGGACAACATCTCCGACTGGTCCCGCAGCCGCATCAACTCCGGCATCCGGGTCTACGTGACCCCCGGCTTTCACGTCGATTTCGGCGTTCGCGGCATCGGCCAGGGAGGCCGCTTCGACGACGGCTCCCCCCGCGGCCCCGAGCGCCTCGTCCAGATCAAGTACAGCGGTAACTTTTAGCGGCTCCCGGCGTCGCGCCGGGGGCCGGAGGTGACATGAAGAAGAGAGTCGGCATGCTGACGGGCGGGGGCGACTGCCCCGGACTCAACCAGGCCATCCGGGGGGCGGTCTTCAAGCTCGAGAGCCTCGGCTACGAGTGCCTCGGCATCGAAGAGGGCTGGAAGGGCATGATCACCGGCAAGGCCTCCCCCCTCACCCGCGACAACGTCGAGGACCTCGCCTCCCGCGGCGGGACCGCCATCGGCACCTCCCGCACCAACCCCTTCAAGAAGGACGGAGGTCCGGAGGCGGTCCTCCAGACCTTCAAGAAGCTCAAGCTCGAGGCCCTCATCCCCATGGGAGGCGAGGACACCCTGGGCGTGGCCGCCCGCCTCTTCAAGGAGCACGCCTCCCACGTGGTGGGCGTGCCCAAGACCATGGACAACGACCTCTCGGCCACGGATTTCACCTTCGGCTTCGACACCGCGGTCACCGTGGCCATGGACGCCTGCGCGCGCCTGCTCGACACGGGCCGCAGCCACCGCCGCTGCATGGTCCTGGAGGTCATGGGCCGGCACGCGGGCTGGGTCGCGCTCTACACCGGCATCGCCGCGGGCGCCGACTACGTGGGCCTGCCCGAGCGCAAGGTCGACGTCAAGGAGCTCGCGCGCGCGGTCCAGGCGGCCCACGACCGCAAGAAGGTCGCCCTGGTCGTGGTCTCCGAGGCCGTGGAGATCGAGGGCGGACCGAAGAAGAGGGAGGAGCTCGACGAGTTCGGCCACATGATCCTCCAGGAGCGCGAGGTCGGCGAGCAGATCGCCGAGATCGTCGAGGAGGAGACCGGGATCGAGACCCGGCACGCGACGATCGGCCACATCCAGCGCGGCGGGCACCCGACCCTCTTCGACCGCATCCTCGCCACGCGCGCGGGCATCCGCGCCGCGGAGCTCGTCCACGAGAAGCGCTGGGGCCAGATGGTGGCCCTGCGGGGCAACGACATGGTGCCGGTCTCCCTCGAGGAGGCCACGGCCAAGCTCAAGACCGTCACCCCGGAGTGGTTCTCCATCCTGGACACCCTGTGCAGGACTCCCCGCCGGGAGGCGGTCCGCGCCGCATGACGCCCGAGCCCCTGCGGTTCCAGCGCCGCACCGTCCTCGTCAAGAGGTCGCTGCAGCTCAAGTACATCGGGATGGTCTTCCTCAGCGTCCTCATCTCGTCGCTGATCGTCGGCGGAGACATCTACTACTCGATGGCGCGGGTCATCCTGACGGAGAACCCGTCGCTGGCCCCCGCGATCAGCCAGTTCAACGTGATCATCCTGGTCAAGCTCATCCTCTACCTGGGGCTCATGGTCCTCATCTCGCTCTACGTCTCCCACCGCTTCGCGGGCCCCATCTACCGGTTCGAGAAATCCGCGCAGGCCGTCTCGGGCGGCGACCTGACCCACCGGGTCGCCCTGCGCACGGGCGACGAGCTCATGGAGCTCCAGGACGAGTTCAACGCCATGGTGGCCAGCCTGCAGTCCCTCATCGAGAAGGACCGCGCCCTGACCCGCCGACTGGAGGAACGCGTCGCGGCCGCGGCCAAGAAGCTCCCGGAGGAGTCCTCCGCGGCGCGCGAAGACCTCGAGTCCATCAGGCTCGAGCTCGAGCACCTCACGAGCGCCTTCAAACTCTGATGCGTCCGACGCTGCTCATCCTCGCCCTGCTCCTCGCGCTCCCCGCGGCCGCCGAGCCCCCGGCCGTCGAGGGCCGCGTCATCACCCTCGAAGACGCGGTCCGCCTGGCGACCCTCAACGACGCGAGGGTCCTCTCGGCCGAACAGGACGCCATCATCGCCCAGCAGCGCGTCAGAGAGGCCTGGTTCCAGTTCCTGCCCGAGGTCGGGTTCCAAGCCAGCGCCTCGAAATACGAGGCCCGCTACCCCTTCGCGCTCTCGACCGTCTCGCGCAACCTCCTGGCCTTCCCCGGAGCGGACCAGAACCTCTACTCGGGCAGCGGCTACTGGTATCTCCCGGTCTACGAGGGCGGGCGGCACGTCAACACCCTCTACCTCGCCAAGGCGGCGCTGAAAGCGGCGCGCAGCAACTACGACACGGCGCGGCGCGAGATCGTCCTGACCGCCAAGGAGGCCTTCTTCCGGCTGATCCTCTCGCAGGAGAAGCTGGACTCCTCGGTCCGCATCGAGGAGGAGACGCGCAGGCTCTCCGATGAATCCGGCCTCGGCGCCTGGGACCGCCTCGAAGCCGAGGCCCTGCTCGGCGAAGCCCGCGCGGAGGCCACCAACGCCCGCCACCTCTTCGAGGCGGGGCGGCTCGCCCTCCTCAAGAACCTGAACCTCGAGTTCGACACGATCTTCCGGGTCGAGGGCAGCCTCAAGACCGAGCCCCTGGAGATCGACATCGACCGGGCCACGGTCTGGGCCATGGAGCTCCGGCCCGAACTTCAGTCGCAGACCTATCGGGCCGAGATGGACGCCATCGGCGTCAACCTTGCCATGAGCCGCAGGAACCCGACCGTCTTCTTCGCCGGGGACTACGAGCTCACCGGACAGCGGTTCCCGCTCAAGCAGAACAACTGGGACGCGACCCTCGGCATCAAGGTCCCCCTCGCCTACGACCTCTTCACCCAGGTCAAGCAGAAGGAGGCCGAGCAGCGCCAAGGCTCGCTCAAGCGCGCGGAGCTGCAGGACCGGGTCCGGCTCGATGTCCGGCAGGCCTGGGAGAACCTCCGCTACTGGCAGAAGGAGTTCCCGCTCCGCGACACCCACCACGCCGAGCTCAGGCGTCTCTTCGAGAAGGCCGCGCAGTCGTCGGGTTCCCCGCTCGCCAGACTGCGCGCCTCGAAGCGCCTCTCCGACGCGAGGCTGGCTCACCTGGAATCCGTGACCGAGCACATCCTGGCGGTCGCCAAGCTCGAATGGGCGGTGGGCAGGGCCCTGGAGCAGTGAGGGCGGGGCGCATCCGGGCCCTCGCGGCCGCGCTCGGGGCCGTCCTCCTCTGCGCAGCGCCCTCGCAAGCCCTCCCGCCCCTCGACCAGGACGCGCTGCTGCGCGACCACCTCTGGAGGGAGGTCACGCTCCGCCCCAAGGGACGGCGGCCCACGATCGGCCTCGTCCTCTCCGGAGGGTCCCTGCGCGCCCTGGCCCACTCCGGGGTCTACTCGGTCCTCGAGAACGCGGGCTTCCCCATCGACGTGGTGGCCGGCGTCTCGATGGGCGCGGTCCTCGGCTCGGCCATCGCCTCGGGGATGCCGAGCCGGATGCTGACCCAGATGGCGCCCAAGATCGGGTTCCGCGGGGCGAGCAACTACGGGGCCTTCAGCCTCGCCCGCCTGGCCTTCTTCGACAGCCCCCTCTCCTCCGAGAAGACGGCGCGCTGGGTCGACACGGTCCTGCGCCGCCCCAGGTTCGAGGACCTCAAGCGGCCCTTCGCCTGCGTGGCCATGGACATCAAGTCCGGCGAGGAGATCATGTTCCGCGAGGGGCCCTTGGGCCCGGCCGTCCGCGCCAGCATGAACCTCCCCGGCATCTTCTCCCCCGTGCAGTACCGGCACCGCTACCTGGTCGACGGCGGCGTCGTGAACTTCATCCCGGTCAACGCCGCGCGCCTGCTGGGCGCCCACTACGTCGTCGCCTCGGTCACGGACCTCGACTACTCCCAGTCCCGTCTCAAGAGCATGCTCAACACCCTCGAGCAGGTCATCGACATCAGGGGGGCGCTCCTGGCGCGCGAGCAGCGCAAGGCGGCCAACTTCCTCATCGAGCCCAAGGTCCACGACATCGGATTCGTCGAGACCCTGAAAGCCCTGGACCTGGTGGCGCAAGGGGTCATCTCCGCGCGCCGGCGCCTGCCGGCCCTCCAGGAGGACCTCATCCTCTTCTCCCACCCCCGGCTGGCCGAGGACTGGATTTCCGAAGGCCGGAGGCGCCGGTGAGCGAACGCCGCGGCCTTCGCCTGGCCCTGGCCGCCCTGTGCCTTCTGGCCGCTCCCGGACGGGCCGGCGCGGCGATCAGCCTGCGCTGGCGCTCCGAGGAGTTCAAGAAGGTCGAGACCCTCTTCGAGGAGAGGCGCTACGCCGAGGTGGTCAAGGCGCTCTCCGGCCAGGGACTCACGCGACTGCGCTTCTCCGGGAGGCTGTGCAACGCCTACGTGTACCTCGGCTTCAGCCACGAGCAGCTGGGCCAGTACGACAAGGCCATGGGCGTCTACCAGCTGGGAGCCCAGCTCTGCCCGCGCGACCGGGACTTGCTGACCCGGCTGGGCCTGCTCCAGCACGCCATGCAGCTCGACGAGGCCGCCCGCTCCATCCTCGAGCGGGTCGTCCAGGCCGATCCGCGGCACACGACCGCGCTGGTGGCTCTGGCCGAGATCGAGCGCAACCTCGGCTTCCTCGACCGCAGCGTGGACTACTACGAGCGGGCGCTCGAGATCCGGGACGAGGACGCCGCTCTCTATCGGACCTATGCCGAGGCGCTCTACGACCGCCGTGACTTCTCCCTGGCGGAGGTCGCCATCCGCTGGTCGCTCAAGCTCGAGGACGCGCCGGAGTCCCGGCTGGTCCTCGCCCGCATCCGGCGCTCCCTCGGGTTCGCCATGGAGGCCGCCGAGATCGTCCGGCAGGCGGAGGAGGACGCCCCGATCGAGGACCGCCTCTCCTACGCCATGACGGCCGCTGTCTGGCACATGGAAGCGGGGCAGTGGCACAACGCCTGGTCGCAGGCCGGGCTCGTCCTCCAGCGCCGGCCGGACCACCCCCTGGCACGCTACGTGCGGGCCCGCGCCTACCTCCAGACCGGCAGGCCCCAGCTGGCCCTCAAGGACCTCGCAGTCGCCGCGGCCGGGCCCGAGCCCTTCGTCGCCAAAGCCTCCGCCGCGCTGGCCAGGGAGATCGAGAAGAGCCGATGAGGGGCATCCTGGAGTTCTGGAAGCTGTGCGCCGCGGGCAACGATTTCGTCCTGGTCAGGAGCGAAGACGCCTCCCGGATCGGCATGAGCCTCAAGCGCCTGGCCCAGGTCCTCTGCAACCGCAGGCGCGGGGTCGGCGGCGACGGCCTCCTCGTCGTGGACCGACGGAAGGACCTTCCGGCCGTGTCCTACCTCAACTCCGACGGGTCCGCCGCTTTCTGCGGGAACGGGACCCGGGCCGCGGCCCTCTGGCTCTACCTGCAGGGAATCACCCGCAAGGCGAGGGCGTTCTCCTTCATGTCCTCCGCCGGACTCATCCACGCCAAAGCCGCTCCGGACGGCAGGACGGCCTCCATCAGGATGCCCGACCCCAAAGGGCTCAGGCTCGGGCTCAAGCTCTCGGTGCCGGGCTGGCGCGGCACGGCGCACAGCGTGGACACCGGGGTCCCGCATCTCGTCGTCCCTGTCCGCGAGCTCGACGGCTTCGACGTCGCGGGCGTGGGACGGGCCCTGCGCCGCCATCCCGCCTTCCGGCCGGCCGGCGCCAACGTGGACTTCGTCACCCTGGGTCCGCGCAGGGTCGTCATGCGGACCTACGAACGCGGCGTGGAGGACGAGACCCTCGCCTGCGGCACCGGCGCCGTGGCGGCCGCGGTCGTGGCCGCGGCCCTGGGCTCCGCGGAGCCCCCGGTGAAGGTCCTCGTGCGCGGCGGAGACGTGCTGCAGGCCGATTTCCATCTTGAGGGAGGCGCGGCCCGCGAGGTCTGGCTCCAGGGTCCGGCGTCCATCGTCTACACAGGGGGATTCCCATGCTGAAGCTCCAAGGCTCCATCGTCGCGCTGGCCACGCCGTTCTCCGCGCACGGGAACCTCGCCGAAGAGGCGTACCGGGCCCTCGTGCGCTGGCACCTCAAGTCCGGCACCTCGGGCCTCGTGCCCTGCGGCTCGACCGGAGAGGCCGCGACCCTCTCCCACGAGGAATCCTGCCGCCTGATCTCCATCTGCGTAGAGGAGGCGGACCGGCGCCTGCCCGTCATCGCCGGCGTGGGCACCAACGACACGGCCAAGGCCGTCAAGCTGGCGGTCAAGGCGCAGGACCTCGGGGCCGACGCCGTCCTCCTGCTGGCCCCCTACTACAACAAGCCCACCCAGGAGGGCATCTACCGGCACTTCAAGGCCGTGGCCGAGGAAGTGGCGCTCCCCATCGTGATCTACAACATCCCGGGCCGCACCGGGGTCAACATCCTGCCCGCCACGGTCGCCCGCATGGCCGCGGACTTCAAGAACATCGCCGCGATCAAGGAGGCCTCGGGCAGCCTCGACCAGGTCTCCGAGATCCTCTCCCTCATCAAGCGCCCCTTCTCCGTGCTCTCGGGCGACGATTCCCTGACCCTGCCCATGATGGCGGTCGGGGCTGCGGGCGTCATCTCGGTCATCGCCAACATCGCGCCGCGCCGGACCGCGGAGCTCTGCTCCGCGGCCCTTAAGGGCGACTGGAAGAGGGCGCGCGCCCTGCACCTCAAGATGTTCCCCCTGGTCAAAGCCCTCTTCATCGAGACCAACCCCATCCCGGTCAAGGCCGCCCTTGAGATGCTGGGCAAGTGCCGCTGCGAGCCCCGCCTGCCCCTGACCCCCATCACCGGCCCCTCCCGCGAGGTCCTCAGGAAGCGGATGAAGGACTTCGGCCTTCTGTAGCGCCGGACGTCGGCCGGCGTTTGGTATGATTCAGGGGCATGCCGGGCCCCTTCCACGTCCTAGCGTTCCTGGGCTCGTTCCTCCTCTTCTCGAGCGAACTCCTGACCGCCAAGCTCCTCCTGCCGTTCTTCGGGGGCTCCGCTCAGGTCTGGACCGGCTCCATGATGTTCTTCCAGGGAGCGCTCCTCCTGGGCTATCTCTACGGGCATCTCGGAGGCGCGCGGCTCAGCCCGAGAAGGCAGGCGTGGCTGCACCTGGGGGTCCTCGCGGCCGCGTCCCTGGCGTTCCTTGCCGACCCAAGGCCCCGTCCTGACGCGCATCCGCTTGGGACCCTCCTGCTCTCCCTGGCCGCCGCCATCGGAGCCCCCTTCGCCGCCTTGTCCGCCACGGTGCCCATCCTTCAGAGGTGGCTGGAGGCGTCGGACCGCCCGGAGAAGGAAAGCCCCTACTCCCTCTACGCCGCGTCCAACGCAGGCAGCCTGGCGGGCCTGCTCAGCTACCCCTTCCTCATCGAGCCCTTCGTGCCCCTGGACCTCCAGTCCCGGGCCTGGCAGGTTTGCTACGGCCTCTTCGTCCTGGGTCACCTCCTCGTCCTGCCGTCCGCGTCGCGGCCGGAGAGCGCCGCCTCGGTCCAGGCCCACGACCCCGCGCCAGCCGGCAGCGGCCGCAGGCTGCTGGCCTGGATCGCGCTGGCCGCCGGCCCCTGCGCCGCCATGCTGGCCTGCACCCAGTACCTCTCGTCGAGCCTGACCGCGGTGCCCCTGCTCTGGATGCTCCCCTTGGGGATCTATCTCGTCACCTTCATCCTCAACTTCAAGGCCAAGCCTTGGCGGCCCTTCGGGTGCGTCCTCTTCCTGGTGGCCGGCCTGGGCTTGGCGCCCCTGTTCCTCGCCGCCGTGGGCAGACGCGTCCTGACCGGCGGAGCCATGGCCCTGGCCGGAGCGGTCAGCGTCATCGCGCTCGTGCTCAACATCGCGGCGCTCTTCATCATCGCCATGATCTGCCACCGTTCGCTGGCCGAAGACAAGCCGACCGAGCCGGGCGCCTCCTCGCTCTTCTATCTCGCCCTCTCCGTGGGCGGACTTGCGGGCGGGGCGCTCCTGGCAGTCGCGGTCCCCTGGCTGGGCAGGCACAGCGGCCTCATGGGCCTCGATTGGCTCGCTGCCGGAGCCCTCTCCCTGGCCGCCCTCGTGCTCCGGGATTGGGAGCTCTGGCGCTCGAAGAGCGTGCTCAGGCCCTCGACCCTCATGGGCGGCTTCCTCGTCATCGTGGTCTTCTTCTTCACGGCCCGGGCGAGCCTGTGGGAAGGGACTTTCGCGCTCCGCAATTTCTACGGCACCTACCGCGTGGTGGAGGACGGCCGCATGCGCATGCTCATGCACGGCAACACCCTGCACGGCATGCAGTCGCGCGACGAGACGCGGACCCGCGAGCCTATCGCCTATTACCACCGGCTCGGGCCCGTGGGGGACGTCTTCGAGCTCCTCGGCGCGGGATTCGCCGACGTGGGGGTCGTGGGCTTGGGCGCGGGCAGTCTCTCGGCCTATGGCCGTCCCGGGACCCGCATGACCTTCTACGAGCTCGACCCGGACGTCCCCCCCATCGCCAGGGAGCACTTCACCTTCCTGGCGGAAACGCGGGCCTCGGTGGACGTCGTGCTCGGCGACGCCCGATTGTCCCTCCAATCATCCGAGGCGCGCCACGACCTCCTGGTGATCGACGCCTTCAGCGCCGGGGCGATCCCCACCCACCTGCTCACCCGGGAAGCCTTCGAGCTCTACCGACGCCGGCTCTCCCCCGGAGGCGTCATCCTCGTCCAGGTCTCCAACAAGCACATCGACCTGCGGCCCATGCTGGCGGCCCAGGCTCGAGCCCTGGGCCTCCGGGGCCTCATCAGGCACGCCGTGCCGCCGCCCGGCATGGGCCGCGAATACTACGTCTGCCAGTGGGCGGCGCTCTCCGAGGACGCAGCCAAGCTCCGGAGGCTTTCGGACACGAAGAGATGGGAGGACCTCTCGGCCTGGAGCTCGCGGCTCGCGGGGGCCTGGACGGACCGCCACTCGAGCCTTCTGCCGCTGATCAGGTTCTGAGGCTGGGCCCGGGCTACCTGGGCGCGGCGGTCTGCCCCGGAGAAGTCCCGGAGGACTCGGCCGAGGTCTCGGCCGGCGGCTGGGGTATGAGGAACTCCGTGAACGGATCGCGGCTTCCTCCCACGGCAAGCTCGGCCACGCGCTTCTCGCAGGCCCTGCTGGTCCAGCCCCCCCTGCGCACGACCTTCTTGAGCGGCTCGCGCGCCGCGTTCGGGGCCGATCCCTCGAGCTTTCCCAGCCGGGAGGAGACGTCTTTGGAAGCCTCGGCGAGCCTCACGGCGGCCTGACGCGCGGAGCCTTCCCCCAGGGTCGCGGCCGCGTTCACCGCCCGGAGCGCGCTCCTGAGGTCCTTCTCCAAGGCCTTGGTCTCGGCGATGAAGGCCTCGACCCTGCCGCCCATGGCGGCCAGCCGCTCCAGGCGGTCGACCCGAGCCCCGATGTTATCGGCGAGAGCCAGGGCCGCCTCGGCGCGTCCCGCGCTCACGAGTTCTCCGACCACCGGGGCCGGAGCGGACGCCGTCTCCGCGGCAAGGCGCGCCCCGGCGCAGGACAACAGGACGGCGCAGGCCGCGATGAGGATCATCGTCCCTCGGGGAAGACGGCCACGGCCTCGATCTCGATCCCCGCGCCCTTGGGCAGGGCCGCCGCCTGCACGGTGGCCCGCGCGGGATAGGGGGAGCTGAAATGCCGGGCGTAGACCGCGTTCATGGCCGGGAACTGCCCCAGATCCGTCATGAACACGGTGGTCTTGACCACGGCTCCCATGTCGAGCCCCGCGGCCTCGAGCACGGCCTTGATGTTCGAGAGCACGGCCTCGGTCTGCTCCGCCGCCCCTCCGGCCGCCATGACGCCGGAGGCGTCGAGCGGCAGCTGTCCGGACACGAAGAGCCAGGCGCCGCACCTCACGGCCTGCGAGTAGGGCCCGATGGCCGCCGGCGCGGCCTTTGTCGCGACCGCGGTCTTGGGGCTCACTTGAGGGTCTCCAGCAGGGCCTTGTTGGTCTTGTGCAGGCGAAGCATCTCGTTCAAGGCCTTGATCGCCTCCAGGTCTCCCATCCCGGCCAGCACCCGGCGAAGGCGCCAGACCAGCTCCAGCGTGTCGGGCGGCAGGAGCTTCTCCTCCTTGCGCGTGCCGGACTCCCGGACCTTCATGGCCGGGAAGATCCTGTGCTCGGCCGCTTGGCGGAAGAGCACGAGCTCCATGTTGCCCGTGCCCTTGAACTCCTGGAAGATGATGTCGTCCATGCGGCTGCCGGTCTCCACCAGGGCCGTGGCCAGGATGGTCAGCGACCCGCCCTCCTCGAGCTTCCTCGCCGCGCCGAAGATGCGGCGCGGCACCTCCAGGGCGCGCGAGTCGAGGCCGCCGCTCATGGTCCGGCTGCCGTTGGCGAACTGATTGTGGACGCGGGCCAGACGGGTGATCGAGTCGAGCAGGACGAAAACGTCCTCCCCCCCGGCCGCGTGCTCGACGGCCTCCTTCATGACCGCCTCCGCGGTGGCCACGTGCCTCTCATAGGGCTGGTCGCTGCAGGAGGCGAAGACCGAGGCGGGCACGCTCCGCTTGAACTCCGTCACCTCCTCCGGCCGTTCGTCGATCAGGAGAGCGTACTGCCTGATCTTGGGATCGCTGGCAGCCACGGCCTGCGAGATGAGGCGCAGGAAGGTGGTCTTGCCGGCCTTGGGAGGCGACACGATGAGGCCGCGGGTTCCTTTGCCCACCGGGCAGAGGATGTCCACGGCCCGCATGCACGGGTCGGAAGAGCCCTTCTCCAGGCAGATCCACTCCCGCGGGTCGATCGGGGTCTTCGACGTGAAGAGCTTCTCGGCCTCGCTCGGCTCGCGCTGGACCACGGGCCTGGGCTGGCCATGCTGGCCCCGGTCGCGGTTGCGGAAGTCGCGCCGCCGGAACTGGCCGTGGCCTTGCCCCTGCCCGCCGCCGTAGCCATGACCGTGCTGGCCGCCGCCGTGCCCGTGCCCGCCGCGGCGATTGCCTTGGCCGCCGTGCCCGTGCCCGCCTTGGCCGTGCTGGCCGCCCTGGCCGTGCTGGCCGCCCTGGCCATGCTGGCCGCCTTGGCCGCCCTGTCCGCCGTGCCTCGATCCCTGACCTCTATCGCTCATCTCACCCTCCTGAATCCGGCCTGCGGGCGAACCCCGCGGACCGGTCCTGCCGAATCCCTAACCGTCGAATCTATGACGCCGCACGTCCACATCCTTGCCGATGAGGCGCCTGGCCAGCATCCGGAAGCGCCCGGGGCCGTCCGAAACGATGAAGCGCGCCTTCCCCTTCCCCGAGGTCCGCTCCAGGCCCAGCCGCCGCAGGAGCGCCCACAACTCGATGGCCGTCTGCTCGGCGGAATCGATCAAGGTCACGGCCTTCCCCATCTCCGCGGCCACCACCCCGCGCAGAAGAGGATAGTGAGTGCACCCCAGGATGAGCGTGTCCACGCCCGAGCGCCTCATGGTCCCCAGATAGCGCCGGGCCACGGCTTCGATGACGGACCCGTCCCACCAGCCCTCCTCCACGAACGGGACGAAAAGCGGGCACGCCGCGCCGGTCACCCGGGCCTTGGGCCTGAGGCCCTTGACGGCCCGCGTATAGGCGCCGGAGGCGATGGTGGCCTCCGTGCCGATGATGCCGATCCTCCCGCTGCGGGACGCCTCGGCCGCGGCCTTGGCGCCCGGAAGGATCACGCCGATGACCGGCACGCCCACGGCGCGCCGCACCGTGGGAAGGGCGACCGCCGAAGCCGTGTTGCAAGCCACGACCAGGGCTTTGACCCCCAGGCCTTCGAGGTACCGCGCCACCTCCGAGGAATACCTGGCCACGGCCTCCGGAGACTTGGTCCCGTAAGGGACGTGCGCGGTGTCGCCGAAATAGACCAGGCTCTCCGCAGGCATCCGGCGGCTGATGGCGTCGAGCACCGTCAGGCCCCCGATGCCGGAATCGAAGACGCCGACGGGGCCGTCGCTGGTCCTGCCCGCGGAAGGCCGCCGCCGTCTCATCGAGCCCCCCCTCCGCCCTTCTTCTCCCTGGCGTACTCCAGGATCGCCCGGGAGATCCCCTCCACCACCTTCTTGCGGAAGGCTTTCGAGCCCAGCCTCGCCTCGTCCTTGCGGTGGGAGAGGAAGGCGATCTCGAAGAGCACCGCAGGGGCATCCGTCCCGCGCAGCACGTAGAAGGCCGCCTGCTTGACCCCGCGGTCCGGCAGGTCGAGGCGCTTGCGGAGCTGAGAGCCCAGCAGGCCGGCGAACTTCGCGGCGTCGTTCATGAATTCCGTCCGGCTCATGGCGCGCAGGATGATCTCGGCCTCCTCCTCCTCGAGAGTCCGGCCCTCGAGCTCCAGCACGGAGTTCTCCAGGGCGGCAAGCCGCTCGGCGTCGGGATCGGACGCTTTCTCCGAGAGGAAGAAAATCTCGAAGCCGTTGTCGGCCTTCTTGGGGGAGGAGTTGCAGTGGATGGAGACGAAGAGGTCCGCGCCGAAGGCGTTGGCGGCCTCGGAGCGCTCCGCCAAAGGCACGAACACGTCCTCGTCGCGCGTCATGAACACCGAGACCCCGCGCTCCTCCGAGAGCCTCTTGGCCAACGCCTTTCCCACGGCCAGGACCACGTCCTTCTCCAAGGTCTTCTTGCGCCCCACCGCGCCCGAGTCCTTGCCGCCGTGCCCCGGGTCGATGACGATGCGGAATTCCCGGACGGCCTCGCTCGCCGCGGCGGCCACGGCCGGAGCGGCCGCCGCCGCCGCAGCAGCCTCCGGCGCCGGGGCCTCGTCGCCGCTGTAGACGTCGACCACCACGCGGCGCGGACCCTTGAGCTCGCTGAGCTTCCAGGTCATCCCGGGCCGCGCGAATCGGATCCCGAGCCGGACCAATCCCGACTCCTGGGCGAGGCTTACGGAAGCCACGCGCCCGTCCTCGATCCGCTCCGACCGGTCCGCCCCCACGGCTCCCAGCGGGACCGACACGTCCATCCCGGAAGTCCCCCGGCCGGCGCCCGCGTACGCGAGACCGCCGTCGAGCTCGACCACGACGCGGGTGTGCCGCGCCGCGCTCGACCAGCGCATCGGCCCCACCGTCGCGGCCCGCTCCACGGAAAGGACCCTCCCCCCTCCTTCGAGGTCCGCCCGCATCCCGGTCCAGGCGGCGAACTCCTTGGCGGAGAGCAGGGCGGAGGGCACGAAGGCCTCCGAGCCGCGCAGGATGACCTGCCCTCCCAGCGGGATGCGCCGGCCGTCGAGGACCGCCGTGTCCGAGCCGACCATGAGCTCGAGCTGCCGCCCCCTCAAGCTCAGCCTCAGCCGGCCCGAGACCGGATACCAGTAGACCTGGGCCCCGTACACGGAACCCACGTCCCTGGCCGCCAGATACACCGTGTCGCCCACGCGGTACTCCTCCGCCGTGCCCTTGTAGCGGCCTTCCGCGACGACGTCCATCGCCGCGGAAGGCGAGGCCGCCGCCAGGGCCAGAAGCAACGACAGGAGGATCCCTTTCGTCATTCCAGGATGATGCGGTAGTCGTCCCAATGGAGCTGAGGATCGCCCTGGATCTTCACCGAACGCTGGACGTTCTTCTCCATCTTGGCCTGCATGGTCCGCATCACGTCGGCCAGGCCCGGATGCAGGACCAGGCGGATCTGCCCGCCCGGCCGCCCTGCGGTCATCTCCCGGACCTCCCGCTGGATGCGGATCCTCAGGGTCTCCGCTGAGAGCACGTGACCCGTCCCCTTGCATTGGGGACATTCGTCCGTGATGAGGCTCAGCGTGGACTCGCGCTTGCGCTCACGGGTCATCTCGATGAGGCCCAGCCGCGTGATCGGCAGGATGCGGATCTTCGCCCGGTCGCGCTTCACCGCCGCGGCGAAGGCCTCCATGACCTTGTTGCGGTTGGAGGCCTTGCGCATGTCGATGAAGTCCACCACCACGATGCCCCCGATGTTGCGCAGGCGCAGCTGGTGGGCGATCTCGACGGCGGCCTCGATATTGGTCTGGGTGACCGTCTCCTCCTGCGACTTCGAACCCGTGAAGCGCCCCGTGTTCACGTCGATCGCGCACAGGGACTCGGCCTCCTGGATGATGATGGATCCGCCGTTGGGCAGGCTCACCTTCGTGTCCCGGAGCCGCTCGATCTCCGACTCGATGTCGAAAGCCTTGAAGATCGGCGTCTTGTTCTCGTAGAGCCGGACCTTGCCCGCAAGGTCGGGGGCGAACCCGTTGACGAACTCCAGGACGTTCTTGCAGCCCTCCTTGCTGTCGATGAGGTACACGTAGACGTCCTCGGAGAGGATGTCGCGGGCGACCTGGAGGTTGAGGTCCAGGTCCTCGTGTAGGAGGGCCGGAGCGGCCTGGGCGTCGTGCTTGGCCTGGATGGCGTTCCAGGTCGTGACCAGGTACTTCACCTCGAGCTCGAGGTCCTTGGCGGTGGCGCCCTCGGCCTCGGTGCGCACGACCAGGCCGCGGCCGCCCAGGTGGTCCGCCACCAGCTTGTCCATGATGCCGGCCAGACGCTCGCGCTCGGAGGGGTCCTGGATGTTCTTCGAGATCCCGACGTACTTCTGGTAGGGCATGAAGACCAGGAAACGGCCCGGGAGCGAGACGTCCATCGTCACCTTCGCGCCCTTGGTGCTGATGGCCTCCTTGCAGACCTGGACCACGACCTCCTGACCCTTCTTGAGGAGCTGGTCGATCGGAGTTCCGCGGCCGCCCAGGACGTCGGAGATATAGAGGTAGGCGTTCTTCTCGAAGCCGATGTTCACGAAGGCCGAGGAGATGCCGGGCAGGACGTTCTCGATGACGCCCTTGTAGATGTTGCCGACGATGCTCTCCGCGCTGCGGCGCTCCCACAGGAGCTCCGCGATGCGGCCGTCCTCAAGGATCGCGATGCGGGTCTCCTCGAAGTTCGCGCTCGAGAGGATCTCTCTCTTGACGGGCTTGCGGACGGCGGGGACCCGGACCGAGGACCCGCCCTGGTCGGGATGGGAGCCCCCGCGCCTGTCCGACCCGTTGTCCTGGCGGCCTCCGCGATGCTCGCCCCCATGGCCCTGGCCCTGCCGGCCCTGAGGATGTTGGTGGGCGTGCTGTCCTCCGCCCTGGCCCCGTCCGCCGCCCTGTTGGCCCTGGGCGCCGCCGCCGCGGCCGCCCCTGCCCCTCCTGCGGCGCTGTCCGTGCCGGTGCGGGCGGCCAGACTCCTGCTGACGACCGCCCCCCTGACCTGGCTGCTGCCCCGGCTGGTCGGGCTGACCTCCCTGGGCCGGAGCCGCCGGAGGCTGGCCGGACGCCGGCTCATCGCCCCCCGCCGGCTCGTGCCCTTGTTCCTGCTCCGAGCCGGAGGTCTCGCGGCCGTCCTCGTCATCTCCGTCGTCTTCCGCGGACGAGCCTCCGCCCGCGGCGTCGTCCTCGTAGGCTCCGTCGCCCTCGGAGTCGTCGCCTCCGGCGTCCTCGTCTGCGCCCTCGTCTCTCCCCTCGTCCTCGAAATGCTCCGGGGACGGCTCGGCCTTCCGCTCGGGGGCGGGGTCGGCCGCACGCTCCGGGGCGGCCGCCGCAGGGGCCTCCGCCGACTGCTTCTCGACGTCCTTATCGTTCGGGTCCATGAAAATCTCCTTTGCCTAGAGGAACGAATACCGGTGCGAATGGATGTTGGTGGCGATCCCAAGCGCCCAGAGCGTCACCGCGAGGCTCGATCCTCCGTACGACACCAACGGAAGGGGGACGCCGGCCACCGGCACCACCCCCAGGCACATCCCGACGTTGAGCGCCAGATGGAAGGCGAACATCGACGCCAGCCCGCTGGCGACCAAGCTCCCGTAGCGGTCCCGCGAGAGCTTCGCGGCCCCGATGAGCCTCCAGATCATCAGCATGTAGAGGCCCAGCACCCCCACGGCGCCCAGGAAGCCCATCTCCTCGCCGATGACCGCGTAGATGAAGTCCGTGTGCCTCTCCGGCAGGAAGCCCAGGCGCGACTGCGTTCCCGAGAAGAGCCCTTTGCCCAGCAGGCCGCCGGAGCCGATCGCGATGACGGACTGGCGGACGTTGTAGGAGGCGCCCAGGATGTCGGCCTCCGGCGAGAGGAACGCCACGAACCTGTTGCGCTGGTAGCCCTTGAGCTGGCGGTTGACCATGATGCCGGAGAGCAGGCCCGCGATGATGATGGCGGCCGCGACGACGAAGTAGGCGCCGCGCGGCCGCGCGCGCATCATCAGGGCCAGCCACCAGGAGACCGCGGCCAGGACCGCGATGCCGGCCAGCACGAGGGCCGTGGTCCACCCCATCCGTCCCGTCTCCATGATGAGCCTGGCCAGGGTGCCCTGCGCGGCATCCGGGAAATGCACCTGACAGAGGACGTAGGCCAAAGGGAAGACCATCGCGATCGACCCGTACCCCACCAGCACCGCCAGATGCTCCGCCCCGGCGCCCGCGCAGAAAAGCATCCCGATGAGCACCGGGAAGAAGGTCAGCGAGGAGGCGAAATCCGGCTGCAGGAGGATGAGGACCATGACGGCCCCCACGAGCGCCAGAGCCCCGCCGACGGTCGAGAGCTCCGTGATCCTCCTCCCCCTCCAGGCCAGGAAGCTGGCCAACGAGAGGATGACGCCGATGCGGGCCAGCTCCATGGGTTGGAAGCTGATGAGGGAGAACTCGAACCAGGAACGGTGCCCCCGGCGCACGCTCCCCATGACCAGCACGGCGACCATCATGGCCACGACCAGCCCGTAGATGATCCTCGACTGGTCCTGGTAGATCTGGTAGTTGAACCCGAACCCGAACATGAAGAGCCCGATGCCGATGGTCAGCGCCAGGAAATGCCGCTGGAGGATGCCGTGGTAGCCCGGGAGGTGGCTGGCCGCGGAAAGCAGGGAGATGGTCCCCAGGATGATCAGCCCCGAGACCGCCAGGACCAGCGTCCAGTCCATCCGCCCTCTCGCCGGGACCCCTAGCATGGCCTCAGAGCCTCCTCGCCGGCGCGGAGAGACCCGCGCCAACGGATGGAAGAGCGCCCGGACCCGGCGACGGCTCCGGCGGCCGGGCGGGCTTGGACGGGTCGGGCATGCCGAAGGCCGCGAGCATCATGCTCCGCGCGATGGGGCCGGCGGAGGAGCTTCCGTGCTCCCCGTTCTCGACGAGCACCGCGAGCGCGATGCTGGGGACCTCGCCCGGCCGCGCCGCGAAGCTGATGAACCACGCGTGGTCCTTGCCGGGATTCTGGGCGGTCCCGGTCTTGCCGTAGACCTCGAGCCCCGGGATGAACGCGGGCCTGCCGGTGCCCGAGGAGACCACCAGCCTCATGGCCTCGTGGAGGTCGCGCCAGGTGGATTCCTTCATGGTCACGGAGCCCACCTGCTCGGGCCGCTGGACGTACTCGGCCCGGCCTCCGGCGTATTCGATCCGCTCGGTGAAATGAGGCCGCCAGACCACGCCGCGGCTGGCCACGGCCGCGGTCACGACCGCCATCTGGATGGGGGTGACGAGCATCTCTCCTTGGCCGATGGCCAGGTTGGCGGTGTCGCCGTCGAACCACGGCCGGGAGCCCTTCCCCTTGGGACCGAAGAGATTCCCCTTCTTCTCGCCCGCCAGCGCGATGCTCGTCTTGGCTCCCAGGCCGAACATCGCGGAGTAGCGCTCGATGGCGGCGCCGCCGGTCTTGAGGCCCATGCGGTAGAAGTAGACGTCGCAGGAATGCGTCAGCCCCGGGAACCAGCTCATCGTCCGGTGCCCCTTGGCCTCCCAGCACAGGAAGACGCGGTTGCCGATCTCGGTGTGGCCCGGGCAGAACACCGTCTCCGAGGTGGCGAACTTGCCGCTGTCCAGGCCCGCCGCGCCCACGATGATCTTGAAGATCGAGCCGGGAGGGTAGGTGCCGGCGATGGCCCTGTTGAACTCCGGGAGCTCGACCGTGGTGCGCTTGACCACCTCCGGGTCGGAGGAGAGGAAGTCGTTCGGATCGAAATCCGGCGCGGAGGAGAGGGCCAGGATGGCCCCGGTCCTCGGGTCGAGGGCCACGGCCGCCCCGCGGCCCGTCAGCGAGGCCCGCAAGCCGTCGTCCGCCGCCTTCTGCACCGCGGCGTCGAGGGTGAGATGGATGTTGCTCCCCGGCTGCCACCGGATGCGCTCGAGGACGCCCTTGAGCCGGCCCTGGGCGTCCACCTCCATCACGATGCCCCCGTCCTTGCCGCGGAGCTCCGTCTCGAAGACGCGCTCGAGCCCCATCTTGCCGATGCGCGAGTCGATCCGGTAGCCCTGGCCCTTGAAGCGCGCCCAGCTGTGCGGGTCCATCCTGCCCATGTAGCCCATGAGGTGGCTGGCGAACCTGCCGAAAGGGTACCTGCGCCGCGCCTCCACGACCAGGTCGATGCCGGGATAGAGGGTCTTGAGTTCCGAGAGACGGAACATCGTCTTGGGCGGCAGATTCTCCGCCAGCCGCACCGCGCTCTCCTCGCGCACGGCCTGCTGGAGCTTCTCCTGCAGGCTCTTGCGATCCGCGTCGAGATGCTTGGAGAGCTCCTCGGCCAGGGTCGCGGGCGAGGCCGCTTCCTTGGGCGGCAGATAGATCAGGGAGAACGCGGCTTCGTTCGTGGCCAGGACGGTCCCGCTGCGGTCGTAGAACCTGCCGCGCGGGGCCGCCTGGTAGATGATCTGGGTGCGGTTGCGCTCGGCCGCCAGGGAGTACTCGGCCCGCTGGAGGACCTGGAGCTGGACGATCCTGGCCCCGAGCCCGCCGCCGACCAGGACGTAGATGGCCAGCCAGAGCAGGTCGATGCGGTCCTGCAGGGGACCCATCCTCGACGACCTCCCCTCAGCCACGCGCATCCCTCACGACTCCACCGTGACGTCCCAGAGCCAGCCCAGCACGGGCGCCAGCAGGCAGTTGTAGAATGGAGACAGCAGGAAGACGTCCCAGCCCGGCCACCCGAAGTGCCTCATGAAGAGCAGGCCCAGGAGGCCGCTGAAGAGGAAGTAGGCCCAGGTGCCCACGAAGACGAGGACGGTCTGAGGCGCGATGCTCGACACGTCCACCTGGCGCCGGACGTTGCCCACGAGCCACCCGGCCAGGGTCAGGGAGAGGGACGCCGCCCCCATGAGGTGCAGCGCGTAGACGTCGAGCACGAGGCCCCAGGCGAAGCCGAAGCTCATGGCGGGGACGGGCCCACGCCGCGCAGCCACCACGAAGGTCAGGACCAACAGGAGCTGCGGCGCCACGCCCCAGAAGGAGAAGTAGGTGGTCCACCACCAGTGCCCGAGCGCCCCCAGGACGAAGAGCGCCGCCATCCGGAAATAGGTCAGGCCGCTCATCTGAGGATCATCACTTCCTTGACCGAGGCGGGGTCGAACCCAGGCCTGACCTCGGCCGACTGGAAGGTCAGGAAGGGGTCGCGAGCGAAGCCCTTGGCCACGTGCCCGATCAGCATCCCGGGAGGGAAGGTCGCGCTGGTCGCGGACGTCAGGACCTCGTCTCCCGGCGTGACGGAGGCCTCCGAGTGCAGGTAGTTCATCTTGAGACGCTCGGACCCTTGGCCCTGCACCAGGCCCTCCACGGTCCCCGAGGAAAGGCACGCGGCCACGGAAGAGAACTCGTCGGTCACGAGCAGGACCTTGGAGGTCTTCTCCGAGACCTCGGCGATCCTGCCCAGGACCACGACCTTGCCGTCCACGTGGGCGAGCACCGCGGCGTTGATGGGGACCCCCTCCCGGGAGCCCACGTCGAGCATCACGCCGTGGTACCAGGTCACGGGGTCGCGTTCCATGACGCGCCCCCACAAGACGGTGCGTCCCGCGGGCGACCCCAATCCCAGCGCCGCGGTCAGCCGGGAGTTCTCCGCCCGGAGGTTCGCGAGCTCCGCCTTGACCAGGCCGACGCGCGCCATCTCCTCCTTGAGCGCCCGGTTCTCGATGTCGGCCACGATGAGCTGCCTCGCCCGCGACGGGACGAGGCTCAGGCGCTCCATCGCCTCCGCGCCCGCGAAGGTCATGGGCTCGAAGACGTGCGCGACGCACGCGCGGAGCGCGCGGATGGGCCGCGCCATCGGCAGGAACATCAGCACGATGGACGCGGCGGAAAGCGAGGCTAGGACGATGTTAGCGGCGCGGTCTTCCCGATGGGGCTGCACGGTGCTCTCTGTGTTCGGGGCCCCGGGGCCTTAAGCGGCGCCAGGGGCCTGCGGCGGGCAGGCTGGTATCAGGTGCGGAAGCGGTAGGACGTGATGAATTCCGGGCGCCGGTCCATGCGGTCCAGCTCCTCCAGGAATTTCCCCGTCCCCAACGCCACGCAACTCAACGGGTCCGCGGAGCGGTGCACCGGGAGCTCGGTCTCCTGCCTGATGAGGTCCGGAAGACCCCTCAGCAGCGACCCGCCTCCCGCGAGCATGATCCCGCGGTCCACCAAATCTGCAGCCAGCTCCGCCGGAGTCTCCTCCAGCGTATTCTTGATCACGTCCAGGATGAGCTGCACCGGCTCCATGAGCGACTGGCGCACCTCTTCCGACGTGATGAGCGTCGTCTTCGGCAGGCCGGTGGCTTGGTCCCGGCCCTTGACCTCCATGGTTTTCTCCTCTTTGAGGGGAAAGACGGACCCGATCTGGATCTTCACGTCCTCGGCGGTCGTCTCTCCGATGAGGAGGTTGTACTTCCGGCGGAAATACATCATGATGGCCTCGTCCATCTCGTCGCCGGCGACGTCGATGGACTTCGACACGACGAGACCGCCCAGCGAGATGACGGCCGTCTCGGTCGTGCCGCCCCCGATGTCCACGATCATGTTGCCGTGGGCCTCGGAGATGGGCAGGTCGGCCCCGATCGCGGCCGCCATGGGCTCTTCGATGAGGTAGACCTCGCGGGCGCCCGCCTGCTCGGCGGACTCCTGCACGGCGCGGCGCTCGACCTCGGTGATGCCGGAGGGGATGCCGATCACGATCCGGGGATGCAGCAGGGAACGCCTGTTGTGCACCTTCCGGATGAAGTACTTGATCATCTCCTGCGTGATCTCGAAGTCGGCGATGACGCCGTTGCGCAAAGGACGGACCGCCACGATGGAGGCGGGGGTGCGGCCCAGCATCCTCTTGGCCTCTGCTCCGATCGCCAGGACCCGGCGCGACTCCCGGTCGATGGCCACCACGGAGGGCTCCCGCAGCACGATCCCCTGGTTCTTGACGTAGACCAGGGTATTGGCCGTGCCGAGGTCGATCCCCATGTCGTTGGAGAATAGGCTGAAGAGGAAGTCGAACATGTCGCTTCTAGCTGATGAGCGTGATCATGCCCCGCGACGCGTTGTCGCCGGCCCGGGGCAGAAGGCGGACGATGCGGGTGTAGCCGCCCGGCCGCTTGGCGTACCTCGGAGCGAGGACATCGAAGAGCTTGCGGTACACTTTCTTGTCGTGCACGTGCCGCCGGACCAGGAAGTGCTTCCCCTTCACCGCGTGGGTGATGATCTTCTCGGCGTAGGGCCTCAGGGTCTTGGCTTTGGCGACCGTCGTGGTCAGCTTCTCGTGCAGGAACAGGTTCATCGCCATGTTCTTGAGCATCGCCCGGCGGTGCGTGCCAGTGACGCCCAGCTTCCTTCCGCCATGGGTCTTAATCATCGGATTTCCTTCTCACTATATAGCATTTTTCGGCGGGAAAGCCTCACGGCGCCGCGCCGACCTGCATCCCCAGGGAGAGTCCCATCTCCTTGAGCCGGTCCTTGATCTCCTCGAGGGACTTCTTGCCGAAGTTCTTGACCGCCAGGAGCTCCTCGTCCCGCTTGGTGACGAGCTCGCCCACGGTCTTGATCCGGGCGACCTTCAGGCAATTCGAGGCCCGGGAGGAGAGCTCGATCATGTCCACGGACTGGGAGAGCACGTCCTTGAGTTTGCCGTCCCCGACGACCCCGGCCGACATGGCCTCGCCGCCGGAGGCTTCGCCCTCGCCCTCGTAGGTCGGGGCGTTCTGCGGAGCCTCCTCCTCGGGGATGAAGATGTTGAGGGACTCCCGAAGGAGCTTGGCGGACTGGATCAGGGCCTCGGCCGGATTGATCGAGGAGTCCGTCCAGATCTCGAGGATCAGCCGGTCGTAGTCCGTGATCTGGCCCACGCGCGCGGCCTCGACGTCGTAGTGGACCTTGGTCACGGGGCTGAACAGGGCGTCGAGGGGCAGGAACCCGGCCGGCCAGTGGGCCTGGGCGCGCAGCTCCTCCGCGGTCACGTAGCCGCGGCCCTTGGAGATCTCGATCTCCATGTCCAGCTTGCCGCCCGCCTCCAGGTGCGCGATCACGAGGTCCTTGTTGATGACCTCGACGTTCGAGTTCTCCTGGATGGAGGAGGCCTTCACCTGGCCCTCCTTGTTGCAGGCGAGGTAGACCATCTCGGGCCCGTTGGAGTAGAGCTTCACCCGGAGCTTCTTGAGGTTCAGGAGGATGGTCATCACGTCCTCCCGGACGCCCGGCAGGGTGGCGTACTCGTGATGAGAGCCGTCGATGCGCACGGCGGTCACCGCCGCGCCCTCGAGGCTCGAAAGGAGCACGCGGCGCAGGGAATTGCCCACGGTGTGCCCGTATCCGCGCTCGTAGGGCTCCGCCACGAACTTGGCGTAGGACTCGGTCGCGGTCTTTTCCTCGGCGTTGAGCTTCTGCGGCAGGATCAGTTCCTTGTAGGCCATGGGTTACCTCGAGTAGTATTCGATGATGAGCTGCTCGTTGACCGGGAAGGACATCTCGGTCCTGTCCGGCACGCGCACCAGCTTCCCGGAGAGCCCGGCCTCGTCGAACTCGAGGAAGGAAGGGCGCGTGGACTTCTTCTGGGCGTTCTCAAGCGCGAGCTTGACCCCCGTGTTCTCCTTCAGGGACGGGTCCAGGGCGATGACGTCGCCCGGCCGGACCGTGTAGGAGGGGATGCTGATGACCTTTCCTCCCACCTTGATGTGGCCGTGCCGCACGAGCTGGCGCGCCGTCTTCGTCGAGGTGGAGAACCCGATCCGCCGGACCACGTTGTCGAGCCGGAGCTCGAGGCCCCGCAGGAGCGCCTCGCCCGTGGATTCAGGGCTCTTCGAGGCAAGCTCGACCCGGCGGCTGAAGGACGTCTCGTTCATGCCGGACATGCGGCGGAGCTTCTGCTTCTCGCGCAGCCGGAGGGCGTATTCCGAGGTCTTGCCGCGCCGCGGACGCGCGGCGCCCGGAGGGGTCTGCCTCTTGTCGAGGGTGCACTTCGTGGTGCATTTCTCCCCCTTCAGGAAGAGCTTCGTGGACTCCCTGCGGCACAGCTTACAGACGGGACCGGTGTATCGGGACATCTCTAGACCCTCCTAGCCTTCGGCGGCCGGCACCCGTTGTGGGGCAGCGGCGAAACGTCCTTGAGGCTCACGACCACGAGCCCGGCGCTCCCGAGGGAGCGGACCGCGGTCTCGCGTCCGGGGCCGGGCCCCTTGATGTAGACCGCGACCTGCTTGACTCCAAGCTCGACGGCGCGCCTGGCCACGCGGGTGGCGGTCACGCCGGCCGCGAAGGGGGTGCCCTTCTTGGTGCCGCGGAAGCCGTTGCCGCCCGCCGTCGACCAGGCGAGGACGTCGCCGCGCTCGTCGGTCAGGGAGATGATCGTGTTGTTGAACGAGCACTGGATGTAGACCCGGCCGAACGAGACCGAGCGCCAGCTCTTCTTCCTTGCCGGGCCGCCCGCCGCGTGCGGCGCGCCTCCGGCCGGGCGGCCGGCGGCCGGCGCCTCGGCCTTCTTCTCGGCCGGGGCGGGAGCCGCGGGAGCGGCTTCAGCCTTCTTCTCCCCTTCCGGGGCGGGAGACTTCGAAACCTTGTCTTTCTCTTCTGCCATGGTATTAAGCCTTAGCCGGCGCGGCGGCCTTCTCGGCGCGACCCGCTCCGACAGTCCTGCGGCGGCCTCTCCTTGTCCGGGCGTTGGTCTTGGTCCTCTGTCCGCGGCACGGCAGGTTCCGGCGATGCCTGAAGCCGCGATAGCTCTGCGTCTCTTGGAGGCGCTGGATGTTCGACAGCACCTCGCGCCGCAGTTCGCCCTCGACCTTGAATTCCTTCGCGAGCATGTTGTTGATGAGACCCACCTGGCTCTCGGTGAGGTCCTTGACCCTCGTGACCGGGTCCACGGCGCCGTTGAGGCGCTTGAGCACCTCGGCGGCCTTGGCGTGCCCGACCCCATAGATGTAGGTCAAGGCCACGTCGATGCGCTTATTCTTCGGCAGATCAACACCCGCGATACGAGCCATGGTTTCCTCCTACGGCGATTGATGCAACCATTTCCTCGCTATGCTCGGTCATGGTTCATCCCTGTTTCTGTTTGTGCTTCGGGTTCTTGCAGAGCACCCGCAAAACACCGTTCCGTTTGACGATCCTGCACTTCTGGCAAATCGGCTTGACGCTCGCTCTGACTTTCATTGTCTCTACTCCCTGAAGGTGATGCGTCCACGGGTCAGGTCGTAAGGGGACAACTCCAGCCGGACCCTGTCGCCCGGGAGGATCTTGATGTAGTGCATCCGCATCTTGCCCGAGATGACGGCCAGCACGATCTTCCCCTGCGGGATCTGCACGCGGAACATCGCGTTCGGCAGCGCCTCGACGACGCTTCCCTCGACCTCGATCTTGTCCTCTTTACCCATGGTCCTCCGTCAAAACCTCCGGCCCGCGTTCACTGAGGGCCACCGTGTGTTCGAAATGCGCGGCAAGGCTCCCGTCCTTCGTGACCGCGGTCCAACCGTCGGCGAGGACCTCGGTCTTCTCCGACCCCGCCGTCACCATCGGCTCGATCGCCAGCACGAGGCCCGGCTGAAGCCTCATGCCCGTCCCCGCGCCGCCGAAGTTCGGCACGGAAGGAGACTCGTGCAGGGCCCGGCCGATGCCGTGCCCCGAGAAGTCGCGCACCACCGAAAAACCGTTGCCCTCCACGTAGCGCTGGACGGCGCTCGAGACGTCTCCGAGCCTGCCGTCGGCCTTCATCGCGGCGACGGCCTTCTCCAGCGACACGCGCGTCACGTCGATGAGTCTCTGAGCTTCCGCCCCGATCCGTCCCACCCCGACGGTCACGGCCGCGTCGGCGAAGAAGCCCTCGAGAACGCAGCCGTAGTCCAGGCTGACGACGTCCCCTTCCTTGACGACCCTCCTGGGGCTCGGGATCCCGTGCACGACCTCCTGGTTGATCGACACGCACAGCGCCGCGGAGTACCCGAGGTACCCCAGGAACGCGGGCTTGACCCCGAGGCGGGAGGACTCCTCCCGCGCCAGCGTCTCGAGCTCCCAGGTCTTCATGCCGGGCCTCACGGCCTTCGAGACCTTCGCCAGGACGCGGGCGACAGCCCGCCCCGAGCGCCGGATGGCCTCGATCTCCGACCGGGACTTCAATTCGATGGCGGCGGCCGCGGCTCCCCTCACTTCTTCTTGCTCTCCGCCAGGTAGCCGTCGATCGCGGCGCAGACGGCCTTCGTCACGCCGTCGATATGCCCGGCCGCGTCCACTTCCCGGACCAGCCCCTCCGCCCGGTAGTACGCCACGAGCGGCTCGGTCAGGTCGCGGAAGACCAGAAGCCTCTTGCGGACCGTGGTCTCGGTGTCGTCCTCGCGCTGGACCACGTCTCCGCCGCACTTGTCGCACTTCCCCGCCGCCTCCGGCGGGCTGCTCAAAAGGTTGTAGACCTCGCCGCACTTGCCGCAGCTGCGGCGGGAGGATAGGCGCGTGACCACCTCGGACTCCGGGAGGTTGAGGTAGAGCACGAGATCCACGGCCATCCCCAGATGCTTGAGGTCCGAGGCGAAGCTCCGGGCCTGCTCGAGGTTCCTCGGGAAACCGTCGAGGAGGTAGCGCTTGGCCGGGTCCATCCGGCCCGCCACCATCTCGGTCACGATGGCGTCCGGCACGAGCTGCCCCGCCTTCATGTAGCCCTCGGCCTTGAGTCCCACGGGAGTGCCCGCCGCGATCTCGGCCCGGAAGATGTCGCCCGTCGAGAGGTGCGTCAGGCCGTAGCGCTCCGCGACCCGCTTGGCCTGCGTGCCCTTGCCCGAACCCGGCGCTCCGAGCAGGATGGCGTTCATCTGCTATTGCGCCCCCACGTTGAACCAGCGGCCCTGGATGCGCCCCTTCTTGAGGAAGCCCTCGTAGTGGCGCATGATGAGGTGCGCCTCGAGCTGGCCCATCGTGTCCAAGGCGACGCCGACCACGATGAGGAGCGAGGTTCCGCCGAAATAGAACGGGACGTTGAACTTCTGGCGCATGAGGTCCGGGAGCACCGCGATCGCCGCCACGAAAAGGGCGCCGCCGAGGGTGATGCGCTCGAGGACCCACTCGATGTGCTTGGCCGTGGGCTCGCCCGGCCGGATGCCGGGGATGAACCCGCCCGACTTCTTCATGTTCTCGGCCAGGTCCACCGGGTTGATGGAGACCGAGTTGTAGAAATAGCAGAAGAAGATGATGAGGGCGGCGTAGAAGACCTGGTAGATCCAGTTGCCCCCGCTCCAGAACTGCATGATCGTCTGGGCCCAGGGGGCGTTCGGGGTGAACTGGACGATGGTCACGGGCACCGCGAGCAGGGAGACCGCGAAGATGACCGCGATGACGCCGGACTGGTCCACTTTCAGCGGCAGATAGCTCTGGGCGCCGCCGTACATCTTGCGGCCGACCATGCGCTTGGCGTACTGGACCGGGATCTTGCGCTGGGCCGTCTCGACCCAGACCACCGAGATCACGATGGCCAGGAGCACGGCGATCAGGAGCAGGGCTGCGATCAGGCCGATCTCCTCCAGGGAGATGAGCTGGATGAGGTTGCGGACGGCGGAGGGCATGCGGTCCACGATGCCGCAGAAGATGAGCAGGGAGATGCCGTTGCCCACGCCCTGCTCGGTCATCTGCTCGCCCAGCCACATCACGAAGATGGTGCCCGCGGTCAGGGTCAGCACCGTGACCACGTAGAAGCCCCAGGTCGGGTCGGAGACGACCGGGACGTTCCCCGGGGTCGGCATCTTGGAGACCGCGATGGTCAGGCCGAAGGACTGGAAGGCTCCCAGGAAAAGGGTCAGGTACCTGGTGAGGGAGTTCAGCTTCCGGCGGCCCAGCTCGCCTTCCTTATGCAGGCGGTCCAGGTAGGGGATGACGTGGGCGCCTTGGAGCAGGCTCATGATGATGGAGGCGTTGATGTACGGCATCACGCCCATCGAGAAGATGGAGAACTGGGACATCGCCCCGCCCGAGAAGATGTCGAGGAACCCCAGCAGGGAGTTCCGCTGGGCCTCGAAGATCGACTTGATGGCGTCCCCGTTGATGCCCGGGATGGGCACCACCGCGCCGATGCGGAAGATCGCGATGGCCCCCAGCATGAAGAACACCCGCTTGCGCAGGTCCGGGATCTCGAAGATGTTGGCGAATTTCTGGATCATCTGTCACTTTCCTCCCCCACGGGGAGGAAAGTAGCCGTGGGGGCGAGAATCAGTGTCATCAGGAAGACTGCGTCCCTCATCCCTTCTTGGGAGCAGCCTTGGGAGCCTTCTTCGCTTCCGCCTTGGGCGCCTCGACGGCAGGCTTGGGCTTCGCCGACAGGACCTGAGCGGCTCCGCCGGCCTTCTGGATCTTCTCCACGGCCGACTTGGAGAACGCGTGCGCGGAGATCTTGTACGCCTGAGTCAGGTCGCCGTCCGCCAGGATCTTCACCGGCTTGCCGCCCTTGATGAGCCCGTGGATCTTGAGCCCATCGGGGGAGACGTCGCGCTGGTTCTTGAAGACCCGCTCGATGTCGAAGAGCGACACCACCTGATAGGTCAGCTTGAAGGGCCCGTTGGTGAAGCCGCGCTTGGGCGTGCGCCGGATGAGCAGGGTCTGCCCGCCCTCGAAGCCGGACATCTTGCCGTCGCCCGAGCGGGACCGCTGTCCCTTCTGGCCGCGGGTGGCGGTCTGACCGCCTCCCGACCCTTCTCCGAGGCCGAGCCTCTCCGACCGCCTCCGGGACCCCGGGGCGGGCTTCAGGTGGTGCAGCGCGATTCTGGTGGCAGCCATGACTCTCCCTACTTGCCTCTGATCTTGGCGACGTCTGCGGCGGTGCGCAGGATCTTCAGGCATTCCAGCGCGGCCGCGACCATATTGAAAGGGTTGGAGCTTCCGAGGCTCTTGGTGAGGATGTTCTTGACCCCCCCGGCCTCGAGCACTGCGCGGACGCCGCCTCCGGCGATAACGCCCGTCCCGGGCGCCGCGGGCTTCATCCACACCAGGCCCGCGCCGGACTTGGCCACGACCTCGTGCGGGATGCTGTCGCCCTGGAGCGGGAAGACCATGAGGCTCTTCCGGGCGCAGCTCGTCGCCTTCTGGATCGCGACCTGGACCTCGCGGGCCTTGCCCATCCCCATGCCCACGGTGCCGGCGCCGTCGCCGACGACCACGAGGGCGCTGAACGAGAACCTCTTGCCGCCCTTGACGACCTTGGCCACGCGGTTGATGGTCACGACCGTTTCCTTGAAGGTCCTCTCCTCGGAGCCCGTGGACGGGCCCGACGAGCGCGCGTTGAATGCTGAGCTGTGGTCCATCAATCCTCCACTAGAATTCCAGGCCCGCGGCGCGGGCCGCGTCGGCCAAAGTCTTCACGCGGCCGTGGTACTGCAGGGCCCCGCGATCGAAGGCGACCTTCTTGACGCCGGCGGAGACCGCCTTCTTGGCGATCATCTCCCCCACCACCTTGGCGGCGGGGATGGACTTGCCGGACTTGACCTTCTCCCGGACTTCCTTGCAGGACGACGAAACCGCCGCGACGGTCTTGCCCGCGGCGTCGTCGATGATCTGCGCGGAGAGGTACTTCAGGCTGCGGTGGACCGCCAGCCTGGGCCGCCCGAGGGGCCGTTCCGCCAGCCGCCCGCGAGTGCGCTGCTTGCGGAATTCCTTCCTCACCCACTTGTTCTTCATTTCTTCGCTCCCGCTCCGCCGGCGGCTCCGGCGGCTCCGGCCGCGGCCTTGCCGGCCTTCTTGCGGACGTGTTCGTTCTGATAGCGGATGCCCGTGCCCTTGTAGGGTTCCGGCGGCTTGAGGCCGCGCAGTTCCGCGGCGATCTGCCCGAGCTGGTCCTTGTCGCGGCCGCTCAGGGTGATGAGAGTCTTCTTCGGGTCCACGACGACCTTCAGGCCCTTGGGGACCGTGAACATCACCGGGTGGGAGCGGCCGAGGCTGAGCTTCAGGGTGTGCCCCTTGTGCTCGTCGCCCGTGGTCTCCTCGACGCGATAGCCCATGCCCACGATTTGGAGCGACTTCTGGAAGCCCTGCGACACGCCGTGCACCATGTTGTTGACCCTGGCGCGGGCCATGCCGTAGAGGGCCGAAGCGTCCTTGCGGGCCTTGAGGTCCGCCGTCAGGAGCACGCGGCCGTCCTTGACCGCGGCGTTCACCACGGAAGGGAGCGCCAAGGTCAGCTCTCCGAGCGGGCCCTTGACCTTCACGGAACCGTCCGCGACGGCCACCTGGACCCCGGAGGGGATCACGACGGGAATCCTGCCTATTCTGCTCATGGTTTCTCTCTCACGACCTCGGAATCAACCATTTCCTGGTTCGTATTGGCTCTTCCTTCTCGAACCGTCCTGGGCGAAGCCCAGGGCTCGCGAAGCTCGGTCATCTCAGCTCACCAGACCTGGCAGAGGACTTCGCCGCCCACCTTCTTCTCCCGGGCCTGCTTGTCGGTCAGGATGCCCTGGGTGGTGGAAACGATGCTGACGGAGTAGCCGCTGCGAGCCTTGGGGATGTCGTCGTGCGAGCGGTACACCCGCAGTCCGGGCCTCGAGACGCGCTTGAGGCCGCGGATGACGGGCTCCCGGGTCGTCGTGTACTTGAGGAACACCCGGATCGTCCCGCGCTTGTGGCCGTTGGCGAAGAGGGACTTGAAGTTGGCGATGAAGCCCTCATCCTTGAGAACGCGCACGATCTCGAGCTTCAGCTTCGAGAGCGGCACGTCCACCCGGTCCTTGAGACGCCCGTGGGCGTTGCGTATCCTGGTTAAAAGGTCTGCGATTGGATCCATAGCCTGCCTACCACGAGGATTTTACGACGCCCGGGATCTGTCCCTGGTGCGCCATTTTACGGAAGCAAATGCGGCACAAACCGAAATCACGGAAATAAGCCCGGGGCCGGCCGCAGATCTGACAGCGGTTGCGGAAACGGGTCGCGAACTTCTGCGGCTTCGCCATCTTGGCCTTCCACGCCGTCGTCGCCATAGCCTCTACCTTGTCCTAGTTCTTCGCGCTCTGCGCGGGATTCTTTTCTTCCTTGTCCTTCCGGAAGGGCATCCCGAGACACTTCAAGAGATCCAGGCTCAGGTCGTCGGAGCCGGAGCTCGTCACGATGGAGATGTTCATCCCGCGCTGCTTCATCACCTTCTCCACGTTGATCTCGGGGAACAACAGCTGCTCTTTGAGGCCGAGGTTGAAGTTGCCTCCCCCATCGAAGCCCTGGACGGGAAGACCGCGGAAGTCCCGGATGCGGGGGATCGCCGTCGCGATGAGGCGATCCAGGAACTCGTACATCCGGTCCCCCCGCAGGGTCACGCGCAGTCCGATGGGAATGCCCTCGCGGAGCTTGAAATTGGAGATCGACTTCTTCGCGCGCCGGATCTGGGGCCACTGCCCGGTGATGATCGCCAGCTCCTCGCGGGCGGCATCCAGCAGCTGGACGTTGTCCTTGGCGTCCGACACGCCGATATTGATGACGATCTTCGAGAGCTTCGGCACGGCCATGGAGCACTTGATGCCAAGCCGCTCCATCATCTCGGGCACGACGGTCTCCTTGTAGAACTTCTTGAGCCGAGGGACGTCGTGCTTGACTTCCTTGCCGTCCGAGACCGTGATGCCCGGCTTGGCCGGTCCGCCGCCCTGGCCGGCCTTCTTGCCGGGAGCCTTCTGCCCGCCGCCCGGGGCCTTGGTCCCGGGGGCCTTGGGTTTCGCCTGAGCCTGCTCTTCCTTGGCCACTAGAGTATCGCCTCCCCGCACTTCCTGCAAAGGCGGATGTTCTCGCCCGTCGCCAGCCGGTCAGACTTGGGGCGGATGGGCTTCTCGCACTTGGGGCACATCAGCATGACGTTGGAGTACGCGACCGCGGCTTCCATGCGGTGGATGCCGCCGGGGTCTCCGGCGCCGCGGGCCTTCTTGTGCCTCGCGACCATGTTGACCTTGCCGACCACGATGCGCATCTTGTCCGGGTCGATGCGGATCACCTCTCCGACCTTCCCCCGGTCCTTGCCCGCGATGACCATCACGCGGTCCTTCTTATGGATCTTAAGCTTCATTTACACGACCTCCGGGGCCAGCGAGATGATCTTGAGATATTCCTTCTCGCGCAGCTCGCGCGCCACGGGCCCGAACACGCGGGTCCCGCGCGGGTCGCCGTTCTCATCGATGAGGCAGACCGCGTTGTCGTCGAAGGAGACGAGCGAGCCGTCCGGCCGCCGCTCCTGGCGCTTGACGCGCACGACCACGGCCTTGACCACCTCGCCCTTCTTGATGGGGCCGTTGGGGATGGCGTCCCTGACGCTGCAGACGACGATATCGCCCAGATGGGCGTAGCGCCGCTGGCTGCCTCCGAGGATCTGGAAGCACTGGAGCTTCCGGGCTCCCGAGTTGTCCGCGACGTTGACGATCGATCTCAGCTGGATCATACGGGAATCCTATGCCTTCTTGGCGCTGCCCTCGCCGCTCACGACCCGCACGAGCCGCCAGCGCTTGGTCTTGGAGAGGGGCCGGGTGCTCATGATCTCGACGAGGTCGCCCTCTCTCGACTTGTTCTCCTCGTCGTGCACGTAGAATTTCTTGGTCAGCCGCTGCACCTTCTCGTAGAACGCGTGGCGGACCTGCCGCGTCACCTTCACGACGCGGGTCTTGTCCATGCGGGCCTGGACCACGACGCCCTCGAAAGTCTTGCGATGACTCCTATCGACCGCTACAGTGGGGGTTTCCTTCGCCATTTCACGCGCTCCTGGCTGCGGACTTCTCGTTGATGAGGGTCTCGAGGCGCGCCGCGTGGCGGCGCAGGGTCCGTAGCTCGAGCGGGTTCTTCACCTTGGCGATGCGGTGCTTGAATTTCAGGCGGAACCGCTTGTCCACGGTCTGGCGGAGCTCTTCCTTGAGCTCCGGCACCGTCATGTTCCTCTTCGTTTCCCAATCCTTGGCCTTCACACTTCCTCCCGAGCGACGAATCTGGTCCTGATGGGGAGCTTGTACGAAGCGTTGTAAAGGGCCGTCTCGGCCTCGGCGCGGGAGACGCCCTGGATCTCGAACAGGACGCGGCCCGGCTTGACGACGGCGACCCAATGGTCCGGCGCTCCCTTGCCCTTTCCCATGCGGGTCTCGGCCGGATGCTTGGTCACGGCCTTGTCGGGGAAGATCCTCACCCAGAGCTTGCCGCCCTTCTTGAGCTGGCGGCCGATGGCCACGCGCACGGCCTCGATCTGCCGCGCCGTCACCCAGCGGGGCTCGAGCGCCTTCAGGGCGTACTCGCCGAAGGCGATCTGCGTGCCCCTCTTGGCCATCCCCTTGAGCCGGGGCTGGCTGTGCGTCTTGCGGTACCTGACCCTCTTGGGCATCAGCATATCAGGCCTGCCCCCCTTCTCCGGCGGCCGGCGCGGCGGGCTCCGCCGGCGCCGAGGCCTGGACGACCACCGGGGCCGCGGGAACCGCGCCCTCTCCGGTCTCCAGGGCCGTCTTGGCCATGGTCAGGAGCTCCTTGTGGCTCTTGACGAAATGCTCCTTCTTGAAGATCCAGACCTTGCAGCCGATCAGGCCGGCCATGGTGTGGGCCTCGGCCAAGCCGTAATCGATGTCCGCGCAGAAGGTGTGCAGCGGGACCCGGCCCTCGCGCATCCACTCGCGGCGCGCGATCTCGCCGCCGTTGAGGCGGCCGCTGACCATGATCTTGATTCCCAGCGCCCCGGCCTGGATGGTGCGCTCCATGGTGCGCTTGAGGGTCCGGCGATAGGCGGCGCGCTTCTCGAGCTGGGCCGCGATGGCCTCGGCCACGAGGCGGGCGTCGAGCTCGGGCTCCTTGATCTCGACGACGTTGACGAAGGTCTTGCGGCTGGTGAGGCTCTCGATCTGGCTCTTGATGTTCTCGATGTCCACGCCCTTCTTGCCGATGACCACGCCCGGCCGGGCCGTGTGGATGTTGACGCGCAAGTACGATCCCGCGCGCTCGATGCCCACCCAGCTGATGGCGGCCTGGCGGAACTGGTTCTTGACGAGGTTCCGGATCTTGAAGTCCTCGCCGATGAGGGCCGGCATGTCCCTGAGGGAGAACCACTTGGATTCCCAGTCCTGGATGTAGCCCAGCCGAACTGATTTCGGATGAATCTTTTGTCCCATACCCTAGCCTTCCTGCCCGTCGGATACCACGACCGTGACGTGGCAGACTTTGCGCTTGAACGTCATGGCCCGCCCCATGGGCGCGGGCCGCACGCGCCGCATGGGGCGCATCGGCCCCTGCGTCGCGAAGCAGGACTTCACGTAGACCCGCTCGGGCAGCAACTGCCGGCCGGCCTTCGTCACCTTGAGCTTCAGGTTCTCCGCGGCCGACAACAGGGTCTTGGAGACGACGCCGACGCAAGCGCGCGGCACCATCCTCAGGAGCTGCTGGGCCTGAAGCACCTTCTTCCCCCTGATCTCGTCGAGCACCTGCCCGACTTTCCGGGGTCCGACTCTCTGGAATCTGGCTCTCGCTATGGCATCCATGGTATCAAGTGAGCGTCGTGGACTCTTTGTGGGCCTGGCCGTGGGTGCGGAAAGCCCTCGTGAAGGAGAACTCCCCCAGCTTGTGGCCCACCATCTGCTCCGTCACGTAGATCGGGAGGAACTTCCTGCCGTTGTGCACGGCGAAGGTATGGCCCACGAACTCCGGGACGATCGTGCAGTCCCGGGCCCAGGTCTTGACCGGCCTCTTCTCGCCGCTGGCGTTGAGCTTCTCGATCTTCTTGCGGAGCTTCTCGTTGATGAACGGCCCCTTCTTTGTAGATCTACTCATGTCGTCACCCCACGTTGCCCAGAGCCCTGCGGCGGTCGGAGACGATCATCCAACCCCAGAGCTTCTTCTTGTTGCGGGTCTTGAAACCCTTCGCGAGCTGGCCCCACGGAGACTGAGGGTGGTTGCCGCCCTTGGACTTGCCGCGGCCGCCGCCCATGGGGTGGTCGGTCGCGTTCATCGCCCCTCCGCGCACGGTGGGGCGGATGCCCAGGTGCCGGGAACGGCCGGCCTTGCCGACGTTCAACGTGTTGCGGTCGATGTTGGAGACCTGCCCGAGCGTCGCCACGCAGGAGACCGGGACCTTGCGGACCTCGCCGGAGGGCATCTTAAGGAGGGCGTAGGCCTCGTCCTTGGAGAGGAGCTGCGCCTGCGTGCCGGCGGAGCGCATCATCTGGCCGCCGCGGCCGGGCACGAGCTCGACGTTGTGCACGAACGAGCCCTCAGGGATCCGCGAGAGGGACATGGCGTTGCCCGTGCGGATCTCGGCGTCCGGGCCGCTCATCACGGTCTCGCCGACCTTGAGGCCCACGGGGTGCAGGATGTAGCGCTTCTCGCCGTCCGCGTAGTGGACCAGGGAGATGCGGGCCGACCGGTTCGGGTCGTACTCGATCGAGACGACCTTCCCCGGGACGCCCAGCTTGTCCCGCTTGAAGTCCACCAGCCGGTAGGCGCGCTTGTGCCCGCCGCCGTGGTGGCGGACCATGATGCGGCCGGTGTTGTTCCGGCCGCCGGTCTTGCGCATGCCGCGCAGCAGGCTCTTCTCGGGCTTCCGGTCGGAGAGCTCCGAGAAATCCGGCGTCGTCATGTGACGCCGCGACGGAGTGTAGGGTTTGTAGGATTTGTTGGGCATACTCAGGCTGTCTGGTCCGCCAGGTCGATCTTCTGACCCTTTTCCAGGGTGACGATGGCCTTCTTCCAGTCGGGGCGCATGCCGGTGTTGCGGCCGTAGCGGCGGGCCTTGCCCCGGACATTCATCGTCCGGACGTTCTCGACGCGGACCTTGAAGAGCTCCTCGACGGCGCGCCGGATGTCCGCCTTGGTGGCGGCCGCCGCGGTCTCGAAGACGTACTGGTTGAACTTCTCCTTCATGATGGTGCTGCGCTCCGTGAGGAGCGGACGGACGATGACACTAAAGGATGCAAGACCGGGCATGGTCAATTCCACCTGCTGAGCAGGGCCTCCAGGGCGGCCTTCGTGATGACGAGCTTCCGGCAGTTCAAGGCCGAGTAAGCGTTGAGGTCCCCGGGCAGCACGACCGCGACGCCGGGGATGTTCCGGAAGGCCCGTGTGACCATCTCGTTGGGCCGGTCGAGGACGACGATGGTCCGGGAGGAGCAGCCGAGGCTCTTGAGCACGGCCGCGGCCGACTTGGTCCTGCCGTCCTCGCAGGAGAGGGAGTCGATGAAGACCAGGTTCCCGTCCTGGAACCTCGAGGAGAGCGCCTGGGCCAGGGCCAGCCGGCTCTTGCTGCGGGGGAGCTCCACACGGACCTTGCCGGCCCGCGGGCCGAAGGTGACGCCGCCGTGCCTCCACAGCGGGGAGCGGGACGAACCCGCCCGGGCGCGGCCGGTGTGCTTCTGCTTCCAGGGCTTCTTGCCGCCGCCGGAGACCTCGTCGCGGGTCTTGGTGTTCGCGTCCCACTGCCGCCGGTTGGCCAGGATCGCGGTCACGGCCTCGTGCAGGAACTGCGGCCGGGGCTTCAGGCCGAAGACGTCGCCCCTCAGGCCGACCTTCCCGACCTCCTGGCCCTTCTCGTTCAGCAGCGTCGCTTCCATGCTCTTCTGGGTCTCGGTCTCGGTCTTGGTCATGGTCTTATGCCGCCGGCTTCGCCTTCGAGGGCTTCTTCGTCGGCGCGATGATGTTGCCCATCTTGTCCTTCCTGATGGTGATCCGGATCTTCTCGACCCGGAACTTCCTGGACTTCACCGTCTCGCAGAGGGTGACAAGCCCGCCCCGGGGGCCGGGGACCGAGCTCTTGAGGTAGACGAGGTTCTTGTCGGCATCGACTTTCAGGACCTCGACCTTGTGGATGCAGACCTGCTCGCAACCCATGTGGCCGGCCATCCGCTGGCCGGGGAGCACGCGGCCCAGCGAGCGGCGCGCCGCCAGCGAGCCCGGGGAGCGCTCCTTGTCGGAGGCGCCATGGGAGCCCGGCAGGCCCCGAAAATTGTGCCGCTTCATGACCCCGGCGAACCCGTGGCCCTTGGACTCGCCGCGGACGTCGAGGTAGTCGCCGGCCTTGATGATGTTGTCCAGGACGACGGTCTGGCCGACCTCGACCCTGGGGTCGGAGGCGACGCGGAACTCCTTGACGTGGCGGGCAGGCTTGATCCCGGCGGCCTTGAACTGGCCGAGGAGGGGCTTCGGGGTGTTCTTCTCCTTGGCCTCGCCGAACGCCAGCTGCACGGCCCAGTACCCGTCGGGGCCGTCGGCCCTTTTGACCCGCATGACGGGACACGGGCCGGCCTTGACGACGGTCGCCCCGCACATGACGTTGGTCTTGTCGAAGACCTGCGTCATCCCGACCTTCTCCCCAAGAAGGAACCTGAACGTCGGCGGCGCCTTCTTCAGGCCGCCGCTTTCCGCCTTCTGCGTCGCTTCGTCTGCCATAAAAACCTCTATGATGAGGACAGCTTACGCTTGTCCCCCCTCAACTTCGCGCCTCCCCCCAGGGGGAGGCCTAAAGCTTGATCTCGACGTCCACGCCCGCCGGCAGGTCCAGCTTCATCAGCTCGTCGACCGTCTTCTGCGTCGTGCTGTTGAGCTCGATCAGCCGCTTATGAATCCGCATCTCGAACTGCTCCCGCGACTTCTTGTCCACGTGCGGCGAGCGCAGGACCGTATATCGCTTGATGTGAGTCGGCAACAGGACCGGACCGGAGACAACGGCTCCCGTCCGCTGCGCCGTCTCGACGATCTTGCCTACGCTCGCATCGAGAACGCGATGGTCGTACGCCCGAAGGCGGATGCGGATTCTCTGCTGCGGATGCTTTGTTTCGGCCATATATTATACCTTAAAAATACCCCTTTTTAGCATTCAATCCATGATGGCGCTGACGACGCCCGCGCCGACGGTGTGGCCGCCCTCGCGCACCGCAAAGCGCAGCCCCTGCTCCATCGCGATGTCGCACAAGAGCGCCACCTCGATGTCGATGTTGTC
>JACRDQ010000030.1 GCA_016218545.1 Elusimicrobiota bacterium
GGCGGCGGGCGGCGGCGAGGGCGCGTCGCTCGGCGCGGCGCCGGGCGGGAGCGCGGCCCGCGCGCCGGGAACCGACGCTCCGTCGCCCCCGGTCGTCCCGGGAGACGGCCAGGGCCGCCTGAGCGACGACCTCGGCTCCGCGCTGGCCTCCTGGCTGGGGCGGGACAGGAGCGGCGTCCACACCATGGAGCCGACGGCGCTCCCGGCTTTCCTGGGCTTCTGCCTCACGGCCGGCTGGTCCTTCCGGCCGGGGGACGAGGTCGTGGTCCCGGGCAACTGCCCGCTGCCGCTGCTCGACGCGCTGCTGCGCAACGGCTGCGTGCCGGTCTTCGCCGACATCGACCTCGGCACGGGGGGCATGGACCTCGCGGCCGCCGGCCGGGCGGTCGGAGGACGCACGCGCGGCTTGGCGGTCACGCACGGAGGGTTCGGCCTCTGCGACATGGATGAGGCCAGACGCCTCTGCGCGGACCGCGGGCTGCTCCTCATCGAGTACAGCGCCAACGTCGGCTCCACGCGCCGCGGCAGGCCCCTGGGCGGCGAGGGGGACCTGGGCGTCTTCAGCTTCTCGCACCTGCTGGGGATGGGGACGTCGCTCGGCTTGAACGCCGTGGCGGTACGGCCGGACGGGGACGGCCCCGCCCTGAGGTTCCCTGCGAGGATCCCGCCGACCACGCTCGATTCCCCCGCCCGGGTGGCCGAGGCGGTGGAGGCCATCCGCAGCAGCCCCGCGCGCTGCGCCGAGTACCGGGGACTGGCGGCCCTGTGTCACGGGACCTTGTCCGCGCGGCCGGAGTGGTTCCTCACGCCGGTCCAGGACGATGGAGCATTCTCCATCGTCTATTCGTTCCTCGTCCGTCCCGAGGCCCCGTTCTCGCGAGCCGAGGTCCTGTCCAGGCTCAACGGGCGCGGCAGGCTCATCGCGATCCCGTCCCCGGACCGACACCCTCTGCATCATCCCTTCTACTCGGGGATCCCTCATCGCCTGCCGGGACCGCTCTCGGGGGTCGAGCAGGTGGCGGCGCGGGGGATCACCGTGATCCTGAGCGGAGGCTCGGCCGCGGTCCTGCGGCCCAGGCTGGCCGACCTCGACGATCTCCTGGCCGGCGCGGGGGGGCCGCGATGACGTCCGCGGCGGAGGGCCCGCGTACCGCGATCGCCCTCGTGATCTGCCCTGCGTGGAGCATGGATTGCCCCTCGCTGGCGTTGGCGACGCTCGCGTCGCACGTGCGCGGCCGCACCAGGCATCGGGCCGTGTGCTTCGACTTCAACGGCGCGTTCTACCGCGCGGCCGGGCCGGACCGACGCTACTGGGACGACCTGGGAATCTCCACGATCTTCTGGCGCGACGAGGCGAGCGTGCTCCGCCTCATCGGCAGGCACCAAGCTCTTTTCGACCGGTGCGTCTCGGACATCCTCGAGAGCGGCTGCCCGGTCGTGGGGTTCACCGTCTACCTGCCCATGCTCCGCTTCAGCCTGGAGTTGGCGCGGGCGGTCAAGCGCAGGGACCCCTCGCGGATCGTGGTCTTCGGGGGCCATGAGTGCGCGAGGGAATACGCCGGCATGAGGCTCTCCCGGGAGGATGCCGTAGACGCCGTGGCCTTGGGAGAGGGCGAAGCCGTCCTCGGTCTTCTCCTCGACGGCGTCGCCGCGCAAGGCAGGCTGCCCGCCGTCCCTGGCCTGATCCTGAACCTTGGCAAAGGCCGCATCCAGGACTGCGGGGACGCCCCGCCCCTGCGCGAGCTCGACGCCGTGCCGTTCGCGGATTATTCTGATTTCGCCGAAGACCTCTCGGCGGGCCGCTTCAACGCCGCCGGCGCCCTCGGGATCGCGGGCAGCCGCGGCTGCGCCCGCGCCTGCCGTTACTGCGACCAGTGGAGGTTCTGGGACCGCTACCGCAGCATGGGCGGCGAACGCATCTACGAGGAGATGCGGCACCAGGTCCGGACGCATCCCGGGACGCGGCGCTTCTACTTCATGAGCCTGCTGGTCAACGGCGCCCCCCAGTCCCTGGAACGTTTCTGCGACCTGATGATCTCCGAGCCCCTGGGCGTGAGGTGGTGGGGCCAGGCCGACGTCCGGCCCGAGATGACCCCGGCGCTGGTCCGCAAGATGGCCGCCGCGGGCTGCGCCTTCCTGGCCGTGGGCATCGAGTCCGGCTCCGAGCGCATCCGCCGGCGCATGAACAAGTCCTTCACCAACGACGAGGCCTGCGCCTTCCTCGGCGGCCTCAAAGACGCCGGCATCGACGCGCAGGCCAACTTCATGTTCGGGCTTCCCGGCGAGGAGGCGGCGGACTTCCGGGAGACGCTGGCGTTCCTCGAACGGGCCAGGCCTTGGCTCAGCGCGGCTTACGCGAGCACCCGGTTCTGCTACATCTACCGCGGCTCCTATATCTACGAGCACGCCGAGGAATTCGGCATCCTGGACCGGGAGCAGACGGAGTTCTGGGAGACGGCCGACGGCTCGAACACCTATCTCGTGCGCCTGCGGCGCTATGAGGAGTTCTGCAGACTGGCTCGGCGGCTGGATCTCCCGTTCTGTCACCGCAGGATCAGCTTCCCGAAATGGTTCCTGCTGGGCAGCTACTTCGCCCACAAGGGCGAGCCGCGCCGCGCCGCGCGCTTCTTCCGCAGGTCCGCGCGCCGCGAGAGCGTGCCCGAGATCGCCTTGGCGAGGCTGGGGGCGCTCGAGATCCCGGCCCGCGCCGCCGCCGCGGGGCCCCGGCCATGAGGAGCTCCTACCTCCGTCTCCTCTGGCAGTTGACGTGGGCCGAGTTCAAGCTCCTGGACCAGAGCACCGTGACGGGCTTCTTCTGGACCTTGCTCCAGCCGGCGCTCATGTTCGTCGTCCTCTACGCCCTCTTCACGCGTCTTTTGGGCCATGGCGTGGACAACTACCCGGCCTATCTGGTCACGGGGCTGGTGGGTTGGCGCTTCTTCGAGAAGTCGACCAGCTACGCCCTCAACTCGCTCAAGCGCAAGGCCTCCCTGCTGCGCAATTTCAGATTCCCCCGCGAGCTCATCGTGCTTTCGGCCTTCGGCTCCGTGCTGATCGCCCACGCGGCCGAGCTCGTCGTGCTGCTCGGCTTCCTCGCGGCGATCGGCATCCGCCCTGGCGCGGGCTGGCTCCTCCTGCCCCTGCCCGTGCTGCTGAACATCCTGCTCGCCTTGGGGGTGTCCATGGTGCTGGCCATGCTCGTCCTGGTCTACGAGGACATGGAGCGCATCTGGTCCATCCTCATGACGGCGGCCTTCTTCCTGACTCCGGTCTTCTATCCGGCGTCGATGCTCACCGAGTCCCAGCGCGGCCTGCTGGCGCTCAATCCCATGGTCCACGTCCTCGACGCCTTCCGCTGGTCCCTGCTCGCGACGCCGGTCTCGTCGATCGGCGCCGTCGTCGTGCTGGCAGGGGCCGCGGTCCTGAGCGCGGCGTCCTTCTTCCTGTTCCGCAGGAACGCCTTGCGCTGGATGGATCGGATCATCTCCCCCTGACCCCGGGACCTCTCGGGACGGCTATCGCGGCGCGGAGGCCGGAGGGTCGGTCTTGGCGGCGGGAGCCTGGGAAGGCTTCTTGGCCGGAGGCTTCGCGGCGGCAGGCAGGACGATGCTCGCCTTCTTGGATTCCTTCCGCATGGTCTTCCTGAACAGATCGAGAGCCGCCGCGCACTCCTCGGAGAGCTCGGCCTCGTGCTTGCCGAGGCACAGAGGAAGCGCCTCCTCGCCTTGGCATGACGACACGCTCTCGACGGCGCAGGCCTGCTTGAGCTTCTCCATGGCGGTCGTCCTGCTCAGGCGGTAGCGCCGGCATTCCTTGGAGAGCGCCGCGATGTGCTTGTCCATGCAGGCATTGATGGCGCGTCGATCTCCGCGTTTCGTCTCCGGGGCGCAGAATCTCTGCATGTCCAACTGGCAGGCGGGCTTGCTCGCCTCGGCTTGAGGGGCCGGGCCGCCCCATGCCCAGGCGACTGCCAGGATCAGGACGAATGCCGCGCTGACCTTTCTCATGACGGATCCCTCCAGGATGGCCGCGCCCGGCTGCGTTCCAGAACGGTTCCCGGGCCGGCTTTTTCCATTATAGCACGCCGGGGTCCCGGTCCGCGGTCGGGAGGCGGGCCTTCAGGGCGCGCAGGCGGGCATACAAGGAGCGCGCGACCAGAGCATGGCCGTCCTTGTTCCAATGTCCGTCGCCCGGGAGATAGCAGCTCCGCCAATCCTCGAGAGCGAAGAAGGCCGGGAAGAGGTCGTGGAACGTCACGCCCTGCCTCTTGGCGAAGTCGGAGAAGATCGTCTGCTGCGGGGAGGGCCTCCTGGAGCTCCGGAGCTGGTGGGGCCAGGGGTGGAAGACCAGGAGGAAGGGCATGCCGCGCTGACGGCACAGACGGGACGCGTCCAGGATGCCCTGCTGGCAGCGCCGAAGGCCTTCCTCGATCCAGGGATGAGCGGCCCAGTCCAACTCGGTCCAGCCGGCCCTGGGATCGTCCCAGTCCAGGCCGCGGTCCGGGTCGCGGCGCACGCGTCTGAGCTGCTGGACGACTCGCGACCCGCTCGCGACCGAGGCCCACGTCTTGCGCTCCGGAGCGCCGCCGAGGCCGGCTTCATCCATGACGTCGGAGATGTCGAGCATCAGTACGACCATGTCCGCGGCATATCCCTGGTCCAGGAACCGAGCAAGCTTCCTGTATTCCAGTGACGGCGACAGGCTGGTGACGCCGCCGTTGAGTACCTCGACATCCTCGCCGTCCCGGCGGAACATGGCCTCGAGCCTCGCCGCGAAACAGTCCTCGTAGTCGACCTTCGACCCCGCGGCGAAGGAATCGCCCAGGACCAGGATACGGAACCGACGTTCGGTCCGCCGGCCGACCTCGCGCGGAGCCCTGTCCCGGAACCCCAAGGAATTCGTCCTGTAGGCGATTCCCTGGTGCGCGACCTCCGCGTTTTTCTTATAGGTGTGATGGAGATACGGGTCGTCCACCCGCAGCTCCGCGGACCGGAGGTAGACCTCCGCGGCAGCCAGGCCTGCCAAGACCCCTGCCAGACTCATCAGCGCCGCCAGGAGCCTCCGTTTCGACGGCGTCATGCGCGCCGCGTCCCCGGTCACCTCACGAGCCTCTTGCCGAGCATGCGGGGCAGGACATCGGCGAGGGCCTCCGCGGCGACCCTGTGGCCCAAGGGAGCCCAATGGGGGTCGCACGGGAGGTTGAAGCCGGGCTGCGCGGGTCTTTGCCGGTCCCGGTGGCGCATGAACGGTTCATAGAGGGAAAGATAGGATATCCCCAGCCGCCGCGTCATCTCCCGAAGCCGCCGGTTGGGATGAAGGATGTCGTAGCCCGGACGAGCCGCGATCTCGGCCGCGGCCTGGGGGTCCACCTGGAAATGGTCGGGCAGCTGGATCACGAGGAGCTTGCTTCCGTCACGCTCCACGTCCTCCTTGAGCCTGGCCAAGGCCTCCTCGGTCGTCTCCCAGGACAGCTCCCAGTCCCGGTCGGGCCGGGTGGCGTAGGCGCCGAACGGCCCCAGACCTCGGACCAGCATCCTGGCGGAATTGCCGCGGCTATGGACGGCGGTCAGGGCGCGCAGCACCATGCTGCGGCGGACCAGGGGCAGGAGCCATGACATCCTCCGCTCCCGACCGGCCTGGCGCGCGAGCTGAGCCTGGGAGTTCTCTCGATGGACCAGTTCGAAGCGGCCGGCCGCGTCCTTGAGCAGATACGGCCGCGTCCCCGCGAGCGGACGGTGGTCCCTCCTGAACCACCAGCTGTTGTCCAGGGGATCGGTGGTGTTGTCGAACAAGAGCACGACCAGGTCGGGGCGGAACTTCCTGGCGAGCTCGCGGTAGATCAGCCATTCCTGGGTCGTGCCGATGTTCCTGACGCCGAGGTTCAGGGCCTCGATGCGTCCCTGCCACCAGACGTCCTCCAGCAGACGGGTCATCGTCTCCCCATCATCGACGCCCAACCCTTCGAGGTATGAGTCGCCCAAGAAGGCGACGCGCGGCACGGCCCCGGCGAGCCGGCGCGGCTTGTCGCGCATGCCGAACGAGTTGGCGCAATAGCGCGCCTGGAAGCAGTCTGCGGTCTCGGTGGCGCACGCGTCGGGCCGATGCCAGCTGCCCCAGGCGGGGTGGGGGACGCCGTAGGGGGCGCTCCACTCGCTGCTCGTCCTGCCTGACGGTCGGAGCCGGGCAGGGAGAGCCCGCAGGAGCGCTTCCAAGACCAAGAGCGTCTCGAGCGCGATCAGGCAGGCCGCTGCCATGAGCTTGGCGGGTCGGCGCCGGGACTGCGAGAGATCCCTCATGAAGACGCGGGTCACTGGGACGATGGACGCGCCAGGAAGGCATCCGCCGATCCCTGATCCGGGGCGCCCCGTTCCGGGCGGATCGGATGGAGGTTGCGGTAGACGCTGAACCCGTAGTCCTCTTGGAGGCTGAACGAACCGGCCAGGCCGTAGCTCCCCGCCAGGCGTTCCTTCTCGAAAGCCTCGCGCGCCGTGCGGATGATCGGCAGGCGGGCGGGTTGATGTTCCACGACCACGAGATCGGCCGTCCGCAGCCAGCGGGACAGCGCTTCCTCGGTGAGATCCGTGCCCGGAAGGATGGAGCGCACCTCGGCCCGGACGCCCGCCTCGAGGAGGCGGGACCACAGTTCGCTGCCGAGGGACGTCCAGCCGTCCGTCATGCTCAGCACCCGGACCGTGCCCTCGGGGCGGCCGGCCCCCGCGAGCTCCGCGGCTCTCGCCGCGAGGCTCCGCCAATCACGGGAGTGGCGGACCTTGGCGTAGAGTCCGCATTCAGGGTCGAAACGCCGCGGGGACCAGCGGCCGACCCCTTCGAAACCCCGCTCCTCACCGGGCAGCTCCGGCTGGCGGCCGGTCCCATAGCTCACGGCCGCGAACTGCGCCAGGCTCAGGCCGACGAAGACCGCCGCGAGCCAAGAGCCCGCCCGCCGGCTGCAGGCCATGACCCCGGCCGCGGTCATGATCCCGATGAAGGGGACGACCGCCAGGATGAGCCGGTCGACTCTGTTGGAAGCGAGCGACCAGAACGCCAAGAACGCGATGACTCCCCAGGCAAGGGCCCGCTGCCTCTCCTTCAGGGACCAGGCCATGGCCGCAAGCGCCGCGATGAAGTGCGCCGGGCCGAGCTGGCGGAAGAACAGGCTCTTCACGTAGAAGAAGGGCTCCCCCTCGTTGCGAGCGGACTCGAAATAGTCGTACACGGCCTTGGAGAGGACGGAGCCGGCCTTCGGGGCGTACCAAGGCGCGGCCAGGGCCAGGCCCACGGCCAGGGAGAAGGCCGCATGAGCCAGGCGCCTGGGCGCGCGGCGGTTCTCAGGGTCGAGGAGCACCCAGAGCGCCGCCGCCGCGAGATAGACCGCGTAGGTCTGCTTGGCCAGCAGCCCTGCTCCGACCACGACGCCCAGCGCGGCGCACCATCGGAGGCTGTCGAACCTGGCGGCTGCGATCAGCCAGACCGTCAGCGCCACCAGAGCGGTGAGAGCGAAATCGAACGTGAACACCCTGGACAGGGCGAAGACCGTGGGGAACATGCTCACGAGGAAGGCGGCCAGCAGGCCCGTGCCGTGCCCGTACCAGCGGCTGGCCGCGCCGTAGACGGCGGCCAACAGGACCGCCAGGTAGGCCATGTTGACCATGATGGCGGCGGAGAAGCCTCCGTGCCAGGCCACGAGGGGCGCCGCGCTGACCATGTAGAGGGGAGGATGGGACTGCCGGGTCGTCGCCCAGAGGCGGAGTCCGGAGAGCCACGAGCCGGAGGCCAGCCGGTCCAGCAGGGTCTTGATCTTGAAGAAATAGGAGGCGGCATGGAAGTCCAGGACATGCTCGCTCGATCCCAGGATGACCCAGTTGTTGAGCGCATGGAAAGCCACGAGCGCCGCGATGACCGCGACGGCCTGCGCCGCCGGGCTCCAGCCCGACCGTGGCCAGGGCCGAGGCGGGAGGGGTCCGCCGCCGCGCTCACCCATGGCGCCGCAGCCATGCCCACTTGCGCAGGGCCACCTTCACGATGTTCTCCGGATAGGCCTGGAAGCCTTCCGTCCCCGGCCGGTCCGGCGAGAACCTCAGGGACGCGTAGGCCGCGACTTTCCGGAACAGTTCGGTCAAGCTCCTGCACCTGAGGACGTGCTGGAGCAGGAAGCCCGGCCTGGAATGGAACGTCAGATAGGCTTGGCGGACGAGGGCGTCGAGCTCCTCGGCGCAGAGGGTCGTCAGCCACGGCCTGGGGAGGTCCCGGTCCGTCTCCTTGCCCAGGACCCAATCCCTCCAGTAGTCCCTTCCCGTGGACGCCGTCATCTGCCGCCACAACGGGGTCATGGGCTTGGCCAGCAGCTTGGAGAACTGCACATAGTCCAGGTCCAGGTCCTGGGCGAAGGCCACGGTCCGGGCCACGCTCTCCCTGGTCTCTCCCGGCGTCCCGACCAGGAAGAACCCCAGGTTCTCGATGCCGGCCGAGCGGGCGGAGCGCAGGGTCTCGGCCGCGGCCTCCAGGCGCATCCCCTTGCCGAGCCCGTCCAGGACGATCTGCGAGCTGTGCTCGATGCCCCAGTAGATCCGGCGGCAGCCTGCGGAGGCCATGAGGCGCAGCAGGTCCGGGTCGACCGCGTCGACGCGGGAACGGCACGCCCACTCGATGTCCAGCTTCGACTCCAGCATCCCGCGGCAGATGTCCCGCACCCGGGCCCGGTCGGCCGTGAACTGGTAGTCGAAGATGTCGATCTCCCGCACGCCGTGGCGCTGGGCGCACTCCTTCATCTCCGCCAGCACGGTGGCCGGCGAGCGGGGGTTGTACTCGCAGCCGCCGGCCTCGCAGAAGACGCAGCGGTGCGGGCAGCCCAGCGAGGTCACCATCACGGTGAAGTTCCTGCGCCGGGTCGGGAATTCGGCGTACAGGTCGTTGGGCAGCAGGTCTCGGGCCGGAAGGGGGAAATCGTCGAACACGATCCTCTGCGGATGGGGGTTGACCACGACGGAGGCGTCCCGCTTCCAGACCAGGCCAGGCACCCCGGAGAGGTCGCTGCGCCCTTCTTCGAGGGCCTTGAGCAGCTCGGGCACGGTGTAGTAGGCGTGCCCCTCGCAGCCGAAGTCGACGTCGGGATGCGCGAGCGATTCCCGGGGGTAGACCCTGAGGTTATAGCCGCCCACGAGGACCTTGGGCCGCATCCCGGCGGCATGCAGCTCCCCGCGCAGGAAGCTCAGCCACTCGAGGGTCTCGGGGAACATGTAGGTCGTCATCATGGCGCCGATGACGTCCGGCCGGAACCTCTTGAGGACCTCCGCCGTCTCGGCCATGGAGAGCCTGAGGGTGCGGGCGTCTACGATGATGACGTCATGGCCGGCCCGGCGCGCGATGGACGCCACCCAGGCGAGGGACAACGGAGGGAAGAGCCCGAAATAACGCTGGATCGGGCGCAGGTTCTCTTCGTGCAGCTTGTAGGAGAATGGGTTGAAGACCAGCGCGAGTTTCACTTTTCTGCGCCTGAACGACGGGATCGTCGTCAATATCATACAATAGTGCTCGTCGCGGGGCGAGGCGCGGCGCGGCCCGCTCGGAAGCGGACCGGATGCGCCCCTGGGGGCATTCGATGGTCCGGACGGTCCTTCTCTTGCTGGCGCTGCAGGCGGCCCAGGCTCATGCGGCTGGAGCCGGGCAGCCCAACATCATCCTCGTCGTGCTCGACGCCGCGAGAGCCGACCATGTCTCGTCCTACGGCTACGGAAAGCCGACCACGCCCGAGCTGGACGCGATCGGACGGGAAGGGGCCGTGTTCCTGCGGGCGTTCTCCCAGGCCGCGGACACCCGCGCATCCTTGCCCCTCATCCTCTCCTCCAGGTATCTCTCCCTCCCCATGTTCGGCTTCCATGAGCGGGGCCCATGGTCCGCCCGGGTGGAGAACCCCCGGGACGTCTTCCTGACGTTCGACCGGCGGCAGGCGTTCCTCCCGAGAGTCCTGTCCGAGCACGGGTATCGCACCTTTCTCTGCAGCGGGCACCCCGAGCTCTCCCAGAGGTCGCGGGTCGCGGACCTCTTCGAGGAAGTCCGCTGGAAGCGCGTCCGGGAGGGGGATCCCTTCCCCGAGGCCGCAGACTGGATCCGTCGGCACAAGGATGCGCGGTTCTTCCTCTACCTGCACGTCATGGCTCCCCATTTCCCCTATGAGGACGGCCAAGTGGAGCCTTCCTTCCTCGAAGGTCTCGACCGCAAGGAAGTCGAAGCGGTCAGGGGGCTTTACAGGACCATGCCTTTCGTGCGGCCTGGAGGCGCATGGGATGCGGGCAAGCTCGAAGTCCTCCGCGCGCTCTACGACGCGAGGCTGCGCCGAGCCGACCAGGGGATCGGGACGCTGCGCGAGACGCTCAAGAGCCTGGGCTTGGAGGGGCGCACCGCGCTCATCGTCACCGCGGACCATGGCGAGAACCTCGGAGAGCACGGCCGCGTGGCTCACGGCGGCGCTCCTTTCGACTCCGTGACCCACGTGCCCCTGCTGATCTCCTACCCTCCCCGCGTCCCGGCCGGGACCAGGGTCTCCGGGCTCGTCGCGTCCGTAGACATCTTCCCGACCATCCTCGACCTCGCCGGCATCGCGCCTCCTCAAGGGAGCCTGCTCGCGGGCCAAAGCCTGCTGCCCGGCGTCGCGGCGCCCGAGACGGGACGAGGGGTCATCCTGGCCGAGCGCTTCCTGAGGACCCGGACCCATAAGTTCATCGAGCCGGACATCCTCTTCGACCTGAGCTCCGACCCCGGAGAGACCGTGGACATCGCGGGGCGGCGCCCGGAACTGCTGGAGCGCCTGCGCAAGGAGCACGAGCTCCTCATCGCGCCGCACCGCCGGCTCTTCCTGGAGTCCAAGGCCGGGCCTCCCGAGAGAGCCTTCTATTATGAAGTCGCCGCTTGCGCGGTCGAGCCGGCCGGCTTTGTGGAGACCACGTCCTCGTTCCTGGCCGAGATGAAGGAGGGCGGGGCTCCGCGGAGCACCCGCCCGTGGCTGCTCAACACCCATGAGACGGAGTCATCGCTCCTGCCCAATCCGTTCAGCCGCGCGGGCTCCACCATCACCCTCTCGTGCGTCCTCCCCGACGGCGCCTACCGCGTCTCGGCGCAGTTCGAGGTCCCGGGCGGCAAGCCGGTCGCTTTCCATCGCTTCAGGTTCCGCCTCGACCCTGCCAAGCCTTTCTCCGGACCGGAGCGCGTCGAGCGCGTCCCCGATGCTCCCGGGGATTCCGTCTACCTGCAGCTGGGCTCCGTCAAGGTCGCGGGGCGGCGGTTGCGGCTGGAGCTCGCCCCTTTTCCCTCAGGCGGCGAAGCCGCCAGGTTCAAGAGCATCGGGTTCCTCCCCGCGGCCGCCGCGAGGGCCGCCGGGAGGGCTGTCTCCGAGGCGGAGTCGGAGAGCGCACGTGAGAGCCTGCGGAGGCTGGGGTATCTGGAGTAGCCTCCGGGCTTGAGTCTCATGGTCATGTCATGTATCATTGCCGGATGACGCCCGGCTCGTTCAGACGCCTTCGTCGAGCATGGGTCCTGACGCTGGCGCTCCTTGCGGCCGCGCGCGGGCCCGCGCCGGCCGCCGAGGCGCCGCTCAACGTCATCGTCCTGGACCTGTGCACGACGCGCGCGGACCATTTCGGGAGTTACGGCTACCAGCGCGACACCACGCCCCACATGGACGCCTTCGCCAAGGAGGGCGTGCTCTTCGAGAACGCCATGTCCATGTCGGGCTGGTGCCTGCCCAACTACGCCAGCCTGTTCACCGGCCACACCCCCGAGGTGCACGGCCAGTACAGGAGCCTCCCCTCCAGGAAGCTCCCGTCCTTCGAGACGACCCTCGCCGAGATGCTGGGCAGGAACGGCTACGCCACCGCCTCCTTCAGCGGAGGGGTCTACTTCCTCAAGACCTGGGGCATGGACCAGGGCTTCGATACGTACGTCAACTTCCTCAGCAGCGGGTCCACGGTGCCCGCGACCTTCCAGGAGAGCATGCCCACGGCCCTGGACTGGATCGAGACGAAGAAGGGGGGGCCCTTCTTCCTCTATGTGGCCGTCGACGACCTCCATGTCCCCTTCCAGTCCGAGGCGCCGGAGCATTTCGAGGCCGGCTACGATGGGATCGTGCACGCCACGGACACGCGCGGGGTCCCGTTCTTCCGAGCCTACAACCGCGCTTCGCGCGATGAGCTCGACCCCGCGGATCCCTTCGCGGGAAGGGTCCGGGAGTTCTCCTCGGACCCCCGGCACCTCAAGCATCTCGTGGCCCATTACGACGCCTCCCTGCGGACCGCGGACGAGCGGGTGGGCAGGTTCCTCGACCGCCTCAAGAAAGCCGGCCTCTGGGACAAGTCGCTGGTGATCATCACGGCCGACCACGGCGAGCTCCTGGGCGAGCACGGCATGCTCGGCCACACCGAGTCCCTCTACGAGCCCGTCGTCCGCGTCCCGCTCATGGTCCGGCATCCCCGCCTCAAGGGGCTCGCCGGCCGGAGGCTCCGGCATCTCGTCGAGCGCGTGGACCTGATGCCGACCATCCTCGACGCGGCCGGCATCGACGGCTCGGGCCTGGAGCTCCAGGGCAAGAGCCTCCTGCCGGTCCTGCGCGAGCCGCGGCGGCCCCTGCGCGAGTACGCCTACGCCAGCTCCAAGCGCAACCTCCCAGGGCTCGAGGACCCGGCCATCGACGAGCGGGTCATCCGCGACCGGAGGTGGAAGCTCCATTGGTATTCCTACAAGCCGCGCTTCGAGCTCTATGACCTGGCGGCGGACCCGCTGGAAGCGCGCGACCTGGCCGGGTCCCGGCCGGAGGAGGTCGGAAGGCTTTCCTTCGAGCTCATGAAGCGCGTCGAGGCGATCCGTCCCCACGCTCCCGGCCTGCCTTCGGGCAGGCCTCGGCCGACGGAGCTCGATGAGGAGACGAGGCCCGAGCAGAAGCGGTGAGGCCATGACGGCGGAAGGGGGCGTCGGCCGCGTGAGCCGACGTTCCGCGCTCGCCGCGGGCCTGCTCGTGCTCCTGGCCTGCGCGCTGCTGGGATCGCTCGAGGCCTGGGCGCGGCGCCGGCCCGACGCCGCCCCTGACCGGGAGGAGCTCTCCCTGCTCTGGCTCCTCGATGAGCGGCCCGCGTTCCCATGCGGCCCTGACGGGACCTGCTCCACCGATCCGGAGCTGCGGCTCCTGGATGTCCCGGAACGGAGGTTCTCCCGGGAACCGGCGGCCGGGACCGTCAGGATCGTGTGCGTGGGAGATTCCACGACCGCCGGGTGGCCCTATCATCCGCGCGGAGGCTACCCTGAGTGGATGGCCCAGATGCTGCCTCACCTGCTCCCGGGACGCTCCTTCGAGGTGCTCAACCTGGGGGTCCATGGCTGGGATGGACCGCGCATCGAGGCCGCTGCCCGGGAGGCCCTCTCCTTGCGGCCGCACGCTCTGGTCATGCGCTTGGGCTACAACGACGCGCCCTACGTGCTCCTGCGGACGCCTCCGGGTGGAGCCCTCGGCCGGTTGAGGCTCAAGGCGTTCAAGGCCCTCATCCGGTCGAGCGCCGCGTTCCGCTTGGCGAGCCGGGCGTCCGGGAGGCCGAGGACGGGAGGAGGCAGGGGCCTGCTCCAGCCTCCTGGCCGGTTGACCCCTGCCAAGATCGCGCAGGTGACGGCCTCGCATCGCGAGCGCCTCGGGAGGCTCGTGGCCCAGGCGCGGGCCGCGGGCGCGGCTCCCGTGCTGCTGGGCATGCCCTTCTCGAAAGTGGTCGTCAGGGGGGCCTGGAGAGGAGAGGCGCTCGCGGAGCAGGCCGCGGCCACGAGGGACGCGGCCGCAGAGCTCGGCGCGGCCTTCGCGCCGTTGACCGACGTCAGGGGCGACACCCGCTTCATCGACGACCTCCATCCCGACGACGAGGGCTACCGCCTGACCGCGCTCGGGGCCCTGGCGGCGCTCCAGGCGGCCGGAGTCCCGGGGCTCAAGGAACGCTGGCGCTGGGACCGCCTGAGGGCGCCGGCCTTCTACGCGGCCAAGCTCATGCTGGATGAGCCGGATTACAGGACCCACCTGGACGCGAGGCTCGCGTTCTTCTTCACCCGCGTGGGCATGCGGGAGCGGGCAGAGCGGCACATGACGGCCGCGGTCGCGGGGGCCCCGAACCCGGACATGGTCCCGGAGGACGTGCGCACGGTCGGCAGGGAGGATTGCGCCGCGCTCTACAGGGAGGCATTCAGCCGCCTCTACAGGGCAGGGAGAGCGTCGGCGCCTCGTCAGCCGGCCAACCGAGTCCTGGCCGGCCTGCCGGAACGCTCAGAGTAGGCTCAGCGTGCTTCCGATGAGGGAAGTCGCCGCGGCCAGCGGCTCAGACCCGCGCGCAGCTCCGCTCCCTGGGAATTCCCTCTCATGGATGGCCTCGAGGCGGTCGAGCTGGAAGAACGACGCCGCGATGTCCCGCTCGAGGAGCAGGCGCAGTCCCATGGCGCGGCTGCGCAAGTAGTGCAGGGTGTACTCCGGGGAGACCCTGCTGCCGCCGGAGCACAGGAGCCGCCAGGACGCGTGGAGGTTGGCGAGGCTCTCTTTGGCGGAGGAGGAGATGACGCCGTCTTCCCAGGGTCCCGGTCGGAGCCGGGCGCCGCCCCAGGAATGGTGCCAGGACTCCGGCCGCGGACCCTGGCCCGCGCTGTAGAGCGAGGGGCCCGCGCCGTCGAGGAACCGGGTGGGGCACTCCAGGTAGGAGAGGCGGCTCCAGAGCAGCCATAGGGATTCCGAGAGGATGATCGGCAGGGGCCAACGAGTCCTATAGTCGAGGGAGAGCTCGGCCGCTGCGTCGAGGACTCGGAGGACCTTCCGCTCTTCCATGGACGAGTCGTCGAGGATGATGTAGGTCCTGTAGAGGTCGTCTCCATCCATGGCGACCACGGCCTCTCCGAGTCCCGCGCGCACGGCCTCGGTCATGCGCTCGAAGCCTGCGCTCACCGACGAGTCCGCGGCTCCGGGCGAAGGCAGCACCCGGGTCAGTCTCCGGACTTCGTGCCAAGACCGGGACTCCAGCGAGGCCAGGATGCGGCTTGCGCCGCGATGCAGGTCCGCCAGGCCCGCGGCCGCGAGCTGCCTGGCGCGTCGTTTCCAATCAGCCTCACCGCTCGCGGGGTCCATGAGTAGGCGCAGGTCCGCCGCGCGCTCTCCCAGGCGCGATCGCGGCGGGTCCTCGACGAAGCTCCGGCGCGATGCCGGAAAGCCGGCGTCCCCGCAAGGGGCTGCGGCGTGCCTGCCCAGGTCGAGCAGGGCCCGGCCGGCCTTGAGCCTCAGGGCCGTGTCGTCAAGAGCGCCGTTCCATACCCCGTCCTGGAGCGCCCTCGTCCAGGCGTGGCAGCACTCGCCGAACACGGAGAGGTCCTCTCCGTCCGCCGGACCGGCCGCGGTCTCGGCTCGGAGGGGAGACCCGCTGAGCCGGATCCCGGACGAGGCCAGGGCCCGGCCGCGGAGTCCTCCCCAGCGGATGAAGGCGGAGAGTTCGCGAGGCCCCATGAGCAGGCACTCTCCCATGAAGGGGAACACCGCCCTGAGCCGGTCGTAGCGCCGCCAGAACCGGTCCAGCCACGCGGGATCGGAGCTCTCAGCCGGCCCGGCTGCCACCACGAGGTCGATGTCGCTCAAGCCCGGCACCCAGTCGTTGTCCGCGAAACTGCGGTGAGCGTAGACGCCGATGACCCCCGGGTCCGATCCCAGCCAGCGGCCGCACAGGCGGCTGGCCGCATGGTAGCTCAGCCGGTAGAGCCCTGCCAGGCCCGGCACGGGATTCGTCCTGAGGACCAGGGATCGCAGCCGGGCTTTCCAGCCCGAGCTGCTGAGGCGGCCTCCCTGGGCCGGGACGGGACACCCCGCGGTCCGGAGCCCCCGCACGTCGTGGCGGTCGCCGGCAAGGCGGACCCCGACGATGGACGCTCCTCTCACGCGCACGCTTCTCAGCGTCGAGGTCCCCCTGTCCGCGCTCAAGCCTGTCGGACAGCCCGAGATGGAGAGACCGGCCAGGTCGTGGACCCCGTCATCCAGGCGCACCCCTGTCTCAGCGGCTCGGGTGAAGGTGAGGTCCCGACCCCTGGAGGACCCTCTCGCGGCGCTGAGGCCCCAGCGTCCTCCGTCGAACACGCAGCGTTCGAGCATGAGGCTTCCGCCGTCCATGCACACGCAGGCCTGGCTATGGCCGGACCAGGAACAGTCCTTGGCCGCAAGCGAGCCTCCCCGCACATGGCTGCCGTTGCCCTGGCAGGAGCTCAAGGCGACGCCATCGAGCGCGACTTCGGCCGATCCAGGCACGTCGATGCCGAGCCTGCCGCCCTCGAGGCTGCCGCGCCGCCAGAAGACCCGGCCTGACCTGGGCATGAGGCCTTCGCCGCAGCCCGAGATCCTCAGGTCCTTCAAGTCGAGGGCCTTGCCCGAGAAGCGGATGGCGGTGGGACTGTCGGCGACCGTGCTGTCCGAGATGCTCAGCGGCAGGGAGCCTTCGAGGTCGAGACCTGCTTCTGAGAAGCCGGAGCAGGAGGTCGAGTGGACCGAGAGCCTGGCGTCCTTGAGCCCGATGCCCACCCTGCTGGCTGAGAGGGCGCAGCGCTCGAGCACGAGGCTGCCGCCGTCCACGCACACGCAGGCCTGGCTATGGCCGGACCAGGAACAGTCCTTGGCCGCAAGCGAGCCTCCCCGCACATGGCTGCCGTTGCCCTGGCAGGAGCTCAAGGCGACGCCATCGAGCGCGACTTCGGCTGATCCGGGCACGTCGATGCCGAGCCTGCCGCCCTCGAGGCTCCCGTGCCGCCAGAAGACCCGGCCTGACCTGGGCATGAGGCCTTCGCCGCAGCCCGAGATCCTCAGGTCCTTCAAGTCGAGGGCCTTGCCCGAGAAGCGGATGGCGGTGGGACAGTCAACGACCGTGCTGTCCGAGATGCTCAGCGGCAGGGAGCCTTCGAGGTCGAGGCCTGCCTCTGAATGGCCGGTCACGGAGGAAGAGCGGACCGCTAGCCTGGCGTCCTTGAGCTGAACGCCCACGCGGCTGGCTGAGAGGATGCAGCGCTCGAGCTCGAGATTCGCCCCGGCCGCGGCTGAGACGGCGCTTTGCGTGCACTCCGAGAGGCTGCACCTCTCCAGATACGCGGCTCCCCCTTCGAGTGTCACGCCGGTCGAGGCGATCCTGCGCAGGGAGGTGCTGCGTGCTTGGAGCCGGCCGCTCCAGAGCGCGACACCGACGCGGCAGTCCTCGATCACGCAGGAGTCGAGGGCCGCGGAGGAGAGGCCGGAGGCGGTGAGGCCGTGGCCCCGGGATGCGGAGATGACGCAGGTCTCGAGGATGACGCTCCCTCCACGGCGGACATTGATCCCGTCGTCATTGTCCTTGAAGGCAGAGCGCTTCAGCAGGACGCCGGCCGCTCCCCAGACGTTGACGCCCCCTGTCTCGCTGCCTGAGACCTCGACGTGCGCCAGGGTCGACGGGCCTGCTCCTGCCACGAAGTGGAGCCCTCCCCACGGGAGGCCGCAGCCCAGTTCGATGGCTGCGTCGGGCCGGCCCTCGGCCTGGAGGCGGCCCGCGACCAGGATGCTGGGCCTGGCCGGAGGGTGGATGCAGCGCGCGTTCCAGAAGGTCCAGGAGGATGAGGGCTCGGCCTGGACCCTGGTCCCGGGCAGGATCGTGAGGGTGGCGCCCTCCGGGACGTGGATGTCGCCTGAGAGCCTGACCTCGCCGGACCAGACCGTGTCACGGTCAAGGACGCCGAAGACCCCGCCCGGCGCCGTCTCCGCGGAGGCTTGCGTCGAGGCGCGGTCAGCGTGCGCTCGCTCGGTCCGTTCCTGGAGCGCATCGATGGCGGAGGCCGCGGCCCTGGCGGCCCAGCCCAGGGCCGCCCCTGCCCCCTGGCCCAGACCCTCGGCCGGTCCGGTCAGGGAGCGCAGGAGGCCGCGTCGGCCCGCTTCCCAGGCGAGCCAGGCCTGGAAGAGGCAAGCTCCGGCCAGGCGCGGTAGGAGCGCGCGTGCTCCTCTTGCCTCGTGGAGCCGCAGCCAGCGGCCCCTGCGCCGCACCGCGAGCACCCTGCCGGCGAAGGAGCCTTCAGGAAGGGGACGATCCGGCAGGATGTTGGCGTCGCCCTTGGTCAGGCCCACGAGCCTGCCGCCGCTGCGCCACTTGCCGAGCAGGCGGTGCACCACATAGGACGGGACCGCGCCCTTCCAGCCGATGAGCACCACGGCCTCGCCGGACTCGAGCTCCGGAAGAGGCGCCCTCTGGGCCAGGATGACGTCTCCGGGCTTGAGGAGGAAGCGCATCGAGTCTCCGCTGACGCGCAGGACCCACTCCGCGGGACCGGAGCCGGGAGCCATGTCAGAGGTTGGTGGGCCGCAGGACCCGGGGTCTCGGCCCGCGGGCCCTGGCCGCGAGGTCGGGCCGCAGCCGCTCCAAGGCCTGCTCAGCCTGCTTGGCCTGGGAGGAGAGCCCTGCCTTGCGGCTGGCCGCCATGAGGTGATAGAGCCCCTTGGCCGAGCGCCACTCCGAGGCGCGCGCCGCAACGAGGAGCTCGGCCGCCGCCTCCCCGGCGCGTCCCTGCTCGAGGAGGACCGCGCCGGCGAACTCGCGCGCGACCCACATCCCCGGCGCCAGGACCGCTGCCGAGCGCAGGTGCCCGAGCGCCGCGGAGGGCTTTTCGGACAGCCACTCCGCGATGCCGAGCCTGAAGAGGGTGTCGGGGTCCGTGGGCGCAAGGTCCGCTGCGGTCTCGAGCTGGGAGAGGGCTTCGGCGAGGCGCTTTTCGCGCAGGAGGAACGCGCCGTAGGACAGCCTGGCTCCTACGTGCTCCGGCCGCAGGTCGACCGCGGCGCGGAACTCGGAGTCCGCCCGGCGGACGTCGCCGTTGGCCGCGTAAGTCAGGGCCAAGCCCAGGCGCATGCGCGCCAGGCCGGGATCCGCGGCCTTGGCCGCCTCGAAGAACGCCTGGGCCGAGGCGTAGTCCCGGTTGCGCAGGACCGTGATGTAGACGGCCGGCGCCAGGACCAGGCCGAGGGCCGCGGCGGCAGCGGCCTTGCGCCTTGGCGCGGGAAAGCGGCGGACCGCCGCGGCGCCGAGGGCCGCGGCCGCTGCGCATGCGCCGGCTGAGGCGATGAAGAGGTAGCGTTCCGCCTGGATGTTGTAGATGGTGATGAGCCCGCTCACCGGCAGGAGAGCCACCGGGATCCACAGCAGGCCCACGCTCGCCAGGGGCAGGTCCCTGGCCAGGAGCCGGGCCGCGGCTAGGAGGCCGGCCAGGCTGGCCCACCCCAGCCAGACCCAAGGGTCCAGCCATGAGCGCACCACCGGCGGAGCGTAGTCGCTGGCCAGCGGGTGGGGCCAGACCAGGAGGCGCATGTAGGACCCGAAGATGCGCGACATGGTGAGCAGCCGCGCTCCAGCGTCCTCGTAGACCGCGGCCCAGGGAGGAGGGTCGAGGCGCCGGCTCCCTGCCTGGTCGAGCTCCGAGCGGCTCCCCGAGGCGTCGGAGAACGGCAGGACGACCCGGGTGCGCAGCTCGCTGAGCAGGTCCTGGTGCCCTGCCATGACGTAGCCGGAGCGGGGGGAGCGGAACACCAGGTAGGCGCCGATGAAGGCGGCGTAAGCTGCCAGCAGTCCCGCGCGCCAGCGCCTGCGGTCCGCGGCAGGGCCCGGGCCGGGGAAGGCCGCGTCGCACAGCAGGGCCAGGAGCGGGAAGACGACCGCCGTCTCCTTGGAGAGCAGCGCCAGGCCGAAGAGGGGCGCGGAGAGGGCTGCCAGGGCCCGCCGCCGCCACCCTCGGCCTGAGAGCCCTTCGCGGTAGGCGATGAGGCCGGCGAGCATGAAGCACAAGGCCAGCAGGTCCGTCCTGAAGGAGATGATGTTGACGACCTCGGTGTGGACCGGGTGCGCGGCGAAGAGCAGGCCCGCGGCCACGCTCACCCCGCGGTCCCGGGTCAGGATCCATGCCAGGAACGCCAGGAGCGCGGCGGCGACCGAGTGCCAGAAGATGCTCGAGAGCCTGTAGGCGTAGGTCTTGCCGCTTCCCAGGCAGGTGTCGGCCAGGACCGAGGCCAGCCAGACCGGACGCGCCGAGTTCGGGAAGGGCAGGACCTTCAGGAAACCCTCGGCCGATGCGACCCTGCGGATGTTGCCGCAGTCCATGAGGAAGTCCTGGTGGAAGACGAACGGGATGTCGTCCCACACCGGGGGGTGGAGGACCGTAGCCGCGTAGGGAAGGGCGGCTGCGGCCATGAGCCCCAGGATGGCGGCCAGGCGCCAGGCCGAGAAGCCTTCCCCGGACGCTGCGCGCCTAGCCGATGAGCTCGTCATAGACCTCGGAGAGGCGTTGGGAGCACGGGCCCCAGTCGTAGAGGGCCGAGGCCCTGGCCCGGCCGGCCTCGCCCACGGCCGAGCGCAAGGCCGGAGACTCCAGCAGCCGCACGACCTCGTCCGCGAAACCGGAGTCCGTCCGGGCGACCAGGAGGTCCCGCCCCTCGGCCGCGTCGATGCCTGCCGCGGCCCGGCTGCTGGCCACCACCGGGAGCCCCATGGCGAAGGCCTCGAGGACCTTGCCCTTGATGCCGCGGCCCAGGCGGATCGGAGCGATGAAGACGCTGGCGCGCGCGAGGACTGGGCGGACGTCGGGCACGGCGCCCGTGACCTCCAGCTCCGGGTGGCGCCGCGCGGCCGCCAGGACCGCCTCGGTGGGGCGTGAGCCCACGACCAGGACCCGGACCCCGGGGCGGCGGCTGAGGATGCGCGGCAGGATGCGGTCCGCGAAGCGCACCACCGCGTCCTCGTTGGGAAAGTGGGGGTAGTGCCCCACGAAGACCAGGAGGTCTCCCTCGGGCCCGCGCCGGGCGTCGGGGCGGAAATGGGACAGGTCCACTCCGGTCGGCACGGTGCGCAGCCGCTCGCCGATGACGAGCCTCGAGAGGTCCCTGCGGTCCTCCTCGGTCGTGACGACCACCCGGTCGAACCAGGCGCCCGCTCTCCGCATCAGGTTGATCCGGCGCAGCCAATCCGGCGCGGCCAGGAGCCCGCGCCAGCCCGCGCTCTCGCGGAAGTAGGAGCACGTGAGCGAGAGACCTCCGGCATCGTGCTGGGTCAGGAGCGAGGGGACGCCCAGGCGCTTGCGGCCGTACACGGCCATGAGGTCGTACTCGACGTGGACGAGGCGGCAGCTCTCCTCCCGGACCGTGTCAGCCAGGGCGAGGTCCATGGCCGGGGAATAGAAGCGCCGGGCGTCCCGCGGCAGGCCGAATCCGTCCACGCTCGCCTGGCCCGGACCTGACGGGGGCTCCACCCACACGACGCGGTCGAAAACCGGGGCGAGATGCTCCCGTTCGTCGCGCAGGTCCGCGGCAGCCTCGGCAGGGCTGCGGACCTCGGGCCTGAAGGTCAGCAGGACGAAGCGGAACCTGCCCTTGTTGAGGCGGGCCAGGGTCAGGATGCGCTTGGAGCCGCCGTCCCAGGGGTAAGGGGGGCGGGGGGTGAGGAGCGCGACCGCGGCCCGCCGTTCCATGCCCTATTCTATAAAATGCCGCCTGACCAAGGGCCGGAACCGGCGCTCAATCCCGCAGGAAGTGGCAGGTGTAGCCGTCCGGATGCTTCTGCAGGTAGTCCTGGTGGTAGTCCTCGGCCTTCCAGAACTCTCCTGCCGGCACGATCTGGGTCACGACCGGACGCTTCCACTTCCCCGAGCGGTCCACGCGCTCCTTGACCCCGAGGGCGGTCTTCCTCTGGCTCTCGGAGTGGTAGAAGACTGCGCTGCGGTACTGCGTCCCCACGTCGTTGCCCTGCCGGTCCGGGGTCGTGGGGTCGTGCAGGCGGAAGAAGTAACCGAGCAGGTCCTCGTAGGCGAGGCTCGCCGGGTCGAACACGACGCGGACCGCCTCGGCATGACCCGTGGCTCCGGACTTGACCTGCTCGTAGGTTGCGTTCGGCCGCGTGCCTCCGGTGTAGCCGACCTCGACCTCGGTCACGCCCGGCAGCTTGCGCAGTATCTCCTCGACTCCCCAGAAGCAGCCTCCCGCCAGGGTCGCGGTCTCAAGCCCGGCTTTCCCCGGGGCCGGTCCTGCGCCGGCCTTGGCGAAGAGGCTCCGGTAGCGTCCGTAGCCTTCGGCTTCGAGGCGCTCGGCTGGGACGAAGCGCAGGGAGGCTGAGTTGATGCAGTAGCGCAGGCCCGTGGGCGCGGGCCCGTCCGGGAATACGTGGCCCAGATGGGAGTCCGCTCCGGCGGAGCGCACCTCCGTGCGCGGCTGGGCCAGCTTGTAGTCCTCTTTCTCGCGCACGCTGGAGGGCTCCAGGGGCTTGGTGAAGCTCGGCCAGCCGCAGCCGGAATCGTACTTGTCCAGGGAACTGAACAGGGGCTCGCCGCTGACCACGTCCACGTAGATGCCGGGCTCCTTGTGGTCGTGGTACTCGTTGCGGAAAGGAGGCTCCGTGGCCTCGTGCTGGGTCACCTCGAATTGCAAGGGGGTGAGCTTCTTGCGCAGTTCCTCGGCTGAAGGCTTCTCGGACCTCTTCATGTCCCTGTCGGACCTCCCTTGACCGGAGCTGAGGAAAGCATAGGACAAGCTGAGCGCCAGCACAAACGCACCCAATCCCAGCCCCCTTTCCCGGTTCGTCATGGACGCCCTCCATTAATTAGACGGGCCGGGGGGCCGGAGGATTCGGGGTCCCGTCAGGTCAGTAGGCGGTCCAGGCGGTGCCGATGGAATCGGTGTGGGTGCAGTCCACGTAAAGGGCGCCGGCCGATTCCTTGGCCGTCGGGGAGACGTAGGTCCACTTGCCCGTGTCCTCGAACTCGACCTTGTAGCGGATCGTCACGTCCGAGGACGGCGGGTGGGGGAACCCGGCGCCCCACGCGTCCCATAACGTCGGGAGCTTCGGCAGGCCGTAGCGGGCGTCCTTGACGAGCAGCCTGGGGTCGTCCGCGGGCCGTCCCTCCACCACGTGGTGCTGGACCAGGGACTTGCGCAGCAGGCGCAGGCCGTCCCTGTTCTGGGCCTCCCCATGGAGGAGCTGGACCTCGCGGGCCCGGGGCAGGACGAAGAAGACGAGCCCGGCCGCAAGCCCGGCCGCGAGGACCGCGCGGCCGTAGACCCACGCCGCGGAAAGGGGGAGCTCGCCCTTGGCCGCGGCCACGGTCTTGCGCCAGCTGCCGACGACCCACCAGAGCAGGCCCGCGAGGAAGGCCAGCTCCAACCCGGTCCTGCCCGCGTTGGCGGCCGCTGTCTCCGGGAACCTCAGGATGTAGCCGAGGAGCTGGTAGGCGTGGAACCCCGCGGCGGCGGAGAGCGGCGTCAGCCACAGGAGCCGGACCGCGACCTCCGTGCGCCTGAGGGACGCGGGAGCTTCCTCGTTCATGACCCCCATGGTGCAATTTTTCCTACAATCAGCGCCATGCCAGGGCAAGGGGGGTCCGCCGTGGAGCTCCGTCAGGCGGTCCGGGCCATGCCCAAGGCCGAGCTGCACCGCCACGTGGAGGGCTGCGTCAGCGTCCCGGCCATCATCCGCATCGGCCGCAGGCACGGCCTGGCACTCCCCACCTTCGACCCCGGGGAGCTCGAGCCTATGGTCAAGCTCAAAGCGCCCATGGCGTGCCTCGACGACGTGCTGAGGATGTTCCGGATAGCGCAGTCGGTCTTCGTGTCCCTCGCGGCGCTCGAGGAAGTCCTCCTGGAGATGCTCGAGCACGCCCGCGTGGAGGAGAACGTGGCGCTCCTCGAGGCGCGCTTCAGTCCGGACTTCATGCTCGGCGGCAAGGGCCTCGACTGGCAGGAGGCCCTGGAGCTTGCGGCCCGGACCCTCTCGGCTCACGAGAGGCGGCACGGCATGGTCTGCGGCCTCATCCTCATCGCTTCGCGCAGCTACGGGTTGGCCTCGGCCGAGAAGACGGTGGACTTCGCCGTTAGGAACCGAGCCCTGGTGGCGGGCTTCGACTTCGCGGACTCCGAGGCCGCCTATCCCGCGGCTCTCTACCGCGGCCTGGCCTCCAGGCTCAGGGACGCGGGCATCCCGCTGACCGTGCACTCCGGAGAGGAGGGTGACTGGCGGATGGTGGAGGCGACCCTCTCCGAGCTGGCCCCGAGGAGGATCGGCCACGGGGTCAGGATCGCAGACGAGCCCTCGGGCCGCCTGCTCGAGCGCGTCAAGGCCGAGGGGGTGACCATCGAGTCCAACCCCTGGAGCAACTACCTCACCCATGCCGTGCCCTCCATCTCGGCGCATCCTTTGCCGCGCTTCCTGCGCGCCGGGGCCTCGGTCTGCATCGGCGCCGACGACCCCGAGATCCTCGATACGGACCTCAACAAGGAGTGCCTCCTGGCGGTCGAGCGCATGGGGCTGACGCTGGCGGACCTCGCCGCGATCAACCGCATGGCCGTGGAAGGCTCCTTCCTGTCTCCTGACAGGAAGGCCGAGGCGTTGAGGAAGATGGCGGCCGCGGGCGGAGCAGGCCCTTCCCGGCTTGACCTGGGTCAACCTCCGGCGGGTTGACCGCGGTCAAATCGCGCTCAGCGAGGTTCCGCTCGCGGCCCGGGTCGGACGTTCCGCCGCGGCGTCTCCCTCCGTCGGAGACACTCCCCGCGTCTAGGTCTTTTGTAGGACTCCATGGGGCCAAAGGGCCCGGAAAAATATAGGTCCTAGGCCCCATGCGCAAAGCGGGCCTTCGACCCATATTTAGGTGACTATAGGACCCAGATGAAGGCACCAGGAGGAGTCATGAAGATCTTCGCGGCCGCGGCGCTCGCAGCGGCCATCCTTGCTCAGACCGGCGTCGCGTACGCAAAGCAGGTCATCGTGGGCTTCAAGCCCGAGGTCACCCCCATCGAGAGGAACCTCTCCCTCAGCCGGATGGGGCTGCGCTTCGTGGAGGCGCTCCCCGAGATCGACGCGGTGGTGGCCGAGCCCGCGGGCTTTCGGACCATGTCCGACGTGACGTTCGCCGCCTCCCTCGAGCCGGCCGTGTCGGCCGTGGAGGAGAACGAGGAGCGCAACTGGCTCAACGCCGAGCTCGTCACCTTCTCCGCCGTGCCCCTGCCCGCCTTCGGCGACGTGATGGCGGCTCTGCCCAAGATGAGCCCGGCCAAGGCCGCTGCCCTGCCGGCTCTGCCCCCCGGCGTCACTAAGGAAGAGATCCCCTGGGGCATCCAGCGCGTCAATGCTCCCAACGCCTGGGCCAAGACCCAGGGCGCGGGCGTCAAGGTCGCGGTCATCGACACGGGCATCGACTTCAACCACCCGGACCTCAAGCCCAATTTCGCGGGCTGCTACAACGCCCTCGACGCCAAGGCCTCTTGCATGGACGACAACGGGCACGGCTCCCACGTCTCCGGCACCATCGCAGGGGCGCTTGACGGCAAGGGCGTGGCGGGCGTGGCCCCCAAGGCCCGGCTCTACGGGGTCAAGGTCCTCGACGCCCAGGGCCGCGGCGGGCTGGTGAGCATCATCAAGGGCCTGGTGTGGGCCGGCAACAACGGCATGCAGGTGGCGAACATGAGCCTGGGCGCTCCCATCGGCACGGTCTTCATGAGGGCCGCGGTCAAGTACGCGACCCTGCGCGGGGTGACGGTCGTGGCCGCGGCCGGCAACAACGGCGGCAAGGTCGGCTGCCCGGCCTGCTACGGCGACACCATCGCGGTCTCGGCCAGCGACTCCTCGGACCGGATCGCCAGCTTCTCGAGCAGGGGCTCCGACGTGGACCTCATCGCCCCGGGCGTGGACGTCAAGTCCAGCATCCCCGGCGGCGGTTATGACTTCTACGACGGCACCTCCATGGCCACCCCGCACGTGGCCGGGCTGGCCGCCCTGGCCGTGGCGCGCGGCGCCAAGGGCCCGGAGGCCGTGCGCGCCGCCCTCACCAAGGCGGCCAAGTCCATCGGCTTGAAGCCCACGGAGCAGGGCGCGGGCCTGGTGGACGCCAGCGTGCTGGTCAAGTAGGCCGGCGGTCCGTCAAAGAGGAAGGGCCCCCTCGCGGGGGCCCTTCCTCTTTTCGGCGCGTCCGCTGCGTCAGGGAAGCTTGAGCTTGCCCAGGCCCGGCATGCCGCCGGGACCCATGGGGGGCAGGCCGCCCTCCATGCCGGGACCGCCGGCACCGGGTAGGACCAGGGAGGAGGAGGCCTTGCGGCGGAGCTCTTTGAGCTCCTCCATGGCCGCGGAGAAAGCCTCCTGGACCGCGTCGCCGTACTTGGCCACGGCTTCCTCGATAGAGGAGGCGTCGATCTCGAAGCTCAAGGGCAGAGCGCCTACCGAGGTCATGAGCTGGGCCTCTCCCACGTACACGGCCTTGCGGGCCGCGTCCGGGGAGCCGTCCGCCTTGACCGGGCTGAGTCGGCGGATGGTGCCCACCTTGCGGTCCGTGAAGACTTCCTCCCGCCACAGGGCGGAGGCATCCATCTTCGGGTCCGAGGACTGGCCGTCAGGCTTCTTGAATGACATGGGGTTCTCCTGAGAGGATGCCCGCGGACCGATGGCGCTGGGCCACGGCCTCGGCGAGCTCATCGATCTTCTTGAGGTCGGCGGACCTGGGCAGGCCCTTGACCATCACGGACGGGAGCAGCTCGACCTTGAGGTTCTTCATGAGGCCGGCCAGGGTCTCCTCGACCTTGTTGCCCCAGCCGAAGGAGCCCATCACCGCGGCGAAGCGCGTCTTGGGCCTGAGGGCGTTGGCGAGGTAGGCGGCGTGGACCGCGTGCGGGTGCGGCCCCACGAGCACGGCCGGGGTCGCGAGCACGATGGTCGCCGCGTCCACCAGGGCCATGGCGAGCCGGCCGAGGTCCACGGAGGAGAGGTCGAAGCGCTCGACCGCGATCCCGCGCAGGGTGAGGGAGTCGATGAGGGCGTCCACCATGACCTTGGTGCTGCCGTGCATGGAGACGTAGGGCAGGACCACGGTGTTCTTGACCTTGTCCGAGACCCAGTCCCGGTAGGCGTCGAGGATGACGGAGGGCTTGGGCCAGCCCGGGCCGTGGCTGGGCAGGATGAGCCGGACGTCGAAGCGGGAGAGCCTGTCGAGGTGGCCGCGGATGGGCGGCCGGAACGGCATCATGATCTCGGCGTAGTAGCGCTTGGCCGCCTCGAGGGCGCGGCCTTCGTCCGTCATGAGGAGCTCGTTGGCGGCCAGGTGGGAGCCGAAGAAGTCGCAGGAGAAGAGGGTCCGCTCCTCGGGCATCCAGGTGGTCATGGTCTCGGGCCAGTGCACCCAGGGCATGTGGAGGAACTCCAGGGTGCGGTCTCCGAGGGAGAGCGTCTCTGCGTCCGCGACGGTCCTGACGCGCTCCGGAGAGAGGTGAAGCTCGTCCGCGAGGAAGTCCTTGCACTTGGGGGTGCAGAGCACCACGGTCTCGGGGAACCTGGCGAGGACCGCGGTGATGGCGCCCGCGTGGTCCTGCTCCGCGTGGTTGGCCACGAGGTAGTCGAGGCGCTCGAGACCGGCGAGGTTGGAGAGGAGCGTCTCCGTGAAGGCGGGGTCCACCGCGTCGATGAGCGCGGTCTTCTCTTTCCCGCGCACCAGGAAGGCGTTGTAGCTCGTGCCGTCCGGCAGGGGGATGAGGGCGTCAAAGAGGCGGCGGTCCCAGTCGACCGCGCCCACGGACACGACGCGCTCCGAGATGTTCCTGGCTTTCATGCTGTCTCCTCCAGAGACGATACCGAGAATCCCGCTCCTGAGTCAAGGACAGGGGGACGGGGCACGGTCCTCATTGGATGCCGGAGGGCCGGAAAAAGATGCATCATTCTCCTATGACCAAGGTGAGCTCCCGGAACATCTCGCGCTTCCTGCCGTACCTGTTGTCCTTGGGCGCGGTCGTCCTGCTCGGCGACACGCTCTTCGACGCCGTGATGGCGGTCCTCCGCTTGGCAGGGCATGACGTCCGCCCGGTGTCTTGGCTCTTCCTGGAGAGCGTCATCCTGCTCAGGAAGGCCGCGTTCGCCATCTGCTGCTGGTTCCTCGCCGCGGCGGCCCGCGAGCTCTACGCGGAGGGGGATCGGTACGCGGCCTTGCCGGCCATGAGGGTCTGGCTGGCCGTCTTCTGCGGCGCCTTCCTCCTCGAGCAGGGCGTCACCGCGGCGTACCTTCTGCCGGCCTTGTTCCGGCCTGGCGGCGTTCCGGGGACATGGAGCCTGCTCTTGAACGCGGCAGCCGACGGGGTGGCCGCGATCGCCGCTTTCGTGCTCCGGGACCTTCTGCTCCCTCAGGAGTGACGCCGGCGGCTCGAAGCCCGGCCTGGGCAGTCTCGAGGTTCCTCCGGATCTTCGGCGAGTCCGGGAAGAGGAGGAAGGCCCTTTCCAGGGCTGTCACCGCAGCGCTGCGGTCCCCTGCTTCGTAGAGCTTCAGCCCTTCGTTGCTGTGAGCCATGGCCAGTCCCTGGGAAGCGGCGAGCATGGCTGGATCGAGGTCCCGGGCCGCCTGGAACTCGGCCTTGGCCGAACCCGTGTCCCCGCTGTCGAGGTGGAGCCTGCCGAGGTGGAGGCGCGGTTCCGCGTACGAGGGGTTGATCCTCGCCGCCTCCTCCAAGAGTCTCCGGGCCGCCAGAGGCTCGGCCTTGAGCGTCGCAGCTCCCAGCCGGCTCAGGGCCACGAACGAGTCCGGCCTCCTGGAGAGTACATGGGTCCAGAGGGTCTCAGGGCTCCTCCACACCGCTGTCTGTCTCCAGGAGGCTGCGGCCAGGGCCAGAGGCAGGCAGGCGGCAACGACCTGGACAGCGAGCCTGGCGACCGGGGACTTGGCTGAAGAGCGTGCTCCAGTTTCGAGGAGGCCTGCGGCGAGCAGGGGCAAGCCCATGCACGCCACATAGGAGTAGCGGTCATGCACGGACATGGCGGTCCCGTGGAAGAACTCGAGGGTCGGGGCCAGGGCAGCGAGGTAGTGGAGCCATACGGCAAGGCCTGAAGGCCAGCGCCTCCGCACGATGATGAGCCCGATGCTCAAGCTGACCACGAGTAGTCCGCAGAGCTCGGGCCGCCAGGCCGGCCTGGCGAAGGGGCCGGTCAGGATGTAGTAGGGATCCAGGCCCGAAGGCCACACGGTCTTCCACAGGTAGAAGGCCGTGGAGATGAAGCCTTGGGCGGACGGGAGGCTCGCGCTCGCCTGGGCAAGGCCTCCGACCTCGACCTTGGCCTTGAGGTTGAGGAGCACGGCGCAGACCGAGATCGCGGCGTAGGGTAGTTTCTCGAGCCAGACCGGCCTGCTCGCCGGCGAGGCCCAGGTCCGGGGAGCGGAGCGCAGCCTGGCCAGGGGGTAGAAGTCCAGCACGACCAGGACCAGGGGCAGGCTCAAGCCCTGCCATCTGGACAGGCCCGTGCAGGCGAAGGCCAGCCAGGCCAGTACCAGGAGCCTGGGCCTGGCCCGGTCCTCGCCGGTCACTGCCCTGAGGTGCAGGAGCAGGCTCGCCAGGAAGAAGCCCCCGGCCATGAGGTCTCCCAAAGCATGCGCAGGAGCGACTGCCTCGACCCTGAGCGGGTGGAGCGAGAAGAGCAGGGCGCCGAAGACCGCGGGCCAGGCAGGGTCCTGCTTTCCCGCCCCGGGCCGGCTGGCGAGGATGAGGCGGGTGACGAGGAAGAATAGCGTTGCGTTGCAACAGTGGATGAGCAGGCTGGCGATGTGGAAACCCAGGGGGGAGAGTCCTTGCGCCTGATGAATCAGGCCCAAGGTCAGCCAAGCCAGAGGCTTGTAGGCTCCGTGGCTGAAGTCCGTGAACATGAGGGCCAGGTTGTCCCAGGAGAGCCCCGACAGCATGGGGTTGGAGAGGATCTCCACGTCGTCGTCCCAGTTCACGAACCCGTTGCCCAGCACGGGGGCGAAGCACGCCAGGGTGAGGCAGAAGACGACGAGCCCCGCGAGGAACGGGACGCTCGGCTTGGGGGTCGGTGCTCCTGGGAGTTCCGAGGCTGGCGTCATGGCGTGAGCCTGCGACAAGTATGCCTCACCTGGCTCGGCGTTGGCAAGGGCAGGGCGAGCCGTGGGCCCAAAGACTCCCTCGGGCGTGGGCCATTGGCCACTTAGCAGGTCTCGGGGATGCCGGTACACTTGCTCCATGCGCCATCTCCTGTGGGGACTGCTGTGCGCCGGCCTGGCTTGCGGTCCTGTCCTCGCGGCCGAGGACCCGCAGGTCGCGATCTTCAGCCAGTTCAACGCCGACGAGCAGACCCTCATGGCCGGCCTCCTCTCCGACCCGGCTGAGGCCGCGGCTTTTCAGAAGGAGGCCGCAGCAGCCGGCGACAACCCTCAGGCGGTCAAGGACGCGGTCACGCGTTGGCGCGGAAAGATCGTGGCCCAGGCCACCGCCTATATCAGCCGTGAGCCGGCGACCAAGGCGGGCAAGACCGTCAAGGAGATGGTCGAGCCGGCTGAATGGGGCGGCCTCATGCACTACTTGCGCACCATGGAGCCCGGCTTGAAGAAGGACATCATCCTGGGCATGCTCAAGGACGCCAACGAGAAGCTCTCCAAGGGCGACGATTCCCGCGCGCGCATGGTCATCGCGACCTCCCGGAAGACCATCCGGGAGACCACCACGAAATACCTGCAGAGCTCTTTGGCCAAGAACGCTCCCGCGGAGGCGGAGCGCTTGCGCAAGGCCGAAGAGTCCAAGTCCGCCGAGGTCGAGAGACAGCGGCTCGCGGACGCTGAGAGGGCGCGCAAGGCGCTCGAACAGGCCCGCAGGGCCCAGGAAGCGGCTGAACGCGCGGGGAAGGCGCCTGCTGACGAGGCCAAGCACGGCGCAGCCCCGGTCTTCGACGGCGACCGTGCCAAGGACGCCCTGGTCGTGGACGGAGGGTCCGCTCCCAAGGAACCCGAGCCCGCGGTCGAGACCGCGCCCCAACTCTCCCGGCCTGACCTGGCCCTCAATCCTCCCAAGCCCGGAGAGAAGAAGCCTGCGGTCGTGGTCCCTTCGCCCTCCTCGGGCTCGGATGAGGACGAGCTCGCCAAGATGGAGAGCGGCTCGGGCGGAGCCGGCACGGTCAGGAAGTGGGCCATGGTCGGTGGCGGGGTGCTCGGCCTGCTCGTGGGCGCTTTCTTCGGCCCCATCGGCCTGCTCGTAGGCGCCGCCCTGGGCGTAGGCGCCGGCTACCTCGTCAGCAAGCACCTCCTCCGCAACACCTGACGGAACGCAACACCTGGTGTCAGACACCAGTTGTTGCATTCAGACCCTGCTGGCGCCAGTCATCAATGCCTGGCGCCAGGGGATGGACCCATTTGATAGCATCTTCTCGACATGCTGAGCGTGTCCGTGGTCGTTCCCACCTATAACGAGTTCGAGAACGTGGTCCTCGTCATCCCCAAGATCCACGAGACCCTGGGTTCCCGGCAGCACGAGGTCGTGGTGGTGGACGACGATTCCCCTGACGGCACCGCGGAGGCTGTCAGAAAACTCGCTTTGACCGCGTCTTGGCTCAAGCTCCTGGTGCGCAAGGGCAAGCGCGGCCTGGGCACCGCTCTCGCAGAGGGCTATGACGCAGCGAGCCTCGGGGTCATCGTGTCCATGGACGCAGACCTTTCCTTTGATTGCGCGGACATCCTGCGCCTGGTGGAAGCGGTCGAAGCCGGGGCTGACCTTGCCTTGGGCACCCGGCATATGGAGGGGGGAGGCTACGCGGCCACAGCCCTGGATGTCCGGGTCAAGCGGGCCATCAGCGCCTTGGGCAACCGCGTGGTGCGCTGGGCCACAGGCGTGCCGGTGCGCGACGTGTCCGCGAACTTCAGGGCTGTGCGGCGCTCTGTCTGGCCGTCCATCAGGACCCTGGACCAGACCAATTTCATGCTCTTGGAGATGATCCTCAGTGCTGCGAAGGCCGGCCTGCGCATCGTGGAGGTCCCGGTGCGCTTCGGAGAAAGGGTCCACGGCGCGTCCAAGCTCAACTTCTTCATCGAGCTCCCCAGGTTCGGCCTGAGGCTGCTCCGGTCGGCGTTGGCAGTGGTGGTGCATCCCGGGGCCTAGGGCTCTTCCGTCGGAGGATTTGCAATCCGTTTCACGGTGTCATACCATATTGAATCCCACCATGACTGACAAGGGTGTGCCGTTGGCAGCCGGCGTCGCGCCCGAGACCGCGGAAAAGACCCTCCTGGACAAGTGCCGCAGGTTCACCCGCGTCGAGGAGCTCAAGGCGGCGGGTCTCTACCCCTATTTCCGCACCATCGAGACGGCCCAGGACACGGAGGTCGTGGTCGACGGCCAGCGCATGCTCATGCTCGGGTCCAACTCCTACCTGGGCCTGACCAACCACCCGAAGATCAAGGAGCGCATCGTGGCCGCGGTCCGGGAGTTCGGCAGCGGCTGCGCCGGCTCGCGCTTCCTCAACGGGACCCTCTCCATCCACCGCGAGCTCGAGGAACGCCTGGCGCGCCTCATGGGCAAGGAAGCGGCCATCGCCTTCAGCACGGGCTTCCAGGCGAACCTCGGCGCCATCTCCGCCCTGGTGGCCAAGGACGAGGCCGTCATCCTCGACAAGAGCGACCACGCCAGCATCGTGGACGGCTGCCGCCTCTCCTACGGCCGCCTGACGCGCTTCCGCCATAACGACATGGGCGACCTCGAGCGCATCCTCAAGGTGCTCGACCACGTGGGCAAGCTCGTGGTGGTCGACGGAGTCTTCAGCATGGAAGGCGACGTGGCTCCCCTCCCCGACATCGTCGACCTCTGCGAGGCCCACGGGGCCGCGGTCATGGTCGACGACGCCCACGGCGTGGGCGTGCTCGGCAAGACCGGAGCCGGGACCTGCGAGCATTTCGGCCTGACCGACCGCGTGGACGTCATCATGGGCACCTTCAGCAAGAGCCTGGCTTCGGTGGGCGGCTACATCGCGGGAGACCTGGAGACCGTGGACTTCATCATGCACCACGCCCGGCCCATGATCTTCAGCGCTAGCGTGTCCCCGGCCAATGCCGCGGCCGTGCTCGGCGCCCTCGACATCCTCGAGGCCGAGCCCGAGCGCCGCGCTCAGCTCTGGTCCAACACCAAGTTCTTCAAGGACGGCCTCAAGACCCTGGGACTCGACACGGGCCAGAGCACCACGCCGGTCATCCCTCTGATGGTCCGGGACGACATCCGGACCTTCAAGCTCTGGCGCGTCCTTCACGACCAGGGTCTCTTCGTCAATGCCATCGTGCCGCCGGCCGTGGCCCCGGCCAACTCCCTGCTGAGGCTGAGCCTCATGGCCACCCATACCCGGCCCCAGCTCGAGCGGGCCCTCGAGGTCATCGGCAAGGCGTGCCGGCAGGTCGGCCTGATCTGACGGTTTCGGAAGTCTCGGACGCGGCCGGCCTCCGGGACTTCATCGAGTTCCCCTACGCCCACTATCGCGGCGACCCATGCTGGGTCCCTCCTCTGAGGAACTCCGTCCGCAAGCAGCTCTCCGAGCACCCCTTCAACCGCTATGCTCGGTCCAGGTATTTCCTGGCCCGGAGGGAGGGGGTCGTGGTGGGCCGGATCGCCGCGGTCCTCAATCCCCGCTACAACGAGGTCCACGCTGTGAGCGCGGGCTTCTTCGGCTTCTTCGAGAGCGAGGACGACCCTCGGACGGCTCGGGCCCTGCTCGAGGCCGCCTCGGCCGCGCTCTCGGGCATGGGAGCCAAGACCATGCTCGGGCCCGCGAGCCCGAGCTCCAACGCCGAGTTCGGGCTCCTGGTGAGCGGCTTCGACCGCATGCCGAGCGTCATCATGCCCTATCACAGGCCCTATTACGCCAGGCTCCTGGAGTCCTTCGGTCTCGCCAAGGCCAAGGACCTGCTGGCCTATGAGATGCGCCAGGAGAGCTTGAACCACGCCACCCTCAAGCTCTTCGAGAAGATCGCGGCCCGCCACGCCAAGGTGACCATCCGCGAGCTCGACATGAGGCGCTTCGCATCGGAGCTCGACGTCGTGGTGAAGCTCTACAACGAGGCCTGGGAGAAGAACTGGGGATTCTGCCCCATGACCGAAGACGAGCTCCGCTTCGAGGCCGCGGAGCTCAAGGACGTCATCGACCCCAGGGTCGCGCTCTTCGCCGAGGTCGAGGGCAAGCCCGTGGCCTTCAGCCTCTCCATCCCGGACATCAACCCCGCCTTGAAGGCGGCGGGAGGAGACCTGTTCCCGCTCGGGTTCCTGCGCTTCTTGTGGGCCAAGCGCGGCATCCGCAAGCTGCGCACCCTCCTGCTCGGCGTGGCCTCCGCCCACCGCGGCAAGGGCTTGGACGGGGTCCTGGTGGGCGAGACCGTCCGGCGCGGGCTTGCGGCGGGCTACGACGTGGCCGAGTGCTCCTGGGTGCTTGAGGACAACCTCAAGATGCGCAGCGCCATCGAGCGCCTGGGCGGGGTCGTGACCCAGACCTACCGGGTCTACGAGAAGCTCCTGTGAGGCTCCTCCCCGCCCTGGCCGTCTCGGCGCTCCTTCTCGGGTGCGGGCCCAAGCCTCCTGAGGGCATGAAGCGCCTGGACTCAGGGGACCTCAACTGGGGCCATGCGGTCGGACAGCGGTTCAAGAACCTCTACTATGCCGACGGAGACGGCTTCTCCGCTTCCCACCTCTACGTGGTGGACCTTGAGACCGGCAAGCGCAAGGAGTACCGGTTCCCGGAGCGCCGCATCAAGCACATCCTTCCGGCTCCGCTGGAGAACGCGGTCATGGTCGGGGCTGAGGATACTCAGACCCGCTCTCTCAAGGACCACGTCTATATGGAGGTGGACCCTGACACGGGCAAGGTCCTGGTAGAGGAGCCCCGCGAAACGGTCTCCAGGCGGGATCTCTTCGTCGCGGGCCGGACCTTCGGCGGATCCGATCCCTTCGCTGTCGCGCCCTCTTCCGCTGCCCCGGTCACCGGCGGCGGCGGGGCTGCCATGGTGGAGATCGTGGAGAAGGGAGCGCCCGGGGTGCGCGCCGCGCTCGATGCCGAGGGCAAGCGCGTCCTGCGCTTCTATCCGACGCCTTCCATCCCGGATCACATCGAGATCGGCGAGGGCGGCAAGTTCTACGCGACCTATGTCGACACCGCGTCCGCGTCCGTGGTCGAGGAGTTCGACTATTTCAACGGCACCCGCAGGCTCGTGGCCAGGTTCGAGGGCTCGGGCATCGAATCCCTGGCCGTCTCCGGCGTCGGAATCCTCGTCATCAGGCAGGACCGCCGCGGCTCGGGCCCGAGGCTTCTGTCGCTCCTCGACAGCCGCAAGGGCAGGGTGCTCCAGGACCTGCCGTGGAGCGACGGAGAGAGCCGGATCCTGGCCGTGGACCCGGGACGGGGCAAGCTCTACGTGACCATGTACGAAGGCGACAGCAACTCCTGCTGGGCCGTGCCGCTCGCCGAGAAAGCCCTGGTCGCCGCCTCGGACTACCTGGCGCGGGCCCGGGGCCCCAAGGTCAGGCGCTTCCACGTCGGCGCGGGACGCGACATCCTGGTCATGGCCTTGATGGCATGCGCGGCCGTCGGCGTCATTATCATGGCGAGGTCATCATGAAGACTGTCCTCTTGACGGGCGGGACCGGGTTCGTGGGCGGGTGCCTGGCTGAGAGCCTGATACGCTCCGGGGTCAAGACCCGCTGCCTGGTCCGGCCCAGGAGCAGGTACGAGGGCTTGGCTGCCCTCGGAGCCGAGCTCGTGTCAGGAGGGCTCGACGATCCCGAGGCCCTGGCCAAGGCGTGCAAGGGCTGCGACACCGTGTTCCACGCAGCAGGCAAGACCAAGGTCAGCAGGAGCGCCGAGTACTTCCACGCCAATGTGGACGGCACGGCCAGGCTCGTCCGGGCCGTGGAGGATGCCGCGCCGGATGCCAGGTTCGTCCATGTGAGCAGCCTGGCCGCCGCGGGCCCGAGCAAGCCTGATGCTCCCAGGACCGAGGACGAGCCGCCTGAGCCCGTGTCCGTCTACGGACAGAGCAAGCTCGCCGGAGAGGAGGTCCTGAGGGTCTCCAAGCTCAGGTGGGTCATCGCCAGGCCTCCTGCCGTGTACGGGCCCAAGGACACGGATGTCTTCTCGTTCTTCAAGCTCGCGTCCCTCGGCTTGTCTCCGGTGATCGGAGGGGTGGAGCGCTCCTTGAGCCTCATCCATGTCTCCGACCTCGCCAAGGGCCTCATCCTCTGCGCCGAGGCCAAGCCCGGGAGCCTCTATTTCCTGGCAGACCCCACGCCCTATCCCCTCGACGCCGTCATGGCCTGCATCGCAGGAGTCCTGGGCAGAAGGCTCCGCCGCGTCGAGGTCCCCTATGCCGTGGTCGCGCCTGCGGCCTACGCCAGCGGCCTGTGGTCCTGGCTCTCGGCCAAGCCCGGCATCTTCGGCCCGGACAAGCTGAGGGAGCTGCGGCAGGCCCATTGGACGTGCTCGGCAGCCAGGGCCTGCATGGACCTGGGTTTCAGCGCGGATTACCCGCTCGCCAAGGGCATCGCCCACGCCGCAGCCTGGTACCAGGCCAACGGCTGGCTCTAACGCCGGTCGGTCGGCCTTGCCCGAGGACCCTGCTAGTCATCCAAGCCGGGGGGAGGCTCGATGCCGAACCTCTTGAGCATGTCGCGCACTTCCTTCTTCTTCTCCGGGGTGTCGAGCTTGGAGGCCTCGGGCTCATCCGCCCAAAGGAGGATGTCCCGATAGTCGGTCTTGGCCACGGCCACGTGCTCGCGGAGCTTGTCCTCGTTGCCCATGCTGAGCTTCAGGATGGCGAGCTGGACGCGCTCGCGCTCCAACTCATAAGACTCCGCGCCGTAGGTGTCGAGCGCCTGCGCGACATGGGACCACCTGTCCTCCGGGAACGAGGCCCGGACCGCTGCCATGACTTCGTCGCGGGAAAAGGACACCGGCTTACCTGGCGCGCTTCTTCCTCGAAGGCGCGGAGCCCCCGCCCCCGCCTCCGAAGCGCTGGAGGCCTGCTCCGACCAGGCCTCCGCCGAGCAGACCCAGCAGGGCGCCTGCGAGCACGTCGAAGGGGTAGTGCACGCCGACGTAGACGCGGCTATAGGCCACGAGGCCTGCCGCTGCGAAGGCCGGGACGCGGACCGAGGGCACGGCCATGGCGAGCACGGTCGCGCCTGCGAACATGTTGGCCGCGTGGTTGGAGGGGAAGCTGTAGCCTGAGTGGCGGCTGGTCCTGACCGTGGAGGATATGATGGAGGGTCTGCTCCGGGCCACCGCGGGCTTGATGAAGCGGTAGGCCACCGCGTCGCACAGGCCCGCTGCCAGGGTCATGGCCAGGAGGACCTTCACGGCCGGGCCTCTGCGCCTGTAGACCCACCAGGAGAGGACGACGGGCAGGGCCCCGAAGAGGAAGACCTTGTTCTTGTTGAGGTCGGTCAACCAGGGGAAGAAGGCGTCGAGCCAGGGGTGGGTCCAGGCGTGGTTGATCTTGTCGAAGAGGAAGCGGTCGATGCTGGAAAGGAACTCGAGCATGGCTCTCAGGCCCGGGTCGGACGCGTCATCTCTGGGTGTAGCGGCGGGCTGCTTCGGTGAGCTTGACGAGATCCTCGGGGGAGAGGGGGGTCTGCCTGCCCGCCAGGAGGGTGCCCTGCACGATCTCGGCGAAGTGCTCGATCATCTCCATGCGGCCCACGGCCTCGAAGAGGTCCTTGCCGTAGGCGACCACCCCGTGGTTGCCCATGAGCACGGCGTTGTGGGCGGGGATGAGCCTCTCGAGGGAGGCGGAGAGGTCCGGCGTGCCCGGGGTGCCGTACTTGGCCAGGGGCACCGGCCCGACCATCATGGTGAACTCGGTGGCGAGGTTCTGGTCCAGGGCCAGGCCCGCGCACGCGAAGGCCGTGGCCTTGGCCGGGTGGGCGTGGACCACGGCGCCCGCCTCGGGCCTGAGCTCGTAGACGAGCAGGTGCATCGCCTTCTCGGAGGAGGCCTTCCTGCGGCCGAAGCGGTGCTCGCCTTTGGGCGAGATGACGACCATGTCCTCGGGCTTCATCTCTCCCTTGGACACGCCGGTCGGGGTGATCATGACGCGCCAGTCGTCGAGCCGGACCGAGAGGTTGCCCGAGGTGGCCGGGCAGAAGCCGAGCTCGTGGAAGCGCAGGCCGGCCTTGACGAGGTCCCGGCGGTGAGCGTCGTCGGTCTTGCGCATGACCGGGATAATCTACAAAATTTGTCGTATGATACCGTCATGAACGGGCTCCGGGGCAGGGGACCGGCCCTGGCGGCCTGCGTCCTGCTTTCAGCGGGTTGCGGGGTGCCGATGAAGCGCGCCTACCTGCTGACGGATCGGCAGGCAGGAGAGCTTTCGGCGAAGCTCGGCACGGTCGGCTTGCCGACCGCGAGCTTTCTTCCGAAGAGCGAGGTCTTGACCCCGGCCAAGGGAGCCCTGGACGGGGCGGGCAGAGGGGCGGCCTCGGCAGCGGGCGCGCTCTTTGGCGCGGCGAGTGAATCGAAGAGCGGTGAAGTCGCCGCCATCGGGATCCTGCTGACGCCTGCCGGAGCCCTGGTGGGGGGCGTGGCCGGCGCGATCCTTGCCGAGAAGCCCGAGGTGGTCGAGGCGTGGGAGGCTGAAGTAGGCGAGGGGCTGAGGGCGCTCGGAGCCCAGGCCGGCCTGCGCGACGCGGTCCTCAAGTGGGGCCTCCGCAAGACCTCCATCAAGCTCATGCCCTTGGACGGGCAGGGCCCCGCGTCTTTGGAAGGCCAGCCCGATTATTCAGGGCTCAAGGACAGGGGGGTAGACACGGTCCTGGAGGTCTCGGTGCTGGGGGTAGGCCTCTCTGGCGCGAAGACCCTCAATCCGGACCTGGCCCTGCTCGTGACCGCCAGGTCGAGGGTGGTGTCCGTCTCCGACGGCAAGGAGCTCTTCTCCCGGGACTACTCTTGCTCCGGCGCTGAGCGCAAGTTCAAGGAATGGGCGGCCCGTTCCGGCGCCAAGCTCCGGCCCGCCTTCCAGGGATGCGTGTTCCGGCTGGCCAGGAGCATGGTCCTGGAAGCCTTCCAGCTGGACACATTGCTGGCTCCTGAGCCGGAAATAACGGATAAAACGCACCAATAGCCTCCACGCCATTCCTTTGAAGGGAGGGAATTGGTAAAATATCCCTTTCCCAGGAGGCTGTTCTTGTCTGAAACCATGATAGGATCCCGGAAGCTGGACCACCTAAAGATCTGCAGGGAGATGGATGTCGAGTACCGGGACAAGACCACGCTCCTGGAGGACGTCCAGCTCGTGCACCAGGCCCTGGCCGGGCTCTCGTTCGACGACATCCGCACCGAGACGATCTTCATGGGCCGCAAGCTCAAGGCCCCCATCCTTATCACCGCCATGTCCGGCGGGGTGTCCGAGGCAGGCTCCCTCAACCTGGACCTGGCCAGGGCAGCCCAGGCCCTGGGCATCGGGTTCTGCCTGGGAAGCCAGAGGCCCATGCTCGAGGACGCTGCCGCCTCCTCTTCCTACCAGGTCAGGGCCGCGGCTCCGGACATCCCCATCGTGGGGAACATCGGGATCCAGCAGGCCGCCCAGTCCGACCCGGACAAGGTGGCGCGCCTGGTCTCAGCCGTCGAAGCCGACGGCTTGGCCGTGCACCTCAATCCGGCCCAGGAGCTCAGCCAGCCCGAGGGAGACCGGGTCTTCCCCGAGCCCGCGGCCGTGTTGAAGGCGCTCTCCCGCAGGCTGCCGGGCAGGCTCCTGGTCAAGGAGACGGGCTGCGGCATCTCCCGCGAGGCCGCCCTCAAGATCAGGGCCGCGGGCGTGCGGGTCGTAGACGTCGCCGGAGCCGGTGGCACCTCCTGGCCCTGGGTGGAGAAGCTGCGCAAGGGCGCCAAGCCGCAGAAGCGCGCCTGGCTCGACGAGTGGGGCATCTCCACCGGAGCCTCCGTCCTCGAGACGCGGGGCCTGGGCCTGCAGGTGGTGGCCTCGGGCGGGGTGCGCAACGGCCTCGACGCGGCCAAGTGCCTGGCCCTGGGCGCGGACCTCGTGGGCATGGCCCTCCCGGTCCTGCGCAGCCACGCCGCGGGCGGGTGCGAGGGAGTCGTCGCTTTCTTGTCGGGCGTCATCACGGAACTCAAGACCGCCATGCTCCTGTGCGGAGCCAGGGACCTCAAGACCCTGGCCGGGACGGAGCCGGTCATCACGGGGAAACTCAGCGAATGGAAAAACCTCAGGCGAAAGAAGTCAAGAATCAGGCGCTGAAGCGGCAGGCGGCGCAGAAGGAGCTCCTCAAGGGAGACACCGCCAGGACTTCGCGCATGCCCGGCTTCTACAAGCTCGACGTCTGGGAGCGCCTCGACAAGATCGACGAGTGGACGCCGCTCTCCACCAAGGAGAAGTGGATCCTCAAGAGCGAGACCCTCACCGCGGAGCAGGCGGACATGCTCATCGAGAACGTGGTCGGGGTCTTCGGCATGCCCCTGGGCCTGGCCGTGAACTTCCGCATCAACGACAAGGATTACCTCATCCCCATGGCGGTCGAGGAGACCTCGATCGTCGCGGCCTGCAGCCACCTGGCCAAGCTCATCCGCGAGAACGGCACGCTCACGGCCAAAGCCGACCCGGCCATCATGGAGGGCCAGATCCAGCTCGTCGGGGTGAAGGACCTCGACCGGGCCGAGAAGGACATCATCGACGCCAAGCCCCGCCTCCTGGCCCTGGCCAACAAGCAGGACCAGATGCTCGTCAGCCTCGGCGGCGGGGCCAAGGACTACTACGTCCGGCGCGTGGAGACCGAGAGCGGGGTCATGCTGATCGTGCACCTGCAGGTCAACGTCATCGACGCCATGGGCGCCAACGCGGTCAACACCATGGTCGAGACCCTCGGGCCCATCATGGCCGAGATGACCAAGGGCGAGCTCATCTGCCAGATCATCACCAACCTCGCGGACAAGTCCCTGGTGCGCGCGCGCTTCGACATGCAGTACGACTGCCTGGCCAAGGGCGCTTTCGACGGCAAGCAGGTGGCCGAGCGCGTGGTCAAGGCCTTCCATTGGGCCGACGCGGACCCTTACCGGGCCACGACCCACAACAAGGGCATCATGAACGGCATCGACGCGGTGCTCCTGGCCACGGGCAACGACTGGCGCGCGGTCGAGGCCGGCTGCCACGCCTACGCGGCGCACACGGGCCGCTACCGCTCGCTCACGAGGTACCGCATCGAGGGCGACCGCCTCATCGGCGAGATCGAGGTCCCCATCGCGGTCGGCGTGGTGGGCGGGGTGACCAAGCTCCACCCCGGGGTCGCCATCCTGCTCAAGGTCCTGGGCATGCCCTCGCGCCGCGAGCTCGCCGAGGTCATCGCCTCCGTGGGCCTGGTCCAGAACCTGGCCGCGGTGCGGGCCCTGGTGACCGAGGGCATCCAGGAGGGCCACATGACCCTGCACGCCAGGAACGTGGCCTACTCCGCCGGAGCCTGGGGCGACACCGCCATCCACATCGCGGACCAGATGGTCCGCGAGGGCCGCATCCGCTTCGACCGGGCCAAGGAGCTCCTCAAGAAGATGGTGGCCCAGCGCGGAGATTCCAAGGGAGGAGAGGGGGATTGAACCCCCCGGCCGTCTCGCAGGCCAAGGCGCCCTCGAAGCTCATCCTGCTGGGTGAGCACGCGGTCGTCTACGGCCACCCTTCCGTGGCCGTGCCTCTCGACGGCCCCTCGAGCCGGGCCTCGGCGCGCCTGGGCCGTCCGGGCGAGCCCATCGGCGTCGAGCTTTCGGACTTCAAGCTCGCCTGGATGCGGGGAGAGGCGCCCTCGGCCGACGAGGCCAAGCCCTTCGCCGCGCTCGTCGAGCGCCTGGTCTCCTCAGGCCTGGCGCCGGACAACGGCTGGACCCTCACCGTGACCTCCGAGGTCCCCATCGGGTGCGGCCTGGGCTCGGGCGCCTCCACCGCGGCCGCGGCCTTCAGGGCCGTGTACGGCCTCTTCGGGGTCCCCAGGGGCGACTCCGAGCTCTCCGACGACGTCTTCGCGGTCGAGAAGATCAACCACGGCACCCCGAGCGGGGTGGACAACACCGTGGTCTCCCATGGCCGGCCCGTGCTCTTCCGCAAGGGCAAGGAGCTCGCTTTCCTCGCGGGGCCGGGCACGGCGCTGCACCTGGCCGTGGCCGACTCCGGGGTCCGACATAAGACCTCCGAGGTCGTCTCCGACGTGGCGTCCCGCAGGCGGGAGGCCACGGAACGCTTCGACGCCGTGTTCTCGGCCATCGGGGCGCTCGCCGAGCAGGGCCGGGCCGCCTTCGAGAGGGGGGATGCCCGGGCCCTGGGAGGGCTGATGAGCGAGAACCACCGGCTCCTGGCGTCTTTGGGCGTGTCGAGCCCGGAGCTCGAGACCCTCGTGCTCAAGGCCTGCGTGAGCGGCGCTCTCGGGGCCAAGCTCTGCGGGGCGGGCCGGGGCGGGTGCGTGGCCGCGCTCGCGGCGGACGCGGCCGGGGCCTTGCGCCTGGCCGAGGCGCTCAAGGCGGCCGGGGCCGTGACCGCCTTCGCGGCCCGCGTCGGCCAGCCGCGCCTCGCCGGAAAGGGGAGGCCGTGAGCCGCATCGTGGTCGGCGTGAGCGGCGCCTCGGGCGTCATCATCGGCCTGCGCCTGGTCGAAGAGCTCGCCCGCAGCGGGCGCGAGGTGCATCTCGTGATCAGCGAGGCCGGAGAGAAGGTCATGCGCCACGAGGTCGGTCCCCGGTGGCGGCTCCCCGCCAAGGTCGTGCGGCACGCGGTCTTGGACGATTCCTCTCCCCTCAACTCGAGCTCCTTCGTGATCGACGCCATGGTGGTCGCGCCCTGCTCCATGAAGACCCTCTCGGCCATCGCGCACGGCTACGCGGACAACATCCTGGTCCGGGCCGCGGACACCTGCCTGCGCATGGGCCGCAAGCTCGTGCTGGCGCCCCGGGAGACCCCGCTCTCCCTGTCGGCCCTGGAGAACATGGCGGCCTTGAAGCGCGGCGGGGCCGTGATCATGCCGCCGTGCGTGAGCTACTACCACAAGCCGGCCAAGGTCTCGGACATGACGGACTTCTTCGTGGGCAAGATCCTCGACAGCCTGGGGATGGAGAACAAGCTTTACAGCAGATGGAGCGAGGTGGGCCGATGAGCATGGACTTGAGATCCTGGGTGGAGCGCCTGCGCCGCGCAGGGAGGCTCAAGGTCGTGGGCTCCAGGGTCAAGCGGCGCTATGACGCGTGCCGGCGCATCGCTTCGGCCGAGCCCGCTCCGGTGCTCCTCAAGGACGTCGAGGGCGCCAGGGTCCTGGGCAACATCTTCCCGACCAGGCAGGCCCTGGCCGAGTCCCTGGGGGTGAGGCCCGAGTCCTTCCTCCGGGACCTCGACGACCTGCTCGCCGGGCGGGCGCACCGGCCGGGAGCGGGCCTGACCCGGCGGGACCGGGTCTACGGCGACTGCGAGGTCCCGCTCTCCAGGATCCGGCAGGTGCCCTTCCTCACCTATTACCCCTCGGACGGAGGGCCGTACCTGACGGCCGGGGTGTGGATCGTCAAGGATCCGCGCCTCGGGGTCAACCTCTCCTACCATCGCCTCATGATGGTCTCGCCCGCCACGGGCCGGGTCCGGGTCGTGGAGAACCGCGGCATGGACACCGCCATCAGGCACGCGGGCGGCAAGGCCGAGGTCGCGGTCTGCATCGGGGCTCCCATCCACGTGCTCTTCGGGGCCGCGCTCTCTCCGGCCATGGGCGTCAACGAGCTGGGACTGGCCGCCCGGTTCGGCAGGGTGGACCTCGTGCGCTGCAAGACCGTGGACCTCGAGGTCCCGGCCGACTGCGAGGCCGTGCTCGAGGGCCGCTTCACGGGCAGGCTGGCCAAGGAAGGGCCCTTCGTGGACATCACCGGCACCATCGACGGCGTCCGCAGGCAGCCCGAGTTCGAGGTCACCCGGGCGGCGGCCCGCAAGGACCCCATCCACTACACGATCGTGCCCGGCTTGGCCGACCACAAGACCCTTATGGGCGTGCCCAAGGAGCTCGACATCTACCGGGAGGTCTCCAAGGAGTGCCGGTGCCTGGACGTGCGCATGACCCCGGGCGGGTCCTCGTGGCTCCACGCCGTGGTCAAGATCGACAAGCGCAAGGCCGACGACGGGGTCCGCGCCGCGCGGGCCGCGTTCCGCGGCCACCGTTCGCTCAAGGGCTGCGTGGTGGTGGACTCAGACATCGCCCTTGACCGGCCGGAGCAGGTCGAGTGGTCCCTGGCCACGCGCTTCCAGGCCACGAAGGGCCTCGTGGTCCTGGCGGACGAGCCCGGGTCCTCGCTGGACCCCTCGGCCAGCCACGTGCCGGGCAAGAAGAGCAGGACCGCCAAGATGGGGCTCGACGCCACGGTGCCGGCGGGAGCTCCCCGCGGGCTCTTCGAGAGGATCGCGGGATGAACCTGAGCCAGGACGAGCTCGCCATCCTCTCCGGGAGCAGGGGCTCGGGCGCGGCCCGGGCCATGGAGATCCTCTCGGCCCTGGGCCGCATCGGCGGGGCCGAGGACATGGTCGACGTCTGCTCCGTCCAGGTCTCCGGGGTGAGCTACCGCAACATCGGGCCGCACGGCCTGGCCTTCCTCCAGGAGTGGGCTGGCCAGGGCTCGAAGGCCGTGGTCCCGGCCTACATGAACCCGGGAGGGGCGGACCGCAGGCTCTGGCAGACCCTGGGCCTTCCCGCCGAATTCGTGGACAAGCAGGAGCGGGTCATCAAGGCCCTCTCCAAGCTCGGGATCAAGCCGACGCTGACCTGCACTCCATATCACGCGGCGCCGCGGCCCAAGTTCGGCGACCACCTGGCCTGGTCGGAGTCGTCTGCGGTCTGCTACGCCAACTCCGTGATCGGCGCCCGCACCAACCGCGAGGGCGGGCCCTCGGCCATCGCCGCGGCCCTGACGGGCCGGACCCCGCGCCACACCCTGCACACGGACGCGGGCCGCCTGCCCACCACGGTGGTGGAGGTCGGCTGCCCGGCTCCTACGGCTTCGGATGCCGGGGCCCTGGGCTACCTCGTGGGACAGCTTCTGGCCCATGACCCCAGGGGAGGCATCCCCTTCATCCGCGGGGTCGAGCCTCCCGAGGACTCCTCCCGCGAGGCCTGGCTCAAGGCCCTGGGCGCGGCCATGGCCGCCTCCGGGTCGGTCGGCCTCTTCCACCTCGAGGGCGTGACCCCCGAGGCCGCGGCTTCGGGTCCGGAGCTCCAAAAGGCCGCTGGCCGCAAGGTCAAGGTCGACAGCCTCGAAGGCGCCAAACGCGGCCTCTTCTCTGCCAAGGGCCGGCCCAGCCTCGTGGCCTTCGGCTGCCCGCACGCCTCGCTCGACGAGCTCAAGCGCCTCGACGAGCTCCTCAAGGGAAGGAAGGCGGTGGTGCCGGTCTGGGTCTTCACCTCGGAGGCCGTGCGCAAGAAGGCCGAGAAGTCCGGCCTGGCCGGCCGCCTCTCCTCCCTGGGGGCCGCGCTCATCGCGGATACCTGCATCGTGGTGGCCCCTCTGGCGGACATGGGCATCACCAACGTGGTGACCGATTCGGCCAAAGCCGCGTTCTATCTGCCCTCCCATCAGGGCGTGGGCGTCTGCTTCGAGTCCCAGGAGGCCGCGGTCGAGGCTGCCGTGGCCGGCGGCCAGCTCTGCGCAAGCAAGGCTCCGCAGGCCGCCTCCTCCGGGGGAGGAGCCTCATGACCGTGAAGGGAAGGCTCATCGCCAAGGGCACGGCCACCGGGCCCCTGCTCAAGAGCGAGGCGCCGATGGGGTTCTTCGGCCACCTCGACCCGGAGACGGGGGTCTACCGGGAGGCGGGGCACCCTCTGGACGGCAAGTGCGTCCGCGGCGCGGTCCTGGCGTTCCCGCGCGCCAAGGGCAGCACGGTCGGCTCCTATATCCTCTACGCCCTGCGCCAGACCGGCAACGCGCCGGCCGCCATGGTCCTTCGCGAATGTGATACGATTACGGCCGTGGGCGCCATCATCGGGAAGATCCCTGCGGTCGACCAAGTCGACATCTCCCGGCTCAAGGAAGGATCCGAGGTCACGGTGGCCGACGGAGATGTGACGGAGGCTTGATGGAAGCCGGCGGCCGTAGCGTCAAGCTCTTCGTCAAGCTCGGCGGGTCCTTCATCACGGACAAGTCCGCGCCCGAGACCATGCACCCCCGCAACGTGGTCCTGGCCGCCCAGGCCGTCCGGGCCGCGCTCGAGGAGGCCCGGACCCAGGGCAAGAGGATCTCCCTCGTCCTCAGCCACGGCGCCGGCTCCTTCGGCCACATCCACGCCAAGCGCTTCGAGGCGGTCAAGGGCGTGCACGCCCAGTACGGCTGGGAGGCCTTCTACCGCATCCGGGACTCCATGGCGCGCATGAGCCTGCTCTTCATCAGGAGCTGCAACGAGGGGGGGCTCTTCCCCGTGGCCCTCCAGCCCTCGGCCATCGCCGCGGCCGACGACGGGAACCTGTCCCGCTTCGACGTGCGGCCCGTGAAGTCCCTGCTGGGCTTCGGGCAGATCCCCGTGATCCACGGGGACATCGTCCCTGACGAACGGCGGGGCTTCACCATCGCCTCCACCGAATCCCTGCTCAAGGCCATGGCGCAGGAGCTGCGCTTCGACCGCATCATCATGGTCTCCGACACCGACGGCGTGCTCGACAACGACGGCTCCACCATCCCCTGGATCGACCCCCGCGCCATCAGCCAGGTCCTCTCTTTCCTGAGGGGCTCGAAGTCCCCGGACGTGACGGGCGGGATGCGCAAGAAGGTCGAGTGCCTCTACGACCTCGTCTCCTCCGGCAAGGCCGGATCCGCCCGCATCATCGGCGGCATCGGAGACCTCTCCAACCTCAAAGCCGCCATCCTCGGCACCGGGGGCGGCGGAACCATCGTCGGCGGCTGAGCATGAGCGGGCCGGTCCTGGCGCTGGCCTTCACGGTCCTGGTGGGGGTCGTCTTCTTCCTGGAGGCGCGCTGGCTCGGGGTCAACCTCTGGCGCCGGGCTCGGGGAGAGCGGCCGTCGTGGTGGGAAGGGTTCTGGCCCCTGGCCGGTCCCCGTGCGGCCAAGGCCCTGACCGTCCTCCTCAACGCGGCCGCCGTCATGGGCCTGCTCTGCGTGCTCTGGGGGAGGTTCGTGGAGCCCGGCCTCATCGAGGTCACGACCGTGACCTTGGAGTCCGCCAAGATCAAGCCCGGGTCCGGCCGCGTCCGGATCGTGCAGGTCTCCGACTTCCACGCGGAGCCGGGCACGACCAATGAGCTCAAGGCCGTGGGGATCGTGAACTCGCTTGAGCCGGACCTGGTGGTCTTCACCGGCGACGCTCTCAACTCCCCGGAGGGGCTCAAGAACGCGCGGGAGGCCTTGGGAGGGTTCAAGGCGGGCTTCGGGACCTTCCTCGTGAGCGGGAACTACGACATGGGCATGATCCCGGAGGCGGCGTTCAAGGACCTTCCGGTCGTGGAGCTCGAGAGCGGTTCCCGCGAGGTCACGGTGCGCGGGAGCAGGGTCCGGGTCAGCGGGCTCTCCCTCGTCAACGCCCCGGATTTCCGCTACGTCATGGGCATGCTCCGGGCCGAGCCTGCCTTCGACGTGTTCCTCTTCCACTTCACGGACCTCATCGACCAAGCCGCGGCGGCCGGGGTGGACCTCTACCTGGCCGGGCACACGCACGGCGGCCAGGTGCGGCTGCCCTTCTACGGCGCCCTGGTCACCCTCTCGGCCACAGGGAAGAAGTACGAGGCGGGGCTCTACCGCGTCGGCCCCACGACCCTCTACGTCAACCGCGGCCTGGGCATGGAGGGGGGCTTGGCCCCTCGGGTGCGCTTCCTGTGCCGGCCCGAGATCACGGTCTTCGACTTGTACCCGGCCGGCATGGCGCCCGCAAGGTAGGCGGCCGCCGGCGCCTCAGGGTTTGGAGGCGGTCGGGGCGACCCTCGTCGCGCCGCCGGACGGCGCGGCGTCGAAGACGACCTTCCGCAGCTGGGTCTTCTCGAAGCGGAAGAAGACGTCCTCGTAGGCGCCCTCGGACCCGTCGGGCCGGATGAAGCGGGCTCCCTCGCGCCGCACCACGTCGTCGCCCTGGCCGTCGAAGTCCTTGTAGAGGACCGAGGGGCTCGCGGAGAGGACGAGCTCCCTGACTCCGGCTTCTTGCAGCGAGACCGTCTTCTTGAGGAGCCCTCCGACCCGCATGCCCAGGCCGTAGGCCTTGCCCAGCTTGGCGAGGTCCTCGGGCCCTAGGCGGGCCAGGTCCGGGGCATGGGGGGGCAGGACGCCCTGCCTCCTGGCCCGGCCGACCATGGCGGTCAGGGCCTCGAAGCCCTCGTAGTAGCCGTCCGGCTTGCGGTCTCCGTCGAGGTCGGTGACGTCGCCGAAGAGCTCGCGGCCGTTCTCTCCGGCGATGCCGTCTTTGTCCGCGTCGAAGACGAGCACCCCGGCGTCGGAGGCGATGTCGTAGATGCGGTCGTCGCCGTCTCCGGTCAGGCTGAAGCGGATGAGGCGGTCGCTGGAGCGGACCCCGCTGCCTTTGAGGTCGAAGACGAGCGGAGAGCACTTGTGGGTGCGGTGGACCCCGGTCAGCGGGTTTTCGCTCAGCAGCTCGTTGCGCTCGCCCAGGGGTTTGGACTGGTCGTAGGAGGTCTGCGTGGTCCTCGTCCCGTCCGGCGTGGTGTAGTAGAAGCGGCCTTTGGCGTCGCGGCCGCAGTTCAGGCCGGCCGCGCAGGCCGTCTCCAGGCGGCGGCTGATGTCGGTGTTGTCGGCGTCAAGAGCCGGGCGCTGAGTCGCGAACATCCGCGCGGCCTCGGCCTGAGGGTCGTGCGTGACCAGGCGCAGCGGGCGGAAGCCGTCCACCTCCTTGCCGGATTCGTAGACTCCGGTCGAGGACCCTTTCGCTTGCAGGCGCCTGCGGGGCGGCGTGCGCTCCACCATGGGAGGACGCGCGTCCGTCTTTTGGGGCGCCGCTGCCCCGGAGTCGGCGGCGGGAGGGAAGAAATCCCCGGAGCTCCTGGGCTTGGCCGGGGGGGCGGTCATGGAGGGCTCGGCCACGGACTCGTGGTCGCCGGCATCGGCCGCCGCGCCCGGGGCGGGAGCGGGAAGAGTCCCGGCGGGCGTCCCGGGCCCGCTGGCCGGGGCCGGAGTCGAGACGCGGTGGTAGATCCCCCAACCCGCGCCGGCGCCGGCCAGCCCGACCGAGGCGGTCAGCAGGACGGCGCTCATGCCGCGGCCCTTGGCCGACGCGATGACTCGATGCATGGCAGTCTCCCTGGAACGGAGTCGCCGGGGAACTCCCGGTCCGGTATATGTTAGCATGCGGGGGGATCGCCGCTGAGGCGGCCTTGAGGAGCTCGATCATGGATCAGATGGGGAACCCTTTGCCGGGCACGCTGCCGCAGCGGAAGGATGGCGATACGGCCAAGAAGGTCGGCATCGGCTGCCTGATCGCGGTCCTGGTGCTGCTCGGCCTCCTGGCCGCGGCGTTCTTCGCGGGCAGGAGCGTGTTCCGCCGGGTCGTGGAGACCTACACCGAGCTCCAGCCGAGAGTCCTGCCCCTCTCCGCCATGCCCGCGGACCAGGCCGAGGCGGTCCTCGGCCGCTTCGAGCGGTTCCGGGAAGCGGTCAAGGCGGGGACGGCTTCCGAGCCCCTGGTCCTCACGGCAGACGACGTCAACGGACTCATCAGCCTCCACCCGGACGGCAAACGCGCGGCGGGCAAGGTGCACGTCTCCATCGAGGGCTCCAAGATCGGCGCCGAGGTCAGCGTCCCCCTCGACGAGGTCGGAGGGATGTTCAAGGGGCGGTTCCTCAACGGCAAGGGGACCTTCACGGCCCTGCTGACCGGAGGCCGGCTCGTGATCTTCCTGGACACGCTGGAGCTCGCGGGCAAGCACATGCCGGACTGGCTCATGCCGGAGCTCCGGGCCAAGAACCTGGCCGAGAAGGTCAACAGCAAGCCCGAGGACGCGGCCTTCCTGGCCTTGTTCGAGTCCGTCTCGGTCGAAGGGGGCAGGCTCAAGGTCGTCCCCAAGAGGACGGCGGAGCCGGCGGCCCGCTAGCGCAGGTCAGCGCTCGGAAAGGATGACCGTGAAGACCGAGCCCTTGTCGGGCTCGCTCTCGAGGGTGACGCTCCCGCCGTGGATCTCGCTCAGGGTCTTGACGATGGCCAAGCCGTAGCCGCTGCCCTCGGCCTGGGCCCCCTTGCCGCGGTGGAAGCGCTGGAAGATGTGCTTCTGGTCGTCTTCGAGGATGCCGGGGCCGGTGTCCGAGACCTTGAGGACGAGGTGGTCGTTGCCGCACTCCAGGCTCACGGTGATGGTGTCCTCCGGCCGGCAGAACTTCACCGAGTTGGCCACGAGGTTCTCGAGGATCTCGGTGAAGGCGGAGGGGTCGATGTTGCTCAGATGTCCCTGGGGGAGCCGGTCGTCTTTGACGAGGCGGATGGACCTGCGGGAGGCCAGGAGCTCGAGGTCCCGCATGCAGTCCGCCGCGAGCTCCGAGACCGCGGCGGGCTTGCGTTCGAGCTTGAACTCGCCTGACTCGAGCTGGCCCTTGCGCAGGATCTGGCGGATGAGGGCGATCATGCCGTCGACGTTGTGGAGGATGCGGCCCGCGAGCTCGTCGCGGACCGCGGCGTCCCCGTTGGTCTTGAGGAGCCGCTCGGTGTAGCCCTGGATGATGCTCAGCGGCACCTTGAGGTCGTGGGTCGTGATGTAGAGGAACTCGTCCTTGGCGGCGTTGGCCTTGACGGCCTCGTTGCGCGCTTCCTGGAGCTTCTCGTAGAGCTTGGCGTTCTCGATGGCTTGGGCCACGTGCGAGCAGAAGATGGCGGCATGCCGCAGGTCGTGGGGCTGGAAGCGCTCCTTGTTCTCCTTGCGGTTGGCGCACAGGATCCCCTCGAGCTCTTCCTTGAGCAGGATGGGGTAGACCAGGGAGTGCCGGACCGAGCGGTGGCTCGGGAGGTCCGCGAAGCGCGGGTCCTGCTGGAGAGGGCCCTCGATGGCGACCCCGGTCTTCCAGCGCGCGACGCGGCCGGCCACGGACTCCTCGAGGTTGACCTCGGAGCCCTTGAGGCCGTGGATGCCCGAGGAGCTCGAGGCCGCGATGCGGAGCCTGCCGTCCTCGGTCCTCAGCATGAGGGTGGCCTCGTCCGCGGCGAGGATCTTGCAGGCCAGGTTCATGAGGTCATGCAGGAGGTCGTCGAGCTTCACGTTCGCGAACACCGAGCGGGTGGCCTCGAGCAGGCCCACGAGGGCCTTCAGGCCGACCTTCTCGAAGACGCTGGGCAGGAGGGCTTCGAGCTCGAGCATGTCGAAGGGCTTGATGAGGTAGGCGTAGGCGCCGCGCTGGATGGCCTCGGTGGCCGAGGCCTGGGAGGCGTAGCCCGTGACGATGATGACCTCGATGGACGGGTCGATGTCCTTGATGGACTCGAGGGCCTCGATGCCGCCCTTCTTGGGCATGATGAGGTCGAGGATGGCGAGGTGGAAGCGGCCGTCCTTGGCCAGGGCCACGGCTTCCTCGCCGTCCTCCACGGCGACCACGTCGTGGCCCTTGGACACGAGGGCGCGCCTGAGCCTCTCCCGGACGGCCAGGTCGTCGTCAGCGACCAGGACCCTCAGGGCCCCCGCGAGCTTCTCCTTGGGTTCGGCGTTCACTGGATAGATTCTACCATTCGCTTGACAGGTTTCCCAACGACTGAGATAATGCCTACTCCGATGGGGATGCTCGCGAGGACGGCTTATCAGGCGGCGCACCTGCTCGGGGTCACGGCCCTGATGCGGGCCTTCCAGGGCCCCCGGGTCCCGGTCCTGATGTACCACGGGGTCAGCTCCAAGCGCATCGGAGGGGTCCTCAACTGCGAGAAGAAGCACGTCGCGGCCGCGGATCTCGAGCGGCACCTGAGGTTCCTCAAGTCCGCCTACCAGGTCATCCCCTTGAGCCGCTACGGCGCCATCCTGCGGGGCGGGGGCGCGGTGCCGCGGGGGGTCGCGGTGGTGACCTTCGACGACGGCTACGAGAACAACTTCTCCCACGCCTTCCCTCTCCTGAAGAAGTACGGCGTCCCGGCCACGGTCTTCGTGACCGCGGATTTCATCGAGAAGGGCGAGCCCCTGTGGGTGGACCGCCTGGCCTCCGCCTTCGCGGCCACGACGCTCCCGGCCTGGGCCGACTCCTCCTCCGGGACCCTGTATCCTCTCGGCGACGAGGCGGAGAAGGTCGCGGCCTACCTCAAGATCAAGGCCGACCTCAAGAGGCTCCCTCCCCGCGACCACGCTCCGGCCCTGGAGAGCCTGCTCAAGGCCCTTGGAGCCGGGCCGGACCTGCCCCGGCTCTTCGCACCCCTGCGGCCCGAGCAGGTGCGCGAGCTGGCGGCCTCGGGCCTGGTGGAGATCGGCTCGCATTGCTGCAGGCACATGGCCCTGACGAACCTCGACCCTGACGAGGCGCGGCGCGAGGTCACGGCCTCCCGCGAGAGGGTCGCGGCCCTCTCGGGCAGGCCCGTGGAATGCTTCTCCTACCCCAACGGCGACACCAACCCCTTGGTCGCCGGCATGGTGGAAGCCGCGGGCTACTCCTGCGCCGTGGCCGAGGGCCTGGGTCTCGACCGCGCGGGCAAGGGCTCGCGCTTCGCGGTCGCGCGCCTGGCGCTCAAGGAGGACGACGACGAGGCCGCGGTCGCGGCCACGCTCTGCGGCCTGCGGAGCCTGGGGATGAGCGCGGCGCGGGCCGCCCGGATCGGCCCGCTCCCCGCGGTGCCGGGAGGGGGGAGATGACGGCGCCGTCTGCGGGCTACGACGTCGCGGCCGTCGTCCCCTCGGACTACGCCGCCTTGGCGGGCTTTCTGGCCGGCTTCCCGGGTTTGGGCGCTCCGGCCGAGTTCTGGCTGGGCCGGTTCAGGCTCTGGTGGGACGAGAACCCCGCGTTCCGGCCCGAGGCCGCTCGGGGCTGGATGCTCCGCCGCCGCGGCGCTCTGTGCGGCTTCCTCTCCAATGCGCCGGGCCTCATGTGGGCTCAAGGCAAGCCCCTCCGGGTATTCTCGGTCAGCACCTGGATGGTCCTGCCCGAGCACCGTCACGCGAGCCTGGACCTGCTCCTCAAGCAGATGGAGGAGGCCAAGGCCACCCTGCTCTTCGACACCACTCCTACCGAGCACGTTGCCGCGGTCCTGGAGAACCTGGGCTTCGAGAACATCCCTTGGGGCGAGGACAAGGAGAGCGTAGCGCTCCTGCGGCCGGACCTGTGCCTCAAGGCCAGGTTCGGAGCCCCGTCTCTCGTGCCGGACGCGGCGTGGCGCGCCGGGGGCTGGCTCCTGGACCGGGTCCAGGGCTTGCGCCTGAGGCGGGGCCGGGCCGGAGCAGGGCTCAAGGTCGAGCTCGCCCGGGAGGCCGGGCCGGCCTTCGACCGGCTCTGGGAGAGGACCAAGGCCCGGCATCGGCTGACCAACGTGAGGACCAGTTCGGTCCTGCGCTGGCACTGCTTTGCGGACCGCGACGTGGAGAAGAGGCTCTTCGCCTGTCGGGCCGGAGAGGAGGTCGCGGGCTATCTGATCGCCAAGGCCAACACCCGCCGGGGCCTCAAGGCCCTTGAGGTCGTCGATTACTGGGCCGACTCGGACGCGGACGGGGTCTTCGAGGCCCTGCTGGACGGGGTCCTCGAGCACGCGGCTGGGGCCGGCTTCGCCCTGGCGAGTTTCGGCCACTTCACCCCGTCCTTCGAGTCCTCGTTGCGGGCCGCCGGGCTCTGGGAGGTCCCGCTCACGGCGCGGCGCAACCTGGTCCTGGCCGGGCCCGGAGCTCCGGTCCGCGCGGCCGAGGAGGGGGCGTACTTCACCGGCCTGCAGGGAGACTACGGCACATCGCCGTGAGGCCCTGAACCCCATGGAGCCCGCCACCCTCTTCAACCTCCCGTCCATGGCCCATACCCTGGTCGTGCTCAGCCTCGTGGGGGGCCTGGGCTTGGCCCTCGGCCAGGTCCGGGTCCGAGGGGTGAGCCTGGGCATCGCGGGCGTGCTCTTCGCGGGCATCGCCTTCGGGCACTTCGGGTTCACGGCGCACGACGCCATCCTCGAGTTCCTTCGGGAGTTCGGCCTCATCCTCTTCGTCTACACCATCGGGATCCAGGTCGGCCCCGGCTTCTTCTCCTCCATGCGCAGGCAGGGGCTGCGCTGGAACCTCCTGGCGGCCGGCGTCGTGGTCCTGGGCGTCCTCCTCACGGTCCTGGTCACCCGGGTCTTCCACCTGCCGGTCTCGGCCGCGGTGGGCATGTACTCCGGCGCGGTCACCAACACCCCGTCTTTGGCCGCGGCCCAGCAGACCCTCAAGGACCTGGGGGCCTCGGTCCAGGCGGTCCAGCTCACGGGCATCGGCTACGCCGTGTGCTACCCCTTCGGTATCCTGGGCGCGATCCTGGCCATGGTCTTCATCCGCCGCGTCTTCCGCGTGGACCCCGCCGGGGAGGCGCGGCGGGGAGAGGGGCGCGAGGCCGTAGCCCAGGTGATCCCGGTCAACATCAAGATCGAGAACAAGAACCTCGACGGCCTCACCGTGGAGCGGCTCCCGGTCTGGAGCTCCCTGGACGTGCGCTTCTCCCGGCTCCTGCACGAGGGCAAGGTCGTGCTCCCGCGCAGCGACACCGTGGTCCGGGTGGGGGACGTCATCCGGGCCGTGGGCCCCAAGGCGCACCTCGACGAGTTGGTCCTCGTGCTGGGCAGCCGCAGCGACTTGGACCTCAAGAGCTACTCGAGCCGCATCCTCTCGCGCCGCATCATCGTGACCCAGGGCTCGGTCCTCGGCAAGACCTTGGGCGAGCTCGAGCTGGCGGACCGCTACGGCGTGATCATCACGCGCGCCTCCAGGGCCGGGATCGAGTTCGTGCCGGACAGCGACTACGGCTTCCACTTCGGCGACACCCTGCTCGCCGTGGGCGAGGAGGAGGACGTGGACCGCTTCTCGGCCCTGGTGGGCAACTCGCCCAAGGCCCTGGACCATCCCCAGCTCATCCCGCTCTTCGCCGGCATCGCGGTCGGGGTGCTCCTGGGCTCCATCCCCGTGCGCCTGCCCGGCATGCTGGTCCCGGTCAAGCTCGGCTTGGCCGGCGGGCCGCTCGTGGCCGCCCTGGTCTTGAGCCGCATCGGGCAGATCGGGTCGCTCTCTTGGTACATGCCCATGAGCGCCAACTTCATGCTCCGCGAGATGGGCATCATCCTCTTCTTGGCGTGCGTGGGCCTGCGCTCCGGGGAGCAGTTCCTCGCGACCCTCGTCCAGGGCCCGGGCCTGCGCTGGATGGCCTTGGGCGCTGTGGTCACCTTCCTGCCCCTGGCGGCCGCCGGGGTCTACGCGCGGCTGAGGCACCAGCAGGACTACGCCTCCCTCTGCGGCACCCTGGCCGGGAGCATGACCGACCCGCCCGCCCTGGCCTTCGCCAACACCCTGTCGGCCTCGAGCGCGACCTCCGTGTCCTACGCCACGGTCTACCCGCTGACCATGCTCCTGCGCGTGGTCCTGGCGCAGGCCCTGGTCATGTACCTCTCCTAGCCCGCTGAATCGCGGGGTCAATAGTACCGGCGCTTCCCCGAGCAAAGACCTTCCGCCCGCCTTCCAAGCCTGACTTCGCGCTCCTCGGCTAGAAGATCCCCGATCTCCTCAGCGAGCTCCGTGGCGGCGATGAGAAGACGATATCCCAGTCCCTCGAAGAGCCTGCCCCAAGTCGAGAGTTGGGCGTCTCTGCCCCGCTCAGCTCGGCTGACGACCGAAACGTTGACGCCGGCATGATCTGCGAGCTGCTTCTATGAGATTCCGCGTTTCTGGCGGAGGTCATGGAGCAGGGCAGCCATCCGGGGCACTGTTTGTTGGGAGTCCATATGCTATGTACGAGATGCCCATGGAAAAAGTTCCATTCTCTCGTGCGTCTCGCCTCACATCCTGGACCTTATTCCTCTTGAGGATGTCCCTTGGTCCTTTGCTTTATGGCAATGCGGCGGCAAATTGGTGGCCTAATTCGCTCCGTTCAGCCCTGCCTTTGCGTTAAAGCAAAGAACCGAGAGGACGGGTCCATGGGGGAAGGACCGAAGGGGAGAGCGCCGGGGGGAGCCGGTCACGGCCAGGCCGGCCGCGTAGAGCATCCCGCCGACCACCCTGGTCCAGACCGGGCCGTAGCCGTGGACTCACAGCCCGCCGAGGCGGGAGAGGTCCTTGAGGAAGCCCGGGTAGGAGGCGTCCACGCAGGAGGCGTCGTCCACCGCGGTCTCGCCTTCGGCCGCGAGCCCCGCGACCAGGGCGGTCATGGCCAGGCGGTGGTCCCCGGAAGCCGACACCGAGGCCCCCTTGAGGCTCGGGACCCCCTCGATGGCGAGGTCGTCGCCCGAGGCCTCGGCCTTGGCGCCGAGGGAGCGCAGCAGGCCGGCCAGCCCTTCGAGGCGGTTGCTCTCCTTGTGGCGCAGCTCGCCTAGGCCGCGGAACAGGCTGATGCCGTCGGCGAGGCTCGCTGCCAGGGCGAGGATGGGGATCTCGTCGATGAGGCGCGGGACCTCTTCGGGAGCGACATCGGCCGCCGAGAGCTTGGCGTGGCCGACTTCGAGGCGCGCTGCCGGCTCCGTGCCCGCGTCCTCTCCGAGGTCCGCCGGCTCGACGCGGACGTCTGCGCCCATGCGCTGGAGCACCTCCAGGGCTCCCGAGCGCGTGGGATTGACGCCCACGCCGGCCAGGCGCACCTTGCTGCCCGGGACCAGGCTGGCGGCCACGAGCCAGAAGGCCGCGGACGACAGGTCTCCGGGCACCACGAGCCTGGCCGGGCTCATGCGCAGGCCTCCCTGGACCGAGACCTTCAGCCCTTCGCGCTCGACCGGGATGCCGAAGAGCGGGAGCATGCGCTCGGTGTGGTCGCGGCTGAGACAGGGCTCGGTCACCGAGGTGACCCCCATGGACTGGACGCCCGCGATGAGGAGGCTGCTCTTGAGCTGGGCGCTGGCCACGGCGGAGAGGTGGTCGATGCCGTTGAGCGCAGCACCCCGCACCTCGACCGGCGGCAGGTCCCCGGGCGCCATGTCGATGATGGCGCCCATGCGGCGCAGGGGCTCGGCCACCCGTCCCATGGGCCTCTTGGAGAGCGACTCGTTCCCGGCGAGGGTGCCGGCCACGGGGTTGGAGGCCAGCAGGCCCATGACCAGGCGCATGGAGGTGGCCGACCCTCCGGCGTCGAGGGTCTTGTGCGGCTGGGCCAAGCCCCGCCAGCCCCTGCCCGAGACCGTGGTGACCTCGGCGCGCGAGACGATGTTGACCCCGAGCTCGCGCAGGCAGGTCCAGGTCGAGCCCACGGCATCCGACATGGAGAGCCCTTCGATCCGGGTCGGGCCCGGGGCCATGGCCCCGAGGATGAGGGCGCGGTGGGAGATGGACTTGTCCCCAGGGACCTTGACCTCGCCCTGGAGGGACTTGCCTGCCGAGAGCTTCTTGACCGTGACCTTGCTCATGCCTGCCCCGCGGTCCGGACCGCGGCTGGAGATATCTTACCATGAGAAGCCTCCCTGGCAGGCGGGTCCAGGAGCCTGGGTTTTGCGGCATTTTGTAGACTTCCAGGGTGAAGCCCATCACGGCAGAGGCCGTACGGAGGCTCTTCCTCAGGCGCCAGCACCTGGACCGGCCCTTGCAGGGCCCGCTCGAACCGGGCCGGCTGAACGCCTTCGTGGAGGACACCGGCGGCCTCCAGCTCGACTCCATCAACGTGCTCGAGCGGGCCCACTATCTCTCGGTGTGGAGTCGTTTCGGCGCCTATGACAAGGCGGTCCTGGACCGCATGGCGTACGAGGACCGTCTCCTTTATGAATACTGGGCGCACGCGGCCAGCCTGGTGCCTTCCAGCCATCTTCCGGCTTGGCGGCGGGCCATGCTCGACTACCGCACCCGGCACACGGGCTGGTCCACCTGGCTCAAGGCCCACCGCAAGGTCCTGGCTGAGGTGGAGTCCTCGGTGGCAGGCAAAGGCCCGGTCACGGCCGCGGGGCTGCTGTCCGGACGCGGGAGGAAGAGGTCCTCGGGCTGGTGGGACTGGAAGCCGGCCCAGCATGCCCTGCACTTCCTCTGGATGACGGGCAGGCTGGCCGTGCATTCCCGGCCGCATTTCCACAAGCGCTACGACCTCTCCGAGCGCGTGAAGGACCTCTCCCGAGTCGAGCCCCTGACTGCCCCGGAGTTCCATGGATGGCACGTGCGCCAGAGCCTGCGCGCCATGGGCGCTGCCACGGCCAAGGACCTGGCGTCCTACCTCACTTTCCCGCGCTTCTCTCCGAACGATCGGCGCAGGGCCTTGGCCGGGCTGGTCGAGTCCGGAGAAGTCGTCAAGGTGGAGGTGCGGGGCTTGGCCTGCGACTGGTTCGCCTTGGCCGAGGACGTCCCTTCCTTGCTCGAGCCCGGGCCTGAGCCCATGGGCACGACCCTGCTCTGCCCCTTCGACTCCTTCCTCTGGCATCGCGGCCGGGTCAGGGACCTTTTCGGCTTTGACTACAAGATCGAGGTCTACGTGCCCGCTCCCAAGAGACGCTACGGCTATTACAGCCTGCCCATCCTCCATCAGGGCCGGCTCATCGGCAGGCTGGATGCCAAGAACGCGAGGCAGGACCGCAGGCTCCTGGTCCATGCCGTGCATTTCGAGGAGGGCTTTGCCGAGGGGCCAAAGGTGGCCGCCGCCTTGGAGGGGCTGAGCCGTGCGTTGGAGTCCTTGGCCGACTTCACGGGAGCCCGCGAGGTCACGGTCGGCCGGGTCGCTCCGTCCAAGCTCACCCAAGAGGTGCGGCGGCTGGTCGGCCGGAAGGTTTGCTAAACTGTCCCTTCCGATGAACGCCGCGCTCCGCATCCTCCTGCTTTCCGTGCTGGCAGGCCGGGCGTTCGCTGCTCCGGCACCGAGCGCGGCTGGAGATGCTCCTTCTGGCCGGCCCATCAGCCTGGCCGAGGCCTACGAGAGGGCGCTCGGGGTCAGCGACGACCTCGCGGGCAGGTTCGAGACCGTGTCCGAGGCCTGGGCGCGGGTCTCGGAGCTCTGGTCCGCGGTCCAGCCGAGGCTCTCCCTGAAGGCGAGCGAGTTCGTGCAGGACTCGTCCTCCTCGCGCGACAAGCCGGAGGTCAAGTTCACGCTGCGCCAGCCCCTGTTCACGGGCTTGCGGGAGTTCCTGGCCCTGCGCGCGGCCAAGGCCAAGGGCAGGGCCTCGGAGCTCGAGCTCCTGCGGGCCAAGGACCTCCTGTACCTCGACGTGGCCGGAGCCTACCTCGACCTGCACGGCCTGCACCGGGAGCTCGACATCCGCTTCGCCCTGGTGGGCATCACCAAGGAGCGCATCCGGGAGTTGAAGGAGCGCGAGAGGATCGGCCGTTCGCGCAAGAGCGAGGTCCTGGCCGCCGAGTCCCAGCTCGCCGGCCTCGTGGCGGACCTGGCCGAGGCCAAGCGCCGGGAGCTGGGAGCCCAGGAGGTCCTGCGCTTCCTGACCGGCATCCCGGAGCGGCTCGTGCCCGAGTCCATGGAGCCGCAGCCCGCCGCGGGAGTGGAGGGGTACATCGCCTCCTCGCGGTCCCGCGGGGACGTGGCTGCCCGGCGCGAGGACTTGGCCGCTGCCAAGGACGCCACGGAGTCGTTCCGGCGCGGCCGCTGGCCCTTCGCGGCCTTGGACGGCAACTACTACCTCAAGCGCTCCGAGTCCCAGAAGGACGTCAAGTGGGACCTGACCGTGTCCGCTGAGCTTCCCCTCTATCAGGGTCTGCAGACCTCGGCCCAGGTCCGGCAGGGCCAGGCCCGCGAGCGGGCCGCGGAGGCCGCCTTGTCCGCCGCCCTGCGCCGCGCCGAGACCGAGGTCAGGACCGCCCACGCGGACCTCCTGGCGGGCATGGAGGTGGTCGCGGCCCTGGAGCGCGCCGTGTCCCTGGCCGAGGCCAATGCCAAGGCCCAGACCGAGGACTACAGGCTGGGCTTGGTGACCAACCTCGACGTGTTGGGCGCGCTCAACGCCCTCCAGCAGGCGCGCCTGAGGCTCGAGTCCAGCCGCGTGGACGTGGTGTTCTCGCGCTTCCGCCTGGCTGCCGCCTCGGGCCTCGCAGCGGGGGCCTACCCGCGATGAGCGTCTCCGAAGTCTCCATCCGCAACCCGGTCTTCGCCTGGATGCTCATGCTGGGGCTGATGTTCTTCGGCTGGCTCGGGTTCTCCCGCATGGGGGTCAGCCTCATGCCGGACGTGGACTTCCCGGTCCTCTCCATCTCCCTGAACTGGGAGGGAGCCTCCCCCGAGATCATGGAGACCGAGGTCGTAGACCTCGTGGAGGACGCCATGACCACGGTCGAGGGCGTGCGTGAGGTCTCCTCCAACTCCCGCCAGGGCTCGGCCTCGGTCACGGTCGAGCTCGAGCTCGACCGCGACATCGACGTGGCCATGCAGGAGGTCCAGGCCAAGCTCTCCCAGCTCCAGCGCCGCCTGCCCAGGGACCTCGACCCGCCCTCGGTCTCGAAGTCCAACCCGGAGGACAACCCCATCATGTGGCTGGCCCTGTCCGGCGACGTGCCGCTCAAGGACATGATGGTCCTCGTGGATACCCGCGTCAAGCAGCAGTTCCAGACCATCCCGGGCGTGGGGGAGGTCTTCCTCGGCGGGCTCGTGGACCGGAACCTCAGGGTCTGGCTCGACGCCAGGGCCATGGAGGCCAAGCAGATCACGGCCCAGGACGTGCTGGCCGCCATCAGCCGCGAGCACATCGAGGTCCCGGCGGGGCGCCTTGAGACCCCGGTCAGGGAGTACAACGTCCGGGCCCTGGGGGAGTTCCCGTCCGCCAAGGAGTTCGAGGGCCTCCTCATCACCCAGCGCGGGGGCGCGCCCATCCACGTGCCCATCAAGCTCCGGGAGGTCGCGCGCATCGAGGACGGGCTCGCGGACGAGCGGCGCATCGCGCGCGCCAACGGCGTGCGCGCCATCGGCATGGGCATCCGCAAGCAGCGGGGCGCCAATTCCGTGAAGGTGGCCGCTGAGGTGACGGAGAGGCTCGTCGAGGTCCGCAGGAACCTGCCCACCGGAGTCGAGCTCAACATCAACTTCGACACGACCCGCTTCATCAAGGACGCGGTCCACGAGCTCAACTTCAACCTGGTGCTCTCAGCCCTGCTCACCTCCGTGGTCTGCTGGCTCTTCCTGGGGACCTGGTCGTCGACGGTCAACATCCTCATGGCCATCCCGACCTCCATCCTCGGGACCTTCATCGCCGCCTACTTCCTGGGATTCACCCTCAACAGCTTCACCATGCTGGGCCTGACCCTGGCCATCGGCATCGTGGTCGACGACGCCATCATGGTGCTCGAGAACATCGTGCGGCACAGCGAGGGGGGCAAGGACCGCGTGCGGGCGTCCCTCGACGGGTCCCGGGAGATCTCCTTCGCGGCCCGGGCCGCGACCGCGGCCATCCTGGCCATCTTCGTCCCCGTGGTGTTCATGAAGGGGATCGTGGGCAAGTTCTTCTTCCAGTTCGGCGTGACCATCTCCGTGGCCGTGATGCTTTCCCTGCTCGAGGCCCTGACCCTGACGCCCATGCGGACCTCGCAGTTCCTCTCCGAGGGCCGGGTCTCGGGGATGACGGTGCTGGCCAACGACCTCTTCCGGAGGCTGGCGCTCTCCTATCGCGGGGCCCTGGCCGTGTGCCTGGACCACCGCTGGAAGGTCCTGCTCGGGGCCGCGGTCTTCTTCGCGGGCTCGCTCCTGCTGGCCAAGGGCCTGCGCTGGGAGTTCGTGCCCTCGCAGGACCAGTCCGTGTTCATGCTGCGCATGCGCACGCCGGTCGGGTCCTCCATCGAGGCCACGGACGGCAAGTTCCGCGAGATCGGGGCCTGGCTGACCGCCCAGCCTTCGGTCAAGCGCTACTTCGGCAACGTGGGAGGCATGGGCGGGGGGGACGTGTCCTCGGGCATGATGTTCGTGACCCTCAAGCCCCCCTCCGAGAGGCCCAAGGGCCCGGACGGCAAGCGGCCCACCCAGGCCGACATCATCGCCTCCGCCCGCAAGGAGCTGAGGAAGATCCAAGGGGTCAACGCCATCCCCGTGGACATCTCGCAGGCCGGGTTCGGCGGCCACCGCGGCATGCCGGTCGAATTCTCCGTGCGGGGGCCGGATTGGGACAAGCTCGTGGAACTGTCGCGCACCCTGCTCAAGGCCTGCGAGGCCACGGGCCTCATGGTGGACCTCGACTCGGACTACCGTGAGGGCATGCCCGAGGTGCGGGTCTACCCGGACCGGGCCAAGGCCTATTCCCGCGGGGTGTCCGTCGAGTCCGTGGGCACGGCCATCAACGCCATGGTGGGCGGGGTGAGGGCGGGGTACTTCACGGACGCCGGCCGGCGCTACGAGGTGCGCGTCCGGGCCGAGACGGGCTTCCGCCTCAAGCCCGAGGACCTGGGCCGCTTCTACGTGCGCAACAACCGCGGGGAGATGATCCGGCTCTCCGAGGTCGTCAAGATCCAGGAGCGCACCACGCTCCTCTCCATCCTGCGCAAGGACCGCGAGCGGGCCATCGGCATCACGGCCAACGTGACGGCCGGCAAGTCCCAGGCGGACGCCCTGGCCGCGGTGGAGCGCCTGGGCCGCGAGTCCCTGCCTCCGGGCTACCACGTGGTCTTCGGCGGCTCGGCGCGGACCTTCCGGGAATCCTTCGAGAGCCTGGCCTTCGTGCTCGGGCTGGGCCTCATCGTGGCCTACATGGTGCTGGGCTCGCAGTTCAACAGCTTCCTGCACCCCTTCACGGTCCTCCTGGCCCTGCCCTTCAGCGTCTCGGGCGCGCTCCTGGCGCTCCGGGTGAGCGACACGAGCCTCAACCTCTACTCCATGATCGGCATCATCCTGCTCATGGGCATCGTGAAGAAGAACTCGATCCTGCTCGTGGACTTCGCCAACCAGCGCCGGAGCGACGGCCTGGCTCCCAGGGAGGCCCTGCTCGACGCCTGCCCGGTGAGGCTGCGGCCCATCCTCATGACCACCATCTCCACCATCGCCGCCGCCCTTCCCCCCGCCCTGGCCATCGGCCCCGGGGCCGAGACCCGCATCCCCATGGCCGTGACCGTCATCGGAGGGGTGGCGGTCTCGACCCTGCTGACCCTCTTCGTGGTCCCCTGCGCCTACAGCCTGCTGACCCGGCTCGAGCGGCGGCCTCCGCGCGACCTCAGCCGCTCCTCGGCCGGTCCCGGAGCCGAGAGGTCCCTTTCATGAATCCCGAGGTGCTCCGCCGCGTCGCGCTCGTGCTGAGCCTGGCCGCGGCCGTGGTCCTTGCCCGCCTGACCCCGTTCGAGCCCCTGGCCAGCCTGCGCCTGCCCGAGTTCGAGAAGGGCCATGCCCGCAACAACCGGCCCACCCCGGACGGGAGGACCGAAGGCGAGCTCTCCATGGAGGAATACGTCTCCTACGTGACCGGAGGCCGGATCATCCCGGTCTCGGGCCCGGAGTGGACGGCTTTCTTCGACAAGGTCGAGACTTCGCTGAGGGAGGGCGCGGTCCCGGCGGGCTGGGAGCACCGGGTCACGCCCGAGGAGCTCGAGTCCTCCAGGAAGACGTGGCCCGCGGGCGTCAAGGACTGGAAGGACGTGCACCGCCTCTTCTTCTGGGTCTCGGAGCCGCCGCTCGTCGAGCATGCCGAAAGCCTCACGGCCGAGGCGGACTACTATTTCAAGCTCGACTCCAAGCCGCCGCGCTACCTCGAGGCCTACCACTACCCCGAGCTCAGGACCACGGGCCTGGCCAGCGGGTTCTACGGCATCCCGCGGCGCTTCGCCTACCCCTACATGAAGTGGTCTCCGTGGCTGATCCTCGGGGGCCTGCTGGTCTACGTCCTCCTGCCCTGGCCCAGGAGAGCGGCTGATGTCGCGGCCGTGGCGCGCTGGAGGGTCGTGGGATCGGACCTGGCCTCCTCCGGCCTGCTCTTCCTCATGTTCTTCGCCATGCCGTTCTTCATCGTGGGGAGCACGGTGCAGGCCGTGACCGAGTGGCTCCTCTTCTCGTTCGTGTTCTGGATCGTCGCGGGCCTCGGGCTGCTGGCGGCCTGCTACAGCGCGGTGTGGGGAGGCTTCAGCGTCACGGTGGGGGGGGACCGGCTGACCTTCGGCAGCCTGCGCGGCTCGAAGGACCTCAGGTACGGGGATTTCGCCTCGATCCAGGCCGCGACCTTCCAGCCCCCGGGCTGGCTCATCAAGACCCTTTGGGTCCTTTCCCTCATGGGAGGGCGCAGGGGCATGCTGGCCGCGGGCCAGGCCTCCATCATGGGCGCGGCCGAGGCCAAGGGCTACGTCATCACCGCCAGGGACGGCCGCAAGGCCTTCATCTGGTACACGGACCAGATGGGCTCCACCGCCCTGACCCATTTCGACCAGGTCGAAAAGGCTCTCAGGGATTCCGGCGTGCCGATGGAAAGCGCGCCCTTGAGGATGAAGGGAGTCTTCCCTCCCTTCGGCGACTGACATGGAACTCCTGCAGCAGGGCCTCGACCTCTTCCTCCACCTCGACGCGCACCTCAACCAATGGGCCGGGGCGCTGGGACCGGGGCTCTACATCCTGCTCTTCGCCATCATCTTCGCCGAGACGGGCCTCGTGGTCGCCCCTTACCTGCCGGGGGACTCGCTCCTCTTCGCGGTGGGGGCCCTGGCCGCGAGCCCGGGCTCGCCCATCCACCTGCCCCAAGTCATGGTCCTGCTGGCCGCGGCGGCCATCCTCGGCGACGCGGTCAACTACTCGGTCGGCAAGTGGATCGGCCCGAAGATCTTCAACAAGAAGGACTCCCTGTTCTTCGACCGCAAGCACCTCATGCGCGCCCACCGCTTCTACGAGAAGCACGGGGGCAAGACCATCATCATCGCGCGGTTCGTGCCCATCATCCGGACCTTCGCGCCCTTCGTGGCCGGCATCGGGAAGATGACCTACGCGCACTTCGCGCTCTACAACGTGGCGGGCGGCATCCTCTGGACCACGGCGTTTCTCGGCGCCGGCTACAAGTTCGCCAACCTCCCGGTGGTCAAGACGCACTTCCACTACGTCATCCTGGCCATCGTGATCATCTCGGTCATCCCCGTGGTGGTCGAGTTCTTCAGGGCCAGGAACGCCCCCGAGCAGGAGGACGCGCCATGAGCCGCTCCTACGCGACCCTCAAGCTCGAGCGCCAGGGGCGCGTGCTCACGGTCCGCCTCTCCCGGCCCGAGGTGCGCAACGCTTTCGACGAGCGGCTCCTGAAGGAGGCCGCGGAGGCCTTCGCCGCGGCGGACGCGGACCCCGGGGTCCGGGTCGTGGTGGTCACGGGCGAGGGCGAGGCGTTCTGCTCCGGCGCGGACCTGGCCTGGCTGCGCAAGGTCGTAGACTACACCCGTTCGGAGAACCTGGCCGACACCCGCGCCGTGGTGGCGGCGTTCAGCTCGCTCCACCGGATGTCCAAGCCCACGGTCGCCGCGGTCAACGGGCCGGCGATCGGCGGGGGCATGGGTTTTGCGGCCGCCTGCGACGTGGTGGTGGCGTCCGAGGACGCGGTCTTCGGCTTGAGCGAGGTCCGGCTCGGCGTGGTCCCGGCCTGCGTCGCGCCCTTCCTGCTCAAAAGGGCCCCGGCCGGCCGGCTGCGGCGCTGGATGCTGAGCGGAGAGCGCTTCGACACCCGGACCGCGGCCTCGCTGGGCCTCGTGGACCTGGTCGTGCCTCGGGCCGAGGTGCTGACTGCGGCCTACGGCGTGGCCAAGGGCATGGCCCAGGGGGCGCCCGGAGCCCAGGCCGTGGTGAAGTCGATCCTCGACAAGATGCCGGAGATGACCCTGAGCCAGGCCCTGGAGCATTCCGTGGAGGTCCTGGCGGGCCTGAGGGCCGGGCCGGAGGCGCAGAAGGGGACCCGGGCCTTCCTCGACAAGAAGCCGTGCTCATGGGAGTGACATGGACCACCTCAAAGACTTCACGCGCGAGCAGCTCCTGACCCTCATCGACGCGCACGCCAAGAGCTGGCTCGCCCACGACGGGTGCTGGTTCCTGGCCGCGGAGGAGAAGCTGGGCATGGAGACCGCCGTCGAGCTCGACAAGCTCTCCTGGGAGCGCTTCTCCCCGGCCGAAGCCAGGAGGATCATGAAGTCCTTCGGCATCCAGCCCAACGGCGGCCTCGACGCCCTGGAGAAGGCCCTCTGGCTGAGGATCTACGCGTGCGTCAACAAGCAGAGGATCGAGCGGCCCTCTCCGGACCGCCTGGTGCTGTGCATGCTCGAATGCCGCGTGCAGCAGGCCAGGCGGGACAAGAAGCTCGCCGACTTCCACTGCGGCGGGGTGGGCATCATCGAGTACTCGCGCTTCGCCTCGGCCATCGACCCGCGCATCAGGACGCGGTGCCTGTCGTGCTTCCCGGAAGCCAGCCAGGACTACTGGTGCTCCTGGGAGTTCTCGGTCTAGGAAGTCTGTGAACGACCGCCGCCGGCTCCCTGCTGTCCTGATCCTCGCCGCGGCCCTGGCTTGCCAGGGCCATGCCTCCGCAGCCCAAGATTGGCCCGACCTTTCGAGGCCGGCCCAGCGGGTCGGCGGAGGAGAGGCGGACGCGGCAGTGCTGGTGGGCATCGAGGACTACGCTTTCGTGCCCGACGTGGCCGGGGCCGAGGCCAATGCGAAGGCCTGGTTCGACTACCTGACCGAGACGCGCGGGGTCCCTCCCCAGAACGTCCGGCTCCTGACGGGGATGGATGCCACGGCCGGCGAGATCATGGACGCGGTGCTTTCGGCAGGGGCCAAGGCCGGCCGGAAGGGGACCCTCTGGTTCGTGTTCGTCGGCCATGGCGCGCCTGCCAAAGACGGCCAGGACGGCCTGCTCGTGGCCGTGGACGCGCAGCAGAAGGCCAAGAGCCTGGAGCGCTACAGCGTGCGCAGGAGCGAGCTCCTCAAGGCCTTGGGCAAGTCCCAAGTCGGAGCCATCCGCGTCATCCTCGACGCCTGCTTCTCGGGCCGGGTGGAAGGAGGCGGCTCCCTGGCTCCCGGCCTGCAGCCGCTCGTGGTCATGGCCGCGGCCGGTCCCGCGGACCCCAGGATGACCGTGCTGACCGCTGCCAAGGGCGACCAGTTCGCAGGCGCGCTCCCGGGGGAGAAGCGGCCCGCGTTCAGCTACCTGGTGCTGGGGGGGCTCCGCGGCTGGGCTACGGCCAAGGCCTCCGTCACGGGCCGCGACCTCTGGAGGTACGCGTCGGACGCCCTGGAAGCGACCCTGCGGGGACGCGACCAGACTCCGGACCTGCTGGGCGACGGGACCGCGCCTGTGGCCGCGTCTCCCGGAGAGAAGGGGCCGGACCTCGCCGGCCTTTCCAAGGCCACGGCAGGCGGGAGCGCCACCGCCATGTTCCAGGTCTCGGCCCTGCCGGCGGTGCCCAGGGCGGAGGCGCCCCAAGCGCTGTCTACGGAGTCGTCCGGCTTGGATTTCAGGCAGGTGGATGTCGCTGCGCTCAAGCTCTACGAGCTGGCCTTGGAACTGGACAAGGGCGACGCTTCTCCGGAGAGCAAGGCCTCGGCCTGGGAGGACGTGGCCCAGCAAGCGCCCCGCTTCGCGGAGCTGGCGGAGAAGCGCGCTTCGGAGTGGCAGGCGTTCTCCGCTCAGCGCAAGGCCGCCTCCGCGGCCCGGCAGAAGGCTCTCCAGACCAGGGACGAGGACTGGGCCAGGCTCTCGGACCTGCTCGGGCTCAAGGTCGTCTTGGAGGGAGACAAGAAGCGCTGGGCCGTCCGGTTCGCCGAGACCTACATCGGCTCCACCGGCATCACCTACGAGATGGGAGAGAAGCTCAGGCCTCTGGCGCCGGTCCTCACGCTCATGGCCAAAGCCTGCGACGCCGGCGCGGGAGCGGGCTGCGCCGGGCTCGGAACGAGCCGCTACCATGGATACGGGACGGACCTGGACCCTGCCAAGGGCGCGGACTTGTGGCGCAAAGCCTGCGGCATGGGAGACCTCCAGTCGTGCAACGACCTTGCGGACGCGTATTTCTCGGGCAAGGGAGTCGGCAAGGACTACTCCCGGGCCGCGGGACTCTATCGCAAGGCCTGCGACGGGGACCTTCCCATCGGCTGCGCCAACCTGGGGTACGTTCACGAGGGGGGCTTTGGCGCGGCCAGGGATCAGTCCCTGGCAGCGAGGTGCTATGAGAAGTCCTGCGACCTCGGGTACGGGGACTCCTGCGCCCGGGCCGGGGTCAGGTACGAGTTCGGCAACGGCGTGCCCAAGGACGAGGCTGCCGCGGTCGCGCTCTACCGCAAGGCTTGCGACGCATCCGTGGGCTGGGGCTGCAGCAGTCTTGGGGTCATGCAGCAGCACGGCAGGGGAGTGAAGAAGGACGAGGCCCTTGCCGCGGCATCATACCGCAAAGCCTGCGAGACCCATGGCGATGGCCGGGGCTGCTCCTTCCTGGGCATCATGGTCCAGAACGGGCTCGGGGCGCCCAAGGACGACGCAGCGGCCTCCGGGCTCTACCGCAAGGCGTGCGACTTGAGCTACTGGGAAGGCTGCAAGAACCTGGGGGTCATGCACGAGAACGGGCTCGGCGTGGCCAGGGACGCGGCCAAGGCGGTCCAACTCTACAAGAAAGCCTGCGACGCCGGGTTCTGGACCGGCTGCGCGTCCCTTGGAGTCGCGTATCATTATGGCCGCGGCGTCGCCAAATCCATCCAGAAAGCCGTCGAGCTCTATCGGAAAGCGTGCGACGCCGGCGCGAACTTCGGCTGCTCGGCCCTGGGCGGCATGTACGTCGACGGGACCGGGGTGCCCAAGGACGAGGTCAAGGCCTTCGAGCTCTTGAGCAAGGCGTGCGACGCCGGCGACCTCAATGGGTGCACCAATGTCGGAATCCTCTATCTGGGGGGCCGTGGCGTGGCCAAGGACGAGTCCCGGGCCGCGGACCTCTTCCGCAAGGGCTGCGACGCGGGGGACAGCCACGGCTGCTTCAACCTCGGCATCGTCTACGACCACGGCCAGGGCGTGGACCAGGACGAGGCCAGGGCCGGGGAGCTCTACAAGAAGGCGTGCGGCATGGGCTTTGCCGAAGCCTGCAAGTGGCTTCGCTGACCTGCGACGGGCACGCCGACTTCGTGGCGCGTTATTGAAAATTTAATCAGGCTCTGTTACATATGTGCGGATGAACCGCTCGGCCAGGGCCGGCTTCCTCAACGACCTGCTGCGTCTCTGCGACAGACTCCTCGGCGGCGGCAGCGTCGGTCCCGTCCTGTCCCCGCTCAAGGATGTCCTCGACGGCGCAAGGGCTGCGGGAGACGAGGACTTCGACTCCTGGCTCGCCTGGACCCATGCCCCGAGCCTGGCCCCGCCGGAGCCGGCTCTTCCGACCGGCCCGGCCCTGGCCGCGTGCCGCGCCGCCCTGCTGGCGCTCAGGGTCGGGCGGCTGGCTGCCTTGAGCCCGCAGCGCCGAGCCGACCTGGGGATGGCCGCTGTCCTGGCCGGGCTGGGCGCCGAGAGGCTGGGCAAGGAGAGGCTCGCCGGTCCCGCGGGGTCGCTCATCAGCGGGGAGGTCCTGCGCCTCGTTCAGTGCCTGGGCGAACGTCTCGACGGCAAGGGGCCGATGGGCTTGGGGGCTGCGGAACTCGACCCGTCAGCGCTCCTGCTCAACGCCGTCTTGGCCTACGAGGACGGCATCCGGGCCCGGCCCGAGGGCGGCCATCGGGCGCTGGCCGCCGTCCTCTCGGACGCGGCCGGGTTCGGGGTCGAGACCGGCCGGCGCCTCCAGGAGGCTCTCGCTGAATTCCCTCTGGGGAGCGCGGTCCGGCTCTCGTCGGGAGAAACGGGCCGCGTCGTGGGAGTCCGGCCTTCCGACCCCAAGAGGCCGCTCGTGGCCGTCCGCTTGGCCGCCGACGGGAGCCTCGTGGACCCTCCCGTGCTCTGCCCTCTGGCTGAGGAGACCGGGCTGGCCATCGCAGGGCCCTGCGAGGACCCGTCAGGAGCGTTCCTGGCCCCGTGGGGGCAGGCGGTCGGCCGCAGGGACCTGCTGGCCAGGCTGACGGGGACGCTCCTCAGCGACGTCCGGGCCCGCCTTCCGGCCTTCGAGGACGCGCTCCGGAGGCAAGAGAAGGCCCTGCGAAGCCAGGAGCTCGCCACGCTCGAAGACCTCAAGCGGCGCGGCTTGGCGGAGCTCGAGGCCGGCCGCAAGGACGCGAGGTCCGCCGCAGACGAGCTCGCCGAGCTCAAGAAGGCGGCGAAGGCCAGGCTCAAGAGGCTCTCGGAGGGCATCCGAGCCAGGCTCGAGCGCCGCGCTGCGGTCATGGCCAGGACCGAGGCCGGGCTCAGGCGCCGGATCAGCCGGGCGAGCCGGGCGATGCGCGACATCGAGGCCGCTCGCCGGGAACTCTTCGCCAGGACCGCGGCCGGGGAGGCGTCGGCCGGCCTGGATGACGAGGTCTTCGCGGCGTGCAGGTTGGACTGGAGCGCGGGCAGGGGGGACTTCCTCAGGAAGCGGGCCGAGCTTCTGGAACGCCTGAGGAGCCTCGACGCGGAGGTCGAGAAGGCCGCACGCGAGCGGCGCGCCATGGAGGAACGGCGGGCAGCGGCAGAGACCGCTCAACGGCAAGAGGCCCGGCGTTTGAAGGACTCGTTCGCCCGCGAGCTGGCCGAGCTCAAGGCCAAGGCTCCGCTGGCTGCCCTGGAGAGCTCGCTCGCCAGGCGCCAGGACGAGCTGCGCCGGGCCCGCGCCGGACACCAGGAGGCGCTCGCCAAGTCGTCGAGCGGCAAGGCCCGCGAAGCCCCGCGGGTCGCAAGGCTTCGCGAGCTCAGCAGGTCCATGGCGAGGCAGCAGGCCCAGTGGCAGGAGGAGCTCTCCAGGGGCGCGGCCGAACTGGAGGCCAAGTCGGCGCTGGTGGAGCGGCTGCGGGCCGAGGCTGCCCAGGCCGAGGCCGAGGCCGTGCTCATCAAGGGCAAGGGGGAGCGGCGCAGGCGCAGGAACGTCCGCCGCATGGAGAGGGTCCGCAGGCGCAGGGCGGCTGCCGCAGACGGGCTCTGGCGCAGGATCAAGACCGCCGAGGAGGCGCTCGCATCCATCCATGCCGCGGTCGAGAGGATCAAGTCCGCTCCGGTCGAGAGACCGGCGGAGAGCGATCCTGCCTCGGCGCCTTCGCTCCTTAAGGCGTGGGAGGATGGGCGGGTGAGGTTCATGGACGCGCGGGATGCGCTGGCAGGGCGGGCGAGAGAGCTCGATGCCGCGGCGTCGGAGGTCCGCAGGACTTGCTTGAAGGCTGCTGCGCGGCGTTTGGAGCTCGAGGAAGCCTATCGGACCGAAGGAGCGAGGCTCAAGGAAGAGCTGGCCAAGGCTCTGGCAGCCATGGAAGCAGAGACTCCCCTGGAGTCTCTCCGGAAAAGGCTCTCCGAGGCGCTCGCCGAGCTCCGTGCGGCCGCGGGCCTCCATCGCAAGCAGCTCGCGGCGTCTCGCGTCCCTGAAGCAGAGGACCCCGGGACCGTCAGGGTCCGGAGGGCGCAGGAGAACTTGCGCTCAGCGGAGCGGTCTTGGCAGGCTGCCTTGGAAGCCGGGGAAGCGGCGTTGGCCTCGAAGAAGGCGCTCCTCAAGGACCTTGAAGCCCAGGCTCTCGAGGGCGGGGCCGAGGTGTCCAGGCTGACCCGGAAGATCGACCGGCTCAAGAAGGAAGGCCCTGGCCGGATCGAGGCCATGAGGCGCAGGCGGCGGAGCACGCTCGAGGACCTGCGTCGGCGTATCGAAGGGGTGGAGGGCGGCCTGAGGGCGGTCCAGGCCTCGGCCGAGAAGTTCAGCGCCGCTTCCGGGGAGCGCGCTCCTGCGCCGTCTCTCCTCTCCCCCAGCCTGCTGACCCGGGCCTGGGAGGAGGGCCGCGCCAGGTTCCGCGCCGTGCAGAAGGGCCTCTCGGAGGAGGCCGCGGCCCTTGACGCGCGCCTCTCGGACGCTCGAAGGATGGGCTTGATGGCCGCCCGCCAGCGGGTGGCGCTCGAGCAAGCTTATGGAGAGGAGGTCCGCAGGCTGAAAGCCTCGTTCGCTGCCGCGTGCCGGGAAGTCGCAGCACAGCTTCCGATCGTCAAGCTCCGGCGCGAGCTCGAGGCTCGTCAGGCAGGGCTCAAGGCTGCGCGGGAAGCCCTCAGGAAGGCGCGCGAGGAGCGTGCCGCTCTCCGGGCCGTCTGCGACCCGGCCGCCGAGAGGCTCGCCCGGTCCGAGGCCGCGCTGCGGCGCCAGCAGGAGGCCTGGATCGTGGAGAGGTCGCGCCTGGAGGCTGAGGTGGCATCGAAGAGGCGCGAGCTTCACGAGGTCCGGGAGAAAGTCCTGGAGCTCTCCCAAGGCAAGGACCGCCTCTTGGAGGAGAGGAAGGCGGAGCTCAAGAGGCTCGAGGGGGAGATCGCCGCCCGGCTCCGAGGCCTCTGGAAGCTTCGGCAAGCCCGGCTCAAGAGCCTCAAGGAGGAGGCCGCGGCCCTGGACCGGGAGCGCGACGCGGCCGGGGCCGGCCTCGCCTCGGCGCGCAAGCGCGTAGACGAGGAGGCGGCGGCCCTGGCCGAGCGGATCGCGCTCATCCGCGGCAGGGCCGGCGAGGTCCAGGGCCTGCTTGCGGCGCGCAGCGAGGACGCCGGCCGGCTCAAGGCCGGCCTTCAGACCGCGCTCTCGGACCTGGACGTCAAGCTCGGGGAGGCTCACGCCGCCCTTGAGGCGGTCGAGCGGGAGACCTCGGCGCTCAAGACCGGGGGGCAGAGCCTTTCCGAATGGGAGGCCGCGGCCTCGAGCCTCGACGTGCTCGCGGACGAGTACCTCTCCTTGACGAAGGAGGCCGAGCCCCTGCTCGAACGCTGGCCGAACCTCTCGGCCCTCGGTCTGCACTCCATGGCGGCTGCCTTGCGCCAGGAGCTCCTGGACCGGGGCGCGGAGCTCGCCTCGTGGAACGCCCGGGTCGCGGAGATCGACGAGCGCCTCTCAGCGGCGCGCAAGCCCCTGACCGCCCAGCTCGCCCTGGCAGCCTTCATGGCCGGGGTGAGAGCCTACCACCGCGGCGACTATGAGGAGGCCCGGAGCCGGCTCTCCAAGGCCGTGTCCCTCGACCCCAATCCCGAGGCTCGGGGTCTGCTCGCGGAGCTCGAGTCCCTGGTGAGGGAGGAGGCCGGGGCATGAGGTTGCGCACTCGCTTCGCCCTGTACGCTCTCGTGCTCGCCGAGGGATCCCTGCTGGCCGCCCTGGTCCTGCAGGGCAGGCTTGAGAAGCGGCACCTCCAAGCCGCGGAACTCGAGCACCGGGGCGCCGTGCTCAGGGGCCTGGCGCAGGTGGCCGCGGACTCGCAGTTTGAATTCAACGAGGTTTTTCTGCTCAACTATTTCAAGGGGGTGCTCTCGCGCTCCCCTGAGATCAAGTATGCGGTGGTCCTCGACGCGGAAGGCTCGGTGCGCATGCACACGGACGTCGTCCGTGGGATCGGCAATCCCCTGGGAGCCCCCTGGGCGGGGCCGCGGCATTCCCGGGCAGGCGCGGGCCCCGAGGTCCACGCCGCGGACCACGGGGTGCAGGACTGGTCCGCCCTCCTCCTCGCCGGGGAACGGCGCAGCGGCGAAGCGCACATCGGCTTCGACGAGGCCGTCCTGGCCGCGCAGATGGAGCGGGACCTCGCCGAGAGCCGCAGGCGGATGGGCTGGGTGGCCCTGGCGTCCTCGCTCCTGGCGGTGCTCGGAGCCTGCTGGCTGGCCTACCGGATGGGCCGGCCCCTGGCCGAGCTGCACGAGGGGGCCAGGCTGCTCGGAGCGGGGGACCTGCGCCACCGCATCCGCGCGGCCCGCACCGACGAGTTCGGCGACCTCGCGCGGGCGTTCAACGCCATGGCCTCGGAGCTCGATCGCCTCAATAAATTCAAGGAGCAGATGATGGCCTCCATCACCCACGACCTGCGCGCTCCCCTGACCGTCATCCGCGGCCATGCCGAGATGCTCCTGGGCGAGGCCGCCGGCACCGAGGAGGAGCGCCGGGAGTCGGCCCAGGTCATCTACGACAACGCCCGCCGCATGTCCGGCATGGCCGACGACCTGACGGACCTCGCCAAGCTCCGCCTCGGCCGGCTCGACCTCAAGCGCCGCCAGGCGCGTCTGCGCGAGCTCCTGGAGAACGTCCGCTCCTCCATGCAGGTCGTGGCGGACCGGCTCAAGGTGCGGCTTGAGACCTCGGCGCTCGACTCCCTGCCGCCCGTGTCCGTGGACCCCGCCCAGCTCGAGCGAGTCATCGTCAACCTCGTCCAGAACTCGCTCAAGTTCACGTCGGAGGGCGGACGGGTCGCGGTCGAGGTGGCGGCCCAGCCCCACCACCTCCGGGTCACGGTCTCCGACACCGGCATCGGGATCCCCGCGCCCAAGCTCAAGAACCTCTTCTCTCCCGTGCTGCCCGAAGAAGGGCAGGGCAAGGCCCGGACCACGGGCCTGGGCCTGAGCATCTGCCGCGAGCTCGTGGAGGCCCACGGCGGCAGGATCCGCGCTTCCAGCGAGTGGGGCCGCGGGACGCAGGTCTCCTTCACCATCCCCCTGGGCGACACGCCATGCTCCGACGCCTGCTGATCTTCGGCTCGGACCGCAAGCGCGGGCTCGCTTTCGCGTCGCCCCTGCCCGAGGGGGAGTTCCTCGTCAGGGTCGAGACCTCGGCCGTGGCCGCGCTGCAGGCGGCCAAGGGTTGGCAGCCGGACTGCGTGGTCCTGCGGGTGGGGGGACAAGACGGGGAGACCCTCGAACTGTGCCGGGGCATCAAGGGCGAGCACGCGACCTCCAGGATCCCCGTCATGCTGGTGTCCGCAGACCGCGACCAACGGCTCGTCAACGGCGGGTTCGAGTCCGGGGCGGACGACTTCATGGTCGAGCCCTGCCACCCTACCGAGCTCCTCTGGCGGCTGCGGGGCCTCATCAGGCGCTACGAGGCTCCCTCGGCCGCGCTCCAGGCCGTGGAGGTGGGGCCGTTCGAGCTCAACGCCGAGCAGGGCACGGCCCGCCTCGAGGGCCGGGCCCTCGAGCTCACCAAGAAGGAGTTCCTCATCCTGGAGCTCTTCTTGCGCCATGCCGACCGGCTGCTGAGCCGCCGCTACGTCCTCGACAACGTCTGGGGCTTCGACAGCGCGGTCCGCACCCGCGTCGTGGACTTGTGCGTGTTCCAGCTCCGCGGCAAGCTCGGGGCCAGGTGGGGCTCCTGCCTGCGCACCCGGCGCGGGTTCGGCTACATCCTCGAGATCGGAGGCGAGTCCTGATGGCCAAGAGAAGACTCCTCATGATCGACGACGACCGCGAGACCCGGAGGATGGTGGGCCGCTACGTCCGGCACAAGGGCTGGGAGTTCATCGAGGCCGCGGACGGCGCAGAGGGCATCGTCGCTGCCCTGCGCGACTCACCGGACCTGATCCTGCTCGACATCCAGCTTCCGGACCTCGAGGGCTGGGAGGTCTGCCGCCGCCTCAAGGCCGAGTCCCTGCCCGAGCCCATCCCCATCATGATGGTCTCCGGGGCGAGGTTTTCCCCCGAGGACAAGGCCCACGGCCTGGAGATCGGCGCCGACGACTACCTGAGCAAGCCCTTCGACCTCTCGGAGCTCTGGCTGCGCGTTGAGGCCATCCTCAAGGCCAGGGGCGGATGAGACGGGAGGGCCTCCTGCCTGCCCTGGCGCAGGCCGCGGCCCTGGCCGCCGGCTTCCTGATCCACGCTCCGGCTCCGGCGGTCCAGGCCTCCGCGGTCCAGGCTCCGGCCGGGCCCGAGGCCGCGGCCATGCCTTCCTCCTTCGAGCGCGGGCTTGAGGCCTACCTCGCGGGGGACTTCGAGGGGTGCCTCGAGTCCATGATGGGGGCCGTCATGGAAGGCGACCAGCCGGGCCTGGCGCGCGAATACATCCGGCTTTCCGGCAAAAGGCTCGTGGACCGCGACCGCAGGGACATCTCGGCCCAGCGCCGGGAGCTCCTGCGGGAGGGCAGGGCGCTCCTGAAGGAGGAGAAGCGCAAGGCCGTCCGCTGGACCACGTGGCTTCGCAAGTCGCGGGTCGCGGCGGACCGCGAACGCTGGGTCGAGGCCTTCGACTGGGCGCGGAGGGTGACGGAAGAGAATCCTCTGCACGAGGAAGCCCAGGAGGCCCAGGCCGTCCTGAGGCGTTCCATGGCCAAGCATGCGTCCCAAGGCAGTTTCCGTGACCGCAAGGAGACACTGCTCTACTCCGCCATGCTGGCCTATCTCGCGGGCAGCCGCGAGGAGGCCCGGGCTCAGTGGACCGAGGCCCTCGAGTGGGACTCGCTCGAAGGCGAGATCGATGACGAACGCATCCGGCACTATCTCGCGGCGCTTCCCGCCGCCCAGGCGCCGCCCGCGGCCTTGCCCCCGGCCCCGCCTCCGGCCCTGGTCGCCGCGGCTCCCGAGCCCAAACCCGCCCTCCCCGCTCCGGGCGAGTGGTCGTACAGCCACGGGATGGCCAAAGCCAGGGAGGGCCGCTGGGCGGAAGCGGTCGAGCTCCTGGAGCAGGCGCTGTCCGAGGCTCCGGAGCACCCCAGGGCGCGCAAGGACCTCGTCGAGGCGCGGATGAAGCTCTCGGAGCAGGCCGCCGCCGGGCGGGCCCGGGCCAAGGAGCTCTACATGGCCGGCATCATGTCGTACGGCCAGGGCAGGTTAGAGGACGCGCTCACCCAGTGGCGCGCCGCCGTCCAGGCCGATCCCGGCCACGTCTACGCCCACAAAGCCATCCAGCACGTCGAAAAGGAACTCGAGGCTCGGGGGACGCCGAGCCCACGAGGTCCCTGATTTTCGACACGGACCAAACAGAATCCAAATGCGGACCAAACATCCATCCGCCAGATATATATCATGCGCGCGCGCGCGACGTTCACGCTCCTGCTCCTGGCCCTCCTGCGGCCCGCGGCCGGGTCCGCGGGCGCGGCCGGGTCCGCGGGCGCCGAGTTCCTCAGCGTCGCGGCAGGACCCCGCGGCGTGGCCATGGGCGAGGCGCAGACCGCCGCGGTGCGGGGTCCATACGCCGCGTTCTGGAACCCGGCCGGCCTGGGCCTTCTGCGCTACCCCGAGGCGGTCTTCTCCTACTACCGGCTCGCCGAGGGGATCGATCCCCAGCACGCGGCCTACGCCCACCCCTTAGGAGCTCGGCAGGGCCTGGCCGCGAGCCTCTCGCGCCTGGCCGTCGGGCCCTTCGACTCCTACGACGCCAACGGCCTGCGCCGCGGCTCCGTGGACGCCGAGGACCTCGCGGTCAACCTCGCCTACGGCCAGCGGCTCTTCTTCGCCGACCCGACCCTCCCGGACGTGAGCCTCGGAGTCTCGGCCGGGTGGGTCAGCCAGCGCCTGCACCGCACGCTGAGCCGGACCGCGGCAGCCGGGGCGGGCATCATGGTCTCCGGGCTGGAGCGCTCGGGAGCGGCCTGGCTCAAGGGGCTGAGCCTGGGCGTGGCGGGCCGGAACCTCGGACCGGGGCTCAGATTCGACACGGAGAAGACCCGCCTTCCCGCCGTGGTCTCCGCGGGCCTGGCCCTGGAACGCCGGCCGTGGGGGGACCCGATGACCCTGGCTCTGGATTACCAGGCGCGTCTTGGCGACGAGCACTACCTGGGCTTGGGCGCCGAGTACGTCCTGCGCCGGGTGCTGTCCCTGAGAGCCGGGACCCGGGTGGGCAAGCGGGACGGACCGGACCTCCGGGTCGGGATCGGGTTCTCGCTCAAGCGGGTCTCCGTGGAGTACGCGTGGACCGGGCTCTCCCCTCTGGGCGACCTCCACCACATGGGGGTGGGGTGCCGTTTCGGCGGGGCGGCGGACGTCAAGGAGAAGAGCGCGGAGGACTTCATCGAGCAGGGCAGGCGGTACCTCAAGCAGAAACGGACCTACGAGGCCGTGGTGGAGCTCAACAACGCCCTCGAGGCCGACCCCGGCAATCGCGCCGCGCTCGACCTCATCCGCCGGGCCGCGGACGTCAAGGAGAAGAGCGCGGAGGACCGCATCGAGCAAGGCAGGCGGTATCTCAAGCAGGGCCGGATCTACGAGGCCGTGCTGGAACTCAACTCCGCCCTCGAGGCCGACCCCGGCAACCGCGCCGCTCTGGAGCTTCTCCGCGGCGCCGCGCAGGCCAAGCCCGCCAAAGGCGAGGCTCCCGCTGCCGCGGCCGGCCAGGGAGCGGAGCCGGCGCCCGTCCCGGAGGAGGGCCGGTGAAGTCCCGCGGACTCGCCTTTCCCGCGCTCCTGTCCTGCCTGGCGGGCGGCGCGGCTCTGCCTGCCTCCGCGGAGATGACGGGCGGCGACTTCGTCATGGTCAACCACATGGAGGGTCCGGGGCTTCTGGCGGAGGTCGAGGTCGGCGGCGACACCTGGACCTTCGCCTCGGCGGGTCGGGAGATGAACGTGGCGACGGCCTACCCGCTCGAGGACGCCGGGTGCTCGGAGTTGATGCCCGCGCCGTGGGGTTTTCCGCTCTACAGCAGGGAGCAGACGCATGAGATCGAACCACAGTGCGTGCCCCACCAGATCGTGGTGCAAGACGAGTCCACGGGCGAGGACTTCGACTTCTACTTCAACACCGACCCCATGTCCGAGTCCATGCGGGTCGATCCCGCGGTCCTGCAGGCCGCCAACTCCCGGCTCTCCTCCGTGGCCGGGCCCCAGGCCGTCATCGCGCCCAACGGCATCACGGAGCTCAACCTCGAGCTCGAGTCCGGGTCGTTTTTGGACTCGAACCTGGCCAAGAACGCCGTGCTGAGCCTTTCCTACAATGACGCGGACGGGGACGGGATCGTGGACGGCTCCAACCCGGCGGTCCGCGTCAAGACCCTCTCGCTCTATATGCTCGACGAGGCGCGGGGCATGTGGGTCAAGGTCCCGGGCTCCATCGTGGACCAGGCCAACCACACGGTCTCGGCCGCCCTGCCCCACCTGAGCGTCTACGCCCTCATCGCCGCCGCGGACGAGGACGTGAGCTCCGCCTACGCCTTTCCCGTGCCGTGGGCTCCCAACTCCGGAGACCCTCTGAACGGCACCCTGGCGCGCGGCATCACCTTCACCAACCTCCCCTCCGCCGGGGAGATCGAGATCTACACCGTGACCGGCAGGCTGGTCAAGACCCTGGCCATCCCGCCGGCGCTCTTCCCGGCCCAGCTCAACTGGAACGTCAAGAACGAGGCCGGGCAGGACGCGGCCAGCGGAGTCTACCTTTGGCGCATCCGGTCGGGGCAGAGCGTCAAGACGGGCAAGCTGATGGTGATCCGGTGAGCCGCATGGAGGCACGATGCTGAAGCCTGACACGACGGACGATACGACCCGCCGACGCCGGCCGATCGCCGGCCGCCTCCTGGCCGTGGTCCTGGCCGCGTGCCTCTCCCTCCTGCCTGGGTTCCCCCCTGCCTGGGCTGCCAATTGGACCATGTCCTATCAGGGCAACGTGCGCAAGAGCGGCATCCCCCTTACCGGCTCCCACACCGTGGGCTTCAAGATCTACCCGTCGTCGACGAGCGCAGCGCCTATCTGGGTCGGCCCGACCGAGAGCGTGACCTTCAACCGCGGCCTCTTCGCCGTGACCCTCGAACCCGCGCTGGACTGGGAAGGCACCCAGCCCCATCTCGAGATCGCCGTCGACGGCGTCACCCTCTCTCCGAGGGAGGAGCTCAACGCCGCGGCCTACGCCTACAATGCCAAGCGCCTCTCCGGGAAGGTGTACGCGAGCTCGCCGACCACGCCGGCCTCCGCTGCAGCAGGCGACCTGTGGTACGACACCAACGCCAACGCCTTGTCCTTCTACAACGGCGGGGCTTGGGTCAGCTCCGTGGGCGGGCTCTCCGCGGTGACCTCGAACCCGCAGCAGTTCTCCGGGAACGGCACCGCGGGCGATCCCCTGACCCTCCGGTCCTCCTCCGTGACCCTGCAGGGCAACGCCTTCAACGGCGCGGACCAGCTCCTCAAGCTCGACAACCTGGGGCGCTACCCGGCCCTGGATGGCTCGCTCATCGCCGGATTGTCGGACTCGACCCGCGTGCTCAAGGCAGGAGACGCCATGACCGGGCCGCTGACAATGTGGAACTCGACCATCACCATCGCCGGCAACTCCGGCAACGCCTTCTCGGTCGGGGTCTCGACGCTGGTCGTCAAGGACGGCATGATCGGAGCCGGGACCACGAACCCCCTGGCCCGCCTCGACCTCAGCGCGGACGACGCCGTGCTGGGGCTCCTCATCGGGGACTCGGCCGCCTCCATCCCGGCCAAGCAAGGGCTCTACCTCTGGAGGGATTGGACCACCTCCCGCGTCGAGAGCCTGCAGAACGCCCTCGAACTGCGCACGACCAGGACCTCGGACGACATCATCTTCACCGCGGATTCCTCGGAGGCCATGCGCGTCGACGCGACCAACGGCTGGGTCGGCATCGGCGCCTCCGCTCCCCAGGAGAAGCTCCACGTCTCCTCGGGCAACGCGGTGGTGGACTTCGGCATCCGCACGAGCACGCTCACCTTCGCGGCAGGCCTCTCCGGCGATCCCGCCGCGGCTGCCAAGGGCATGCTCTACTACAACGCCTCCACCGACAAGCTCAAGCTCTACGACGGCGGCTGGAAGGACATCGCGACCGGCTCCACGGGCGACTATGTGGCCAAGGCCGGGGACTCCATGTCCGGCCAGCTTTCCGTCAGGGGCGCCTCGGTGGAGGTCTCATCCATCAGCACCCTGGGGAGCGTCGGCATCGGCGGCATCGGGCTCTCAGGCGGCACCCTGGTGGTCAAGTCCACCTCGGCCGACGCCACCAACCCCGTGGTCAATGTCCAGGCCAACAACGGCGCCGAGCTCATGCGCGTCCAGCAGGACGGCAAGGTCGGCGTCGGGACGACGAATCCCGCGACAGCCGTGGACATCAATAATTCGGCCGGCAGGACATGGTTCTCAGGATCGCAGATCGGCGTCGTGCCGGCAGGCACCGGGAGCGGCGTTATCGCGGTAGACAGACCCGTGGAGAACGGCTCCACCATTTCAGTCTTCCGGGCCAGCAGTCTCGGTGCCCCGAAGTGGCGTTTCGGAACGGCGCCCGATAGCAATGACCTGTATTTTGTCGATGAAGCCAATGCGCTGGAGCGAATGAGGATCGCTCAAAGCGGCAACATCGGCGTCGGCACGAGCTCCCCCCAGGAGAAGCTCCACGTCTCCAGCGGGAACGCGGTCGTGGACTTCGGCATCCGCACGAGCACGCTCACCTTCGCGGCGGGCTTGACCGGCGACCCGGCGACGCCGGCCTCCGGAATGCTCTACTACAAGGCCGACACGGGCAAGCTCAGGCTCTACAACGGCTCCTGGATCGACCTCGTCACGGGCGCGAGCGGCGACTTCGTCTCCAAGGCGGGAGACGCCATGACCGGCCAGCTCACCCTGGCGGGCTCCACCCTGACCGTGGGCGGCGACGCCTTCTCAGTGGGAGGCTCGACCTTTGTTGTGACCGGCGGCAGCGTCGCTGTTTCAGGGAACATGAGTCTTGCGAGTGACGCGGGACTGCTCAGATTCGGAAGCTCGGCCGATGTTCTGCTGGGTCGTGATGCTGCGGACACCTTGGCGCTGGCACGTGGGGGAAATCCACAGGAATTGCGGGTCTACCGCACGACCAACGGCACAGACAGCGAGTTCTTGAAAACAGGCTGGAACTCTGCCGGCATATTCCAAGTCGCCACCGGGAAGACAGGCGCAGGCAGCCGCGATGCGCTTTATTTGAGCGGCGGCGGAACCTATCCGTATGAGGGATTGACCATCGGAACGGATGGGACGATGACATTCGTGGGTGGCCCCTTTGCGACGGCTGTCTACATTAAGGCCGGTCTTGCTGGCGGAAGCGCTGGCCTAGGTCTGACTCGATTGGACGGCAGCATGATCGGGAGCATTCTTGGCGGCGATGATGGAACGACGGAAATCCGTTCACAAGGGCTGTACAACGCATTCTTCGGACGGACTTCTGATGCTTTGTACCGGCCGCTGGTCATACAAGAGGCTTCAATGGACGCGGCGGCGTATTACAGTCGCCTCAAACTGGGCTTTGGCCTGAGCACTGACTTCTTCGACGTTCAGGCCTATCAGACAAGCGGTGAGGGAACGGCAGCTAGTCTTGCTCTAAATCCTTCCGGCGGCAACGTCGGGATCGGGACCACGTCGCCCAAGCACGCTCTCGACGTGAACGGCGGCGCCGTCGTGCGCAGCTCCGTCACCCTGGCGGGGATATCCTCGACCCCGAACGCGGTCGCCGGGCAGGGCGCCATCTACTTCGACACGGAAGACGGCAAGTTCAAGGTCTCCGAGAACGCCGGCGGCTTCACGGACCTAGTCGCCGCCGCAGGCACCTACGTCGCCAGGGCCGGGGATGCCATGACCGGCCAGCTCACCATCAGGGGCGCGAGCGTAGGCGTTTCGTCGTTCTCGGCTTTGGGAGCGGTCGGCATCGGCGGCATCGACCTCGGAAACGGCACTCTCGTCGTCAAGTCCACCTCGACCGACGCGACCAACCCCGTGGTCAACGTGCAGGCTAACAACGGAACCGAGCTCATGCGAGTCCAGCAGGACGGCAGGGTCGGCATCGGCATCACGGCTCCCGAGGTCAAGCTGTCCGTCAACGGCGGCGTCATGGCCACGGACTCAGGGGCCTTCCTCATCAACGGGGCAGGGCTTTTCAGGCTGATGCATACCAACCTCGACTTCCAGGGAGCCAACGGAGCTACGATCTGGAACCGCGACGCCAACGCGACCGCAGATCTCCAGCTGTCCGTCGCTACCGACGGCGGGGTGGAGGTCAAGGCGGTCCGGGTCAAGCACGGCACCGGCCTTGTCGGCGTCGGCACGACCGACCCTGGGCATATGCTCTCGGTCAGATCTTCCTTCCTCGTCGGAACGACCGGCGCTGAGACCGACTTCGCGGGCTTCAACCCCGGATTCACCATCAATCAAGCCAATCCCACCATGGCGCTCATCAACAATACGGCCGCGGCTGACAACAGGATCTGGACGGGGTTCGAGCTCAATGGCACGCAGCTCTTCGGCCGCGTGCTCAACGATGCGGTGGACACGACCCAGAACTGGATCACCGTGACGCGCGCCAACGCCTCGGTCGCATCCGTGGGCTTCCCCAACGGCGTTGTCGGGATCGGTACGACCGTCCCCCAGGAGAAGCTCCACGTCTCCAGCGGGAACGCGGTCGTGGATTTCGGCATGCGCCTGAGCACGCTCACCTTCGCGGCAGGGCTGACCGGCGATCCCGCCGCGGCAGCCAAGGGCATGCTCTACTACAACGCCTCCACCGACAAGCTCAAGCTCTACGACGGCGGTTGGAAGGACCTTGCCACCGGCTCGACCGGCGACTACGTGGCCAAGGCCGGGGATGCCATGACCGGCCAGCTCACCTTGGTCGGCTCCACCTTGACCGTCACCGGCAACGCCTTCTCTGTGGCAGGCTCGACCTTCACAGTAAAGGACGGCAACATCGGCATCGGCACTTCCAGCCCGGTCAGCGGCAGGCTGGAGGTCTCGGGAGATAACCCCGCTTGGACCGCGGTATTCCGGAATACGATGTTGGATCAAGGTGGGGTAACCGTCATCAACGCCGGCACGAGCCCGGCGGTTCCGGCCTTCCATGTTCGATCCAACGGCGGCGCCAACAGCCTGCTGCAAGTCCGCGAGGACGGCAACGTCGGAGTCGGGACCACAAGCCCGGCACAGAAAATCCACATGAGCTCCGGCACCCTTCTCATCGACGGTGATGCGGACGCGGCTTTCAAGGTCGGCGTCTCCTCGCTCGTCGTCAACTCCGAGGGCAAAGTCGGGGTCGGCACGACCTCTCCGGTCTCCAGATTGCACATCCTGGGCGGTGATTATCTCGCCGGATTGCGGGTGGAAAGCGATGAAGGATTAGGCGCGGGCATCGGCATCAAGAGCACGTCGGCGGGTGGGAAGCACTTCAACATCTATTCCTCCGGCCCCTCCAACGGGGAGGGCGCCGGGAAACTGGTCTTCCAGGACAACGCGGTCGGGGCACGGATGGTCGTCGATCCCATCGGCAACATCGGCGTGGGGACCGCCAGCCCGGCCTACAGGCTCGACGTCTCGGGCGGCGGCATGATCGTCAGGAGTTCCTTCACCCTGGCCGAGATGTCCGCTCCGCCGCTCTCCGCGACGGACCAGGGCGCCATCTACTTCGACGCGACCGCCGACAAGTTCAGAGTGTCCGAGAACGGCGGCGGCTACGTGGACCTGCTCAACCAAGCCTCGGCCGGCGGCTGGACGGACGGCGGGACCGCGGTGCGTTTGAGCGATGCCGGCGACAAGGTCGGTATCGGGACCACGAGCCCGGCCGAGAAGCTCCACCTGAGCTCCGGCACCCTGCTCATCGACGGCGACGTCTCGACCGCGTTCAAGGTCGGCGTGTCCTCCTTCATCGTCGACTCGGGGGGAAGGGTCGGCATCGGCACCAGCGAACCCTCCTTCAAACTGCACATCGATGGCGCCGCAAGCGCGACGCAGGGAGTCAGGATCGCCAACATGGCGTCCGGAGCGCAGAGCCTCAGTCTCGGCTCCAACGGAGAAGTCCAGGTCGACTCCCCCGGCGTCGAGGGAGGCAGGTTCATCATCAAGGAGGACGGCAGCGTCGGCGTCGGCACCACGGGACCCGCGGCCAAGCTCCACCTGAGCTCAGGCACGCTCCTCGTGGACGGCGATGCGGCCATGCCCTTCCGGGTTGGGGTCTCAACTCTTGCAGCCACCTCGTCCGGCCAAGTGGGCATCGGGACCACGGCCCCGGACCAGTCCCTCCATATCAAGGACGCCAGCGGCACTCCCGGCCGGGCCAACGTGCACGTCGAGGCGACGACGGAAAACGCCTACCTCGTGCTTCAGGCGGACGCATGGACGGGCAACCAGACGGGAACCTTCGTCAAGATGGGCAACACCGGCGCCCTTAAGATCAACAACGCCGGCTCATCCTCCCCGGACCACCTCGTCATCAATAATCAGGGGCAAGTCGGGGTCGGAGCGGTCCCCTCGGCGAGGCTCCACGTCTCAAGCTCCAACGCGGTCGCGGCCGACACCATCCTCCTGGTCTCCTCAGGCACCTCCACCGGCCAGGAACTCCTCGTGGTCAAGGGAGACGGCAAGGTCGGCGTCGGGACGACGGACCCGGGGGCGAAGCTCGACGTTGACGGAGTGGTCTTGGGAAGATCCTACGCAGGATTCGGCGGTGCGGGTGTCGCCAACCCGTATTTTACCCTGTACGCGAGCAGGAACTTTACCGCTCCCGCCACGGCGAATCCATCGACCGGCTTGCGATTAGACGGCACGATCGCAGGCTACGCGACCGGCGGCCACAACATGTACGGGGCGCTGTTGATGAACAGCTTCGCGGAAGGCGCCACTTCCGGCACCCATGACTTGATCGCCCAGCTCTACGTTGGAGGAGGCGCCATCAACACCGCTGGAGGAGCCTCGACAACCGACGCCGCCACCGTCTACATCAGCGGAGCCATGTCAGGAGCCTCCAACAACTACGCCTTGTATTCCGCGGGCGGCACCAACTACTTCGGCGGCAACGTCGGCGTCGGGACGACGGACCCGGGGGCGAAACTCGACGTCTCCGGCGGGAACATCAAAACCACCGGCGCGTCGGGAGCCCAGGCTTCCGTGTACGTCAACAAGCCCGCTGCGACCGACGCGCAGGCCCTGACCTTCCAGACGGGAGGCACGGACAAGTGGAACCTCGGGGTGCGGGCCAGCAATACCTACCTGGAGTTCTGGGACTCGCCGGCCGGGACCAACATGCTGACGCTGACGACCGGCGGCAACTTTCGCATCGGCAACCACGCCAACGATGTCTACCCTCTCACCGTGGACGGCGACGTGGCCATCGGCCAGGGGACGGTCGGCTGCGTGGTGGACCGGGACGGGACGATCATCGCCGGCACCTGCGTCTCCGACGAGCGGCTCAAGAAGGACGTGAGGCCTTTCGCCCCGGTGCTCGAGAAGGTGGCGGCCTTGAGGCCCGTCACCTACAACTGGCGCTCCGAGGAGTTCCCGGAGTTTCATTTCAACGAGGCCGCTCAGACCGGCCTGATCGCCCAGGAGGTCGAGCGGGCTCTGCCGGAGCTCGTGGAGACCGACCCCAAGGGCTTCAAGCGGGTCAACTACAGCCAGCTCCCGCTGTACCTGCTCCAGGCCGTCAAGGAGCAGCAGGCGGAGATCGCGGCGCTGCGCGAGGAGTTGGCGGAGCTCAAGGCCCGACGATGAACGGCGTGGACTTGAAGACCGCGGCGTTCTACTTCTTGAGGTCGCGGCTATCCCCTGCCTTCTTCCGGCAGGGATCCGAGGCTGTCGAGCACAGCGCCACGCAGTTAGCCGGCGCGGGCTTGAAGTCGCAGAGGCTCCATGAGACCCCGGAGCACATGGGGCAGCGGTCCTTCTCTACGAAGCGGTCCTTGGGGTCGACTCCGCCGCCCTTGTCGCAGGTGAGGCACAGGCCCCAGCCCGCCAGGGTCGCCACCCGGACGTAGCAGGGTCCTGTGATCAGGGCATCGACGCACGCGACGCAGGCTTTCTTCGGGTCAGCGGCCATGTCCGGTACAGGGAGGCCAGGGGAGGAGCGGTAGCCCTTCAGGCAGTCCTGGTACACGCGGAGCGCGGCGTAGAACTGCCCTTTTCCCAGACCTTTCCCATCAGGGTTCAAGGCTTCACAGTCGGGCTTGCCCGCGGCCGGCGGCTGGGGGGCGAGGCCGCCCCTGCGGTCCTTGAAGGCTTCGGCCGCGAACTTCGAGCCGCAGATGAAGTGGCTGACCTCCACGCTGCCCTGCTCGGCCTTGTCCTGGGACTGCTTGACGCCGGTCTCGGCCCAGGCGCCGTAGGAGACGGCGAGCGCGCCCAGGGTGGAGTGCGCCGTAGCGCCGATCCATTGGTAGTAGTGGCACCCGGCGTTCCACTCCCGGTTGATGGCGCCCGGCTGAGGCTGGAAGGGGCCGGTGTCAGGGTCGAAGAGGCGCAGGGACCAGGTCGGGTCCATGAGAGAGCCGTTCGGCTGCCGCCTGGCGTCCAGGGCATCCGGGAGGGACCGGCCCCCGGAGCTCATGGCGCCCCTGAGGTCTTGGAGGACAGGCCAGGCGGGATCCGTGGAACGATGCCCGTAGTCCGTGTCCATCCCGCCTCCGGCCCACTGCTGGGGCCGGGCGAGCAGGCGCATCACGTTGTGGATGGTCAGGAAGGTCTCCTGGAGGTTGGCGGCGCCGTCGGTCCTCACGGTCGAGTCCAGCCCCATGCGCAGGAGCTCCTCCATGCCGATGGAGCCCGGCTTGGGGTCGGACAGCAGCGCTTCCTTGACCTTGTTGTAGAACGCCTCCTCCCGGCCGGTGCGCACCGGCTCGACGGTCCCGTCCTCCATCTTGAGGTGCCGTCCGAGCTTGAGCCGGGCCGCGGTCTGGTCCGGCCCGACGGTCTTCCAGAACGAGTCCGGGTCGTAGACCGGACGGCGGCCCTCGCCGCTCCAGTCCTGGAGGACCCGCATGAGCCTTCCTGCGCGCGCCGAGCAGGCCGCGTCCGAGATGCCGACGCCCTCGGTCGGCTTCTCGGGCACCCGGTACTCGGTCAGATGGGCGGCGGAGAGCTTGGCCACGCAGGTGCAGGTTCCGTTGGGGAGGCACTGGGCCGCGGTGTCCGCCAGGCCCTGGCCGATCGTGGTCGGGGAGACCCAGCGTTTCGCCCCGTAGTACAGCCCTCCCGGCTTGACGAACCGGAACGCCAGGGAGTGGTTGTAGAGCCCGAAGCAGGAGTTGTTGCGCATGAGCTCCAGTCCGAGGTTCTCGGCGCGGGCCGAGGCCAGGCGCGCGGCCTCGGCGAGGTCCTTGCCCTGTTCCAACTGGTAGCGGACGGTGAAGTCCCGGGTCACCAGCTCCTTCCAGGCCTCGGCGGTCAGTCCGGCCAGGGTCGGGTTATTGTCGCCGTTGGCGTCCTCGTAGCCTCCGTGGCCGAAATAGGAGACGGCGGAGACGCCCTCCCAAAGGTCTTCGAGGATGTTCGCGGTGGTCCCGTCCCGGACCTCGACCTGGTAGCCCTTGAGGATGAGGCTGTTCCGCTCGTCTTCACGCACGTCATGGGTGAAGCCTCGTTCCCTGAAGGACATGCTCGGGCTCACGTAGATCGCCGCGCGCTTGGGAGCGGACTTCTTGGCGTCGGAAGCGGTGTCCTCGGCGAAGGATGCCGTCCCTCCGAGGAGAGCGGCGGCGAGGGCGAGGGTCAAGCCGGCGCCGTGGCGTTCCTTGAACACGAACTCCTTCAAGCCCTTGCGCGGCACGCGGTCGGGGGTCTTGGCCGGAAAGCCCAGGGGGATGAGCTCGACCACGGTCCTTCCGGCCGGCACGCCCAGGATCTCTCCTGCCTTGGCGGAGTCGAAGTAGGCGACGTGCACGGTGCCCAGGCCCTCGGCCGCGGCCGCGAGGCACAGGTGCTCGGTCGCGATGCCGAGGTCGAAGAGCAGCCAGTCCCCGCGCGGGGTGGAGGCCTGGCCCTTGTAGAAGCCGGACCTGGCCTCGATGCCGATGGCGGCGACCACGACCGGAGCCTCGAGCATGGCGCCGCGGGAGGGGTTCCTCTCCGAGAGCGTGGCCTGGAGCCTGGCCTTCGCGTCCTGGTCCGCGACCAGGATGACCTCCCAGGCCTGGGTGTTGGCCCACGACGGGGCGGCCTGGAAGGCCTCCAGGACGCGCCGGAGGACGTCCTGGGGGACGGGGTCGGGCTTGTAGCTCCTGACGGATCGACGGGCGCGGATGGTCTCGTAGAATTCCATGGAGGCTTCTACTCGAGCGAGATGTCCGAGATGCCGCCGACCTTCTTGGCCATGGCGGTCATGCCCTTGAGGTCGGCCTGGGCATAGACGGCCAGGCGCGCGCCGTCGGGGGAGCCCCCGCCGTGCATGCAGCCGGGCACGCCCGAGCCGATGGTCAGCCACTCGATGAGCCGCGCGATGCGCGCGCGGGTCTCGGCCGGGGAATGCGCCTTGAGGTACTTGGAGATGAGGTGCCCGTACCTCGAGTCGGTCAGGTCCTTGTAGGACGGCATGCAACCGGTCTCGGCGATGCCGCCCGCGATCTCCTGGGTGAGCCTCTTGGTCTCGTAGGGCAGGGTCGCCACGTGGATCTTGTTGATGTTGGCCAGGACCGGGTCCGGGATCCAGGCGCCTGAGGGGTGCCTGGTCCCCAGCACGGCCGCGGCCAGGCCCACGCCGAAGGTCGTCTCGTTGTTGACCAGCATGCGCACGAGCTTGTCGCGGAAGACCTTCTCCTGCAGGCCGTTGGCCCGCGCGATGAGCACGGCCGCGCCGACCATGACGTCGCCCTGTCCGGCCACGCACCCTCCGATGGCCGCCCGGTAGGGGTAGGTGAAGCGCAGGACCGCGGTCTCCGCGAAGGAGTACTCGCCGCACAGGAAGACGCGTTCCTTGGGGACGAAGACGTTCTCGAAGAAGAGGTAAGCCTGCGTGATGCCGCCCTTGGCCACGGGGTTGTCGAAGCCGTCCTCGCTCTCCCTGGAGTCCGAGGGCCGGCGCGCCTCCACGACGGTCAGCCCGGGGGTGTCCCTGGGGATGACGAAGCTGACGGCGTAGTCCGCCTCGGAGCGCGAGAGCCGCGTGCCCGGCATCACGAAGACCTCGTTGGCCGCGGCCGCGCCGCAGATCATGACCTTGGCGCCCCGGACCACGATGCCGTCCTTGCGCCTTGCTACGATCCGAAGGTAGACGTCGGGGTCGGGCTGGCGGGAGGGAGGCAGCCGGCGGTGGCCCTTGGCGTCGGTCAGCGCCCCGCAGCAGGTGATGTCGCGCTCCTGGGCGTCCAGGAGCCAGCGCTTGAGCCTGCGGTGGTAGTCGGTGCCGCGCTCCTTGTCCACGTCGTAGGTCGTGGACCACATGGCGTTCAAGGCCGCGCCGCCCACGCAGCGGCCGCCCGTGCAGGTGCCCGTGAAGTTGAAGGCCGCGCGCTTCATGCGGCTCAGGGCGACGACGTCCTCGGCCGAGCGCAGGACCGAGAGGTAGCGCGAGACGCGCTTGCCGGTCAGGTGCGAGGTCGTGGTGAAGAGCTCCTGATGGCGCGGGTCCCGGGCCGCGTCGAAGAGCTGTGCGTGGCCCTCGATCGTGCGCTTGGTGAGCGGGTCCGTGGTCACGTCCGTGATGAGCTTGCCGAACTTGTAGAGGTTGGGCCGCATCCGGCGCAGGCTCTCGCGGTAGGCCTCGGAGGGCTTGGCGCAGCCCGCGGGCTTGGCCTTGGGGGCCGCCCCCTTGCCGGTCTTGAGCCGGCTGATGAGGGCGGAGAGGACCTCTCCGACGTCGCCCACGACGCCGTAGTCCGCGGACTTGAAGATCAGGGCCTGCGGGTCCTTGTTGACGGCCACGATGGTGCCGCTGCCCTGGATGCCCACGGTGTGGTGCATCATGCCGGAGATGCCGGCGCCCACGTAGAGCTCGGGCTTGACCGCCACGCCGCTGGCGCCGATCATCTGAGCGGGCTTGGCCCAGCCCTGGTCCACCGGAGGCCGGGTGGCGCCCACGGCGCCGCCCAGGGCCTTGGCCAGGGTCTCGACGAGGGCCCAGTTCTTCCTGGAGCCCACCCCGAGGCCTCCGGCCACCACGACGCGGGCCCGGCTCAGGTCCGCGGAGCCGCCGCCCCGCTCGGAGCGGGTCGAGACGGTCCTGATCCTCGGGACGCTCCGCGCCACGCGGACGCTCTCGGAGACGATGCGGGCCCCGGGGACGCGGCCGGGCGCGGGGGAGAAGACGCCGGCAGCCGCCGTGGCCATCTGCGGCCTGGCATCCGGGCAGACGATGTTGGCCATGACGTTGCCGCCGAAGCCGGGCACGGTCTGGATGAGGTTCCTGCCGTCGAGCTTGAGGTCCGCGCAGTGGGCGCTCAGGCCCGTCTGGAGGCGCGCGGCCGTGCGCGAGGCCAAAGCGGCGCTTGCGCGGTCTGCGCCCAGCAGCAGGGCGTCGGGCCGGTGCTTGGACGCGAGCTCCGAGAGGGCCGCGGCCTGCACGGCCGTGCCGGCCGAGCCCAGGTCCGAGCCTTCGATGACGAAGACCGTGGAGGGCCCGTAGCCGAGCAGCGTCTTGGCCGCGGCCATGGCACAATCCCCGAGGACCACGGCTTCGAGCCTCATGCCCGCGCCCTCGGCGAGCTGGCGGGCCTTGCCGAGGAGCTCGAGGGCCGCGGGCTCGGGCTTGCCCGCGCGCTGGCCGCAATACACCCAGATCGCGTTCGAGGTCTTCATCGGGAGCCTCCTTTGGCGGTCGTGGGGAGCAGGCGCTCGTGCCTGAGCCTGTCCAGGAGCTGGGAGGCGACCTCGTCGGCCGTCCCCTGCAGGAGCTCTCCCTTCCTGGCCGCGGAGGGCACGAAGACGTTGAGCATGCGGGTCGGCGAGCCGGCCAGGCCGACCTGGCCGGGCTTGAGGCCCAGGTCCCGGGCGGACCAGACCGTGACCTTGGAGCGGAGGGCCGCGGGCAGGCCGCCCAGAGGCGCGAGCCTGGGAGCGTCGGAGCCGGCGTGGACCGTCACCACGGCGGGGCGCGAGGCCTCCAGAAGGGCGGTGCCTCGCTCGCGCAGGCACTGGGCTCGGACCTTGCCTCCGCGCAGCTCGACGCCGGAGGCGCAGACCAGATCCGGGAGGCCGAGGAGCTCGGCCAGTTGGGGACCCACCTGGGCCGTGCTGCCGTCCGCGGACCAAGCTCCGCAGAGGACGAGGTCGAAGCGGCCGGCCTTGCGCACGCCGGCGGCAAGCGTCCGGGCCGTGGCGAGGGTGTCCGCGCCCGCGAAGGCCTTGTCGGTGAGGAGGAAGGCGCGGTCGCAGCCCAGGGCCAGGGCCTCGAGGAGCTGCTCGGAGGCGCTCGGGGGCGCCATGGTTATCACCGCGACCTTGCCGCCGTGGCGGCGCCTCAAGCCGAGGGCCGCCTCGATGGCTCCCCGGTCGAGCGGGTCGAGGACGGAGGGGACCTCGTCGCGCCGGAGCAGCATGGTGTCGGGGTCGAGACGCAGCTTGCCGAAGAGCGCGGGGTCGGGGACCGGCTTGATGAGGACGATGCACCGCCAGGAGGCACGGCCTTTGTTCTTGGTCATGGGATCAGTTGAGGGCCGCGCGGCTGAGCACGATCTTGCCGATCTCCGTGGTCCCGCCGGCCGAGACGCACACCATGGCGTCCCTCCAGAGCCTCTGCACCGGGTACTCCATCATGGTGCCGCAGCCGCCGTGGATCTCCAGGGCCTTGCGGGTGGCCCGGACCGCGGCCTCGGTGGCGAAGACCTTGGCCATGGTCATGTGGGTGGCGCAGTCCAGGCGGCCCTGGTCCTTGAGCCACGAGGCGCGGTAGCACAAGAGGCGCGCGGACTCGAGGTCCATCATGATGTCCGCGATGTGCCACTGGATCGCCTGGAGGTTGGCGATGGGCTTGCCGTAGAGGGTGCGGGACTTCGAGAACTTGACGGCCTCCTCCAGGGCGGCCTCGAGGATGCCGAGAGCGGCCGCGGCCATGCCGGGCCTGCCGACCTCCGAGATCGTCTTGAGGGCCGCCTTCATGCCCTCGCCCTCGTCGCCCAGCAGGCTCTCGGACCCGAGGCGGCAGTTCTTGAAGAACATCTCCCCGGTGTCGGCCCCGCGCAGGCCGACCTTGTGCTCGTCCCGGCCGACCGAGAAGCCCGGGGCGCCTTTCTTCAGGAGGAAGGCGCTCAGGCCCCGGGAGCCCTCGCCGGTCTTGGCGACCACCAAGGGAGCGGCGCAGAGGTGGACGTTGGTGATGAAGCATTTGCTGCCGTTGAGGACCCAGCCGCCGCGCTCGGGCCGGGCGGTCGTGCCCATGCCGGTCAGGTCGGAGCCGCCCGTGGGCTCGGTGATGGCGCAGGTCCCGAGGTAGTCCCCGCGGCAGAGGGCGGGCAGGTGCCGCTCCTTCTGCTCGCGGCTGCCCCAGTCGAGGATGGCCGCGGTCTGCATGTGGTGGCACTGGAGGGTGACGCCCACGGCCGCCGAGACCTTGCTGATCTCGGTCAGGGCCACGGTGCGCGCCAGGAACCCGAGCTCGGAGCCGCCGTACTTCCTGGGCACGATGACGCCCAGCAGCCCCACGTCGGCCAGGGAGCGCAGGAGGGACTTGGGGAACCGTCCGGTCTCCTCCATCTGCGGGACCAGGGGAGCGACGGCCTGCCGGGCGAAGTCCCGGGCCGTGCGCTGGACGATCTTGACTGGGTTGGGAAACTCGAAATCCATGGGTTCGTTCCTCGCTCTAGCCCTGAAAAGGGCAGGTTCGTCGCAACAGTCAAAATATATAATATTTCCCGCGGGGACCGTGCCTCGGGAGATGGGAGCAGCCATGTACGAAATCGAGAGATCCTTCGACCAGCAGATCGCGTCCCTGCACAAGGCCCGCCCCGTGGTGGTGATCACGGAGCCGCTCGAGCCCCGGGTCCTGGAGGCGGTCTGCCATCTCGCCCGCTTCATGCGGCCCGTGCTCCTGGCCCCGGAGGCCGAGGTGCGGGACATGGCCGCCCGCCACCTCGGGCACGTGGACCGCGCCCGCATCGAGTTCGCCCTGGCGGAGAGCGTGTTCGTCGACGTCCCGCGGCGCCGGGAGCTCATCGAGGAGTTCGCGGCCCACTGCCTCGACCACGGCTCCTGCGGCACGGGAGCGCGCAGCCTCGACGAAGCGAGGGACGCGGTCTCCGAGCCCGGGCTCTTCGGCATCTACGCCGTGCACCTGGGTCACGCGGACATGGTGGTGGGGGGCGCCACGCACACCCCCCGCGAGTTCTTCCGGCCCATGCTCTCCCTGCTCTCGAACCAGCCCGTGGTCTGCGAGGCCGGGGTCTTCATCCTGCCCGACGACCACCCCCAGGGCCTCTACCCGCACAACATCGTGGTCTTCGGAGACGTCGGGGTCAACGCCGAGATGAGCCCGGATGTGCTCGCCCAGACCGCGGTGGGCACCTGCCTCGTGGCCCGCGACCTCATCCCGGAGGACGTCCTGCCCGAGATCCACGGCGCCGTGGTGTGCTACTCCCACAAGGGCTCGGACGAGGGCTCATCGCCTGAGATGGTGCGCCGTGCCATGCCCATCGTCGAGAAGCTCCTCGCCGAGCGCGTGGCCAGGGCGCCGCGCTACGCCAGCATCCGCATCGCCGGCGAGGTGAAGATCAGCGCCGCCATCTCCCGGCGCTCGGCGGAGCTCTACGGCGGGGGGGAGGACTTCGGGGGCGGCACCAACGTCATCATCGTCCCCAACCTCGAGACCGGGAACCTCCTGTACCACCTCTACGCCTCGCGCTACCCGGACGCGCGGAAGTTCCCCGTCCTCTTCGGCCTGAAGTTCCGCGGGGTGGACCTGGCCAAGGACTGCTCTCCCGAGGACGTGCGCCTGGCCGTGAAGGCCGGGGTCCTGCGCCTGGCCAAGGACGGCCGCTGGGACTGCACGCCGAAGGACACCTTCTTCAGGAGGCTCCGGGTGCTCGCGGTCAACCCCGGCTCCACCTCGACCAAGATCGCGGTCTACGAAGGCGAGCGGGAGGTCTTCAGCGAGGAGGTCCGGCACTCGGCCGAGGAGCTCGCCCCCTTCGCCGGCCGCGGCGTGGTCGAGCAGTATCCCATGCGCAAGGCCGCGGTGGCCGCGGCCCTGGAGCGGCGGGGCTTGAAGCCCGCCGACTTCGACGCGGTCGCGGGCCGCGGGGGGCTGCTGCGGCCCATCCCGCACGGCACCTACCGCGTGGACGAGAGCGTGCTCCGGGACCTGCGGGCGGCCGTGGGCGGGGAGCACGCCTCCAACCTGGGCGGCCTCATCGCCCACGAGCTGGCCCGCCCCGCGGGCAAGCCCGCCTTCATCGTCGACCCCGTGGTCGTCGACGAGGTCCACCCCAGGGTGAAGATCACGGGCGTCAAGAGCATCCGCCGCCGCGTCATCAGCCACGCGCTCAACCAGATCGCCTCCGCGCACCGCTTCGCGCAGGACCACGAGACCTTCTACGAGAAGATCAACGTGGTCGTCTGCCACCTCGGCGGCGGCATCTCCGTGGGAGCGCACCGCAAGGGACGCTGCATCGACGCCAACAACGGGCTCGACGGCGAGGGGCCGTTCAGCCCGGAGCGCTCCGGGAGCCTGCCGGTGGGCCAGTTCGCCGACCTGTGCTTCTCGGGCCGGCACACCCACGCCCAGGTCCGCAAGCTCGTCAAGGGGGCCGGCGGGCTCATCGACCTCCTGGGGACCCCGGACCTCCGCGAGGTCGAGCGCAGGATCGCGGCCGGGGACGCCGAGGCGGCCGAGGTCTTCGAGGCCATGGCCTACCAGATCGCCAAGCAGGCCTCCTCGCTCCTGCCGGCCTTCGAGGGGGAGGCGGTCGACGGAGTCATCCTCACCGGCGGCATGGCCCGCAGCGCCGCCCTGGTGGAGCGCGTCTCCCATTACCTCTCGGGCCTGAAGTGCCGCGTCACCGTCTATCCGGGCGAGAACGAGATGGCCGCCTTGGCGCACGGGGCCCTGAGGGTCCTCTACGGCCGCGAGGAAGCCAGGACGTATCTTCCCGAGGGCGTGCCGGTCCTCGCTAAGTAGAAGGCAAGAAGGACTCCACGACGGCCTGGAAGACGGGCGCGGTGGACTCCTGCGCTTGCGGAGAGGCGGAGTGCTCGATAGCGAAGAACCCGTCGGAAACCGGGATGAGCAATATCTCCTCTCGCCGCTCCTGCCTGATGCGCTCTCCCCCGTGCTGGAAGTTGAGCTGTCGCACGAGGCTGAAGGAGTAGGCTTTCCTGCCTTTCCAAGTCTTCTCCAGCAATGGAGTGGTCTTGGCGCCGGACGCGACCTGCGCTTGGGCGAACTTTTCGGGAGAGGCGAACTCCGATCCCGCGCGGGCGTAGAAGTCGATGGACACCCGGGCGGCGAAAGCTAGGGACCCAGAGGGGGGACCAAAGAAAGCTACGCTGCCCGGCTCTTCCTCGCGCACACGCCAGTCTCCAGGCACCTTGCAAGAGAATCGCTTCTGAGGGTCCTCATACACGGCCATGCCGCCGCCCTGGCCTGTCTCTGACTTGGGGGAACAGGCGGTGGCCAAGGTCAGGAAGGCCAGGAACAGGATTGGCTTCCTCATTTTCGGACCTCCAGCCGCTTCTTCTCCAACGCGGAGAGGCGGACCGAGTCCTCTTCCTCCTGGTTCGGCCGACCCCTGGACGCGAAGTGGGCAGCCAAGGCTGATAGGCCTTCCTGCTGGAGCTTGGGGTATTCCTTGGTCCGGAAGTCCGCGAAGCTGCGCGTGTAGGATTTCATCTCAGACTGCATGGCTCGAGTTCCACGCTCAAAGCCGATCTTCTTGAGGATGAACTGTAACCGGCTCCAGTTGTCCTCGCCCGCCATGCGTCGAGCCAGTCTGATTCGGTCATTCTGCAATTCGAGCCCAGTCTGGAGCAGGGCAGCCCCTTCCGGGAAGTGTTGGACATAGAGCTCCGTGATGTCGTTGCGCCAGGAGCGGAAGTTGGAAATGAGTTTGGGGTAGGTAGTCTGCTCCAGGGCCTCTTTGACGGCTGTCGGGTCTCCGGCGATGACTCGCTGGTGCAGATAACGCAGGCTGGTCAAGAAGGCTTCATGCTCTCCCTCCAGAGGGTTGATTCCCGGAGCGTTGCCGCGGAGTATCTCGACGTTTAGCTGCGAACGACGGCATTGCCAAGCATGGGTGAGTTCATGGACTAGGTTGGTCTCTTGCCGCGCGATGAAGTCCTCCAGGGCTTGGGGATTTCGGGCCAGGTGTTCGGCCAACGCCTTGGGGCCTTTGAGCTTGGAACGCAGCGCCGCTTGCTCGTCCGGGGGCGCCCGGGCGAGGACATCTTGGACCACGGCGTCGTGATTAAGAATGACGGCGTCGTTCATCCCTGAATACGTGGCCCCGTAGCGTTCTTCGAGCTTGAGTGCCAGGAGCGCCGGCAGCTTTGGTTTGCCGTCGCGGCCACTGAAACGGCCAAGCAGTTCCCGGCCCACGGGGTTGCGCTCCATGCGCGACTTGATGGCCGCAGCCGTCAGCGTTCCCAAGCGGCGCTCCGCGTCGTCGAAGTAGTCGGGAAGCCTGGCCGGCGCGTTCCACCGGCCGAGCACCGGGAGCGCAACGCCCAGGCGCTGGAGGGGAGATGGCTGTCCGTCGAAGACGCGCGCAGAGTCTTCGTAGGCCTTCAGCACGTCACCGCTCAAAGCCTTGGTGTTCGGCCCGGCCGCCGCAAGAGCGTCAAGCACGGCTCTGGGCAAAGCATCGCCATGGGCGGCAGCCAGACGCTGGAGTTCCGCCGCGGCCTCCGGGGACAAAGGCTGGCCCGGGTTTTGACGCAACAGGACGTGGCTCATGCGCTCAAGGGTCAGGTGCCGGTTTCCTGCCTCCGACCAGGCCAGGACCTGCTCGACTTCCGCGGTCTCGATGGGGCCTTTCGTCTGAGGAGAGAGGATGGTCCCGTTCTCGTCATCGAAGCGGTAGCCCAGGAGCACGATGTGCTGTCTGGCCTGCTCCACGCGCCCCTTGAGCGCGGGCGGGACGCAAGATGAAACAAAGACTTTCCCCTGGCATGGGCCGGCAGGCACGGCGTCGGCGAAACCCGGGAAGGAAAGCCCGATGGCGATTGCTGCGGCGAGAGTAGCTGCTGGGCGGCTCATGATGCGGCGCCTCAAGCCTTGTCGCAGACAGGGTCACTTGGTGACTGGCAGAGTTGAGGCCGGTTTCTTCGGGGCTACTTGGGTCCAGATTTGGCTGGGGCTTCCGGCTTCTGCGTTGGTTCCGGCGCAGCCTTCTTGGCAGTCTCTACCGGCTTCTTCTTGAGTCCGATCCCCTTGAGCCAGAAGTCCAACTCGCGCTTGAGCAGGACCTTGGCCTCGTCGGGGTCGAGGTCCACGTCTACAGCCGAGCCGGGCACGCCGTGGCCGTCGTCAGTCAGCTTTCCTAAACCCCGGAATGCCTTTTCAATGCTTCCATCAGGCTTGAGCTTGAACCAATTGGAATCAGAAGCCCCGGGTTGTGTCTTCTTTGCCAGGAAGATCACAGAGATGGGCTTGAGCCGGTCCGATTCAGGAATCTTCTCGACTACGACGTTGACGCTCCGGTATCTATTGTCTAAGCAATCGTCTTTAAATCTCTCAGAACCCTTAGTCTTATGATTCGGATCAAGACCGAGCACTCGGGCCAAGTTGGGGCCGAGATCATTGTCATAGCCTTCAGCCAGAACCTTGTGGATGAATTTCTCCAGGGGAGGTTCGTTGGGCTTTCCGGTTTGCCTCTTGGACGCATTAAGCTGTGCAGCATTGACAAAAGCCGGAACAAAGGCGATACTTAAACCAAGGACAATGAATACGCCCAGGCGAGACAATAAACGCATAAGAAATTATAGCACAACGCGGTTGCTCGCAATCCTTGCGGCGTTGCTCTCCCTGGCCTGGTCAGCCCATGCGGCCAGGGAGGGCGAGGGTTCTGAAGCCGAAACCCGCGCCATCGCCCAAGCCGAGGAAGCCGCCAAGGATACCCACGCAATCCAAGAGAAGCTCAAAGAGAAGGACCTCGCCGCCGAGAAACGCGCCGCCTTCGAGCAGACCCTCAAGTCCAAGGACGAGAACATCACCGCGGGAGAGAAGCGCTTCCCCGAGAGCCCCAAGTACGCGACGACGGCCGGCACCTACTGGTATTCCCGCGGAGACCTCGACAAGGCGGTCACCTCCGCGGACCGCGCCCTGGAACTGGCCACGCCGGACGGCGACCCCAAGCTCACCTCCAAGGCGCTCACGATCAAAGGTCTGGCCGTGTTTCGCAAGCGGGATTACGAAGCCTCTTTGAGACTGGCCGAGGAGGCCTTGAAGCTCGACCCCGGGAACTCCGCGGCTTTGGAGGTGAAGGAGTACTCGAAGAGCGCCCTTCACCTTCGCGGGCTGGGCGAGGTGGTTGCCAAGCGGACCGAGCGCATCTTCGCCCTGACCGACCCGGGCGTGGCGCACACGGCCGAAGAGTGGAGTGACCGTCAGGCTTCCAACCCGACCGAGGCAGGCAGGCTGGTAGGAAAAGTGATCAAGAGCCGGGAAGAGGGCGACTTGGGAGCGCAGCTCCAGTACGCCGAGGCGGCTGTAAGGGCCGATCCCTCGGACCCGATGACCTACTTCCAGCGCGGGAGGGTGCGCAAGGAGGTCGACGACCAAAACGGCGCCATCATCGACTTTACCCAGGCCATGCACCTGGGCTGGAAGGACGCGCTCATGTTCAAGCTGAGGGCCGAGGCGCTCATAAGAGCCGGCAGCTACAGGGAGGCTTACGTCGACGCTTTGATGGCGGTGGCCTACAATCCGAAGCTTGCGGAAGCCTACGTGCTTCGCGCCATGGCTCGGCGCAGGGCTGAAGGAAACGACGCGGCTGGAATCGTCCGCGCCAAGGCGGAGATCATGGCGGACGTGGAGAAGGCGGTCCGGCTCGATCCCGCGTTGCGCGTCTTCCTTGACGACGAGAGGGCGGCCATCGCGGAGGCGGAGGAAAAGGTCCGGAAGCAGGCGGCTCCGGCCGCACCGAAGCCGACGCATAGCGCGACTGATCCCAACGCGCCATCTGGCGCGGCTATTCCCGCTGGGCCGAGCCGGGATGCTCGCGGCGGGCTGGTGTTGTACGCTGGAGCAGTCCTGGGGCTGATCGCCCTCCTGCTCGCTGTCGCAGTCGTGGCCTTGCTGGCGTCAAGAAAGGGAACGAAGGTCGTTGAAACCCCCTTGGCATCGGGCGACCATTCGGCCGGAGATTCGGGTCGTCCTGATCCCGTCGCGGCCCCGGCCGGTCCAAGAACGACCGAGGGCAGCCTTCTTGGCGGGCACATCCGGGTCGTCCGGGAGATTGGGAAAGGCGGGATGGGGGTAGTCTGCCTCGGGGAGGACATGAAGCTCAGGCGACCTGTGGCGGTCAAGCAACTGGCTCCCGGGCTCAGCCACGGTCCAGCCGAGAGGGAACGATTCAGAGCCGAGGCGCTTACCATGGCCAAGCTCAAGCATCCGAACAGCGCCTCCATCTATGAACTCATCGAGGAGCCGGACGGATTGTTCCTTGTCATGGAATACATCGACGGGGAAACCCTGGCTCAGCGACTGACGCGGACTCGGAAGCTCGCCCCCGCTGAGTGTCTTCCCATTCTGAAACAGCTTTGCCAGGGGATAGGGCATGCGCACAACCACGGCGTGTTGCATCGGGACCTGAAGCCCTCCAACGTCATGATTGAGAGGGAGACGGAGCTCGTCAAGATCATGGATCTCGGCATCGCCCGGTTCACCGAGAGTCCGGACGGCCGCACCGTCACCGCGACGCAGATCGGGACGCCGGCCTACATGGCTCCGGAGCAGCATGACGGCGTCGTGAGCCGGGAATCGGACCTCTACAGCATGGCGATCATGCTCTACGAACTGCTCTGCGGCGTGCGCCCGTTCATCGGGGATATGGTGCAGGCCAAGATTGCGGAGAACTACCCCCCGATCACAAAGACCCTGCCTGGATGGGCCGGCCTCGACGGCTTCTTCAAGCGGGCGCTGGCTTCGAATCGCGAGTCGCGTTTCCATAGCGCCGGCGAGTTCTACGAGGCTTTCGAAAACGCCTTGGCCCGTGGCGCGTCGAAATAGCGGCGGTCTTTGGCGTATTCTCTCCCTTGCTTGTCTCCCCTTGCCATTGTGGACAGCATCCTGCAACCGCGCTCCAGGCGAATCACCGAAGCCGACGCATGAGACACCCGCCCGAACGAAGGACCAGGTTGGGAGGAGCGTTGTCCTGGAAGACTTCCTCATGGCCAAGGAGTGGCTCGAATCTAACAACCTTGCTTCCGTCAGAACTCCGAAGCCGAAGCATCTGCCGTCTGGCCGAGCCGCATACCAGGTGCGGCCAGACCTCATCCAGGAAGACCTTCGGAACGCGAGGAAACTGGATCCCCGACTGATGCATTTTGTCAAGGAAAGCTCGGCGGCCCTCGGACGAGCAGCCACATCCTTGCCGAACGGCTCCGTGGGCGCTGGGGCCAGGAGCCGGGGGGATCGAGTCCAGACATTGATTGAAGAGCTGAAGGGTGGCGGGTTTCTCAACGACGGCCTCCCGCTCTATGACCTCCGGGATTCGGCGGTGAGACGGGAGTATGACGCCGCGGTACTGAAGGCTCCCGCCCACAGCGGCATCCGGGACAAGGCGAGCTGGGAGGATATCAAGGCAGTCGTGACCAAGCATGTCGCCAAGCACGGCCAGGGCGCGTTGATCGTGGCCATGGGAGCAGGCACGCACATGTATGGCGCTGTCCCCGAGCTTGAGAAGACCGCAGGCATCCGCTACATATCCGCGACGCCGTTGAAGCTGAAGGTCTCTGACATCCAAATCCCCGGCCGAGAATTGATTGGCTCCGAAGACATCTTGCTTTTGCGCACCCAGATCGACATGAGCATCGGCGTGGTGAAGGAGCTGGGTTATAGAGACCTCCAATCCTTCCTTGCAGCTCGTTCCCTCGTCAAGAATCCGGCCAACATCATGATCGGTGTGGAGGAAACCGGCCTCCATCACCTATACGATCGAGGCGATCAGATCGAGAAGAGAGTGCTGTTCGGCATTCTCATGAATTATCTGGCCAATACAAGGCCGGCCACTGTCCTCTGCATCGGTGAGAGCTGGGACGCCGAGGAAGAGGCCGCGAGGTTCTCGGACAAGGGGATGCCACGGTTCTACGCGAGGGAACAGCGGATTCTGAGAAGAGGGCTGGGGCCCGGAAGGACTCCGTGGGCGGATCTTATCATCACTGCCAAACAGATGGGGATTCCCGTGTATTTCGGAGGCTTCGGGGGCGACGTGCTCGAACCGGAGACGCTGGAGACCCTCGAGCAATTCCAATGGTGGCTGCGCAGAAAGTTCATGCCAAAGAAGGCCGAGCTTCAGCGGTTCACCAAGAATCTCGCCACCCTGTCCAGGTACACCGGCAAGTTGCCAGGCTGGTGTGGCGATGATGACGCCGAGGTGGAAGCCCGGGTCTTGCTTCGCGTGTCCGACTACGGCGGCCCGAGGAAGCTCTTCCCAGAAGTGTGCAAGGAGGCCTCCGCTTTTCCGGTGTATTGCCCGCGGACCTCTACCGAGATGGCGCTCAAGCTCCTGCGGAAAAGCCCCCAGGGAAAACGCATCGTCGATTTTCTGATTCAGGAGGAGGTCTCTGTCGGCTACGCCGAGGTATCCAGCGGCGTCCTGGCGGACTATCGTAGCGGCCTAATCGTGCTTTCTCCTGAAACCATGGCCTACGATCCGTTGGAGAAGGCTCTGTTGATCGTCCATGAAGGTTGTCGCGCAATGAATATAGAGCAAGGCTTGAAGCCATCCTTGGTCTTGGAGAGCAGCGCAGAGAAGATGCAGGCTGACGTCTGCCAGGAACTGGTCCGCGCCGGGGTGCCGCCCCTCCTGAGACCTCGGATCAAAGGCCGGCGGCATGTGGAGAACGGCGTGGGTCTGCGCCTCTGAGAAGCCCTGGATTTCGGAGCGTCGGCGCCGGTTGATTCGGTCTCGTTGGCTTGAAGCGGAAATGCTGGAAATATTATAGACTCGGGCTCAGGCGCGTGCCGCCGGAATCCAAGGGATGGAGGGGCGAGATGGACTTTGAGCTCAGCGACGATCAGCGCATGGCGGTCGAGGAGGCGAGGCGTTTCGCGGTCGAGAAGCTCGGCCCGGGCGCGGCGGAACGCGACGAGAAGGCGGAGGTCGACGTCAAGCTCCTCAAGCAGCTAGGCGAGCTCGGCTACCTGGGGATGACCCTCCCGGAGGCGTACGGCGGCACGGCCCTCGGCGCGGTGGCCTACGCCGGGTCCATGATCGAGATCGCCAAGATGGACGCGGGCGTGGCCGTGGCCATGTCCGTGCAGAACTCCCTGGTCAACGACGCCATCGAGCACTTCGGGACCGAGGCGCAGAAGGCCGAATACCTGCCCAAGCTCGCCGCAGGCGAGTGGATCGGCTGCTTCTCCCTGACCGAGGCCGGCGCCGGCAGCGACCCGGCCTCCATGCGCACGACCGCGGTCAAGGACGGCGACGGGTACGTGCTCAACGGCACCAAGAACTTCACCACCAACGGCGCCATCGCGGACGCCGTCATCGTGTTCACGAGGGTCGATATCGGCGGCAAGCCCGGCATCTCCGCCTTCCTCGTCAAGAAGGGGACTCCGGGGTTCTCGGTCGGCAAGCACGAGAACAAGATGGGCATCAGGTCCTCGAGCACGACCGAGATGGTCTTCACCAAGTGCCGCGTGCCCAAGGAAGCCCTCCTGGGCGAGGAGGGCAAGGGCCTCAAGATCGCGCTCACGACCCTCGACGGCGGCCGCATCGGCATCGCGGCCCAGGCCGTCGGCATCGCCGAGGCTGCCCTGGAGGAGAGCGTGCGCTACGCCAAGGAGCGCACGCAGTTCGGCAAGCCCATCGGCGAGCTCGAGGGCATCCAGTTCATGCTCGCGGACATGGCGACCGACGTCGAGCTGGCCAAGACCATGCTCTTCCGCGTGGCCTGGATGAAGGACTCGGGCAAGAAGCGCTATACGAAGGAAGCGGCCATGCTCAAGCTCTTCGCCTCCGAGATGGCCCACCGGGTGTGCCACAAGGCCATCCAGGTGCACGGCGGCTACGGCTTCATGAAGGAGTTCAAGGTCGAGCGCCTCTACCGGGACCAGCGCATCACGGAGATCTACGAGGGGACCTCGGAGATCCAGCGCTACGTCATCGCCCGGAATCTGCTGGGTTGACCGAGGAGGGAACATGACAGGCCCGTGCGCCATGAACTACGAGATCCTGAAGGTGTCGGAGGCCGACGGCGTCGTCACCGTCGTCAACAGCAGGCCGCAGGCCTTGAACGCCCTCAACAGCCGGTTCTTCGCCGAGATGGGAGCCCTGCTCAAGGACCTGGCGGGCCGCGGCGACGTCAAGGTCGTGGTCCTCACCGGCGAGGGCAAGGCCTTCGCCGCCGGGGCGGACATCGCGGAGATGAAGGACATGGACTCCGCGCAGGGGAAGGCCTTCTCCCAGCTCGGCCAGGGCGTGTTCCAGGCCATGGAGGACCTGCCCCAGCCGGTCCTGGCGGCCGTCAACGGCTTCGCCCTGGGCGGCGGCTGCGAGCTGGCCATGGCCTGCGACGTTCGGGTGGCGAGCTCGGCCGCCAAGTTCGGCCAGCCCGAGGTGAACCTGGGCCTGACCCCGGGCTACGCCGGGACCCAGCGCCTGCCCCGGCTCATCGGACCGGGCGCGGCCCTGAGCCTGCTTTTGACCGGGGACATGATCGCGGCGGACGAGGCGCTCCGGCTCGGCCTGGTCCAGAAGGTCACGGCGCCCGAGGCTCTCATGACCGAGGTGCAGGCCATGGCCAAGAAGATCGCCTCCAAGGGCCCCAAGGCCGTGCGCCTGGTCAAGCGGCTGGTGCGCCAGGGCATGCGCGCGGACTTCAAGACGGGCTGCGGCCTGGAGTCCGAGCTCTTCGGCTCGCTCTTCGGCGACGAGGGAGCCGAGGGGATGAAGGCGTTCCTGGAGAAGCGGCCGGCGAAGTGGTGAGCCGTGGCGGCGGATGACCGGCAGATCGTTTCCTTCAAGAGGCCGAACTGATGCCTTGCGTTCGGCCGGCCCGCTGGAAGGAGATCACGTCCCTGGACTCGATACTGATCTCCGGCACCAGGCAGATCGAATTGCACGTCAGGGCCAGCTCGATGTCTCTCCAGTAGTGTTCCGGGAAGACCTCCTTGCGAGTCTTCCTCTGTTCGACCTTTCGCATTATCTGGTCCAGGAACGGGGGAACCCACAGCTCTTTTCCGAGGAACGACGACCGCAGCATCTCGGCGCAGGATAAGTCTTCGACCGCTTCGCGTCTCTCGGAAAAATGGGAGCAGGCGATCATCTCGACGCTGCCGAAGCCTCGGCGAGAGACGGTGGAGACGGTCTCGCGCGCATTAGCGAAGCATGCCACATAGGCATGCCTGAACGAGTCAAGGTTTGAAAAAATGGCCTCGGTCAGATTCCCGGTACGAAGGATCACGCGGCTTCCCTTGAGGTCCTGGCCAAGTACCTGGCTGGGAGAATTGTCGAGGTCATCGCGCATGATCTCGGAGATCAGCCTGTAGCCGCGTGGAACCAGTTCTCGAACCAGCTCGATATCCCGGACCGCAAGCACTTCCGCGACTTCCGCGTTCAGAAGGTACACGAGCGTGGTCGATGCGCGGAATACATCGATGAACACCGACGCTTCTGGCGGGAACGGACTCGCCTCCCAAGCGTTACGCGCGGTGACGATCATTGCCCGCCGTCGAACAGGGCTGAGGGCGGCAACCCCAGGGCCTCGACCTTGCCGAGGGCCGACGAGAGGGTCTTGCCGGCGGCCGGGGCGGGCGCAGGCTCGACGCAGAGCCCCTGCTCCAGGAGCCTGGCCGCCAAGGCCTGCCGCGCCTGGTCCCGGGACCCGGTTCGGTTGCAGAGGTCGAGGGCCGAGACCATGAGCAGGCTCGAATAGTACATGTCGTCGCGGTGAAGCACCCCCACCACGCGGCCCGCGGCGTCGAGAAGAGGCGAACCGCTCGAGCCCGGGCCTGAGGGCACCTCCTCGGGCCCGGACTCGAGGTCCTGATCCCACTCTTGGAGGCTGAATGCGGGGAGCTCTCCGGCATAGATGTCGTGCCCGCTTCCAAGAAGGACCTTCCTGGGCGAGCCCGGGAACAGGTGCGTGACCTCCATGGAGAGCGAAAGGCGTCCGGTGCTGAAGACCAGGGGGTCCCACTTCAAGAACCCCAGGGGGCCGGTCTTGCCTGAGTTGCGGGCCGGGTAGACCTTGGTCTTGGCGAAGGCCTCGAAGAACTCCGGGGTGTAGGCCTGGGTGGGAAAGCCGGCGAGGAACACCCTTTCCCATTGGCGCGGCAGGTCCGGCCGCAGGGCCAGGGGCCTCATGCCGGAGCGCACCTTCGGGGACCAGAGCAGGGCGTAGTCGTGACCCGCGACGTAGTCCTCCCAGTCCGGGAAGGAGCGCAGGATGTAGCCGCCCTCGCAGGGGATGGCCGCGTCGCGCTGGCCGGTCCTGGGGGGCTTGCACAGGTACTTGGCGACGTGGTAGTTGGTGATGAAAAGCCCATCCGGCGAGATGAAGAACCCCGTGCCCACGTCCTCGACGTTGAAGACGCCCTTGGACACGACGTCGGGCTCGAAGGAGAACTCGACGGAGCGGCCGGGATCGGCCTCGGGCGAGGTGCGGCTGAGATAGCTCCAGTAGCGGGTCCAGGTCGCAAGGCAGGATTCCTCATGCGCGGCCATGCCCTGGGGCAAGGAGGTCATGGGCTCGGCCGCCGGGCCCAGGGGCTTCATGACATTGACCCGCTCGGCGTACTCCTGCTGGTACTTGACCTTGAAGTCCGGGTCGCGCCAGACCCTGCGCCAGGCGGCTGGCCCGTGCCGGGAGAGCCGCTCCCGCGTGGTCCAGTAGAACGGGCCGTCTTGCCCCTGCTCGAGGGCGACCTGGCAGGCTTCGCCGGGGTCAGGCGCGAAGCCGAAGTTCGCCCAAGCCGGGCCTGCGGCCAGGACGGCCGCCAGCATGAGGGCGAGCCGCGCTGCCGGGCCGGCGGGAGGTCTCATCGTCTCAAGTGTAGCCCGGGGGCCGGACAGGGTCGAGGGTCGGAAGGGACCCGCGGGCCTGGGTCTTTCGCCGGCGGGGGCTGGAGGGGCGAAAGCCGGCGCGGAATTGGTATCATGGCAGCGGGCCGCGGGGCTTGATCCGCGGGCTTTTCTGAGGGGAGGGTCCTGCATGGATTACGAGGGTAGGCTTGGGAACGTGGCGGTCCTGGGAGCCGCCGGGAAGATGGGCAGCGGCATCGTGCTCCTGGTCAGCCAGGAGATGGCGGACCTCTCCCTGAAGCCCGAGAACCGCTCCAAGACCTTCGTCCTCCACGCGGTGGACATCTCCCATCAGGCCCTCTCGGGCCTGATGAGCTACCTCCGCGAGCAGGTGAGGAAGGGCGCGGAGAAGAAGATCGTGGCCCTCAGGGCCGCGTACGCGGACCGGTCGGACCTTGTAGACAACAGCGAGATCATCGACGCGTACGTGGACCGCGCGCTCGACATCGTCCGGCCCACCACGCTCATCGAGGCGGCTGCCGAGGCCGGCGCGGTCTTCGAGGCCGCTCCGGAGAGCCTGGACTTGAAGCTCAAGCTCCTGGCCAAGTGCGGGGGCAAGGGCCCGAAGGGTCCCTGGGTCTTCACCAACACCTCCTCCATCCCCATCTGCGAGATCGACGAGAAAGCCGGCCTGGGCGGACGCGTGATGGGCTTCCACTTCTACAACCCTCCGGCCGTGCAGAAGCTCGTGGAGCTTATCAGGGCCAAGACCACCCTGGCCGAGGTGGCCGCGTTCGCCGAGGCCCTGGCCAAGAGCCTGCGCAAGACCGTGGTCCCCTCCCACGACATCGCGGGCTTCATCGGCAACGGACACTTCATGCGCGACATGCTCTTCGGCATGGCCGAGGCCGAGCGTCTCTCCAAGGAGATGCCCTTCACGCACGCCGTGTACTGCGTCAACAAGTCGAGCCAGGACTTCCTGGTCCGGCCCATGGGCATCTTCCAACTCGTGGACTACGTGGGCCTCGAGGTGTGCCAGTGCATCCTCAAGGTCATGGACCCGCGTCTGCCGGGCCAGGGCCTCAAGAGCGCGCTCCTCGAGCGCTTCCTGGGCCAGGGGGTCAAGGGCGGGCAGAACCATGACGGCTCGCAGAAGGACGGCTTCCTTAGATACGAGAAGGGCCGCATCGCGGGCGTCTGGGAGCCAGAGGCCAAGCGCTATGTCCCGCTCTCCGAGCTCCAGGTCGATTGCGACAAGAAGCTCGGCCCCTTGCCCGAGCCCGGCTTGGCGTGGAAGTCCGCGGTCAAGCACCCTGCCAAGGACAAGGCCCTGGCCGAGTTCTTCTGCAAGCTCGCGGGCATGAAGACCCTGGGAGCGGAGCTGGCCTTGCGCCATGGGAGCAGGTCCAAGGAGGTCGCGCTCGCCCTGGTCTCGGACGGGGTGGCTGCGAGAGCCGAGGACGTCAACAAGGTCCTCCTGACCGGGTTCTTCCATGCCTACGGCCCGGTCAACGACTACTTCCAGGTGAAGGTGGCGAAATGACCGAGCATAGCGAGCCCTTGGCTCCGCCAAGGACGGTTCGTGATGGAAGAGCCTGTACGAACCAGGGAATGGTTGATTCTGACCGAGCCTTGGGCGAGGGAATGCCGCTTCCAAGAGCCGTCGGGAATGCGGCCGAGGCCGTGGGAGGGAAACCATGATCAAGCTGCGGCGCAAGGTCTACATGGCTGCCGGATACAACACCGTGTCCATGGGCACGGGGCGCAAGGAGTTCCATCCCAAGAAGCCGCGGCCGGGCCTCGAGGACTACATCAAGGAGGCGGGCAAGGGGACGCTAGATCGGCTCGGCGGCGCCAAGAACGTGGACGAGGGCGTCATCGGCAATTTCATGGCGGCCCGGTTCAACAACCAGGGCAACCTCGCCGCCCTCATCCCGTCCATCGACGAGGGGCTGCGCTGGAAGCCCTGCACCCGCGTGGAGGGGGCCTGTTGCTCAGGGGCCCTGGCCCTGGCCGCGGGGATCCGGTCCGTCCTGGCCGAGACCGCGGAGGTCGTGCTGGCCGTGGGCGTGGAGGTCCAGAACACGGTCAAGGCCGTCTACGGCGCGGACATCCTCGCGACCGCGGGCTGGCGCAAGGAGCGCAAGACCGGACACGCGCACTTCTTCCCCGGCAAGTTCAGCGACCGGGCAGGCGCCTGCTACGCCAAGTACGGCAGGGACAAGACCCGGCGCGCCATGGCCCGCTGGTACCGCAACGCCATCGAGAACGCGCGTCTGTGCGCCACGGCGCAGGAGCACGGGAACACCCAGAAGGAGTTGGAAGCCCAGGCCATGACCGAGCCCGACCCCAGGACCTTCGTGGAGCACCTGAGCGTCTACGACTGCTCCAAGGTCTCCGACGGCGCCTCGGCCATCGGCATCCTCTCCGAGGAGGGCTTGAAGCGCTGCGGCATCCCCAAGACCGACGCGGTGGAGGTCGTGGGCTTGGGCCAGGTCGAGGCGGACCTGACCCTGCCGCCCGAGGACCCCGCCAGGCTGGAGACCACCGCGCGCGCCGCCGCCGCGGCCCTGGAGTCCGCGGGCATCAAGGCCTCGGACCTCGGCACCGTGGAGACCCACGACTGCTTCACCATCGCGGGCGTGCTCGCGACCGAGGCCATCGGCCTGGCCCCGCCCGGCCAAGGCCCGGACTTCGTGCTCGCGGGCGAGACCTCCAGGTCCGGCAAGGTGCCCTTCAACACCACGGGCGGCCTGGTCGGCTGGGGGCATCCGACGGGGGCCACCGGCGTGCACCAGGCAGTCACCCTCTGGGAGCAGCTCACCGGCAAGGCCGGCCCGGCCCAGATCAAGCTCTCGCCCGAGCGGCCCTACGGCCTCTCCGTCAACATGGGCGGAGACGACAAGACCGTGGTGGCCATCGTGTTCCGCCGGGGCGCGTAGCTCCGCCGGCAGGAGACGCCGTCCTTTCGACGCCTTCCCCGTCCCGATCTGAGCGGACATGGGAGACGACGCCATAGCCCAGACCTTGGTCCGTTGCTCTAGAGCAGCGGACCAAGGGGGAGACCTCAAGTCCCACAGCGTGGCTCACCATCCGCCGACGGACCCGGCTGACGCGGGGAATCTGATTCCCAGCGATCTCTTTTCCCTGCGGAGCTAGGACTCTGTGCGTTCAGGGGACGGAGGTGAACCAGACGATTTCGCCGATGGTGGGTTCTCTGCCGAGTTCATCCCACTCGGATTGGATGCGAGCGATAGCTTCATCTGGACTCAAGTTCCAGGGCTCGAAGTCTCGTCCGTTGGAGGCTGGAAACCCTGGTTTGATCGTCCGGGATTGAAGGAGATTCGTCACGATTTCCATGGTGGCATCCCGGACCAGTTGCCTTGCCAGGTTCTCTCCGAAGGTGATGCGCAACGACCTGACGATGCTCCAAAGGCCGACATGATCCTCTGCGCATTCCCGGCGGAAACTCTTTTTCAATGGCGCTAGGTCGGGCGTTTTCATGGCGAAATGAACTTGATTTCCCGAATGTTCACTCCAGGGACGTTCACATCTATTGTGGGGGGGCCGCTCTTTGAAACGGAACGCAGGGCCAAGCTTCCAGAATTGTTCGCCAGTTCGGCCAATCTTCCTGCTGGCCCGAGTATGGGGTGGGGAACAATCTTCGCTCCTTGAGTGAGTCGGGAGAAGAGTGCCTCGGCATCTTGAATCGTGCCACGAACAATACGAATGTCCGCGCTGGAACCCGCCTGACCGATGCGTTGGCCAGCTGGCGTCAGAAGGTTCCTGACGCGCTCGGGGACGACCATGGGAGCGCTCGGGTTCACCGAACCGGCTTCCGACATGACTAATCTCTGGAATGAACTTGCTCCGTCGCGAATGAGTTTCGCTGCTCCCAGCCCGCCGGCCGCTGCGAACAACTGCTTTCCAAAGACGATTCCAAAACCGATAGCGGTGGCAACACCCAGGGCAATGAGTCGGCGGCGATTCCTCTGGATGCGGTCGGAATCAGGAACTTCTTCTGCCGGCGGTTCGGACTCTTGTTCGGCCCAACTCCGGCGGCTTTGCTGGACGCCATACGCCGCCGCGCCCAGGCCTGCCACAGCCGCAATCGGCCACAGCGGCATGCCGCCTTTCTTCTTAGAGTCGTCCCGAGGCTCGAAGGTGAATGCGGGGACCGGTTTGGCTGGGCCGACCTTCACTTGCGGCTTGAGCGGCGGGGTGGACCCGGCAGGCGCCGATGCGGGGAGCTCCGCCGATTCCTGGCGCAACACGGCCGGCGCAGGGGGGAAGGACGCGGCCTCTACCGTTGTGGAGCGCTTCAAGCTGGTCCGGCCTTTGCTGAGCATGAGGACCGCGAAGGCGTTCTGGTCGTTGGGGTTTCGCTTGCGGGCTTCTGCGGCCTGTTCGGCGGCTGCGGGATAGTCGCCGAGGTCGAAGGCTGCGCGTGCCCCCATAGTGAATCCCCGGAAGTCATCAGGACGCTGTTCCTGCATCTTCAAGGCCACGAGCGAGGCTTCGTCGGGGGAGTTCAGCAGAAGGTAAGCCTCGGCAATCTGCTCAAACTCCTCGGGTCTCGTGGCTTCGCCTTCCAAGGCCGCTAAGGAGGTTTTTGCGCCCTGTCGCTGTTCTGGCGACATGGCTTTGACGAGATTCTCCAGGGAGGGTTTCTTGCCGAAGGCGGCCAGTTGGTCAGGCTGGAATTGGGATTGGAATGCGTTGCGGATGAACCTGTCGTCGCGGAGCTTCTGAATGGAGGGGATCTTTGGGGCTGTCGGGACTTCAGCTTGGCCGCTGACCCGGGCGGCAGGGGCAATAGCCAAGAGAGCCGTCAGGATCAGTCCTCGGCAAATCATAATGAGGAACCTACATAATCATATACCCCAGAAATGAAGGAATTTCAAGGCCTGAGTTCTGCGGGTGGGACGCGCCCGTGGAAGACAAATCCCACGGCAAGACCAGCCGGGAAAGCCGGGCTTCGCGCTGCCTTCCGACCAGCCTCGTAGACGAACTCCGCCGGGCTGGCGGAGGACTTCCTCCAAATGTCATCATCTCGGATCATGAGCGGAAGGACCACCATGTTGCTGGGAGCCGCCTCCTTGGCGGCTGGCTGCTTCGCGTGGAAGGGCGAGACCGCGAGGGCTCCGTCCGGCGGCGTGTCGATGCCTTCGGTCGGGGTCGTGGTCTCCGGCGAGGACCCGAAACTGGCCGCGCTGGAGGCATGATGCTCGGACTGCGCTCGCTGGGCCTCAAGACCGACCTCCTGGTTCCCTCCATCTGCGGCGAAGTCCATGACCGGGGGGCCTTCATTTCCGTCCGCACGCCCTCCAATCCGGGCTTCATCTGGGGGAATTTCCTGGTTTTCCGAAGCCCACCGGAGAAAGGCGACCTGCCCCGCTGGGAGGAGGCTTTCCGGAGCGAGTTCTCGGAACTGCCGGAAGTGCGCCACCAGGCCTTCACCTGGGACGAGCCCGGCCTGCCGCGCCCAGTGCCGCCGGAATTCACGGCGGCGGGCTTCGAGGTGGAGCCCTCCAGCGTCCTGACCGCGTCGCGTCTGAGGCCGGCCCCGCATCCCAACAAGGAGGTGCATATCCGCCCCCTGGCCTCGGCGCCGGACTGGGAGGCCGCCACCCGCAACCAGATCCGCTGCCGCGGGGAAGGCTGGGAGGCCGCCGCCTACGGGCGCTTCAAGCTCCGCCAGATGCACGCCTACCGGACCGTGGCCGAGGCCGGGCACGGGAGCTGGTTCGGGGCCTTCGTCGGCCGCAGGCTGGTCGGCGACCTGGGCATCTTCAAGGTCGGCGGCCTGGGCCGCTACCAAAGCGTCGGGACCGATCCCGACTACCGCCGGCGCGGGGTCTGCGCGGCCCTCGTCCACGCGGCGGGCCGCCATGCCCTGGAGAAACTGGGCTCCAGGACCTTGGTCATCCTGTCGGGGCCGGGCTCCGCCGCGGACCGCGTCTACCGGAGCCTGGGCCTGCGGCCGACCCAATCCTTGGTCGGGGTCTTCCGCCTTACGCCCCGTCCCCAAGCCCGGACGAGGACCTCCCAAGGGCCTGCCGGATGAAGCTTCTCGATGGAATGGCTCCTGCTCGAAGAGGAAGGATGGAAGCGGCGGGAGGGACAGGACGATGGTAGCCCCGGTCTGCGCCGCCGTCATCCTCCGCTCCGGCAAGGTCCTGCTCGCCCGCCGCGGCCCGGGCCGCAGGCATGCCGGCAAATGGGAGTTCCCCGGCGGCCGCATCGAGGAAGGGGAGACCCCCGCGGCCGCCCTGGTCCGCGAGCTGCGCGAGGAGTTCGGCATCGAAGCCGAGGTCGGGGCCGAGGCATCCCGCTCCCGCCATGTCTACGATGACGGCGAGATCGAGCTGATCGCGCTCCTCGTCCCCAGGTTCACCGGAGAGCTCAAGCCCGTGGAGCACGACCGGATCTCCTGGGTGGAGGCGCGGCGCCTCCTCGAGTACGACCTCGCCCCCGCGGATGTCTTGATCGCGGAAGTCGTGGCCGCGCACCGCAGGCGCAAGCGTTACAGGGGCGCCCACCCGCGGAGGTTCGCGGAGAAGTACAAGGAGCTCGGCGCGGACCCCAAGGCCTTGGCCAAGGCCAGGGCCCGCGGCTCGACTCCCGCGGGCAGCCATCTGCCGGTCATGCTGGCGGAGGTCCTCGAAGCTCTTGAGCCGCTGGCAGGTGCGAGCGTCCTCGACTGCACTCTCGGCTGGGGCGGGCATGCCCAAGCCGTCGCTGCGCGCATGGGGCCTGAGGGCTCCATCATCGGGCTCGACCGCGACGGCGAGGAGCTCGACCGCGCCGCGGAGCGTCTCGGCTCGCTCGGCGGGAACATCCTGGTCCGGCGATGCGATTTCGCCGGCGCCCGGCAGGCGCTCCGCGGCCTCGGCAAGGAGGGCGTAGACGCCCTCCTCGCGGATCTTGGAGTCTCATCCATGCAGCTCGACCGGCCCGAACGCGGCATGTCGTTCAAGACCGACGGGCCTCTCGACATGCGCATGGACCGCTCGCAGGGCCAGACCGCGGCCGAGTGGCTGGCCTGCGCCTCCGAGGCTCAGGTCGCGGACGCCCTGGCGCGCTTTGGAGACGAGCCGGACGCCAAGGCGATCGCGGCGAGGCTCGCCGTCCTGGCCGCGGCGGGACGCGCGGCGAAGACGACTTCCGACCTGGCAGCCGCCGTCGCCACCGCCAAGAGGCTCAAGCCCGGGCGGTTCCAGAAGAAGGACGCGTTCTCCGCCCATCCCGCCGCGCGCACCTTCCAGGCGCTGCGGATGGTCGTCAACTCGGAGAGCGAGGAGCTGTCAGCGCTCCTGCGGGACCTGCCTTCTTTGGTGCGTTCCGGCGGCCGCGCCGTGTTCCTGACGTTCCACTCCGGCGAGGAGGCGCTCGTCCAAGAGGCCCTGGCCTCGCAGACCGTCGCTGGGCTCTGGCTGGGCCCGCTCACCGCCCCCCGCAAGCCCTCGCCTGAGGAAGCGCGCGAGAACCCGCGCAGCCGCTCCGCCCGACTTTGGCGCGTCGTCCGGTCCTGACGGCATCAATCCTCGGCGACGATGCTGACGTCGACCTTGAAGGTCCTGGCCGCGGGGTCCTTCTCCCAAGGACGGCGGTATTCGAGCGTCAGCTCGGTGTCGCCGGCCTTGAGTCCCTTCGCCGGGAAGAAGAAGGTTCCACCGACGCCGACCCGTCCGCCCGCCGGCTTGGCGGCGTAGCGCCTTGGGCCGACTTCGAGCGTCTGAGCGTCGACCGCGGCCACGACCCATTCGAAGCCGGTCGTGAGGTTCCCCTTCAACTCGACGGTGAAGGTCTCTCCCACCGCGATGACGGCCCTGCCCGGGTCGGGTTCCTCCCGGACGACGATCTTCCCTGCGGAGCAGGAAGCCGTCCCCAAGGCCAAGAATAATCCGATCGCAAGCATGGTCCTCATGGCATCCCTCCGGTCTCAGGCCCCGACTTCCTCCGGGCTGGGGGCCTTGTCTTCGAGACGCCGGACGCGCGCCAGCAGCTCGGGCAGGCGCTCGAGCGCCGCGTTCATCTTGTGGGTCTGCCGGGCCGGACGCGCGGGAGTGCCGAAGTAGGCGGTCCGGGGCTCGGTGTCCTTGGCCACGCCCGACATGCCCATGACGACCGTGCCTTTGGCGAGGAGGACATGGTCCCGGACGCTGACCATGCCCGAGATCATGACCCCGTCCTCTACGACCACGGACCCGGCCAGGCCGGTGTTGCCCGCGATGTAGATATAGCGCCCGAGCCTGCAGTTGTGGCCGATGTGGACTTGGTTGTCGAGCTTGGTGTGCTCGCCGATGGTCGTGCTCTCGATGGTGGCCCGGTCGATGGTGCAGCCGGAGCCCAGCTCCACGTGGTCGCCGATGACGACGTTGCCGATCTGCGGGATCTTGTGGCGGCCGCCGGGCTCGTCGTGGAAGCCGAAGCCGTCGGACCCGATGACCGTCCCGCCATGGACGATGCCGTGCTTGCCGATCACGCAGTGGTGGCCGACCACGACGCACGGGAACAGCACGGTGTCGTCTCCGACCACGGCCGAGGGCTCGAGGACCACGCCGGGGTAGAGGACGCAGCGCTCGCCGACCACGGCGCCGGCCATCACCACGCTGCCCTGGAGCACGGACGCGCTCGCCGCGACCGTGGCGGAGGGGTCGACCTTGGCGTCCGAAGACACTCCGGCCGGGAACCTGGGGGCCCGGTCGAACTTCTTGAGCAGCGCGATGAGCGCCAGCCGCGTCCGCCCTTCGGGGGCGATGAGAGCGCGCGGGAAGAGGTCCGCCATGGCGGGAGTCGTGAGCACGACTCCGTGCTCGGCGGCTTTGGGATGCCGCTTGAGCACGGCCTGCGATTCGATGAAGTAGACGAAGCCGTCTTCGAGGTCCTGGCCTTCTGAGAGCGCCGAGATGTCGCGGACGCCTTTGATCGCGTAATCCGGAGCGCCGTGGGCCTTCAGGCCGAGCGCTGCGGCGAGTTCCTGCAAGGTCATGGCCGCCTCCTCATCGGGGGCTTCATGGTGCCAGTGGGCGCGCTATCGGCCAGCGATGCCCTATCATTCTACTGTTTATCGGCCGCTTGCGGAGGATATTCCATCCCGAGCGTCAGGCGGACTGCTTGACCGGCACGACCGAGCCCGCATGGCGCCCGTGGGCCCCTCAGCCCCGGCTCCTGGGTCTTTCGACACTGGTGGGCGGCGCCCGACTCAGCTACGCTTGAGAGGGACACCGGATGACACGAACGCGCTCGATCCTGGCCACGCTTGCGTTGTGCGCCTCTCCGTTCCTGGCGGCGGCCGAGACGCCCTCGCTGGAAGCGTTGAGAGCGGATGGATCGTCGTCCTTCACCTTTGAACAGGCCCAGGCCCTCCCTTCCCCCGGCGGTCTCATCGGTCCCCGCTCTCATGACATGGCCGCAAGCGTTCTCGTCCGCCACACCACCATCTCGGACCTGGACGCGGGCGTCGCCCTGTTCGGGTACAAGGATTACCAACTCGGCGACGAATGGGGCAAGAAACCGGTCACCGCCGCCTCGATGGCTGGGGAGAGCCTGGTGTTCCAACGCGCCGCGAAGGCCACGGCGCGCTACGGTTCGGCGACGGCGTTCTATATCGGGTTTTTCAACGGGCATCACATGATGGCCACCAACCGCCACGTCATGAGCTCCATGGGCTGCGGCGCAGCCGTCGAGTTCGTCCTTCTGGGGAAGAGGTTTGCTTGCGAAATGGTCTACGGCGAGTGGAGGGAGATCGACTTGGCGCTGTTCTCCATCCGCGTCCCTCCCGGCGACCAGGCAGCGCTGTCGGGGATCGGGCGGAATTTCGCTTTCGAGGCCGCCATCTACCCAGGCCAGGAGCTCCTGACGATCGGCTTCGGCGTCGCCAACAACCTGAGGGGAAGGATGATGGCCAACCAGGACTCCGACTGCAAGGTGTTCTCCGGAAGCAACGAGTTCCGCAAGATGGCCGACCCCGACGAATTCAGTCCCGGCCCGGACAAGGTCTGGTCCTTCGCCAACGCCTGCGACATCTCCCACGGCGACTCGGGCTCGGCCTACGTCGACCGCCGGACGGGAGACGTCGTCGGAATCGTCTGGACCGGCCGGATCCCCAAGTCGCCGCAGGTGGCCAGTTCTCTGCATTTGGACGAGATGCTGCGCGCTCAAAGCCCGGAGATATGGACGGAGCTTTCCTATACCGTGCCGGCGGCAAGCATCCGCGACGGCTTGAAAGCCGCCTTGTCGGGCCCGCTGAGCGCCGACGCGGCGACGACGATCTCGGCGATCCTTGGACCGTCGGCCGACGCGGTCGCCGCGCGCTGACCGGCTGAGGCCTCAGACCTCACGAGCTCGCCTCCCAAGACCCTGGCAGGCGGCAGGCTTTGCTGTTATACTGGACACCAGGAGCCGGCTTGAGTCCAAGGGGATCCTCGCGGCCAAGGAGATGAAGGCGCCCTGCATCCTCATCCAGGAATCGTACTGGGCGGGTCTCAGCGAGACCGGCAGGGAGGCCTTGCTCGCGCACGAAGGAGCCCACCTCTTCGATTTCGACAAGATGCGGACCCTTCCCGATGACAAGAAGAACCTTTGGTTCAAGGTCATCACCCGCTACCTCAAGCTGGACCTGCACCCCGAGGTCAAGGCGGAGATAAGGTCGAACTACAGGGTCTATCAGGATTACCTCAGGAAGAGGAAGTCGGAACCCCTGGCGCTGTTGATCAAGAGAAACCCCTCCGGCGACGAATATTTCGACCTGTTCCTGGAAGGCGTGGACAAGAGCGCGCCCGCGGGCGAACTGCTCGACATGTTCGCCGCGCAGGACAGGCGCAAGGAGTTGAGATTCCTGCGGCAGGAGCTCGACGACAGCTATGAGTTCGGCCGCGTCATGGCCCTGCAGGGCGCGCTGTCCCCGTATCTCGCTCATTCCGAGCTCTACGCGCGGTACGAAGAGGCCAAGGTGCATCGGAAGCACGGGCTCTCCTTCGAGGCTTGGGCCAAGGAGCTGAAGGTCGACTACCCGCCGGATTCGGACGGAGAGGTCGTCTACGGCTGCATCCTCAAGCAGATGCGCAAGCTATGGGACGCGGCCGGACAGCACGACCTGCTCGAGCTCTTCAGGAAAGAAGCCGGCTCGTAGAGCGTCCGGATGCGTGGACGCCGCTGTCTTCGGGCGCGGCAAGCAGCGCAGCCACGCGATGGCGCGCTGCCTCCTCGGGGAGCGCAAGGACAAACCCTCCTGTCGCTGTGCGCGCCCGGCTCAAGGACTTCGGCTCCTAGGGCATCGTCGTGAACGAGTTCGCCGAGGACCTCTCTCGACATTCACGGGAGAAACGCTCCCTGCGTGCGGCCATGGCCCGTGCGGATGTCGTCCTCCCGCAGCCTCGCGGTGGTCTCGCGGACGATGCTCCTGCACGCGGTCTTGGTCGAGGCGGCGAGCTCGCGGCAGGAGGCGGCCGGCGGAGCGTGCGTGATGGTCCGCAGGACCGAGCGGGCCCCGTCGAGGGCGGTCTCGCCATGCCCGGCCTCGTGCACTCGCAGGGCGGCGCTGAACTTCTTCCAGCGTCGCTGATGTCTCTTCGGAGCGTCCGCAGGGGGCGTCCACGAGGGATAGACCTGCCTGAGCGCGAGCGCGACCGAGGCGGAGGCCACGGAACAGCCGGCCGGACCCCTGGCATAGGAGAACTTCCATGTGATGCGGTACTCGGTGGCGGCGGCGTAGCGGCGGCCGTGCGGATGCTCGCGCGGGCCTGAGGCCGCGATCTGGCTGCGAAGGTCTTTGGTCGTGCGTCCGGTGACGGGATAAAAGACGACCTCTTGGCGGACGGCCAGGCCCGGTTCAAGCGTTTCCGGGGCGGGGGGCTCGGCCGCTGCCGCGAGCAGAGGACCGAAGAAGAGGACGATGGTCCAGCGGGCGGCGCGCATACTACGAGTATGGCCATCCGCGCTCAAGGCCGGCTTAGCGCGCCATTAGGTCGGGCTTAATAAGGAATACTCGTAGTGCCGTTGAGCCGGGCGGCCATCGAGCCCTTCCCGCCGGCCGACCCGTTTGCTAGAATCCGGACTCCATGGACGCTCCCCTGACGCCCAAGCCGGCCTCGGCCTCCAACACCCAGCTCGCGGACCTCATCCTGCCCACCCATGCCAACACCATGGGAACGGTCTTCGGGGGCAAGATCCTCGAGATGGTGGACAAGGCCGCGGGCGTATGCGCCATGCGCCATTCGGGCAAGCCCTGCGTGACCGTGGCCATGGACCGGGTCGAGTTCCTCGTCCCCATCAAGGTCGGCGACCTGCTGGTGGTCGAGGCCCGGCTCCTGCGGGCCGGGAGGACCTCCATGGAGATCGGCGTGGAGGTCTTCGCGGAGGACCTCAAGAGGTCCGAGCGCCGTCCTACGAACTCTTGCAAGGTCACCATGGTGGCGGTCGACGACCAGGGCCGGCCCTCCCCGGTCCCGCCCCTGGGCTAGGCGCCTCCCATGCCCGGCCGGGACACTCGGAGATTCGCCAACCAGCACGAGGCTGCCCCCATCACCGTGGCTCCGGACACCCTGCGGCTCCTCAACAGCCGCAAGGAGAAGCTCCTCTCGATGCGGCTGCTCGGCACGCTGGAGACGGGGCCCTGGGCGGGCTACGATTACGGCAACCTGAGCCTCAGGCTCTCCCGCGAACCGTTGGAGCTCCTCATGTCGGGCAAGCAGACGTCGTGCAGGTTTCCCGCGTCCGCCGACGACTTCGCCCTGGTCCATGGATACCGGCCCGCGGACTTCACGGTCCTGTCGCGCGGACCCATCGAGCCTTCCTCGGAGACCCCCTTGCACTGGGCGGCCTGCGAGGCGGACCCCGCGGTCGGGGCGGTCGTGCACGGCCACATCGTGGAGGACCACCCCTTGGCGCCGGTCTTCCTGGAATATCTCCGCGAGCGCCGGCCGGCCAGCACCGAGCTCAAGAGCAAGTCCAGAGAAGGAGCCGAGGAGATCGGGCGCATCGTGCGCCAGCGGGGTCCGGGCGTCATCCTGATGCCGCGCCATGACGGAGGGTTCGGCGTGTTCTCGACCGGAGCCTCGCTCGATGAGGCCGTCGAGGGCGTCCTGCGCTTCCACGAGGATCTGGAGTCCTTCGCGAGGGCCCGCCTCCCGTAGCGGCCGGGCTCAGCCGGGCCGACGCGCCTGCCGGAGGTCATCGGTTGGGGATTCCAGGCATGCTACAATAAGCTCCGGAACTATGGCCAAGACCCCGAAGACCGTCTCTCCAGGCACCCTTCCCCGGACCGGCAACCCCGTGCGCATCGTGACGGCCGGCAGCCTCTTCGACGGCCACGACGCCTCCATCAACGTGATGCGGCGCGTCATGCTCGCGGCCGGGGCCGAGGTCATCCACCTGGGGCACAACCGCTCCGTGCGCGAGGTCGTGGACTGCGCCGTGCAGGAGGACTGCCGCGGCATCGCGGTCACCTCCTACCAGGGCGGGCACATGGAATACTTCACGTACATGCTCGAGCTCTTGAAAGAGCGCGGCTGCGGCCACATCAAGGTCTTCGGAGGGGGGGGAGGGGTGATCCTGCCTGCGGAGATCAAGGCGCTGCACCGGGCCGGTGTCGCGCGCATCTACTCGCCTGACGACGGCCGGGCCATGGGCTTGGACGGCATGATCTCGGACGTGCTCCGGACCTGCGCCAAGACGGCGCGCGGCCCGCGCAAGGCAGACCCTGCCAAGGCGCTCGAAAGGGATTTCGGAGCCATCGCCAGACTCATCACGGAAGCGGAGAACGGCTCTCGGACGGCAGGGCTTCCGGCGCGAGCGAAGCTTGCGCCGGTGCTGGGCGTCACGGGCACCGGGGGCTCGGGCAAGTCCTCGCTCATCGACGAGCTGCTCCGCCGCTTCCTGCACGATTTCCCGGACCGCTCCGTGGCGATCATCGCCGCGGACCCCTCCAAGCGCAAGACCGGAGGCGCGCTCCTTGGCGACCGCATCCGCATGAACGCCATCGACTCGCCCCGGGTCTACATGCGCTCCATGGCCGCGCGCGGGCCGGGAGGGGGGCTTCCGTCCTCCATCGACGCTGTCCTGGGCATCCTCAAGGCCGCGGGTTTCGACCTCATCGTGCTGGAGACCCCGGGCATCGGCCAGTCCGACACCGGCATCGTGGACCACTGCGACCTCGCGCTCTACGTGATGACGCCCGAGTTCGGGGCGCCCACCCAGCTCGAGAAGATCGGCATGCTGGACTACGCGGACCTCGTGGCCATCAATAAGTTCGACAAGCGGGGAGCCGAGGACGCATTGCGCGCGGTCCGCAAGGTGTACGCCTTCAGCCGCCGCAAGGAGTCCCTCGCCCCGGCGGACGCGCCCGTGTTCGGGGCCAGGGCTTCCCAGTACGGCGACCCCGGCGTGGACCGCCTCTACCGCGCTCTCCTCGAGCGTCTGGCGCCCAAGGCCGGCTGGGACTTGAAGCCCTCGGCTGCCACGAGCGCCGGGGCGCAGGAGCACGCGGCCATCATCCCGACCGGAAGGATCGGCTACCTCGCGGAGATCGGCAAGACGGTGCGCGACTACAACCGCTGGGCCGCGGAGCAGGCGGGCGTCGCTCGCCGGGTCCAGGCCTTGCGCGAGGCCGCCCGAGCGCTGGGGGAGGGCGGCAAGGGGAGCGGGGAGACCCTGGCCGAGCTCAAGGCCGCGCAGGCGGAGTACGCTTCCAAGCTCGACCCGGCGAACCTCGAGCGGCTCGAAGGCTGGGAGAAGAAGGCGGCCTCCTACCGGGCCGACGAGTTCGTCTACCATGTCCGGGGCGCGGAGGTCAGGGTCAAGACCGGCTCGGAGTCCCTCTCCGGCCTGCGCGTGCCCAAGGTGGCCCTGCCCACGCACAAGGACTGGGGAGACCTGCTCTTCTGGATGCTCAAGGAGAACCTGCCCGGCGAGTTCCCCTATGCCGCCGGGGTCTTCCCGTTCCGGCGCGAGGGCGAGGACCCCACGCGCATGTTCGCGGGCGAAGGGGGACCTGAGCGCACGAATCGCAGGTTCCACTATCTCTCCAAGGGCATGCCCGCGGTGAGGCTCTCCACCGCCTTCGACGCGGTCACCCTCTACGGCGCGGACCCTGACCCGCGGCCCGACATCTACGGCAAGGTGGGCAACTCCGGGGTCTCGATCTGCTGCCTTGACGACGCCAAGAAGCTCTACTCCGGGTTCAACCTGGCCGATCCCAAGACCTCGGTCTCCATGACCATCAACGGCCCGGCTCCAGTCATGGCCGCCTTCTTCATGAACGCGGCCATCGACCAGCAGTGCGAGCTCCAACTCAAGGCCGAGGGCCGTTCGGCGGAGGTGCGCCGGAAGATCGCGAGGTTCTTCAAGAGCAAGGGCGCCAAGCCCCCCGCTTATCAGGGGAAGCTCCCTGAGGGCCATGACGGGCTGGGGTTGCTGCTCCTGGGCGCCACGGGCGCGGACTTCCTCGACCGCGTGACCTACGAGCGCATCAAGGCGGACACCATCTGCCGGGTCCGGGGCACGGTGCAGGCCGACATCCTCAAGGAGGACCAGGCGCAGAACACCTGCATCTACGCCATCGACTTCGCGCTCAAGCTCATGGGCGACGTGCAGGAGTACTTCATCCGGCACAAGGTGAGGAACTTCTACTCGGTCTCCATCTCCGGCTACCACATCGCCGAGGCCGGAGCCAACCCCATCACCCAGCTGGCCCTGACCCTGGCCAACGGCTTCACCTACGTGGAGCACTATCTCTCCAGGGGCATGGCCGTCGACGCGTTCGCGCCCAACCTGTCCTTCTTCTTCTCGAGCAGCATGGACCCCGAGGCCTCGGTCATCGGCCGGGTGGGCCGGCTGATCTGGGCCAAGGCCATGAAGCTGCGCTACGGGGCCCACTCCCAATCCCAGCGCTTGAAGTACCATTGCCAGACCTCGGGCAGGTCCCTGCACAGCCAGGAGATCGAGTTCAACGACGTGCGCACCACCTTGCAGGCCCTGACCGCCTCCTACGACAACTGCAACTCCCTGCACACCAACGCCTACGACGAGGCCATCACCACCCCGACCGAGGAGTCCGCGCGCCGCGCCCTGGCCATCCAGCTCATCATCAACCGCGAGTTCGGCGTGTCCAAGAACCAGAACCCCATGCAGGGCTCCTTCATCATCTCGGAGCTCACCGACCTCGTGGAGGAGGCCGTGCTGGCCGAGTTCGACGCCCTGAGCCACCGCGGCGGGGTGCTGGGCGCCATGGAGACCGCATACCAGAGGGGCAAGATCCAGGACGAGTCCCTCCTCTACGAGACCTTGAAGCACACGGGCAAACTCCCCATCATGGGGGTCAACACCTTCCTCTCCGCCTGCGGCTCGCCCACGGTGACGCCCAGGAGCGTCACGCGCGCCTCTAAGACCGAGATGCGCTACCAGATCGCCATGCTCAAGAGCCTCCACTTAAGCCGCCAAGAGACCGCGCCCGCGGCCCTCGAGGGACTGCGGGCCGCGGCCCTGGGCAACGCCAATGTCTTCGAGGCGCTGATGGAGGCGGCCAAGAGCTGCTCCCTGGGCCAGATCACCCGGGCCCTCTACGAGGCCGGCGGGCAGTACCGCCGCAGCCTGTGAGGATACCGGCTCGTTTAAATGTCTCTTATTTCTTCGCTCCTCTCCTTGCGTTTTGTCGGCCGCGGGGCTACACTTTGAGCAAGGGTCAGACATGAAGGTCTTGCGACTCGACGACAAGGCCGCCCTGGTCAGCCTGAGGGGCGTCATCTTCGTCTTCCTCGGCTTCTATACTCTTTACGGACCCGCGGTCCAGGCCGATGCGTCCTGGTCGGCGTTCGCGGCCGCGGGACTCCAGCTCCTGAGCATCCTCGCCCTCCTGCCCTTGCCGCGGGACCTCCTCCGGGATGGCCGGGTCCAAGGCGCCGTCTTCCTGGCGGACGTGGCCTTCATCTCCTGGGCCATCCACTTGAGCGGCGCCTCGGGCGGCGACCTCTACCTGCTCTACTTCATCGTGATCCTGCTTTCCGTCATGCAGAAGGAGGCCGGCGCGAGCTTCGGCGTGGGAGCTGTCGCTGCCGCGGCCTATGCCTTCCTGTGGAGGGCCAATCATCCTGGCGAGGCTTGGCTGGACGTATCGGTGGCCCTTCGATTCCCCTTCTTCTTCATCGTGGCATTTTTCAGCGCCTTCTTCGCCGGCCAGCATCGCGATCGGGAGGCGCGCCTGCGCAAGACCGAGCAAGGCTTGGCCGAGGCCCAGCGCCTCTCCGTGGTGGGCAGGCTCGCGGGCGGCCTTGCCCACGAGTTCAACAGCCTCCTCACCGTGGTGCTGGGCCACTGCGAGTTCCTGCTCCAGAGCATGGACCGGGGGGATCGGAGGAGGGAGGAGGTCGAGTCCATCCTGGCGGCCGCAAACCGCATGGCCGCCATCACCAGGCAGTTCCTGGCCTTCAGCCAGCGCCATCTGTCGAGACCCGAGCCCATGGACCTCAACGGGTTCCTCACGGACCGTCGCAAGCCCATCGAGGACCTGCTCGGTTCCACGATCCGCGTGGAGTGGGCGCTCTCTCCTCGGCTCGACCGCGTCATGTTCGACCCCGAGTTCATGCAGCAGATCATCCACAGTCTCGCGGCGAACGCCCGGGACGCCATGCCCGGGGGAGGCGCCTTGCGGCTGACGACCTCCCAGGTCTCCTCGCATGAAGACCTCTCGGACCTGGCGCCCAGGCGCGAGGGGTTCGTGAGGCTCTGCGTCGAGGACACGGGCTGCGGCATGGACCCGGAGGTCCTGCCCCACGTCTTCGAGCCATTTTTCACGACCAAGGGACCGGCCAAGGCCTCGGGGCTCGGGCTTTCGAGCGTCTACGGCATGGTCAAGAAGGCCGGAGGCGCGATCGCGGTGGAAAGCCAGCCCGGCCTGGGCACCATCATCAGGCTCTACTTCCCCGCGGTCCGGGCTCCCGCTTGACTGTCCCGTCGCTTGATGGCATATAGCATGGCAAGCCCCTTGAAGATCGCCGGGCTGGTGCTCGCCGGCGACATCCGGGCCGCGGCCCGCCTCATGCGGAACCTCGACGACGGAGACCCTGCCGCCCGCCGCGTGCTCCAAGCCCTCTACGCCAAGTCAGGCCATGCCCATGTGGTGGGCGTGACCGGGCCTCCGGGCTCGGGCAAGTCCACCCTGGTGGACCGCCTCATCGCGGCCTGCCGCGCCAAGGGGGGCTCCGTGGGCGTGGTGGCCGTGGATCCCACCAGCCCGTTCTCGGGCGGCGCGGTCCTGGGCGACCGCATCCGCATGCAGCGGCACGCCGGCGACCCCGAGGTCTTCATCCGCTCGCTTGGGACCCGCGGCTCCCTGGGCGGGCTGTCCAGGTCCGTCTTCGACACGGTCACCGTGCTCGACGCCATGGGCAAGGACCTCGTCCTGGTCGAGACCGCCGGGGTGGGCCAGGACGGGGTCAAGGTCGCGGGTGCCGCCCACACCGTGCTGGTCGTGCTCTCCCCGGGCATGGGAGACGACATCCAGGCCATCAAGGCCGGGGTCCTGGAGATCGGCGACATCTACGTGGTCAACAAGGCGGACAAGGACGGCGCAGACACCCTCGAGCGCTCCCTGCGCCTGGGCCTGGAAGGCGCGGCTCCCCGCGACGGCTGGGAGCGGGTCGTGGTCAGGACCGAGGCCCGCTCAGGCAAGGGGGTCGACGAGCTCTCCGAGACCATCCTCCGCCATCGCAGGCGCCTTGAGTCCGCGGGAGCCTGGGAGCGCCGGTCCGGCGTCTTTCCCAAGGCCGCGTTCCTCGAACTGGTCGAAGACGGCCTGCGCCGGCGACTGGAAGGGCTCATGCGCAGGCCCGGGCCGTGGAAGAAGCGCGTCAACGACCTGACCGGCCGCCGTACGGACCCCGGCACTGCTGCGAAGGCCGCGCTCAAGGACCTTCTGGGTTGATGGCCTTGCTCCGGGAGCAGCCGTGATCGAGCCTGTCCTGACCGCGCCGCCTCCGACAGGGTGGGACGCCTTGCGCGGCGTCCTTTCCCGGTGGGGCTTGGGCCGGAACCGCTACAGGGTCAAGCCCGGGCTCTACGGCCTGGGCTCGCCCGGTCCCGACGCTCCGGTCCTGGTCACGGCCAACTACAAGCTCTCCTTCGACGCGGTCCGCCGCGCCATGGCTGGGCGGGACCTTTGGCTCCTCGTGCTCGACACCGTAGGCATCAATGTCTGGTGCGCGGCAGGCAAAGGCACCTTCGGCACGGACGAGCTGGTCATCCGGGTCAGGAGCGTGGGGCTCGGAGACAAGGTCCGGCACCGGGTCCTCATCCTTCCCCAGCTCGGGGCCGTGGGCGTGGCCGGCTTCGAGGTCGCCAAGCGCACGGGCTTCAAGGTCGTCTACGGCCCGGTCCGGGTCGAGGCCCTTCCCGCTTTCCTCGACAGGGGCATGAAGGCCTTGCCGGAGATGCGCAGGGTGGCCTTCCCCCTGTCCGAGAGGCTCATGCTGGCCCCCTTGGAGTTCCTCCAGGCCCTGCGGTACTTCGCGGTCTTCCTGGGGCTGGCCGCGGTCTGGACCCTGGGCCGGGGAGGCTCGGCCTCCGACCTCGCTTCCGCGGCCTGGCCGCTCCTGGGCAGCGTGGTGGCCGGGACGGTCGTGGTCCCCGGCCTTCTGCCCTGGGTCCCGTTCCGGTCCTTCGCGCTCAAGGGCTGGCTGGTGGGCCTGGCCTGGGCCGGCTTCGTGTGCTGGGCCAAGCCCGCGGGCTTGCGCATGGCCGGCGGCCAGCTCCTGCTCCTGCCCGCGGTGTCCGCCTTTCTGGCCCTGAATTTCACCGGAGCGAGCACCTTCACCTCTCAGAACGGGGTCAACAGGGAGATCGGCCTCTTCGCCCGGCCCATGGCGGCCAGCGCCCTGGCCGGCGCGGTCCTCCTCATCCTGCACGGAGTCCGCAGATGAGCCTCGGTCCGGGCCTGCGCTACCTGCCGGCTGTGGCGAGCCTCAAGCTCGATATCGAGGCCTGCACCGGCTGCGGGACCTGCGTCGAAGTCTGTCCGCACGCGGTTTTCGATATCTCGGACCGCAAAGCCTCCATCAAGGACCTCGACGCGTGCATGGAGTGCGGCGCCTGCAGCCGCAACTGCCCGGCCAGGGCGCTGGCCGTGAGCGCGGGCGTGGGCTGCGCCCAGGCCATCTTCAACTCCATGCTGACCGGCGGGCCGCCTGATTGCGGGTGCGGCTCGGACCAGGGCTCGTCCTGCTGTTCCTGAATCAGTCCTCGCCCAGGGCCTTGGCCGCGCGATGGAAGTCGCGCGACAGACAGGCGAGGCCGCGGGCCGTCCAGGCCGCATCCTCGACCGCGCCGTCGAAGTCGTAGGAGGAGATCTTCTCTCGCGCCTTGCCCAGGAAGGAGGTCCATGGGTTCCAGCCGGCTGAGGAGGCCTCGGAGTAAAGGACATCCCACGCTCGGAGCGAGCGCTCGCCGCGCGTCCTGCGGGCCGCTCGCTCGAGTCCCGCGGCCTTGAGGCCGAGGGTCAGGTCGGCCAAGATATCGGGCCTCCCCCGGTGGGCGCGGTCTGCGGCCAGCGCGGCGCCGCGCAGGTCGCCGATGGCGGCCAGGGCCTGGGCCGCGCGGCCGAGAGGCTCGGGCTCGTCGCTTAGACGCAGGACCATGGCGGCCGCGCCTTTGGCGGCCCCGCGGTCTCCTGCCCGGGCCGCACCTTGGGCCAGGGCCGCGTAGGCAAGGGCCCGGCCTGCGCGGTCATCTTGCGGGATGCGCAGGAGGGTCGCTCGGGCAGCGGCCATATCCCCGGAAGCGGCCTGGGCTTGGAGCGCCAGGACGAGCAGGCCGCGTCGTGTCCCGGCGTCTTGCGCGCGGTCGGCGTCCTCGAGCGCGGAGACGACTCCCAAAGACGGCGCTTTCCAGCATGGGTCGAGCCCGGCGGCTTGGGCTTGGCACGCTCCGAGCGTCTTCTCCACGGCCAGGGACGCCAAGGCCAGGCTGCCGATCTCGGGGTCTTGCGAGGCTGCCGAGCGCCCGTCAGTCTCGGCCGCCGCCCAATCCTTCATCCGGATGTGGGCGTCGACCATGCCGGCGAAGAACTCGGCGCGGTCCTTGCCGGAAGGCAGAGACCCTGCCAATGCGCGTCCCTTCTCCGGCTCCCTTGCCAGCACCCAGGCTCTGGCAAGCGCGGTCTGGACCTGGCGCAGGGTCTTCCAATCGTGGGCGCTGTAGGAGGTTCCGGCTTGGGACGCGGAGGCCGCGGCTGCTTCCAGGATGCCCGCAGCAGCCTCAGGTCCGTCGTCCTCCAACCGCATGCGCCCGAGCTCGGCCAGCGTCCGAGCGCGCCAATCGTGGCCCTTGATATCGTCTGCGATGGAGCGCGCTGAATCGTGGAGGCTGGGGTCTCCGGCCGGCAGGGCGGCGCACGCGTGGACGCGAGCCAACTGGGACAGGATCTCGGTCCTGGAGCCGGTCAGGTTCGGGTCCCCGTCTATCCGCTTGATGGTCTCGTATTGCGGGTCCCTCTTGAGCCTTGAATCCGCGGCCTCCAGGGAGCGAAGGGCCTTCAAGGCATGACTGCCGGCAGAGCGGGCCCAGGACAAGGTCCAGGACTCGAGCTCGCGGCAGCGCCGGCGGACCATGGGGCCGTGAGGAGACGTCGGAGTCAACGCGAGGAACATCCTATATAGGGCGACGGCCTGCAGTTCCCTGCCCCCGGCCTGGTCCGCTGCCAGGGCAGCGTCGAAGACCAGTTCGGGAGAGGGCTGGCGTCCTCCGCGCTGCACCGCTGAGTGGAACTGGTACCAGGCTTCGGACCAGTCCTTCTTCCGGGTCGCCTCCATGCCCGCTCGGGCGAAGGAGGAGACGGAGTCTGAGGCTTGGACTGCCGGCGCGAGAAGGGCCAGCCACAGGATGAGCCGGCTCACGGGGCGCCTCCGGCCGCTTCCTTCCATCCCTCCGCGAGGGCCGAGCCCTCGAAGAAGTTGACCAGGTCGCGGATGGCCTGGTCATGGGGAGAGAGGCGCTGGGCCTGCCGATAGAGCTCGAGCCTCTCCGCGCCCATGGCGCTCATGGCGCGTCTGACGAGCTCGTCAGCGGCCGGGACCTCGGGAGGCGGAGGACCAGGCGGCAGGTCCTCGCCCCGCCCCGGCAGGGCCGCCGTGCCCATGGCCCAGCCCTGCAGGAAGCTGAAGGCGTCGCGCTTGCCCGGCTCTCCGGGGTCTGCCAGCGCCTCCTCACGCAGATAGGAGAGCGACATCCCCCAATCGCCTTGGGCGAGCTCCAGGCTGTCGAGGAGCGCGGTCGTCCTGGCCGAGCCCTGGATCTTGGCGGTCTTCAGGTCGCGGTAAGCCATGCGGATGCTCACGGACTTGCGGATATCCTCGTCCCCTGGCCTGGCCTTGAGGGCTGCCCGGAGCTGGCGCATCATGCCGGCCCAATCCTTGACTGCGATGGCCTCGTCCGCGTCGCAAAGCCTTTCGAACGCCGTGTCCTGGGCCTTGAGTTCCCCTGCGGAGAGCCTGCCCTGGGGCACTCTCGGATCCAGGGTGAGGGCTTCGTCCAAGGGGATGCCCCTGAGGTCCACCACGGCTGGGCCGGGGCTTCCTTTTGAATAGCGTTCCAGAGCCGGAAAGGTGAAGGAGAACTCCTTGGGTGGGCCTCCCGAGGTCAGGTGGGGCTTGGCCAAGGCTGACAAGGCGTCGAACAGGGCGGCGGCAGCGGAATCCCCGCTCTTTCGCGCTTCCACCATGGCCCGCGTCATCTTGTTGTAGTCGAATGCCGGCTCATCCGGTCCGGGCAGGTTCTTGGGCTCTTCTAGCGGCTTGGGGGGCGGCAGGGCCTGCTCGAGCTTCCTGGCCTCGGGCCCGCCTTCGGGGCAGCCGTTCTCGTTGGCGGACCGAAACCAGAAGAGCGCGGACTGCGGGTTGCCGAGCTTGAGGTAGGTCCTGCCCAGCCCCATGTCCGCCTTGCACTTCCCAGGGGACCACAGCAGGGCTTTCTGCGCTTCGTAATACTTGGTCTCGGCTTCCTGAAAGCGGCCTTGAGCGAAGAGCCTGTCGGCCGCGTCCAAGGGACTGGCAGGCACGGCCGCGGCCGGGGTCGGCCTGGGCTGAAAAGAGGGCGCGGGCTGGTAGGACGGCGCGGGTCCGCAGTTCGGACCCTTGCATTCGCAGCCGCTCGGCCCGCACTCATCCGCGGCGCAGGGCGCCGGAGCAGTCGCAGCCAAGACCAGGGTCAGACCGGCCGAAAGACTGAGCCGCATCCCGGCATTATACTATAGCCTCGCTGCCGTGCCTTGCATGATTCCCGCGCCCGGCGCCTCGATGACTAGTATAATGGAGGTGTGAGGACGATCCTCTTTGCGCTGGCGTTCATCCAGACTCAGGCCCTGATCGTCGGCATGTGACCCTGCGTCCCGAGGTCCTTGAACTGATCGACGGCCTGCCTGTGCCCGTCCTGGTGGTCGATGCCTCCGCCCGGATCTGCCGCGCGAACAGGGCGGCGCGCGAGCTCTACGAACGCGCCCGCGAGGAGGTCGGTCCCGGAGACGCCATCGGCTGCGTCGTGGCCGGATCGTCGGGCCGCTGCGGCGCGAGCGTCCATTGCCAGACCTGCGTCATCAGGACCACGGTCCTGGCGACCTTCTCGGACGGCCTCAGCCGGACCGGGATCCCGGCTTATCCCGAAGTCGAGAGAGGCGGCGCGCGCAAGACCCTGAGCCTGCTTGTCTCCGCGGAGAAGGTCGACGACTGCGTCGTCTTGCGCCTCGAGGACGCCTGCCCCTCAGGATGAGCCGACGGGAGCGTTCGGCGGCCTCGTCGGGCCGGCCCGTGGCGAGATAGACCGGCAGGTTGTAAGGGTAGGCGATCCCTCGGCCGGGGAGAACGTCCTTGCGGATGTCCGAGTAGAGGTTCAGCTCGGGCTTGGGCTCGTAGACCGTGACGGAGAAATCCAGGTAGGTCGCGCTGTCGTCATGGAGGCGCGTGATGCGGCAGGTCCGGCAGGCCGTGCAGTCCAGACCCGCCGCATCGGCTCCTGGATAGGTATAATGCAGGCATGAGAACGATCCTCTTCGCGCTGGCGTTCATCCAGGCTCAGGCCGTCATGGCGGGCGACCTCGCCCAGAGGCTGCTCTCGAAAGACGACAAGGTCCGTTCCGCCGCCTGGCAGGAGATGAACGCTGCTCCCCCTTCGGAGAACGTCAAGCTCGCCCCGGCCCTCATCGCCGGCTTGACGGATAAGGACGAGACGACGCGCGGCAAGGCCGCCGAGACGCTCGCCCAGGCCTTCTACCGGACGCCGCAGGAGGCCCCGGAACGGAAGGCGGCGGCCAAGGCCCTCATCAAGGCTCTGGCCGACGATTCGCCCTCCGTCCGGTCCTCGGCCGCGGATGCCCTTGGCAGAGTCGGCATCGGTTCCGAGGCCAGGGAGGCCGTGCCTGCCCTGATCAAGCTCCTCGCCCAGCCCAGGCAGGAGACTCATGATGTCACGATCGCGGGCATGAAGGGGAAGCAGACCATCTTTCATGACGGAGAGCGCCGTGGAGCCCTGGAGGCGCTGCGCCACCCTGCGGCGGCCTCAGCCCTTCCCCAGATCATCGCGGTCCTCCAGGGAAAGGAGGAAGACCCGTACGTCCGGAGCCGGGCCGCCTTCGCGTTGGGGGCATTCGGGGACAAGCCTGAAGCGCTCTCGGCCCTCATCGGCGCCGTCAAGGACGCGGATCCTGGGGTCCGCGGCGAGGCCGCCTGCCAGCTCGGGAGGTTCCGGCACGCCAACGCACAAGCCCTGGCAGCGGTCGCCTCCGCGCTCCAGGACCCTGACGCCGAGGTCCGGGGGGCTGCGCAGCGCTGCGTGCCGTCCCCGGGAGCTGTCGCCTCGTCCTCAGCCAAGCCGCAGGCACCGGCTCCGGCTCAGGCCGCTTCCACGAAACCCGCGGCCGCTCCGCCGGCCCCTGCCCCGACGCCGGACGAGCGCAAGCTCCTCCGCGAGAAGGTGCTCAAGGACTGCGTCAGCGAGATCGGCCTCTTCTGCCATCCGTTCCAGGACGACGCTCGTGCGGTCGTCTCCTGCCTGCGCAGCAACAAGGCCAGCCTGCTCGAGGCCTGCGCCAAGAGCCTTGAAGCGTACCGGTGAGCGCGGGTTCTTTTTCTTAGAAGAGCCCGACAGCGAGTCCCGCGAGGAACAGCACCGGAGTGGCGTCCGCCTTGATGCCTTCTCGGTCGCGGGCAGGAGGCCCCATCCAGGTGGCGGGCGTCCAGTCCCTGTCGACGGAGAAGTGCGTGGTACGCGCCTCGGTGAGAAGGGCCAGCCGCGGTCCCAGCTGGTATTGCAGGCCGAGGCGGGCGTCGAAGGTCCAGGTGGTGTAGTCTCCTTCGAGCGTGGATATGGCGACCGGGAGGCCGGGTCTGAAGTCGGCGCGGGCCCGCAATAGGTAGAGGCTCGCTCCGATGCCTGCATATGGGAACAGGCCCGGCTCCTCCCTGTTCCAGACAGGCCGGAGCAGGATGATTCCGCTGAAAGCGGCGGCATCCACGGCCCCTCCGCGCACGGGCAGGTGCAGGTAGGACCCCTCGAACGCCACGCCTAACGGGCTGTGCCGCGCCCAGGCGAAAGACCGCAGGGCGGCTGAAGAGCCGGTCCCGAAAGGCCGCGTATCGCGCACCTCGGGGCTCGTGGCGGTCTGCCTGGTGAAGGCGGAGATGTCCCCTGAGACCGGGCCCGCGCCTCCGAGGATGGAGAGGAAGGGCCCTCCTTGGGACTGCTCCTCTGCCCGCGCCGCAGCCGGGGACAGCATGAGCGCTGCCAGGAGGATATGTCCGAAGTTCATGAGGACCCCCCTGCAGTGGATCCGCCCTTTCGCCCTGAGGCCGGCAAAGCTCCAGGAGCGGCTCGGCTGGGCCCGATCTTGAACACCACCGCGGTCACGCCGGCACAGAGCTGGACTCGGCCTGCTTCGACTGCTGGGAGGCGGCCGGAGGAGGCTGCCAAAGCCACGCCCTGATTGGCTCGGTTGAGGAACACCGGCAGTTCGGACTCAGGCAAGCCTTCCACAAGGACCAGGACCGAGGCTCCCTTGTCCTTGAGCCGGATGAGAGCCGCTTCCACGGACTGCTGGGCGTAGCCGAGGCTCACGAAGCTCAGCCGCAGGCCGGAGGCCGCAGCCAGGCAGGAGAGGTTGTTCGCGTTGAGGTTCCGGTGCTCCAGGCCGACTGCCGCGACCGCGTCCGGGCCTCCGGCTGCCGCGGCCGCGGTCACCAGGCCGGCGCGGTCCCAGCCAGGGTCGGAAGACGGAGGCCCGTTCCAACCCAGGGCGCGTGCGGGCCCGGCAAGGAAGGTCTGGTCGCAGCAGACCCACAGGCCTGCCGCGAGCAGGGCGGCCTGGGCGGCCCGCCGTGCAGCCGGCCGGTCGAAGGAAAAAGCGGCCCTGGCAGCGAGCAGGCCGATGACCGGCAGGAGGGGGGCCACCAGGCGCGCCTCCTGATTTGCGCTCGCAGCGTAGACGAGGAGGGGTGCGAGGCCCCAGAGGCAGGCCTTGGCGCCTACGTCGAGCTCCCTGCGGCTGACGAGCGCGGCAAGGCCGCACGCGGCCATGGCCGCGGCTAGGGGCCATGAGAGCCCGCTGCTCACCACGGAAGAGGCCCAGGCCAGGCGCGCGGCCAGGGCGCTCGCGTTTCCGTAGTCCTGGGCGAAGTGCCCGAAGCTGGCGCTCCACACGAACCCGGCCACATAGGGGAAGTTCCAGGCGTACCAGGTCGCGGCCAGGGCAAAGCCGACCAGGAGCGCGGTCTTGGCATGAGGCAGCAGGCGCTTGCGGCCGCTCCATGCGAAGCCCGCTGCCACGAGCGGGAAGGTCGACTTTGCCAGCAGGCCCAGGCCGAGCAGGACTCCGAGCCGGACCCCCTCCCAGCGGTCATCCGGCTTGCCGGCTGCGCAGCGCCACGCCCAGAGCCCGAGGAGCGCGCAGAGCAGGGTCTCGACCAGGAAGAGGCGGGAGAGGCCGTAGGAGAAGGGGATGAGCGCGCAGAGCGCTCCTCCGAGGGCCGCCGCTTCGTTTCTATCGGGATGATCGCTCCACCATGCTGACGCGGCCCGCGACCAGGCCCAGGCAGCCAGGCCGGCCAGGGGCAGGTTCGCCCACACCGCCACCCGCTCGCCCGTGCCGAAGAGCGCGTAGAGGGGGAACGGGACGAGGGTGATGAGCGGGGCCTTGGTGTGGAAGGCGTCGGCGTAGGCGCGGGCAAAGGCCAGGGGGCCGGACTTCAGGGCTTGCCAGAGGCGGAAGCTGACCTCGAGGTACCAGGCGTCGTCCCACGCAGGAGGAGCGGCGTTGTTCGCCAGGTGCCAGGCCGTGGCAGCCAAGCCTGCCAGGCCTGCCAGGACCGAGGCCGCGACCGCCGGGGAAAGCCATGGGCCGGCCGGCCCTCCTCCGTCGGCAGCCGGGAGGTCCTTCTGCATGGCGGGATGATATCATTTCCGGGAAGACGGCCGGCTCTCCGCGCTTCTTAGGCCCGGGACCTCAGGGCGCCAGGAGTTTCTCGAGCTGCTCGGGGGTCAGGTCCCCGGGTTCGGGCTCCTCTGCCTTGGTCTCAGGCTTGGGGGAGAGCAGTTGTTCGAGATGCTCTTCCGACAGCTCCGGGACCGCGAGAGCTCGGCTGGGCGCCGGCAGGGGCGGCCTCTTCTTTTCGACCGCTGCCGCGGCAGGTCGGGCAGGGGCTTCTCTGCGTGCGACAGGCTTTGCAGGAGCTTCCATCCGAGGCTCGACAACCAGAGAGGGGGGAGGGAGGGCCGGCGCGGCATTCCGGTCCTTGCGCAGCGGAGCAGAGCCGAGGAGATAGGCCACGCTGCACGCCAGGGCAGTGAGGATGCTGGCTGCGACCGCAAGCGTCCAGGAGGGGGAGGTCGGGCCGGGCCTTGAGACCGGAGCCGGGACCACGGGCATGGCCGGTGCTGAGGGGAGCGTCCCCGGGCCCAGCCCGGTCTGGAGCCCGAGGATGGCGTCTTTGAGCGCCCTGATCTCGGAGGAGAGGTCGCTGATGGTGCGGCGCTGGGCCTCTGCCAGGGATTCGGCGCGCTGTTGGTTCGCCAGAGCCTCGTCGAGCTTGCCCCGGAGTCCGGAGGCCTCGGCCAGGCGGGACTGGAGGATGGCCCAGTTGGCCTTGAATTCAGGGGTCTGGCTCTTCGCCTCCAGTTCCTTCCGGAGGTTCGCAAGCTCAGCGTCCTTGCCCCTCATCTCCTCTTGCAGGCGCGTGACCGTGGATTCGAGGACTGAGACCTTGTCCCTCAGGTTCCCCTGCCTGATGAGCTCCCTGAGCGAGAGTTCGGACTGCATGTCGCGGTTGTCGCGCTCGTTGGAGAGGCGGAGTTCGTCTCTCAGGCGGCTGAGCTCAGCGTCCTTGCGGCCCATCTCATCTCTGAGCCGCAGCATGTTCGATTCGAGGTCCGGGGTCCTGTGCTGGGGCCGGCCAGGCCCGATGCCGCTGAAGGGGGTTTGGCCGGCCGGCTGGTCGATGCCAGGGACGGGCCTGGGAGGCGGAGATAGCTCCGCGACCATCCCGGCAGGCAGCCAATCCCTGATGCGGTCTCCCCTCCGTTCCTCGGCGCAAACCAGGAGCCCTTCCGAATAGCCGGGCAGGCGCACCAGCTCAGCGGGCTCGTACGGCCCGGCGATCTTGTTGTCAGCGCAGACCCAATACCGCATCAGGGCAAGTATAGTGGACCCCTGGGGAAAGTCAATGATCAACTTGTTAAGATTCAGGCCTTGACGCGGCCGCCTGTTCTGTCTCCGCCTGACAGCGGAGGGCTTGAAATAGCGGGGAATCCAGCTACAATATTTACATGTCGCTGGCGCTGTCGACCGGTCTTGAGGAAAGACCGTGCCCATCGCAGGCATAATCCGCGGTTCAAGCCAGGGAGCAAGACGGTTCCTTGCTCCTGTATTTTTGTTCGCGGCAGCTTGCCTTTTCGCGGCTCCCCCGGCTCCGGCGGCGACTTTCTCCGGCGACTTCGGCTCAGCCGGGGGCGTCGCCTATGACGGGGGCGACGTCGACACCGCCAGGGACGTGGTGGTGGACACGTTCTCAGCAGGCGGCCCGTATGTCTACGTCCTGGGCGAGGGCAATGCCACCTACACCGACTGGGTCATCATCAAGTACGACGGAGTCGGGACCAAGCTCGCCTCTGCCACGGTCCAGGGCCTTGCCGATTGGCACGATTATCCGTATGCCGGCGTCCTCGACTCAGCCGGGAACCTATACGTGGCCGGGTGCTTGACCAACGTCGGTCCGCCATACTACTGCGACGCGGTGGTGCGCAAGTACTCGCCTGACCTGGTCATGCTGGCCAGCGCAGCCTACGATGGGGCATCGTCTGACGTCGACGTTTTCTACGACTTGGCTTGGGACCAGAACGGCAACCTCATCGCGGTCGGGAACACGGACGAGGCCTCCGAGGGTTCGGCCCTGATCTATCGTTACGACGAGGGGCTGGGCTTCCTGTCCTCGGCCACCTTCCACGTCGCAGGCTGGTACGACCGCGCCTGGGCCGTGTCCGTGACCACGGGAGGGGACATCTATCTCGCCGGGGAGCGCGCGAACCCGAGCTACGACGTCCTGACCTTGAAGTTCGACCCCGACCTGGTCTTTCAGACCTCCGCGACCTTCAACGGCCCGGGAAACGCCACGGACCGGGGCTATGGGATCACCCGCGACCCGTCGGGCAATATCTACGTCGTGGGGTCCGTGGACATGGGCGGCGTCAACCAGGACATGCTCGTGCTCAAATACAGCCCGTCCCTCGTGTTCCTCGCCTCCGCGACCTATGGAGGAGCCGGGGCCGACTGGGCGGAAGACGCCATCTGGGAGGGCAACGACCTCATCCTGACAGGCGCCGACAATTCCGCGGTCGATTGGGTCTCCCTGCGCTACAGCACGGGCCTGGCCTTGCAGGCTTCCGTGCCCTATGACGGAGGCGGCTCGGATTACGCCTATGCCGTAGCCCGCGGGACCGGCGACTACATCTACGTGGCCGGCCAGTCCAATGTCGCGACCCTGGATTTCCGGGTCAAGCGCTATGTCGTGGGTGATTTCGGGCTGGCCGGGAGCTCGGTCATCGCGGGGGCCGGGTTCTCCGGTGTGGGGACTTCCTCCATGACCGCGGCCTGGAACTCCACCTATGCCGCCGGGACGATGTACTATGCCCGGGTCTCGAGCGGAGCGTTCCCCAATTCCTTTGCCGGGAACGCGAGCTCGGATACGTTCAACCTCGACGCTTGGTTCAGCGGGCTGAGCCCCAACGTGGTCTACTATGTCCAGGTGGGCACCTCGGCGGGCGGGCCGTTCACTCAACTGGGCTCCACCGCGAGCCTGGCTGCCGTGCCCACCGGGGTGAGCTTCGGCGCGCCGGGCATCAACACGATCCCGTTGAGCTGGTCTTCGGCCGGCAACGGCACGGGAGTGACCTATGCGGTCATCTATTCCACGGCCTCCAACCCCAGCGCCCCCGGAGGGGCTCCGGTGGTGAGCACCGGGAGCTTTTCGACGAGCCTGACCGCGTCGGGTCTGGCCCCGGCCACGACCTTCTACTTCCAGGTCCGCGCCGTCAACAACAACGGCATCGCCTCATCCTACACGAGCCCGGTGTCCACGGTGACCCTGCCTGTCGGGGTCTTCACGTCATCGGGCTTCAGCGGGCTGGGGACGACGTCCCTGACCGCGGCATGGGCGTCGAGCTGGCAGGCCGGGACGTTCTATTATTCGCGGCTCTCGAGCGGAGCGTTCCCCAATTCCTTCGCCGGCAACGCGAGCTCGGATACGGCGGAGCTTTTCGCGGGATTCAGCGGCCTGACTCCGAACGTGACCTACTACGTCGAGGTGGGCACCGGCGCTGCCGGGCCGTTCACGCCGGTGGGGTCGACCTCGACCCTGGCTGCCCCGCCCAGCGCGCTGACGTTCGGCGCTCCAGGGATCAGCACGATCACCTTGAGCTGGTCTTCGAGCGGCAACGGGCCCGGAGCGATCTATGAGATCATCTATTCCACGGCCTCCAATCCCAGCTCTCCCAACGGGGCCGTGGTGGTGAGCACCGGAGGTCTTGCGACAAGCTTGATCGCCACCGGCCTCGCGTCGTCTACGACCTATTACTTCAAGCTCCGCTCCATCAACAACAACGACATCCCCTCGGGCTACACGAGCGCGGTGTCCACGCCGACCCTGCCGCCCGGGAGCGTCGGCCCTGCCGGGTTCAGCGGGGTGGGGACATCGTCTTTGACCGTGGCGTGGACCACGACCCACCCCGGCGGGACGATCTACTATGCGTGGATCTCGAGCGGAGCGTTCCCGAACTCATTCGCCGGGAACGCGAGCTCGGACACGGCGGAGCTCTTCGCGTGGTTCAGCGGCTTGAGCGCCAATGTGACGTACTACGTGGCCGTGGCCACGGTCGCGGCCGGACCCTTCACCTCGGTGGGGTCGACCTCGACCTTGGCCTCCGTGCCCACGGGCGTGACCTTCGGCGCTCCGGGGAACAACACGGTCCCGGTGAGCTGGTCCGCGGCAGGCAATGGGACCGGCGTGACCTATTGGGTCCGCTATTCCACGGCCGCCGACCCCGGCGCTCCGGGCGGGGCTGCGGTGGGAAGCTCCGGGACCGCGGCAACGAGCCTGGTCGCGTCGAACCTGGACCCGGCCACGACGTTCTACTTCCAGGTCCGGGCCATCAACAATAACGGCATCGCTTCTTCCTACGCGAGCCCGCTTTCCACGGTCACCCTGCCTGACGGGGTGCTCGCAAGCGCGGGCTATGGCGGGGTGGGGGTGTCGTCCATGACCGTGTCGTGGACCTCGAGCCATCCGGGCGGCACGATGTTCTACGCGCGGATCTCGAGCGGGACGTTCCCCAACTCCTTCGCCGGGAACGCGAGCTCGGATACGTTCAACTTCAACGCCTGGTTCGGCGGCTTGAGCCCCAACACATCCTACTACACCCAGGTCTCAAGCGCTGCCGGCGGGCCGTTCACCCAACTCGGCTCGACCTCGACCCTGGCGGCTGCGCCGGCCGGGACCACGGTCCTTTCCGCCTCCTTCACGGAAGCGGTGCTCTCCTGGGGAGCCAACGGGAACCCGGCGCTCTCGCCCTACGAGCTCTGGCGGGACTTGGCGGCCGGCTTCCCCTCCCCGGTGATGTCCTCGTACACCGCGACCACGGTCTTGGTCACCGGGCTCTCTCCGGGCACGACTTATTACTGGAAGGTCAGGGCGGTGAGCCGCCACGGCTGGCCTTCCCTGTTCGATTCGACGGTCACGACCACGACCTTGCCGATGCCCGCTTCCCCGGCCGCTCCCGGCGCGCCCGGGACCGCCGGGATCTGGATCACCTCGGTCTCCTGGTCCTGGACCGCTTCCTCCGGAGCCGACTCCTACCAGGTCCGCGCAGCGTCCTCTCCGGCGGTGGTGATGGCCTCTCCGACCCCTGCTTCGTTCCTGCAGACGGGGCTTGCGCCGAACGCGACCTTCGGCATCATCGTGGCCGGGGTCAATGCCGCCGGAGTGGGACCGGCGTCGACCTCCGCCGTGGTCAACACGCTGGCGGCCCCGCCGGCCGGGAGCGCGGCCGCTCCCATCGGCGCCTCGAGCGCCGCCATCTCCTGGCTCATCAACGGCAACCCGAGCGGCACTCCGGCCGAGCTCCAGCGTTCGACGGACAACGCCGGCTTCACGAGCCTTTCCTCGAACCTCGCGACGAGCTACGTGGACCTCGGCCTGGCGGGATGCACCTCCTATTACTATCGCGTCCGCTTCAGGAACGTCTTGGGCGCCGCCTCTGCCTTCGACGGCACGGTGTGGTTCAGGACCTGGGCCACCACCGCGGCTCCGGCCGGCGGGCTCACCGCGGATTCCGTGGCCGGCAACCGGATCGGACTCACCTGGACCCCTTCGCCCACGGCCGGGGTCACCGGGTACCGCCTCTACCACGACAACGGGACTGGGAGCGTGGATTCCGGGACTCCCCTGGCGGTGCTGACCTCGACCGAGACGAGCTACACCACCGGCGTCCTGGCGTCGAGCGCCTCCTACGCCTTCGTCCTGCGCGCCAAGCACTCCTGCGGCGTGGAGGAGCCCACCGGCGTCTGGGCTTCCGCCGGGTCCGTGGGCAGCCTGGCCGAGGTCCGTGCGGCGATCAAGGTCCCGGTGGCGGGCCAGCACGTGGACGGCGACAGGGTCACCATCCTGGCGGAGCCGGTCTCGGGCGCGGCCGGGCAGATTCAGTCCGTGAGGTTCCAGTACCGCGCCTCGGGCGCGCCAGCCTGGACCGACGTCCCTTCAGCCAATCCGACCTACCCCAACCCTGCCATGGTGTCCCCGTTCCTGACCCAGTGGAACGCGGACGCGGCGGCCGCCGGCTCCTACGAGCTCCGGGCGATCGCCTACAACGCAGGGGGGACCCCGGATCCGGTCCCCGCTGCCGTCACCGTGGTCGTGGACCCCGTGCACCCGGACATCGCGGAGACCATGGACAGCTCGGGCCAGATCGTGAAGACCCAGGTCGTCAACAGCGCGGTCGCGACCGCGATCACGAGCTCGGGCTCCCAAGCCGACGACCCGGTGGCCAGGATCGTGCTCCCTCCCAACGTGGTCACGGATTCGAGCACCACGATCACGACCGTGTGCAACCCGACGATCACGACCGCGGTCCCCTCGGGCCTGACCGCGGTGGGCTCCGCCGTCAGGATCGAGCTCGGCAGCGGCCAGACCCAGCTCAACGGCGCCGCGGAGATCACCCTGACCTATCCCGACACGGTCTCGGACCCGTCCAACCTGCAGATCTACACCCTCAACGAGATGACCGGCGCCTGGACCAAGGACTTCGTTTCCGTGGTCAACACGAGCAGCCGCACGATCACGGGCTACACCACGCACTTCAGCATCTTCGCCGTGATCGCAGGGGCTCCGGCCATGGCCAACCTTGATTCGGTGCGGGTCTACCCCGTGCCGTGGAAGCCCAACGGCGGCAACGCGGATGAAGGCAAGCCGTTCACCGCCGGGGACCCCACGTCGGGCGTCATCTTCGACCGCCTCCCGGTCGCGGTGGGGATCAAGATCTACACCCTGCGCGGCAGGCTGGTGACGCAGTTCGACACGGCCGCCGGGACCGGGGCCGTGCGCTGGGACGGGACGAACCTGGACGGCCGGGACGCGGCGTCAGGCGGCTATTTCGCCGTCATCTCCGCCCCGGGCCTCAAGAGCGTGGTCAAGAAGATCGTGATCGTCAGATGAGGACCTCGAGGTTGGCGGCTCTTTGCGCGGCGGCCCTTTGGTGGGCGGGGCCGGCCTCTGCCGGCAGCATGTCCTCGGGCGGGGGGGAGGTCCTCGAGTTCCTGTCGCTCGACGCGGGCGGCCGGTCCGTGGCCATGGGCGGGGCCTACACGGCCCTGGCTTCGGACGCCAACTCCCTCCTCTACAACCCCGCCGGGCTCGGCAGGATCGACGGCTACCAGTCGACCTTCATGCACAACCAGTTCGTGCAGGGGATCACGCACGACTACTTCGGGCTCGCGGCCAAGCAGGGCTTCGGGGCGCAGGTCGACTACCTGCACTTCGGCGACATCCCGCGCACCACGCTCTCCTCACCGGACGGGGCCGGCAGCCGCATCGAGGTCTCGGACCTCGCCCTGGGAGTCGGCTACGGGAGGAAGGTCTACGAGGGCCTGAGTCTGGGCGTGGGTCTCAAGTACCTGCGCGAGAGCGTGGAGTCCGTGGCAGGCCACGGCCTGGCCGGCGACATCGGAGCCCTGTACGTCCCCAAGGCCGTGCCCGGCCTGGCCGTGGGAGCCTCGCTCCTCAACATCGGGCCTCCGATCCATTACCAGGGGCTCGACCAGAAGCTCCCCCTCAGCCTGCGGCTGGGCGCCGCCTACGCCTTCCCGCTCCTGGGCAATCAGAACACGGTGGCCTTCGACCTGGTGAAGCCCCGCACGGACCGGGTGCGCTACGCGGTGGGCGTGGAGACGGTCTTCGCCAGGATGGTCGCCTTCCGCATGGGCTTCAACACCAGCAACGGCACGGACCTGGGCATCAGCGGAGGCGTGGGCAAGATCGGCCGCAACCTTTCGGTCGATTACGCGATCACCCCTTACGGGGACCTGGGCATCAGCCACAGCGCGACCTTCTCCTTCCGCTGGGGCGGCAGCGAGGGGGAGTCCGATCCCGCGGCCCCCGGAGCGCCGCGGCCCGCGAGCCTCGCGCCGGGCACCGCGGACGAGCACTTCGCCAGGGCCGAGGCGCACTTCGACAGGGGCGCCTACCATCGGGCTCAGGAGGAGCTGGGAGCCGCCTTCGCGCTCCTGCCTCCCGAGGACAGCAGGAGGGTCTGGTATCACGAGCGCCTCGGGACCATCGCCGCCAGGAAGGGCGACTGCGCGGGGGCCAAAGGTCGGTTCTCCGAGGCGATCCGGATCGCGGGCAACCTGCAGCACAAGGACGCCCACCTCGCGGACGCCTACGCCGGGCTGGGGGCGTGCCTGGTCCTGGAGAAGAACCAGCAGTTCGGCGTGAGGTTCCTGAAGAAGGCCCTCGAGGTCGGCCCGAGCCCCAAGACCCGCGCCTCGGTGGAGCGCCAGCTCGAGGAGCTGCAAACAGCGGATTGACGGGCCGGTGACTCCGGTCCGCCGAGGAGCCCCGCCCTCCCAGGGCGGGGCTCCATTCGACCGAACCCTCGGCCGGGGACGGCGCGTCTAAATGATGACGGTCGTCGCCTGGCTGCTGACGGCCGGGGAGGATGATCATGGGCAGGAAGAGGCATCAGAAGCCGGACCTCATCAAGGAAGTCGGCGAGTTGAGCAGGGTCGTGAACAGGACCCTGCGCAGCGCGAGCAGGAGCACGGAACTCAAGGAGCTCAAAGCCGAGGTCTCCGAGAGCTTCAAGCGCGTGGGCGGCAAGATCCTGGCGGCGGTCGCGGCTGCCAAGGAGAGCCCCAAGACGCGCAGTCTGGGCGCGCACTTCCTGAAGAGCGTGGATGCGGGCAAGGAGCTGGGCCGCGAGAGAGCCGAGGAGATCGTGAGGAGGGTCTCGGAGAGCTTCCGGAAAGGGGGCTAGCCTGCCCTGCGCGGCCGTGCCGGGGAAAGACGTCGGCGGCCGCGGGAGCTCAGGTCCCGAACTTGCCGGTCTCAAGGAAGCGGACGGTGAGCTCAGCGGTCCGGCGGCGCAGCAGGATCAAGGTGTGCTGGTACGGCAGGATGCGGAAGTCCGACGCGCCCTCCAATCTCGTCTCCTCCACGCTCAGGGTCCCGTCGTCGTCCCCGGGCAGGAGGGGGTTGAAGCCCTTGCCGTTGCCCAGTCCTCCGGCGATGATGCCGAATTCGACCGGAGGAGGGGGAAGGCCCTCCCAGAAGTCCTTTCTGCTCGAGCGCAGCTCCTGGGCCGCCTTCCCCCCGAAGATGAGGCGGTAGAGGCCGGTCTTGCTCAGGGTGTCCGCCATGGCGCTGCCGCGGTTGGGCGGGGCGATCATCACCAGCCTCCTGGCGGCCGCAGGACGCGCCTTGCCCAGGTACCTGCGCATCACGATGGCGCCCAGGCTGTGCCCCACGAAGTAGAGCTCCCCCCTGCCCCGCTCGCGGACCTGGCCGGCGAGCCAGTCCGCGTGCTCCTCGACCGTGCGGGAGCGGCTCGGGTAGCCGAGGTTGACGACCGAGAATCCCCGGGCGCGCAGGGCCGTTTCGATGCGCTTCATGGCGCGGCTCGAACGGAGGATGCCGTGCATGAGGAAGACCGTGCGGAGGGTCGTGGTCGCCTGGCGGACTTCGGCGCGCTCCGCGGCCGGAGCGCCGGCGTGGGCCGGGACAGCCGGCGCTCCTAAGGCGGCGGCCAAGAAGAGGGCCGGCAAGAACAGCGGGAGTTCCCTCGGTTTCCTCGCCATGGAGGTGTGGACATCATGCCACCCGGCCGGGTCCGGTGTCAAGGCGGGACCGGCGGGCTTGGCCGCCGGGGGCGGCGTCCACCAGCGGGGTGTGACGAGAATGTGGTGGCGCCGCGCGTGAAGGGGGGCTATAATATCTTCGCCGTCCGCCAAGGAGGGGTCATCCGCACGAAGATCATCGTCGTCCTGGCCGCGATCGCGGCAGGGGCCGCGGGTTGGGTCGTGACCCACCGCGAGCTCCCGGACATCACCGAGGAGGCCGCCAAGGCCATCGCGGAGGCGGAGTTGCTCGCCTTCTGCAGGAACGACGAGGCGGCCACGGCCATCCGCCCCTACTTCTCCCTGGACGGGACCAGCCCGTCCTCGGACCCCAGGTTCCGGTGGTCCTTCACTTTCCTCGACAAGCACGCCGACCCTTGGCAGAAGATCACGGTTTCCGTCGGCGGCAAGGGGGACCGCAACGTGGAATACGCCTCCTTCCCCGCTCCGCCCGGCGCGGAGCTGGCGCCGGGCGAGGCCCTGGCCGGAGCTCCTGCGCCCGCTCCGGTCGAGGCCTCCGTCGCCGTCCAGGAGGGCCAGCCGGGCGAGGCTCCGGCCAGCGAGGGGGAGACCGCCGCAGCTCCCGTAGGGGAGCCCGCGGCCGCGCCATGACCACCGGACGCCGAGGGTTCACGCTCATCGAGCTCATGATCGTGGTCTCGATCATCGCCATCCTCGCCGCCGTGGCCACTCCGAAGTTCGCCAGTCTCCTGCGCAAGTCCCAGGAAGGCCAGACCAAGGGGAACCTCGGCGCCCTGCGCTCCATCCTGAGCATCTACTACGCGGACAACGAAGGGCTGTTCCCGTCCTGCACCTCGGCGAGCAACTCAACGGTCCTGACCGACAGCTTCGTGCCCAAGTACACGGGGAGCATCCCGAAGTCCAACCCGTCCAAGTACCACGCGGAGAGCAACGGGGCCTACTGCCACACGAGCATCACCCAGACGGGCTGCACGCACGAGGGCTACGGCTGGATCTACGTAGGCGCCTCTCCCACGACGCAGAGCACCCACGGCAACCTCTTCGTGTCCTGCTTCCACACCGACACGAAGGGGAGCCAGTGGCGGGCCTACTGAAGGAGACTAGCTCTTCGCCGGGACGGGATCCGGGCGCCACCGGAGGATATCGGGGTGCTTGCGGTAGGCGGACCGCCGCGACCGGAAATACGGGTACTCGATCCTCGGAAAATCGTCCGTGACCTCCGGGGCGTCCGACACGTAGCCGGCGTAGCGGCCGCCCGCGCCCATGAAGAGCCGCCAGAAGGCCTCCTCCGAGGCGAATTCCCCGTCGATCTCCAGGAGGTCCTCGCGGACGGCGGGCTTGCGCAGGCGCGCGCGCACGAGCCGGCGGTCGACGATGATGGGCTCGTTGCTGCCGAGCAGGACGACTCCCCCCTCCTCCTTGTCGGTGACGCGCCAGACCTGGGCGTGGGGCATGGAGGCCAGGAAGCTGCGCAGGACCATCTTGAACTCCGTCTCCGGCCATTCGAGGAGCCAGACGGCGAGCAGGCCGTCCGGCCTCAGCCGCCGGCGGGCGAGGGTGAAGAAATCCTTGCTGTAGAGGTTCACCGTCCCAGCCGCGTAGAGGGGAGGGGAGGGGTCGACGATGATCACGTCGTAGCCCGTCCGTTCCCGCAGGAGGTGATTGCGTCCGTCGTTGACCAGGAGCCGCGCGCCCGGGCCCGCGAGGCTCCGCCGGGCGTCGGAAAAGAAGAGCGGGAATGCCGCGAAGACCGAGGGGACCAGGTCCACGGCGTCTACCCGGACGCCGTGGCTCTGGGCGGAGCGGAACGTGGTCCCCATGCCGAAACAGATGACGAGCGTCCGCTGCGGGTCGCGGTGGAGGGACAGGGGGATGTGGGCCATCATCTTGGTGGCGTTCGAGAATCCGGTCACGCCGACTCCGTTGATGATGAGGCGGCGGTCCGCGCCGCCGCGGTCTGCGACCGCGACGGAGGCCTCGATGTCGTCGGAGTAGAAGGGCAGCGTCGTTTCGGCGTCGCCTCGGTTGAGCCAGTCCAAGAGCACGTTCCTCGGGATGGAGCTCCCCTGGAGCGACGACGTCATCCAGGCCAGGATCGCCGCGCAGGCCAGGGGATAGGCGGCGCGTCGGGGCCAGCGGGGACAGCACCAGGAGGCGAGCGCGGCCCCGGAGGCCGCGCCGAGGCCGATCGAGGCCAGGAGGGCGTTCTGCACCCCGAACCGCGGGATCCACCAGAAGCCCGCGGCCACGGCGCCGGCGATGCCGCCGAGAGTGTTCCACAAAGCGAGGGTCCCCGCCGCGGCCCCGGGGCCGGCCTCCCGCGCGCAGGGGCGCAGGGCGGCGGGACGGACCATCCCCTGCAGGAAGGCCATCGGGCCCACCACGGCCAGGGCCTCGAGGAGCGGCGCACCGATGACCGGGCTGATGGTCGAGGCGGCCATCAGGTCGAAGCGGATCTGCGCCAGCTGGGTCAGCTCGAAGAAGCGGTACCCGACGTAGGCGAGGAGCCCGGCCAGGATCTGGAGGAAGGCCACGGTCTCCCATTCCATCGCCTTCATGCGGGAGACCGCCAGGCTGCCCAGGCCCAGCATGAGGAGGAAGACGAAGAGGATGGATGCGAACCCATAGGCCGAGTTGTTGAAGGACGGGGTCAGCAGGCGCGTCCAGATCACCTCGAAGGCCATGGCGCAAAGGCCGGAGGAGAAGACCGCCGCCCGGGCCTTCCACGGCGGCTGAGCGCCCGCGTCGCCGATGGGAGCGCCGCACTCCGGGGCGGGCCAGGCCAGGGCCGCGAGCCCAGCGGTCATGTTGAGCGCGATCCCCAGCCGATGGGCCCAGGAGAGGCCGATGAACGCCAGCAGGACGAACGCGGTCGCCAGCACGCCCAGGCACGCTCCCATGAGGTTGGCCGCGTAAAGCCGGGCGAGACGATTGCCCGCGTCCGGACCAGCGCAGGTCTGCCCTAGGACCGGGAACGTGGCGCCCATGAGAGTCGTGGCCGGCAGAAGAGCCGCGAAGGTCAGGATCAGTCGGGTGGACTCCGGCGGGAGGGACGTGGTCTCGTAGAAGGCCGTGATGGCGCGCAGGGCCCAGGGGAGGGCCAGGGCCCAGGCCGCGATCCCCAGCTCCAGCCAGCCGTAGAGGGCCAGGGGCCGGCGGCAGCGGCGTGCGAGCCTGCCTCCTGCCCAGGAACCCAGGGCCATGCCGGCCATGAAGCCCGCCAGGATGACGCTCGTGGAGGGGACGGTGGCGCCGAAGACGAGGATGAGTTGGCGCGTCCAGACGATCTCGTAGAGGAGGGCCGTGAAGCCGGACACGAAGAACAGGATGATGGGCATCGGGGGCCGCGCCGGAGCTCCGGCGCGCAAGGAGTATACAACTTTACGCCGCGGGGCGAGGGCAGGCCCGCCTCTCCGGCCGGGACATGATGGAGGTCATGGCGGGACGGGTGCGTCGAACCGCTAAGATGTCCCCATGAGCGGGGTCGGGCGCATCGGCGAGGAGTACTGGGAATGGGTCCTGCGGAACCAGCCGCAATACGCGACGTTCCTCGGCGATCACCGCTACAACGCTCAGCTTCCCAGGATCGGCGCGGAGGATATCGAGCTTCAGCGTTCCGAGCTTGCCGCGTTCCTCAAGAGGCTCAAGGGTATCGATCCGAGGACGCTTTCCGGGTCCGACGGCGTCTCGCGCGACATCCTGATCTTCACGATCGGCGCCGCGATCCGGGAGATCGACTTCGGATTCCATCTCTGGAGCGTCGATCAGATGGCGGGTCCGCAGGTGTGGCTGGCGGAACTGATGAACTATCACCCGCTGCGTGACGAGAAGGACGTCCGCGACCTGCTCGCGCGGTTTCGCGCCTTCCCCGAGTACATCGACCGCTACATCGCGAACCTCAAAGAAGGGATCTCCGTCGGGCGCGTCGCGCCGAAGGTCGCGGTCGCGCGCGTCGTCGGTCAGCTCAAGGGCCTCCTCAGCGTCGCTCCGGAGAGATCGCCGTTCGCTCTGCCCGTCGGGGGTCTTCCCGCGGACGCGAAGCCGCTGGGCGGCGCGGTGCTCGCGGCGATCCGCGACGACCTGTACCGGGCCTACGTGAAGCTGCTGGCGTACCTGGAAGGCGACTACCTTGCGGCAGCTCGCGACCAGGACGGCGTGTGGGCGACGAGGGGCGGTTCGGAGGCCTACGCGTTCCGGGCGCGTTATCACACGACGACCGGACTAGCGCCGGACCGGATACATGAGATCGGGCTCGAGGAGATGAGGTCGATCTCAGCGGAGATGCGGCGGACGGCGGCCAAGCTCGGAAAAGGGGGCGACCTCCCGTCGTTCCTCGCGAAGGTCAAGGCCGATCGATCTAATCGGTGGCCGACGGGGAGGGAGATCGTCGCCCATTTTGAAAGGATACTGGCGAAGGCGACGGCTGCGCTGCCGGAGTGGTTCGGGACCGTTCCGAAGACTCCGTGCATCGTCAAGCGGATCGAGGCCTACCGCGAGAGAGATTGTCCGGCTGCTTATTACTGCCAGCCGCCCGAGGACCTGTCGCGGCCGGGGATATTCTACGTCAACACGCACGAGCCGGCGAAGCGGCTCAAGATGAACAATGCGGCGCTGGCGATCCACGAAGCGGTGCCGGGGCATCACCTTCAGATGGCCATCTCGTGCGAGCGCAGGAGCCTGCCGGCATGGCGCCGTAATGTGAGCTTCACGGCGTTCGTCGAGGGCTGGGCGCTCTACTCGGAGCGGTTGGGCGACGAGATGGGGCTCTACGAGGACGACCTGGAGCGCTTCGGGATGCTGACGTACCAGGCGTGGCGGGCATGCCGGTTGGTCGTCGACACGGGGCTCCACGCCAAGCGTTGGACGCGCAAGATGGCGATCGAGTTCTTCCGCTCCCACGTCGCGCTCAGCGAGATGGAGATCGTCAACGAGGTGGACCGTTACATCGTCTGGCCCGGCCAAGCGTTGTCGTACATGATCGGGCAGAGGGAAATCTCCAGGTTGCGCGCCCAGGCGCAAAGGAAGATGGGCGCGCGCTTCGACATCCGCCGGTTCCATGACGTGGTGCTTCGCGACGGCGCCCTGCCGCTGTCCATCTTGGGGCGCAACGTTCGAAGGTGGGCGGAAAAGGAAAAGCCCTGATCCGCTCGGGTAGAGAGCGGCGGGACGTCCGTTGTGCGAGCGCAAAATAGGTAGAATAAGGCGCCGAAGGGGACCCTGATGATGAAATCCATCCGCGAAGAGCTCGAGCGGCGCCGCCAGGAGGCGCTCCTCGGGGGAGGCCAGGCCCGCATCGAGAAGCAGCACCGGGAGGGCAAGCTCACCGCGCGCGAGCGCATCGACCTGCTCTTCGACGCCGGGACCTTCGTCGAGCTCGACCGGTTCGTCACCCACCGCTGCGCGGATTTCGGGATGGAGAAGAAGAAGTTCTACGGGGACGGGGTCGTGACGGGGCACGGAAAGATCGCGGGCCGTCCCGCCTTCGTCTTCTCCCAGGACTTCACGGTCATCGGAGGCTCGCTCGGCATGGCCTTCGCCAACAAGATCTGCAAGGTCATGGACCTGGCCATGAAGACCGGGGTCCCGGTCATCGGCATCAACGACTCGGGCGGGGCGCGCATCCAGGAGGGCGTCGAGAGCCTGGCCGGCTACGCCCACATCTTCCTGAGGAACGCCCTGGCGTCCGGCGTGGTGCCCCAGCTCTCCGCCATCATGGGGCCCTGCGCCGGGGGCGCGGTCTACTCCCCGGCCATGACCGACTTCATCCTCATGACCAAGGGCACGAGCTGCCTGCACATCACGGGGCCGGACGTCATCCGCGCCGTGACCCAGGCGGAGACGACCGACGACGGCAGGCCCATCACCTCCCAGCTCCTCGGGGGGGCGGGCGTGCACATGGAGAAGTCGGGCGTGGCCCACTTCGCGGGCAACTCCGACGAGGACACCATCAGGATCATGCGGGACCTGCTCTCCTTCCTCCCGCAGAACAACCGCGAGAAGCCCCCGGCGGCGGCCTGCTCCGACCCGGCCGACCGCATGGACGAGGGCTTGAAGACGGTCGTGCCGGAGGACCCCAAGAGGCCCTACGACATCCGGAAGGTCATCGTCCCGTGCGTGGACGACGGCCGCTTCCTCGAGGTCATGAAGGACCACGCCCGCAACATCGTCATCGGGTTGGCGCGCTTCAAGGGCATGCCCGTGGGCGTCGTGGCCAACCAGCCCGACTGGCTGGCCGGCGCGCTCGACCCGGACGCCTCGGTCAAGGCCGCGCGGTTCGTGCGCTTCTGCGACTGCTTCAACCTCCCCCTGGTCACCTTCGTGGACGTCCCCGGGTTCTTCCCGGGCATCGACATGGAGGAGCGCGGCATCATCCGTCACGGGGCCAAGCTCCTCTACGCCTACTGCGAGGCCACGGTCCCCAAGATCACGGTCATCACCCGCAAGGGCTACGGCGGCGCCTACGACGTCATGTCGAGCAAGCACATCCGGGGGGACATGAACTTCTGCTACCCCACGACGGAGATCGCGGTCATGGGCGCGGCCGGAGCCGTGAGCGTCATCTTCCGCGAGGAGATCAAGAAGGCCAAGGACCCGGCCGAGGCCCAGGCGCGGCTCGTGGCCGAGTACCAGGAGAAGTTCTGCAGCCCCTACAAGGCCGCGGAGCTCGGCTTCGTCGACGAGATCATCGAGCCGGAGGAGACGCGGCCCAAGGTCATCGCCGCCCTCGAGCTCTTGAAGACCAAGTCCGACACCAACCCATGGCGCAAGCACGGCAACATCCCCCTGTGAGCCTCGACTCCGCGCGCGCGCGCTGGGAGAAGACGACCCTGGCCGCGTCCCTGGCCAAGGTCCCGGAGCGCAAGGCGCGCTTCACGACGAGCTCGGGCATCGAGGTGCGGCGCGTCTACACCCCCGCCGACGTCGCGGGGGCGGAGTACTCCTCCGACCTCGGCTGGCCGGGCGAGCCTCCCTTCACGCGCGGGGTCCAGCCCACCATGTACCGCAGCCGCACCTGGACCATGCGGCAGTACGCGGGCTACGCCACGGCCCAGGAGACGAACGCCCGCTACCGGTACCTGCTGGGGCACGGGCAGACGGGCCTGAGCGTCGCCTTCGACCTGCCGACCCAGATCGGCTATGACTCCGACCATCCGCTGGCCCGCGGCGAGGTGGGCAAGGTCGGGGTGGCGGTCTCCTCCCTGGACGACGCCGAGACCCTCTTCGGCGGCATCCCGCTGGGCGGGGTCTCCACCTCCATGACCATCAACGCCACCGCGGCGGTCCTGCTCGGCATGTACGCGGCCGTGGCCCGCGGGCAGGGCGTGAGGACCGAGGACCTGCAGGGCACGGTCCAGAACGACATCCTCAAGGAGTACGTCGCCCGCGGCACCTACATCTATCCGCCGCGGGCCTCCATGCGGGTCGTCACGGACATCTTCGCCTTCTGCCGGGAGCGGATGCCGCGCTTCAACCCCATCAGCATCAGCGGCTACCACATCCGGGAGGCCGGGGCCACCGCGGTGCAGGAGGTGGCCTTCACCCTGGCCAACGGCATCGCCTACGTGTCGGCCGCACTCGCCGCGGGCCTGAGCGTGGACGACTTCGCGGGACGGCTCTCCTTCTTCTTCAACAGCCACAGCAACTTCCTCGAGGAGATCGCCAAGTTCCGCGCCGCCAGGAGGCTCTGGGCGCGCATCATGCGCGAGCGCTTCAACGCGGCCAAGCCCGAGTCCGCCATGCTCCGCTTCCACACTCAGACCGCCGGCTGCACCCTGACGGCCCAGCAGCCGGAGAACAACGTGGTCCGGGTGGCCTTCCAGGCCCTGGCCGCGGTGCTCGGAGGCACCCAGTCCCTGCACACCAACTCCCGCGACGAGGCCCTCGCCCTGCCGACCGAGGAGTCGGTGCGCATCGCCCTGCGCACCCAGCAGCTCGTCGCCCACGAGACCGGGGTCGCGGACACGGTCGATCCCTTGGCCGGGTCCTACTGCGTCGAGGCCATGACCGACGAGATCGAGCGCCGGGCCCGGGAATACATCGACAAGATCGACGGCATGGGCGGAGCGGTCGCGGCCATCGAGGCCGGATACATGCAGGCCGAGATCGCGGACAGCGCCTACCGCCACCAGCGCGAGGTGGAGAGCCGCGAACGCGTCATCGTGGGCGTCAACGACTTCAAGGTCTCCGAGAAGCCTCCCCGCCGGCTCCTGCGCGTCAAGCCCGAGGTCGAGCGCCGGCAGCTGCGGCAGCTGGCCTCCTTCCGCAGGAAGCGGGACGAGGGCGCCGTGGCCGCGGCCCTTTCCGGCGTCAAGAAGGCGGCCTCGGGGGAGGAGAACGTGGTCTTCCCCATCGTCGAGGCGGTGGAGGCCCGGGCGACCCTGGGCGAGATATCGGACGCGCTCAGGGACGTGTTCGGGGAGTACGAGGCGAGGTGACGATGAAGAAGACGAGGCGGGTGATCCGCGTGCTCATCGCCAAGCCGGGCTTGGACGGCCACGACCGGGGCGCCAAGGTGGTGGCCCGCGCCCTGCGCGACGCCGGCATGGAGGTCGTCTACACCGGCATCCGGCAGACCCCGGACGCGGTCGCGAGCGCCGCGGTGCAGGAGGGGGTGGACTTCGTCGGGCTCTCCTGCCTCTCCGGCGCGCACGGCCATCTTTTCCCCGAGGTCGTGCGCCTGCTCAGGTCCCGCGGGGCCAGGGAGGTCATCGTGTTCGGCGGGGGCATCATCCCCGAGTCCGACATCCCCGCGCTCAAGAAGGCGGGCATCCGCAAGGTCTTCCCTCCCGGCTCCTCGACCGAGGACATCGTGCTGTGGATCAGGCAGGCCTGGGAAGGCTCCGAGGCGGGCAAGGCATGAAGCGCCTCGACCACGTCGCGGTGGCGGTCAAGGACCTCGCCGAGGCGAAGGCCTTCTACGAGAAGCTGGGCCTCGAGGCCGCGGGCTGCGAGGAGGTCCCGGAGCAGAAGGTGCGGACCGCCTTCTTCAAGGGCGGGGGGACCTCCATCGAGCTCCTTGAGCCCACGTCCCCGGACTCGCCGGTGGCCAGGTTCCTCGACAAGCGCGGGCCGGGGCTGCACCACATCGCCTTCGCGGTGGAGGACCTGCCAGCCGAGATGGCGCGCTTGAAGGCCGCCGGGCTGCGTTTCACCGAGCCCGAGCCCGGGCAGGGCAGCCGCGGCGCCAAGGTGGCCTTCCTCCATCCCGCGTGCTCGGGCGGGGTCCTCGTCGAGCTCTGCCAGAAGTAGCCTCACACCCCTTTTTGCCGCGTTGGGCCCCGGAGGCGGCGGCGAGCAGGAGGGTCCGACCTCCTCCGGCGTGGCCTCCTGCATCGCCGTGGCGGCCCCATGGCCCTGCCGGTACGGCGAAAGGCAGAACATCGTCCGCGACTCGGGCGCGGGGGGTGCCGCACTTGGGACCGAAGGGCATGGTCAGTAGCTCGACCACACGGTCCCGCGGGAATCCGTGTGGTCGCAGGCGACGAAGAAGCGGCCGCTGGGCGGGTCGTAGGCCCAGCCGCCGTAATAGTCGCCATGCGGGGAGCTGAAGAGCGATGCGGCCCCCAGTTCGTTGAGCAGGCCGGTGTCGAGGTGGAGCGGCCCCAGCCGCGCCTGGGGCAGCGGTCCGGCCAGGAGCGAGCGCATCTCGTCGTCGTTGATGAGGCTCTTCGGGTAGCGGCCCTCGTGCGTGCGCGCATATGCCGCGATCTGGCCGCGCACTCGGGCGAGGGAGGCCTGGGTCTGCGCCTCCCAGGCGCGGCGGCGCATGAGGCCGACGGGTCCCATGCCGCGGACCCACGCGTAGCTCACCCCTCCGGCGAGGACGCCCGCTGCCGCGATGCCGGCCCAATGGAGCTTGAGGCCTCGTTCCCGCGCGAAGGCTGCCAGGAGCGCGCTCACGCCGACGCAGAGATAGAACGCGGCCCAGGCCTTCGGGTGATGGTGCGGATTGCTCATCGGGCTCGTCTTCACCCAGGCCAGGGCCAGGAATACGAGCCCCGGCCAGTACGGGTTCCAGGCGCGCGGGCCCGGCTTCGCGCCGGCCTGCGGCACGCCCGGCCCCGCCGGGGCCGTTGCTTCGGCCCCGGCCGCGCGCCCCGGGGAGAGCAGCCACGCGTAGAGAACGGGCAGCGAGATGCCCCACGCCAGGAAGGCGGCCATGGGCCCTGCCACGACGCCGCCCATCAAGAGCATCGCGTTGCCGGGCGTGTGGTCGGTGGGCATCGAGCGCAAGAAGACGGCATAGACGGCCGCGCCGACGAGCAGGGCGACCCAGAACGCCCAGCGATGCGCGGCGCGCCACGCCGCCGCGGCGACCGGGTCCCCGCGCTGCCGCAGATGCAGGACGACGACGGCCGCGACGCCGCCCAACGCGAGCGCGACGATCAGCGCGATGATGCCCTCCACCGGCGAAAGATGGTCATCGTAGGGCAGGATACAGCATCGCGTCGCCTTGCGCAAGGGGCGGTCGCCCCGCATCTAATGAAGAGAGGGAGTCCATGGACGAGGCCAGGCTCTGCTCGGCCGAGACCCTCTACAAAGGAAGACTGACTACTTCAGCCGCATCCAGACCCGGCCGAGCTCGGCCTTGCCTCCGTCTCCTCCGCCGCGGAGCATGGGGGTCTGCTCGACGTTGTTGCGCTGGGCCTCGCGCTCGACATGGGGCCGGACGTAGTCGAAGAGCTCGCCCGCGGTCACGGCCTTGTCCTTGTCCGCGTCCGCCTCGCCTTTCAAGCCTTTGAGGAAGAAGTAGGTGAGGAGCCCGTGCCCGGCCTCGGCGTGGAAGGTGCTCACCTGCGCCCCGGAGGCGGCTGCGAGCAGGAGGGTCTTGTCTCCGACCTCCTCGGGCTTGGCCTCGAAGACCAGGGGCCGGCTGCCCTTGGCGATGACGGACCGCCCGCCGGCTCCGGAGAAGCACGCGTCGAGGACCACGTTGACCTCGCGGGCCGGGAGCTTCGCCAGGGTGGCGTAGAGCTTGGTGAGCGGGTAGGCCGTCTCCTCGACGTAGTTGGGGTCGCCGTCGAAGGGCACGATGAAGGCCTCGCCCGTGGAGGGCTTGGGCGCTCCGTGGCCCGCGTAGAAGACGAAGACGCGGCTCTCCGCGGTCACGCGGTTCCTGAGCCACTTGTCGAAGTGCTTGGCGATGTCGTTCTTGGTGGCGCGCTCGTCCGTGAGCAGGGCCACGTTGCGCGGGTCAAAGCCCATGGACCGCGTGAGGTAGGCGTGCACGGCTCGGGCGTCCCGCGCCGCGTGCTCGACTCCGGGGATATCGCGGTACTTCTCGATGCCGACCACCACGGCCACGGCCGCGGGGTCGAGGGGCGCGGCCGAGTCCGGGGGAACGTCTACGCCCTCGTCGAGGAGGACGGGCTTGGCCTCGTCGGAGGTCCGCACGGCGACCTGGCGGGGGCCTGAAGGCGCGGTCTGGGCCGAGACCTCCTGGGCCGCGGAGCCCGGCAGCCAGCCTCCGCCTTCGAGGATGTACCAGCCTGCCTTGCGGCCCACGGCCTGGAGCTCGGCTCCCCGCTTGACGCTGAGCACGACCGGCGCGTCGGGGGCGGGCTTCTGCCGGATGGACTCGGGCCGGAGCAAGCGCAGGCGGCTCAAGCCCGGGGTATAGTCCTCCACGGGCTCCTCGATGTTGAGGGAGACCACGGCCTGGTTGCCGCCGCGGTCTGCGGCTGTCAGCACGGGCTTCAAGCCCGGGGTCAGGGTGACCTCCAGCTCGAAGGGGAAGACGTCCTCGAAATTGCCCTTCTCCACGGCGAAGGAGGCGCGCTGGACGTTGGTCCCGCCCGCGTCGCCGAAGCGCAGGGACACGACCTTCTGGTCGTCGTAGACCGCGCCCTTGAGCTTGAGCACCGGGTCGTCGAAGGACTTCCCGATGATCCTGATGGAGGGGCCCACCAGGTCGGGCTTGACGCGCGTCACGTCCTCGGCGGAGATCCAGCCCTTGAGGGCCTTGCCCGCGCTCACGAAGAGGAGAGTTCCCTTGGACATGGTCACCGTGACCTCGGTGGCCATGGGGAGCATGGTCACGAGCCTGCCCGTGGAGCTCTTGAGCGGCGTGCCGGCCTTCTTGATGTAGACCACTCCGGAGCGGCCCCCGGACATGGTCCTGCCCGTGTCCCAGATCTCGACCCGGTAGCCGGAGTAGATGGCCAGGGCGAGCTTGCGGCCGTCCGGAGAGAAGGCGGCCTGATGGGCTCCCCCGGTCACGGTCCCGGCATACTCGCGGGTCTCGGCCAGGACCTTGGCATTGGCCAGGTCCCAGACCCGCACCGCGTGGTCGCCGTAGGTGCCGCTCGTGACCAGCCAAGAGTTGTCCGGGGCGATGGCCAAGGTGTTGATCCTCTCTGTGTGCGCCTTGAGGGTCTCGTGCTTGATCTTCCAGGTCTTGGTGTCCACCACAGTGAGGTTCCCGTAGTAGTTGCCGGCCACGAAAAGGGTCCCGTCCTGGGTGAAGGCCACGGAATCCGCGCCTCCGGAGCCGGAGCCCGAGGAGGGCCAATTGTGCTCCCAGACCGTCTTGCCCGAAGCGAGCTCATAGACATAGACCGTGCTGGCGCCCAGGGCCAGGAGCTTGCCGTCAGGAGAGACCGTGACGGCTTCGCCGGTGCCCGAGATAGGCAGGTCCGTCATGGAGCCTGAGGCGATGTTCAGCAGGACCCACTTGCTCGTGTCCTGTCCGTAGAAGATGACGCTCTCCCCATCAGGAGTGAAGGTGATGCCCGTGAAGTTGAAGGTCTTGCGCTGGACCTCGCGGACCAACTGGCCCGTGGTCGAGTCCCAGATACTGATCGTGCTCCCGCCGTCCGTGGCAGCGAGGTACGACCCGACCGGGGCGTGGGCCATCTTGTACATGTCGTTGAGCTGGAAACGGTGCTGGGGAACCGCGCCCTTGGCGAGGTCATAGACCGTGATCTGCGACTGCTCCGTCACCGCGAGCCTGCCGTCCGGCAGGAAGGCGATGCTGTAGCGGCGTGGGAAATACTCCTTGATGGTCGTCTCGAGCTTCATGCCGAGGTCCTGAAGCCCGGCAGCCAGGACGGGCTGGCCGATCCCTCCGAGCAAGGCTGCGGCGAGAGCGAGACGGATGAGGGAGTCGGTCATGCCCTTAGTCTATCAAATGCCGCGACGGGCAGGCGATTTACCGTATAATAGCCGAGAACCATCAGGCGACTGCTGGTGTCATGTCCTTTCAGGAAGGCGGTCAGGAGGGTTATGATCCGTAGAGGCATCTTCACGCGGTCGGCGGCTTGCATCCAGGTCCTGGTCCTGGCGTTTCCCGGCGCGGCGTCCTTCGCCCAGCCTGCCGCGGTCCCGGGCCCGCCTCCCTTCAGATTCGACCGTCCAGGGCCCATCGAGGCTCCCAAGCCCGAGGCTCCGGTCAGCCTCACCTCCTCGGACGGCACGGGTCTCAAGCTCAGCCGCATGACGGCCCGGGCCGTGGTCGAGGGGCCGCTCGCCTTCACCGAGCTCCAACTCGCCTTCGAGAACCCCGAGGACCGCGTCATCGAGGGCCGCTTCCGCGTGGTCATGCCACAGGGCGCCTCCGTGAGCCGCTTCGCCATGAAGAACGACTCGGGCTGGCAGGAGGGAGAGGTCGTGGAGCGCGCCAAGGCGCGCGCCGCGTACGAGGACTTCCTCCACCGCAGGCAGGATCCGGCGCTCCTCGAGATGGCGGCCGGCAACGAGTTCTCGGCCCGCGTCTTCCCCATCCCTGCCAGGGGCGTCAAGGAGCTCATCATCTCCTATTCCCAGGAGCTTGGCCGGGCCGAGGCGCCCTATGCCCTGCCCCTCAAGGGCCTGCCCGAGGTGGGCAGTCTCGACGCCGCGGTCTCGGCCGGAGGCGAGGTCCTGGCTGAGCTCAAGAAGACGAGCTATGTCCCGGCCCGAGATTTCGAGGCGCCTCTGCCTGCTGCCGGGCCCAGCCTGGGACTGCGCCACGGCGAGCTTGCCGTGGTCCGCGTGCGTCCGGTCCTGAAGTCCCAGCCCGAGCCGGTGGGCTCCCTGCTGGTCCTCTTCGACACCAGCGCTTCCCGGGCCCTGGGCTTCGAGTCCCAGCGCCGGCTCCTCGCCGCGCTGATCGAGGGCTTGGCCAAGGGCTCTGGCCCTGGGACCCCCGTGACCGTGGCTGCCTTCGACCAGACCGTGCGGCTGGTCTATGAAGGCACGGCCGGGGGCTTCGGCGACGAGGCCATGGCCTCCATCCGCAAGGACCGGGCCCTGGGCGCCTCGGACCTCATGAGAGCCGTCGAGTGGGCGGCAGGAGCGCTCAAGGCCAGGCCGGCCAAGAGGGTCCTGCTCATCACGGACGGGGTGGCCACCCAGGGAGAGACCGGGCCCGAGGAGCTGGCCGCGGCCGTCAAGAAGCTCAAAGCCGCCGGAGCGGAGCGCATGGACGCCGTGGCCGTGGGCGGCATCAGGGACGAGGACCTCCTCAAGAGGCTCGTGACCGCGGGTCTGCCCAAGGACGGGGCCGTGGCCGACGGCAAGCTCCCCATCGAGGAGATCGGGGCCAAGCTCACGGAAGCGACCTCCTCGGGCCTGGAGGTCGCAGTCGAAGGCGCGTCCTGGGTCTGGCCGAAGACCCTGCAAGGGCTCCAGGCCAAGGATGACGTCTTCGTCTTCGCCCGGCTGCCGGGGTCCAAGGCTTTCAAGCTGAGCATCGGCCGCAGGGTCGTGCACACGCCTCCGGAGAGCATCGCCAAGTCCCAGAAGCCCCTGGTGGAGCGGGCCTGGGCCAAGGCCATGATCGCCAGCCTTCTCAGGAAGCACGAGTCCGCAGACGGCTCCCAGGCCAAGGCCAAGGTCCAGGACGAGATCGTGGACCTCTCGGTCAAGCACCGGGTGGTCGCTCCCTTCACCTCGCTGCTGGTGCTCGAGACCGCCGAGGACTACGTCCGCTATGGCATCGACCGCAAGGCCCTGGCGGACATCCTCACCGTGGCGGACCATGGCATCAGGATCGTCCAGCGGCCTCCTGAGAGCATCAGGGTCCCGGAGCCCCAGCGGCCGTCAGAGCTCTCCTTGTTCGACCGCATCGCGGGGAACATCCTTCCGGCCAAGTCCATGCCCATGGCCGGAGCCATGGCTTCCTTGGACGGTTCGGCCGGGATGCAGGGCTCCGCGGAGCCCCCTGCCGAGTCCGAGGCGTTCCAGCCCGGAGCCGCCGGGGCGGACTACGACACTTCCATGGCGGCCCCGGACGTCTCCTACGGCGGCGGCGCCATGGCAGGCGTGTCTCCCATGCTCATGCCGCGGCCGTCCGCGGCTCCGGAGCCCTCTCCCGTGCCCTCGGTCGCGGCCATGCGGGGCGCCGAGGAAGCGCGGGCCAGGGAAGAGATGGGCAGCCGCCAGGGGGCGATGGCGCGGCGCATGCCGTCCCGCCTGCCGCCTGATTCGCCCCATCCGGTCCCTCCCGGGGTTTCGGCTGAGCAGCCCCAGAAGGGGACGCCGCCCTACACAGGCAAGTTCAAGGACGTCATGGAGCTCATCAGGTCCGGCCAGGCTCAGAAGGCATTGACCACGGCCAGGTCCTGGCTCGAGGAGACCCCTGGGGACGTGATGGCCCTGGTGGCCATGGGCGAGGCCTGCGAGGCGCTCTCCGACTGGACCTGCGCCAGCCGCGCTTACGGCTCCATCATCGACCTCTACGCGAGCAGGGCGGACCTCAGGCGCTACGCCGGCGCCAGGCTCGAACGCGTGCGGGGCGGCTTGGACTTGGCCGTGGATTCCTATGCCAAGGCCGTGGACAACAGGCCGGACCATCCTTCGAGCCACCGGCTCTACGCCTTCGGCCTGCTCAAGCAGGGCCGCCACCGCCAGGCTTTCGAGGCCATGGCCAAGGGCGTGGCCCAGCGCTATCCGGCGGGACGCTTCCGGGGCGTGGAGCGCATCCTGGCCGAGGACCTGGGGCTCATCGCCGCAGCCTGGATCAAGGCCGAGCCTGGGAGGAAGACGGAGATCCTCCAGCAGCTCACGGCCGCGGGCGGGGTCCAGGAGAAAGAACCGTCCTTGAGGTTCGTGCTCAACTGGGAGACCGATGCCAATGACGTGGACTTCCATATCTACGACGGCAAGGGCGGGCACGCCTACTACAGCCAGCCCCTGCTCTCCTCCGGCGGTGAGCTCTACGCAGACGTGACGACGGGTTACGGGCCCGAGTGCTTCACGATCCGCAAGCCGAGGTCGGGCCGGGCCTTCCCGTACACCCTACAGGCGCATTACTACTCGCGCGGGCCCATGGGTTACGGCATGGGCAAGCTCTCGGTCATCGAGCACGACGGGAACGGGACCTTGGGCTTCGAGGAGAGGCCCTTCGTGGTCATGGTGGACAGCGCCTTCGTGGATCTGGGAGGAGTGAAGCGGTGATGGTGCCTGGCATTGTATTGATTGTATTTTTTGTCAGCATGGGCTGACAAAAAATACAATCAATACAATGCCAGGCACCCTTAAGCTGGCGGTCTCTAGGCACTGGCTCTTCAGGCTGGCTGGGGCCCTCTGGTTCGCCGTGGGCCTGGGACTGGCCTCAGCCGGGGTGTCGTGGCTGGCCCCTCTGCCCTTGGTCGAAGCCTTGAGGCTGGCGTTCTTGGGGCTCTTCCTGGCCTGGGGGATGCACCTCGCCTTGTTCAGGCGGATACGGGACAGGAACATCGAGCGCATCCAGGGCCTGCCCGAGAGCGTCTGCCTCTTCGCGTTCCAAGCCTGGAGGAGCTGGCTCCTCGTGCTCGTCATGATGCTGCTCGGCGTCTTGCTGCGCCATTCACCTCTGCCCCGGGAGATCCTAGCCGTGCTCTACCTCATGATGGGGGGGGCCCTCGCGCTTTCGAGCTTTCGCTATTTCACCCAGTAGCGGTGCCTGGCATTGTATTGATTGTATTTCGTGTCAGCCTATGCTGACAAAAAATACAATCCATACAATGCCAGGCACCGTTCAGACCGAGGAGGCGGTAATTCGCTTCGCCGGCGACTCTGGCGACGGCATGCAGCTGGCGGGCCTGCGATTCTCGGACGCGGTGGCCTGGTCCGGGCAGGACCTCGCCACCCTGCCGGAGTACCCCGCCGAGATACGGGCTCCCTTGGGCACGACCTACGGGGTCTCGAGCTTCCAGGTCCGCTTCGGGAGCGTCGAGATCCTCTCTGCGGGGAGCTCCCTGGACGTTCTGGTGGTCATGAACCCGGCCGCGCTCAAGGTCCACCTACCGGACCTCAGGCCGGGAGGAATCCTCATCGTCAATGAGACCGCCTTCGAGGAGAAGGCCGTCAAGAAGGCGGGCTTCTCCGCGGATCCCCTGACGGACGGCACCATCGAGGGCCGCTGGGTCCTCCACAAGGTGCCCATGGGGAGGCTGGTCGTCGAAGCCGGGGCGGACCTCGACCTGGCTCCCGCGGAGAAGAGCAAGGCGCGCAACCTCTTCGCGGTGGGGCTCATCTCGTGGCTCTTCCAGATCCCCACGGCCTCGACCGAGGGCTTCGTACGCAAGAAATTCGCCAAGAGTCCCAAGGTCCTGGACCTGAACCTCCGAGCGTTGGCCGCGGGCCATGCCTACGGCGAGACCGCGGAGCTCTTCGAGCACCGGTTCCAGCTCAGGCCCGCTGAGATGCCGCCGGGCGACTACGCGGCCGTGACCGGCAACACGGCGCTCGCCTGGGGTCTGGCTTGCGCGGCTCAGCGCAGCGGCAGGAAGCTGGTCTATGCCGCCTACCCGATCACGCCGGCCTCGGAGGTCCTCCACGAGGTCAACAAGCTCAGGTCCTTCGGGATCAGGCCTGTGCAGGCTGAAGACGAGATCGCGGCCGCGGGCATGGCCTTGGGCGCCTCCTTCGCGGGCGAGCTCGGCGTGACGGTCACGAGCGGGCCGGGACTGGACCTCTCCAGCGAGATGCTGGGCCTGGCCGTGATGGCCGAGCTTCCCCTGGTGCTCGTGGATGTCCAGCGCGCCGGTCCCTCTACCGGGCTTCCGACCAAGAACGAGGCCTCGGACCTCCTCGCGGCCCTCTACGGCAGGCACGGCGAGGCTCCGCTGGTGGTCCTGGCCGCCTCCTCTCCCGTGGACTGCTTCTGGACCGCGGTCGAGGCCGTGCGGCTGGCCGTGGAGTTCATGACCCCGGTCATCGTGCTCTCCGACGGCTACCTGGCCAACTGCGCCGAGCCCTGGCGCATCCCCGGCCCCGAGGACCTGCCTTCCATCGAGGTCAGGCACGCCTCAGCGATTCCCGGGACCCCGTTCAAGCCCTATGCGCGTGACCCGAAGACCGGGGCGAGGTCCTGGGCCGTTCCCGGCACTCCGGGCCTTGAGCACCGCATCGGCGGCCTGGAGAAGAAGGATGTGGAGGGCACGGTGAACTATGAGCCTGCCAACCACGAGGTCATGACCCTGTTGCGCGAAGGCAAGATCCTCGGGGTGCGGGGACGCATCCCTCCTTGCGAGGTCTTCGGCGAAGCGTCCGGCGATCTGCTCCTCCTGGGCTGGGGCGGCACCTTCGGTTCCATCAGGGGCGTGGCCAAGCGCCTCGGGGAGAAAGGGGTGAAGGTGTCCCACCTGCACCTCCGCCACCTCCACCCCCTGCCTTCGGACCTTGGAGCGGTCCTGGCTCGCTTCAAGAAGGTCCTGGTCCCTGAGGTCAACCGCGGACAGCTCCTCAAGGTCATCCGCTCTTTCTACCTTGTGGATGCGCAGGGCTTCCTTTACACCCGAGGCCGACCGCTCAACGAAGCGGAGTTGGAAGCCGCGGCTTGCGCGCTCGCGGGAGGGGAGGCCTGATGCCCGCCTACAAGAGAGAGGATTTCGCGAGCGGTCAGGAGGTGCGCTGGTGCCCGGGTTGCGGGGACTACGCCGTCCTGGCCGCGGTCCAGAAGGCCATGCCCGAGATCTGCTCCGAGCTCGGCCTGACCAAGGAGCGGGTCGTCTTCATCTCAGGCATCGGCTGCTCGTCGCGTTTCCCCTACTACATGTCCTGCTACGGCTTCCACACGGTCCATGGCAGGGCCCCGGCCATCGCGACCGGGATCAAGGTCGCCAACCCCGACCTTCTCGTGTGGGTGGTGACCGGGGACGGGGACAGCCTCTCCATCGGCGGAAACCACACCCTCCATTGCCTGCGCCGGAACGTCGGGGTCAAGATCCTGATGTTCAACAACAACATCTACGGCCTGACCAAGGGGCAGTATTCCCCGACCTCTCCGAAAGGCAAGGTCACCAAGTCCTCGCCCCTGGGGAGCGTGGACCAGCCGGTCAATCCAGTGGCCTTCGCCCTGGGGTGCGGGGCCGGGCTGGTGCTCCGGGCCGTGGACCGCGACATGGCCCACCTGGTGGAGATGCTCAAGGCCGCGGCCCGCCACCCGGGCGCGGTCTACGTGGAGATCCTCCAGAACTGCGTGGTCTACAACGACGGCGCGTTCCGCTTCGTCATGGACCCGGCGCAGAAACCCGTGCACGCCCTCTACCTCAAGCCGGGCGGGCCCATGGTGTTCGGGCCGGAGGGGAGGTTCGCCCTGGTCTGGAAGGAAGGCCGGCTCAGCAAGGTGGAGAAGGCCTCGGTGCCGGAAACATCCGTCGTGCGGCACGACCCGGCCAATAGGACCCAGGCATTCGCCCTTTCCCAACTGTGGCATCCCGAGTGCGTGCCCCTCGGCGTGTTCCACCGGGCTGAAACGCCGGTCTACGAGTCCGAAGTGCTGCGCTTGGAGTCCGAGGCCTCAGCCAAGTCTCCGGCTGACCTCAAGGCCCTGTTTCGCAGCGGCCTCTCCTGGCGTGTCCAGTGATGGTGTCAGACATCGGCCTTGTTGCGTAACTCGAAGAGTTCTGCAACAAGGCCGATGTCTGACACCAGCGGTTGCGTTTCAGCGGAGGGGGCCGGTGGAGCGGATGGGGTCGAAGAGGCGGTCGCGCTCCCTGGCTGAGAGCAGGCCCTTCTCCACGACCAGGTCGTAGACCGAGACCCCGCGCCGGACCGCTTCCTTGAAGAGCTCGGCAGCCTTGGCATAGCCGATGGCCGGGCTGAGCAGGGTCACCAGGGAGGGACTCTTCCTGAAGTAGGCGGCGCATGCCCGGCGGTCCGCCTCGATGCCTGTCACGCAGCGCTCCTGGAACACGGGGAGGAAGCGCAGCAGGAGGTCGATGGAGTCCAGGAGGTTGTGGCACGTCAAGGGCGTCATGACGTTGAGATCGAGCTGGCCGGCCTGGGCTGCGAGAGCATTGGCCTGGTCGCGGCCCACGATCTGGAAGCCGATCATGTCGAGGCACTCGGCCATGGAGGGGTTGACCTTGCCCGGCATGATGGACGAGCCTGGCTGGACCGCGGGCAGGACGAGCTCGGCGAATCCCGTGGTCGGGCCCGAGGCCAGCAAGCGCAGGTCATTGGCCACGCGGATGAGCTCCAGGGCCAAGTCCCGGAGAGCCCCGGACACGGCGGTCAGGGGCTGATGGCTCTGCAGGGCCATGCGGGGGTCGCGGCCGGGCTTGAGAGGCAGGCCCGTGATGGCGGCCAGGCGCCGGACCGCCTTGGCTCTGAACCCAGGCAGGGTCGTGGCTCCGGTCCCTGCGGCGGTGGCGCCCAGGGCCACGGAGCTCAGCAGGGTCGAGCGGCGGTCGAGCTCGGCAGCGCAGGCGTCGATGGCCGCGGCATAGGCCCGGAACTCCTGGCCCAGGGTGATGGGTACGGCGTCCTGCAGGTGCGTCCTGGCGGACTTGACGACCTTGTCGAACCTGCGTCCCCTCTCGCGGAAAGCCTTGGCCAGGCCCGCGAGGACCGGGGTCAGGGCGCTGACGCGGCCGAGCACGGCGGCATAGGTGGCCGTGGGGAAGGTGTCGTTGGTGGACTGCCCCATGTTGACGTGGTCGTTGGGGTGCACCTTGCGGTACTCTCCGCGCTTGCCGCCCAGGAGCTCCTCGGCCCTGTTGGCGATGACCTCGTTGGCGTTCATGTTGAACGAGGTCCCGGCGCCGGCGCCGTAGACGTCCACCACGAACTCCGCATCCCACCTGCCTGCCAGGATCTCGTCGCACGCGCGGCTGATGGCCCTGGCGCGTCCGCGGTCCAGGCTGCCGAGCTCCGCGTTGGCCAGGCAGCAGGCCTTCTTCACCGCGGCGTAGGCCATGATGAGGGCCGGGTGCGCCCGCAGGCCCGAGACCGGGAAATTGGCCTTGGCGCGGCAGGTCTGGATGCCGTAGTAGGCCTTGGCCGGCACCTCCAGGGTGCCGAGGGAATCCTTCTCCAGGCGGGTGTTTTTCCTCATCTCAATCCTCCGAACAGGGCCATGCCGGCCGTGACTCCGGCGGCCAGGCCCAGGACCAGCAGAAGCCACGACCAGCGCATGACCCACGCGGCCGGGCCGGCCACGACCACGGCCGCTGCCACCGACTCGGTGTGGGACACGCTGACGCTGTGCGGAAGGTCCTTGGAGCCCCCTTTGCCGCGGCGGCGCAGGAAGAGGGCGCCCGAGTCGGTGCGCACGACTTCGAGGCTGGACATGGGCTCTGCCATGAGGCTGGGCTCGCTCTTCTTGAGCGCCTCCTTGGCGCACCAGCGCGCGGCGAAGTGGGGCCTCGGGTCCGGCTGGCGGCCGCAGTAGGCGATCTCATCGGCCGTGAAATTGTCGTGGTAGAAGGGATGCGCCGCGTAGTCCTCGGCCTTGGGCAGCATCTCCACGGACTCGATGTCGATGCCGCAGCGCAGGAAGGAGAGCGAACCTGCCTTGCGGAGCTCCTCCGGGACCGCGCGGAGGCTGGGCGAGGGCTCGCCTGCTCCGGAGCCGCCGGACACCAGGGCCGAGAGCTCTCCGAAGGTCCGCGCGTGGACCGCGGCCATGCAGTCCACGCCCAGGTGCTTCCGGATGGAGGCGATGAGCACGGACCTGCGCATGGAGCCCTGGAGGCCCGGCCGGTCCAGGGAGAAGTCCGGTCCCACCTCGGCCGGGGAGCACTCGGCGAGCTTGGCGACGATCCCGGCCAGGTCCATGCAGGCTGCTCCGGTCAAGCCTCGCCGGCCAGGCGGTCGCGCAGCCCCTTGAGGAAAATGCAGGCGGCACGGCCTTCGGCCAGCCTATGGTCGAAGGTGAGGCTCAGGTCGAAGGACGCTCCGGAGGCTGCCGCGATGCCCAGGATGGCGGATTGACGCTCGTTGATGAGGGGGTGGAACGAGACGGCGCCCTCCCCGGAGAGGTCCGTGACCGTGAAGGTCCCGTTGGACACGGCGTCCGCGGACAGGGAGCCCTCCTCGTAGGCCAGCATGAGGTCCTGCATCTCGCGGGCCACGGCCGGGAGGTCCTTCTTGTCCGCGTCGCGCACGACCGGCACCGCAAGCCCTCGGCCCGAGTCCACCACGAAGCCGATGTGGACCTCGCCGTAGCGGGCCAGCCTGCCGTCCTCGTAGAAGGCGTTGAACACCGGGTGCTTGCGCAGGAGCCGGGCAGTCTCGTAGACCACCAGGGCCAGGGGCGTGGCTGCAAGCTCCGGGCTGCGCGAGAGGGACTTCCTGTAGCCTGCCAGGGGGCATGGGACCCTCACGAGGCTCGAGAGCCCTGCGTTCTGTCCCTGGGAGAGGCTGTGGATTTCGGCGAGCTTGCGGCGAGGGAGGTCCTCCTTGACGATGGAGACGCCCTTGAGATGCGTCATGCAGGCGCCTTGGTCCTGCCCGGCCGCGGCCTTTCCCTGCCTCTTGAGATAGGCCCGGACATCGGATTCGCGTACCAGCCCTCTGCCTGCGAAGGCGTCGACGACGCCGTGCTTGAGGGCCAAGGCATGGGCTTTCTTGCTGAATCGTGCGCCGGCCGCGGTGTCGAAAAGCCCTTCTTCGGAGCCGGGCTGCGCCGTAGTCGGGATCGGGTCCTCCGGTCCGGCCGTGACCCAGCAGAGGGGTCCGCCCACGGCCACGACCGAGTCCTCGGCGGCCGCATGGCGGAGGAAGCCCGCGGCAGGGGAGAGGACCTCGATGACGGCCTTGCTGGTCTCGATCTCAGCCACCACGGCTCCGGCCGCGACCGGGGAGCGGTCCTTGAGCCGCCAGGCAGACAGGCGGACGGTCTCGTCGTTGACGTTCTCCTTGGGCACGAGCACGAGCAGGGGGTCATTCGCCATGGCAGAGCTCCAGCGCGGCCGAGATGATGTGCCCGGGCCCCGGCAGGGCCGCTTTCTCCAGGGGAGAGGCCGAGGGCACGGGATGAGGATGGCAGGCGACCCGCTTGAGGCTGAAGGGGCTGATGCCCGCCTCAAGGACCCTGCTGGCCGCCTCTGAGCCGAACGCGGCGAAGCCCACGCCCTCCTCGGCCACGAGGAGCCTGCGGGTGCGCCGCACGGACTCGAGCAGGGGCCCCGGGTCGAAGGGCGACAGCCGGACCGGGGCGATGACCTCGGCGGCCAGGTCGTGCTCGTCGAAGAGGGCCTCCGCCGCGGCCTCGGCGTGCGGGACCATCCCGCCGTAGGCCAGGATCGTGAGGTCCGGGTCCGCGTCCGGCCGCAGGCGGGCGCAGGGGATGCGCTCGTCCGTGTGCTCCCAGCGGAAGCCCGCGGCCACGGGCCTGGAGAGCCGCATGGCGTAGAGGAGCTTGTCCTCGATGACGATGACCGGGCGTTCCGCGGCCTTGAAAACGGCGGCGTAGACGCGGCCCGGGTCCACCCGGCAGTTCAGGGCCAGCAGCTCGGTGTCCGGGACTCCGAGGAAATGCTTCTCCAGGCACTGGCTGTGCGTGGCCCCGTAGCCGCGCCTTCCGCCCATGGGGGTGCGGATGACCAGGGGCACGGACACCGTGTCCCCGTACATGTAGCGGAACTTGGAGGCGTGATTGATGATCTGGTCCGCGGCCAGGGCCAGGAAGTCGCCGAACATGAGCTCGACGACGGGCAGCAATCCCTGCAGGGCCAGGCCGTTGCCCAGGCCGACGATCGCGGCCTCGCTGATGGGGGTGTTGAAGACCCGGCCCGGGAACCTGGTGCTCAGTCCCCGGGTGACCTTGAAGGCTCCGCCGTAGGGGTCCAGGAGGTCCTCGCCGAGCAGGACCACGCGCCGGTCGTCCTCCAAGGCGCGGGCCAGGGCCTCGTTGATGAGGGCCACCACGGTCCGGTCGCTCGAGAGGTCGGCCGGGACCCAGCGGCAGGGGCGCGGCGCGGCAGGCGCCTCGGCGGCGCACGCGGGGTCAGCGGAGGATTCCGCCTTGGCCACGGCCTTGGCCACCGCGTCCTTGGCCGCCTTGGAGAACTCCGCGGCCTTGCGGCTGTCCGTCTTGGCGTAGAGGGTCAGTGGGTCGCGGTCCCAGGCTGTCCGCACCTCGGCCGGGTCGCGGTCATCGTCTCCCTTGGAGTGCGCCTTGAGCCTGTAGGTGTCCACTTGGAGCAGGCGGGGCATGCGGCCGGAGCGGACCCCGGATGCAGCCGCAGCCGCGGCCTCGACCAGGGCCCCCGGGTCGGCCGTGCTCCCGGCGGAGGCTTCGATGCCGAAGGCCCGGGCCCGCTCGAGGATGCCGCCGGCCAGGGTTTGGGACTGCGGCGTGCTCTGGGCGTAGAGGTTGTTCTCGACTACGATGAGCAGCGGCAGGGACCACTTCGAGGCGATGTTGAGGGTCTCGTAGACCACGCCTTCTCCCAGGGTCCCGTCGCCCACGAAGGCGGCGCAGATGTTGTCCGAGGCCTTCAGCCTCAGGGCCAGGGCCATGCCCGCGGAGACCGGGACGATGCCGCCCTGCACGCCGTTGCTGTAGAAGCCGTCCTTGTGCAGGTGCTGGCTGCCGCCTCGTCCGCCGCAGACCCCGGAGGCCTTGCCCATGATCTCGGCCACGAGCCCCGCCAGGTCGCCGGTCACGGCGATGAAGTGCCCGTGTCCGCGGTGGTTGCTGAACACGAGGTCTCCGGCCTTCATGGCCTCGGCCACGGCCAGGCCGGTGAATTCCTGGCCCACGCAGGTGTGGATGGTGCCGTTCACTTTGCCCTGGGTGAAGAGCTCCAGGAGGCGGAGCTCGGTCTCCCTTATGAGGAAAGCCTTGCGGTAGAGTTCCGAGAGGTCCGGCTTGGCTGGAGCGTGGGCCATGTTCGCAGGTACATTAAAACAAAAAAAGCCCCCGGAGTCGTCCCTGGCGTGGCGCGAGCGAAGGAGACGGCGTTTGGAAGCAGGGCTTCAGGCCGCGGTCGAGAACTCTTCGATGAACCGGAGCAGCCCGGCCACGCGCTCCGTCAGGTCCCTGAAGAGCTCGTCATAGCGCTGGAGCGGGGAGTCCTGGGCGCTCTCCACCGGCCATTGGATGACCTTGCCTGCCTCGGGCAGGGGAGGCATCTGCCCGGTGCCCAGGTAGACCGCGAAGTCCCAGTCCACATCCGGGATGTCCTGGAAGCCCTTGGGCTTGTTGAAGCTGACGACCATGCCGTGGCGGCGCAACACTTCCACGGCCCTGGGGTCCTCCTGGGGGGTGGGCTCCACGCCCGCGCTGGCCACGAGCCAAGAGATGGGGGCCTCCTTCCTGCAGAGGGCTTCTGCGATCTGGCTTCGGCAGTCGTTATGGTCACAAACGAATAGGATGGAGGCCATGGTCGTTCTCCCGGTCTATGAGTTGCTAGACGAGATGAAACCTGCGCGGCTCGGTCCGGATGTCCCCGCCGTCGACCGTCTTGATGCGGGCCACCACGCGGTGGGGGCCTGTCTTCTTGCAGTCCCAATCGAGCCACCAGTAGCCCATGAGGTAGCGGCAGGGCTTCCATGTCCCGCCGTCGATGGACGCTTCCACGCTGCCTTCGACCTCCGCACGGAACATGAAGCAGCAGTTCCTCGCGTTGATCCTCTCTTCGGGCATGGGAGACTCCACGGAGAGGCGGGTGTCGACGGCGTGCGGCGGCGAGTATTCCGATGTCATGGGATGATCGGGCGTGCTGCACCCGATACTATAATCATAGCCTTCGGCAGCGCGGCGGCGAAATTCGGTTTAGTACGGAGAGGATGCCGTAGAAATACGGAGTAGGTCCCTCAGCGCCGGATGACTCCCTCGAAGAAGAGCGAGAGGGTCTCGCGCGTCAGGGAGGTCTCGTCCGCGTAGAGGTTCCGGACGGATCCGTCGAGCATCGCGTCGCGCGCCGCGTCGAGCATGCGCAAGATGAGGTCCACCTTGACGTCCTTGCGCACCTCGCCGAGGCGCTGGGCGGTGACGAAGAGGTTCCGTACCTGCTGGAGGGTCCTTGAGCGCTCCTCTTCGATGTAGCGCTCGAGGGCGGGGTCTGCGCCCTTGAGCATCTCCGCGAAGAACCCGGGGCCTTGGCTGCGGGACTGCTCGATCATGGCCTCGAAGATCTGCCTCAGCTTGACGTCAAGTGGAAGGTCCATGACCTCGATCTCGCGCATCTTGCGGCGCCTGCGGGAGAATTCTTCCTCGAGGACCCTGAGGGCCACGGCGGTCTTGTCCGGGAAGTGGCGGTAGAAAGTCATCTTGCTGACTCCGGCTCCCTTGCATATCTCCTCGACCGTGATGCGCTTGACCCCGTGCTGGAAGAAGAGGTCTCTGGCGGCCCCGACGAGGCGCTCCTCGGACTTGGTCCTTGGGCTTTCCGGCTGGAAGTTGGTATTAAAGGGACTATTCATGTAATAGAGTACATAATAAGTATATAGATACTATATAAGTAATATAGTAACATACCTTTCCACAGAATACAAGCGTTTAAAGCGTTTTCGCTCTCATGGGCGGAGGGTGGGCCTTTCTAGAGGCGTTGATCGAGCCGGGTCCGGTCCGTCGGAGAGAGTGTCTTTGGGCCTAGGAGTGGGGTGGGTCGGCCCGGTGGCAGCGGTCGAATCCGAGGGGGGATGGGATGGAGATCTGGCGCATGCAGTCGAGCGCGAAGAGGTCCGTCATGCCCGCGATGTAGTCGGTGACGATGGTCCGGCTGTTGAAGCCTTCGGTCTCGTAGACGGACTTGAGCTGCTGGATGTAGCGGCCGAAGTTCCTGTCGACCTCGAGGTCCATGGCCCCGTACGCCGCGTAGTCCGTACCGTGGGCTTCGAAGAGCTCCACGAAGTAGTCGAAGAGGGTGTGGATGATGGTCCTGATGTGGCGGCGGTACTTCACGAGCTTCTCGTGGTAGTAGATGCGCTCGTAGTTGAACTTGCCGAGGTCCCGGACCACCTCGTGGATGCGCGGGGAGAAGCCCACGGTCTCGCGCCGCGAAGAGTGGGCGATGATGTCGTTGATCAGGGAGCTGATGATCTCGGTGTTGGTGTCGCCGAGCTCCTTGGTGACCTGCTCCGGGACGTCGGCCCGGGTGATGAACCCGGCGGTGATGGCGTCCTCGATGTCCCGGCCGAGGTAGGCGATGCGGTCCGAGATCCGCACGACGCAGCCCTCGTAGGTCGTGGGCACGTAGGCGCGGTCCTTGATGCTCTCGAGTTCGTTGGCTGTCGACGTGGGCTTGAGGCCCGCGGCGTCGAAGTCCTCGCCGTTGTGGCAGATGATGCCGTCCTTGACCGCGTAGGTCAGGTTCAGTCCCTGCCCGTGGTTGGCGAGGTGCTCGACCACGCGATAGCTGTTGATCTCATGCAAGAAGGCCTTGGGCCGGCCGAGCTTGTTGGCGAGCTCCTTCTCGCCCTCGTGGCCGAAGGGGGTATGGCCGAGGTCGTGCCCGAGGCCGATGGCGTAGGCCATGTCCGTGTCGAGGTCCCAGTCCCCTCCCGAGAGGTTGAGGCCGCGGCATGCCGTGGCCGCGATGGTGGCCACGTGCAGGACGTGTTCGATGCGCGTGCAGATGTGGTCGTTGCCCGGCGCGTAGAAGACCTGGGTCTTGTGCTTGAGGCGCCGGAAGGGGTACGAATGGATGATCTTGGTCTGGTCCCGGAAGAACTCCGCGCGGATGTCGGAGGTGATGGGCTTGGTGCGCTTGACGTAGAACTCCTTGGAAAGGGGGTTCCTCATCCCTGTCAGTATACCATTTCTCCGGACCGAGCCTCTTCCGGTCGGACATGGCCTTCTCTTCCTGGCTGGGCGCGCTTTTCGTCGGGAAAATGCGATGGCTAAATTGCTTAAGCCTGGCACCTGGGTGGGGAGCTCTGGCTGGGGCTGCTGATGCGCGGAGGCCGCATCGCGGGGATGTCGGTCTTTTTCCTGTTGACTGTCCACGGCCCATTATGTAAATTAGGCTCGATGGGGTTGGTTGCAAAGGGAAGTGGAGGGGTGTATCTGAGATGAAATTAAATATTACAAGCCTGACACCAGCGGGGCTCTGCGTCGCGATCGCCTTCTTGAGCATGCCGGCAACAGCGCAGACCGGTTCGCTTTTTCCTCAAGGGTTTTGCCGCGACACGGCTCCCATGCTCGACCAGGCGTCGCTGGCCAGCCTCAGGCAGGTCTTCCCCGACTACGTCCGGTCTTCGGATGGCATCCTGACCCCTGCGGTCGAAGTCCGCGAGCTTTCCAAGGAGGCCGCAATCGGCCTCATGGCCGAGTCGAGCCGGCGCTCCTTCGGGATACTCGACTTCCTGACCGACGTCGAGTTCCGGTCCGAGTGCGTCTACTACTTCAGCGCCGAGACGCTCCGGACGGTCTACGAACTCTACGACATGGATCTCGGCACCCCGCTCGCGGGGACCGACGAGAACGGCCAGCCCTTCCGCATGACCGCCATGGTCGCTGGCCGCGGCCGGGTCGGCCTGCTCTACGACCGCGAGAGGGTGACCTACTTCAACAGCCGCTCGCGCCGCAAGCTTTCCTTCCGCAGGGCGGTGCACATCGACTTGTCCCTGACTTCGGACGGCGCGGTCAAGCTCCTCAGCCGGATCAACGGGCTGAGCGTGGACACGGGCTTCCCCTACGGTTGGGAGGACGTGGAGGCCATGCGCCAAGTGGGCGGCAAGGTGCAGAGCTACGTTCTCGGCAAGTGGCGCTCGCCCAGCGCCGTGATCCCCATCGCCCAGCGGCCTGCGATGCGCTCCGACGTCATGACCGCCCGGTGCGGCTCGGGCACGTGCCCGCTCCCTGCTCCGGAAGCGGCCATCGGCTTGCGGGCGGACTTCGGCTCGCTCGAGACCCTGCGCAGGCTCACGGAAGCCCGCGCCCCCTTCAGAGGACTCTAGTCCGTACCTGTCGCCTAGCCGGCCCGGATTGCGGTCGACGGTCCCAGACCGCAGTCCGGGCCGGTTCCACATAATGGGGTCAACATAATGGGGTCAGGCACCTGACATTGCGGACCTGACATTGAACCATGTTGGAGTATTCAGGACCAATGTCAGGTCCGCAATGTCAGGTGCCTGACCCCACCTTTGGTATAATCCGGCCATGTGCGGCATCGTCGGCGTGTTCCGGCCGGCCGGGTCCTTCGACCCGGCCAAGGCGCGGGCTGACGTGGCTGACGCGGCCGGGCTGCTGACGCATCGGGGCCCGGACGCGGGCGGGGCCAGGGTCCTGCCGGAGCACGGGGTCTGCTTCGGGCACCGCAGGCTCTCCATCCTCGATCTCGACTCCAGGGCGGACCAGCCCATGGCCTCCGCGGACGGCTCGATTCTTCTGACTTACAACGGGGAGATCTACAACTTCCGGGAGCTGCGCCTGGAGCTTCAGAAGGCCGGGGCCGTGTTCAGGACCGAGAGCGACACCGAGGTCCTCATCGAGGGCTACCGCGTATGGGGCATGGACGCCCTTCTGGGCCGACTCCTGGGCATGTTCGCGTTCGCTCTCTACGACGCTCGCGAAGACGTCCTGTTCCTGGGACGGGACCGGCCGGGCAAGAAGCCGCTTTTCTACACCGAGACCCGGGAAGGCCTGGCCTTCGCCTCGGAGTTGCGCGCCCTGTTCCGGCTCGGAGCCTCCAGGGAGCTCGACCCCGTGGGTCTGGACGCCTACCTCGCCTTGAAGTTCACGCCTCCTCCCGGGACCCTGGTGCGGGGGGTGAGGCAGGTCCCGCCTGCTTCGGTGGCCGAGTTCCGCCACGGCCGCGAGCCCCGGGTCCGGCGCTATTGGGACCCGTTCGGCGCGAGGTCGTCCCCCGCCTCGCGGCCCGAGGCGCTCGAGCTCCTCGACGCCGCGCTCGACGCGGCGGTGCGGCGCCGCCTGGTCAGCGACGTTCCGTTGTGCGTCTTCCTGAGCGGCGGCCTGGATTCGAGCCTCACCGCGGCCCACATGGCGCGCCAGGGCGTGCGCGGGATGAAGGCCTACACGGTCGGCTACCGCGACCTGCCCGGCTACAACGAGTTCGAGCACGCCCGCGTCGTGGCCAAGAGGTTCGGGCTCGAGCACGAGGAGGTCCTACTCGACTCGCGGCAGGTCCTCGAGTCCCTGGGTTCCGGGGGGCTCGAACTCGACGAGCCGGTCTCCGACTGGGTCTGGCTCCCCCTGCACAGCCTCAGCGCCCGGGCCAGGAAGGACGCCTTCAAGGTCGTGCTGGTGGGCGAGGGCTCGGACGAGCTCTTCTTCGGCTATGACGTCATGCTCAAGGGGCTCTCCGACATCGGCCGGTTCACCCAGGGAGGCTGGCGCCTGGCGGCCGGTGCCCTGACCCGAGCCCTGGCTCCGGTCTTCAACCGCGCCCGGCGCGGTCACCGGAGATACGACCTCTGGCGCCGCGCGGCCGAGGGAGAGCCCATCTACATGGGGAGTTCCACGGGCTACGGTAAGTCCCAGCGGCACCAGGTCGCGGGACCGCTGCTGCTCGAGCGGGGGGACCCTGACGCCGGGCCGCGGTTCATCGAGAGCCTCTACCGGGATTACCGCGAGAAGTCGGCGCGTCCCGAGGATTGGGTGGGGCTGATCTCCTACGTCGAGTTCTACACGAAGATGAGCGAGGTGCTCCTCCGGAGGCTTGACCGGGTCACCATGCAGAGCTGCCTGGAGGCGCGTTCTCCCTTCCTCGACCACGAGCTCGCGGAGTTGGCCTTCTCCATCCCCGGGGCGTGGAAGATCCGCGGGAGGAACCTCAAGAGCCTGCTCAAGGACCACGGCAGGAAGGTCCTTCCCGCGTCCATCGTCAATCGCAAGAAGATGGGCTTCTCCTTTCCGTTCAAGGAGTGGCTGAGGAAGGACCTCGGCTCAGTCGTGGAGGACGTCTTCAGGAAGTCGAGGCTCTTCCGCGACGGCTGGCTCGACGGCGGGTTCTGCCTCTCCCTCCTGGCGGAGCACCGGAGCGGCCGCGTGGACCACGCCCCCAGGCTCTGGACGCTCTTCGACCTGTGCCGTTGGCACGACCGCTGGATGTGAGCGGCCGCAGGCCCTGTTCAGTAGGCGTTCCAGGCGGTGCCTTTGGCGTCGGTGTGGCTGCAGTTGACCCAAACAGATCCGAACTCGGAGTCCGCCGGGTTGTCGATGTAGGCCCAGCCTCCCTCGTCCGCTGAGGCCGCCTGGCTCCTGCTGGGGTAGGCGCTCACGCGGTTCGATGCCGGATGGAGCTTCGACAGCTTGGCCGCGGGCAGCGAGGACAAGTACTTGCCTTGCGCGGTCAAAGCGTCGAGGTCGGACGGGTAGACGCCCTCCAGGTCGCCGTAGTAGATGGAAAGCGCCGCCCTGATGGTGCCCAGGCTGCCCTTGGTCCCGCCCTCATCCGACCGGCCCTGCAGGTTCGCGAACTTCGGGATGAACAGGGCGGCCGTGATGCCGATGCCCGCGATCAGGAGGAGCGGGGTCGCCACCATCAGGCAGATGGCGATGCCTCCCGCCTTGTCGTCCTCCGGAGCGTAGGCGACCCCTTGGACGGCCGCGGCCGGGTCCGTGTAGACCACCTTGGTCCCTGCGATGAGGTCGTGCCAGGCCCTCTTGGGCTTGGTGACGCCCGCCCAGACGTACCCCAGGCCCAGCGGCAGGCCGCTCAGGAGGTAGCCGATCCAGCGCAGGAAGGACCGGCCCCAGGTCACGGGCGAGCCGTCGACCATGATGACCCTGATGCCCACGAGTTTCTTGCCCGCGGTCTGCCCTCCGTTGGCGGTCAGGCCCACGTAGTACGTCGCGCCCACGATGAGGCTCAGCAGCATGCCGTCGAGCCCCTTCACGCCTGCGGCATCGAGGAGCAGGTTGGCGACCGCGAGCAGGATCGAGTCCACGACGTGGGCGGCAAGGCGTATCCAGAAGCCGGCACGGGCCTCCTTGGCAGGACCGGATGCCGAGGCCTGGACCGGCTGGACCGAGGCGGCCGGGGCCGAGAAAACCTCGGTCTGGGGGGGAGGCGCAGGGACCGCGGCAGGGGCCTGGACGGCCTCTGCCGGGAGGTTGTCGAACCGCGCCCCGCAGGAGGGACACGCCCCGTTCACCGGAGCTTCGAACTTCGCGCCGCACGCCGAGCAGGACATCATGGCTTTCTTGGACCTCTCTTAGGCCTGGCTTTCTTCCCTGTGGTCTTGCCGCCCTTGGCCGCGGGCCGTGCGCCGGGGACATGCTCGTAGATGGAGACTCCGGGGACCTGGAACACCTTCTTGGCTCCCCAGGCCTCGGGTTGCTCGACGACGAGCGGGCGGTCGCGGTCGTTGAGCCAGACCCAGAACCGCCCCTCGAGCGGAGCTTCCGAGGCGTAGAGCTCCCTGAGCCTTGCGCGGCCCCGGAGCACCAGGTCGTCGGACCGGTCCATGTAGGAATAGACGAAGAACCACTGGGAAGGCTCGAGGATGTCGGGGTCGATTCGACCCGCGGCATTGACCGCGGCCGAGGCGCGCCGGCGGAGCTCCTCGGCGGGACCGGGGAGGAGCCACCGCTCCGAGATGAAGCGCTCCACGTCCACGCGGCAGGTCTTGAGCATGCGGGCCACGCGCCGGAGGTACTCCTCCTTGGTGTAGAAGATCAGCACGGGAGCGGAGATGGGTGGGACCTCGACCTTGGCCGCCGTGTAGAGAGGCAGGCCCGTGTTGGCCGTCATGGAGGGGGTCAGGACCAGGCCGTCCTTGGGCAGGTTGGCCCTCACCCAGGCGTAGCCGGCTTCGACGCCGGAGGGGTGCCCGCAGAACCGGTAGGTCCGGCGCGCAGCGACCGCCTCGTTGGCCAGGCCCCAGCCGGCCACTACGAGGACCGCGGCGGCCGCAAGGCCCGGCGTCCACCAGGAAGCCCTGCCGAGCCTGGCCGCGACCCAGGAGAATAGGGCCGCGCAGCCCATGAAGCTCGCCATGGGGATGAAGTGGAAGGGCTGGGCCGTCCAGCCGGTCAGGACCTGGCCGTTCCTGGCGCAGAAGGCCGCGGCCTGGGCGGCGGCCAGCAGGAGCCAGGCGGACCTCTTGCCCGGGTCCGCCTCGCGCTTGGCCGCCCACCATAGCGCTCCTCCCAGGAGCAGGTGGACCGCTGCCATGGGCGTGGGCCGGCGGGTGTGCTCGATGGCGGCGAGGTCCGGGGCCCGGGACAGGAGATTGGTCTGGACGAAGACGACCTGCAGGAGGACGTAGCCGGCCGAGGCCGTCAGGGCGGCTGCAAGGCACACCGCGATGTTCCAGCGGTTGAGCCGGGAAGGGCCGCTGAGCAGTACCGCGCCTGCGAACAGGCCCAGCACGGCCATGCCGTAGGCGAACTCGAAGTAGTGGACCAGGGACATCAGGCCAAAGCCCAGGCCGATGAGGACGCTCCCCACGGGCCGGCGCTCAGGGCTTTGGGAGAGGTGCCAGGCCCCGAGGAACAGGAGGCAGGAGAGGAGGAAGGTCAGATAATAGGAAGGCAGGCGCCGGAAATAGGGCAGGACCAGGGAGCCCTGCTGGAAGAAGGTGGTCAGGAGGCGGTCCTGGACCACCGCCCAGTGGAGGTTGATGTCCAGGAGCCAGAAATAGACGTCCGGAAAGAGCACGGAGAACAGTGCCAGGGGCAGGGCGGCGGTGTCGCTCCCCGACCACCAGCGGAGGACCGCGTGGAGGAGCAGGAACCATGCCGCGCCGGTCAGGGCTCCGGTGACGAGCCAGGCCAGGTTGAGGTCCCCGCCCAGGAGATAGGCGGGGGCCGCCAGGATGTAGTAGGTCAGGAGGCCCGCCAGCCAGTGCTCGGGCTCGCGGAACTCGGCCCAATAGGGGCTGTACGGCAGGTCGTGGAGGAGCACCTGTTGGACGCGCGCGGCATAGTTGGCCTCGTCGTACCAGCGCGAGTGCAGGAGCTCCGGAAGGAGCACGGCGAAGCTCCCGTCGGTGTGGACTCCGACCCACTCCTGAGGGGAGGCCTCCGCGCCTCCGGCGCGCAGGACCGCGATGTACGCGGGCCGGAACATGAGGATGAGGAAGACCAGCCCGGCCCAGAGCATGGGGTTCCAGACCAGCCGGGACGCCGGCCTGCCGGACATCAGCCCCAGGTGCGGCGGACGATGTACTGAGGCCTTCCCTTGGCCTGGTTGTAGATCCGCCAGACGTACTCCCCGATGATGCCGAGCATCATCATGGTCAGGCCGTTGAGCAGGAGCAGGAGCACGACCGTGGAGGTCCAGCCCGGGTACTGGGTGCCCTGGATGAGCCTCCTGGCGGCCACGAGCGCGGCCGCGATGAAGCCCAGGCCGCCGATGGTCAGGCCCATCACGGAGATGAACCGGATCGGGAGGTAGGAGCTGTGCAGGATGCCGTCGATGCCGGCCTTGACCTTGCGCGAGAGCCCCCACTGCGACTTGCCGATGAGGCGCTTCATGCGGTGGTAGGGGACGATGCGCGGGTTGAAGCCCAGCCAGAGCACGTCCACCGGGCAGAAGCGGTCGCTCTCCTCGATGCGGTTGAAGGCGTCCGCGGCCTGCCGGCCGAGGAGGAAGAAATCCGAGCCCACGGGGAGGTTGGGGCTGGTCCACTTGAGGATGCTCCAGTAGGCGTTGCCGAGCACGTTGGCGAGCAGGCTGTCCTCGCGGCTCAAGCGGTGGCCGAGCACGATCTCGCCTCCCTGCTCCCACTCCCGGACCAGGCGGACCACGGCTTCGGCGGGCTCCTGCATGTCCGCGTTCTTGTTGATGACCGCGTCGCCACGCGCGGCGCGCACCCCGGCGATGATGGCGGCCATCTGTCCAAAGTTCCTGGAGAAGGAGACCACCCGCACCTGTGGGTCGGCCTCGCGCAGAGCCAGGAGCTCGGGCAGGGATGCGTCGTCGGAGCCGTCGTCGACGAAGACGAACTCGCAGCGGTAGTCCTTGAGCGGGCCGCTGAAGAGGCTCTTGAGCTCCTTGTAGGTGGGGGTGAGCTCCCGCTCGTTGCGGTAGACGGCGATCACGAAGGAGATCAGCTTTTCCGGGTTCACGCTCGACATCGCTCTGCCACCTCGCGGATGTGGTCGGTCACGTACGCGGCGTCGCGCAGGGTCATGCTGGCCGAGATGGGCAGGGTCATGATCTCGCGGCGCGCGGCCTCGGTGTTCGGGAGGCGGCCGCCGCCCAGGCGCTTGTAGAAGGGCATCATATGCAGGGGGGTGTAGTGGAGGCTCACGCCGACGTTGCGGTGCCTGAGCTCCATGAAGAACTCGTCCCGCGAGAGGCGCAGGCCCGAGGGGCAGCGGACCACGAAGAGGTGCCGCGCGTGGGAGGGATCGGTCTGGCCCTCAGGGAGATTCCAGGCGGGCTCGAGGCGGACGAGCTCGGCCGCGTAGTGGCGGGCGATGGCGAGCCTCCGGCGGCTGAACTCGGGCTGGCGCCGGAGCTGGACCCTGCCGAGGCAGGCCTGCAGGTCCGTGTAGTTCATCTTGTAGCCGAGCTCCGCGACCGGGGCCCACAGGAAGCCCGCCTTGGGCTGGGAGAAGCGCTTCCAGGCGTCCACCGGCAGTCCGTGCAGGCGCAGGCTCCGGCCGCGCTCGGCCAGGGCCGCATCCGGCAGGGCGATGGCCCCTCCCTCGGCGGTCGAGAGGTTCTTGTTGGCGTAGAAGCTGAAGGCTGTGAGGTTCCCGGACGAGCCGACGCTGCCTCCGTCGGGGTAGCGGCTGCCCAGGGCGTGGGCCGCGTCCTCGATCAGGGCCACGCGGCGGGGCAGGGCCGCGCGCAGGGCCCGGACATCCACGGTCTTGCCCCCGTAGTGCACCACGATGACCGCCTTGGTGCGGCGCGTGACCTTGGCCAGCACGGTCTCAGGAGTGGCGCAGAGGGTCCCGGCCGCGATGTCGCAGAACACGGGCTTGGCTCCGGCGTAGAGGGCGGCGTTGGCCGTGCTGCACCAGGTGAGGCTCGGGACCACGACCTCGTCCCCCGGGCCGACCCGGTGGAGGAGCAGGGAGAGGAACAGGGCCGAGGTGCAGGAGTTGACCGCCACGACGTGACGGGCCCCGGTGAAGGCCGCAAGCTCACCTTCGAAGGCGATGACCTGCGGGCCCATGCCGATCCAGCCCGAGCGCAGGATCTTGGATACCTCCCGGACCTCGGCGGAGGAGAAGGAAGGCTTGCCGAACGGGAGGTAGTCCGGCCGGACGGGGATCCCAGGCTTGCGGACCGCTGTGCCGGGCGCGTTCCTAGGACCGGTCGTCATGGCGGACTATGATAGCAAAGAGGAAGGCGTTCCGGTCCTGCGTCACCGGCCGGCCCGCTCAGGAGCCCGACGCGGAGGTCCATGCCCGGGGATCATTCCTCCGGGCGGCGGAGGAAGGTCCGGCGGAGGCATTTTCAGCTATAATCTCCCTCGGATGACACCCGGTCCAGAGCAGCCTCGCGACCCTTCCGTCATCGGCGTCCCCATCAAGGTCAGCATCCTCATCCCCGCCTACAACGAGCGCTACCTCGTGAGGGAGTGCCTCCGGCGGGTGCTCGTCCAGAAGCTCCCCGAGGGCCTCGAGCGGGAGATCATCGTCGTCGACGACGGCTCGACGGATGGGACCTGGGACGTCCTCTCCCAGGTGGCGGCGGACAACCCCGGGAAAATCGTGCTCCACCGGCACGCCCGCAACAGCGGGAAGGGGGCCGCGCTTCGGACCGCCATAGACCTGGCGGCAGGGGACATCCTCCTCATCCAGGACGCCGACCTGGAATACGACCCGGCCGACTACCCCGCCCTCCTGGCCCCCATCCTGAGGGGCGACGCGGACGCGGTCTACGGCTCGCGATTCCAGGGCAGGGGCGCCAAGCGCGTCATGATGTTCTGGCACGCCCTGGGCAACCGCATCCTCACGCTGCTCAACAACCTCTTCACGGACCTCGATCTCAGCGATCTGTGGACCTGCTACAAGGCGGTCCGCGCCCCGTTCGTCAAAGGGCTCCCCCTGCGCTGCGACGGCTTCTGCATCGACGTCGAGCTCACCGCCAAGCTGGCCAAGCAGCGGTGCCGCATCTACGAGGTGCCCATCAGCTATTATGGCCGCACTTACGATGAAGGCAAGAAGATCGGCTTCTGGGACGCGATGTCGTCGATGGTCGTGACCATCCGGTTCTGGCTCCTCGACGACCTTTACGGGGAGGACCGGCCCGTCATGAAGGCCCTGCACCGCCTCGAGCGCGCCCAGCGTTTCAACGCCTGGCTGGCCGACGCCATCCGTCCGGACCTGGGGGCCCGCGTCCTCGAGATCGGGGCCGGGACCGGGCACCTCGCGTCCAAGCTGTGCCAGAGGGACTTCTACATCGCTTCGGACAACGATGAATTCGCCTGCCTGAAGCTCGCGAGGCGCTTCGCCTTGCGTCCCGGCGTCAGGACCATGCGGGTCGACGTCACCAAGGCGGAGGACTTCGCGAGCCTCCGGGGCGGCGTCGACTCGGTCGTCTGCCTGAACGTCATCGAGCACCTCGACGACCACGAGGCCGCCCTGCGCAACATGCGGGATGCCCTCGCCGAAGGCGGGGGTCTGATCCTCCTGGTGCCCCACCTGCCCTGGGCCTACGGAGAGGTCGACCGCATCGCCGGGCACCGGCGGCGCTACGTCCGCAAGGAGCTCTCGGAGCTCCTGACCTCCGCCGGATTCTCCGTCGAGAGGATCGTCGAATTCAACAGGCTCTCCTTCCCGGGGTGGGTCTGGAACGGCAGGGTGCTCAAGAGCCGGAGCTTCAATCCCCTTCAGCTCCAGATCTTCGACATGCTGGTCTGGCTGCTGAGCTGGGCCGACCCCTACCTGCCCTGGCCCGGACAGAGCCTGCTCGCCCTCGCGCGCAAGCCGGACGCCGGCGCCTAGCGGCCTAGCAGTTTGCTAGGGCTCCATGCCGGGTCCCAGGAAGAGCTTGGACAGGAAGCCCGTCTCCCTGAGCGCCGGGACGGCGACGTCGGCCGCTCCGATGATCCGGTCCGCCCCGTAATCGTAGATGACGAGGCTGGAGACGGGATAGCGGTGCACTTCCCTGCCTCTGTAGCGCTCGACCAGTTCCGCGCCCTCCACGGTCATCCTCGGCGTGAGGACGTTGCCGTGGAGGTCCTTGCGGCCGAAGGTGACCCGAAGGGCGGGATTGAGGTCGTAGTCGCTGTCGAAGACGGGGGCGCCGTGGATGAAGCGCGGCGCGCCGGCGAGCAGGACCGCGTTGGAGTCGTGGAGCCGCGCCGTATGCGGGGCCAGGCGGCTGAGGATGTCCTTCTGGGCGGCCCACGCCCGGGACCAAGCATCGGCCTCGACCCAGTTCGTCCAAGTGAACGCGGTCAGCAGCAGCCATGGCGCGACGAAGGGCACGCGGCCCGAGGCGCGACGGGAGAGGGCCCATAGGAAGGCTGCCAGCAGCAGGCCTCCTGTCCACGCTCCCGCGCCGTTGACGCGGCTCATCACCCCGTTGACATAGGGCAGATAGCTTTCTGCCAGGAGGAAGGGCGCATAGGCTCCCAGGAACGCGGCGGCGACGGCGCCCGCGAGCGCCCCGGCCGAGGCGCTCGCATCCTCGGGGCCGTCCTCCGGCTTCAGGCGCAGGGCCGCGGCGGCGAGTCCGGCCGCGAGGGGGGCGAAGATCAGGAGCCACCCCAGCTCACGGCCGGCATCGAGGAGCCTCACCGCGCTCAAGGAGAGGGGCCAAAGGGTCACGCAGCCCGCTCCGGCGGCCAAGGTCTTGAGGGCCTGCGAGGGGGAAAGCGCCATGAATCCGGACTTGGGGTTGTGGGAGCCCATGAGGAAAGGGATGCCGGCCCATTTCCATAGGAGGAGCACGGCCAGGACGACCGCATAGGGCAGCAGGCCCTTGAGGACTTCCTTGAGGGTCTCCGCGCGGCCTCCGCCCTCGGCGAGGGCCCTGCCTGCGACCGCCCCTCCCAGCATGAGCGGCATGAACATGGCCGCCTCGTAGGAAAGCAGAGCCATGGCGTAGAGCGCCTGGCTGGCGGCCAGGGCCGGCCAGCGCCTGGACCGCCACCAATGAGCATGCACCAGGATGCTCGCCAGGATGAGCGTCTGCGACAGGTGCTGGCAGACCAGGTTGGGCCTATAGTGGAAGCCTCCCCGGTTCGGGTAGAGAGCGATGAGTCCGGCGGCGAGCAGGGCCAGACCCCGCCAATCCAGGAGCCGCTTCAAGAGGAGGAACAGGAGGAACGATTCCGCCAGCTCCAGGGACCCGAGCACGAGCTGCGGGACCCACGCGTGGTCCATCGCCGGAGGGCCGCTCAACCTCAGTATGAGGGCGTCATGGAGCATCTCCAGGGGGCGGTCCCAGAAGAAGCCCGTCTCCATGAACGCCCTGACTCCGTCGATGAAGCGGCTGCCCTGGCCGGCCATGGAGATGAGCCACCAATCGTCGATGTAGAACCCCGCGGACAGGAGATTGAGCCTGAGGCCGAAGAGGTGCAGGAGGAAAAGGAGCAGCAACGCACGTCCGTCCGTCGGTCCGGGCCTACGGTCGCTCATGGCGGGCGATGCAGGGGACTCATGCCCCAGCGGGTCCTTGCAGCAACGTCAGCGGCCGGCCTGGAGGAGGAGCACCTCTTGGATCTTCTTCTGGAGCCAGTGGTGCAGGAGCATGAACCGCACCATCCGGTAGAACTGCGCGACGGCCACGAGCGCAACGCCCATGGTCAGGATCGGATGGATGAAGAACGCCAAGCCCGCAAGGGCGGTCGCGGCGACGCCCATGGCGGCGGCGTGCGTCATGGAGGAGAAGACCTCGCGGTCGAGGGTCATGAGCTCGGAAGCCACCTTGCCGGCGGAAGGGGCCGCGCCGGCCACGAAGCCCGCGGCCTTGCCCGAGGCCTTGAGGGCCTCGGCCATCTCGAAGAGCCGGCTGATGCGCTGGTCGGTGTCCGGGTGGGTGATGAACAGGTTGAACATGAAGTCGTCCTTCTTGCCCACCGCCCACTGGGTGGCGTCGTCGAGCTGGAGCGCGCCGCCCTGGTGGAGCTGCTCGAGCGGGTTGACCGTCATGAGGTGGGAGACGGCCATCAGGCGCGGCACCATCATGGAGGGGAAGGAGAAACTGGCCTTGGGCCTCCAGGTCATGAGCAGGCCCAAGGCGATGGCCAGGGACTCGGGCTCGGCGCTCAGCTTCGCGCCGTCCTCGTCCGCCATCCCCTCGTTGGAACGCGAGGCGCCCATCTGCATGATCTGCAGGACCGTGGGCACCCACAGGGCCGCGAAGACCTGGATGAGCCCCATGAAGGAGGCCAGGGCCGGGCCCGCGAGGGGTGCGACGAAATGCCGCTGGTCGGTCTTGCGGCCGAGGACGCGGTCCCAGATGCGGGTCAGCACGGCCTTGGCGTGGCCCACGGCCCACATGACGGAGTACGAGGCGAAGGAGACCGCGCTGGCGATGCCGCCGGACACGTCGCCGAGCACCATGTGGCGGTCCATGACGTGCGACATCTCGTGCGCGAGCACGCCGCGCAGGCCCTGGTAGCCGAGGGTCTTGAGATCGGCGTCCGAGGCTCCGGCCACGGCGGCCAGGAGTTGCTCGGGGGTCGCGTCCGCGCTCACCCCGGGCACGTACTTCGCGATGGCCTTGCGGAAGACCTGGTAGGGCTTGCCCGCGGGGTCGGAGGCCTTGATGAGGGCCGGGATGCTCCGGCGGAGACTCTCCGGGTTGAGCAGCATGTCCTTGATCTCGGGCGTGATGCCCACCATGGCCTTGAAGGGGCTGCGGCCCGTGGCGAAGGCGTTGGGCACGCCCATGGGCGTGATGACCATCTCGGGCATGGGGATGGGCTTCTTGCCCGCGGCCTGGCGGCCCTCGTTGATCCGGCCCACGAGCTCCCTGACGAGGGAGAAGAACTCGGGGTCCGCGGCTTCATTGGCCGGCTTGGCCTGCATGGTCTTCTTGATGAGCCAGGTGGAGGCGAGGACCTGGGCCGTCATGAGGCCGCCCGCGATGAGGAGGTACTTGCCCAGGGCCAGGAACCCGAAGACCGTGGCGGCCATGCCGACCGCCGATCCCGCCATGGCGAGGATGATGAGGCCGGTCTTGAGCCTGTAGAAGTACTTGGGCCACGACTTGGGGGCGGCGGCCGGGACATCGGGGTCGACGGCGGGCTTGACCTCGGTCGACGGGGCGGGCTTGGCCTTGGGCAGGATCTTCGTCAGCAGGCGCTCGGCCCAGTGGGCGGCGCGCTCCGCCGAGAAGGCGATCGTCAGGAACACCAGGGGGCTCGTGAACCCGGTGGCGATGTTGAAGACGAGCAGACCCAGGTAGAGGGTGTTGAAGTTGAGGGCGTAGTCCAGGAGGTTCGCCCAGAGGGGCCGGTGGCTGTCCCAATGGGCAGGGGCGCGGTTGCCCAGGAAGTTCCAGGCCACGAAGGCCCAGTTGGAGTACACGGCTCCAAAGCCCGTCAGCAGGGAGAAGACCACGCCGGTCATGACCCAGATGAAGGCCGGGAAGCGCAGCTTCTGCAGGCCGCTGCCAGGCACGCTGAAGGCTCGGCCGGACTCGGCGGCGAAGATGATCCTGCCGAGGAAGAAGGAGACCGTGGTCATGACGGGCAGGGCCAGCATGCCCAGGATGGGACCCAGTCCCAGGGCTCCGGCGGCCGCGGCGCCGAAGGCCGCGGGCAGGAGGGCCAGGGCCCCCCAGAGCATGAGGTTGTCAGCCAGGGGCATGGCCGCAAACCCTCGGCCCGCCGCCAGGCCGGCCAGGGGCAGGGCGGCCAGGGCGAGCTTCGCCCCGGAGAGGGCGGCAAAGCCCGGGGCCGCGAGCACGGCCGCGCCGATGAGCGCGCCGATGGAGAGGTCCATGAGCCACTTGACCTTGGTCAGGCGCGGGGAGTCGCGCAGGGAGAGGCGATAGCGGGCGTAGAGGGCGGCGGGCAGGAGCAGGACTCCTGAACCCACGGCCCAGACCGCGGCCGCGGGGAGGAGGCCGAAGACCGCGGGAAGGAAGGTCACGGCCAGCAACTGCAGGCCGAGCACCGCTCCTGCGGAGCCGCCCATGCGGAGGACCGTGGTGGCGAGGCCCAGGGCCTTGCGGGCCGCGCCCTGCGGCTGGACCGGGGAGGGGACGTCGGCCGAGGCCTGGGCCTTGGACTCCGATGAGGGGGTGGCGAGCCGGCCGGCGGTCAAGGGGGTCTCGGCGCCGGGCACGGCGTCTTCGACGGAGGAGGGGACGGAGCGCACGCCCAGGACGCGGTCCATGATCTTCTCGCCCGCGCCGCGGACGTCGCCGTCAGCCATGGAAGAGGCTTGGGCTCCGGAGAGTTGAAGTTCGTCTTTCCGCTCGAGGAGTTCGATCAGATCCGGCGCGCCTTGCTTGGCTGCCTGCGCGGCAGCGGGGGTGGCGTCGCCCACGGTCGCGGCGTTCGGGGTCAAGACCGGGAGGGAGGCTTCGGAGCCGGGCAGGGAGGGGACCGCGGTTCCGGGCGCGGCGAAGGTGACGCCGGCGCCGGGCAGGCCCTGGAAGGGAGTCGTCATGGACACGCCGGGGAGGCTCGACTGCAGGGGCAGCACGGAGCTGCCGAAGGAAACGGGGGACAGCCGGCCGGTGGGCGCGCCGAGGCGCACGGCAGCGGCTCCGCCCGAGAGCGAGCTGTTGACAGCCGGGATGGGGCGGACCATGGATGCCGTCTGCGCGTAGGCGGGGATGCCAGGCGCGAGGAGCACGAGCACGGCGGATAGAAGGGAAGCGGTGAGTTTCTTCATGGCAGACATCATATCAGGCTCTTCGCTCGGGCCCTGCGGGCCCAAGGGCCCAACTCCGCCTTGTTTTTCGGCCCAAGGGTCCTGTCACCCTTGGCCTGGGCCCTGATGGGGCCATCTGGTCCCCCCCAGGGCCCAGATGGGGACCCATGTGCCGACGCACCCATCCAGACTAACGCAACAGCTGGTGTCAGACACCAGCCGTGTTGCATTCTTTCTTGCCTGACGGAAGCGACAGGGGGGATGTCTGACACCAGTGTATGGCATAATTGCGGTGGATGAAGCGCATCGCCATCGCCAGCAGACAGGTCTCAGGGGTCACGGGCACGACCACCACGATCCTGGAGCACGCCCGGCGCATGGTCTCCAAAGGGGTCGAGGTCCACGTCTACGGTGAGAAGCTCGACTCGGATCGGCTCGCAGCGGCCGGGGCCTCCGGCCACCGGCTCCCAGGCTGGCCTTGGGGAAGCAGGTTCAAGCGCAAGCTCTTCTCCTGGGTCTTCGACCGGGTCCTGGGGCGCGAGCGCTTCGACCTGGTCTGGGGCCACGGGGACACCTTGAACCAGGACGTCCTGAGCCTGCACAACTGCGTGCACGCCGCGCACGAAGCCGTCTACGGCTCGCCCCTGGGCGCCAGCTCCGGGGTGGGGCTCATCCACGGACGCATCCTCGCGGAGCGGCGGTTCAAGCTGCTCATCGCCAACTCGGGCCTGATGAAGGACGAGGTGGTGGGACGATTCGGGGTGCCGGCAGCCTCGGTGCGCGTCATCCATCCCGGTTTCGACCCTGAGCGGTTCAAGCCCGAGGACCGGCCCTCGGGGCTTTCCGTAAGGCGGAGCCTCGGGGTCGGAGAGGGCGGGGTGCTCGTGGGCCTCATCAGCTCGGGAGACTTCGAGAAGAGGGGCGTGCGGAGGTTCCTCTCCGCGCTCGGGAGCCTTTCCTCCGGAGTCAAGAAGGAGCTCCATGCCCTGGTGATGGGAAGAGAGAGCAGGCTGGCCCCGTACCGGGGGCTTGCCGCCTCCATCGGTCTGGGAGCCAGGGTCCACTTCATCCCGCCTTCCCCGGACGTGAGCCGCTTCTACCACGCGCTCGACCTCTACGTCCATCCCGCGCTCTACGAGGAGTTCGGCCAGTCGGTCCAGGAGGCCATGGCCTGCGGAGTCCCGGTCCTCACCAACGTCAGGGTGGGAGCCGCGGAGCTCCTCGCCGGGAGGAGCGGACCCGTGCTCCCCGACCCAGGGGTCGAGGCCCTGGCCTCGGGCCTCGAGCGGCTCGTCTCGGACCCGGGATTGCGCGCGTCCTGGGGAGGGGCCTGCCGGGAGGCGGCCCGCGCCAACACGTGGGACCGCAACTTCGACCTGACCTGGGAATGTCTGCGGCCGTTCCTGGGCTGAGGAGGCCCGGGTTTTGATAATTAAGGTAGAATAGCCGCGCTGTGCGCTCCCATCACCCTCACCATACCTTCGCGCATCCTCCGCGCCGGCGGAGCTTCCTGAGCCGGACGCTCCGGTTCCTGATAAGGCTCGGGGCCCGGGCGGTCGGAGCGGTCCTGCTCTTCATCGTCCTCTGCGGGCTGGCGATCTACCTCACCGTCCGGGGCATGCTCGACCCCGAGCAGGTCAAATCCCTGCTCATCGACCAGCTCCAGGAGGCCCTGCACCGTCCGGTGCAGATCGAGGGGGTGGTGCTGACCCCTCGCGGGATCAAGCTCAAGGGCTTGCGCGTCATCGAGCGCCTCGATATCCCCGGGCACGCTTTGCTCGACAGCGACTTCGTGCTCATCACGCTCAAGCCCCTGCCGCTCCTCGAGGGCGCGGTGCGCCTCAAGAGCGTCGTCCTCGTCTCTCCGCGGATCTCGGTCGTCCGGTCGGAGTCCGGGGAGTGGAGCGTCTCGGACATCTTCTCCTCCACGTCCCCGGCCTCGATGTCTTGGGGCCCGTTCCTGCTCAAATCCCTGGCCGCGGACCGCACGCGCATCGAGGGGGGGCTGCTGAGGGTCGACGACCGGCTCAGCGGGACCAAGCACGTCATCGAGCGCTTCGGCCTGACCGTGGACGACTTCCGGCTCGACGGCCCCTTCTCCTTCGACCTCTCCTTCGACAACGTCAGCAGCGTCGCGGGCAAGGAGACCGCGACCTCCTGGGCCGCCAAGGGGCTGGCGGACCTGGCCATGCTCGACCCGGCCGGGTTCCAGATCGCCGCGCCCCGCATGACGGTCTCCATCGACGGGCTCAAGCTCTCGGGGTCCGCGGGCATGCGCAACCTCAGGGAGCCGGCGCTCGACGTGACCGTCAACGCGCCCGAGGTGACGCGGGAGCGCTGGCTGAAGTACCTGGCCAAGGCGCCGGACCTCTCCCTGCCTCCGAGCTCCTGGAAAGCCAAGCTACGGTACGACCGCGCGGCCCGGCGCCTGGAGGTCTCGGGGCTGGCGGTGAAGGCCGGACCCCTGGCGGCCTCCTGCGACGCCCTCGTGGATCTCAGCTCCGCGACCGGGCCATCCTCCTCGCTGGAGGTCTCGCTCGACGAGTTCCCGCTCACGGCCGCCTCGAGGTTCACGGGCTTCTTCGCTCCCTACCGCTTGGAAGGGCGGGTCCGCGGCCGGGCGGGCCTGTCGGTGAAGCCCGGCTCCGTGGAGGTCCTGCGCGGGAACGTCGCCTGGCGCGGCGGCCGCGGGCTTTTCCGCGGCCACGCCTTCGGGGGCGACGTGGACGTGACGGCCTCCGACGCTCTCAAGAAGGTCGACGTCTCGGTCAAGGCGGGCACGCTCGGCACCGAGGCGGGCCCGCTGACCGACATCGTGCTGGCCGCCGGCATCCGGGGCCGGGACCTCAAGGTGGAGGGCCTCCGGTTCCAGTGGGGCGGCTCGGACGTCAAGCTCAAGGCCTTGGTCCGGAACTACGCCAAGCCCAAGGAGGTGGTGCTCGACGCCAAGGTGGACCGCCTCCAGTGGGAGACCCTGTCCTCCATCTTCCAGACCTCGCCGGCCGAGTCCGGAGCGGTCTCGACTGCGACCGTCCGGGGCGGGGTGGACGCGAAGGGCGGGACTGCGGGCAAGGCCGCGGCCAAGATCCCCTGGGTCCAATCCTTCAAGTACTCCATCCCCAAGGGCTTCCCGGACACCGCGGGCCGCATCGAGGTCGGCGACATCGTGCACGACAACTTCCGGGCCGCGAATTTTGTTATGCTGTGGGAGCTCCGGGGGGTCACGCCGACCCTCAAGAAGGTCAGGGGCGACGCCAAGGTGTCCTTCGGGCCGGGCAGGTTCGCGGACATCCCGGCTCTGCAGGGCTCGAGCAAGGTCATGAAGGTCGCGCTGATGCCGTTCGTGTTCATGCACCGGCTCAACAACCTCTCCGTCTTCAGCGAAGCCACCGCGATGCCCAAGACCATGGATTTCGAGCGGATCGCCGGGGAGTACGAGTTCGCGGACGGCGCGGTGGTCACGCGGTACTTCACGGTCGACAGCCCGCAGATGGTGGCCTATTCGGACGGGCAGCTGGATTTCGGCAGGGAGACGGTGGACATGAAGATCCTCACCCGTCTGACGAAGTCCCGCGCCGGCACCCTGCCCGAGTTCTACATGTGCCAGAGCGGCCTCGTCTGCCTGAAGATCGCGGTGAAGGGCAACCTCAACTCCCCAAACCCGGACTACGGGAAGATGGCGCACGGGGAGCTCGAGGCCGCGCGGGAAGGGATCAAGAGCCGGGCCAAGAAGGAATTCCGGGCCGAGGAGAAGGTCCGAGCGTTGTAGCCAAGGGGAGGAGTCATGACGAAGCTGAGCAAGACGGACGTGCTGGGTCTCCTGCAGGAGCACGGAGCCGTGGTATCGGGTCATTTCCGGCTGGCCAACGGGCTGCACAGCCCGGTGTATCTCCAGACGGCGCTGGTCCTCCAGTACCCGCACGTCGCCAACAAGATCGCCAAGGCGCTGGCTGCGTATTTCCCGCAGACCATCGACGTCGTGATCTCCCCCGGCACGGCCTCGCTCGTCCTCGGACAGGAAGTGGCGCGCGTCAAGAAATGCCGCGCCATCTTCGCCGAGCGCAACGAGGGCATGATGGGCTTCCGCCGGGACTTCAAGCTCGAGCGGGGGGAGAAGGCCCTCATCGTGGAGGACGTCCTGACCACCGGGCGCCTCACGGGCGAGATCGTGGCCCTGGCCACGGCCTACGGCGTGCGCATCGTGGGCGTGGGCGCCATCGTGGACCGCTCCATCGCGGGGCTCTCCCTCAACGTCCCGGTCCGCACCCTCGTGACCTACCCCCTGCAGGTGTCCCCGCCGGACTCCTGCGCGCAGTGCGCCGCCAAGGTCCCGATCTCCGAGATCGGCAAGAGCACGACGTCTGCCTTCGGGGCGACCGAGGAATAAGGTGATCGAGCGCTACAGCCGTCCCGAGATGGCGGGGATCTGGGCCGACGAGAACCGGTTCCGCATCATGCTGGAGGTCGAGGCCTGCTTCCTGGAGGCCATCGCCAAGGAGAAGCGGATCCCGGCCTCCGAGATCCGCCTCTTCCGCCAGGCCATGAAGAAGTGCCTGGTGGAGAAGGCGCGCGAGATCGAGGGACGCATGGGGCACGAGGTCTTCGGCCTGCTCACCGCGGTGCTCGACGAGGTCTCCTTCGCCGCCCCGAACCTGGCCCGCTACCTGCACTACGGCCTGACCTCCTCGGACCTGCTCGACACCGCCTTGGCCCTCCAACTGACGGAGTCCGCGGACCTCATCCTGGCGGACTGGGACGCCGTGGCCGCGCGGATCAAGGGCCTGGCCAAGCGCCACCAGGGGACCTGGATGGCCGGCCGCACCCATGGCATCCAGGCCGAGCCTATCACCTTCGGCTTCAAACTCGCGGGCTGGCACTCCGAGGCCCTGCGCAACATCGAGCGGGTCAGGCACGCCCGCCACGCCGTCGCTTTCGGCAAGCTCTCCGGCGCGGTCGGGACCTTCGCCCACTACCCCCCTGAGATCGAGGAGCGCGCCCTGGCGAAGCTCGGCCTCAAGCCCGAGCCCGCGGCGACCCAGGTCGTCCCGCGGGACCGCCACGCCGAGTTCTTCCACGCCCTGGTGCTCTCCGCGGCCGCCATCGAGCGCTTCGCCACGGAGCTGAGGCACCTGCAGAGGACCGAGGTGGGCGAGGCGGCCGAGCCCTTCGGGGCGGGCCAGAAGGGCTCGTCGGCCATGCCGCACAAGCGCAACCCCGTCCTCTGCGAGAACCTCTGCGGGCTCTCCCGTCTCATCCGGTCGTACGAGGGGGCCGTGGTGGAGAACATCGTGCTGTGGCACGAGCGGGACATCAGCCACTCCTCGGTCGAGAGGATCGTCCTCCCCGACGCGCTCATCCTGCTCGACTTCATGCTCGCGCGCTTCAAGAGCGTGCTCGACGGCCTCGACGTCTATCCCGAGCGGATGGAACGCAACCTCCTCTCCACGGGCGGGCAGGTCTTCTCCCAGAAGGTCATGCTCAAGCTCATCGATGCGGGCCTGGGCCGCTGGCGCGCCTATGACGCGGTGCAGAAGGCCGCGATCGCGTCCATGCGCGACGGGGTGTCCTTCCTGGACGCGCTCGCCGCGGACAAGGACGTGTCCAAGAAGCTCCCGAAGAAGGAGCTGGCCGCCTGCTTCGACACCGCCTCCTACGGCAGGCATCTGCCCGCCCTCATGAGGCGGGCCGGCGTCGCGTGAAGCCCGGGGCCCTGGTCCTGCTGACGGATTTCGGGCTCCAGGACCCTTACGTCGGGGTCATGAAGGGGGTCATCCTCGGCCTCTCGCCTCGGGCGCGGATCGTGGACCTAGCCCACGGCGTGCCGGCGCAGGACGTGCGCTCCGCCGCCTTCTCCTTGATGTCCGCAGCGCCCTTCTTCCCGCAGGGCTCCCTCTTCGTGACGGTCGTGGACCCCGGCGTGGGCACGGGCCGCAGGATCCTCTGGGCCCGGGGCCGGCGCTGGCAGTTCCTGTTCCCGGACAACGGCGTGACGGGCTGGGTGGAGCGGGTCGAGCCGTTCTCCGAGGTCCGCGAGGTCTCCAGCAAGGACCTCTTCCTGCCTGTTGTGAGCTCCACTTTCCACGGCAGGGACATCTTCGCCCCGGTCGCGGCGGGGCTCTCCCGGGGCCTGGCTCCTGCCAAGCTGGGCCCGCGGACCCGGAGCTGGGAGGCGCTCTGCTTCCCGGAGCCGGAGATCGGCCGTACGAAGACCGCCGGCGAGGTGCTCGTGGTCGACCGATTCGGCAACGCCGTGACCAACATCCCGTTCGAGGCCGCCGGCAAGGGCGGGGTCGTGGGCTTCAGGGGCCGCAGGATCGGGGAGGTGCGTTCCTCCTACGCCTGCGTCCCGCCCGGGACAGTCCTGGCGGTGCGCGGGTCCTGGGGCTTCGTCGAGCTTTCCGTGAGGGACGGCGATTTCGCCGGCCGCTACAAGGCGTCCCCGGGAGACCGGGTGGAGGTTTCACGTCCATGACCGCTTCCCAACCCCTCAAGAGGATCATCCTGGCTCCGGGCCGCGAGCGCCGCCTCGTGGCCGGGCATGGCTGGGCCTTCTCCAACGAGATCGCCAAGCCCGCCGCGCCCGCCGACGGCAAGGCCCCGTCTCCCGCGCCGGAGGCAGGCGAGGTCGTGGAGCTGGCCGCGTCCACGGGCCGGCCCCTGGGCATCGGGTTCTACAACCCGAACAGCCTCATCGCCTGGCGCTTCCTCGCGCGGGAGCGCGTGGACATCGACGCGGGGTTCTTCCGCGACCGGCTCCAGAAGGCGCTCGACGCGAGGACCAGGCTCGTCCCGGGAGAAAGGTCCTACCGCCTGGCCTTCGGGGAATCCGACGGGCTCCCCGGACTGGTGATCGACCGCTACGGCGACTATCTCGTCCTCCAGGTCCTCTGCGCGGGCATGGAGGCGCGTCTCGACGCCATCAGGGAGGCGCTCGAGGGCCTGCTCAAGCCCGCCGGCATCTTCCTTAAGAACGACCACCGCGCCCGAGCCCTGGAAGGCCTGCCGTCCGAATGCCGCGTCCTTTCCGGGGAGGTCCCCCCCGCGGTGGAGATATCGGAGGGGGGCATCAGGTACAGCGTCCCGCTGACCGAGGGACAGAAGACCGGGTTCTACTTCGACCAGCGCGAGAACCGTGCCTATCTCGAGCCCTTCTGGAAAGGCCGGCGGGTCCTGGACTTGCACTGCTACATCGGGGCTTTCGCCCTGCGGGCCGCAAAGAACGGGGCCAAGGCCGTCTTCGGGGTGGACAGCTCCGAGGCCGCGGTCGAGCTCGCGCGCAAGAACGCCAAGGACAACGGCCTGGAGGCCGAGTTCCGCGAGGGCGACGCGGAGGAGGCCCTGCGGGCCTTCGCCGGGGGGGCGAAGAGCGAGAGGCCGGACATGATCCACCTGGACCCGCCGAGCCTGGCTCCCTCCAAAAAGCACCTGCCCAAGGCCTTGAGGGCCTACGTGCGCATGAACTCCCTGGCGCTCAAGGTCCTCTCCAGGGGAGGGCTGCTGGCGACCTCGACCTGCTCCCACCACGTGTCGCGCGAGGACTTCGTGGACATCCTGCGCGCGGCCCAGGCCAAGCTGGGACGCTCCTGCCGCCTCCTGGCCCTGCGCGGGCAGGCCGCAGACCACCCGGTCCTGCTGTCCATGCCCGAGACCGAGTACCTGAACTTCGCCCTCATCGAGGTCCTTTAAAGGAAGCTTCCCGATGGAAGTCGACTCCTCGACCCGGTTCTCGTTCTCCAAGCTCGACACTTATAAGGGGTGTCCGCGCCGCTATCGCTACCGGTACGTGGACAAGATCGTCCGGGAGCGCCGGACCGTCGAGACCTTCCTTGGCGAGTGCGTCCATGGAGCGCTCGAGGAGCTCTACGGCCGGCTCCAGCACGGAAAGACCTCGTCCCTCGACGAGATCCTGGCCGTCTTCGGGGCGAAGTGGAAGGCCGGGTGGTCCCCTGAGATCGTGATCCACGACAAGGCGCTCTCGGCTGACGATTTCAAGCGGGTGGGGGAGGACTGCCTGCGCACCTACTTCGGGGCCCACGCCCCGTTCTCGGACGACAGGTCCCACGAGGTCGAAAAGAAGCTCGGCCTGTCCCTGGCCGTGGATGTGGACGGGACCGCCCTGGAGTGCCGCATCGAGGGCTACCTCGACCGGCTCTCCTTCCCCAAGGAAGAGCCCGAGGCCGTGGAGATCCACGACTACAAGACAGGCGGGCACCTGCCGACGCAGGAGGTCGTGGACGCCAACTTCCAGTTCGACGTCTACGACCTGCTGGTGCGCAGCCAATACCCCCGGACCAAGGAGGTGCGCGTCCTCCTGCACTATCTCCGGTTCAACCGGGTCTTGAGCCCCTCCCGCGACCCGAGGCTGGACCAGACCGCCAAGACCCGGGCGGTCCTGGAGTCCCTCATCCGGAGCGTCCGGAGGGACCACGCGTGGGAGCCGCACAAGAGTCAGCTCTGCGACTGGTGCGAGTACCGGGACATCTGCCCGCTGTGGGCCCACGTCGAAAAGGTCAAGGCCTTGTCTTCGGCCGCCGCGCGCAAGGACGACGGGGTCCGGCTCGTCGACGAGCTCGGCGGGCTCGAGGAGAAGAAGAAGGACCTCAAGGACGAACTCCGGCGCCTCGAGAAGGTCGAGGAGGGGCTTCGGGCCCTCATCTTCGACTACGCCGGCGCGCTCATGGCCGCCGAGGGGGAGAAGACCTTCGTGGTCTCGGGGACCGAGGGCGAGGCCGTGGTCAGCGAGAAGGAAGAGCTGAAGTTCCCGACCAAGACCCATGCCCCGGACCGGCTCCGCGAGCTGGAGGGGCTCCTCAAGGATATGGCCGTGTGGAGGGACGTCTCGCGCGTGGACACGGGACTCCTCGTGGAGGGGGCCAAGGCCAGGCGCTGGGACCCGGAGGTCCTACGCGCCGTGGAGGCCCTCATCGAGCGTTTCGGGCGCCTCGTAAGGGAGAAGCACCTGCGTTTTCGGAGGAAGAAAGGGGAAGAAGAGCCCGGCTGACCTCGGCAGGCCAGCTCAGGCGCGCAGGTGTACTGAAGGAAGTCTCGGCGCGAAACGCGGATGCGCTTTCAGCGCATCCGCGTCGAAATTCCCAGTTGAGCCGCCAGGCTCATCATGTCGCTGCGGATCCGGTCGTGGCGGGCTTCCAGTTCATGCCAGCCGCGCTCGAACTCGAGCGGACGATCGTTTCCCGGTTGCGACATCCTGCGCTCGGATCTCTTCGATGTTCCTTTTCTCATGGTAATCGCCTTCCGTTGCGCCCAGCCCAATCTCCATTCCCAGTATAGCCTGCGAAAATGTTTTCGTCAATGGCATTTTTGTGAACGCTTTCCTGCCCGGCCGGGCGCTCGTCGAGGGATCTCGGGAAAGGGGCCAAAGGGCCCAGGAGGCCATAGGCCATCGGACCTGGAAATGCCTGGGCCCTGGGACCCATGTGCAAGGTAGGTCTTGGGCCCATACTCTGGGTGCAATGGTTCTACAGCACGGCTCGGAGACCCTCACCCGCCGCGGAAGCTTGACTGACGCGGCAGGGACCCTGTCCAGGCCGGGAGGCAACATCATGAGACTTATCGCCGCCGCTCTCGTCATCGTGGCCGTGTCCGCCCTTCAAGCCGAGGCCGCTGTGAAGCGCTACCTCGTGGGCTTCGACTCCGGCGTCAGCGCCATGGAGCGCAGCCAGAAGCTGGCTGCCATGGGCGCGCGCGCCTTGGAGACCATCAAGACCCAGACGAACTCCAACCAGGAGTTCGAGGCCTATCTGGTGGAGGGTCCTGAGGGGCTTTCCTCCAAGAAGGCCCAGGCCGGCCGCTCGACCTTCCGCATGGACGTCTTCGGCGCCTCGGACGTCGCGGCGGGCTACGGCGGCATGATCGTGGAGGAGGACATCCGGGTCAAGTGGATCGAGTCCGCTCCGGCCTCCTTCCAGGCCACGCCCTTCCCTAACATGGCCGCGGTCATGGGCTCCCTGCCCAAGTTCGCGCCGGTCGCCGCGGTCAAGGGCGAACTCCCCTGGGGCGTCAAGAGGGTCCGGGCGCACGCGGCGTGGGACGTGACCGAGGGCCGGGGCGTCAAGGTCGCGGTCATCGACACGGGCATCAAGGCCGACCACCCGGACCTCAACGGCCAGGTCGTGGGCGGCTACAACGCCATCACGCAGAGCGAACAGGACGGCGCCTGGAGCGACGACAACGGACACGGGACGCACGTGGCCGGCACCATCGCGGCCAAGAAGGACGGCAAGGGCGTGGTGGGCGTGGCCCCGCAGGTGAAGCTCTACGGCGTGAAGGTCCTCGACGCGGAGGGCTCGGGCTCGCTGAGCGACATCGTCCGCGGCGTGGTCTGGGCCGTGAACAACAACATCCAGGTCGCCAACATGAGCCTCGGGGCGGCGTTCCCGAGCGACCTCATGCACCGGGCGGTCAAGTTCGCGGCCGGCCGCGGCATGGTCGTGGTGGCGGCCGCGGGCAACTCGGGCGGGTCGGTCGGCTACCCGGGCGCCTATGAGGAGACCATCTGCGTGGCCGCCTCGGACTCCGACGACAAGCTCGCGGGCTTCTCGAGCCGCGGCCCTGAGGTGGACTTCATCGCCCCGGGCCACTACATCGTCTCGACCTGGCTGAACAACAACACCGTGAGCCTCTCCGGCACCTCCATGGCCGCCCCGCACGTGACCGGCCTGGCCGCCATCGCCATCGCGCAGGGCGCGCGCGGCATCGGCGGGCCGGACGGCGTCATGGCCGCCCTCAAGAAGGCCTCGAAGTCCATCGGCCTTCAGAAGGAGTTCGCGGGCCACGGCATGATCGACGGAGCCCAGCAGGTCGAATGATCCGATCGCCGAGAAGAAAGGGCCCCGGCTCGCGCCGGGGCCCTTCGCTTTGCGGGGGCGCGGCTACCGGGAGGCAGCGGCCAGCTCGTCCTGGAGCCGCAGGCATTGGCCGCTCTTGGGCGAGTCCGCCAGGCCCCGGCTGAGCTCGGCCTTGGCCTGGGCGAGGAGCTCCGCGGCGGCGGCCCGGTCGGTCCTGCTGCGGCTCTTGGCCTTGGCGAGGCTCTCGTGATAGAGGGTCGCAGCTAGGATGCCCCTCACGTCGGCTAGGGCCTGCCGGTCGCGCTCGTCGAGGGCGGGCCTGCCCGGGGCGGTGAAGAGCGCGATGGCGGCCGCCGCGCTCCGGGCTGCCTCGGGCTCGCGGCCCGCGTCGAACTCCACGAACGAGAGGACGGCGGCCGCCTGGACGTGGCGCGGGTCGAGCTGGAGGGCCTGGAGCAGGCGCTCCTTGGCTGCGGGGTCCTTCTTCTCGTAGAGGTTGACGCCCTGCAGGTAGACGGCGTGGCCGCGGGCGAGCTCGGGGGAAGCGGTCCACTGGGCCACATGCTCGCGCATCTGCTCTGCGATGCGGACGTTTTCTTCGACGTTCTTCTCGTCCGAGGCGATGCCTTGGAGGAGCTTGGCCGGCTCGGTCACTCCTGCGAGGTCTCCTTCGCGCCATTCGCGGATGGTCCGGGCCAGGTCGTAGGCCTCGAGCGCGGCCTTGGCGGCCGGGAGCATGGTCCGCTCGTCTCCCTCGTAGATGGCCTTGTCCCTCGGGACCATCAGGAGCTCGAAGCGCGTGAAGCCGTAGTAGGCTGCGGCGCGGTGCCAGCGCACGTCCTGGAACGCCCTTGTCTTGGCGATGCGCGCTTGGCGATGCTCCGTCATCCTCGCGAACGCCGCCTCAGCCGGGGCGAAGTCTCCTGCGATGCGGGCCGCGCTGAAGAGATCCGCGTAGTTCGGGTACCAGTCGTTCGGGTCGCGCTCGATCACGGCCTGGAAGGCTGCCAGGGCCTGCTTGGCGCGGCCCGGGTCCTTGTCCTTGATGGCCGCTTCCAGGAGCGCGCCGGCCTCGGCCTGGAGCCTGCGGCTCTTGCTCACGCGGAGGTACCAGAGGCCGAAACAGCCTGCGGCAAGGAGGAGGATGACTCCGAGGCCGATTGCGGCCTTCTTGAGGAAGCTCATGGGGCTCCGGGGGAGCTTGGGAAATAAAAATTGGCGGGGGACAGAATTGAACTGTCGACACCTGGTTTTTCAGACCAGTGCTCTACCACTGAGCTACCCCGCCATGGAAGTGGTACCAGTGAGGCGCTATTAAACCAATTTATGCCGTGCGTGGCAATCCCGGTTGTGGCCTCCCGGTCAATGTTGCATAATGGTCGCTCCATGGCGAGAAAAGAACGGCGCATCGTCGTCCTCCTGCTCGCGGCTCTGGCCGCGGCGTACGCTCCCTCCTCGGCGGCGGGTTCCGGGGACGACTGCGCCTTCGGCTCCGGCTCCCTGCGCCATTTCAACCTGCCGCTCGAGACCCAGAGGGTGACCTGCCCGTCCGCGGGGGTCGCGGTCTTCGACGCGTACGGGGAGAGCCTGCGCACCCCGAAGGTGCGCTATCGCCATCCCAAGGGGTGGCTCCACCGCGTGCCGGTCCTGAGCGCGCGGGTGAGCCCCGGCAGGGACGTCGAAGTCCAGGTCTCGGCCCCGGCCCAGGTCTGGTCCAGGGGCGACGACGGGGTCCAGCGCAACGACGGGGGGGACATCCTGCTCGGCACGAAGTGGACGGCTTTGAGGGAGCAGGGCTTGCGCCCCGGCCTGGGGTTCCGTTGGGCCGTGAAGCTCCCCAACACCTCCGAGGAGACCGGCCTCGGCACGGACCAGACGGACGTCATGGCCGGGCTCATCGTGTCCAAGACCCTGGGCCGGGTCCAGCTCGACGGCAACCTCGGCCTGGCCATCATGGGCGACCCGACGCACGAGGTCGACCAGGTGGATGTCATGACCGGCGGCGTGGCCGCCTCGGTCCTGGTGGCGCCCAGGCTGGCCGCGGTCGCGGAGGTCGAGGGCGTGGGCGGAAAGCGGAACTTCGATCCCAGGATGAGCGCCAGGCTGGGCGGCGTCTGGGAGGGGCCGTGGCCCGAGTCCATGCTCTACGGAGCGCTCTCCAAGGGCTTGAACAGCGACGCTCCGGAGTGGGGCTGCCGCATGGGTTTCGCCTGGACCTGGGAATTCCGGAAGTAGGACCCCTCCGTCCCTGAATTTGAGTCCTCGCCTCAAATGTGTTTAAATGACGGCATGAACGTCATCCCCCAGGTCATCGAGCGGTCCAATCAGGGCAGCGTGGTCGGCTACGACATCTATTCCAGGCTCCTCAAGGACCGCATCATCTTCGTGGGCGGTTATGAGGGCGAGTTCACCACGGACTCCGCCAACGTGCTCATCGCCCAGCTCCTCTACCTGGAGGCGGACGACAACAGCAAGGAGATCAACCTCTACATCAACTCCCCGGGCGGCATGGTCTCCGCGGGCCTGGCGGTCTACGACACCATGCAGTTCATCAAGTCGCCCATCACCACCATCTGCATGGGCATGGCGATGTCCTTCGGCGCCGTCATCCTGGCGGCGGGCAGCAAGGGCAAGCGCTACGCCCTGCCGCAGTCGCGCATCATGATCCACCAGCCCATCGTGGGCGGCATCTCGGGCCAGGCCACGGACATCGCCGTCGAGGCCAAGGAGATGCAGCACTGCCGCAAGGAGCTCGAGGAGATCATGGCCAAGCATACGGGCCAGCCCCTGGAGAAGGTCCACAAGGACATGGAGCGCAACTACTACATGTCCTCGGAAGAGGCCAAGGCCTACGGCATCATCGACGACATCCTCACGGGCACCAAGATCGCCGAGTACCGCAAGGCGGCCAAGAAGTAGTCTTCCGGGGCCGGCCGGCCCCGCGCCGCGCGGCTTGACATGGGCGGGGCGATGGGCTATAATTTAGCAGTCACGGTCCGCGACTGCTAAATTAGAACCCATGCGCCAGCTCAAGCCCGACGTCGTCGAAAAACGCAAGCGGGACCTCCTGCAGTGGATCATCCACTACTATATCAAGACCTCCCGCCCGGTGGCCTCCTCGGCCATCGCCACCGAGTCCGGGGTGGACCTCTCGAGCGCCACGATCCGGAACATCCTCTCCGAGCTCGAGCAGGAAGGCTATCTCCACCAGCCCCACGCCTCCGCCGGCAGGGTCCCCACGGACAAGGGCTACCGCTTCTACGTGGACTACCTTGTCAGCATCCAGCGCCTGGCGGCTGACGAGAAGCAGAAGATCGAGCGCCAGTACAGCAGGCACATCTCCGAGCTCGACACCCTGCTCTCGGAGACCTCGAAGCTCCTCTCGAGGGCGTCGCACGGGGCGGGTCTGGTGCTCTCGACCCACCTGCGCCAGCACGTCTTGAAGCGCATCGAGATCATCGCGGTCAGCGGCCGGAACGGCCTCGCCATCCTGGTCACGGAGGAGGGGCTCGTGCGGCACTGGCCCATCACCCTGCCCTTCGAGGCCACGCCCAGGCACCTGACCGTCATCAACCGCTTCCTCAACGAGAACCTGCGCGGCTGCTGCGTCTCCGAGGCCCGCCGGGTCGTGACCGAGAGGCTGCGCGAGCTCGAGAGCGAGTTCCGGGAGGTCTCGGACCTGGCCCGGACCCTGCTCGACGAGATGGCCCATGTCGTGGTGCCCGAGGCCCTCTACGTCGACGGCGCGGACAACATCCTGGTCTCGGCCGATGATTTCGCGGACCTGGCCGAGGTCCAGGGGCTCATGCGCCTGCTCAACGAGAAGCGGGCGCTGGCCGGACTCCTCGAGCAGGAGATCAGGGCCGAGGAGAAGGGCGCGGCCGAGGCCGGCCACCTGCCCGGGGTGCGCATCGGTCTCGAGAGCGGCATCCCGGCCCTGGCCGGGATGAGCCTCGTCAGCCGCGTCTACCGGCACAAGGGCCACCCCGTGGGCGTGCTCGGCATCCTGGGCTCCAAGCGCATGGAGTACTCCCGGATGCTGGGCCTGGTGGACTACGTGGGCTCCCTGGTCACGCGGGAGATGCAGTCCTGGACCGGGGAGGACGAGGAGCGCCATGGCTGAGACCGGCGAGGTCAAGAAGAACGGCAGCATCCGCCCGGCGCCGGCCGAAGTGCCGGCCGTCGAGGCCTCCGCGGCCGCCGGCGCGGCCCCCGCGGACGCCGTCGCCCAGGCCCAGGACTACTACGCCCAGCTCCTGAGGCTCAAGGCCGATTTCGAGAACTACCGCAAGCGCGTGGACCGCGAGAAGCCGGAGTACATCAAACTGGGCCGCGCCGAGGTCGTCCTGAGGCTGCTGCCCGTCTACGACATGCTCCTCAAGGCCCACGAGGAGGTCCAGGCCTCCCACACCGACACCCCGCTCGCCAAGGGCATGGAGATGATCTTCAAGGAGTTCGAGAAGCTCTTCAGGGAGGAGGGGGTCGCGGCCATGGAGCCCGTGGGGCGGCCCTACGACGCCATGCTCCACGAGGTCCTGGGTTCCGTGGAGCGGGAGGATCTCGACGACGGCGTGGTCGTGGACGTCGTCCAGAAGGGCTTCACGCTCGACGGCAGGGCCCTGCGGCCCGCCAAAGTGCGCATCGCAAAAAAGACGCAAGCATCTAATGTGAAGGAGGCATCTTCATGAGCAAGATCATCGGTATCGACCTGGGTACGTCCAATACGGCCGCCGCCGTGATGGAAGGCGGCAAGGCCACCATCATCCCCTCCGCCGAGGGCATCTCCCTGGGCGGCAAGGCCTTCCCCTCGTACGTCGCTTTCGCCAAGGACGGCCAGCTCATCGTGGGCGAGCCGGCCCGGCGGCAGACCGTGGCCAACCCCGAGGGCACCTTCATGGCCTTCAAGCGCAAGATGGGCAGCTCCCACAAGTACGAGCACAACGGCAAGGAGTACACGCCACAGCAGCTCTCCGCGTTCCTGCTCCAGAAGGTCAAGCGCGACGTCGAAGCCTTCCTGGGCGACAAGGTGGAGAAGGCGGTCATCACGGTCCCGGCCTATTTCGACGACAACCAGCGCCAGGCCACCAAGGACGCGGGCACCATCGCGGGCCTGGAGGTCGTGCGCATCGTCAACGAGCCGACCGCGGCCTGCCTGGCCTACGGCCTCGACAAGAAGGGCAAGGACGCCAAGATCATGGTCTTCGACCTGGGCGGCGGCACGCTCGACGTCACGATCATGGACTTCGGCGGAGGCGTCTTCGAGGTCGTCTCGACCTCCGGCGACACCCAGCTCGGCGGCACGGACATGGACAAGGCGGTCATCGACTTCATCGCCGGCGAGTTCAAGAAGGAGACGGGCGTGGACGTGCGCAAGGACCCTCCGGCCTATCAGCGGCTGCGGGAGGCGGCGGAGAAGGCCAAGATCGAGCTCTCCACCACCATGGAGACGGACATCAACCTGCCGTATCTCACGGCCATCGACAACCAGCCCAAGCACCTCACGCTGAAGTTCACCCGGGCCAAGCTCGAGTCTCTCGTGGAGCCCATCGTCAGCCGCTGCAAGGCTTCCGTGGACCAGGCCCTCAACGACGCCAAGCTCAAGACCGCCGACATCACGAAGATCATCCTGGTCGGCGGCCCGACCCGCATGCCGCTCGTACAGAAGTTCGTGGAGGACTACGTGGGCCGGAAGGTCGAGCGCGGCATCGACCCCATGGAGTGCGTGGCCACCGGCGCCGCCATCCAGGCCGCGGTCCTCACGGGAGAGGTCAAGGACGTCCTCCTGCTCGACGTGACGCCCTTGACCCTGGGCATCGAGACCCTAGGAGGCGTCATGACCCCGCTCATCGAGCGGAACACGACCATCCCGGTCGAGAAGTCGCAGGTCTTCTCCACGGCCTCGGACAACCAGCCCGCGGTGACGGTGCACGTCCTGCAAGGGGAGCGCCCCATGGCCAAGGACAACGTGGGGCTGGAGCACTTCGACCTCGACGGCATCCCTCCGGCGCCCCGCGGGATCCCGCAGATCAAGGTGACCTTCTCCATCGACGCCAACGGCATCCTCAACGTGCGCGCCGAGGACCTCGGCACGAAGAAGGCCCAGCACATCACCATCTCCGCCCCCAACAAGCTCAACAAGGAGGAGGTCGAGAAGTTCATCAGGGAAGCCGAGAAGTTCTCCGAGGAGGACAAGAAGCAGAAGGAGCGCATCGCGGCCAAGAACGAGGCCGACTCCGTCCTCTACGCCTGCGAGAAGGCCCTCAAAGAGCACGGCGACAAGGTCGGTCAGGATGAGCGGGCGGCCATCGACCGGGGCGTCGCGGACCTCAAGGAAGCCATCAAGAGCGACGACCCGGAGCGCATGAACAAGTCCAAGGAGGAGCTCCTCAAGGTCTCGCACAAGCTGGCCCAGGAGATCTACAAGGAAGCCTCCTCCAAGGCCGGGGCCGCGCAGGCCGCCCCGGGCGCGGAAGGCGGGCCCAAGAAGGGCAAGAAAGGCGGCGACGACGTCATGGATGCCGAGGTGGTCGACGGCGGTCCGGACAAGTGACGACGGGCGGGCCCTCGGGCCTCCATCATGGCTGACGACTACTACAACCTCCTGGGCGTGCCCAGGAACGCGACCGAGGCCGAGCTCAAGGCGGCTTACCGCAAGCTGGCCATGAAGTATCACCCGGACCGCAACCCGGGGGACAAGTCCTCCGAGGACAAGTTCCGCAAGATCAACGCGGCCTACGAGGCGCTCTCCGACCCCAAGAAGAGGCAGGTCTACGACCAGTACGGCGAGGCCGGCCTGCAGGGCGGGGCGGGCGTGCATCCGGGCTTCGGCGGCGGCGCCGGCGGCGTCGACATGAACGACATGTTCGGCGACATCTTCGAGAACTTCTTCGGGGGCCGGGGCGGCGGCAAGCGCTCCCGCCGCGGCTCGGACATCAAGGAGGAGGTCCGGGTCACCCTCGAGGCTGCCTTCCACGGCGTGGAGGTCCCCGTCCCCATCGACCGGGTCGTGTCGTGCGGGACCTGCGGGGGCTCCGGGGCCAAGCCCGGCTCAAGCCCCAGGCGCTGCCCCCAGTGCCGCGGCACCGGGCGGGTCCAGTTCGCCCAGGGCTTTTTCAGCATGAGCCAGACCTGCGGCGAGTGCGGGGGCGAGGGCCAGGTGGTGGACACCCCGTGCCGGGACTGCAAGGGCAGCGGCCGCGAGCGCAAGCGCGAGGAGAAGCGCATCCGCGTTCCCGCGGGCATCTACGACGGCGCGACCATGCGGGTGCACGGAGGGGGGGACTCGGGCGGACCGGGCGCGGAGCCGGGCGACCTCTTCGTGGTCGTCCGCGTCAAGCCCGACCCCCGCTTTGAGCGGGACGAGGACGACCTCGTCACCGAGACCAACCTCGACATCTGCGAGGCCTCCCTGGGCACGACGCTCGAGCTCGTGGCCATCGACGGCGAGCGCACCCGGATCAAGATCCCTCCGGGCGTCCAGCACGGGGCGACCTTCCGCGTGCGCGAGAAGGGCATGCCGCGCCTGCAGGGCCGGGGCAAGGGCGACCTCATGGTGCGGGTGAAGGTCCGCGTCCCCCAGCATCTCACCGCGAAGCAGAAGGCCCTCCTCGAGGAGTTCGCCAAGACCCTGGGCGACGAGGAAGGCGGCTCGGAGGGGGAAGGCGGCCTTTTCAAGAAGATCTTCGGAGGAAAAGACTAGTGCTCCGACCGCCTGGTTTTTGCCCTTTCGGGAGCCCGGATTCGAGCCGGCTGCGAGGCGCGAGGAAGGAGAAGGCTGGATGCCTTCGACTGACGTCCCATTCCCATCGATCATCGGAAGGGACAGTCCCGCAGAGCGGGACGAGCAACGCGGCAGCCGGCCGAAGGCGGGCTCCCCCGCTGACAGAGGAGAAGAGCATGCAAACTCAAAGGAATCCCTTGATAGCGGGGTCGGTCGCTCTCGGCCTGCGCCTTCGTCGCTCGTCGGTCCCGGACGCTCGGTCCGCTCCCTCCTCGCTCCTCGGCTCGGCTCGAAATCGGCCGGCCGAAAGGGTAAAAACCAGGCGGTCGGAGCACTAGATGCCCCAGTTCTTCCTGCCGGCCGATTCGGAGCAGAACGGGAAGTTCCATCTTCGCGGCCCCGAGGCTTTCCACATCTCCCGGGTCCTGCGCTATCGCGAGGGCGACCCCCTCGTGCTTTTCGACGGCAAGGGGACGCGCTTCGAGGCCGTGATCGGCGTCATCCATCCGGACGGCAGCGTCTCCGGCACCATCGTCTCCAGGAAGCTCGAGACCGCCGAGTCCGTCGCGGCGCGGCTCAACCTTTACCAGGGCCTGCTCAAGTCCAGCCACTGGGAGTGGCTCCTGCAGAAGGGCACGGAGATCGGTGTCTCGAGCTTCATCCCGGTCACGACGCCCAGGACCGTGGTCCTCCTCCGCGAGGAGGAGCGCGTCAAGGCCAAGAGGGAGCGCTGGGCCAAGATCGTGCTGGCCGCGGCCAAGCAGTGCGGCCGGGCCGACCTCCCGGCGGTGGCCGAGCCTGTGGAGTTCCGGGACGCCATCAAGGCCAGCTGCGGCGAGGCCGCGCTCGATGACGGGACGCCCGCTCCTCCCTCCCCCGACCGGCGCATCACCCTCGTGGCCTGGGAAGGCCTGGCGGGCGCCACGGCGCGCCGCAGCGTGCGCGACGCGCTCCTGGAGGCCGAGGTGGGAGAGGACCGGCACGGGGTCACCGTCGATCTCTTCGTGGGCCCCGAGGGGGGCTTCAGCGACGAGGAGATCGAGCTGGCCGAGAGCATGGGGGCCGTGGTCTTCGGCCTCGGCCGCTCCACCCTGAGAGGAGAGACCGCGGCGATCGCGGCCGCGAGCCTCATCCTCTACGAGTTCGGCGCCCTCTGAAGATCTACTTCCAGACGTTCGGCTGCAGGGTCAATCAGTACGAGACCCAGGCCCTGCGCGAGCGCGTCCTCGCCGACCCGTCGGCCGAGGCCTCGTCCGACTGGGAGTCCGCGGACGTCTGCGTGGTGAACTCCTGCACGGTCACGGCCGAGGCGGACAAGGACGCCCTGCGCCTCATCCGGCGCATCAGCCGTCGCAACCCTCGGGCGCGCCTGGTCGTGACCGGGTGCCTCGCGGACCGCGACCGCAAGGCCCTGTCCGAGGCCGCGCCCGGGGCGCTCGTGGTGGGCAACGCGGATAAGGGACGCATCGCCGAGTTCATCGGACTCTCCGTCCAGCCCTCCTCCCACGTGCGCGGCCTCGCGGGAAGGTCCCGGGCCCTGGTCAAGGTCCAGGACGGCTGCGACGGGGCCTGCTCCTACTGCGTCGTGCCCCGGGTGCGGCGGGAGAACTCCTCCAAGCCCTTGGCCGAGCTTGCGGCCGAGGTCTCGGGCCTGGTGCGGACCGGGCACGCTGAGGTGGTCCTGTGCGGCATCCGGCTCGGCCGCTACGCGGGCGAAGACGTTTCCGGGGAGAGCGCGGACCTGGCCCGGGCCCTGCAGGAGCTCTGCCGGCTTCCCGGAGACTTCCGCTTGAGGCTCTCGTCCCTCGAGGTGGCCGAGCTCTCCGACCGGCTCCTCGACGCGGCCGCCGCCTCAGGGGGCCGCGTGTGCCCGTCCTTCCACCTCCCTCTTCAGTCCGGGTCGGACGCGGTCCTCAAGCGCATGAACCGGCCCTATGACTCTACGTTCTACGCCCGCCGGCTGGAGGCTCTGCGAGGCCGGCTGCCGCGGGCCGCGGTGTTCACGGACATCATGACGGGGTTCCCAGGCGAGACCGAGGCCGAGTTCCGGGAGAGCCTGGAGTTCGTGAAGGCCCAGGGACTGCGAGGGCTCCACGTGTTCCGTTACTCCCGCAGGCCCGGCACGCCGGCGGCCTCCCTGACGGAGCAGGTCCCTCCGGAGGTCATCCTCGACAGGGCCCGGGAGCTCCGAGGTCTGGACTTGGAGCTCAGGACCGCCTTCGCCGCGAGCGCGGTGGGCCAGATGAGGCGCGTGGCCGCCACCGAGGGGGTGGATGAGGGGGCGGGTCGGGACGCCCTGGCCGAGGATTTCCTGACGGTCAGGCTCGGTGCGGACCCCGGCCCCGGCCTCCACGAGGTCCGCGTCACGTCCTCCGACGGTCCTCGTGCCTTCGGGGTCTGACCCCATCCGGAACCCCATTGCGAAACGCTGAAAAATACGATAAAATCTGTTTTTCCATGAGCGATTGTCTCTTCTGCAGGATCGTCAGCCGCCAGATCCCGTCTCAGATCGTCTTCGAGGACGATCTGGCGCTCGTTTTCCAGGACCTCAACCCGCAGGCGCCGACCCACGTCCTCATCATCCCCAAGAAACACATCCCGTCCTTGGCCGACGCGGCCGAGGAGGATGCCGCGCTCTTGGGGCACCTCCAGCGCGTGGCGGGCAGGTTCGCGCGCGAGCACTCTTTGGAGAAGGGCTTCAGGGTCGTCACGAACTCGGGGCGGGGCGCCGGCCAGTCGGTGGACCATCTGCACTACCACCTCCTCGGCGGGCGGGCCATGACTTGGCCTCCGGGCTGAATTTGAAAGCAATCAAGAGCCGGTGCGCACTCCGGCGATCGAGGTGTTGAACAGTCCATGGTGTTCGTCAAACTTCGCGAAGGGGAAAACGTTGAGGACGCGCTTCGGCGTTTCAAGCGTGAATGCGAGCGGACCGGCATCCTGCGCGAGATCAAGCGCAGGGAGCACTACATGTCCCCGAGCATCAAGCGTAAGCTGAAGGCCGCCGAGGCCCGCAGGAAGATGCGCCGGATGAGACGCCGCCGCCCGGTCTAGCACATCAGGCCGTCGTCGAGCAGCATCCCGCAGCATGATCTCGCCAGAGACCATCGACGCCATCCGTTCCAGGATGGATATCGCGGAATTGGTCCGGGAACACGTGCCCGGCTTGAAGAAAGCCGGCCGGAACTGGGCCGCGCGGTGTCCGTTCCATCAGGAGCGAACGCCGTCGTTCACCGTCAGTCCCGAGCGGCAGACGTTCCACTGCTGGGGCTGTCATGAACACGGCGACGTATTCGCTTTTCTGATGAAGATCGAGGGGCTCTCGTTCTATGAGGCGGTCGAGCGCCTCGCCGAGCGGACGGGCGTGGCCATCGCCAAACGCTCGGAATCCATGTCTCCCGCGGACCGCGAGCGGCTCCGGATCCGCGAGGCCCTCCAGTTCGCGCGGGACTTCTATCACGGCCTCCTGCTGAACTCCGGCGAGGCCGCGGCCGCGCGCGCGTACTTGGCCAAGAGGGGAGTCTCCGCCGCGAGCATCGAGAACTTCGGCCTGGGCTTCGCCCCGCGCCGCAGCGACACCCTGCTCGCCGAGGCCCAGCTCAAGGGCTTCGGCTCCGACCTCCTGGTCGCGGCCGGGCTGGCCAAGGTCCAGGAGGGGCGCGGGTTGCGCGACTTCTTCTTCGGCCGCCTGCTCTTCCCCATCAGCGACACCAAGGGGCAGGTGACGGCGTTCGGGGGGCGGGCCCTCGACGACTCGATGCCCAAGTACCTCAACTCCCCCGAGACCGCGGTCTTCTCGAAGTCCCGGACCCTCTTCGCCCTCTTCCAGGCCCTGCCCGCGGTCCGCAAGTCCCGCAGGGTCCTGCTGGTCGAGGGTTACATGGACGCCATCGCCTGCCACCAGTTCGGCGTGGTCGAGGCCGTCGCTCCCCTGGGCACGGCGCTCACCGTCGAGCACGCGACGGCCCTCGCCCGCTACGCCACCCACGCGACCGTGGTCTTCGACGCCGACAACGCGGGGCTCGCCGCCGCCGTCCGCGGGGCTGAGACGCTCCTGCACGCGGGGCTCGAGGTCCGCATCGCGACGGTGCCGGAGGGCAAGGACCCCGACGAGCTCCTTCAGCGCTCCGGGGTCGAGCCCTTCCAGCGGTGCCTGGCCGAGGCCTGCGACCTCGTCGAGTTCCGCACGACGCTCGCCATGCGCGGCCGCAAGGCGGAGCTCGCCCCGGCCGAGAAGGCTTCGGTCGCCCGGGACATCCTGGGGACGATCGCCCAGTGCCCGGACGAGGTGCTCAAGGCGGAGTGGGTGCGCCGGCTCTCCCAGCGGCTCCGGGTCGACGAAGGAGCGCTCCTGCGCCAGCTCGGCAAGGAGCCCGCGGGAGGCGCGGTACGGTCTCCGCGAGCCGCCGGGACCCGCCCGTCCCCGCGTCCGGAGGGCGGGGCCGGGGGCATGGGGCTTCCTCCGGCGGACCGCCAGATCCTGGCGCTCGTCATGCGCCAGCCGGGACTGGCGGCCTCGGTCCAGGAGACGGATTGGACGTCCGCGGCGGCCGCGCGCATCTGGCGGGCGCTGTCCGGGCTCGACGTCTCGGACGCCGCGTGGCCGCAGCGCCTCATGGCGGCGCTCCCTCCCGAGGACCGGATCCTTGCCTCGGCCCTGCTGGTGGGGGAGAGCCCGTCCCGGGACCCGGAGGCGGACCTCTCCGCGATCCTCGGGCGCCTGAGGCGTGAGAAGCGGCTCCGGGAGATCGAGCCGCTCATGAAGGGCGACGCGCCGGTGGACGGGGCGATCATGGACGAGTATCGCAAGCTTTTGACGGAACTCAAGGGCAGCAGGAAGTAGGCGACGGCGGGAGATTGAAATGGCACTATCGGCAAGTCAGGCTCTGAAGAACCTCATCGACCTGGGTAAGGAGCACGGGTACCTCACGCTCGACCAGATCAGCAGGTCCCTGTCCATGTCCAACATGAAGTCCGAGGACGTGGACGTGCTGATGAACACCCTCGAGGACCTCGGCATCGAGGTGGTCGACCGCAAGGTCGCCAAGCCGGTCCAGGTCGCGGAGCGCGACCGCTTCTCAGAGGAGTGGACCGCGTCCGCGGACATCTCCAACTCCATCCGGATGTACCTCTCCGAGATGGGCCGGGTGCCGCTGCTCAACCGCGAGGAGGAGGTCACCCTCGCCCGGAACGTCCGGGAGCGGGAGAAGGAGCTCCGCCTGCTCGTCCTGGAGTCTCCGATCACCCGGCGCGAGATCCGGAGCTGGGAGACTCTCATCGCCCAGCAGGAGATGACGCCCAAGGAGCTCATGCCGCGCGGGCGCAAGACCGCGTCCGAGCTCTCGGGGATGCGCCGGCGCATGAAGGCCGTGTCGGACTTCATCGCCTCCTCCGAGAAGAAGATGGACGTGATGCGCAAGAAGCTCAAGGCCCCGGCCTTGAAGCCCATGCCGCGCCTCAAGCTCACCAAGGCGGTCGAGGCCCTCAACAAGGCCGTCATCGCCAAGATCGTGAGCCTCAACCTCAACCAGGACAAGATCAAGAGGCTGACGAACAAGATCAAGAACCTGGCCGGCAAGATCCGCGGGCTGGAGGATGAGATCGAGCGCTACGAGCGCAGGTACGGCGCGACCTACGAGGAGCTCAAGCACTACTACACCGCGGTCAAGCGCGGCCGCATGCGGGTCGAGGCCTTCAAGGTCAAGACGGGCTACACCCCGACGGCCGTCGAGGCGGCCCTTGAGAACATGGAGGTCCTCCAGGAGCGCCTCGAGCGCATGGGGCACACCCTGCCGATCCCGATGGAGAAGTTCCTGGAGCTCGACGACAAGATCGTCACCCTCGAGGACACCATCCTCGCGGACAAGCTCAAGCTCATCAAGGCGAACTTGCGTCTGGTGGTCTCCATCGCCAAGAAGCACGTCAACTCGAACCTCGAGCTCTCCGACCTCATCCAGGAGGGGGGCCTCGGCCTCATGAAGGCCGTCGAGAAGTTCGAGTACAAGAGGGGCTTCAAGTTCTCGACTTACGCGACCTGGTGGATCCGGCAGTCCATCAACCGCGCCATCGCGGACCAGGCCCGCACCATCCGCATCCCGGTGCACATGAAGGAGCTCATCTCCAAGCTCAACAAGGTCGCCCGGCGCTATCGCCAGGAGTTCGGCCGCGACCCGAGCCTCGAGGAGTACACGCGCTGCCTGCACATCTCGATGGACAAGGTGAAGAACGTCATCAAGATCATGCAGGAGCCCGTGTCGTTGGCGACGCCCATCGGCGAGGACGAGGACTCCTATCTCGAGGACTTCATCGAGGACAAGACCTCCCTGGCCCCGACCCACACGGCGACGTCGTTCCTCCGGCGTTCCGAGGTGGAGAAGGTGCTCTCCACCCTGAGCGACCGCGAGGCCAAGATCATCAAGCTGCGCTTCGGGATCGACTCGGGCTACCCGAGGACTCTCGAGGAGGTGGGCCGCATCTTCCGCGTGACCCGCGAGCGGGTGCGGCAGATCGAGGCCAAGGCCATCAGGAAGCTGCGCCACCCGTCGCGCAGCAAGTGCCTCAGGGACTACCTGGAGTGATGCGCGGCCGCGGGCGCCACGACTACCACCAGTTCCATCCCCCGCACTTCCGGCGGGGGAGGCCCCAGTTGTTGGACACGCTGGTGATCGCTTGCGCGATCCTGTTGGGCGCGTCGGCCCTGTACCTGGGCGCCAAGCGCCTCCTCGACCGCCCGGAGGCGCCGTCGCCGGGCCTGCCGGGCCTGCCGGTCCTGCCGACCGTGGCCGAGCCCCCGACCCCGCCTCTCGACACGGGCGCGGCCTCCCGGACCGAGGTGCCCCTGGACTCCGTGCCGGCCATCGAGCTTGCCCGGACGGGCAAGCCGGTCCGCAGGAAGGTCGACGTCCCCACCCCCTAGCGCTTCTTAAGGACGTCCCGGATGGCCTCGGCCGCCACGTCGCGCCCGCCCATGCCGAAGGCCAGGGCCAGCGCCAGCCCCACGGAGGCCAGGATGATCTGGACCGCCGAAGAGATCAGGCGCGTCTCGATGCCGAGCTGCTCGAGCGAGGTGATGGCCGCGAAGACGAGGACGGCCACGTAGATCGCCTGCGCCATGTGGCCGCCTCCCGGGATGCTGTTGGCCTCGCTGGCCGAGCGCACGACCTCGGAGAGGAATCTGGCGAAGAGCAGGCCTCCGAAGAGGATGAGGACCCCGGCGAGGATCCTCGGCATGAAGAGGAGGAAGCGCTCGAGCATCTCCGAGACAGCGGTCATGTTCACGGCGTTGGCCGCGGAGACGATGAAGATGAAGAGCACGAACCAGTAGATGAGGAAGCAGACGCCGTAGGTGGGGGACTTCCCCATGCCCAGGCGCGTGAGCACCTCGTTGATCCCGACGCGGCTGGTGTGCTCGTCGAGGCGCGCCCGGGAGAGCATCCCCTCGGCCAGGGTGCGCAGGGCACGGGCCGTGAACATCCCGGCGAGGAGCAGGAGGAAGGCAGCGAAGAAATTCGGGACGTAGGAGGCCATCCTGTTGATGGTCGTCAGGAACGGATCGAGCATCGCGTGGTAGAGGTTGGTGTTCATGCGCCGCATCCTAGCATATTGCCCTCCGGGGCGGCCGTGTCGTCGGGAGGCCTCCCCAGATTTTGATGTTCGTGTGACTTTGGTGAGTGACTGAAATCACTATTGACGCACGAGGGGGACCTTAGTAGACTTACTGATAAGAGAGTTTCAGAACCCGTCGAACTGGGAACTGTGAGCGCCGAGAACTCAAGTCCTAGCCGTCCTTCGTTTATAAAAACCATGCGCCTAACCACTATCTTCATTGTTGCCGTCCTATGCTCCTCCCCCGCGACCGCGGCCGTGACCCTGTCGCAGTCCGGCGGGAAGGTCTACTTCCTCCGAGCCGGCTCCACGGTCTGGGCCCAGGTCTCGGCGGGCCACCTCCTCTTGCCCGGTGACCGGGTGCGCGCCGACGCCGGGGCGAAGGCTACCGTGGATTTCGGGGACGGGTCGCGCATCGACATCGGCTCCAACGCTTCCTTCACTCTCCAGGCGGCCAAGCCCGAGGAGACCACGGTGCAGTTCTCCATCGGCCGTTTGCGCGCCTGGGTCGCCAAGCGGGTCGGCCAGCGCTTCACGGTCCGCACCCCCACCGCGGTCTGCTCCGTGCGCGGCACGGAGTTCGCGGTCGAGGTCAACCCCGCGGGCAACACCCGCGTCGAGATGTTCGAGGGCCTGCTGGCCGTGGCCGACAACCGCGGCAACGAGCTCCTGCTCAAGGAGGGCCAGCAGTTGGACGTCTCGGGACGGGGGCTCGGCACGGTCGAGGGCGCGGGCGCGGCGCCTTCGGGCGCGGACGCCCGGAGGGAGGCCGCCAAGCGCGAGGTCGGACTGGACATGAGCAAGGAGGAGGTCCAGGCCGCCGCCGCGCTCGAGCAGAAGAACGCCATCTATCAACAGGGCAAGGCCATCGTGGACGTGAACGGCAACCGGGTGCGCATCGAGGAGTACATCGTGCGCTCGCGGCCCGACGAGTTCAAGCTCGTGGTCCTCAATTCCCGCGTGGACCGGTTCGACTACTTCTACTACAGGGGCACCTTCAACAAGGCCCTGCCGGACGACATCTCCGTCGCGCTCCGGCAGCTCCCCGGCTGCGTCGGGAGCGCCTGCGACTATTTCCTGACGGACTACGACACCGGCCGGTCCAACACCCAGGACACGATGCGGGAGGTCTCCTCCGGCGGGCACCTCGTGGACGTCAACAACAACGGGGTGGCGGGCGACCGCGTGGAGGCCGCCTACGACTCGGCCACGGACCAGTTCCTCTCGGTGGCCGTGGGCGCCCCGGGCACGGACACGACCGTCGCGACCGGAGACGGCACCCTGCGCAACACGCCGTTCTATCAGACCCTGTTCAACACCAACATCCTGACCTTCAACAACGTCCAGCACGGGGGCTGGACGCTCGGGGGCGGCGCCCCGGTCTGGACCCCGCCGGGCTTGACCGCGGCGGCCGCCTATTCGAAGAACAACACGACGCACCTGACGAGCTTCGCCGGCATCACGGCCACGACCCTCAAGTACGAGCCGGTCTGCGGCCCTCCGAACTGCACCTACACCGAGGCCGGGGTCATGCACGAGGTCTTCTACTCCGAGTCGGCCGACGGCAGGACTTGGGAAAAGTACGACAACTACATCATCTCGGACGAGGGCAAGGTGGCCAAGTGGACCGACTTCTCGAACATCACCACCGGCACGCAGTATAAGCAGACCCTGCTCAACTGGAACTACCAGACCATCGTGACGGCCTCGGAGTTCCAGGGCCGCAAGATCGACCTCGCGGTCGAGCCCAGGATCTTCATCCAGTCGGGCCTCATCCAGTGACATGAAAGGACATCCCATGCGAACGACGCTCCTCTCCGCGGCCCTGGCCGCCGCCTGCGCGTGGGCGGCCTCCGCCGCGGCCGCCGCCACCTACACCCCGGTCTACAAGGCCGCGCTCCTGGGCGGGCAGTACTTCCTGAAGGGGACCAACGCCCACGTGAGCGCCAACGGCTCGCTCAACGTCGCCCCGGTCATCGAGTTCGACGACCGCTGGTCGCTCGTGCCCCACTACTGGTTCAACTATCAGGGCACCAAGGGCGTGGGCGACGGCGTGGGCGCGGGGACGCTGTTCCAGCAGCAGATGGACCACCGGCTCTCCCTGTCTCCGATGTACCGCATCGCGGAGACCGATTGGAAGCTCAAGATGCCGATCTCCTACCGCCGCAACTTCACGAAGGAGACCGCAGACGAGACCTGGGGGGAGGGGCTCTTCGACTACGACAAGCTCTCCTTCGGCCTGGAGGCCGAGAACCTCTACAACGACCCCTTCTCCTACCGCGTCGGATTCGACGCCTACAAGGTGGGCTTCCCCAACTACGAGTCCCTGGAGTCCCAGAACCAGGTGGACCCGGCCGGCAACCCGCTCAACCGCGAGCTCACGAGCAAGGACGTGCTCGACACCTGGAACTTCCAGCTCACCCTGGCCGGGAGCAGACCGTACCCATACGAGGACCCGGTGGTCTCCCTGTACGCCACCGTGAGCTCCCTCTACCAACCCTACAGCGACCAGCGCATCGTCAATCGGCTGGGCCAGAACAACGAGAACAAGCCCTTCGGCCGGCAGGACTTCCTGCAGAACCTCTCCGCCGGCGTGGGCTATCCCCGGACCATCCAGATCGGGTCGCGGGACGTGCGCACCAGCACGATGTTCACTTTCAACGCGGGTTACAACGGCTCCAACCAGAACTCCTTCGACGCCGCGCGCACCATGTTCATCTACGACGCCTACAGCTACTACACCCTGGGCGGCGGGCCGAACTACGTGATCGCCTGGGGCGACAAGAAGCGGCCCAAGAGCTTCAACTTCGGCTTCCAGTACAGCCACCAGGTCTACACCGGACGGCTCGCGCAGACCGCTGAGGGGGCGTACACCGGCAGCAACCAGTGGCAGGACCGCTATACCGCGAGCCTGGGGACCTCGTTCCCGTTCGCCAGGAACTTCAATCTGGTGACCAAGGCCAATTTCCTGTGGGCCACGTCCAACCAGGCGTATGAGAAGACTTACCTTTATAGTTATCGCACCGCGAACTACATGATGGGCTTCACCTTCGACTATTAAGCACCAAGGTTCGGCATGAGGCATATGAGAAAGATACTGAGAGCGTCTCTCGCAATCTCCCTGCTGGCCCTGGCGCCCTGCGCCTGGTCCGATCCCGTGGCGGTCTCGCCTTCGGCTCCGGACGCCACCCAATTCGCCGGCCAGCGCAAGCTCGTCCGCGACTCAGCGGGCAACCTCTATTTCGTCTATACCAGGGTCTATTCCGGCAAATCCCGGGTGTTCTTGGCGAAGTCCACGGACAACGGCCTGACCTGGGCCGACACCACGGCCGTTCCCATCGAGACGGCCGGAGCAGAGGGGGCGGGATTTGATCAGGGCAGCCCCGCGTTGGCCATCGACGGTAACGACGTCCTGCACGTGGTTTGGGGAGGTAGGAACACGACGCTCGACCCGTCAGGAGGGGTCGAGCCCAAGGTCGCCTATATCTGGGCCGCGTCGCCGGGCGCGAGCTGGTCCGGCTACGTGGAGATCCCGGGCAACGGCTACGAGGGAGGCGAGAACAATCCGTCCATCGCCGTGGACTCCAAGAACGGGCTCCATGTGGCTTGGTACGGCCAGAACTCGGGCCTCGAAATCGGCAGGGTGCGCTACTCCTCCAAACCAGCGGGCGGGGCCTGGGTCCCCTACGCGGACATCTCTTATCCCACCGCGGACATGAGCGTCCCAGTCGTCGCGATCGACAACTTCGACGGTATCCACGTGGTCGCGCAGAGGAGGGAGGGCGTGAATCTCGGCGATTGGACCGAGATCGCCTATGCCTCCCGCGCCGCGACCGGGCTTTGGGGCGCGTGGAGGACCGTGGCGGTGGAGCCCGGCTACTCCCAGCTGAGCCCGAGCATGGCGCTCGACTCCGACAGCGGGGTCCACGTGGTCTGGAGCGGCTCGAACCTGGCCTATCCGAACGCCCAGATCAGGTATTCGTCCCGGGCTTTCGCGGTCGGGACATGGTCCGCGTATTCCACGGTGCAACCCATCGCGGCCGCGCCCCAGCTCGATCCCTCGGTGGCGGTCGCCGGCGTCGACGAGGACATCTTCGTGGTCTGGCACGGGAGCTCCCCTGTGGAGAGCCCGCCCGACACCCAGAACATCAAGCTCTCCAGGTTCGACGGCTTGGCCTGGGACGCGTGGCAGAACATCACGTCAGGGGGGGACCACCAGAGGTTCGCTTCCGTGCGCTGGTCCGGCTGGCACAACAACTCGGGCAAGCTCGACTTCGGCTGGAGCGACCCCAACTTCGGCCCCTTCCGCGTCATGTCCAGCTCCCGGGCGGCGGTCCCCATGTCCGGCGGGTTCGTGGCTCCCATCGCCAACCTCGCCTCCGCGGCCGGGCCCTTCCCCGGGTCCGCTCGGCTGACCTGGAACTGGCCGACGAGCCTGGCTCCGGGCTCCTCCTTCCTCCTATGGTATACGACCCACACGAACTTCTCATGGGAGCCCTCGAACGCCGGCTACATGGAAAGCACGGGCCCGGTCTCGGGCGGAACCGCCGCGACTTTCGACCTGGGCGGCATGCCGCTTCAGTACGACGGGAGCAACACGGACGTCACCCCGAATTTCTACTTCAGGATCATGGTGAAGAGCCCGTCTGGCGCGCTGTCTCCGCTGAGCAACATGCCCAATAGCAAGCCCAATGTGCCGTCCCCGCAGACCCTGAGCTTCACGAACTACGGCGCTCCGGGCACGCCCGGCGGCGGCTGGCTCGACACCGTCAACGCCTCGGCCAACGGCAACGATCGCTTCAACGCGGTCGCCAAGATCCCGGGCGGGGGCTACGCCGCGGCAGGGACCATGTTCAACGGGACCAACAACGACATCTTCGTCCGGGTCTTCGATGCCGCGGGCAACCCTTTGTCCACCCTGATGTGGAACGGCTGGGAGAACCTCGACGACGAGGCCTTGGGCGTCGTCTCGAACGGGCAGTACGTCTACGTGACCGGCAAGACCGGAGCGCCCTTCCAGGGCTCCAACCTCCTGCTCACCGCGGTGAACCTGAGCGAGGGCCGCGTCGAGGGCGCCACCACCTACAACAGCACCCAGAACTTCGACGAATCCGGCGAGGCCGTGACCCTGGATTTCACAGGCAACATCTATGTCGTGGGTTCCGAGGTGCGCTCTGTCGAGGGAAGCAATATCCTGGTCCAAAAGTACGGCCCCGCGCTCGACCTGCTGTGGACGACGTCCTACAACAGCCCCTCCAACGGCCCCGACAGCGGGCATGGCGTCGCCTGGGAGGGCGCGGACCAGCTTTATGTCGTGGGCGAGGCCGCCGGCGACGTCTGGCTGAGGCGCTGGAACTCGAACAATCCCGACATCGTGCAATGGACCACGACCTACAACGGCCCGGCCGGCGGCGCCGACCGGGGCTTCGGCGTGGCCTTGGACGCGGGCTTCGCCTATATCACGGGCGAGGAATCGACCCCGAGCCAGGGCGCGAATCTCTTCGCTCAGAAGTACGCCATGGCCACCGCGGACCTCCTGTGGCACCACTCCTACAACCGCTCCGGCGCGTTCAACGACGCAGGCCTGGCCGTCTCGACCGGGCCCGGGAGCCTCTTCATCGCCGGGAGGAGCGACCAGGCCGCCGGCAACTCGGACATCCTGGTGCGCAAGCTGGACCTCAGCGGCCTTGAGATCTGGACCACGACCTATAACGGCCTCCAGAGCCAGAACGACGAGGCCCGCGGCGTGGCCGTGGATGCCGGCAACGCCTACGTGGCTGGGTTCGAGCGCAGATCCGTGGGCCAGCAAGACAACGCCTGGCTGAGGAAGTACAACTTCGACGCCTTTCAAGGAGCCAGCGCCGGCACGACGAAGATCTGGAGCGGCGTCGCCAACGGCAAGGCCTCGGACGGCACCAACTGGTTCGACGGCTTCCCTCCCCAGACCAACGACTACGTGGTCTTCGGCGCCACCAACCCGACGAACGGCTGCGACTGGAACCTCGCCATCACCCTCAGCTCCATGAGCTTCATGGATGGCTATGCGGCGACCGTCACCTTCTCGAGCCAGGTCGTGGTCCTGCAGGAGCTCGAGCTGCTCGCCCCGGATGCGACGGCCTTCTTCAGGTACGACCCGGCCTCCCCCAGCTCCACCAGGCACAGGATCGAGAGCAGCGTCTTCATCGAGACCGGCACCTTGACGGTCGAGCGGGCGACCATGACCGTGGAAGGCGAGGTCCTCATCACGAGCGGGACCTTCTGGCTTAAGGACGGCCCCACTTTCGAAGGCGTGGACGTCGTCTATGACGGCCAGCCCGGGTTTGGAAGAGTCAGGATGACGGGACCCCTGGCGCCCGTCGTGACCAGCACCTCGAGCACGACCGGGATCGTGTTCATGGCCGACCGGAACGTCGAGATCTCGTCGGGCGTGTTCCAGCGACTTTCCCAGGACGGCATCATGATCGGGGACCAGGCGACCATCGTGAGCCTCTCGAGCTTCACCATCGCCGGCCCCCTCCAGCCCGGGACCACGGCCATCAACTTCTACTCCGCCGGGTCCTACGTCTCCACCTTCACCAACGTGACCTTCGCGGACCCCAACATCGCGGTCAACGTCAACGCGAACCTCCTGAACTCCGCGTCCCGCATCACCATGCGCGATTTCCAGGGCCCCCAGGCCGGCGAGGACTTCGACAACGACCCTCCGGGCTTTCCCGAGGTGGTCGAGTGGCCCAACCTCGCGGGCGTGGCGGGCGCTCCTTTCAACCTGGCTGCCGCGGTCGGGCCCATCGTAGGGTCCGTGAATCTCACTTGGCAGTGGCCTGAATCCCTCGCGCCCGGGGGGGCCTATCGCATCCAGTACGCCACGTATTCCTCGGCCAATTGGGACTACAATAACGCCCAGGTCGTGGTCGCGACCGGCCCGGTCACTCTCGGTGCGGGCGGGGCCACACACATCGTGGGCGGCCTCGACGTGGGCCGCGACGGGACCAACGCCGACATCTCTCCTCTCTATTATTTCCGCGTCTTCGCCAAGAACAACACGGGCACTCCTTCCCTGCCCTCCCTGACGGTTCAGAACAAAGCCACCCTGCAGGCGTTGGAGACCACGGCGTTCACTGATTTCGGAGCCCCGGGCACTCCGGGCGGCGGGTGGTTGTCCACGGTCAACGATGCAAGCAATGGCGGCGACTACATGTATTCCGTGGCCAAGGACAATTCCGGGAATGTATATGTCACGGGATATCTTAACGACGGCCCCAATCCTGATACTTTCGTCAGGAAGTACAACCCTACTGGTTCGGTTGTTTGGACACAGTACTACAACAGCCCTGCCAATAACGTTGATCGGGGCGGTGACATTACGGTGGATGGATCGGGAAATGTCTATGTGACTGGACATGAGACCCGCCCTGACCTGGGCCAGAACCAAAACATTTGGGTGCGGAAATACGATACCAACGGCCTCATCCAATGGACTACTACCTACAACAACCCGGCCGATAGCGATGATTTTGGCAGTGGCATTGCGGTGGATGGATCAGGCAATGTTTATGTGACTGGAAATGAGCGGCGCGACGACCTGAGCCAGGGCTGGAACGTTTTCGTGCGAAAATACGATACCAACGGCCTTATCCAATGGGCTACCACATACAACAGCCCGGCCGATGCCAACGATCTGGGTTATCGCATTGCAGTGGATGGATCAGCCAATGTTTATGTGACTGGATATGAAACCCGTTCCGACTTAGTCCAGGGCGAAAACATTTGGGTGCGGAAATACGATACCAACGGCCTTATCCAATGGGCTACCACATACAACAGTCCGGCCAATAGCGATGATGAGGGCCAGGATATTGCGGTGGATGGATCAGGGAATGTTTATGTGTCTGGATTTGAGCGGCGCGACGACTTGGTCCAGGGCTATAACATTTTGGTTCGAAAATACGACACCAACGGTCTCATTCAGTGGACTGCCACATACAACAGCCCGGCCAATAGCGATGATTCGAGCAAGGGCATTGCAGTGGATGGTTCAGGCAATGTTTATATGACTGGTAGTGAGATGCGCAGCGACTTGGTCCAGGGCTATAATATTTGGGTGCGAAAATATGACACCAACGGCCTTATCCAATGGACCACTACATATAACGGTCCGGCCAACGGCAATGATACGAGCGATGGCATTGCGGTGGATGGATCAGGCAATGTTTATGTGTCTGGAGGTGAAACGGTTGCGGGCCAGGCCACCAACATGTGGCTGCGCAAGTACAACTACGACGCTTTTGGCGGAGGCTCGGGCGGCCTGACCAAGGTCCGCGTGAACACGGTCCCCCTGGGGCCCTCCACCCTGGGCGTGAACGTCAACGACGCGCTCATGATGGGCGCCACCATCTGGAGCGAGGGCGGGTCCGTGACCCTGAGCTCGCTGACCGTGAGCCTCCTCGGCAACGCGCCCGCGACCCAGGTCACGGCGCGGATGGTCAAGGACTTGAACGCCAACGGCGTCTTCGACTTCGGCTCCGAGCCCGTCTTGAGCACCATGGTCTTCGCCGCCGGGACCCCGCCCAAGGCCATGCTCTGGCTCACCCCGAGCCAGGTCATCACCGGGGCCTCGCAGTACTACCTCCTGACCGTGAGCCAGTCGAGCGTGCCCGCGGGCAGGAGCGTCGAGTACTCCATCGAGTCTCCTTCCGACCTCACCGTGTCGGGCGGCGAGACCATGGGCGCCTTCCCGCTCAAGTCCGGCCCCCGCAGCGTGTGGGGGGAGGTCTATGCCAGGCCGAACAACGCGATCGTGCCCTATACCGAGCCGGCCGTGCCCAACATGGGCGGCTTCGACACCGGCTTCTACCTGAGCGGCGGCCAGCTTTTCGTCATCGAGACGGATCCGACGGTCAAGTGGAACTCCGGGGCGGGGCTCACCTCCTCGACCGGCGACGCCTCGGGGGTGTGCGGCTCGTGTGTGGTCTCGAGCACGAACTCCGGACGCCTCATCTTCCGCGTGGGCTCGGGCTCCTGGACCCCGGTGCCGTGGCTGGTCTCGACCATCACTGTGGCGGGAGGCGGCAACCTCTACCTGGGCATGAACGACATAGCCGGGTCCTACGGCGACAACTCGGGCTTCGTCTCCGCCAACTACCGGATCGTCACCTCCACGTCCCCCAAGGTCTGGCAGGGAGGCACGGCCGGCTACCTCAGCAAGGCGAACCTCGACTCCAACTGGCAGGGCGGCAAGAAGCCCTACGAGGGCGAGAACGTGGTCTTCGACAAGTCGAACTACGACTGCGACTGGGACATCCCCAACCTCCAGGTCGGCCTCATGACCATGACGACCGAGTATGATCGGACCGTGCGCGTGGCCATGGCTTCGGGCCTGTCCAACGTCCTGCAGGTTTCCAGCAGCGTCGTGGTGAGCAGCGGCACCCTGGACCTGGCGGGCAACACCCTTGAGGTGCTGGGGAACCTGCTGGTCACGAGCAGCGGCACCCTGGACCTCTCCAACGGCACCCTCCGGCTCAAGTACCTCGATGTCGAGGACGGCGCCTTCCTCAAGACCACCATGGCCACCGAGGCCAGGATGGAGAATCTGACGGGAGGCGCCTTCTGGGAGTTCCACATCAGGAACGCCACGGTGACGGTCAACAACGCCATCGGCCTGCGCGTGCGCGACTCCGCGGGCATCCATCTCAGCGAACAGGCCAAGGTCAACGCGTTCAACAAGGTGAGGGTCGAGTCCTCCGTGGCGACCTCCTCGGCAGCCATCGGCTTCTACGGGTCGGGTGTCGCGACGCGCGCCTTCTACGACTGGTACTTCGACGCGAACCTGCAGGTCAATGTCGACGCGACGCGGCCCGCGGCCGGTTCGCTCTTCACCTTCTACAACTCCACGGGAGCCAAGTTCGGCACGCCGTTCGAGGCGGACCCGAACAGCCTGGTCTTCTGGTCTCCTGACGGCGGCGGCACGGCCGGCTCCATCAGCGGCAGGCTCGACTACGCGGGTGCCGCGGCAGGCGACTACAAGCTGCGCGTCACCACGGCGGCCTCGGGGATACTCGGCGGCGGCCAGACCCTGGCCATCTCGTCTGGCGCGGTGGGCTTCTCGGTGACGGGCCTGCCCACCCCTGCGACGTACTACATCTTCGGCTTCAAGAGCGCGACCAACGAGCCCTGGAACGACGCTCCTCGCGGGGGCGTGGGCAACCCCGGAGCTTGGCGCTCCCAGGCCATGTTCCTGGTGAGCGGCGCTTCCTTGTCGAACAAGGACATCACCATCCAGGATTGGGGCGCCGTTTCCGGCAGCATCTCCTTGAATACGACCCAGACCGGCTCCCTGCGTCTGCACGCGTGGAGGGGCATCGACCCTCCCTGCTCCAACTGCACCCTGGAGAGCTCCTGGTATCCGGGCGACGCCGGCGGGGCCTACTCCTTCTACGCGCCCCCTGCCTCGGACTACACGATCATCGCGTTCAAGGACGTGGACAACGACGACCAGGTCGACTCCTTCGAGGCGATCGGCTCGTCGGCCGTCATCGAGGTGGCCTCCCTCTCCGACCACAGCGGCACGGACATCACGGTCTCCGGCGGGGGCAATGCCCCTGGAGGGACGGTCTACCTGAGCACCCACGCCATGACGTCCGGCGTCATCGGGCACTCGGGCGCCATGCCCATGGCGCGGATCAAGCTCTACTCGCATGGGGCGGAGGCCTCGCTCAACGGCATCAGGCTGGAATACGCGGGCGTGCGGCCAGCCGGCTCCTTCGAGATGCAGGTCTACGAGGATTCGAACGCCAACGGCGTCTTCGAACAGTCCGGAGCGACCCCGGACAACTACAAGGGCATGTACATGGTCGCCGGCGCCGCGTCTTCCTCAGGCACGGTCATGTTTCCGCAGTCCGACCTCATCGTGGCGGGCGGGACCCGCACGTACTTCCTCGGGCTGGACCTCTACGGCCAGTTCGTGTCATCGGCCGGCATCCGCATCAGCACGTCCGCGAACTTCGCGCTCGGAGCGGGCGAGATGGCCGGCCAATCCCTGTACCCCGTCCTCAGCACGGCCGGCGTGCGCCTGGCGGTGGACGCCTTCACCTGGGCTTATCCCGCCGGCGCCGGCGGCACGTACACGGGCGGCCTCATCGACGCGGGCCAGAGCCTTCACGTGGACGCGGCGGGAGAGTGGCGCTACGCCTCGGCCTCCTCGCCTGTGGGCCCTTCGGGCCTGGCGGCGAGCACCGGGCAGTACACCATCATGCCCTCGGCCAACGTGGGCGAGCTCATCGGCCGCATCCAGCTCAATTCCGGCGGCTCGAGCCCCTGGTTCCGCATCGGCGCCAGCACGGACATGGCGAGCGTCGCCTATTCCGGGGAACTCGTGCTGGCCATCAACGATTACGTGGACAGTTTCGGGGACAACTCCGGCAGCCTGTTCGCGGGGTTCGCGGTCTCCGGCTCGACCGTGGGCGCCTTGAGCGGCACGGTGCACTACCAGGGCGGCCAGGCCAGCAGCATGACCGTGACCCTCTTCAGCTACCCGACCGAGGTCTCCATGGTCGGGGCCCAGGTCGCGGTGGCCACCATCACCGGGGTGGGCGCGCCCACGACCTATGCCTATTCCTTCGGCCAACTGCCTCCGGGCTGGTATGGGGTCTCGGCCCAGCACCTCAACTCCCTCTACCCGGACCACAAGGGCAAGGGCGGGGCCAAGGTCTACGTGCCGCAGTCCGGGACCACCTATTTCGACGTCACCATGACCCTCGGGTACGCCAACATCGGCGGCAACCTGCTCTACTCCGGGGTCCAGAACTACGGGAACTTCGTCGTGATTGCGACCACGCACACGGACCTCGGTCATGCCGTGGTCTTCGGGTCCGCGGCGGTCACGGCGGCCGGTCCTTACACCCTGGCGAACCTGCCGGCCCCGCAGACCTACTTCCTCGTGGCCATCCGGGACGGCAACAACAACGAGGACCTCGACGGCCCCGAGCCTTTCGGCTACTACGACGGCGGGGTGAACCAGTCTTCGTCGCCCGTCAGCCGGCTCGACGAGGCGCTGGCCACGGTCTCGGTGAACCCCAGCGACAACATCGGCGGCAAGGATATCCGGCTCAACGACAAGGGCGCCATCAACGGGTCCATCTACGTCTCCTCTTCCGTGACCGCGGGCAGGGTCTACGTGCTCGCGGGACGCGGCCCGGCCGGCGCGCCCGAGACCGTGGTCGAGAACTTGGCGGAGGTCCAGATCTGGCCGCCCGTGCCCGCCGGCGGCCTCTTCTACGACATCGGCATGCTCAGGCCCGGCTCGGACTACAGCATCTGGGCCTTCCTGGACCTCAACGATAACAAGTACGCGGACGGCAGCGAGCCGTTCTTCCAGACCTTCAGCTCCAATACCGTGGTCACCACCGGGACCTACTCGAGCTTCAGCTTCGGCCTGAGCCAGCCCATGGCCCCTCCGGCGGTCCCGAACTTCACGTCCCAGTCCGACACCGTTGATTCCGTGATGTTCGCCTGGAACCCTGTCCAGGGCGCGAGCTCCTATGAGCTCCGCACCATCGGCGGAGCGCTACGCCAGTCCTTGGCGCATCCCACGACCTACTACCAGCATACGGGCCTGGGCCCGAACCAGTCCTCGGACATCCGCCGCATCATGGCCGTCAACCCCGTGGGCACGGGTCCGGCCGTGGACCTGCCCGCATACCGGTACTCCCTGGCGGCCCTGCCGACGGGACTCAACGCCCTGAACGTCTACCAGAGCAGCGCCACGCTCGCCTGGGGCTTCAACGGCAACCCGGTGGGCACCTGGTACGAGCTGCACCGCGCCACCGCCCTGCCCGACCAGGTCACGCCCGCCCAGTTCGTCATGGTGGGCTCGACCACGCTCTCGAACTTCACGGACGTCGGCCTGACGCCTTCTGCGACCTATTTCTGGAGGCTCTACAGCAGGAATTCCCACGGCTACTCCACCGGCCCCACGGCCAGCGTGTCCTCCTCCGCTCTGCCCGGCCAGGCCGCCTTCTCGGTCGCGGGCACGGTCAGCTACTTCGGCCTGCAGCCCGGCTCCATGTACGTCGAGGCCAACACCTCGCCGCTCTTCGCCGGCGCTCCCGCGGCCCGGATCGTGATGCCGAGAGTGGACTCTCAGCCCTTCTTCACGCCCTTGGCGGCCGGGGGGAACCACTATGTCCGCGGCTATGCGGACGCCAACGGCGACGGAGCTTTGAGCCCCGGCGAGGACGTGGGTTACTTCGGCGGGCTCAATCCCGCCGCCATCAATGTGGTCGGCCAGGAGACGGGCAAGGACTTCTCCATCCAGATCGACACGGTGGCGCCGTCGTATCCGGGAGGCCTCGTGGCTGCGGTGGGGATCAATCAGGTCATGCTGACCTGGGGCCGGCCGACCACGAACGCCAACGGCTCCTACCTGTGGGACCTCTACGGCTTCCGCGTGGAGCGCTCCAGCGGCACGCCGGGCGCGGTCTACGAGAACCTGACCCCGACCCCGCTCTCGAGCGCCACCGCGACGTACACGGACTACGCCCCCTTGGCGGGCCTGAACATGTACCGCGTGCGCGCCTATGACTGGGGCTTGAACCTCTCCTCCGCGACGCCTCCGGTCTCGGTGACCCCGAGCCAGGGCGGCAGCATCCTCGGCTTCCTCAGCACCCACACCGCGACCACCGCGGGCATGTTCCGGCTGAGGCTTTCCACGCGCCCCGAGGCCGGGCTCAACTCCTGGGTCGGCGAGCGCAGCCTCGTGGCCCAGAGCTCGTTCAGCTTCACGGGCCTCTCCACCGGGACCTACTACCTGCGCGCGTTCCGGGACGTCAACAATGACTTCATCCCCAACCTCAAGACCGAGCCCTCGGGCGCGTTCGGCGGCATCAACACCGCCTACCCCATCTATCTTTTCAGCGGCAACTCGGTCCCGGGCAGCAACATCGCGGTCTGCGACCGCGTGCCCCTGGTCATGACCTCCACCGGCGCGGCCAAGCTCGGCATGGCCCTCTCGGCCGGGGACTGCCCGGCCCGGGACAAGGGCCCCGGCTTCACGACGGACCTCTATGCCCTGGAAGTGGGCGGAGGCGCGGCAGGCTCCGTGGGCGTGGGCACCGAGGTCGAGATCCGCCTCAACGCCCCGACCTTCGAGGAGGAGGTCTTGGTCCTCGATCCCAACGGCGCCATGGTCGCCCGCGGCAACGACCCCTACGGCGTCATGGTCCGGCTCCTGCTGAACACGACCGGCACCTACCTCATCGAGGCCACCTCGTTCATGTCCGGCCAGACCGGGAGCTACGACCTATGGGTCGACCAGCGGCGCTTCTCCGGGAACGTGAGCGGCAGCGTGGGCTACACGGGCGGCGGCCGCGTCGTGGTCCAGCTCTTCACCTCGCCGCTCGAGAGCGCCCTGCCCGTCCAGACCCTCGACTGGGTCCCCAACGGCCCCTACGCCTTCACGGGCCTGAGCGACGGCACCTACTATGTGCGCGGCTTCAAGGACGTGAACCTCTCCAGCGCCACGGACCCCGGAGAGCCCGTGGGAGCCTTCGGCCCGATCAGCGCCCCGACCCCCGTCACCCTCACCGGCGGCGTCTCCAGCCTGGCCGGCGCGCCGGCGGACCTGAGCATCGCCCCGCCGGTGACCGGCTCCGTGAGCGGCTCGATCCTCTACACGGGCGGCCAGGCCGGCTGGCTCGTGACCGAGGTGGGCAAGGAGATCTGCGACACCTGTGAAGAGATCTCCGTGGTGAGGCGCTCCTCCCAGGCCGTCAGCGGAGCGAGCAACAACCCTTATGTGGTCGACTTCCTGCCTCCGGCCACGAGCTACATCGTCCGCTCCTTCGTGGACACGAACGGCAACTTCGAGCCGGACATCATGGAGCCGGTGGCCTCCTCCAAGCCCGTCAGCGTGGTGCCCAACGCCGCGACAGCTCTCTATCTCGAGCTCTTCGAGCCCGGCGCGGGCGTGTCCGGCGACGCGAGCTTCCAGGGCGCCATCGACACGATGTCGGTCAGCGGGCTCTCGACGAGCACGATCTTCGTGGGCTGGAGCCGCAACCCCACCATGCAGCCCCTCGAGTACACCATGACCCTGGTGCCGACGGGCTGGCCCATGCCCTACGTCAAGACCGGTATCTACGGCGGCGCCTCGTACTACATGGCGGCCTTCCTCGACATCAACAACAACCAGAACCCGGACGACATGGAAGGTGAGCCCCTGGGCATGGGCGCGCCCGAAGGCTACTCCGGCATCCCGCAGGACCCCGTGCAGATCTGGACGCCGCTGAGCGGCGTGACCACGGGCAACGTGGTGATGGCCGGGCCTCCCAACGGCAGGGTCGCCGGCTACGTGTCCGTGTCGAGCGCCCTGATGCCCACGGCTCCCCTCATGGTCGAAGCCTGGCTGCCGAACTGCAACGGGAGGGGCTGCGGCAATCGCATGCAGGTCGCGCGCCTGGCCAACACCACCTACTACGCCTATTCCCTGGGCTCCCTGAGCGCCTCCACGGGCGCGTTCCAGGTCAAAGGCTGGCTCGACCTCAACCTCAACCGCTGGATCGATTCCGGCGAGCCTCTGGGACAGGTGTTCAACGTGGTCGTGACCTCGCAGGCGGGCGGCGCTCCCGCTCCCGCGAGCGTGAGCTTCAACGTTTTCGACTCCGGGTCCATGGGGCCCGGCAACGCGTTCGGCCAGGTCGAAGGCTCGATCAGCTACGGCGGCGCCCAACCCGGCAACTACTTCATCGTCCGCTTCTTCAACAACAGCACCTACTACGGCCTGCCGGTCTCGACCTACGCGGTCCCGGCCGCGGCCGTGCCCGGCTCCTTCCCCTTCTTCAAGGGGAACCTGCCGCTGGGGAGCTACTGGATGGACGCCTACCGCGCTTGGGGCCCGGGCGACCCCTTCAACCCGAGCTTCCAGGCCTACGGCAAGCTCAACGGAGCGGCCTCGGTCACGCTCACCGAGACCCAGCCTTACGCCTTCATCGGTCCGGGCTCGGTCTCCGACCCCGGCACGGGCGCGACCGGCTCGGGCTCCATCTCGGGCTCCCTGCGCTACAACGGGACCTCCGGCGGAGGCACGGTCCGCGCCTCCTTGAGGCCCATCATCAACGGCGCGCCCTCGGATGCGCCCGTGCGCAACTCGGCCGCGGCCTACGCCGCCAGCACCGCGTACTCCTTTGCCAACGTCTCCACGGGCCCGTACCTCATCAGCGCCTTCGTGGATTCCGACCAGGACTTCACGCCCGGCCCGACCGAACCGGTGGCGTTCTCGTCTTGGACCGGCGCCTGGCTCCTCGGGGCCGGCCTCCCGGACCAGAACCTGGTCCTCTGCGACCGCAAGCCCATCGTGCAGGGCGCAGACGTCTTCGAGGCCCTGACCTCGACCGATTGCCCGGCGCCTGACCGCGGCGGGGCGTACCAGAAGCTCTACACCTTCCAGGGCACGCGCGGCCAGGCCGTGACCATCACCCTGAGGGCCCTCGGGTTCACGGACTCCTTCCTGAACCTCTACGACCCGCTCGGCAACCGCGTCATGTTCGACGATGAGAGCGAGGGGAACGGCAACGCCCGCATCACGGGCTTCGTGCTCCCCAGGGAAGGCCTCTACACGATCGGGGCCTCGGCCTACGCCCCCGGCATCACGGGAGGCTTCAAGCTCTCCCTGACCGGCGCCTCGGGCATGGGCCAGACCGGCTCCATCGCGGGCTCCGTGGTCTACGACGGCAGCCAGGGCGGCCAGATCATGGTCGCCCTGTTCAGCTCTTCGACCTTCCAGCCCGAGTACTTCGTGACGGACCGGTCCCTCGTCAGCACGAGGACCTACCTCTTCGACGGCCTCGTGACCGGCGCGAGCTACTACCTGGCCGCTTACGTGGACGTGAACTACGACCGCGTGCCGAGCGCGGGCGAGGACAAGGGCATGTTCGGCTCCAACGGCTCCGCCCACGCGATCTTCCTGCAGAACGGGCAGAACCTGCCGGGCGTCGACATCCCCATCCAGGTCTCCACCGTGGCCTCGTCGTACATGGGCTACATCTCGGGCATCGCGACGTACACCGCGACCGCGGACCTCTCGACCCGGCTGATGATCGAGGCCTGGCCCACGGCCGCCATGACCGGTCAGCCCTCCGGCGTGCGCGAGATCCCGGTGACCCTCATGACCGGGATCAACTACCTGCCGTACGACATCGGGGTCCCTGGCAACGCCATGTACTACCTGCGCGGCTACCTCGACAACAACCCCACCGACTACATGCCCTCGCCCTCGGAACCCAAGGGCATCTACGCTCCCTTCCAGGGCGCCGAAGGCGTCTGGGTCCCGGCCGCAGGCTCGGCCGTGGACAGGGACTTCACCATGCGCGACGCCGGCATCAATGTCGGCGGTATGATCGCCGGGCAGGGCGCGGCTTCGGTGTGGATCTCCTCGACCCCGTCGGGCGTGCCGCTGCGCCTGACCCTGACCTATACCGCAGGTCCCGACGGCCTCCTGGCCGGAGGCATGGTCGGCTTCATGGTGCCCCAGGGCTGGGGCATGCCGATGAACCTCGCCCAGGGCGCGGGCTTGAACGCCCCTGTGGCCAACGGTCCGTCCGTCATGGCGGTCCTGAGCGGGGCCGCGGCCGCGGGAGCGACCAGGACGATCGAGTTCGACACCTGGGCTCCGTGCTTCCAGGGCTACTCCACCTTCACCGTGGTCTCGGCCAGGGCCGCGGGCACGCCGCCCGCGCCCCTGTTCGCGGGCTCTGCGGCGGTCCGGGTGGGCGCCGGCTCCGTCGCCTATTTCCAGCCGAAGAACGCCACGTTCGCGGTGCGTCAGAACGAGCTCTCCGACGCGCTGTGGCTTGAGGCCTACGACAACTGCGGCAACAAGACCCAGGTGGCCGACCTGGCCGTGGGGCACATCTCCACGGTCACGCTCAACGCCAAGATGTACGTCAGCACCTCGAGCAAGTTCGACCCGGACGCGAGCTTCGGGTTCTCGACCTACACGGCCATCTCGACGGCCACGGTCCTGCCTCTTTACTTCGAGGTGGGCTCCTCGTCCAAGAGCTTCTACGTGAAGGCCGCCTCGACGGGGCCGAAGACCGTGGAGACCGTGTTCTACCCGAAGAACGACGACCTGACCAAGCCGAGCACCTTCTACTATGGGTTCGCGGTCATGCCGGCCAACGCCTTGACGAACGTGGGCGTGTCAGCCGCTCCGTTGGGCGTGGCCGGCTCCTCCGTGACCCTGTATCCCGGAGACCCGACCAAGGCCAACATGGCCTACTTCTCCTTCACCCTGGGCGACCAGACCATGGGTTGGCGCCTCCTGGTCAGTTCCATGCCGTTCAAGACCGACCTCGAGCCCATCGTGCTCTGGGAGCGCTGGGGCTCCGGCATGCCCGCCCCCGGAGCAGTCTCCTGGGACGGCCGCTACAGCCCGTGGCTCAACAACGGGGTGCGCGTGCCCAACGGCGTCTACTACGTCCGCATCGAGGTCGGGTCGGGCATCAAGGACGATTCACTCAAGGTGACGGTCTCCGCTCCCCAGATCGCGGGCAAGGTCTACGACGTGGGCAAGTCGCCCTCCCTGCCCTTGTCGGGAGTCTCGCTCGACGCCTACGGCCCTAACGCCGGCGGCAAGGCGTGGTCCGACGGCGTCGGCGGCTTCGTCATGCCGGGCCTTTCGGCCGGGTGGTACCAGGTCTTCCTCAACAAGACCGACTACCTGTCGGGCTGGGCCTCGGTCAAGCTCGAGAGCAACGGGAGCATCTCGTCTTGGACCGCGACGTCGGACGCGGTCGGCGTGTCGAGCAACGCGGCCGGCGGGGTGGACTTCGCCATGCGCAGTCCGCCCGTCCTGACCGTGACCGGCGAGGTCAACGTCTCCTCTCCGACCGACCGGTGGGGGAGCCTTGCCGTGCGCAAGTCCACCTCGTGCTTCGGCGCGGTCAGCGGCGAGACCCTCTGGGGACCCCTGCGCCTGAAGGCCGGGACCACGACGTTCGACGACGGCGGACAGTGGGATCCCGCGACCCAGCAGATGGTGGAGCGCCGGTACCTGCGGTTCCAGGTCGCGGCCGCCACCTACTCGGTCAAGGCCGAGTTCATGGGATTCGCCGCCGCCTGCACGACCATGTACGTGAGCGCGACCGGGGCGTCCGTGAACTTCGCGGCCTCCTCCTTCGCCAAGAAGTCCTCCATCCTGGGCGCCGTGACAGTGCCGGCGAACGCGGCCGGCATGTACGTGTCGGTCAACGCCATCCCGCTCTCCACCGCCACGAACACCGGCGGGTTCGGCGGGGCCTGGCTGCCCGCGGGCGTCCTCACCGGACCCTACGCGGTCACGGGCCTCGACGCTGGGGACTACCTGCTCAGGGCCAACACCCCGAACTATCCGGCCCAGGCTCTGGGGCCCATGGCCCTGCCTGCCTCCACGGACCTCGGGGGCAAGGACTTTACGTTCACGGCCGGCCGCCAGATCACGGGCAGCATCTCGGTGCCCGCGGGCGGGGCGGCCGAGGCCGCGGCCATGAGGGTCTACGTCAACGCCTGGTCGCCGGCCGCGTCGTCGACGACCTTCGCGTGGACCCAGGTGGACAAGGGCGCGGCCTCGGCTTCGGTGGCCTACGCCCTGAGGGGCCTGGACAACTACACGACCTACCAGATCTTCGTGCATCTGGAGGGCTCTGAGGGGATGAGCCTCGAGCCGCAGAACGGCATGCCCATGAGCGTCTTCGTCGCCAACGCCGACCTCGCGGGCCAGAACGTGGCGTTCCTCCAGAGCACCGGGTTCATCGCGGCGCCCATCAAACTGCCCGCGGGCTCGGTGGACTTCGGCAACGTGGACCTCTACGGCACCGTCGTCGCGTCCCAGCGGCCCGAGGAGGTCGGCCACTCCTTCGAGTTCAGTCCCGTGGCGGCCATGACCCCGGGTTCTTTCGCCTGCCAGAGCGGCGTCTACGCCGGAGGGAACTGCCCGGGCGGCGTCAACGTCGCGACCGTGACCGCGGCCAACCTCCCGACCCAGACCGTGGAAGTGACCCTGCATTACAAGACCACGGGCAGGATGCTCAAGGCCCGCATCTCGGTGACCAACGGCCAGACCACGAACACGCCGGTCTTCGACTTCGACGCTTCTTCCGTGACCTTCAAGGTCTCGGGCGAGATCGCCAACCAGATCAACAACAGCGTCTTCAAGTCCTCGGCCGCCGGCGCGTTCGCCAACATCAACAGGAACGCCGCGGCCACGGTCTTCCTGACCGACCCGAAGGGGAACCTCATCAAGGACCCGGGGAACAACAACGTGTCGGTGAGCACCGCGATCCTGGCCATCCGCCAGGAGTTCACGGGCTACAACCTGGCGGTGTCGACGACCTTCAAGCCGGCCACGGACCGGTTCGCCTACATCGCGGACTCGGGCGTCTTTGAGCTGGCGAACCTCTCGCCCGGCTCGTATTTTGTCAAGACCGGGGACCTGAGGGCCTGCGCCTCCTGCACGGTCGCGGTCCCCGGCGTGGGTCAGCTCGTGCACGTGGCCAACATGAACCGCTCCAGCGTGAACTTCACGCTGACGGACGGATACGGGGTGAGCGGGAAGATCTTCTTCGACGAGAGCATCGCCACCAGCGCGGTGATCGGCCTGACCGTGCTCAACCGGCGCCTGGAGGTCGTGCGCTCGACCGTGGTGTACATCGGCGACGCCTCCCTCAACGTGACGGCGAACTCGGTGGACTACTCCCTGCCGAACCTGCCGGCGGGCGAGTTCTACTCCCTGAGGGCGGTCGACCTGGGCTCTCCGGCCAAGTTCGCGGCCAGGCCCATCCGCTTCCCCGACCCGACCTCCGCTGGCGGGCTGCAATCCGACCTCAGCGGCCAGGACGTGCTCCTGCAGCGCGGGGCCTTCATCATCGGCCGCATGAAGGACGCCAAGACCGGCGCGATGATCACCGGCGTGAACGCCACGCTCCTGCCCGAGACCTTCGAGGTCAGAGCCGTGGCCAACCCGTTCGTGGAGGGCGGCTACGTGCTGGCGCAGTCCTCGGTGGCCGGCCGGCCGATCTTCGGCGACGGCTACTTCCGCGTCGGTCCCCTGCTGCCGAAGCTGACGCACGACCTCAAGCTCAGCCAGACGAAGTGGGACCCCGGGTTCCTGGCCAAGGGGAGCCAGAACTTCAATCCCGCCACCGTGGCGGGCCTGCTGCTCCAGCCCGGCGAGACCCGCGACGCTGGCGTGGTGGACCTCTACCAGGGCCTCTACCTCAAGGGCGTGGTCTACCACTCCACGACCACCGGCCCGACCCTGGGCAACATCAAGGTCACGGCCAGGCCCTCCTTCGGCGCCTCGGACATCAAGGCCGAGACCTTCACCACCCCGCAGGGCGCCTACACCCTGTGGGTGTCGACCTACATCAACGACGTGACCGCGGCTCCCCGCGACGGCAACCTGGCTTCCAACGGCACTTACTACGCGGAGAAGTTGCTGCGGACCGTGAACCTGCTGACCGCGGCCACGGCTGACTTCACCCTCGAGCCTCTGGCGGGCCTGACCTCCACGTACTACGTGGTGACCGCGGACTCCGGCTCCCTGTCGTATCCGTTCGGCGACAAGAAGGGCTTCCCCGCCGCCGCGGTGAACCTGCAGCCGGTCGGCGTCGTGCCGGTGAACAACCCGCTGGGCGACATCGAGGACATCACGAACACGGACGGTTCGTTCACCCTGCCCGCCCTGGCCACCGGGACCTACTTCATGCGCATCACGAGCCTCGGCTACGTGGTGGCCAAGGCCACGGTGACGGTGCGGACGGACTCCGTGACGGTGGCCGACGGGGTCACCGGAGCGCCCATCAGCGGCTATAAGATCTGGCTCCAGCGGGGCGGTTCGGTGTCCGGGCGCATCCTCAAGCGCGACGGCTCCAGCCCCGGCCAGGACGAGGTGGGCGGCGTGGGCGCGGCCAACTTCGCGTCGGGCGAGTTCGTGATCGGGTCCGTGGACTTCGACCCTACGGCCAAGACCGTGAACTCCTACCACCTGTCCGGCTTCAAGGCGGGGACCTCCTACGACATCGTGGTCCTGCCCAAGGACAAGAAGCTGGGCCTGCCGGTGGTCCCGCCCGAGGGCAAGGCCTTCTCCGTGGCCTCGGCCACGACGACGCTGACGAACTACACGCTGACCTATCCGGCCAACCCGCTGGACTGCGTGGCGACGTCGAAGGGCCTGGGGAACCTGCAGTTCCAGGTGAAGATCGAGTGCACGGACCCGGCGAGGAACGAGACGGACTCCGACAACGACTTGAGCCAGATCCTGGTGGTCTCGAGCTACACCTCTCCGGGCGCCATCTCCCCGCTGACCCCGAACACCCTCTACGCCTTCCCGAACTCCGGCGGCGCCCTGCTGAACTCGGACAAGGAGATGGACGCCAGCCGCAAGAAGATCACGGCGATCTACCGTTCCACGGGCACCAGCGAGACGAACTTCAGCCTGCGTCTGCGGGTCTACTCTTCGCAGCGGAGCCACGTGACCGGCGAGTACTACTTCTTCGACCGGACGTTCGACTTCTTCACGGGCCTGGACTCGCACAGCTCGGGCAAGGTGTCGAACATGCAGGGCGGAGGCGTGAGCCTCGTGCCGTCGGGCTCGGACGAGGCCCAGGGGCGCGACGAGAAGTCCGGCATCAACTTCGAGGCCGGCACGTTCGAGGATGAGAACGGCGTGGTCTGCGCCTCGTGCAGCGTGACTGTCGGCGTGAGCAAGGCCACGGACGAGAAGCTGGCCAAGACCATGGCCCTGCGCGCGTTCGGCTTCGTTCCGCCGGAGCTGGCCCAGCGCAAGCGGCCGATGTCCCTGCCGGCCGAGATGGAGGTCGCCATGGAGAGCTATCGCGTCCTGGCGTCCACGAAGGTCAACGGGGTCAACGCCCTGTCGTCCTTCTACTCCATCTTCCTGCCGGCTTCCATCCGGCATCAGCTCAAGGCTCGGGCGGACCTGACCCTGTCCTTCGACATGCTCTCGACGAGCGACACCTCGAAGGTCGACGTCTACTACTACAACTACACGCTGGGGCGCTACGTCAAGGAGAGCAGCGGCCGGAGGGTCGACGAGGCCAACAAGACCATCACGGTCAGCGTCGACCACTTGTCGACCTTCGTGGTGCTCGACGGCGCGCCGGCCTATCAGGCCGCCGGGACCCTGCAGACGGAGAAGATCCACGCCTTCAGCTTCCCGAACCCGGCTGACTGCGTCACGCACACGGGCCTGACGGCCGACACCGCGGTCGGCCAGATCGCGGGCGGCGGCGCCACGCACCCGGCGTTCCAGGGCGTGATGATCCGGTACAGCCTGCCGAACTCTGGCAGGGGCAAGTTCGAGGAGACGAAGATCAACATCTACAGCGTCGCCGGCGAACTCGTCAGGACCATGGACCAGGGCTACCTGGAGGGGAACAAGACGTACTACATGCCGTGGAACTGCGGCAACCAACAGGGCAAGACCGTGGGCTCCGGCATCTACTTCGCGGAGGTCGTGTGGGGCAGCGAGAGACAGTTCTTCAAGATCGCCATCATCAAGGGTAGCGGGCTATGACCATGAAAACAACCATCGCGGCGGCGCTGTTCGTGACGCTGGCCTCCCAGGCAGGCGCCACCATCAACAAGGACGCGGGCTCGTCTGCGGCCGCGTTCCTCAAGCTCGGCGCCGGAGCGCGCGCGGGAGCCATGGCCGACTCGTTCTCCGCCGTCGCGGACGACGTGTACGCCGTGTACTACAACCCCGCGGGCCTGGCCCAGCTCAGGGGGCCCCAGCTCGGGGGAGCGCACACCGCGTTCATCCGGGACGTCAACTACGAGGTGCTGGGCTTCGCCTATCCCATGGGCCGCCGGGAGCAGTACTCCCGGCACGTCCTGGCCGCGGGCATCCACTATCTCTCCGTGGGCAAGGTGGAGCGCCGGGCGACCGACACCACGGACGCCATGGGGACCTTCGACTCGACCGACGCCTCCTACGGCGTGAGCTACGCCTTCGGCTTCAACCACCAGTTGAGCGCCGGCGTGACCGCGAAGCTCCTCTCGCAGAGGCTCGACACCTATCACTCGGACACCTTCGCGGCGGACTTGGGCGTGCTCTACAGGGTCAATCCGGACGCGCGGATCCCTGTCTCGCTGGCCGCGGTGGTGCGCAACTGGGGCAGGAGGGTCTCCTACGTCAGCGGAGAGTCGGACCCCCTGCCGGTGTCCGTGACCGGGGGCATGGCCGTCCAACTCTGGCCGGAGCGTCTCAGGGTCAACGTGGAGGGGACGAAGTACCGGGATACGGGGCTCTTCGGGGCCGTGGGCGCCGAATACTACCAGCCCATGATGAAGGACCTGACCGCGGCCTTCCGCGGGGGCTACACCTCCCACTACCGGGACCTCTCGGGCCTCAACGGCATGACCATGGGCATGGGGCTGTCCTATAACGTGGCGACCTTCGACTTCGCGTGGATGCCCTTCGGCCGTCTCGGCGACACCTTCCGCTACTCTCTCCTGCTGAAGTTCTGACCTAAGACTCCGTACTTTTCCCAGCAGGAAAAGTACCCTATTCTTGGGTTCCCCAGCGGGATTTCCTGTAACAAAAGTCATATTGACTTCTCCCGGAGGGGGGGGTAACCTTATAAGAGGTGCCCATTTTAGGGCGCCTGCGAGGACCAACCCTTCTTGATCCGACTGGCTGTCGTCTACGGTCTACTGGCCGCGAGCCCAGGCATTCCTGCCGAGGCTGGCGAGGCTACCCGGCTTACCGAGTTCTCCGGCGTCGTCCAGGTCAAGTCCCCGAGCGACTTCCAATGGATGCAAGTGGCCAAGGTCCCCATGGACCTGGCTCCCGGCGTCGGCGTCAGGACCGGCGTCCGCGGCAAGGCCACGGTCGTCTTCGAGGACGGCACCCGGGTGGAGCTCTCCGCCAACGCCTCTTTCGCCGTCGAGGAAGCCGGCGCCCGGGGGGTCGGGGTCAGGCTCTTCATGGGCGTGCTGCGCGCCAAGGTCGAGCGGCTCCTCTCGCGCAGATTCTCGGTGCGCACCCCGACCGCGGTCTGCAGCGTCCGGGGGACCGAGTTCCAGGTCCAGGTCTCCGAGGGCGGGCGCACCAACGTGGACCTCTATAAGGGGCTCCTGGCCGTGGAGGACCAGCGGGGCCAGCAGATCCTCCTCAAGGCGGGCCAGCGGCTCGAGGTGGACGGCAGGGGCATCGGCCGGCCCACCCAGGCGCCCGGACAGTCCGGAGCCCGTTCCGGGGGCTTCCACGGCGTCATGCGGCGGGAGTTGAGCCTCGAGATGTCCAAGGAGGAGGTCCAGGCCGCGGCCGCCAGGGAGATCAAGCTCGCCGAGTACCAGCAGGGCAAGGCCCTCACCGACGTCTTCGGCAACCGCGTCCGCGTCGAGGAGTACGTGATGCGGCCCCAGAACGACCAGTTCAAATTCGTGGTCTTGAACGAGCGCCAGGACCGCTTCGACTACTTCTATTACCTCGGCACCTTCAACAAGGACCTTCCCAGGGACCTCTCCGTCGCCCTCCGTCAGATGAGCGGGGGGGCGGACACCGCCCCGGAGTACTACCTCAAGGCGTTCGAGACCGGCCGGTCGAACACCAAGGATTCGATGGTCGAGGTCGCCCAAGGCGGGCACCAGGTGGACGTCAACAACAACCTGAGCGCCTCGGACAACGTCGCCAGCCTGTACAACCCGGCGACCGACGACTTCGAGGACGTGTCCGGCCGCTCCGTCTACCAGACGATCTTCGACGACTACGGCTTCTACATCAACGGCAACCTCAAGTACGGCTGGTCGGGCACGGACATCGACAACTACGACGCGGCCACCGCGGCCACGGTCAGCGACCCCATCACCGGCGCGGCCCTGGCGGGCGCGCTCCCCAACCGCACCGTCTCCTCGGTGTGGCCCGAGGCCGACAAGCTGCACCAGGAGATCTACGAGTCCTACTCCGACGGGACGTTCACCAAGTGGGACAACTACATCATGGGCGACGACGGCAAGGTCGCGTCGTTCGCAGATTTCAACGGCGTCCGTTCCGGGTCGGACTACAAGGACAGGCTCCTGAGGTTCAACTACGAGCAGGTCATCACGGCCACGGAGTTCGAGGGCCGCAAGATCGACATCGTCGTCGAACCCAAGATCCTCATCCAGTCCGGGCTGATCCAGTGACGTCGTCGTGCCGCGCAAGCGTGACAGCATGAAGACATCATCGCGCGTCGTGTTCTGGCTCTTCGCCATGGCCATGGGAGCGGCTCCAAGCCGCGCAGTCGAGGTGAGTCCTCTCTTCAACTTCCAGGTGATGGGGGGGCAGTATTTCTTCAAGGACGAGCGGGGCGGCCTGACCGGCAACGCCCAGGCTCTCCTCGCTCCTGCGTTGAGGTTCGACGAGCGCTGGGCCCTTCTCCCGAGTTTGAGCTCCTCCTACCAGGGGACCAAGCAGGTCGTGGACCTCGTGGGCTCGGGGAGCGTCTTCCAGGAGCAGATGGACCACCGGACCGGCTTGAAGCTCGTCATGACTCCCGGAGGCCCGGATGGCCGTTGGAGGCTCAAGCCCAGCGTGAGCGCCAAGTGGGAACTCCTCAAGGAGACCAAGGACGAGGAATGGACCGAGGGCCTCTTCGACTACTATAAGCTGAGCGGGGGGGTCGAGGCCGAGTACCTCTACGGGGACCCCTATTCCCTGAGGTTCGGGTTCGACTATTTCCAGACGTGGTTCCCCAACTACTCCAGCCTCGAGTCCCAGGCTGCCATGACCGTCAACGGGCTCTCGCGCTCGGCCGAGCTCGTGGGCGATTTCGTGCTCGACACCCGGAACTACTCCATCTTCGCGAGCATGGACGGTCCCATCAGCGACCGCGTCATCCTGGAGGGCAGCGCCGCCTGCGTGTATCAGGATTTCTACAACCAGCCCGTGATCGATGACGCGGGCCAGCTGACCGCCAAGCTCAGGGAGGACATCTACACTTCCGTGGGCCTGGGCGTGCGCCTTCCCGCGCGCCTCGACCGCAGGCTGCGCCTGCTGGGGAGCCTTGACGTGGGCCTGGCGTACAACTCCTCGGACCAGAACAGCTTCGACGCCCAGCGCGTGAAGTTCATGGGCTTCTATTACAACTATTCCGAGGTCAAGGCGGGCCCGGCCCTGAGGTTCTACATCGGAGACGAGGAGAAGCCGGTCCTCCTTTCCGTGTCCGGCCTGTGGACCATGCGGCACTACCCGCATCGGTCCCAGCAGGACGACAAGGGCACCTACGGGACCGACCCCGTGGAGACCCATTCCTACACGGCCTCGACGTCCCTCTCCTATCCCATGACCGAGCAATTCAGCCTCCTTTTCAATTTTCAATACGGGGAATCCCTCTCTAACCAGAAGTATGAGGAGTATTACTCCTATAATTACACGGTGAAGAACTACTTGTTCGGTTTCAAGTACGAGTACTAGGAGAGCTTTATGATGCCACTGAAACGGACGTTGGGAATCCTCGGAACCCTCTGCCTGCTCGCGGCCCCGAGCGCGTGGGCCGGGGCCCCGGACCTGATCTCCTACCAGGGCAGGCTCCAGGAGAACGGCGCTTTGGTCACCGGGCCGAGGGACGTCGAGATCAGGCTCTGCGACCAGGTCGGGACCTGCTATTCGACCGGGGTCCAGGCAGTCCAGGTCAACTACGGGATCTTCCGCACCACCTTCACCACCGCGGCCCTCCCCCCCGGGGCCCTGGCGAGCGGGTCCTGGTTCATCGAAGTGGGCGTCAACGGGAACTACCTCTCGCCTCGGGAACAGCTCTCCAGCACCCCCTACGCCCTGATGGCCTCCAGCGTGCCTTCTTCCGGAATCGAGTTCAATCCCGCCGGTCCCATGACCGCGCTGGGCTACCAGGCCGGGATCGCTAACACGGGCTTGAACAACACCTTCCTGGGCTACAGGGCGGGCTACTCCAACACCGCGGCCTCGGACAACGCCTTCTTCGGCCACATGGCCGGTCAGGCCACGACGGTAGGCAACGCGAACTCCTTCCTGGGCGCCCTGGCCGGACGCAGCAACCTGGACGGGAATGGGGGGACCTTCCTCGGCAGCGGCGCGGGGTTCTCCAACACCGGCGGCGATGCCAACACCTTCGTCGGCTATCAGGCCGGCTACGACAACACCTTGGGCAATAACGGGACGTTCGTCGGCCACAACAGCGGACAGAACAACATCACCGGAGGGAACAACGCGTTCATCGGTCAGGCGGCCGGATACACGAACACGTCCGGGAGCGACAACTCCTATCTCGGCTTCCAGGCCGGCTACGGAGGCTCAGCGGGCAACAGCAACTCCATGGTGGGTTACCGCGCGGGCTTCAACAGCGCGGCCAGCAGCGACACGTTCATCGGCTTCATGTCCGGGTACTCCAACACGACGGGGCTCGGCAACACCTACCTGGGCAGCCAGGCAGGCTTCTCGAACCTCTCCGGCAGCGGGAACCTTTTCCTCGGCTATCAGGCCGGATACAGCGAGGTTGGCTCGGACAAGCTCTACATTGACAACTCGGGCACACCCGCGCCCCTGATCTGGGGAGACTTCGGCACGGACGTCGTGGTCGTCAACGGCAGCCTGCAGGTCCAGGCGCCGGTCGGCGTCACCACGGCAGGCTTGTTCTCGGCTCCGATGGACGCGGCCGTCACGATACGCTCCAACGCTGGGAGCGAACGTGCGACCCGGCTCAATTTCGACTCTTGGTCGAACGGGCAGGCCGGCATGCGGAGCATGGGCAGCCTGGGATTCGTCCCTGCCGGCCATCTGACCTTCGAGACGTCGAATGACGGGAACGCCTCCGGGACGGAGAGGATGCGGATCTCGGCTGTCGGGAACGTGGGCATCGGGACCGTGAATCCCGCCAGCCGTCTGGACCTGGGAGGAGGGTGCATGACGGGCAGCGTCTGCTCGGACGCCAGGCTCAAGAGGGACATCCAGCCGCTGGCCGAGGACGGCTCGTACCTGGAGAGGGTGCTGCGGCTTCAGGGCGCGAGTTTCGAGTGGACCAATCTTGGCGACGGCAAGCGCTACGTCGGCCTGATCGCGCAGGACGTCGAGAAGGTCCTGCCCGAGGTCGTGATGACCTCCAATTCCAACGATGAGCAGAAGGGGCTCTCGTGCACCGGCCTGGATGCGGTGCTCATCGAGGCCGTCAAGGAGCAGCAGCGCCAGATCGAGAGTCTCAAGGCCGAGGTGCAGGCGCTCAAGGATGGCGTGCGCTAAGACGACGGGCCGAGTCGTCGATGCCGGTGAGTAGAGGATGATGAGCGCGAGGATGGCGCGAGCGGGCTGGACAGCGCGGGTCGCAGCCGCGCTGTCGGTCCTGGTTTGCCTGGCGGGCCCTGCCCTGGCCGCCGGGCAGAAGGACTATGTGCCCGCAGGCATCAGGATCATCGACGACGTCAACGGCATGGCCGGAGCCGGCGCCGCCATGTCGGTCACGGCCGGGCCGGTGGTCTATGAAGCGGCAGGCGGGGCCGGCCAGACCGCGACCGGGAAGATGCTCGGAGCCGGCGGGCTCAAGGTGGAGGGAGGGTTCTTCTCCTTCATGGCCATCACTCCCGGGGTGGCCATCGACATCGCCAACAACGGGGTGCTCGCCACCGTGAACGGCTCGCTTTCCGGCATGGCCTCGGACCCGGTGGCCGTGACCTCGGTGACCGTGACTTTCCAGCGGAAGGCCGCCGGTGCGGACACGGGCCCCTACTACGACTGGGCCGGCGCGGATTTCATCTCCGGGGTGCCCGTATCCACGGCCGCCGTGCTCACGGCCGGCCAATACGCCCCGTCCACGGCCTGGCGGGTGGGCATGCCCGATTCCGAGCTCATGAATTTCACGAGCTATTTCCTCCGGGTCGAAGTGATGAACACCAGCGGCGTGACCATGGTGGCCGAGTCCACCTTCGTCTTCAATGCCAGCATGCTGTCGAATCCGGCCGCCGACGGAGAGGGCCGGGCCGTGCTCTCCACCGACTCCGTCGTAGGCTGCCAATCCGTCACCTCCACGATCGCGTTCACGGTCGGAGCCTCGGGGCTGTCTCCGGGAGCCAAGATCGCGGTGCGCATCCCCAACGGCTGGACCAGCCCGGACGGCTGGGCCGACATCCCCAGCCATCCCATGCCCCTGCCCCCTGCGGGCACCGTGTACGTGGAGTCTCCGGTCCCCTACGCCCTGGAGCTCAATCCGCCGAGGGCGGACGATACGGTCCTGGGCGGGAACTGGATCCTCTACACCCCCAGCGGGCCCCTGGCCCCGGGGCAGAATGTGTATTTCGTCTACAAGGGCTTCCCTCCACCCGGGGCGCTCGCCGGACAGAAACACGTGTACACCGTGCTGTCCAGGGGTGCCTTGATCGGGAACCTGGTCTCCATCGCCACCTCGCCCGTGATGATGCCGCTCGCCGCGGGCGCTCCTGCGAGGCTCGCCTTCTCCCCGGCGGACCCCATCACCCTGGGGAGGCTCCAGTCCTCTCCCACCATGCAGCTGGTGCTCACCGACGCGTGCGGGACCTCGACCGTCACCGGGTCCGGCTTTACGGCCTCCCTTTCCGCGGGCAAGGAGCTGGAGCTCGACCCCAGCGCCACGTTCTATGCCTCGGCCGGGGGGCAGATCTCGGGGGTGACCTTCGCGCCCGGCGCCGGGACCGGGGTCCCGGATTTCTTCTTCAAGACCTCCACCTCGGGCGTGGTCTATGAGATGCTCCGGGCCACGGCCACCCTGCCTTCCGGGGTCAGGACGCAGGCGTACAAGTTCGCCTCCGTCCGGGACCTGGCCGTCAGCCTCAGCGGGGTCTCCGTGGACACGGGGACTCTCGCGCCGGGCTTGCGCACGGCCACCATGACCGGCTCCGGGTTCGATGCCCCGGCGTTCATCAACTTCGGGCTCAACGCTCCGGACGCGCGCTGGGAGGTGCTGGTCTCGCCCGACCCTGCGGCCTACTCCAACCCGGTCTTCCAGCGCCAGGGCATGGGCTCCTCGGGCAGGACGGTCGCCTGGAACTGGATCAATGAGAGGCTCTATCCTCCCCGAGCGGCGCTCCCGGGCGAGTATTTCGTGCGGATCCTGGTGGAGGGTGGCGTGGTGGTGGACACGACCACGCGGCTCTACATCGACCGGAGCGCCAGCATCCTGGGCGCGCTTGGGCTCGGAGGAGCAGGGGCGCACGTGAGCGCGAGCGGTCCAGGCGCCAATTACGGCAACTTCGCCGAGGCCGACGCTGCCGGGAACTTCCGGGTCTACGGCCTGGAGAACGGCAGAGCCTACAACATCACGGCCTCGACCAAGGTGAAGACCGGGCAAGGCCAGTTCATGACCCTCTCCGCGAACTCCCTCGACGTCACCGCCTCCTATGCAGGGACGAATGTCGGAGCCGTTTCCCTCCCGGTCCCCGGCTTTCTGAGGGTCTCGGTCGGCATCCCCGTGCCCGCTCCCAAGGAGATCCTGGGCCTGGTGCGCGCCAGGAGTTCCGACCTGACGCGCGAGGCCTTGGGCACCATCCATTTCAGCACCGGGCTGGCCAGCTCCGATGACGGGGCCGTGAGCTTCGGCGGGACGGCCAGCACCTGGACCGTGCTGGGCCTTGCGCCGGGTACCTACGACCTCGATGTCGAGGTCAGCCAATTGGGACTCTCCACCCGTGTCGCGGGCGTCGTGGTCTCGGCCGGAGCCAGGACGGATTCGGTCATCGCGCTCCAGAAGAGAGCGAACGTCTACGGCCTGGCGGTCCTGCCCACGACCACGACCTTCGGGACCTGGGTGTCGGTCCAGGCCACGGCGTGGGGGGCGAGGTATCCGACGGTCTTCGGCGGCTCCTTCGTCCCGGGTGTCCGGCCCGGCGTCGACCCGACGAGCTCGACCTTCGTGCTCTTCGGCCTCGACCCCGGGTCGTGGACGGTCCGGGCCCAGGCCCCCGGTTTCGTGGCAGGCTCGAGCGTGGTCCTGGTAACCGGGAACACGGACATCGGGACGCACCTGCCCGGCGCCTTCGACCTCGCACTTTCCTCGGCCGGCGTGGTCAGGGGCACGGTGACGGTGACCGGGAACACCATGGCCGTCTCCAGCGCGGAGGGCGAGGGGAGCGACGCCTTCACCGTGTTCGTGGACGCCTATGACCCCGTCACCTTTTCCAGGGCCTCCACCAGGGTCCGCCTCCCCAAGCGGCCGACCGCTACTTCGAGCACCTTCACGGTCGCGGGCCTGGAGAACGGCTCCTGGATCTTGACGAGCAGGGTGCAGGGATTCTCCGAAGGCCGCCAGGTCGTGACCGTGGCGGGCGGAATCGGCACGGCCAGCCTGAGGATGGTCGCCAACGACGCCAGGCTCCACGCCACGGTGCTCCTGCCCGGCGGGCCGCATGCCCCGTCCGAGTTCAAGAAGGTCTCCCTCTTCCTGCGGACCCCGGAGAGCGGGGCCTTCCTGCTTGGCGACATGACCGCCGGGACCACGGTGCAGTACGGGGCGACGAGCGCTGTCTGGCAATCTTCCCCGATGGCTCCGGGCCAGTACGCCATCGAGGCGGCCTACTCCGGCACCGGGGCCCACCAGAAGGTCGAGGTGGCGCTCGCCGACAAGGCCACGGCCTATGCCACGCTGGACCTCAGGGGTCCGGGCTATGTCGTGACCGGGGTCGCGTCCCTGGCCGGGAACGTGCAGTTCTCCCTGGGGGACTACGCGGTGTCCGCGAGCTCCATCGCCGGCCTGCTCAACCTGGCCCCTCCCACGAGCTACTGCCTCTTGGGCAGGGACATCCCCATCAGCGTGCCCGCGGCGCACATGGAGCTCCTCCCCTTGGACCCCATGACCGGTGCGTCCTTGAGCGGCCCCCTCCAGCCCTCCACCAGCGCGACGAGCTCCTGCTCCAAGGTGGACCTTGACCCCTCGCTGGCTGCCGGGACCGCGAATCCCCTGAGAGGGTATGTCTCGGCCTTCGCCGCCGACGGGACCTACATCTTCCAGAACGTCCCGCCGGGCACCTACGCCCTGCGCAACTACGCGGATCTCGACCTCAACCCGGGTAACGGCAACGAGATGCCCCAGATCCACAGGGTCTTCCAGGTCTCTGGGAGCACGACCCTGGCCGCGTTCAAGATCGACGTGGGGGCATCCATCTCGGGGATGGTGCGCCTGCCGGCCCAGACCCTGGCGAGCAGGAGCATGCTCGTCGAGCTCCTCGACTACGCAGGCAACAAGGTCCAATCCATGGCCGTGGGCTTCAACAACTCCGACGCTGCCCCTTACCGCTTCGAGAAGCTTCCCGAGGGCAACTACACGGTCGCGGTCCGGGACCTCGACATCCCCAAGGTCTTCGGCGCCATGCCGAAGTCCGTCAAGCTCTCCGGAGCGAGCCTCGTCGACCAGGACGTGCGGGTCCAGCGGACCGGCATCATCAAGGGCAAGATCGCGCTCCAGACCAGGCTTGCGGACGGCGCCACCGGTCCGTTCCTGCTGGTCTCCAACAACAGCCTCCACCTCTTGCCCACGGGCTTCAAGGTCGAGGCCAAGGCCAATCCATGGTTCCAGGGCGGCCTGGGCGAGGCCCGCGGCAGGATGTGCGGGCAGTGGGCCTGCGGCTTGGAGCTCGACGGCAACGACCAGTTCGTGGCGGAAGACCTCCTGCCCGGGACCTATGAGCTCAAGCTCTGGAGCTACAACTCCGCGGAGAACCTGCGCAGCGGCGGCATGGCCCTCGTTCCCATGGTCCTGCCGAGCGTCAAGGTCGAGGAAGGCCGGCTCACGGACGTGGGGATCGTCAACGTCCTCTCTGCGGTCCAGCTCCGGGGCACGGTCCGCTCCGCGGGCGGGACGCCCCTGCCCAACATACGGGTGGTGGCGCGCGCCGCCAAGCGGGAGGGCGGCAGGGACCAGGAGGCCGAGAGCTACGCGGTCACGGACCAGAACGGCGCCTACACCCTCTTCGGCATCGACCCCGTGGTCCGGTACTACGACGTCTACGGCGCCATGAGGCCGTGGATCGAGACCGAGGGGTCCTACCTTCCTCCTTACGAGCAGACTATCATCAAGTCCGTGGACGTGAGCTCCACCACGGAGGTCGATTTCGCGCTGGCCCTCGCCCCCTACAGCGTGTCGGGGAGGGTGACGGCCTCGGGGGGCCCGGGCCTGAGCGTGCAGTTCGACATGGGCCAGATCGTGCCCGGCGCCAGGGTCTACGTCCAGAAGGTGGGGGTCATCCCGACGAAGAACCCGGTGGCCGACATCGAGGTCTACACGGACGCCGAGGGCTATTTCGAGGCACCGGCCCTGACGGCCGGGACCTATCGGCTCACGATCGCGTCGCTCAACTACGGCTCGAGGTCCATGCTGGTGACGGTCGAGGACTCCTCAGTGGACCTGGGCAGCCTGGCCCTGTCTCTGGGCGGGAGCCTGTCGGGCTCCATCAAGAAGCCCGACGGCTCCAGCCCCAGCCAGGACGAGGTCCAGATGGTCGTGGCGGCCAACTCCGACATGTCGGAGATACTGTTCGGGACCATGGTCAAGGACGAGACCGCCAAGACCGTCAGCGACTACTCCATCAGCGGCTTCAAGCCCGGGGTCGCCTATACCCTGGTGCTCGTCGACGACAAGGAGAACCTGGTGACCCCGCGCGAGGCGAGCTACCTGGTCTTTGCCTCCTCCTCGGAGAGCCGGGGCCTGGACCTCGTCTACCGCGCGCCCAGACCCAAGGTCTTCTCCAAGGCCCGCCGCGTCGGAGACAGGTTCAAGGTCGAGATGGCCGTGACCCAGCCGCTGAGGCAGAAGAAGGTCTCCGACGACGACTACGCCTCCATCCTGACCACCTACTCCGCTCGCGGGACCCTGTCGGACTTCGAGCTCTCCGGCGACCGTACCCGGCTCTCCGCAGTCTACACTCCCGGTGTGGCGGAGTCGAGCTTCACCTTGCGCCTGGTCGGACGCAGCATCGTGGCGGACCCCGATTCTCTCGACCTCGGAGAGCCGGAATTCGAGCTCACGAGCGTGGCCACCTTCTACGCCGGCATCGACGGCATGCACCAGAACCAGCTCGGCAACATCTGGGGCGGCAACCTCCTCATCGAGGGAGACCAGGGCAGGGTCACCCTGCCCAGCGGCGCCTTCGGCGTGGACGTCTCCTCCAGCGTCCAGATCGCGCTCAACATCTCCTCGGAGTCACTGTCGAAGCTCGGGGTCTCCGGGATGAAGGCGGGCAGGATGATGCGCTTTGCGCCGTCCGCCTATCCCGCGGAGCTGATGAAGGCCATGGAGGCGGTGCCGCCGCAGGTCTCGCCGTTCAGCGCGTTCTACAACGTGATGCTCCCGCTGGGGCTGCGCACCTCGCTCTCCAAGCCTGCCCAACTCACCGTGACCTATTCCTCGGGCACGGACCCCTCGACCCTGAACCTCTATTGGTACAACCCTGCGGCCAACAACTACATCCTGCAGCAGGACGTGACCGGGGCCGCCCCGATCATCGACACGGTCAACCGCACCATCACGATCAGCGTCAACCACTTCTCCACGTTCGTGCTCTTCCAGGCCGGGGTGAGCGTCATCACGGGAGACACCTTCTATGGTTCGGACATCGAGGTCTTCAACTTCCCCAACCCCTTCGACCTCGAGCCCAAGACCGTGACGACGATCCACCCGAACTCCAACCAGACCGTGCGGGGCACGATGATCCGGTTCTCCCTGAAGTCGGGCCTCGACGGCGACGGGAGCATCAAGATCTACAGCGTCACGGGCGAGCAGATCAGGAGGCTCGACCTGGGCTACCTCACCGGCGGCAAGCACTACTACCAGGCCTGGGACGGCCGCAATGACTCCGGCCGCGACGTGGCGAGCGGAGTCTATATCGGCGTGGTGAGGGTGGGCAAGAAGTTCAACACCTTCCGGATGGCGGTCATCAGATGAGGATGCGTCTCCTGACGGCTTGCCTCTTGGCCGCCGGCGCGCTCGGCGCGGCGGAGCGGTGCTCCGCCTTCGGCAAGGGCGACAAGGGGACGAGCTCCTCGCAGTTCCTCAAGATCGGACCCGGCGCCCGGGCCGCGGGCATGGCCGAGGCGTTCTCCGGCGTGGCTGACGACGCCTACGCGGCGTACTACAACCCGGCGGGCCTGGGCTTCCTCAAGACCCCCGAGCTCGGCGTGACCCACGATTCCCGCTTCCGGAGCGTGAACTACGAATACGGGGTCGTGGCCGTGCCCATGCTGAGCTGGGTGGAGACCAAGAAGCCCAAGAACGCCTACGGCGTGCTGGCCTTCTCCGTGTCCAACCTCAACGTGGGCAAGATCGAGTCGCGCACCAACGTGGAGACGGACGTTCCTCTGGAGACCTTCGAGTCCAACGACTTCGCCTATGCGCTCAGCTACGCCTACGTCTTCCAGAGCCTCAAGCTGGGGGTCGGGGGCACCCTCAAGTACGTGGACGCCAACATCAGCTCCATAGACGCCGGGGCCGTGGCCTTCGACGGGGGCGTGCTTTGGCGGTCCAAGACCGTGTCTGCGGGCATGGGGTTCCGGCATTTCGGCGACCACCAGGTCTTCGCCAAGACCAACGAGACCCTGCCGGTCACCTTCTTCGGGGGCCTGGGGGTCAGGCTCCATCCCCGGTTCCTGGTGTCCTTGGACGCGAACCTGGCCCGCGACAGCCAACCCAGGATGGCGGGGGGCTTCGAGTACCGCTACCAGCCCAGGGGCCGCAAGAAGCTCAACGCCGCGGTGCGCGCGGGCTACTCCTCGTACGGCTCGAAGGACTCCGCCCCTCGCGACGCCTTGACCGGGCTATCGGTCGGCCTGGGCCTCCACTACGACCACTTCGACTTCGACGGCGCCTGGGAGCCCTTCGGCGACCTCGGCGATTCCTTCAAGTTCTCCCTGCACGTCAAGTTCTAGACGGTGCCTGGCATTGTAGTTATTGTATTTTTGCGGACGGCAAAAATACAATAACTACAATGCCAGGCACCGTCAGTAGATGTCCGAGACGGCTTCGACCGAGGGCTGAGCCTTGGGCTCAGGGGTATTCGAGCTCTCCCAATCCTGCTTGGCGCCCTCGCGGTCGAGCTTCTTGAGCTGCTCCGAGGCCTTCTTCACCGGCTTGCGCTTGCCGGCCTTGGCCTTGGTCCTGGTCTCCTTGACCAGGCCGGGGTGAGGGGTAAGGACCGGGACCGAGTCCTTGCCGGCCTTCCGGGCTCCAGCGGCCTGCTTGACGGGATCGGGCTCCGGGGCGCTGAGCTCCACGCCCTCGCCGTTGGCGACCCGGACCACGGCCTTGACGCCTCCGTTCTCCTTGGTCAGCTGCTGGAGGATCTGGCGGGTCAGCGGGTCCTGGCTCAACAGGAGCGTCTGGTTCTGGGGGGAGGTGATGGAGAGCTGGATGGGGGCCGGCTCAGCGGAGAACGTAGAGCCTGCGGAGGCTCCGCAGACCGCGATCCCGGCGAGGACCTTGAGCGCCCAGTCGATCTTCATCGTCGTTCCTTACACTGATACTATAGCCGGCGGGTAAAAAATGGGTAAGTGTCCTTGGACCCAGGTTCTGGTGGGACTTTCGGTCCTCGGCCCGGCCGGCCCGGGACATCGGGGCCGACCGAGCGGCGGCGGGGGCTACTGGGCGGGGTTCCTGTGCTGCTTCTCGCGCTCGATGCAGGCGGCGTCCTGCGCGACGCAATGGCTCACCGGGGCCACGTCCACGGTGGTCTCCTGGCTGCCATCGAAGAACCCGCGGTAGAGGTGGGCGATGCGGTTCCAGACATCCGGGCCTTTGATGTCGGCTGCGCCGTTCTCGACATTGGTCATCCGGTTGTTCCTGGCGTCCCGGGCGAGCCCGGCCAGGGTCCCGAGGTCCTTGGGCTGGCTGTAGCTCTCCCAGGTGAGCCTGGCGAGGGTCTGGGTCGGGTCCGGGATGGACAGGTCCGAACTGCCCTGGCCCGACTTGCGGCCGGCCGCGTTGTTGCTGGCGTAGAGGTTGTTCTGGCCGGTCGGATCGGCATGGTTCTCTACCAGGCTGGTGATGTCGTCTCCGCCCGAGCCTTCGACGCTCCCGGGGTTCCAGGATTCCTCGGCGCCTTCGGAGCCCTCGTCCGGGCCTGTCGCCGGCGCCCGGCTGTCGTCGGACGGGCCGCCCTCGCCGCGGGTCTCGGGCGTGTCGGAGCCGGAGGAGGGCCACTGGTTCTTGTTGGCCTTGGCGAGTTGCTGGTCGCGCTCCTTCTGGGCCTTCTCCTGGTCGAGCTTCTTCTGCTTCTCGAGGGCTGCGACCTTCACGAGCTCCTTGCGGTCGACCGGAGCGCATGCCCCGGAGCCGTCGCACTGGGTGATCTGCTTGCCGTCAAAGGAGTAGGTGGTGCCGGGCCTGGCGTAGGCCAGGTCCTTGATGGCGTCCTGGACTTGCTTCTGCATGGCGTCCTTGACCGCCTGCTCCGCCCACCAGGTCCCCCAGTACTCGGGCTTGACCGGGGCGACCATCTTGTCCTTGTTCTCGAGCCTGGCCTTCTCGTAGATCTCCCGGAGCTCGGGGTCCTCCTCGATGGCCTTGGCCACGTCGTCGTCGAAGGGAGTTTTGAGGCCGCAGACCTGGGAGTCCATGGGGCAGGAGCCCACGACCCCGCCGTCGATGCCCGTGGCAGCGCCCATGTCGTCGCCCAGGAGGGAGCCGTAGCCGGAATCCGCTTTAAGGAAGCCGCACACGGTGCACGGGGTCTCGAAGGAGGAGTCGTTCTTCTTGGTGAAGTAGTCCTGCGGCAGGGTGCAGGAGGTCCCGGTGCACACGGTCCCTTCAGGGGGCGTGGACTCTTCGTCGCCCGTGCAATATCCCTGGCCTTCCTGCAGGGGGCCTTGCCCGTTGAGGCACGCGATGGCCCATGCTGGCGTGGGCGCGCCGCAGGCGAGTATCGCCGCTGCGATCATCAGATTCTTGAGGGGGTTCATAGCTTCCTCCGGCTCGTCACATCTCTAGTATAACAGGGGGTGCTGCATTTGCCATAGGTCTAAGGACCTATTCGTCAATGGGACCTAGGACCCAGCCGTCAATGGGTCCAAGGACCCGTGCGGAGGGGGGTTCTCCGGCGGCTTCTTTTCCGTTGATGTCTGCCGTCCCAGTTTTATATCATGGCCGCCCATATGATGCATTACAGCGCTTCGGGTTGGCGCGGCGTCCTCGGAGACGACTTCACCTTCCAAAGCGTGCGCAAAATCGCGCACGTCCTGTCCCAATACGTCAAGGAGAACCCGGAGTTCGGGGTGGCGAGCCCCGAGTATCGGGCCCTGCTCGGCGGGTCCAAGGCCCCGGCGCCGGTGGTCGTCATCGGCTACGACACCCGGTTCCTCGCCGAGGAGCTCGCGCACGAGGCTGCGGCGGTCCTGGCTTCCGACGGGGTCAAGACCCTCGTCTCGGCCGGCGACCTCCCGACGCCCGCCGTGTGCTGCGCGGTCCGGAGGCACCGGGCCGTGGGGGGGCTCACCATCACCGGCTGCGACGGGCCCGCGGAGGCGGCCGGCCTCAAATGGACCCCGTTCTGGGGCGGCGCCGCGCCGCCGTCCATCACCTCGGACATCGACCGCCGGCTCGAGCTCCTGGGGAACCATCCGATCAAGACGATGGCCATCGACCGCTCCCTGCGCGAGTCGTGGATCGTGGAGACCGACTTCCGCGAGGAGTATTTCGAGCAGGTCCTGGGCCTGCTCGACGTCAAGGCGATCAGGAAGGCGCGCCTGAAGGTGGCGGTGGACGTCATGCACGGCGCGACCCGGCTGTACCTGCGTCCCCTGCTCGAGCGCCTCGGGGTCGAGACCGTCGCGCTCAGAGAGCGCCGCGACGTCCTCTTCGGCGGGGCCGCGCCCGAGCCGTCGCCCGCGTCCCTGGCCGGGCTGGCCGAGGCCGTGAAGCGCCAACGCCTGCATCTGGGCCTGGCGTGCGACGGCGACGGAGACCGTTTCGGCGTCCTCGACGCGGGAGGGTCCTGGCTCTGCGCGGACGACATCCTCGGCATGATCTTCGAGCACTTGGCCGCGGGCCGGGGCATGAGGGGCAAGGTGGTGCGCAGCGTCGTGACCTCGCATTTCGTCGACGCCGTGGCCAAGTCCCACGGCCTGGAGACGCGGGAGACCCCGGTGGGCTTCCGGCACATCGGCGAGCACCTCCGGTCGGGCCAGTACCTGCTCGGCGGCGAGGAGTCCGGAGGCCTTTCCATCGCCGGCCACATCCCGAACAATGACGGCATCCTGGCGTGCCTGCTGGTCCTCGAGATCGCGGCCGCCGAGGGCGTGCCCCTCTCCAAGTTCCGCGACCGGCTCTTCAAGAAGCTGGGCGAGTACCATCACGGCCGCGACTTCCTGCGCATGGAGCGCAGCAGGCAGGTCCTTGAGGTGGAGGAGCGCCTCCGCACGCGCCCTCCCCTGGACCTGGCCGGAGGCTCGGTCTGGAGGATCGACCAGTCTGACGGGTTCAAGTTCATCCTCCGGGACGGCTCCTGGCTGTGCGTGCGCTCCCAGCCGCCCGAGCCCGTGTTCCGCATCTACGCCGAGGCGCCGACGGCCAAGAAGCTCGACGCGCTCGTCACGGCGGCCAAGAGGCTTTTGCAGGGGAGGTTCTGAAATGGCGAAGATCGAGTCGCTCCAGGCGCGCGAGATCTTGGATTCCCGGGGTCTGCCCACGGTCGAGGCCGACGTCGTCCTGTCGGACGGCTCCTTCGGCAGGGCGGCCATCCCGAGCGGCGCGTCCACCGGCGAGCATGAGGCGCTCGAGCTTCGCGACGGCGACAAGGCCCGCTTCCTGGGCAAAGGGGTCCTCAAGGCGGTCGGGCACGTCAACAAGGACCTCCAGGGACTCCTCAAGGGCAAGGAGGCCTCGGAGCAGACCTCGCTGGACGAGGCCATGATCAAGCTCGACGGGACGCCCAACAAGTCCCGCCTCGGGGCCAACGCCATCCTGGCCGCTTCCCTGGCCGCGGCCAAGGCGTCGGCCGTGTCGGCGAAGCTCCCGCTCTACCGGTACCTGCGCAAGGCCTTCGGCATCGCCGAGGACCGCTGGCTCCTGCCGACCCCGATGTTCAACGTCATCAACGGCGGCAAGCACGCCGACTCCGGGCTCGACGTCCAGGAGTTCATGCTGGTGCCCGTGGGCGTCTCCTCCTTCTCTGACGCCCTGCGCGCCGGGGCCGAGATCTACCAGTTCCTCAAGCTCATCGTGGCCAAGAACGGCTTCTCCACTTCCATCGGCGACGAGGGGGGCTTCGCCCCTCGCGTGAAGGGTCACCTCGCGGCTCTCGACCTCGCCATGGAGGCGGTGGGCCGGGCCAAGTACGACGGCAAGGTCAAGGTCTCCATGGACGCCGCGGCCAGCGAGTTCCACCAGGACGAGGAAGGCAAGTACGTCTTCGAAGGGACCCGCCGGACGGTCGACGAGATGATCGCGGTCTACACCGGGTTCGTGGACCGCTATCCCTTCCTCTCCATCGAGGACCCCTTGGCCGAGGACGACTGGGACGGCTGGAAGAGGATCACCAAGTCCCTCGGCGGCCGGATCCGCATCATCGGCGACGACCTCTTCGTCACGAACCCCGAGCGCCTCGGCCGCGGCATCAAGGAGGGGGCGGCCAACTCCATCCTCATCAAGCTCAACCAGATCGGCTCGCTGACCGAGACCGTCCGGACCATCCAGGCTGCCCAGAAGGCGGGCTACAACTGCGTCATCTCCCACCGGTCCGGCGAGACCGAGGACGCCACCATCGCGGACCTCGCGGTGGCCTTGAACGCCGGGGCCATCAAGACCGGGGCGCCCTGCCGGTCCGAGCGGCTGGCCAAGTACAACCAGCTCCTGCGCATCGAGGCGGAGCTCGGCGCGGCCGCCGTCTATGCGGGCGGGTCTTCGTTCGCTCTGTCGAACGCTGTCCCATGTCGGAAGTAGCCGGTTTCTACCGGTTCATCCTCCGTCACTGGGCCAGGCTGCTCCTTTCGGCCTTCCTGTTCGTCGTCTTCTTCGGCAACCAGGGGTTCCGGAGCCTGGTCCGGAACTGGCTGGAGCTGCGGCATCTGCGAGCCGAGATCGCAGCGCTCGAGCGCGAGCAGGCCAGGCTCTCGGGCAGGCTCAAGTCCTCCAAGAACAGCGACGCCGCCCTGGAGCGGATGGCGCGCCGCGAGCTCGGGTTCGTCAAGCCCGGGGAGATCGAGTACCGCTTCCCTCCTCCCTCTCCCGAGGGGAAATGATCGTCCTCAAGCAGCTTCCGGTCGGCCCCATGGCGAACTTCGCCTACCTCCTCTGCGACCCGGCGGCCGCAGAGTGCGCCGTCGTCGACCCCGGCTGGGACGCGGCACGGCTCTGCGCCGCGGCCGAGGAGGTCGGGTGCCGCGTGGCCGCGGTCCTGTTGACCCACCATCATTTCGACCACTCCGACGGTCTCCCGGCGCTCCTCGCGAAGTCCCCCGCGCCCGTCTTCGTCCACCGAGAGGACGCGGCGCACGTGCGGCCCAAGGCCTCGCTCATCCGGGAGGTCTCCGACGGGGACAAGACGGCGGTGGGGGGGTTCGAGGTCGAGTTCCTCCACACCCCCGGCCACACGAAGGGCTCCCAGTGCATACGGGCGGGCGAGCACCTGCTCACCGGTGACACACTCTTCATCGGAGCCTGCGGCCGCGTGGACCTGCCGGACTCAGAGCCGGAGAGGATGTTCGAGAGCCTTCGGCGCCTGGCCGCCTTGCCCGGAGGCCTGACGGTCTGGCCCGGGCACGCCTACGGCCCGGCTTCGAGCGGGCTCCTCTCCCGCGAGGTCATCTCCAACCCTTACCTGCGGCTCGCGGCGTCCGAGGGCCGTGAAGCCTTCCTGCGGGCGGTCGGCTAGTGCTCCCCATCCTGCTGCAGTTCGGCCCGCTCAATATCTACACTTACGGGGCCATGATCGCGCTGGGCGGCGGCTTGGGCTTCTGGTTCCTCCACTCCCGTTCGAAGAGCATGGGATTCTCGAAGGACGAGCATTATTGGCTCTTCGTCAACCTCGTGCTCCTTTGCGGCGCCATCGGCGGCAGGATCCTCCACCTCATCGAGTACGTGCCGTTCTCCTCACCGGACTTCTGGGCGCAGGCCTTCTCCTTCAAGACCGGCTTCTCGGTCCTGGGCGCCTACCTGGGCGCAGGGCTGGGGACGTTCTTCCTCTGCCGGCGCCTGGGCCTGGGGTTCCTGAGGGTGTGGGACCATTTCAGCATGATCCTTCCCCTGTGGCACTTCTTCGGAAGGCTCGGGTGCCTCGGCGCGGGCTGCTGCTTCGGCCGGCCCGCGGACGTCCCCTGGGCCGTGGTCTACGCTTCGGTGCCCGGCACCCTGGTCGACCCGGAGCTCCTGGGGGTGCCCCTGCATCCGACCCAGCTCTACGAAGCCCTGCCCGAGCTCCTTCTGGTGCCGGTCCTGTTCTTCGCCCTCTTCCGGCCCATGGAGCGGGGGGCCGTCAAGCCGGGCTACCTGAGCGCCGCTTACACCGCCCTTTACTGCGTCATCCGGTTCTTCAACGAGTTCTACCGCGCCGATGCCGTGCCCCTTGCCGGGCTGGGCATCTCCGCGGCCCAGGCCCTGTGCCTGGCCTATGTCGCGGCCGCGGTCTCGCTGATCGCCTGGCTGAGGTCCCGCCCCGATGTTCCCGGTCATCCTTGAGCTGGGCCCGCTGAGGATCCCGGCGTACGGGTTCTTCGTGGCCTTGGGCTACCTGACGGCCATCCTCTGGCTCAGGAGCCGCAAGGCGGCCATGGGTCTCGACGAAGACCGCTTCTGGTTCCTGATCTACGGGGTCTTCTTCGGCGCACTGGCGGGCGGGAAGCTCATGTTCCTCGCCGTGGAGCACCGGCGTCTGCTCTCCGGGGAGCTGCATTTCTTCTCGGACCTGCGCTACGGTTTCGTCTTCTTCGGAGGTTTCTTCGGCGCGTGCCTGGCCGGCTTCTGGTGCTGCCGCCGCAAGGGGGTCGCGTTCCTCGAGGCCGCGGACTTCTTCGCCCCGGCCCTGGCTTTGGGGCACGCGGTGGGAAGGCTGGGCTGCCTCGCCTCGGGCTGCTGCCACGGACGCCCCACCACGCTCCCGTGGGGCCTGAGCATGGGCGGACACCCCCTCTGCACCACGCCCCATGAGCTCTGGGGCGTCCCCCTGCATCCAGCACAGCTCTACGAGGCCCTGGGCAACGCCGCCATCGCCCTGGTGCTCGTCAAAGCGGTCCTGCCGCGGGTCCGTTCCGGCCCCGGCCCGGGCCGCTGGCCCGCCGGCTCGGCCTTCCTCGCCTACCTCGCCGCGTATTCTTGCCTGAGGTTCGGCGTCGAGGCCTTCAGGGGGGATGACCGCGGCATGTCGTGGGGCTTGTCCGTGGCGCAGTGGACCGCAGGGGCCTGCTTGATCGCGGCCGTCGCGGCCGGAGCTCTGCTCCGGAGGAACACGGGAGGGAGAGCATGATCGGCATCGGCAAAGGCAGGCCTCGCAAGCTCGTGTGTCCTGAATCGCTCGAAGGGGTGAGGCTGGACGAATTCCTGGCCAAGGAGCTGGGCGTGAGCCGCTCCCTGGCCAAGCGCCTCGTGGAGGAGGGCCTCGCGACCGTGGACGGCGGCGTCCGGGCGGCCGACCTGCGCCTGCGGCCGGGCCAGGCCGTGGTCCTGTCCGCCAGGCCCGAGCCTCCGCCCGCCTTCGGCCTGGAGGGGCGCGTGCTCCACGAGGACCGCGAGCTCCTCGTCTTGGACAAGCCCGCAGGCCTGCTCATGCATCCGCTGGGCACCACGTGGCTCACCGATCCCATGGCGGCCCGCTGGGAGCCGGACCAGAACCTGGCAGGGCTCCTGCAGGTCCTGCGTCCCGGCATCGTGAAGGCCCGAGTCCCGCGCTGCGGCATCGTCCATCGTCTCGACCGGCAGACCAGCGGCGTCCTGCTCGTGGCCAAGACGCCCGCCGCGTACGAACGTCTGACCGGGGCCTTCAAGGACCGGCAGATCTCCAAGGTCTACCGGGCCATCGTTCTGGGCGTTCCCACGGACCGGTCGACCTCGGTGGACGCGCCCGTGGGCCGCCCTCCTGGCAGGAGGATGGTCAGGGTGACGCCTCTGGGCAAGACCTCCGTGACGCGCGTCCGGGTGGTGTCCTCCTGCGCGTCCGCGGCCCTCATCGAGGCCCGGCCCTTGACCGGAAGGACGCACCAGATCAGGGCCCACCTGACGCACCTCGGCCATCCCGTGCTCGGCGACCCCGAGGCCCAGTTCCCGGCCGGCTTTCCGAAGCCTCCGCGCCTGATGCTGCACGCCTGGCGCGTGGAGCTGGTCCATCCCTCCACCGGCCGCAAGGCGGCTTACGAGGCGCCGGTGCCCGCTGACTTCACCTCGTTCTGGGCGCGCCTGCGGAAGGGATAGCGAAGACCGAGGCGCCTTCCGCGTCGTCGCGGAAGACCGGGGCTCCCAGGCTGGACTCAGCCCAGGCCCCGATGAGGGCTCCCATGTCCCTTGCCCCGGCCGGCACGAAGCCTCCGGGCAGGAAGGAGTGCTCCACGTGGATATGGGTGACTCCAGCCTGGCGCGAGGTCTCGACCCATTCCCGCGGTCCGGAAGAGCCGAGCGGCGGGGGGAGGCACTGTCGTCCGGTCAGGAGCATCACCGTGTTGAACTTGAGGCTTTCGACGACCGCGTCCGGAGGGCTGTTGAGGCGGACCCACTCCATGGTCCGGGCCTGATAGGAGGCCGGCCTGGTCAGGGACGCTGACACCAGCCTTGCGTCCTGCCGGAGCGCGGCCAGGGCCAGGAGTGCCAGCGCGGCCCGGCCCAACCAGGCCTGTGCCGGCCGGTCCGAGGGGGAGAGGGACCCGATCGCGGAGGCCGCGAAGAGCCAGACCAAGGGCGCGAGGGGGATGACGTAGCGGGAGTCCTCGGGGCTCCAGGTCAAGTGCAGGACCAGGACCAGGACGGTGTAGGCGGCCATGGCGAAGACCAGGGGCGTCTCCTCCCTGGAGCTCGTCATGAGGCGCCCTGCGCCCCACGCAGCGCAGCTCGCCAGGGCCAGACCCGCGGCCAAGACCAGCCAGCCCGGAGCCTGGGCGCCGGCCAGCCCGTCTCCGAAGAAGGAGGCGATGACGGCCAGGGCGTGGCTTCCCTGCGCCCCGGGTTCGCCGAGCAGGGCGACTTGGCTGCGCCAGTTCACGGCGTATCCGGTCGAGACCCCGGCCGCGAGCTTGTTGCGCAGGAGCCAGAGGCCAAGGGGCGCCAGGCTCGAGAGGAGGAACGCGCCCTGGCGCCTGCGGCCGGGAGTGGCGAGGGCTCCTGCGGCCAGGGCCAGGCACAGGAGGCCGCCGTGCGGACGGATGAGACCCGCCCAAGCAGCCGCGGCCCACGCGCAGCCGGTCAGGGCCCAGGAGCCGGACCGGGTCCCCAGGTCCAGGGCCATGAGCGTCAAGGCCAGGTAGGGGATGTCCGGGAGCACGAGCCCGGAGTGGCGCACGAAGACGGGAGAGAGCGCGGTCAGGCCGGCCGCTGCCAGGGGCCACGGGGCCGGCAGGAGCCTCCAGCCCAGCCGCCAGGTGAAGAAGACGGCCAGGACCATGGCGGCCAGCGGCACGCCGCGCAGGAGGCCCCACCGCGGCTCCGCCAGCCAGACCGGGCCCAGGAGCAGCGCCGCGTAGCCTGGCAGCGGGTCGCTGACGGGCACGCCCTGGGCGTCGGGAAGGGCGAAGCCTCCGTGCCGCAGGGAGCGGGCGAGCAGGACCTGGACCGAGTCGTCCTCGATGAGCCCCACGGGGTTGCCTTTCGAGGCCGCGAGATGAAGGCAGAGCAGCGCGGCTGCGGCCGGCAGGATGAGGCGCGTTCTCACGGCCCGGGCTCCTCTGCGGAAAGCGCGCACGCCAGGCTCGGCTCGAGCTCGAGCGCGGCCTTGAGCCTGCGGCGGAGGATCTTGGACGACGCGCCTGAGGCGGGGTCGCGGGCATGGAGGCAGGCCGTGTAGGCCTCGAAGTAGCGGCCGGGAGCCGGGTGGTGGATGCGGAACACGGCCGTGCCTTCCCTCGGGTTCGCATAGAGCTCGGAGGCATAGGGCGTCTGGCGAGCCCAGGACTCCAGGGTGGGGAGCTTGAGGTACGGCAGTGAAGGGTAGGCGAACTCTCCGGACAGAAGGCCCCTGGAGACATGCAGGTGGGTGACCCCGCGCGCCAGGGCGGAGGCGAGCCAGGCGTGCCGGTCGTAGACGGTCAAACCCGGCGGGACCGTGCGCCGTCCCGTGAAGAGCTCCACGGTGTGGAAGGCCAGGCTCTCCACGCGCGCTTCAGCCGGGAGGTTCTCGGCCAGCCAGGCCATGGTCTCCGGCTCGAAGGCCGGCCGCGGGCCCAGCCCCCTAGCCGCAAAGCCCAGGTCATGGCGCAGGAGGGCTGCGGAGAAGGCCAGCAGCAGGAGGCCGGCGGCCAGGGGTCTGCGCTCCAGCCAGATCCTCAGTGAGGCCATGATGAGGATGACGACGAACGGGAGCAGGGCGATGAGATACCTGGCCTCCTTCAGGGGCCAGGTGGAGTGCATGGCGAGCACGAAGATGACGTAGGTCGCCATGGCCGCGGCCGGGACGCCTTCGCTGCCCCGCGCCAGGCGCACCGAGCCGTGAGCGACGAGGGCCAGGCATCCCAGCCCGGCCGCGGCGCTCAGGGCCTCCGGGCCCGTGACCCCGGCCAGGCCCTGGCCGAAGAGCGCGCCCAGGAGCCCAAGGACATGTCCGGCCTGCTGGAGCGGGTCGGCGAACAGGAAGGACTGGGACTTCCAGTTCGCGACGAAGCCGGTGACCGTGTCTCCTGCGAGGAGGTTGCGGAGCATCCAGCCCGCCAGGGGGAGGAAGGCTCCGGCCAGGAAGGCAAGTCCGCGGCCCCACCCCAGCCTCAGCCACACGGCCATGCCCAGGCTCAGGCCGAGGATGCTGCCCTGGGGCCTGGTCAGGCACCCTAGAGCGGCGGCCAAGGACAGGGCCGGCAGGGCCCAAGCAGGACTTCCGGGAGCCAGGGCCGCGGCTCCGAGGAAGAGGGCCAGGGACAGGGCGAGATAGGGGATGTCCGCGATCACGAGCCCGTCGAGGCCCACCAGCACGGGGTTGAGGGCCACGACTAGGGCCGCGGCCAGGGCCCAGCCCGGGGAGAGGAAGCGCAAGGCCAGGCGCCAGGTCAGCCAGACCGAGAGCAGGGCGAAGGCGACGATCATGGGCTGGAGCAGGTGCCAGCGAGGCTCGACCAGCCAGGACGGGATGAGGAGCAGGGCCGCAAACCCCGGCAGGGGATCGGTCACGGCGGCGCCGTCCGCCAAGGCGAAGGCGCCGGTCCTCAGGGACTTGGAGAGGAGGATGAAGAAGGCGTCGTCGTTGAACGCTCCCACGGCGAAGCGCCGGGCCGCGAGCAGGTGGAGGCCTGCCAGGGCCAGGCAGGCAGGCGCCAAGAGCCATGCCATGGGGAACGCTCGTCTCTTCATAGGGCGCCGGTGAAGGGGCCTGGAACGGGTGCATTATATTAATTAGGCCGTGGTATAATGCCTTCATGATGAAGATGAGGGGTCCTCTCAAGCCGGTCTTCCTGGCCGCCGTGCTGGGTATGTGCGGCGCTTCCGCTCAGGCGGAGTCCCAGCGACGCTTCGTGAGCGGGCAGATATGGAAGAACGGCTCCCACTCCTTTTCCATCAACGAGTACTCCCTGGGCATCAGCCTCTGGGTCAATGCCTCGGGCTCGAACCTCTATTTCAGCGGCAGGCCCTTCTCCGGTTCGGTGTGGGGCTCCGGGACGTACATGACCATCAGCGGCTCCGGCGTCCAGGCGACCGTCAGCAAGTGGGGGAGCAACTATTCCGTCAGGGGCACGTTCCACCCGGCGGCCGGCGGGCAGGCGGTGCGCGTGGACTTCACCATGCACGCTCTGGGCCGGGAGGACGACCCGGTGCGTCCTCCCTCCTACAGCGTCTACGACGGCGCCTCGGGTGCGAACCTCAACCTCAACCCCTCGGGCGCAGACGGCTACAGCATCTCAGGCTGGGTGGATACGGAGAAGTTCGGGGCCCACGGCACCTCCCTGGTCGCGCTGGTGGCCAGCGCCAGCCTCGAGGCCAGGCCCGAGCCCAAGGCCGCGCAAGAGCCGGCGAAGCTGCCCGGGGCCAGGCTGGCCCCCCTGCCTTCTCCTCTCTAGCTCCCCTTCGCCAGCGGGATCCTGACGCCCTGCCCCGCGCTCCCGGGTCCCGCGGCCGGATCAGGCGCCATAGCGGCCGACGAGCTCCTCTTTCGTCTTGCCCAGGATCCCGTGCTTCCTGCCGACCTTGACGAAGGCCTCCAGCGCGCGGTCGAGGTGGCTCGTCTCGTGGCCGGCCGAGATCTGCGTGCGGATGCGGGCCGTGCCCGGCGGCACCACGGGGTAGAAGAACCCCACGGCGTAGACGCCCTCGTCGAAGAGGTCCCGGGAGAAGTCCTGGGAGAGCTTGGCGTTGAAGAGCATGACCGGCACGATGGGGGTGTCGCCCTCCTTGAGGATGAACCCGGCCTCGGCGAGGCCCTTGCGCCAGTAGGCGGCGTTCCTCTCGAGCTTGTCGCGCCGCTCCGTGCTCTGGGTCAGCATGTCCAGGACCCGCAGGACCCCGGCGACGACGACCGGCGCGATGGTGTTGGAGAAGAGGTAGGGCCGCGCGCGCTGGCGGCACATCTCCACGAGCTCCCGGCGGCCGGAGACGCAGCCGCCCGAGGCGCCGCCCAGGGCCTTGCCGAAGGTCGTGGTGATGAGGTCGACCTTGCCCCGGACCCCGTACTTCTCCGGCGTGCCCCGGCCGGTCCTGCCGATGAACCCGGTCGCGTGGGAGTCGTCTACGAAGAGCAGCGCCCCATGAGCCTCGCAGAGGCGCTCCAGCTCGTCGAGCGGCGCGCAGTCGCCGTCCATGGAGAAGACGCCGTCCGTGATGACGACCTTGAGCCTCCTGCCCGCGTGCTTCTCGAGCAGGGAGGCCAGGTGCGCCATGTCGCAGTGCTGGTAGATGTCGCGCTGGGCCTTGCAGAGCCGGACGCCGTCGATGATGGAGGCGTGGACGAGCCGGTCCGAGATCATGACGTCGCGCTCGCCGAGGACGGCCTCGAAGACGCCGGCGTTGGCGTCCATGCAGGAGGGGAAGAGGATGGTGTCCTCGGTGCCCAGGAACTCGGTCATGCGGGCCTCGAGCTCCTTGTGGATGTCCTGCGTGCCGCAGATGAAGCGCACGGAGGACATGCCGTAGCCGCGGGCGTCCAGGCCCGCGTGCGCCGCCTTGACGACCTCGGGGTGGCTGGAGAACCCGAGGTAGTTGTTGGCGCACATGTTGATGACCTTCCTGGGAGAGGCGCCCGCCGGGAACTCCACTTCGATGTCCGCGGCCTGGGGGGAGCGGATGAAGCGCTCGGCCTTGAAGAGCCCGGAAGCCCTGATGCCCTCGAGCTCCTTCTGGAATCCCTGACGAACCGTCTCGGTGAAAGCCATGGTCCCTCCCGGTCCTCCGCGCCCCAAGACTACCATGATTGGCCGACGGAATCAACCTCGCGCGGGGCCCTGCCCGGGGCGGTTAGGTAGAACTACGGAGTGCCCCTTGGGGCTGCCACGGATTGTGTCCCGGCCGGGGGTTGGGGTACCATGAAGTACCGCCCGGCTCCTCGACACGGCCGGGCAGGAGGACCTCGATGGACTTCTCAAAGCCGCTCTCCATGACCCCTGAAGGACTCGGTCCGCACGCGCACGCCGCCCTCATCCACCTCTCCCGCCAGGAACAGCTCTCCTTCGTCGTGCCCTATCACCGCTCAGGGCTCGAGCGCGGGGAGAAGTGCGTCTGTGTGGCCGACGCCGACGGCGTCGAGGCCCTGTGGGCCGCCTTGAGGGCCGCCGGGGTCGACGCGGCCGGGGCCCTGGCCAAGGGGCAGCTCGCGAGCCTCTCCCCCGAGGAGGTCTACCTGAAGGACGGCCGCTTCGACCCTGCCCCGACCTTGGCCGTGTTTCGGGGAGCCATCGAGGAGGCTCGCCGGCAGGGGTTCTCCGGGCTGCGGGTTTCCGCGGACATGACCTGGTCCTGCGGCGGGGCCGCGGCCATGCCGCTCCTGGCGGACTACGAGGCCGAGGTCAACCGCCTCTTCGAGGACCACCCCTTCGGCGCGGTCTGCCAATACGAATACGGCCGCTTCTCCGCGGACGCCCTGACCAGGGTCGTCTATACCCACCCCTTGGTGATCTTCGGCGGCAGGGTGCACTGGAACCCCTTCTTCATCCCGCCGAACGAGTACCTCAGGCCGCGGGACCCCGACGCGGAGCTCACGCGCGTGCTGAGCATGCTCTGCCGGGCGTCCTCCATGCGGGAGCGGCCCGTCCCCGTCGTCGTCTGACGGTCGGGCCCCCCCGCCGATGAGTTATAATGGAAGGGTGACCCCTGGCAAGGCCGACACGAGCGGGCAGGAGGGGATCCGCTATAAGATCCTGACGGTGGATGACGACGCCGAGTGCCTCTCCATGCTGCGGGTCTGCCTGAGCCGAGCCGGCCACACGGTGCTGGCCGCGCGCTCCGCCCGCGAAGCCCTGCTGGCCGCTGTGGACTCCGGTCCGGACCTCGTCATCTCGGACGTCCAGATGGCGGGCGATGACGGCTTCGAGCTCTCGCGCCGCCTCAAGGCCGGCCCCGCGACCGCGCGCATCCCCATCATCCTCCTGTCCGGCGCCAGCAAGGATGTCCGGGACCAGCTCGAGGGCTTCGGCCTCGGGGTCGACGACTATCTGATCAAGCCTTTCGAGCCGGCCCTCCTCCTGGCCAAGGTCCACGCGGTCCTGCGGCGCTACGCCGTCGCCGAGGAGCTGCGGGACGTGGTGAAGTCCAGGGGCGTGGAGCTCGACGTGCAGGCGCGCACCGTGTCCTGCTCGGGGTCCCCGGTCGCGCTCAGCCGCAAGGAGTTCGACCTGCTCATCACCCTCATCCGCAAGCGGGGCCATGTCTTGAGCCCGTCGTTCCTCCTGGAATCGGTCTGGAGCCAGGACCTCGCGGAATACAACGATCCGCGCACGGTGAAGGTCCACATCTCGTCCCTGCGAAAGAAGCTGCCGCCCGCCGTGGCGCGGCGCATCATGACCGTGCCCGGCTCCGGCTACCGCTTCGACGCCTAGGCGCCGGCGGGCTTCTGCCGTCGACCGCGTCCCTGGCTTGACCTTTTTTTTACCGCCATCCGGCACACTATGATTGGGGACGGCGGACGTCGCGCCGTACGATGCCATGGAAGAAGACAAGAACAAGAAACTGGCCTTACGCATCGCCTCGTTGTTGGACGACGTCTCGGAAACGCCGGAGCCCCGGGGCTCCGGCGCTCCGAGCCAGCCGGTCATCTCGCTGAGACCCGCCGTGGTGGAGGCCCTCCCCGCGGGCGCGGATCTCGGCTCTCCCGCGGTCCAGGCCCCTTCCGAGGTCCTGGCCTCGCCCGAGGTCGGGTCCGCTGTGATGGATATCCTGCCCATCTGGGCTGACCCCGACTTTCCTGCGGAGCAGGCCGTGCCCGCGCCGGCCGAAGGGGCCGCGGCCAGCGCGGCCCCCAAGAGGTCCGTGCTGGTGGTCGACGATGACCGGGACTACCGGCGGATGGTCCGGGCCCTGCTTTCCGGCAACGGCTATGACGTCTACGAGGCCGAGGATGGGCGCCGGGCTCTGCAGTTGATCGCGCTGCACCGTCCGGACCTGGTGCTCGTGGACTTCAACATGCCGCGGATGAACGGCTACGAGATGATCCAGGAGGTGCGGAGCCGGTTCGAGACCCGCGCCATTCCGATCATCATGTTCACCGGCGCTTCCAACCGGAGCCACCTGCGGAGCCTGGGCATGGCTATCTCGGATTTCCTGGAGAAGCCGGTGTCCAATGTCAGGCTGCTGGAGAGCATCTCCAGCGTGCTCGGCGCGGAGCCGTCTCCCGAGCTCATGGGAGCGGAGTCCGCCCCGTCTCCCCGGATCGTTGCGCCGCCGAAGGCTCCGGAGACGACGCCGTCCCCGAAAGTCGTCGCAGCCGAAACCATGGCTGAGAAGCCTCCGGCGGCGCCGGCGGAGCCCGCTCCGACGGGCCTGCCGCCGGAGCCGCTCGAAGAAGGGGACGAGGACGGGACCGAGCTCCTGCAGATCGAGGAGGAGAAGAAGGAGGAGGAGAGGCAGGAGGTCATCAGCCTCGAGCACCAGGCCAATGAGTCCCCGGTCATCAGCCAGGTGAACCGCATCCTCGTCAAGGCCGTGGGGATGCGCGCCTCCGACATCCACATCGAGCCTCAGGAGAAGCACATCACGGTCCGCGTGAGGGTCGACGGCACTCTCAAGCTCCTGTGCACCCTGCCCCTCTCCATCCATCCCCGCCTGAGCGCCCGCATCAAGATCATGTCCAGCCTGGTCATCACGGAGAGACGCCTTCCCCAGGACGGGCAGTTCAAGACCCAGATCAGGGGCAGCCGGGTCGAGTTCCGGGTGAGCACGCTCCCGTGCCTGCACGGCGAGAAGATCGTCATGCGCATCTTGGGCACCAGCAAGCTCAACGCCGATCTGGCCCAGATGAGCCTCCGTCCCCGCGACCTGGGCTGCGTGGAGAGGGCGCTCAGGACCCCTCACGGCCTCATCCTCGTGACCGGCCCCACCGGGAGCGGCAAGACCACCACCCTCTACACCATGATCAGCGTCCTCAACAAGCCCGAAGTCAACATCCTGACCGCCGAGGACCCCGTGGAGTACGAGGTGCCGGACATCTCGCAGGTCAAGGTCCTGCCGTCCATCGGCCTGACCTTCGAGTCCGCTCTGCGGGCCTTCCTGAGGCAGGACCCGGACATCATGCTCATCGGCGAGATCCGCGACCTGGAGACGGCCAACATCGCGGTCAAGGCCTCTATCACCGGACACCTGGTCTTCTCCACCCTGCATACCAACGGCGCCGTCGCCACCGTGACGAGGCTCGTCCACATGGGGGTGGCGCCCTATCTCGTCGCGGCCAGCGTCAAGCTCGTGGCGGCCCAGCGCCTGGTCCGGGACCTCTGCCCGTCCTGCAAGGTCCCCGGCGAGGTCTCCGACGACGAGAAGAAGTTCCTCGCGGAGGAGGAGGTCGCCAGGCTCCGATCCGTCTGGCGGAGCGCGGGGTGTCCCGCCTGCCATCAGACGGGGTACTCGGGGCGCTCGGCCCTCTTCGAGATCATGCCCCTGGACTCGGCGGCCATGCGCCAGCTCATCTGCGCCGGAGACAAGGCGGAGGAGCTCAACCGTCTGGCCCTTGCGGAGGGCATGACCACCCTGCGGCAAGCCGCCTTGGAGGCGGTGGCGCGGGGCACGACCTCGTTGAGCGAGGCGCTCAAGGTCATGCTGGGGGGATGATATGCCCGGCATGCCGTTGGTCGAGGCCTTTCGGGGCGACCTCACGACCCAGGAGCTCTGTCGTCGGGGACGCCTCAAGCTCAGGCGTTTCGATCCTCCCGGCTACGCGGAGGCCGTCGCCTTCTTCTCGGACGCGCGGGAAGGCGATCCGGAGTGCGCGGTCTCCGTGGCCGCCCTGGCCGAAGCCTACTCGCACTGGGGTTTCGCGAGGAAGCTCATAGGGCAGGAGAGCGAGAGCTATTTCCTCCTGGCTTTCGAGAACGCCTGCTTGGCGCTGGAGATGGCCCCTGAACTCGCCGAGACGCACCGGGCCATGGCCGTCTGCCTGAGGCACCGGCCGCGCCGCGGCCCCGAGCAGGGACTCGCCGAGGCGTCGGCAGCGGTGAGGATCAACCCTTACGACGCCATGTCCTGCTACGAGCTCTGGCGGGCGATGGGCCATGACCCCGAGTCACCCATGATCCACAAGGCCCTGGCGCTCGATCCCGCGCTGCTGACCGTCAACAATGACCTGGCGGTGTCGCTCATGGAAGCGGAGCGCGCCCAAGAGGCCGGCTTCCATCTGCGCCAGTGCCTGCGGGTCAATTACGAGAACGCGGTGGCCCGATACAACATGGTCCTGCTCCTCGCCTGCCGCGGCAAGACCGAGCAGGCGCAGACCCTGCTCGAGGCCTGGCTGAAGGGGCCCGATTTCGAGCCGCTGGTGCGCAGCGGGAACGCGTCGCTGGCTGACCCGCGCTCCACGGGGGGGATCCTCTTATGAATCGCTTCCAATCTCCGAGCCAAGATGCCGGGGGCAAGACGCCCGATCAACTCGGCGCAGAGTTCGTCCTCGAGTTGGGAAGGGCCGTCAAGGTCGTGTCCCTGTACTACGCGAACCACCCGACCGCCCTTCAGACCCTCCGGCAAGTCCACGCCATCCTGGAGCGGCTGTTGACCGGCCTTTCCGCGGGGCGCGTCACCTTCTCCCTGGCGGCCGGACGCTGGCTCAGGGATGGTTCCCCCCTGCCTGCCCCGGGTCCGGGCGCGGACTCCCTGCTCGGCGTGTTCGAGACCCACTCCATCGAGAGCCTCACCTTCCTGGGAGGCATCAGGCCCTTCGAGCTGGTCGCTCTGGCCGAGGTCGCGGCTTCCGTCCCGACGCGTCCGGGCCGCGCCGCGCTCCAGGAGTTCCTCCAGCAGAGAGGAGTGACCCACATCAAAGCGGACATCGAGCACTATTCCAAGGAGTCGGCTCCGCAGGGCTCGGACGGTTCCCTGGCGTCCGGCTTGCCGGCCGCCTCCTCGTCCGCTGCCAAGCCCCCTGTCGCGCCTTCCGTTCTCAGGCCTGCCGCGCCTGCGCCCGCTGGCAAGCCTTCAGCGCCTGCGTCCGCTGCCAAGCCCTCCGCGCCTGCGCCCGCTGGCAAGCCTTCGTCGCCTGCGCCCGCTGCCAAGCCCTCCGCGCCTGCGCCCGCTGGCAAGCCTTCGTCGCCTGCGCCCGCTGCCAAGCCCTCCGCGCCTGCGTCTGCTGCCAAGCTTGCCGCGCCGTCGCCTTCGGTCGCTCACAGCGTCCCGGCGCAGCCTCCCAAGCCGGCTCTCCCGCCCGTAGAGGTCCGTGCCTCCGCGGCCGGGATGTGGGGCCCGCCGTCGAGCCCTGCTCCCGACTCTCACGGGGACAGGCTTGGCGTCAGTTTCGGCAGCGTGCTTCGCAAGCTCGTGGAGACCGCGGTGCAGGATCCCGACGAGAGGTCCCACATCTACGAGGACGTGGTGGCCATGGTCAAGGAGACCTTGGACCGCCACGTCGACCAGGCGACGCAGGCGCTCTCGGAGGAGAAGGCGCGCATCGTCAGGCAGGCCGCCAGGACCGAACGGGTGCTCACCACGGTGGCGGACGGAAAGTTCACCGTGGATAAAGAGGGAAGGGTCCTCATGATGAACGCCAGCGCCGAGATGATCACGGGAAAGCGTCTGGCCGACCTCGCGGGCAAGCACATCACCGAGGGCGTCAAGGAGGGGGAGCACATGGTCGCGCTCGCCGAGGACCTGGCGTCCCCGGCCGTGGACGGAGCAGGGGTCACGGTCGTGGCCGATGAGGCGGTGGGCGGCGCCATGCGCCGCTCCCTGGCCCTGGTCCGAGACGACGCGGGCCGCGTGGTCGGCACGTACGCCTCCCTCCCCGACGCCGCCAAGTTCAAGGAAGCCCAGCGCCTGCAGGAGGAGTTCCTCTCCCGGGTGACGCACGACCTCCAGTCCCCGCTGGCCGCCATCTGCAGCGGACTCGAGCTCCTCGCGGACAAGGTCAGCTCCGTGGGCGGTCCCGAGACGGCCCAGTACATCGACATCTGCATGCGCAACAGCCGTCACCTCTCGGGGATGATCCGCGAGATCCTCGATTTCTCGAAGCTCGACTCGGGCAAGATGACGGTGCACCCGGCCCCTGTCTCGGCCTCAAGCCTCCTCAAGGAGGCGGTGGAGAGCCTCCAGCCCTGGGCCAAGACCAGGAAGCTCCGCCTGGAAGCGCGTTCTGCCCACGCGGATTTCTCGGTGCTGGCGGACCAGCCGCGCGTCGTCCAGGTGCTGACCAACCTCATCTCGAACGCGGTCAAGTCCACAAAGGAAGGGGGCTCGATCACCGTGGCGGCGGTCCCGGCAGCGGAGGACGGGCAGGGGATCTTCGCGGTGAAGGACACGGGGAGCGGGATCTCCCCTGAGGACCTCGGCCGCATCTTCGAGAAGTTCGTCCAGGTCGGGGACGGCCGCAGGGACGGGGTGGGACTCGGGCTTTCCATCGTCCAGGAGTTCGTCCGATTGCACGGCGGCGCGGTCTGGGCCGAGAGCGAGCCCGGCAAGGGTTCGGTGTTCTACTTCACGCTCCCCTTGTCGCAAGCCGGAGTCATCGGCCCCGCGGCGCAGGAGGTCCTGCCGCCTTCGGGGCGGCCCCGGCACTGACGCTCCCGGCCGGCCCGGCGCGGGCCTCCGGGCGACGTCATTGCGGGGGCGGGAACAAGTATGTTACCTTGAAGCCTCCCGCATGAGCGATACCTGGTACCAGGAACTGGCCCTCCAGTTCGAGGACGGCACGACGGAGTCCGTTTTCCTGGACATGACCCGCAGCGGCAGGCACAAGCCGCGCGTGGCGGCCATGCCCGCCCCGTGGACGAAGCTGGAGTTCGAGCGCTGCCCGAGCTGCACGCTTCCTCCGGAGGCGGGCTGGTGCCCGGCCGCCCTCTCGCTGGAGGAGACCATCTCCAGGCTGAGCCAGCGGACCTCCATCGAGATCGTCACCGCGACCTCGGTGGACAGCGAGAACCGCTGTACGACCGTGAAGTGGCCCCTCCAGCAGGTGGGAGCGGCCTTCGTCCAGATCGCGGTCTTCTCCAGCGGGTGTCCGGTGGGAGCGCAGTTCCGGTCCATGCTCCAGGACCTGCGGCCCTTCTCCACGACCAAGGAGGTCGGCCGCCACATCGTGCTCAAGCACCTGCTGCGCCACGCCGGCTCGGTCGATGGGGCCAAGGCCGCGGTCCTCGCGAGGCTGGGGCCGCTCCGGGAGGTCTTCGGTCAGCTCTTCAAGCGCATCCAGGGCATCCCCCGCGGGGCCTCCCAGGACGCCATCCCGAACTCGATCGTGCACGTGCACGCCATGACCCAGCATCTGGAGCTCATGGTGGAGGACCTCGTGGAGGACCTCCTCAGGGAGACCCAGGTGCCGCCGACTCCGCAGCCCAAGAAGCCTCCGCCGGATCCGTCGACTTGAACTTCCGCTGGTTGTAGTCCGCCCGCGTCACCGTGATGAACCTCTTGGTGGTGTCGCCCTTGTGGTCGAAGACGATCGTCCCCATCATGCTCTCGTGGCGGATCTCCCTGAGGACGTCGAGGAGCGGCTTGCGGCGCTCGAGCGAGACGGCCAGGGCCGAGACGACCAGGCGTCCCGCCTCGTAGGCGTAGTGGTCGAAGGTCCTCGGCCCGGCGCCGCCCTCGGGGCGCTCCCGCCGGTAGCGCTCGACGAAGTCCCCGGCGCTGGGCAGGTGCTCCACCGGGATGCCGCCCACCGTGAAGTACGCTCCGTGGACCGCGGGGCCGGCGATCTTGAAGATCTCGGGGGCCTTGGCGCCGTCGCCGGTCATGAAGGCTGCGGTCATGCCCTGGCCGCGCGCCTCCTTGACGATGCGCCCGGCCTCGTTGTAGTCCCCGCCGAAGAAGATGCCGTCCGGCTTGAACCGGGAGGCCCACTCGACGACTTCCCTGAAATCCGCGGCGCCCTTGGCCACGGCCTCGGCCGCCACCACGCGGCCTCCCTTCTCCGTGAAGCGCTTGGAGAACTCCTCGGACAGGCCGCGGCCGTAGGCGGTGCCGTCGTGGAGGACCGCGAAGGCCCTGAGGTTGAGGCGGTCGTAGGCGAACTCCGCGGTGAAGGAGCCCTGGATGTCGTCGGCAGGCGGCAGGCGGAAGACCACGCGGGGCCAGGACCAGTCCGGCTTGGTCTGCTGGACCGTGAGTTCCGGGTTCGTGGCCGAGGGGGTGATCATGGGGATCCCGGCCTTGGCGTAGACGCGGGAGGCGGCCAAAGAGCAGCCCGAGGTGAGGTGGCCCACCACGGCCTTGACCTTCGGGTCGGCGGCGATGCGCTCCGCCACCCGCACGGCCTCCTCGGGCCGGGCCTGGTCGTCGAAGGCGCTGACCTCGATGCGGGTGGGGGGGAACTCGATGGGCTTGGCCTCGGCTGCGGCCATGCGCACCGCGGCCAGGAGGCCCTCGCCGTCGGCCGCCAATGGGCCGCTCAGGGGTGCTGCCACCGCGATGCGGACCGTCTTGGGCTCCCCGCCGCCGCAGGCCGCCAGCAGGGCCGCGAGCGCCAGGGCCTTGGCCCAGGCTGGCTGCGGCCGGCCGGCGGGGCGGGGGGGAGGCTTCATCCCCTCAGGTAGAACCTCAGGTTCTCGACGAGGTCCACGGCCTTGCCGAGCTGGTACTGGCAGGACTCGAGCTCCTTGGCCAGCGAGTCCTCGGGGAGGCTCGCGCGCGCCTCCTCGGCCAGGAGTTTCAGCGAGGCCCCGGCGTTGACGAGGAGGCTCTTGAGCTCCCGGGTCATGACCGAGGCCGTCTGGTTGGCCGACTCCTCGCGCCGGGTCTGGTCGAGCGCGGTGTCGAAGGCCGTCTTCTGGGCCTGGGCCGCGGTCTCCTCGACCTCGGAGACCTTCATCCTGGAGGCGATGAGCGCGGCGTGCTCGCGCTCGAGGTCCCGGCGGACCTCGACGAGCTGGCTCTCGCAGCGCGCGACCTTGGCCCGGAGCTTGCCGATGAGCGCCTCGCGCTGGCGGATCGGGTCGAGGAGCTTGCGGATGCGCTCGACCGGGCCGCGGAGCGACTGGGGCAGGCGGCTGGAGAGCTCCTTGAGCGCGGCGTCGGCCCTCTCGAGCGCGGCCTGGCTGAACGCCATGTTCATATTATGGCAAAAATACCCGGGAAAATGGGGAAAAGCCCGCCGGGTCGGGAAAAACATGATTTCCGTCATTTGAATTAAACGTCCCAAACGGATAAAATATGTTTTGCCCTTGAGTTCTTCCGGGGCCTTCCAGTGCCGACCCGAACGCAGACGACGACCAGCCTCGAGGCTTCCCTGGGACGGGTGCGCGCAGGCATGCAAGCCCGCGCCAAGCGCATCTCCGGCCGCGTGGGCTCCGCCCTGGCCGAGCACGTGTCCCGGCCGGGCAAGATGCTCCGGGCGAGGTTCGCGGTCCAGGTCGGGGCCGCCCTCGGGGTGGCGCCGGGAAAGACCGAGACGGTCGCCCGCGCCATGGAGCTGGCGCACAACGCCTCTCTCCTCCACGACGATTGCGTCGACGACGCCTCCCTGCGTCGGGGCCTGCCCACGCCCAACAGCGTCTACGGCTCGACCGTGGCGCTCCTCCTGGGGGACATCGCCTTCACCCAGTCGCTCGAGGAGGCGCTCGAACTCGGCCCCAAGGCCGTGGAGCGCCTCGTGAGCGCGGCGCGCGAGATGGCCATCGGCGAGCTCCAGGAGGAGTTCCTGCGCGGCTCCGTGGACGTGACCCTCGAGTCCTACATGGGGGTCGCGGCGCGCAAGACCGGGGCCCTCTTCGAGTGGGGCGGCTTGACGCTCTCGGACCTAAGCCCCCTCGAGCACGCGGCCGCCGACCCCGCCAGGCTGGGCTCGGCGCTCGGCATCCTCCTGCAGATGGTCGACGACATCCACGACTACACCCTGACGGACGCCGTGGCCGGCAAGGAGCGGGCCAAGGACGCCAAGATCGGGCGCGTGACCCTTCCCGGGGTCTTTGCGCTCGCGGACGCCTCCCGCCGGGGGCGCTTCCTCGAGTTGTGGGCCGCGCTGCGCCGGGACCCGCGCGCCGCCTCGGACCTGGCGCGCTTCCTCGACGAGAGCGGGTCGCTCGACGAGGCCCGCGCCGAGTGCCGCAAGGTGGTCGGGACCATCCTCGAGCTGACCCGGCGCCTGCCGGTCCGGGGAGAGGTCGACGAGGTGGCCGAGTTCGTCTCGGCCATGGCCGAGAGGGAATTCTGATGGGCTACGCCGACCTCATCCGGCGGGCCTGGCGGACCGGGCGCTTCGCCGCCTCGGTCCGGTCGTCCGGGAAGAAGGGCGCCGCGGGCGTCCGTCCCGGGGAGAGCCGCGGCTCCATCCGCGGCGAGATGGAAGAGATCGTCCGCCGCGAGTCCGCCGACGCGCTCGGCTTCCTCGCGCCGCGCGGGGAGGGAATCATGAAGCTCGCACCGTTCGTGAAATTCCGTGAAGAGAAGTTCGGCGCGGTCCTGTTCGAGACCCGTTCCGAGAAGGTGTTCACCCTCAATCCGACGGCCGCGGACGTGGTGCGGGAGCTCCTCGCCGGCGCCTCGGAGGGCGAGATCGGAGAGCGCCTCAAGGGCCGCTACAGCGACCCCTCGGGCAGGCTCGCCGACGAGGCCAAGGCCCTCGTGCGCCAGCTCCGCGACAAGGGGCTCATCGCGGACTAGCATGGCTTCGAGGAAGGACGCGGTCAAGGCCGGAGGCCGGGCGTCCCGGGCGCCCTTGGAAGAGGCGTTGGCGCCCGGGATGCGGGCGCCGCTCTACATCGGCTGGCAGCTGACCAATGCCTGCGACCTGGCGTGCGTCCACTGCATCGAGGAGTCCGGGCCGGGCCGCGCCTTCAAGGACGAGCTGACCCGGGAGCAGGCCTTCCGTATCCTCGAGCAGATCAAGACCGAGCAGGTGCCCTACGTCGCCTTCTCCGGGGGCGAGCCCTTCCTCCACCCGCACTTCCTGGAACTGGCCGCGTTCCTCGGAGACGCCGGGGTGTCGCTCAAGGTCGAGACCAACGGCCGCCACCTCACCGAGGCGGCCGCCTCGGCGCTGCGGGACCACGGAGTCCGGGCCGTGCAGGTCAGCCTCGACGGCGCCACCCCCGAGGCCTACCGCAAGGTGCGGCCCTCCGGCGACCACGCCCGGGTCCTGGCAGGCATCCGCCTCCTGCGCTCCAGGGGCGTGGAGGTGGAGGTCAACTTCGTCCCGACGCGGCACAACGTCCATGAGATCGGAGCCGCCGTGGACCTGGCCTTCAGCGAGGGGGTCTCCGGCTTCTACACGGGCAGGCTCATCCTGGCCGGCCACGCCGCCAAGGCGCGGGACCTGGCCCCGACCCAGGAGCAGTACGACGCCTTCTTCGCGTGCCTCAAGGCCAAGGCCCAGGAGTACAAGGGCCGCATGACCGTGCGCTATCACGAGCTGGGCATCGCGCAGGAGGTCCGCTACCGCATGGCCAACCCCGCGGCCCTCTTCGTCATCCTGCCCGACGGCAGGGTGAAGCTCCTCAACGCCCTGCCGTTCGTGTGCGGCGACCTGCGCGAGCAGAGCCTCACCGAGGTCTGGAAGGCCTTCCTCGCGGGCTGGAAGTCGCCGCGGGTGGCCGACTTCGTCGGCCGCCTGGAGGCCGACCCCGGGCTCCTGCAAGGACTGCACCGATGGATCCCTTTGTGACCGAGTCCGGCGTGGAGACCGACGGCCGCGCCGCTCCGGCCCGCGGCGGCGGGAGCGGGCGGCCGAATCTGGCCCTGCGGATGGCGTCTGCGGTGCGCTACCGCTTCTTCCTGTACGCGGGACTCCTCCCGTACTTCCTCGGCGCGGCCTGGGCCCTGCGCATGGAGGGAGCCTTCGCGCCCGGCCGCTTCTGGCTGGGCCTGCTGGGCATCGGCCTGTCCGTCGTGGGTGTTGAGTCCTTCAACGAGTACTTCGACGCGCGCATGGGCACGGACCGCGTCTTCAACCCTTCCGACGACGAGTACATCCCCGCCTGGATGCTCTGGCTGGGGGTCGCGGCGTTCGCGGCCGCGGCGTGCGTGGGCATGGCCCTGGCCCATGCCGGAGGCTGGCCCATCCTCCTCTACATGGGGCTGGGCGGCATGGCCGCGGCCTTCTACGTGGGCCCGCCTTTCCGCTGGGCCTACCTGGGCCTCGGCGAGACCTCGATCGCCTTGTCCTACGGGCCCTGGATGACCCTGGGCAGCATCCACCTGCACACGGGCGCTTTCTCCTGGCGCGGCCTGGCGGCCGCGCTCGTGCCCGGCTTGCTGGTGGCGTCGCTCGCCGTGGTCAACGAGATCCCGGATTTCCACCAGGACCGGCTCGTGGGCAAGCGCAACCTCGTGGTGCGGCTGGGCCGCAGGAACGGGGTCGCCCTGTACCTCGCCCTGGCCGGGGCGGGCTTGGCCGCGTGCTTCGCAGGCGCGGCCGCGGGCTGGTTCCCGGTCGCGTGCGGCCTGGCCGGGGCCCTGGGCCTGCCGTGCTGGTTCTCGAGCGCTCGGACCGCGGTCAAGGCGTGGGACACGCCGCGGCTTTTCGTGCCCGCGGTGCGGGACATCGTGCAGTGCTATCTCGTGACCGTGAGCGCCTTCATCATGGCGCTCGCCGTGAGGCTGCCGTGAGGATCGCGTCCTTCGACGTTCCCCTGGCCGCTGCCTGGCGCCTGACCGACCGGTGCGACCTCTCCTGCCGGCACTGCCTCAACGCTTCCGGGCCCAAGGCTGACACGGCCGCCGAGCTCTCCCGGCCCGAGGCTCTCAAGCTGGCCCGGAGCATCGGCTCAGCCCAGGTCCCCTACGTCATCCTCTGCGGGGGCGAGCCCATGCTGAGCCCCGACTTCTGGCAGGCGGCCGAGACCCTGGGCGAGGCAGGCGCGTGGCTCAAGGTGGAGACGCACGGCCAGAACCTCGGGCGCACCCAGGCGGAGCGCCTGGCCAAGCTCCCCATCCGCTCGGTCCAGGTCTCTCTCGACGGGGTCACCCAGCAGGCTTACGAGTCCCTGCGGCCAGGGGCCTCCCTGGCCAAGACCTTGGAAGCTTGCCGCGAGGTGCGGCGTCAAGGCATGCCCCTCGAGATCTCCTTCGTCCCGGTCCAGGGCAACATCCACGAGGCTCCGGCGGTCATCGACCTGGCCCTGGACCTGGGCGCCTTCCGGTTCAACACCGGGACCCTCATCAAGCGCGGCCGCGCCGCAGCCGCTTGGAAGAAGCTCCTTCCTGATGCCGAGTCCATGGCAGGCTTGCTCGCGGTCCTCACCCGTCGCGAAGCCACCCTGGCCGGGAGGCTCGAGCTCTGCTTCAGGCCTTTCAATTTCGAAGACCAGGTCCGCGCCGAACGCGCGGAGCCCTCAGGCACGCTCACGATCCTGCCTGACGGCAAGGTCCCTGTCTCGGCCTCCTCGGACGTCGTCTGCGCCGACCTTCGGACGCAGACGGTCAGGGAGGCCTGGCGCGCTTACTTGGCGGCGCACGGCAAGGGGCCACGATCGGAAAGATGGGTCGGCTCGTGTCTTGAGCCGGCTACCCGGTCCTAGGCCGGGATTTAGGAGACAGCATGAGAGACAAGAAGAACGTGACGGATGGAAAGGCGAAGGCCGACAAGAAGCCCGTGTGGCAGACCCCTTCTCTCGAAGAGGTCACCGAGCGTGTCATGGCCCAGCCGTACATCAGGTTCACGTGACGCACCCGAGGGGGGCGGCGGTAGGAGACTACCGCGCCCCCCTCTTTGTCGCGTGGCAACTCACCAACCGCTGCCGCGGCCGCTGCCTGGCCTGCTGCGAGGAATCCGGTCCGGGCAAGGGAATCCGCCAAGGCGGGTCCTGGCAGGCTGAGCTCACCAAGCAGGAAGCCCTCCGCGTCAGCCGCGACATCGCGGCCTCCGGGGTCTCCTACGTGGCGTTCGGCGGGGGGGAACCCATGGAGGTGCCGCACTTCTGGGACATCCTCTCCATCCTCTCCAAGGGCGGGGTCCGCATCAAGATCGAGACCAACGGCGGGACCATCGGCCGCTCCCAGGCCAAGCGCCTCTCCGCCTTGGGCGTGTCCTCCATCCAGATCAGCCTCGACGGCCCCACGGCCCGCGAGCACGAGGCCTTGAGGCCCGGCTCGAGCTTCAACAAAGCGGTCCGGGCGGTCCGCTGTCTGGCTGAGGAAGGGCTCGGGCCTGAGGTCGTGTTCATCCCCATGAAGAGGAACGTGGGCCAGGCCGTCAAGGTCTACCGATTGGCGGCCAGTCTCGGAGCCAGGGTGCTTGCGACCGGCCCTCTCATGCGCCTGGGACGCGCCGGAGCAGCATGGAAGGAACTCGCCCCGTCGGCCGGGCGATGGCGGACCGCGGTCCGGGCGCTCAAGGCCGAGGCCGCCCGTGCCAAGGCAGGGCCCAAGCTCTCCATCTATCCCTGGGGCATCCAGAGGGAGATCGAGACCAGGCTCGAGCATCCCCAGGCCATGGTCCTCGTGGTGCCTGACGGCAAGGTCAAGCTCCTCAATGCCCTCCCTTTTGCTCCAGGCGACCTGCGGCGACACTCCCTGGCCCAGGCCTGGACGCGCTGCCTCGGAGCTTGGCGCGACCCCAAGGTGCGGGCTTTCTGCCGCAAGGCCGTGAAGGACCCCGGGCTCCTGGCGCACGCCAACGAATGCTGGCCCGCCTAATCCAAGCAGGCTGAGAAGAGCGCGGGGAGCTCGCCGAGCCTGCCCGCCTCGGCGAGCTTGCCCAGGTCGAAGAGGATGAGGCCTCCGGAGCCTCCCTGCCAGGCGGCGTCGGCGGCGGCCCTGAGCTCGCCGGGTCCGAGGGGATGCTCCGCGTCTCCCACGAAGATGATGGGCCAGACCGGCTTGCCCGAATCGGCCTTGACGGCCATGGAGGCGTCCGTGATCCAGGACGCGGGCCTGCGCAGGAGCGCGTGGTACGCCATGGGCGAGACCACGTCCGCTGCCCTGCCCATGAGGCGGTGGTCCTGGCCGAGGATCTCGAGGACGGCCCCGCGCTTCTCCGAGCGCTCCCAGGGCACGGCGAAGTAGCCCACCAGGGCCGCGGGGTCGGCCGCGTGGACCGCGTCTGCGACCTCGCTGACGAGGCCCGCGATGCTCGCGGTCTTGAACGCGGTCCAGCGCTCCTTGTGGTCCGACAGGATCCAGCGCGCCTTCTCCCTGGCCGTGAGCTCCTCCGGGACCGCGACCCCGGTTTCCTTGCGGAACTCCCTCAGGCACACCGGGCAGAAGCAGGTCTGCTCGAGATGGGGCTCGGGGACCTCCCAGTGGCCGGGATAGCGGATGAAGTCGAGCCACACGCCGTCGACTTCCTGCTTGCGCACCAGGGACACGGCGCGCTTCTTGATGTCCAGCCTGAGCCAAGTCTGGTTGGGGCAGACGGCGGCGTACCACTTGACCTTGGCGAGGGGTTCGCCGACCTCGCTGACCGGCCTGCTCTCGGGCCGCGTCTTCCAATGACGCTCTCCCGCGAAGGCTGTGAGCTCCGCGAACACGCGGATGCCACGGCCGCGCAGGGCCTTGCGGAGGAGCGGGTCCTTGTAGCCGCCGAAGACCGCGTTCACGCCCCAGGAGGAGAGGGCCTCGGCGATCCGCTCCGGGGTCTTGCCCTTGAAGGCCGCGGACTTGGGGTCGAAGCCGTAGACCCCGCACACCGGTCCGGCGTCAGCGGCAAGAGCGGGCTGGACCGCGAGGATGAGGCCGGCGAGGATGAGGAGGAGCACTAGTGCTTGAAGTGGCGCGTGCCCGTGAAGACCAGGGCCAGGTTCCTCGAGTCGCAGAACGCGGCCGCGTCGGAGTCCTCGGCCGAGCCGCCGGACTCGATGAACGCGGTGATGCCGCCTTCGGCCGCTGCCTGGAGGTGCTCGGTCGAGAGCGGACCGTCCGAGGCCAGGACCAGGGGCTGGCCCGGCGGGAGGATGGGGTGGCGCTCCTGGCTCTTGGCCAGGGCGATGCTGATGGCGTCCAGGCGCGAGGTCTGGCCCGAGCCGATGCCGATGGTGGCCGAGCCCCTGCAGACCACGGCCGCGTGCGTGCGCGCGGCCTTGGCCACGAGCCAGGCCAGGCGGAGGCTCTTGAGCTCGGCCTCGTCCGGAGCGCGGCGGGACACGGTCTTCAAGTCCCCGAAGAGCGGCTGGTTGTCGCGGTCCTGCACGAGCATGCCGCCCGCGACCGCCTGGAAGTCGAACTCGTGGGCCGCGACCACGGGAGGGGGCAGGACCACGAGCCTGATGTCCTTCTTGGTCTTGAGGATCTCCAGGGCGCTCGCGGAGAAGGCCGGGGCCGCGATGCAGGTGACGTACTCCTCGGCGAAGAAGGCCGCGGCCTCGTCCGTCACCTCGCGGTTGACCGCGGCCGTGCCGCGGAACCCGCCGCGCGGGTCGCAGCGATAGGCCGCGCGCGCCGCCTCGGCCAGGGACTCGGCGCAGGCCACCCCGGCGGGCACGGAGTGCTTGGCGATGACGCAGCTGGGCTGGTCGAGCTCGTTGGCCAGCTCCCAGGCGTACTCGAGGTCGAGGTAGTGGTTGTAGGAGAGGGGCTTGCCGAACACGAGCTGGGCCGCGTTGATGCCGCGGGGCCGAGAGCCGCTGACCGAATAGAGCGCGCCCTGCTGCTGGGGGTTCTCGCCGTAGGGGAACTCGGCCGCCTTCTTCAGGCCGATGACGAACTCGTCGGGCAGGCGGTCCCGCCTGCTCCCGAGGTACTGGGCCACGGTGGTGTCGTAGTAGGCGAGGTAGTGGAAGGCCTTGGAGGCCAGGGCCTGGCGCCGCTCCGGCAGGACCCTGCCGTACTGGCGCAGGGAGTCCAGCACGGGGCCGTAGTCGTCCGGGTCGCAGAGGGGGATGACGTGCCTGAAGTTCCTGGCCGCGGCCCGCAGGATGCCGGCCGAGCCCACGTCCACGTAGGCCAGGAGCTCGGCCAGGGGCAGGTCCCGCTCGGCCGTGATCTCGGCCATGGGATAGAGGTTGACGGCCACCAGGTCCACGGCCGCGGCCTTGCGGCGCTCGAGCTCGTGCATCTGCCCGGGGTTGTCCCGGTCCGCGGACACGCCGACGAGGACGCGCGGGTGCAGGAGCCCGAGGGTCCCCTCGAGCAGGTCCGGCGAGGCGGCCAGGTCCTGGACCTGGAGCACGGAGAGCTCGGATTGCTTGAGGGTCGTGTAGGTGGCTCCTGAGGCCACGATCTTGAAGCCCAGGCCCGCCAGGCCGTGGGCCAACTCCATGACCCCGGTCTTGTCCGTGACGTTGATGAGCGCGCAGCGCTCCGGAGCCTCGCTCATCGCCCCACCAGCTTGAGGAACGCGGCCTCATCGAGGACCGGCACCCCGAGCTTGCGCGCCTTGGCGAGCTTGGAGCCGGCCTCGGAGCCCGCCACCACGAAGGAGGTCTTGGAGGAGACCGAGGAGGACGCCTTGGCGCCGAGCTCCTTGACCGAGCCCTCGGCCTGGTCCCTGGTCATGGAGGAGAGCTCGCCGGTGAACACGAAGGTCTTGCCGCTCAAGGGCAGGCCGTCGGCCCCGCGGGCCTCCATCTTCTCGAAGTCCAGTCCCGCCTTGCGGAGGCGCTCCAGGAGCCCGCGCACTTCCGCGGAGCCGAAGAAGGAGGCGATGGAGGACGCGACCACGGCTCCGACCTCGGGGAGCTTCTCGAGCTCCGAGGCCGGGGCCTCGGAGAGGCCCTGGAGGTCGTAGAGGGACGCCAGGGTCTCGGCCGTCTTCTCTCCCACGTGCCGGATGCCCAGCCCGTAGATGAGGCGCGCCAGCGGCTTGCGGCGGCTGGCCGCGACCTGGGCCAGCAGGTTCTCCGCCCTCTTCTCGGCGAAGAGCTCGAGCTTGAGGAGGTCGTCCCTGGTCAGGTCGTAGAGATCGGCGATGGAGGCCACCCTGCCCGAGTCCGCGAGCTGGTCCACCACGGCCTCGCCGAAGCCCTCGATGTCCATGGCGTCGCGCGAGGCGAAATGCAGGAGGCTGCGCTTGAGCTGCGCCGGGCAGGACGGGTTCCCGCACCGGTAGGCCACGGCATCCTCTTCCTTGGCCACCCTGGCCCTGCAGACCGGGCAGGACTTCGGGGGGAGGACGGGCTTCTCCGCGCCGGTGCGCGCTTCCTTGACCACGGACACGACCTTGGGGATGACCTCGCCGGCGCGCTCGATGACGACCTCGTCTCCGACCTTGAGGTCGAGCCGGCCGACCTCGTCGAAGTTGTGGAGGGAGACCGAGCTGATGGTGACCCCGGCGCAGAACACGGGCTTGAGCTTGGCCACGGGCGTGACCGCCCCGGTCCGGCCCACGGAGAAGACCACGTCCTCCACCCGGGTCCTGGTCTTGCTGGCCGGGTACTTGAAGGCCACGGCCCAGCGAGGGGACTTGGCCGTGGCGCCCAGGCGCCTCTGCTGCTTGAGGTCGTTGACCTTGACCACGAGCCCGTCTACGGCGAAGGCGAGCCTTGGCAAGTGCCGGTCGCGGAACTCGGCGTAGAGGGCGAGGACCTCTTCGACGCTCGCGGCCTTGCGGCGCAGGGGCGGCAGGGGGATGCCCATGGCCTTCAAGCCGTCGAGGAACTCCTCGTGCGTGGAGGCCTTCGGACCCTCCTCGGACGCGCCCAGCGAGTGGGCGTAGAACTTGAGCCTCCTCGACGCCGTGACCCTGGGGTCCTTCTGCCGGAGCGAGCCGGCCGCGCAGTTCCTCGGGTTGACGAAGGGCTCGCGGCCCGCGGCCTCCTCGGCCTGGTTGACCAGGTCGAAGTCCTTGTGGTCGATGAAGACCTCGCCGCGCACCTCGATCCTGCCCGCCGGGGTTCCATGGAGGACCAGGGGGATGGAGCGGATGGCGCGGACGTTGGCGGTCACGTCCTCGCCCGTGGCGCCGTCGCCCCGCGTGGCTCCCCGCACGAGCCGGCCGTTCTCGTAGGTGAGCGCGCAGGAGAGGCCGTCGATCTTGGGCTCGATGACGTACTCGGGCCGCTCCCCGGGGCCGAGCCCCTTGGCGACCCTGGCGGCCCAGTCGCGGAACTCGCCCTCGGAGACCGCGTTCTCCAGGGAGAGCATGGGCCCGCTGTGCGCCACGGGCTTGAAGTCCGAGGAGGCGGCGCCCCCCACGCGCTGGGTCGGCGAGTCCGGGGTGACGGCCTCGGGGTGGGCGGCCTCGAGCTCTTTGAGAGCGCGCATGAGGGAGTCGTACTCGGCGTCGGAGACCTCCGGGCGGTCCAGGATGTAGTAGCGCCGGTCGTGCTCGCGGATCTCCCGGCGCAGGCGCTCGATCTCGGCGAGGACTGCTTTGGCGGTCATGGGGCCGGAGATTCGAGCCACTCCTGGCGGATGCGGTCGAGGATGCCGTTGACGAAGCGCGTGGAGTCCTCGGTGGAGAACCGGCGCACGATCTCGATGGCCTCGTTGATGACCACGCCGGGAGGGGTGTCGGGGCAGTGGATGAGCTCGAAGGCGGCCATGCGCAGGACGTTGCGGTCCACCGCGGCCATGCGGGAGACGTCCCAGTTGCGGGCGATCTCGGCGATGCGGCGGTCGAGCGCGTCGCGGTGGAGGAGCGTGCCCTTGAAGAGCCGGCGGCTGAACTCCAGCGTGGCGGCGTCTTCGACCTCCTCGTTGACGGCGCGGAAGGCGGCGTCCTCCCTCAGCCCCGACTCGAAGAGATAGAGGGAGTGCAGGGCATTCTCGCGCGCCTGGCGTCTGCGTCCCATCCCGTGGCCTCCTGCGGTTGAAAGAGCTGGGGCGATTCTACGATATTGCCCTTCCGGTCACAAGCGCGGGCGCTTCTGGATGGACTCGGCCAGGGCGGCGAGCTCGGCGCGGTGCCGGCTCTCAAGGGACGCCAGCGCGAGCCGGCGGGACTCGCGCTCGTGCGCGACCTGGTGCTCCAGCCGCTCGCGCTCCTCTTGGGCCAGGACCTGGACCTTGCGCACGGTCCGGCTGGCCGCCTCCTCGAGCGACTTCTTCAACGCCTCCAGCTCGGCCGCGTGCTCGGCTTTGAGGGCGGAGAGGCGCTCCTTGTAGGACTGCCGCAGGGAGAGCGCGCCGGCCCCGACCTCGGGGCTCTCCAGATCCTCGCGGGAGGGCGCCGCCGGAGCCTCCTCCGGGGCGGCCTCGGCCCGCGCGGTCTCCAGGCGTTCCGCCAGGGTCTTGGCAAGGACCTCGGACTCCTGGAGCTTGGCGGCGTAGTAGTTGAAGGTCCGCTGGAGGGCGCGCAGGTCCTCCAAGGCCGCCCGCTTCTCCCTGGACTCGGTCTCGGACTTGCCCCGTAGCGCGTCGCGCTCGCTCTCGACCGCCCGGATCCGCTCCAGGGCCCAGCGCAACGCCAGACGCGCGGTCTGGAGGTCCGCGATGGCCTCGATCTCCGAGGAGTCCTTGGGCAGGAGGCGCCTGGGTTTGGGCGATTCTTCCATGGGAGCTAAGCCCTGGAATGGTAGCCTTTTGGTGTTAAATTTTTTAGGTCCCTTCCCCGGGAGGGGTCCCCCCGGGGCGGACGACGCTTCTCCCGTCGACGATCCGCCTTTTGCGGCTGGGGTTTTTGTATAATCTCCGTCATGGCAAAGACCACGTGGACCATCGAAGACTCGGCGCAGACCTACAACCTCAAGGGTTGGGGGCTCAAGCATTTCGGGATCAACGAGGACGGGAACCTCGTGGTCTACCCGCGCCGGACCCCGGACCGCGCCATCGACATCAAGCGGGTGGTCGACGACGTGGTCAGCCGCGGCATCAAGCTTCCGGTGCTCGTGCGCTTCCAGGACATCCTGCGCCACCGCGTGGAGCAGCTCAACCGCGCCTTCCGGGAGGCCATCGAGGAGCACAAATACAGCGGCAAGTACACGGGCGTCTATCCCATCAAGGTCAACCAGCTCCGCGAGGTCGTCGAGGAGATCCTCGACGCCGGCGAGCCCTTCCAGTACGGCCTGGAGGCGGGCAGCAAGGGCGAGCTCATGGCGGTCATCGCCATGAACGGGACCGAGAACCTCACGGTCGTCAACGGCTACAAGGACGAGTCGGTCATGCGCCTGGCCGCGGTGGGCCTGAAGATGGGCAAGAAGGTCATCGTGGTGGTGGAGAAGCTCAACGAGCTCGCGGCCCTCGTCAAGATCTGCAAGGAGATGGGCGTGCGCCCCCTCATCGGCCTGCGCTGCCGCCTCCAGACCCAGGGCAGCGGCAAGTGGAGGGGCTCGACCGGCGACGCGGCCAAGTTCGGGCTCACCACGCCCGACATCCTGCGCGCGGTCCAGGACCTCAAGGCCGAGGGCTTGGGCGACTGCGTCAAGCTCCTGCACTTCCACATCGGCTCGCAGATCACGGACATCCAGGCCGTCAAGGACGCGGTGAAAGAGGGTTCCCGGATGTACGCCAAGCTCCGGAAGATGGGGCTCGGCCTGGAGTACGTGGACTGCGGCGGCGGACTCGGGGTGGACTACGACGGCACGCACACCACGGGCCTGCACTCCATGAACTACACCCTGCGCGAGTACGTCAGCGGCGTGGTCTACACGATGCACGAGATCTGCAAGCAGGAGAAGGTGCCCGAGCCCAACATCGTCACCGAGTCGGGCCGCTCCATCGTGGCGCACCACTCCCTGCTCGTGGTCAACGTCTTCGGCTCCATCCAGGCGGGCTCGGCCCCCGTGGACTTCGAGAAGACCCCGGAGGAGCACGAGGTCGTAGGCGAGATGCGCGACATCCTCGAGAACTTGAGCCCCCGGAACATCGAGGAAGCCTACCACGACGCCCAGCAGCGGCGCGAGGAGGCCTACTCCCTCTTCAAGCTCGGCTACCTCGGCATGGAGGAGCGGGCCAAGGTCGAGGCCATCTACTGGAAGACGTGCCTGGAGATCCAGCGCCTCCTGCCGCGCGCCAAGTTCGTCTCGGACGAGCTGGCCGAGATGACGAAGACCCTGACCGACCAGTACCTCTGCAACTTCTCGCTCTTCCAGTCCGTGCCCGACGCCTGGGCCATCGGCCAGGTCTTCCCGGTCATGCCGGTCCACCGGCTGACCGAGGAGCCCACGCGGGCCGCCACCCTGGTGGACATCACCTGCGACTCGGACGGCAAGATCTCGCAGTACGTGGGCAAGCGCGACGTGAGCTCCAGCATCCAGATGCACCCCTTGAACGGCGACCCCTACTACCTGGCCGTCTTCCTCGTGGGCGCCTACCAGGCCAGCATGGGCGACATCCACAACCTTTTCGGCCGGGTCAACGAGGTGCACGTGTTCGAGGACGCCGAGGAGCCGGGCGGCTACTACGTCGAGGAGGTCATCCACGGCCAGACCGTGCGCGACGTGCTGGCCTCCATCCAGTACAGCGAGTTCGAGCTGGCCCGCATGGTCAAGTCCGCCATCGACGTGCAGGTCAAGGCCGGGAACCTCAAGCCCCGCGAGGGCGTGGACCTCCTCAACCAGTACGAGGCCGTGATGCAGGAGTACACCTACATCGACCACGAGGTCTCCACCAAGACCGACACCGCGGCGGGCAAGGCTCCCGCCCCGGTCCCGGTCGCCCAGCCGGCCTAGGGAGCAGCGGCATGCCTGCCGCCGCCCTCCTTTTCGACCTCGACGGCGTCCTCGTGGACACCTACGGGGTATGGGAGGGCCTCGTCCGCGACACGGCCGTGCTCCTGGGCTACGCTCCTCCCGGAGCCGGGGCCTTCCGCTCCTCCTGGGGCCAGGGCATCGAGGACGACGTGCGGACCTTCTTCACCCGCCACGCCGTAGACGAGGTGCGGGCCGCCTACGAGAAGGGCTACCCCGGCCACCTCGGCAGGGTCAAGGTGATGCCCGGTGCGCAGGCCGCTCTCGAGTCCCTGCCCCAGCCCAAGGCCGTGGTCTCCAACACCCCGAGCGCCCTGGTCGGGCTCACCCTGCGCCTGGCCGGCCTGGACCGCCATTTCAAGACCGCGCTCGGGCCCGACGACGTGGGAGCCTCCAAGCCCGCCCCGCAGATGCTGCTGGAGGCCTGCCGCAGGCTCGGGGCGCGGCCCCGGGACTCCCTGATGGTGGGGGACTCCGACTACGACGAGAAAGCCGCCCGGGCCGCCGGCGCGGCCTTCGTCCGCTTCCGAGGGGACTGGGCGCCGGTCCTGACCGCTACTCGAAGTAGCCGAATTCCTTGAGGCTGCGCGGGTCCCTGCGCCAGTCCTTGCGGACCTTGATCTGAAGCTCGAGACGCACCCTGCGGCCGAGGAAGGCTTCCACCGCCCGGGTCGAGCGCTCGGAGAGCTCGCGGATCATGCGTCCGGCTTTGCCGATGAGGATGCCCTTCTGGGAATCGCGCTCCACGAAGACCGAGGCCATGATCTCGTCGGGCCTGCCCTTGGCCTCGCGGAAGAGCTCGATCTGCACCGCGCAGGCGTGCGGGACCTCCTCCTCGAAGAGCTCGAAGATCTTCTCCCGGATGATCTCGGAGACGAAGAAGCGCTCGTAGCGGTCCGAGAGGTTGTCGCGGTCGTAGAAGGGCTCGCCCTCGGGCATGAGGGCCTTGACCGCCTCCAGGAGCGCCGGGATCCCGTTCCCCTTCAGGGCCGAGACGCTCAAGACCGCCTTGGGAGAGAGGGCCTTGGCCCAGGCGGCTTCGACGTCCGCGAGCCCCGAGGCCTTGAGGTCCGACTTGTTCACGGCCACGATCAGGGGGATCTCAGGGTTCTTCAAGGCCGAGAGCTCGGAGACGAAGTCCGGGTCCGGAGCCGCCGGGTCGACGAGGAGCACGACCGCGTCCGCGTCGGAGCGCAGGGCGTTGCGCGCGGTCTTGAGCAGGGTCTTGCGCAGGTCGTCCTGCGGCCCGACCAGGAGGCCCGGGGTGTCGAGGAGGCAGATCTGGAAGTCCGGCCCGTTCAAGATGCCCAGGATCTTGTGGCGCGTGGTCTGGGGCTTGGCCGAGACGATGGAGAGCTTGGACCCGAGGAGCGCGTTGAGCAGGGTGGATTTGCCGGCATTGGGCCTGCCCGCGAGCACGGCGAAGCCTGATTTGAATCCCATCAGTCCCTCCTGCCAGGATGGATGACGCCGGGACGGCGGCGAGCACCGCCGCCGGCGGGGTCCGAGCCGGCCCGGCGCAGCTTCCGGCGCAGCGCGTCGAGCCTGTCCTTCCAGAACGGCCTGCCCCGCTCCAGGACGTCGGCCTGGTCGAGCGCGGCCAGGGCCTCCGCTGCCCTGCCGGAGGCCGCGAGGTAGGTTCCCAGCTCCAGCCGCAGGATGGGGTCGAGCGGGTTGAGCCCCACGGCGCGCTCCTGGCTGGCCACGGCCTCGGCCAGGGCGGCCGTGTCGTCCGTGGCCGCGTGGCGCGCGGCATGGACCAGGGCCAGCCCGCGCTCGGGCTCGAAGTGGGGAGGCTGGACCTCGATGGCGGCTGAAAAGGCCCGGGCCGCCCGGTCCAGGTCGCCCGCTTCCAGAGCCGCCCGGCCTTCGACGCAGAGCCTGCTGCCCATCCACGGGGACACGACCCAGGGCAGGCTGGCGAGCAGCAGGGCCGACGCCACGAGCGCCGCGGACTTGCGGGGGGCCCACCACGGCTCAGCCGCCGGGGCCGCGAGCAGGGCCAGGCAGAGCGCGGCCGAGAGCAGGGTCGCGAGATACTCGGCTGCCACGTTGACCACGGCGAACGAGGCGAACAAGACGAGGCCCAGCAGGAAGGGCCAGCGGTCCGAGACCGCGGCCCAGCGCCGCTTGAGGCGCAGGGCCCACCAGGCGCAGAACGCGGCCAGGCTGCCTGCGCCGATGAGCCCGGTCTCGGCCAGGGAGCCGAGCACGAGGCTGTGGCTCGCCCGCACGTTGAGCGCGGCCGAGGGGTCCCTGAAGGCAGGGTAGGCGGAAGCGAAGCAATCGGGTCCCACGCCGAGCCAGGGGTGCGCGAGGAACATCTGCCACGCGCTGGCCCACCACTTGAGCCTCACGAAGTGCCCTCCGCTCGCCATGGCCGGGCCCGCCAGTTGGAAGCTGACGTGGAGCTTCTTCCAGAGGACCCACGCCAGGAAGACCGCGGCCGCTCCTGCCGCTGCCCCGGCTCCGACGCGATGCCGGGTGAGCCAGGACTTGAGGGGCCCGAGCCCGAGCATGAAGGGCGCGGCCAAGAGCACGCAGAGCAGGCCCCAGACGGACTCGGCCAGAGGGATGCAGGCCAGGGCGCCGGCGAGTCCCATGGCCCAGTACCAGCGCGGCGCGTTCCCCTGGCCGCTGCCGCCGAAGGTCCTCGCTGCGAGAGGAGGGATCCAGGGCAGGACGAAGGCCACGGCTCCGTGGGCGTTGGGGAAGGTGCCTGGAGCCTGGTGGTTGAACGGGTCCACCACCCTGGCGTGCTGGACGACCATGACGACCGCCTCGAAGGCCAGGAAGGGCGCCAGGCAGGCCAGGAAGACCTCGGCGGCCGAGGCTTCCCTGAAGGCCCTCAAGGCCGCGAAGAAGAGGACCAGGGCGCAGAGCCAGTCCGCCAGCCCGAGCAGGGACTCTCCGGGATTGATCGAGAAGCGCCACGAGAGCGCCATGGCTGCGGCGACCAGCGCGGCCCAGGGCGCTGATGCCACAGGCAGGCCCGGGTCCTCGGTGGACCACGCCGAGAGCAGGAGAGTCGCGGCCAGGCCGAGCAGGGCCGCGACGTAGACCGCGGTGGAGGCCCACAGGTCATGCGCTCCTTGGGCGGCTCCGGAGGCCGCGAGGAGGAGTCCCAGCAGGGCTGCGCCGGAAGCGAATGAGACCTTGCGCTGCATCAGCGGCTCCCCGCGGCCCGCCGGGAAGCCGCGAGGTCGTAGAGCCAGAGCGCTCCCCTCGCGGTCAGGATCAGGACGAAGGGCATCACGGTCAGCCTGTAGCGGATGACGGATTGGCTGATGGAGAAGCTCATGGTCAAGACGAGCACGAAGACCCCCATCCAGCGGACCCCGGGCCTGCTCCAGCCGAGGACGAGCCCTGCCAGGGCCAGGGGCAGGACCCAGCCGTCGGAGAGCAGGGCCAGCAGGCGCACGGCCGAGGTCCGGTGGGTGTAGGCCCGGTCGCGCGGGACGATCCTCCAGAGGCCGAAGAACCTGCCGGCGCAGTCCATGGCGAAGCTCCAGGGCCGGGCCGCGGCCAGGCGCAGGGCGGCCAGGACGTAGGCGCGGTTGCTCTCGAGCTCAGGCAGGACCGAGATCCTCTGAAACTCGGTGTCGTCTCCGGGCCTTCCCAGGATGCGGTCCTGCTCCGGCGTGCCCCGGATCTCATAGGGAACGCTGAAGGCGACGTACATCTCCACGCCGAGGGAGGTCGAGGTCGGGATGAACGCCTTCATCACGAGGGCGTTGCGGAGCAGCCAGCCTCCCATCAGGCTTCCGGCCACGAGCGCGAAGGCCAGGAGACCCTTCCAGCGCCGGGCCGGCTCCTGCTGCCAGGCCAGGAAGGCCCCGAAGGCCGCGGTCAGCGGGGTCAGGGCCGTGTTCGTGAGGCACATCCACCCTGCCAGGCCGCCTGCGCCGGCCCCTGCTCCTACGCCGCTGGAGCGGAGCGACACGAAGAAGGCAGCGGAGGCCAGGAAGGGCAGCAGGGTCTCCCGGAAGAGGAAGCCCGGGTAGTAGCAGAAGTAGGGATAGAAGCTCGCGATCCATAGGGCGGCGCGGCTCGTCCGGGGGTCGAAGATGAGCAGGGCCAGGCGGAAGACCAGGTAGACCGTGGCCGTGGACAAGGCCGCCTGCGCTGCCAGCACCGCCCAGGGGCTCTGGCCTGAGAGGGCGTAGAGGCCGGCGATGAAGAGCGGGTAGCCCGGCTCCCGGACCGCCATGGGCGCGGGAGGGACGAGGGTGTAGACCCCGTGGCGCAGGATGTTGATCCCGATCTGCTCGTAGTCCAGGCTGCCGAAGATCTGCCTGCCGTCGAAGGAATAGGCCGCGAATCCGAAGCGCAGCAGGAGCGCTGCAGCCAGGCACAAGAGGAGCTCACAGCGGCTCGGTCCTCCCGCTTGGGGGGAGCCGACGGACCCCTCAGAAGCGTCCGGTGACATGAGGAGGCAAGGGGTTCGTCGGTGGCATGGGCTGGTCGTGGAGGGGTCCGCCAGGCGAGAAAGTACCAAATCCACGGCAGGGGCGCAAACGCAGTCCTTCAGCCGTTCCTCATGGTCCAAGCCTGCGCCTGATATCGTCCACCCGCCGCCTGATCTCCTCCTCGCTGGGGAGCTGCACCTTGCCTGGATCTGCCTCCGGGCCATCCGCGTTTGAAGGCCCTGACGGGTTCGGCCGTGCCGCAGGGTACTTTGCCGTGAGCTGGACGGAAACCGTGTTGAAGAGCTCCTGCCATGTGCCTCCCGGGGGAGTCTTGCCGAACTGTCCTGTCCAAGTGTAGCAGCCGCAGAGGCCGCAGTCAGGGGTCTCCAGACCCAAGGATGCAATCGGATCAGGACCCAGGGGGCATGGGCCCTGCGTTCGCCTTGATAACGGCGTTGGATTTTTGAGAGAATGAAGCGACAATCCCATCGGCGGAGGTCCAAAGAAATGTTCCAGAGCACGTCGTCCGTCCTCATCATCCTCGTGGTCGCGGCGTTCCTGTCCATCAAGCTGGTCAATGAGTACGACCGGGTGGTGGTCTTCGTCCTGGGCCGGCTCTGGAAGGTCTGCGGCCCCGGGCCCATCATCGTGGTGCCCGGCATCATGCGCGGCCAGCTGGTGAGCCTCCGGACCGTGGTCCTCGACGTGCCCCCGCAGGACGTCATCACCAAGGACAACGTCTCCATCAAGGTCAACGCCGTCGTCTATCTGCGGGTGGTGGACGCGCAGCGGGCGGTCATCCAGGTGGAGAACTACCTCTATGCCACGAGCCAGTGGGCGCAGACGACCCTGCGCTCGATCCTGGGCAAGTCCGAGGTCGACGAGATCCTGGCGCACCGCGACAAGATCAACAACGAGCTCCAGCAGATCCTCGACGCCCACACCGAGCCGTGGGGCGTGAAGGTCTCCAACGTCGAGATCAAGAACGTGGACTTCGCGCAGGAGATGCTGCGCGCCATGGCCAAGCAGGCCGAGGCCGAGCGCGAGCGCCGCGCCAAGGTCATCCACGCGGAAGGCGAGCTCCAGGCCTCCGAGAAGCTGGGACAGGCCGCCAAGGTCCTGTCGGCCGACCCGGCCTCCATCCAGCTCCGGTACCTGCAGACGCTCTCTGAGATCGCGATCGACAAGAACTCCACCACCATCTTCCCGGTGCCGGTGGACGTGATCTCGATGTTCGTCAAGAAGACTTGAGCGACGCCGGGCTGTACGTCCACGTCCCGTTCTGCTCGGGGAAGTGCTCCTATTGCGACTTCGTCTCCTTCCCCGGCAGGGCGGCGTCGGTCCCAGGGTACCTGAAGGCCCTCGAGGCTGAGGCGGGGCTGCGGCCTGCCGCGCGTCCTGAGACCCTCTACGTGGGCGGGGGCACGCCCACGGAGCTCTCGGCGGAGGACCTGGCCGCGCTCCTGGGGTCGGTCCGGCGGTCGTACCCCGGCCCTGTCTTCGAGGAGGCCACGGTCGAGGCCAATCCCGAGAGCCTCACGCCTGAGAAGGCCGCGGCCTTGAGGGAGGGCGGGGTCACCCGCCTGAGCCTGGGACTGCAGACCACGGACGATCGTCTCCTCGAGCGCATCGGCAGGAGACACCGCTTCTCCGACGCGGTCCGAGCCTTCCGGCTCGGCCGGGACGCGGGCTTCGACATGAGCGTGGACCTCATGTTCGGCCTTCCGGGCCAGACCCTGGAGGGCCTGGAGCGGAGCCTCTCTACAGTGCTGGCCATGCGGCCGGAGCACCTGTCGGTCTACGGGCTCGACGTGCACGAGGACACGCCCTTCGGCCGGGAGGGCGTGGTCCACGACGAGGACCTGGGACGCGCCATGTTCGAGCTCGTCATCGTCCGCGCGAGAGCCGCGGGCTACCACCACTACGAGATCTCGAACTTCGCCCTGCCCGGGCGCGAGTGCCGCCACAACATGCTCTATTGGAGGAACGAGGACTACCTCGGCCTGGGCCCGGCCGCGGTCTCCCATCAGGACGGAGAGCGCTCCACGAACTCCCCGGGCTTGGACGAGTACCGTTCCGGCGTCCTCGCGGGCAGGCGGCCCCTGGCCCATGCCGAGCGCCTGGAGGGCAAGGAGAAGCTGGGCGAGACGGCGATGCTGGGCTTGAGGCTCCTCGACGGCGCGGAGCTCGGGCCCGAGCTCGAGGAGGCGTTCGCCCGGGAGCTTGAGTCCCTGGCGGAGCGCGGCCTCATCCTGCGCGATGGGAGGAGGACGAGGCTCTCCTCCGAGGGGCTCTTCATGGCCAACGTCGTGGCGTCCGAGTTCGTCGCGCCGTTCGCGGAGGCGGCATGCTAGACAAGACCTACGATCCCCAGCCGGTCGAGAGCAAGTGGTGCGGCGCGTGGCGCCGGAGCAAGCTCTTCGGCTCCCAGGCGGCCGCTTCCTCCGGCCCCAAGCCCTTCGTGGTCGTCATCCCGCCGCCGAACGTGACCGGCGCCCTGCACATCGGGCACGCCCTCAACAACACCCTGCAGGACATCCTGGTGCGCTGGCACAAGCTCCACGGCCGGCCCGTGTGCTGGGTGCCCGGCACGGACCACGGCGGCATCGCGACGCAGAACGTCAAGGAGCGCCAGCTCAAGGCCGAGAACAAGACCCGGCATGACCTCGGCCGCGAGGCGTTCGTCTCTTCCATGCAGTCCTGGTCCTCCGAATGCAAGAAGACCATCCTCGGCCAGCTCGAGCGGCTCGGCTGCGGCCTGGATTGGGACCGCGAGGCCTTCACCATGGACGCGGCCCGGGCCAAGGCCGTGCACGCGGCCTTCGAGAGCTACTGGAAGAAGGGACTCATCTACCGCGGCGAGCGCATGGTCAACTGGTGCGTCCGCTGCGGGACCGCGCTCTCGGACATCGAGGTCGAGTACGAGGAGCGCAAGGGCCACCTCTGGCACATCCACTACCCCTTGAAGGGCGGGGGCGAGGGCCTGACCGTGGCCACGACCCGGCCCGAGACCATGCTGGGGGACACCGCCGTGGCCGTGCATCCCAAGGACGCCCGGTACGCGGGCCTCATCGGCAAGTCCCTGACCCTGCCCCTCATGGAACGGGACATCCCGGTCGTGGCCGACGACGTCGTGGAGTCCTCCTTCGGCACCGGGGCGGTCAAGGTGACGCCCGCCCACGACCCCAACGACTTCGAGATCGGCGGCCGCCACGGACTGGCCCTCATCAAGGTCATCGGCCCGGACGGCAAGATGACGTCCGAGGCGGGCGCGTACGCGGGCCTCTCCCGGGAGAAGGCCAGGGACAAGGTCCTCGAGGACCTCAAGGCCGGCGGCCGCCTCGTCAAGACCGAGGACCACCGGCACAGCGTGGGCGTCTGCTACCGCTGCATGTCCGCGGTCGAGCCCTTGGTCTCCAAGCAGTGGTTCGTGCGCATGAAGGACCTCGCGGCCCCGGCTCTGAAGGCCGTGGAGGAGGGCCGGTTCCGTATCTACCCCGAATCCTGGACCAAGCCCTACGTCGAGTGGCTCTCCAACATCCGCGACTGGTGCGTGTCGCGCCAGATCTGGTGGGGCCACCGGATCCCGGTCTGGTACTGCGCGGCCTGCCGGGAGAAGGACGGCTACAAGCCCCAGGTGGGGGCCTCCCAGCCGGCCTCGTGCCCGGACTGCGGGGGGACGGTCCTCGAGCAGGACCCCGACGTGCTCGACACCTGGTTCTCCTCGGCCCTCTGGCCGTTCTCCGTCTTCGGCTGGCCCGACCAGGGGCCGGACCTCTCCTTCCATTATCCCACGAGCGTGCTCGTGACGGGCTATGAGATCCTCTACCTATGGGTCGCGCGCATGCAGATGTCGGGCCTCGAGGCCCTCGGCCAGGTCCCCTTCGAGCACGCCGTCATCCACGGCATCGTCCGCGACAAGAAGGGCAAGAAGATGTCGAAGTCCCTGGGCAACGTCATCGACCCGCTCGTGATGATGGACAAGTACGGCACCGACGCCCTGCGCTTCTCGCTGGCGGTCCAGGCCCACCCGGGCCGGGACATCCCGTTCTCCGAGGAGTCTCTCACCGGCTCGCGGAACTTCGCCAACAAGCTCTGGAACTCCACGCGCTTCGTGCTCATGAACCTGCCGGAGACCGCGCCCGAGGGCGGGCTCTCCCTGAAGGGCTTCGCCCCGGAGGCCCTCGACCTCTGCGACCGCTGGATCCTGGCCGAGTACGCTCAGACCCTTTCCCGCTGCCGCGGGCTCATGAAGGAATACGAGGTCGCGGCCGCCGCGGACGTCCTCTACGGCTTCCTCTGGGACCGCTTCTGCGACTGGTACGTCGAGCTGGCCAAGATCCGCCTCCAGGGCGCCGACGAGGCCGCCAAGGCCGCGCCGCGCGCGGTCCTGGCGCACGTGCTGACCGGGACCCTCAAGATGCTCCACCCCTTCATGCCCTACATCACCGAGGAGCTCTACGCGAGCCTCAAGCCCTTCGTGGGCGAGCATGCGGACTTCCTCCTGCGGTCCGGGGCGCCGGAGCCGGGGTCCGAGTGGGAGTCCGCGGGCGCGATCCGGGAGATGGGACGGCTCATCGACGTGGTCAAGGCCCTGCGGACCTTGCGCTCCGAGATGTGCGTGCCTCCGGGCCTGAGGATCTCTGCCATCGCCGAGGGCGGGGAGTCCCGCGACCGGGACCTCCTCTTCAAGTACGGCGAGTACGTGAGGTTCCTCGCCAGGCTCTCGGAGCTCAAGCCCTCGCACGACGGCGAGCGGCCCCCGCACAGCGCCACGGCCGTGGCCTCGGGCATGACCTTCTTCGTGCCCCTGGAGGGCGTCATCGACCTCTCCAAGGAGCGTCAGCGCCTGGAGAAGGAGGTCGGACGGCTGGAGGTCGAGGCCGCGCGGCTGGCCGCCAAGCTGGGCGACGCCGTGTTCATGGAGCGCGCGCCCCGCGAGCAGGTGGACCTCTCCCGCTCCCAGCACGCGGACGCGAACGCCCGCCTGGGCCGGCTCAAGGACGTCCTGAAGTCCCTCTGACCCGGCGGGCTCAGCGCGCGATGCGGAAGCCCACGCGCGAGTCGCCGCTCGACATGCCCTCGCGGTGCGTGGTGGTGGCCTTGGAAGCGCCGTAGCGCCAGACCCCGCCGCGGATCATCGTGGAACTGCCCGACGTGGTCCAGGCTCCGGCGTTCGAGGGCGCCCCGCTGTACGTGTCGTGGAAGAGGTCCTCGACCCACTCGTAGACGTTGCCCGCCATGTCGCAGACCCCGTGGACCGTCACGTCCCTCTTGGAGCAGGGCGGCCAGGGCACGTTCCTGCCGCAGCCGTCACCCGCCACGTCCGTGACCGCGTGATCGCAGGTGAGGGCCTCGTTCCCCCAGGGGTACTTCCAGTCCTTCCCGCCCCCGCGGGCGGCGTATTCCCACTCGGCCTCGGAGGGCAGGCGGCCGCCCGCCCACCGGGCGAAGGCCTGGGCCTGGTCCTGGTTGATGCACACGACCGGGAGCTCGTCCTGCATGAATTGGCTCAGCGTGGCCGCCCCGAACACGGTGCAGGAGGCGTTGGTCGGGGTGCAGGCCCCGGCTCCGACGCACTCCTTGTACTGCCCCAGGGTGACCTCGGTCTTGGAGAGCTGGAACGAGGGCACGGTGACCATGTGGACCGGCTTCTCGGTGCCGTCGTCGTTGGAGCCCATCATGAACGTCCCGCCCGGAATCGGGACCCACACGATCCCGCTCCTGCCCTTGACGGGCGCGGACTTGAGCGCCTCCGGCGGGACCGTGCCCGCCGGCAGAAGGGGGGCCAGCTCCGAGAGGAAGGGGTTGTCCTCGCTCGTGCGGCCGTAGGCCTGGACGAACATCATGGCCCAGCGCTTCTTGTCCTTGTCCGGGATGACGGAGAGGCTCAGCAGCCTGCGGAGCTTGCTCCAGTCCTTGTCCCGGGCCTCGGCGCGGCGCGCGCGCGCCTCCTCGGCCGCCTTCTTGGCCTCGGAGAACTTCTTCCACTCCTCGGCGCGGCGGTTGGCTTTGTCGGCGAACTGCGGGCTCGACTGCGCCAGGGCCAGCCACCGGGCGGCCTTGTCCTCGGCCGAGGCCTCGCCCTTGTCGAAGGCGATGGCCGCGTCGTACTTCTCCAGGGCGTCCACGTCGAGGTCGCGCCAGTCCGCGGTGTCCGCGTCGGAGGCGAGGGCCTCGGGCGCCGAGACCGCGGGCACCGTGGGCAGCTCGCTGATCTGGAACATCTCCGCGGTGGAGCGGCCCGCGGACTCCTTGGCGAGGACCGACAGGTCCGGGCCGGCCTCGCCGGCCGAGGTCCCGAAGACGGCGGCGGTCTTGCCGGTGAGCTCCGGGGTCTGCTCGCGGCCCCTGAGGGTCGCGCGCAGGGCCTCGTCCGCGAAGCTGAAGATCTCGCCGGCCGTCACCTTGCCGTCGTGGTCGGAGTCGGCCCAGCCGCGCAGCGCTCCGAGGAGCAGGTAGCTGAAGGCGGGCCTCTTGGCTCCGGGGAGGGGGCCGGCGAACTGGTTGCCCTTGGCCGCGGTGAGCACCACGAAGCGCGCGTCCTGCGGAGGGGTGAGCGCGGCCAGGACCAGGGGCTGGAGGCCCTCCACCAGGGCGCCGGCCTCGGTCCTGCCTGAGAAGCACGCGTCGATGACGACGTTCACCTGGCTCGCCTTGGTCGAGCCGAGCAGGCGCAGGACCTCTCCCCTGGGGAGGCTCCGGGCGTAGAGGCTGGCGGCCTTCTGCTGGGCGTCCACGCCCACGAGGACCCCGTCCTTGGCGTCCTGGCCGGGGGCTCCGTGGCCGATGAAGACGAACCAGAGGGTCCCTCCCTGCGCGGCGCGCACGGCGCTCTCGACCGCGGCCTGGCGGATCTCCTCGACGGTCCCGTCCGACTCGAGGAGGAGGCGGATGTTGGCGGGCTTGAGCCCCCGGGTCTTGGTGAGGTAGTCGTACCAGGCCCGGGCGTTGTCTCCGGCCCCTTTGACCGGGGACACGAACGCGTAGCGCTCGATGCCCACGATGACCGCGGCGTCGCTCTCTCCACCGCCGATGGAGGCGGCGGGCTTGCCGAGGTCCGGCCAGGAGACCTTCGCCCACGCCTCCGGCGCGGCGCAGAGCGCGGCGGCGGCGAGCAGCAAGGTCGCGCGGATCACGCGGGGGCGGAAGGTCTTGTCCATGGGGGCTCCTTGTCCGACCCTCTCATTATAGGAGCGAGAGGAGGGTCCCGTCAATGACGCCGGACACGTCCGGGGGCTAGTCCTTGCGGAACAGGGCCAGCCAGGAGACGGTCACGATGGGGATCACGGACGCGGCCAGGAGCGCGATGGTGCGCCAGGTCATGAGGTCATTCCTTGATGACGAGGTTGTCGACCACCTGCTCGACGCCCCGCGCGTCCTTGGCCGCGCGGCGGATGGCCTCTTTCTGTTCCCAGGTGTCCACGAGGCCGGAGAGGGTCACGATCCGGGCGTGCACGTCGATGCTGACGGTGCCGGGCTTGACGCCCCGCTGGCTGGCCAGGACGCTCTCGATGTTGGCGAGGATGCCGGGGTCCGAGATGTCCGCGTCCCCGGCAGCGGGCATGCCGACGCAGGCGCACAGGCCTGCCAGGCCGGCGGCCGCGAGCAGGCGGAGGAGAACGCTCACGGAAGAAATGGTAACATTTACGGACGCCCAATGGAACCCGCTCGGGGCCTCGGGCTCCCTGGAAGATGACGATGAGGATCCTGCTGGCCACCCGGAACCGCCACAAGGCGCGGGAGCTCGCGGCCATGACCGCGGGCAGCGGCGTCGCGTTCGCCCTGCTCGACGAGTTCCCAGCGTTCCCCGAGACCGTCGAGGACCTCCCCACCGTGGAGGGCAACGCCTCCAAGAAGGCCCGTGAGGCGGCGCTGCGCCTCAAGATGTGGACCTTGGCCGACGACACGGGGCTCGAGGTCGAGGCGCTCGGCGGGGCTCCCGGCGTCAGAGCCGCGCGCTTCGCGGGCCCGGGCTGCACCTACGCGGACAACAACGCCAAGCTCCTCGCCTCCCTCCGGGGGGTGGAAGGTCCGCGCCGCAAGGCGGTCTTCCGCACGGTCATGGCCTTGAGCGATCCGGAGGGCAGGGTCACGCTCGAGGAGGGCAGGCTCCCCGGCTCCATCGCGTCCGGACCCAGGGGTTCGGCCGGCTTCGGCTACGACCCGCTCTTCCTCGTGGAGGACACGGGCCGGACCCTGGCGGAGCTCTCCGACGAGGAGAAGAACCGGGTGAGCCACCGGCGGCGCGCCATGGAGAGGATGCTCCCTCACCTGGCGCGCGTCGCGGCCCTGGGGCTGGCGCTCCTCTGCTCCTGGACCGCCCCTGCCGCGGCGGGGCGGACCGAGCCGGGGCAGGAGACGATCTGGGACCAGATCATGGCGACCCAGGCCAACCGCGGGATGCGGGCCGGGACCCGGCACATGGACGCGCAGCAGTATGACCTGGCCGAGGCCGAGTTCGCCAAGGCCGTGCACTCCAGCCCCAACGACGCCAACGCCCACATGCTCCTGGGCGCCGCCTACTACTGGCGCGGCAAGGTGGACATGGCTCTCGGGGAGTTCCGCAAGGCCATCGAGCTCGACGACCGCAACGCCCAGGCCTGGATGCTCCTGGGCATCGCCATGGCCTGGAAGGGGGAGGCCCTGCCCGCGTACGAGGCGTTCCGCAAGGCGGGCGAGCTCGACGGCGCGCGCGCCGACATCCAGATGAACATGGGCTCGATCCTGGAGACCATGGGGCGCAACCAGGAGGCCCTCGGCCACTTCCGCAAGGCCGTGAACCTCGAGCCCACGCACCCGCTCTACCATTTCCAGCTGGGCATGCTTTACCGGAGGCTCGGCCGCGACGGGGACGCCATCGAGTGCATGAAGGACGCCCTCAAGCTCTACCCGCAGTACGAGGACGCCCTCCTCGAGTTGGGGGCCGCCGAGGAGCGGCTGGGCCAGGACAAGGCCGCGTCGCACAGCTTCCGGAAGGCCGTCTCCCTCAAGTCGAAGGACGCGGTCGCCCGGTTCCGGCTGGGCAGACTCCTGCTGCGCGCCGGACAGCGGGCCGAGGCGCGGTCCGTCTTCTCCGACGCCTTCCACCTCACCCCCGAGGGCGAGGGGGGCGGCCTTCAGCTCTCGGTGGCCTATACCGGGGGCAAGAAGAAGCTCGCGGCCGGGGGCGGCGGGGGCTCCCCCTCGGGCTCCCAGCCGCCCGGGGAGCCTCCGCCTGCCGACGACCCGCTCTCCGTCTTCGCGCGCAACCTCGAGCGCATCCCGCTCGAGCAGGGCGCGGTCATGAACGTGGACGTCGCCATGGTCCCCAAGCCCAAGCTCACCAAGGCCGACGACATCGAGAGCCGCGCTTCTCTCAAGCGCGCCCTGGAGAAGGGGATGAAGCCCGAGCGCTCCTCCATGAAGCTGGTGCGGCGGGAGTACGACCTGCCCGCGGGGCCGGAGTCGGCCCGGCAGGCCCAGATCAAGAAGATCCTCAACGACCTCTCCGACGTGGTCAAGAGCGCGCCTCCGGACTCGGACGTGCGCCTGGGCATGAACCTGACCTACAAGCGCCTCACCGACGCCGGGGCCCGGCGCGGGGCGGCCGAGAGCGCGGCCAAGGTCTCCTTCCAGCCCCGGGAGGTCGGCAACGACATGGGGCTCTGGGTCATCGGCACGGGCTGGATGACCCTCGTCGAGGAGATGCTGCCCGAGGCCGGGGCCGAGCTCCCGCGGAGCGACGACTCGGACTGGTGGGTGGCCCTGGGCCTGGGCTACGCCACCCTCGGCGACGGCCAGCGCGCCATGACGGCCTTCGAGCACGCGCTCCGGCACGACGCCCGGCATGAGGTCGCCCTGCTCGGTCGGGGCGTGGCCGCGGTCATGACCGGAGACGAGGCTCGGGCCCTGGCCGACTACCGCCGGGTCCTCCAGCTCAACCCGGCCAACCGCGCCGCGGCCGAGGGGCTCAAGTGGCTCCTGCGGCCTGTCAGGAGGAAGCAGTGAGGGTCTTCAGGAAAGGCGCCGAGCTTCCCGGCAACATGGGTTCCTTCATCCGGCGCGTCCACTTCGTGGGCATCGGCGGGGTCGGGATGAGCGGCATCGCCGAGGTCCTGCGCAACCTGGGCTACGAGGTCTCCGGCTCGGACCTCAAGGAAACGGAGGTGACCCGCCGGCTCGCCGGGCTGGGCGTCACGGTGCGTCTGGGCCACGCCGCGTCCCACATCCGGGGCGCCGAGGTGGTGGTCGTCAGCTCCGCCGTGGGCCCGGACAACCCGGAGGTGGCCGCGGCCCGGGAGCAGGGCATCCCGGTCGTCCAGCGGGCCCTGATGCTCGCCGAGCTCGGCCGCATGAAGAAGACGGTCACCGTGGCCGGGAGCCACGGCAAGACCACCACCACCTCCATGGTCGCCATGGCCCTGCGTTCCGCCGGGGCGGACCCGACCATGGTCGTGGGCGGGCAGATCAAGGACATCCGCTCCAACGCCCGCCTGGGCGTGGGCGACTACCTCGTGGCCGAGGCCGACGAGTCCGACGGGTCCTTCCTGCACCTCTCGCCCTTGGTGGCCGTGGTGACCAACGTGGACGACGACCACCTCGACTTCCACAAGACCGTCGAGCGGCTCCGGGAGGCCTTCGCCGAGCATCTGCGCCGGCTCCCCTTCTACGGCGCCGCGGTGCTGTGCGCGGACGACCCTCCCCTCATGGCCCTGGCTCGCGGCCTCGACCGCCGCGTCATCACCTACGGCTTCGCGAAGTCCGCCCAGTGGCGGGCCGCGGACCTCAAGCTCGCGAGCGCGGGGAGTTCCTTCTCCGTGCTCTGCCGGGGCCGCCGCCTGGGGACGCTGCGCATGCGGGTGCCGGGAAGGCACAACGTGCTCAACGCCCTGGGCGCCCTGGCGGCCGGGAGCTTCCTGGGCCTGCCGTTCCGGCGCCTGGCCGCGGGGCTTGCGGAGTTCCGCGGCGTGGGCCGCCGCCTCGACGTCCTCGGCTCGGCCTCGGGCATCGTGTTCGTGGACGACTACGGCCACCACCCCACGGAGATCGCCGCCACCCTCGACGCCCTGCGCCTCTGGAAGGGCCGGCGCGTGGTGGTCTTCCAGCCGCACCGCTACTCCCGGACCAAGCTCCTTGCCCGCCGCTTCGGACCCGCCTTCAAGGCCGCGGACCTCGTCTACGTCATGGACATCTACGCGGCCGGCGAGAAGCCCATGCCCGGCGTGACCTCGAGGCTCATCCTCGACTCCCTGCGCCGGGCCCGGGTGCGCTGCGCCCCCTTCGTCTCGGCCCTGGACACCGCGCGCGAGCTGGCGGCGGGCGACGTCGTCTTGACCCTGGGGGCCGGAGACGTCTGGAAGATCGGCGAGGACCTCCTGCGGCGCAGCCGCAGCCGGTTCACCAGCCCGGTCTGACGGCCCATGGGAGCCAGGCTCGGCCAGCATTTCCTCAAGGACCCGGTCGTGCGCGGCCGCATCCTCGCCGCGGCGCGCATCCAGCGGGGGGACTCGGTCGTGGAGATCGGCCCTGGCCGCGGGTTCCTGACCCGGGAGCTCCTGCGCCTCTCGGACCTGACCGCGGTGGAGATGGACGAGCGCCTGGCCGAGTCCCTGCGCCTGGAGTTGGGCGCGGAGAGCGGCCTGCGCCTCATCGCCTCCGACTTCCTCAAGGTCGAGCCCGCGGCCCTGGGCAGGCCTCCGCTCAAGTTCGTGGCGAACCTCCCCTACTCGGTCGCCACGCCTATCCTGCAGAGGATCCTCTCCTGGGACTGCTGGAGCTCCGCGGTGCTCATGTTCCAGAAGGAGGTCGCCCTGCGCATCACGGCCGGGCCGGGCAGCCGCGACTACGGGCTCCTCACCCTGTCTGCGGCGATCAAGGCCGAGGCCGAGCTCGTGGCCGCGGCCCCTGCCGAGTCCTTCTCTCCCAAGCCCAAGGTGGAGTCCGCGGTGGTGCTCCTCAGGCGCAGGGCCGCGCCGCTGGTGAGGCCCGAGCGGGAGGACGGCTTCTTCCGCGTGGCGCGCGCCGCCTTCAGCCAGCGGCGCAAGACCGTCCTCCATCCCCTGTGCGGGGGCCTGGGCATCGGCCGGGAAACCGCCCTGGCCGCGCTCGAGCGCTGCGGCATCCCGTCCCGGGCCCGGGCCGAGGAGATCCCGCTCGAGGGCTTCCTTAAGCTGGCCGACATCCTGGGCCGACCCGGCTGACGCCCGATTTTTCCCGTTCGTTCTTGATATACTCTGTGCCATGGGCTTCCTCATCAGGGCGGAGTTCCCGGGCAAGCCGCCGGTCACCAAGGAGCTCGTCGAGGGCGGCCACCTCGTGCTCGGCCGCGCCAAGCAAGCCACCTTCAGGATCCCGGAGGACCTCGAGATGAGCCGCCTCCACGCCGAGGTCCTCGTGGACAACGGCCTGCTCGTGGTCCGGCGGAACCCCGAGTCCACCAACCCCGTGTTCCGCGACGGCCGCCCCATGGACGAGTTCGGCCTGGCTCCGGGGGAGAGCTTCCTCATCGGCAAGACCAAGTTCACCTTCCTCATCCTCGACGCTCCGGCCGGGGCCGCTCCCGAGGCCGTGGCTCAGTCCCCGGCGGCAAAGAAGCCCTCCGGAGGGGGCGGCGCGGCCCCGGAGCACGTCGAGCTCCTGACCATGTCCGCCAAGGACCTCTACGCCATGGGCGACCCGGCGGGGAGGCTCAAGTACTCGCATCTCCTCGAGATCCCGGAGATCCTGCGCAAGCGCGACCGCAAGGACTCCTTCGCCCGCATCGCGGCCGTGCTCCGGGACTCCACGGACGGCGTCTTCGCGTGCGTCGTCACCGAGGAGGGCGGCGTGCTCGGCGAGGACCGCTCTGCCGGGGCGGTCCGGTACCAGCCGAGCAAGACCCTCATCCGGAAGGCCTGCGCCGAGGCCCCTCAGCCCACGGTCTACTCGTGGTCCCAGCCCGCGGGAGAGGTCGCGACGCGGCAGGCCGGGCTCGACTGGGCCGTGTGCGCCGCGGCCCGCATCCCGCACGAGCCCTCCGTGGTCTTCTACGTGGCCGGGTCCCAGTCCTCGGCGGGCTCGGAGTCCCTCCAGCGCGAGCGCGCCCGTTTCGTGGGGCTCATCGCGGACATGGTCGGCCGGAGCATGGCCATGGACCGGCTGACCACCTGGGAGGGGCGCCTGGAGCGCTTCTTCGCCGGCCCGGTGGTGAACAAGATCCTGTCCTCGCCGGATCTCGGGGACATCGAGCCCAGGCTCGCGGTGAGCACCGTGATGTTCTTCGACATCCGCGGCTTCTCCAAGCGCACCGAGGAGAAGAACGAGGACATCCTCCAGTACATCGGTGAGCTCCGGCGCGCCATGACGGCCATGACCGCCGTCATCCTCGAGGAGCAGGGCGTGGTGCTCCAGTACATGGGGGACGGCATCCTCGCCTGCTGGAACGTCCCGTTCCAGGACCTCTCGCACGTGGACCTGGCCTGCCGGGCGAGCCTTCGCATGGCGGAGGCCTTCTCCCGCCAGACCGGCGGCTGGCGCTGCGGCATCGGGCTCCACTCCGGGGAGGTCGTGGCCGGAGCCATCGGCTCGGAGCAGGTCTTCTCCTACGGGCTGCTGGGCGCCACCGTGAACCAGGCCTCCCGCGTGGAGGGCATCACCAAGGCCCTCGGCGTCGGGATCCTGGCCACCGAGGACGTGGCCTCCAAGGTCTCCCCTTCCGTGGCCATGCCCGTGCCCGTGGGACGCTTCCGGCCGGCCGGGATGTCGTCCGCCATCGACCTCTTCGAGCTCACCCCGGCTCCGGGCGACTCCAGGCGCAGGGAAGCGTTCCAGGGAGGGGTGGCCGCGCTCAAGAGCGGCGACTTCGCCGCCGCGAGCCTGGCCTTCGGCGCCCTGCCTGCCGAGGACAAGCCCGCGGCCTATCTGCGGTCCCTGGCGGACAAGCTCTCCAGGACCCCTCCGCGCGATTGGGACGGGGTCATCGAACTCTCCCAAAAATGACGACGGCGCCCGTCGCGGCCCTGCGCTCGAGGACACTCCGGCTCGGCCTCGTCCTCTCTTGCGCGGCCCTGCTCCCCGCTCCCTGCTCCGCCGGGTGCGACCAGGGCTCCTACGACGCGGCGTACGCCGCCTGCAACGCCGATCCCCCGGGGCCCCAGTGCGCCCCGGTCTACAACGAGATGCGCTCCGCCTGCGAGAGCGACCTCCAGAAGGCGATCGCGGCCGTGGACAAGTCCAAGCCCGCGGATAGGGACGCTGCGGTCGAGGCATTGAGCGACCTCCGCATGAAGATCTACTACGACATGGGCGGGTTCAAGAGCTACGGGATCCTGGGAAGCTCCGGCAAGCACATCACGGTCGGGGGAGAGAGCTTCAACACTTATGCGAACGAGGCGTGGGAACGCGCGGAGAAGACCTTCGACGATCACGGCTACGAGGTCTCCGATGACGGCGAGATCCTGGCCGGGCCCGGGGACGGCGAAGAGGCCGGCGACCCTGCCGCGGACCAGAAGCCCGGCGCCGCCGGCAAGCCTCGGTCCGGGGCGCAGGGTGAGGCCCAGCCGCGGAAGGAGCGGGTCGAGGCTCTGCTCGACCAAGGCAAGGCCGCGGAAGCCGAGGACCTGCTCGACGAGCTCCTGCAAGACGACCCGGAGAACCCGGAGCTCCTCGCCATGAGGTCCGTGGCCAGGCTCAACCAGGAGGACAAGTCGGGCGCTCTCTCGGATGCCAAGGCCTCCCTGAAGTCCGACCCTGAGAACAAGACCGCCCAGGAGGTGAAGGATTTCATCGAGCTCACGGGCAGAGCGGCCGGGGTGAGCCTCAAGCTCAAGGGGCCCAAGTGGGAGTCCAAGGACATGGGCTCCAGGTTCGACGGGAGCGGCGGGGACGGGGCGGCCGGAGCCGGCGGCAAGCTCATGGCCGGCGGAGGCTGGCGGAGCGGCGGCCCGAGCCGGGCCTCGGGCGGAGGCTACGACGCGGTGGACGCCGGCGGGTCAGGCTGGTCCGCCACGGGGAGCGGTCCCGGAGCAGGGGCCTATGCCCCGGGCGCGCAGGCCACCCTGCCCATGTCCCAGGGCCTGACCGGCTCGCAGGTGCTCGTGCGCGAGGCGCGCAAGAAGCTCAGGCTCGGGGACCTGAGCGGCGCCTTCCTCGAAGCCGCCCGCGCCCTGCAGGCCGACGCCAGGAACCCCGCGGCCTGGACCACGCGCGCCGCGGTGTCGAACAAGCTCAAGAACTTCGACGCCGCCATCGGCGACGCGACCGAGGCTTTGAAGCTCGAGCCCAAGAACGTGCCCGCCATGCTCGAGCGGGGCTACGCGCAGTACAACATGGGGAACCTCACGGCCGCGCTCGAGGACATCGGCTCAGCCATCAAGATCGAGCCCATGAACGCCCTGGCCTACCTCTACCGGGGCATGATCTTCGAGAAGATGACCCGCTACACCGAGGCCCTCGCGGATTACGAGACCGCGGCCCGCCTGGACCCCACGCTCCGACAGTTCTGGGAGGATGCCAAGACCCGCCTCCTGGGCGGCGGCAAGGGCAAGGGCAAGACCGGCCCAGGGGCGCGGAGGCCCGGCCGCGGGCTCTTCTGGCTCATCCCCTCGGGCCTCTCCCTGCTCATCCTCGTCATCTTCATCCGCAGGAGGCTCAAGGAACGTGCGCAGCCGGCGGCGGAACCCGAGCCTCCGGCCGGGGCCGAGCCCGGCCAGCCCAAAGACGAGTCCTGAAGCATTTGATATGATGGTCGGATGAGGTCCCAAGCCTCGTTGTTTTCAAGGGGCTCCCTTGCTGGACTCATCTCCGCGTGCGTCGTCGTGCCTTCTTTCGCGGCGACCTGCACCATGGAGAGCTTCTCCTCGGCCATCGGCTGCGTGTGCAGGCGTGACCTCCCGCCGGGATGGGAAAAGCCCTTCGATTGCACGGCCTGCCTCCAAGGGGTCGAGCGGCTTCGGGCCGCGTGCGAGCAGGAGTACGAGCAAGGCATGGAGAAGGTCCAGGCTGCCAAGACCCCCGCGGAGGTCGAGGCTCAAAAGGAGGACCTCTATCGGGTTGCTGAGGTCGCGAGCAGAGGCGACATCGCCTTTGACGGCCGCCAGGAGAGGGGGAGGGTCCTCGAGGACCTTGTGCTGGTGGAGAGCATCCCCGAGCCCCATCAGGTCACGGCGGACATCAACGATATCCAGCAGGGGTTGGTGGATAAGGCCAAGAACGCCCAAGTGGAAGACAAGAAGATCGAGCCGGACCCCAGCGCTCTTGAAGCGAGGAATAAGAGCCTGGGCTTGGCCATGGACTTCCTGGGGGGGGCGAACATCGCCTTGGGCGGCAAGGATTCCGACGGCGCGGTGGAGAGGACCGAGGCGGAGAGGACCGAAGCCGTGAGGACGGAGCAGGCCAAGAAGGACATGGAGGCGGGAAACTCCGAGGCTGCCGAGAAGTCCGTTGACCAGGCCCTGGCCTCGAACCCTAAGAACCGCGAGGCCCGCGAGGTCCGGGCCCTGGCGCGGATGAACCAGGGCAAGAACGAGGAGTCTCTCGCGGACGTCCATGAACTGCTCAGGCAGGATCCCAAGAACCAGGTCGCGCTCGACATGAAGACCTACATCGAGTCCTCAGGCCGCCTGGCAGGCAAGACCCTGAGTCTCAAGAGGCCTGATTTCGGAGGCCATGCCTCGAGAGAGGGTCTGGAAGCGGGTCTTGCCGCTGCCCTGCCTGGCGCCGAGGGCCGTTCTGGCCCTGGCACGGCCGAGGACGCGGTCCAAGCCGGGGGCCGGTCCTACCGCGGCACCCTGCCCTTGTCGCAGGGGCAGACCCAGGCCCAGGTTCTGGCCAGGGGAGCCGCCAAGAAGCTCAAGATGGGAGACTTGAGCGCGGCCTTGCTCGAGGCCACGCGCTCCATCAGGGCGGACAAGGGGCATGCCCCGGCCTGGGCCCTGCGCGCGGCTGTCGCCAACAAGCTCGCCAGGTACGACGCCGCCCTGGCTGACGCGACCGAGGCCCTCAAGCTCGAGCCGGACAACGTGACCGCGCTCCTGGAGCGGGGCTTAGCCCAGTACGGCATCGCCAACTACGCGGCCGCGCTCGAGGATGTCAGCCGCGCCCTGGCGCTCGAGCCCATGAACGCCCTGGGCTACCTGTACCGCGGCATGATCTTCGAGAAGCTCTCCCGGTACAGCGAGGCCCTGTCCGACTACGAGACGGCCGCGCGCCTGGACCCGACTCTGCGCCAGCTCTGGGTGGACGCCAAGGCGCGCCTCTCGACCGGCAAGGAGACCTCGGTCCGGCGGGGGATCTCCTCGGAGACCGTGGCCTGGCTGGCCTGCGCGGCAGCTCTGGCATCGGCAGCAGGCCTTGCCGCGGCCCTGGTCGTGACGCGCAGGAGAGTCCGGGCAGAGGAGAGCCCCTCATGAACCGCCGCCTGCTGCTGGCCTGCCTCATGCTCGCCTGGGCCGGGACCGCCCGGGCCGAGTGCAGCAGGAAGGCCTACACGGAGATGAAGGACTGCGAGGTCACAGCCGCGGGGAGCCATGTCGTCAAGAATCCGGACGGCACCCAGACCACGGTGGCGGACTACGACAGCAGCGCGTGCCTGCGACTCGTGGGCGACGTGGCGGACGAGTGCGGCGAGGCCTATGACAAGGCCCTCGAGGTCCTCAAGACGGCCAAGACCGAGGCTGAGATCAGCGCAAGCGAGGCGAAGCTCAAGGAGATCGCGGACATCGTCAAGGACGTCAAGACCATCAAGGGCGTCACTCAGGACCCGAAGAACCCGCTCATGCCCTTGTCCGAGTTGGCCGAGCTGGACACCAGCGTCATCCCGGACGCGGTCAACGCGGCCAAGGAACGCCTCAAGGCTCCAAGCGTCGGCGGAACCCCTGACCCCAACGCGGTCCCTGGCCCGGCGCTGCCGCCGGTCCAGCAGGTCAGGGACCTCATCGAGGATGGGGACACCGCGGCCGCCCTGGACAAGCTCGACGGACTCATCGGGCCCGGCACCCAGGACCCGGACCTTTTCTCCATGCGCTCCTGGGGCCTGGCCAGATCCGGGGACCGCGCGGCCGCGCTCAGGGACGCGGAGGCTGCGCTCCAGCTCGACCCGAAGAACGAGCTCGCGGGCCAAGTCAAGGCTTACCTGGAGTCAGCGGGGAGCATGGGCAAGTCCAGGGTCGAGCTCAAGGCCCCGGATTTCTCGGGCCTCTCGTCCTCGAAGGGCAAGGACTCCTCGGCATGGCTCCAGGAGGGAGGGGCCCCTTCCGGAGGAGAGTGGATGTGGGGGAGCGGAGGAGCGGGCGCTCCGCCCAGGCCCGGGGGCGCCGCGGCCCAGGCCGCAGGCGCGGTCGGGCCGGCCGAGCCGCTGCTCAAGAGTTCCATGGCGAAGTTCCGCGTGGGCGACCTCAACGGAGCCCTCCTCGACGCCACGCGCGCGCTCCAGGCGGACAAGTCCGACCTTCGGGCCCGGGCCATCCGGGCCGCCGTGGCCAACCGCCAGAAGAACCACGAGGGCGCGCTCTGGGAGGCGGGGGAGATCCTCAAGACCCATCCCAACAACGTCCCGGCCTACCTGGAGAAGTCCCTGGCCGAGTACGGGCTCCTCCAGTACGACGCCGCGCTCGCCGACGTCGCGACCGCGTCCAAGCTCGACCCTTCCAATGCCCTGGCCAGGGTGTATGAAGGCATGATCCTCGAGAAGACCGGACGGGATGCAGAGGCGTTCGCGGCCTACGAGAGAGCGGCCGGGCTCGACTCCGGCATGGCCCGCTGCCTTGCGGACGCACGCAGCCGGCTGGAGCCCGGAGAGGCTCCGCAGGGCTTCGACTGGAAGAGACTGGCGCGTTGGGGCGGGCCCGTCGGCCTGGCCCTGGCTTTCGTCATCACCGGCGCTTGGTGGCGCTCCTCCGGCCCGGGCGCTGCTGCGGCGGGGGCAGGGACCGCGCCCCAGTCCTTTCCGGCGCGCGCAGCGGAGGGCCTGCGGACCTCAGCGGCCACGGTGGCCCAGGCTCCGGAGGGGGCCCTGCTGGCCGGGACGTACCGCGTGGTGCGGGAGCTGGGCAGCGGAGGCATGGGCGAGGTCTACGAGGCCGTCGACGAGAAGCTCCAGCGGTCCGTGGCGCTCAAGCGTCTCAAGAGGCAGGCCTATGCCTCGCCGGAGCTCAGGGACCGCTTTTTGAAGGAGGCGCGGCTCGTGGCCAAGCTGCGCCACCCGCACCTGGCCGAGATCTTCACCGTGGCCGGGGACGAGGAGCTCTACCTGGTCTTCGAGCTCGTGCAGGGAGAGGCCCTGGACAAGACCCTGTCTCGGCGCGGCCGCCTGGGGCTCGACGAGGCCCAGAGGATCGTGGGCGAGGTCTGCTCCGCGCTCGAGTACGCGCACGACGAGCATGTCATCCACCGGGACCTCAAGCCCTCCAACATCATGTTCGACGGCGAGGGCCGCGCCAAGGTCATGGATTTCGGCATCGCGCACGAGGCGCGGGGCTCGGCCGACCTGACGCAGACCGCCGCGTGGGGCACGCCTCCTTACATGGCTCCCGAGCAGGAGGGGGGCCGCGTGGGCCGCGAGTCGGACCTCTACGCCCTTGCCGTGATGGCCTACGAGATGCTCACCGGCAGCCGTCCCTTCCCCGGCCCCTATTTCCTGGAGAAGAAGCTCAAGAAGCAATACCCGGCTCCCACCGCGGTCAACGGCACCCTGCCGAGGTCCGTGGACGCGTTCTTCGCCAAGGCCCTTGAACCCGAGCCGGAGAAGCGCTACCGCACCGCGGCCGAGTTCGCGGCCGCGTTCCGCGGCCTTGCTTGAACCACGACGGAGGATCGCCATGAAAGAGACAGCCGAGAAGAACGGGACCGCCGGGGGCAAGGACGAGTACGCCCCTCCCAAAGGGTCGGTCACCTCGCACGCGTGCGTGCTGGCCGGCCGCGACCTCGAGTATGAGGCGCGCGCCGAGTGGCTGGTGCTCCGCAAGAAGGACAAGCCGCACGCCGAGATGTTCCACATCGCCTATCTGGAGAAGGGCAAGGAGCCCGGGGCCCGGCCCGTCACTTTCGTCTTCAACGGGGGGCCGGGCGCCGCGTCCGCCTATCTGCACATGGGAGCCCTGGGCCCCTCCCGGGTCGTGTTCGAGCCCGCGGGCTCGGCGCCCAAGCCTCCGATGCGGCTCGTGCACAACGACGAGTCCTGGCTCGCCTTCACGGACCTGGTCTTCATCGACCCCATCGGCACGGGCTTCAGCAGGATGATCGACGAGGAGGACCTCCCGAAGAAGGGGGGCGCCGAGAAGGACGGCAAGGCAGCGGAGGAGAAGCGCGACGAGAAGGAGTTCTACAAGCTCAACCGGGACCTCGAGTCCCTGGGCGAGTTCGTCTCCAAGTTCCTCTCCAAGCACAAGAGATGGGAGTCCCCGGTCTTCGTGGCCGGGGAGAGCTACGGGGGCTTCCGCGCCGCCTGCATGGCCAAGCGCCTGCAGGAGGGCTTCGGCGTGGGCTTGAACGGGGTGGTCATCATCTCCCCTGCCATGGAGTTCACCCCGCTCAACCCCAGCGACTACGACCTCCAGGCCTGGATGGACGTCTTCCCCACCATGGCCGCGGCCGCGTCCCTGCACGGCAGGTCCAAGCGGTTCGGGCCGGACCTGGGCGCGGAGGAGGTCGCGAGGGCCGCGGAGGAGTTCGCCTCCTCGAGGATGTACCGCCTGCTCGCCCATGGAGACGCGCTGGCCGAGGACGAGAGCAAGGCGATCGTCCGCGAGATGTCCGAGATCATCGGCATCCCCGAGGACTACCTGAGGGACGCCTCCGGCAGGATCGCCCACTGGACGTTCTGCCGCAAGCTCTTGAAGGACCGCAACCGGGTCTGCGGGCTCTACGACGCCTCCATCACCGCGGTCAACCCCTTCCCGGACCGCGAATGGGAGTTCGGCCCCGATCCGACCCTCTCCGGCATCGAGAGGGTCTTCGCCGCCGGGATCAACACGCACCTGAGGAAGAACCTGGCGCTCGACTCGGAGCGCGACTACCATCTGCTCAGCGAGGAGGTCAGCAAGTCCTGGCAGGACGACCGCCAGCAGCACTTCTTCATGAGGCAGATCGGCGCGACCGACGAGCTCCGCTACGGCATGGCCCTCAACCCCCACATGAGGGTCTTCATCACGCACGGCTTCTACGACCTCGTGACCCCGTGCTGCTCCTCGAGCAGGCTGGTCCGCCAGATGCGGCTCGACGAGTCCCTGAGGGAGAACCTGACCTTGAGGCACTTCAGGGGCGGCCACATGTTCTACACCTGGGAGGAGTCTCGCAAGGCCTTCAGGGCCGCCATGGCCGCCTTCTACGCTTCCGCGGTCTAGCCTGTGGTAGAATAGAGTTCGGACATGCGCGCGCTCCTGCTCTGCCTTGCCGGCTTCCTGGCCGGACCTGCCCTGGCCGCCGAGTGGCCGCCCGAGGTCCCGGAGTGGGCCAGGCTGCGCGTGACGGCGCCCAAGGCCGCGGGCTCCGAGTGTCCGCCCGGCTCGCCGCGCCGCAGGCCGGTCCGGACCCTGTCCGAGGAGCCCTCCTTCGAGGTCAAGGAGCTCAAGCCCTGGGCCGAGGTGCCCCTGCCCCAAGACGACCTGGCCGCGTCCTCGGCGGTGGAGGCGGCGGAGAAGACCCGCGCCTACTGGGCCGCCAGGCCCGGAGACGAGAAGGTCGCAGTGGGAGGCCTGACCTACACCGCGGCGCACATGGTCCGGAGCTTCTCTGCCCTGGCCGCGCTGCTCTCCCAGGGCCTGCCGGCCAAGGAGCTCAAGGCGCGGCTCGAGCGGGACTTCGACGTGTACCAGGCGGTCAAACCCGACGGCGGCCTCTCAGGCACCATGACCGCGTACTACGACCCGGAGATCCCCGTCTCAGGCGTGGGCCAGGCCGGCGTGCCCATCCACGCCAGGCCCGCGGACCTCGTCCGGGTGGACCCTGCCTCGGGCCTGTCCTTCGACTGGGGCAGGCCCGACGGTCACGGCGGGCTCGCGCCTCACGCCTCGCGCAGGGAGGTCGACGCGGGCGCGCTCGCGGGCCAGGGGCTGGAGCTCTACTCCACGAGGCACCCGACCGACCTCCTCAACCTCCAGACCGAGGGCTCGGGCTGGGGCGTGCTCCCGGGCGGCCGCAGGGTCCGCCTGGCCTTCAACGGCGCCAACGGCCACGTGTTCAAGTCCGTGGGCAAGACCCTCATCGACTGCGGCCTCCTCCCGGCCGGCACCGGCTCCTTCGCCATCCTCGACTATCTCAAGTCCCAGACCCTCGAGCGGGAGCTGGAGCTCGTGGGCTTCAACCCGCGCTACGTCTACTTCAAGGAGGTCGCCTCGACCGGCGGGCCATGGGGCGCCACCGGAGTCGAGCTCGTGGCCGGCCGCTCCGTGGCCTCGGACCCCAAGCAGGTGCGCCTCGGCCTGGCCGGCATCCTCGTGTCCCGCAAGCCGGTCGCGGCCGAGGACGGGACCTTCCAGGGCTTCTCGGACTTCACGCGCTTCGTCTTCACCCACGACGTGGGCTCCGCCATCCGGGGCCCGGTCCGGCTCGACGTGTTCTGGGGCCGCGGGGCCAAGGCCGAGTCCGAGGCGCACCGCATGCTGTTCCCGGGCAAGCTCACCATCATCGTCCTCAAGCAGCGCTAGCCTGGAATCCCCAGTTGGACGCGGGATTCGACGAAGGCTGCCGGGACATTTCTATGCAAAATCTCGCGACCGTAGCTACGGCTACGCTCGCGAGATTTTGCGTCGACCTGTCCTCGGCATCCTTCGTCTCGGTCCACGCGCCAACTGGGGATTCCAGGCTAGCCGAGGAGCGGCTCTTCACAAGAAGAGTCTGTGGATAACTCCTAGGGCTGCTGCGGAGCGGGCACGGGCGCGGAGACCTTGCGCAGGATCTCGTCGGCCTCGCGGTGGCTGTCGCGGATGTCGCGCTCGACGTCCGCGGAGTACCGGGAGATGTCCCAGGCCTCCATGGAGAAGCCCGCGCGGCGGATGTCCCACTCGGCCCAGCGGGCCTCGCTGGCCAGCCAGCCGATCTCGCTCTCGGTCCAGGTGAAGGAGTCCGTGAAGCGGCGGGCCGATTGGATCTGCCCCGGATCGGGGCGGGCCTGCATGGCGAGGCGTTCTGCGTCCATGCGCACGCGCTGGACCGCCCACTGCAGGTCCCGGAGGGCCCACACCGCGCGGTTGAGGTCGTTGCGGAAGAAGGGGTCGTTGTTCGGCTGGCCCGGCTGGATGCGCTGGGCGCGGCGGCGCAGGTCCTGCAGGTCGGACTTCAGGCGCTGGGCCGTCCACTGGAAGCCGCGCACGTCGGAGGCGAGGCGGTCGAGGTCATAGGCGGCCTGGAGGTTCTTCGCCTCGATGCGTTCGGCCTTGGCGGCGAGGATGTTCGCGCGCAGTCCGGTCAAGGCGGCCTCGAAGCCCGGCAGGGCCGGGACCACGGCGGCATGGGCCGAGCAGGTCAGGGATACGAGCAGGGTAGCGACGAGCATCATGGACGTCCTCCTTGGGGTAGGGCCGAGGGGCCCTCGGGGTCGGGCTGACGCGGAGCGGCCGGGACGGCCGCCGCCAGAGGGATCGTGAAGGAGAAGGTAGCACCCGCCCCGGGATGGGACTCCGCCCAGATGCGGCCGCCGTGCAGCTCGACGAGCGAGCGGCAGATGTTGAGGCCCAAGCCGAGGCCCTTGTTCTGCTGCCGGTCGGCGTCCTCCTGATAGAAGCGGTCGAAGACGTGCGGCAGGCCCTCGGGAGAGATGCCCTTTCCCGTGTCGCGCACCTGGAAGCGCGCGAAGGCGCCCTCGCGGCACAGCGAGATGGTCACCGAGCCGCCTTCGGGGGTGAACTTCATGGCGTTGCCCACGAGGTTGGCGAGGATCTGGTGGAGGCGGCCGTCGTCGGCCCGCACGGTCAGGCCTTCCCCGGCCCGGGCGTCGAGCTGCAGCTCGATGCCGCGGCGGCCGGCCTCGAGCTTGGAGTTCTCGAAGGCGTCGCGGACCGCGCGGGCCGCGGAGAGCTCGCCGCGGTCGAGCTCGACCTTGTGCTGCGCCAGCCGGGTGGACTCGAGGAGCTCCTCGAGGAGCACGGAGAGCCGCTCCGCGTTCCTGTTGATGGACTCGAGGTTGCGGCGGAGCTCCGCGGGGTTCTGGTCCTCGGCCTTCTGCCTCAGGAGGAAGGTGCTGTAGCCGTAGACCACGGTGAGGGGGTTCTTGAGCTCGTGCGAGGCGTCCTGGATGAGCTGGGTCTTGGCCTCGAGCTGGCGCTGGACCTTCTCGAGCATGGAGGTCTTCTGCAGCAGGGCCTTGTTGAGGCGGAAGTGCTCCATGCCGCGGCGGACGGCGGCGAGCATGGCCTCGGTGTGCACGGGTTTGTTGATGTAGTCGTAGACGCCCTCGCGCAGGGCCTCCATCGCGGAGTCCACCGAGCCGTGGGCCGTGACGATGAGGCCCACGGTCGTGGGGTCGGCCTTGCGCGCGGCCGCGAGCACGTCGAGGCCCGACATGTCCGGGAGGCGCAGGTCCGCGAGGACCATGCACAGGCGCGATTGGGCGATGAGGCGGCAGGCCGCGGTCCCCGTCGAGGCGGAGAGGAGCTCGCAGCCTAGGGGCTTCAAGGCGGCGCGGAGGTACTTGAGGAACTCCTCATCGTCGTCGACGATGAGCAGGGTCTCGGCTGAGTCGGCGTTCATCTTCAGCAGTAGTGTGGGTCCCCTGACCCTCCCGCGACAGGGCCCATGGGCCCAGGAGCGGGTGGGACTTTGGTCCCAGGACCCCATCTTACCATATCCCGGGGCCGATGTTGTATAATCATCCGCCGCCTCGTCCCGGCGGCGGACGTCAGGCCGCGGGCGGGCGGAGGCCGTCGAGGACCGTCCGGAGCGCGGTGAAGGCGTCGTCGACGGAGACGCTCCGGCAGGAGTCCCAGGCCGCCGCGACCAGGCCCGTGTGCGCCGGCCCTCGCGGCCTCCAGACCTTGTCGGCGTAGCCGGAGTAGAACCCGAAGGTCGGGGTCCCGACGGCGGCGGCCAGGTGCATCGTCCCGGTGCAGTTGACGACGGCCAGGTCGAATCTGGCCAGCACGGCGGCCGTCACGCCGATGGGGCCGGGGGCGACGAGAGGGACGGCGGCGCCGGTCAGGGCGAGGATCTCCCGGACCCGGGCCTCCTCGCCGGGGCCGGCGAGGAAGACGGGACGGACGTCAGGTTCTTTGAGCAGGCGACGGGTCAGGGCCGCGAACTTCTCCTCCGGCCAGCGGTGGTCGTATTTCTTGAAGTTGCCCGGATGGATGAGGACGTTGCGCTTGTCGGGCAGGACGCCGGCTTCCATCAGCAGCCAGCCGGCGGCCTTCTCGTGCTCGGGGCGCAGGACCAGCTCGGTCCGATCCTCGAAGACGCCGCCGAACGCCGAAGCGAGGCGGCGGTAGCGGTCGAGCATGTGCTCGGACTCCCCGGCCGGGGCGACCTGCCGGGTGAAGGCGGCGTCGAGCCTTCCCTTGCGCAAGGAGAGCTTCTCGGTCGCCCGGGCGAGGAAGGCCAGGGCCGCCGAGGTCCTGGAGAAGGACGGGTTGAGGTCGATGAGCAGGTCCCAGCGCCGGCCCAGCAGGGAGGCGGCCAGCCGGGCCGTGGCGAGGGGACGGGCGAGGCCGCCGTGGACCGCGACCTCGTCGACGAAGGGGATGAGACGGGCTGTGTCGGCGCAGCGTTCGCCGACGACGAGCAGGATGCGGGCGCCCGGATGGGCCCGCCGGAGGGAGCGCAGGACGGGAGTCGAGATGATGAGGTCTCCCACCCTGCCGAGCCAGAGGGCCGCGGCGCTCCGGACTTGCGCCGAGGGCGCAGGGGCCGAGGCCCCCGAAGACGCGCCGATTCCGTGCATGGGGTGATTGTAACAAATGATAACGACAGCTGAATTGAAGCCGGGGGTGGTCATCGAGGATGCGGGAGAGTGGCTGGAGGTCCTCCACGCGCAGCACCACCGCAAGTCCCAGGCCGCGGCCGTCTATCGCGCCACCCTGCGGAACCTCAACACCGGGGGCGTGGTGGAGCGGTCCTATTCCTCGGGCACCAAGTTCAAGGAGATCCCGGTCAACCGCCGGGAGAAGTCCTACATCTACGACGAGGGCGAGAACGGCGTGTTCATGGACCTCGAGACCTACGAGCAGGTGTCTTTCCCCAAGAAGAAGCTGGGAGAGCAGGCGCGCTTCCTCAAGGAGAACCTGCAGGTCCTGGGGGTCTACATCAACAACGTGCTCGCCGCCATCGAGCTTCCGGCCAACGTGGTGCTCGTCGTGACCTCCACGGTCCCGGGCGTCAAGGGAGACTCGGTCTCGAACATGGTCAAGCCCGCGACCCTCGACACGGGCCTGGAGATCAACGTCCCGCTCTTCATCAAGGAGGGGGACAAGATCAGGGTGGACACCCGGACCTGCCAGTACGTCGAGAGGGTCAGAGAATAAGGCCGTGATCAAGGCCGTCATCTTCGACGTCGACAACACGCTCACCGACTTCATGAAGACGAAGCGGGCGGCCGTGGATTCGGCCGTGGACGCCATGATCGGCGCGGGCCTGCGGGTCGAGAAGGCCTCCATGGTCGAGAAGGTCTTCGAGATCTACTGGAAGGACGGGGTCGAGGACCAGCGCATCCTCGACAAGGTCCTCCTCAAGGAGCTCGGCCGCATCGACTACAAGATCCTCGCGGCCGGCATCCTCGGCTACCGCCGCGCCAAGTCGGGCTCCATGACCCTCTACCCCAAAGTCGAGATGACCTTGATCGAGCTCACGCGCATGGGCGTCCGGATGGGGGCCCTCTCGGACGCTCCGAGGCTGGAGGCCTGGCTGAGGGTGGTGGGCCTCGGCCTGCACCATTTCTTCGAGCACGTGGTGACCGCCGAGGACGCGGGCGCGCGCAAGCCCGCGCCCGAGCCCTTCCGCAAGGCCCTCGAGCTCCTGGGCTCCAAGCCCTCCGAGACCCTCATGGTCGGAGACTGGGCGGAGCGCGACGTGGCCGGGGCCAAGAGGCTGGGCATCCGCACCGCCTGGGCCAAGTACGGGGACACCCACGACACCCAGGACTCGGGGGCCGAGTTCGTGCTCCAGGACATCCACGGGCTCGTGGACATCATCCGCAGGGAGAACGGCGCCCGCGCCAAGGTATGAGGTCTGCTTCAGCGGTGTGGTGGGCGTGCGTCGTCTCAGCCGTGCTTCCGAGCCTTTCCTGGGCCATCCGCGTCGAGACCCTGACCGGGGTCCTGGCGGACGGGAGGCCCGTGGAGGTCGTGGCCGGCCAGGTCCTGGTGCGCTTCTCCACGGCCGCGGCTCACGCCCAGGCCCGGGCCGCGGCGCTCGAGAGCAGGGGCGGCCGCGACCGCGGGAGCGTGGGCGGGACGGATTGGGCCCTCGTGGACCTGCCTCCGGGCATGAAGGTCAGCGAGGGTCTGGGCTGGGTCAAGGCCCTGCCTGGCGCGCTCGCAGCGGAGCCCAACCATGTCATGCGGCCCAACAGGACCCCCAACGACCCGATCGTCTCCTCGCAGTGGGCCCTGAGGGCGGTCAATGCCTTCGGAGCGTGGGAGTATGAGACAGGAGGCTCCTCCCGGGTCACGGTCGCGGTCATCGACGCGGGCATCGACGCTGTCCATCCCGACCTGAGCGGCAAGCTCGTGGGCACGAGCCGCTTCTACGACCCTGACCTGGGCGACGGGGACCAGAGCGGGGTCAACCAGCCTCCGACTCCTGCCTGCAACCACGCCACCCGCGTGGCGGGCGTGGCAGGCGCCTCCTCGGACAACGGGCTGGGCATCGCGGGCATGTCCTGGGGCGCGGGGCTGCTGTCCCTCAAGGTCTTCGAGGACAACGACTGCGACCTCACCGACTCCGGGTGCGGGCTCAGCGGGTGCGCCACCTCGATCGCGGCCGTGGTCGCCGCCCTCAACTACGCCAGGACCCTCCACAACACCGCGGCCATCGGCAAGATCGTGGTGAACATGAGCATCGGCGACGCCGTGACTTGTCCCGGGGCCCTGCAGGCCGGCGTCACCGACGCGGTCAACGACGGGCTCCTCCTCGTGGCCTCGGCCGGCAACGACGGCAGCGGCGTGATGTCTCCGGCCAACTGCACGGGAGTCATGCCCGTGGGAGCCACGGACGAGAACAACGCGGTCGCTTCCTTCTCCTCGCGCGGCTCGGCCATGGCTTCCTACGGCCTGGTGGCCCCGGGCGTGATCGTGGTGACCTCGACCTTGGGCGACACCTACGCGGGCGCGACCGGCACTTCCTTCTCCGCTCCCATGGTATCGGGCGCCGCTGCCCTGGTCTGGTCCGCCAGGCCGGAGTTCACGGCGGAGCAGGTCAAGCAGACCCTGAGGCTTTCCGCGGACAACATCGGCGCCATGGGGTTGGCGAGCGTCGGGTCACGGGTCATGGGCGATGCGAGCGGGGCAGGCAGGCTCAACGCCTTCCGGGCCATGCGCCTGGCCGTGAGAGGCACGCTCGCGGACTTCGAAGGCGACGCCAAGGCCATCGCGTTCCCGAACCCCTTCCGTCCCGGGGCCGACGGCCAGACGACCCTCACGGTCCCGCTCGAGGTCCAGGGGAGCCGGCTTTCCATCAAGGTCTACGACGCGGCCGGCAGGCTCGTGCGGGAGTTGAGCTCCACGAGCTGGGACGGCAAGAACACCGCGGGCGCGCGGGTGGCCTCCGGGGTCTACACCTTCTTCGTGAGCACGGACAAGGGCTCGGCCCTGGGCCGGCTGACCGTGGTCCGCTAGTGGAGGCCTTCGACGCTGCCCGCGGCCGCACCGTGGCCTCCCGGGTCGTCAAGGCCGAGGCCCTCCTCGACCGCATGCGAGGCCTGCTGGGCAAAGACTCCCTTCCCGAGGGCGAGGGGCTCTGGATCATCCCCTGCCCTCAGATCCACACCTTCTTCATGCGCTTTCCCATCGACGTCCTCTTCCTCGACCGCGGCCTCAAGGTCGTGCTGGTCAAGGAGCGCCTCGGGCCCTGGCGGCTTGCGCCCTGGCTGCCGTGGACCTGCGACGCGCACAGCGTGCTCGAGCTGGCGGCCGGGGCGCTCAGGGGCTCGGTCGAGGTCGGCGACCGGCTGGAGTTCCGCTGACGGCTTGCGACATTGAACCGGCGAGGCGTTTTTTAGTAAGAAATGTAAGATAAGGGCCGGGCCGCCCCTCGGGGCGGCTCCAGCGGGCCCAGGGAGAGCCAGTATGGCAGTCAAAGGCGTCCAACGTCACAAGACGGTGATGGAGATCCTCACCGAGCGCAAGCCTGTCGAAGACGACAAGCTGGCCCAGGCCGAGGCCGAGGCCAACACCTCCAACAAGCCCATCCAGACCGTGCTCCTCGAGAAGGAGTTCATGACCAAGGAGGCGCTGCTGGCCCTGCTCTCCGAGGAGTGGAAGGTCGAGGTCGCGGATATCACCAACATCGAGATCGACAGCGAGACGGTCAAGATCGTGCCCGAGTCCGTGGCGCGGCGCTCCCTGGCCCTTCCCTTCGAGAAGGGGGAGAACTCGCTCTCGGTCGCCATGGCCAACCCCCTGGACATGTTCACCACCGAGGACCTCCAGACCCGCACGGGCCTGGAGATCAGGCCCTACCTGGCGCTCCCGCAGGACATCGTGGCCAACATCGACGCGGCCTACGGCAAGGGCGGCGGCGCGCTCATGTCGAAGATCAAGCAGGAGGAGGAGGCTTCGGGCAAGAGCTTCCTCGACGACTACAAGCCCGAGGAGGGCAAGGGCCTCGAGTTGGTCAAGGAGAGCCGCGTGGCCTCGGACATCACCAAGGTCGACGCCTCCGCCCCCGAGGTCGAGAAGATGGTCAACGCCATCATCCTCTCGGCCATCAAGATGAAGGCCTCGGACATCCACATCGAGCCCATGGAGGACCCCACGGGCAAGAACTCCAAGGTGGTCCTGCGCTACCGCGTCGACGGCATGCTCCGGCCCGGGCCCTTCTCGGTCCCCTGGCCCTACCGGTTCGCCCTGGCCGCGAAGCTCAAGATCATGACGAACTCGATGAACATCACGGAGCGGCGCATCCCTCAGTCGGGCCGCATCCAGGTCTTGAACCAGGGCAACCCGCTGGAGTTCCGCGTGGAGATGGTGCCTACGGTCTACGGCGAGTCCTGCGTCATGCGCATACTCGACCGCCGGTCCGTTCAGGTGGACATCAACAAGATGGGCTTCCTGCAGGACACGCTCGATAAGTTCCTCGGGCTCCTCAAGGGCATCGGAGGCAAGAAGAACTTCGGCCTCATCGTGGTCTGCGGCCCGACCGGGTCGGGCAAGTCCACGACCCTCTACGCGGCCCTGAACTACGTCAACCGGCCCGACATCAAGATCATCACGGCCGAGAACCCGGTCGAGTACAACCTCGACGGCATCGTGCAGGTGCCGGTCAACCCCGACCTTAAGCTCGGAGAGGACAAGAAGTTCGACTTCGCCACGGCCCTGCGTTCCTTCCTGCGGTTGGACCCGGACGTCATCATGGTCGGCGAGATCCGCGACCAGGAGACCTGCCACATCGCCATGGAGGCCGCCATGACGGGCCAC
>JACRDQ010000031.1 GCA_016218545.1 Elusimicrobiota bacterium
CATCAGCCGTGTTGCATAACTTCGCTGAGTTATGCAACACGGCTGATGTCTGACACCAGTGTGTGCATAACTCTGCCGAGTCATGCGACGGCCGGTGTCTGACACCTTTAATGGGTGGCGAGGAGGTCGAGCAGGGACTTGGCGAGAGCGCGCTTCTGCGCCGCGTCCGTGAACGCGAGCCCCACGAGACGGTAGCCGTCCCGGTCGACCCGCACATGGCCGGCCAGGGCCGCGATCCCGCGGAACTCGTAGTCCCCGATCCGCAGGGTCAGGAAGAGCCTTTCTCCCTGCTCCACCGTAAAGCGCGTGGAGAGCGTGGCCCCCGAAGGAGCGAGGCTGTCGAGCTTGCCCCAGCAGTCCTGGCGGGCCGCGGATTCCGGGAAGGAGACGACTACAGGCACGAGGCGACGCGTCCTGCGGGGAGCCGTCATCGCTCCGCCAAGGAATGCCGGAACACCCGGCCAGGGGCCTTGCCGGGAGGCACGGATTCCGCGGCAGTCCAGAACCGCTCGCCGTCCCAGGCCAAGGCCAGGGGGCGGAGCAGGCCGTCCTGGTACTCCGCCAAGGCGACCCGACGCGTCACCTCCTCGGGCCGCTCGAGGTTGTGGCGCAGCAGCTCGCGGCGCTTGGAATCGAGGCTCCAGAGCGTGACGCCGTCGAAGGCCAGTGCGGCGGGCTTGCCGCCGGGATAGGGCCAAGACCCCAGGACGGTCAGCTTCTCGTCGTTGAGGTGCTTGCGCAGGACCCGCGCCTTGGCGTCCGCGGTCCACAGGTAGAGCCCGTCGAAGACCAGGGCCACGGCCCCGGGCGCGGCCTGCGGATACTCGGTGAGCAGGCGCATGCGTTCGTCCTTCATGCGCCGCGCCACGGTCCCGCCGGGAGTCAGCGACCACACCGCGTCCGGACCGACGGAGAAGGAGACCGGCAGTTCCCCCGGGAAGTGGGAGACTTGGCGCACGCCGAGGTCGGCGGAGGAATGCACGTAGACCGACTGGGTGAACCAATCCAGGACCCAGAGGTCCGTGCCGTTGAAGGAGGCCGCGGAAGGATGACGGTAGGGCAGGTCCCAGGTCTTCTTCTCCTCGTAGGCCGCGACCCGGTTGGCGGCCTGCCGCTGGAGCGCGGCGTAGCCGATGGCAAGGCCGAAGAAAAGGGCCACGCCCAGGAAGAAGATCGGCGCGGGCGACGCCGGGCCGCGGAGAGGGACGACCGAGAAGGCCGTGCCCTCGGCGCGCAGGGTCTTGGACAGGCACGCTGCGAGGTCCTCCTTGGTCCAGGGCGGCGCCACCACCTCGGAGGCGCCCAGCCGCATGAGGGTCACGGCGCGGACCGCGTCCCTCTTGCGGAGCGCCACCACCACCGGGACCAGGGGAGAGACCGCGGCGATCTCGCGCACGAGCACCTCGGCGTCCTGGTCCGGGCCGTCGGTCACGAGCATGAGGCTGGGCCGGCGCTCGCGGAGGACTTCGAGGGCCTCGCCCACGCCCGCGGCCGGATGCGCGAGATAACCGGATTCGCCGGCCAGCAGGACCAGGTCACCCCTGCTGGCGGCGTCCGCGGCCACCACGCCCACGCTGGGCATCAGCGGGACTCCTTGGGGTCCGGGATGAGCAGGATCTCTCCCTCGATGGGGAAGCCCCGGTCGACCTTGCCCCTGTTGGAGTCGTAGATGAGCTCCCAGAGGCTCGAGTCGCCGTAATACCGCTTGGCGATGGAGCGCAAGGTTTCGCCCGGCTTGGCCACGTGCCGGTCCGGCCACTTCTTGGCCGGCTTGGGCTTGGGTCTGGGCTTGAGCTGGGGTTGGGTCTTGGGAGGGATGCGCATCTCGAGGAGCTGGAGGTCGTAGGCCGCCTCGTCCTTCTTCTTCATGACCTTGCGGAACTCCTCCTGGGTCTCGAGCAGGCGCCGCTCGGCCTCATCGAGCTCGCCCTGGGCCGCCACGCGGTTGGTCCGCGAGATGTCGGCCTCGTTCTCGAGGGTCCTCTTGCGGTTCTCGAGCTCGTTGATCTGTCCCCGCAAGGTCTCAGCTTCGCCCGCCGCGCTGCCCACGAAGTTCCCTGCGAAGGGCGGGGCGCCGAAGCGGTAGTTGAAGGAAGCCTGGTAGGCCCCGCCCGGCCGGAAGATGCCGGCCGGCGGGATGGCCATGCCCAGGTCGAGCTGGAGAGGAGAGAAGTTCACGCCCACGCCGAAGGCCACGGTCTCGACGAGATCGAGGCGGAGGCCCCGGCCCATGCGCGCCTTGAGCAGTCCCTGGAGGAAGGTGGCCTCGATGCCGGGGTAGAACTCCGTGAGCCCGTCGCGGATGCGCATGTCGGTCGCCAGGGTCAGGCGCTTGCGCCAGGTGTAGGAAAGTCCCAGACCGTAGGTCATGCGCGGCAGGCCCACGTTGGTCGTCAGGTCCATGATGGAGATGCCCAACGCCAGGCCCATGTTGGTGCGCAGGAGGAGCCCGCCGTCGAGGCCGATGCCGAACCCCGCGCCGTCGAGGCCCTCGGCGTTGATCATCTTGAAGTTGCCGCCGATGCGTAAGGGCTTGGAGAGGTCGAGGTAGGGGACCTTGTATTCCCGGGAGAAATGGAAGTTCACCACGTCCTTGTCGCCTCCGTGCTCCTGACGCTGGACGAGGTAGGCGCCGCCTATGGTGGCCGTGTTGATGGGCTCGAAGGGCCTCAGGTAGGTCAGGGCGCCGAAGACCAGGGTCCCCCGCGGGCTGTTCATCCTGCCCAGGGTCGAGCCCAGCTGGACGTAGGGCGTGTTGGCCGGTCCCGCCGGGTTGTAGAAGATGGAGAAGGGGTCGTCCGCGGCCAGGGAGTTGACCGCGTAGCCCAGGCCCATCACCCTGGCGCCCGGGATGAGGTCCTTGTACGTGGAGGCCCACGCGAAGGACGGAAGCAGGATGAGCGCCGCCGAAACCCTGAGGATGCGCATCGGCTATAAATATATAAGAGGCTGGTTACAGAATCATTATGGAAAGGAACCCCACCCAGACCTCCGGAAGGCAGACCAGGCGGCCCCGAGGGATGGGGGCGCCAACGCTCGGATGGGAGCATCGGTTGACACCAACGGAAGAAATAGTTACGATGCCGCGTCGGCTCCGCCGGAGCGCCGGCAACTTCAGGAGGACGACATGCCCCATGTGATCACCGAGAAGTGCCTGGGAGAGCGTTACGGGTCCTGCATCCAGGTCTGCCCGACCGAGGCCATCCACGCGACCCAATACAAAGGCCAGGAGTTCTCCTGCATCGACCCCGAGACCTGCATCGACTGCGGCGCCTGCGTCCCCGAGTGCCCCATCGGCGCGATCGTCCCCGGGGACGACTCCCCGCAGTGGGCCAAGATCAACGCGGAGCTCGCCCCGCAATCAAAGAACAGCCCCAAGCCCGCGGTGAGGCCCTCCAACGATCCGCCGCGCAACCCGAAGAATCAGCTCGCGAAGAAATAGGGGGCTCCTCCGCGCCGCGCTGGCCTGCGTCCTCGCGGTGCTGTCGCGCCCGGCGGCCCAAGCTATGAGCCATACCGTCACGCACCGCACCCAGCGCGACATCGCCTCCGGCCGGATCGAGGGCCTCGAGCCCGTGCCCCTGGAGGACGGCCTCCTGGCCGCCCGGCCGCGCTCCCGGGGACGCTTCGTCTCCCCAGAGATCCCCTCGCCGGTCCCCTTCGACGACCTGGTGGCCTCGTGGAACGCGCGCCTCCCCAAGGATGCGGTCCTGCGCATGAGCGGCCGCGTGCGCGTCTCGGGAGCCTGGTCCCCCTGGTTCCTGCTCGCGACCGCGACGGACGCCCTGGCCTCGCCGCCCCCGCAGGAGAACGCCTTCGGAAAAGTCGACACCGATACCCTGACCCTCCGGCGCAAGGCGGACGCCTTCCAGTACCGGGTGGAGCTCGAGGCGGGGCGCAGGCCCGCGGTCCTGATCCTTGCCGCGGTCACGGTGTCGGATGCCGCGGCGCCCGCCGAGCCGCCGGCCTTCCGGCCCGGTCCCTGGGTCCGGGAGCTCAAGCTCCGGCCGAGGTCCCAGTTCCGGGAGCCGGCCGAGGTCCAGTGGGACATCTGCAGTCCGACCTCCCTCTCCATGGTCCTCGAGTTCTGGGGCGTCAAGCGCCCCACCCTCAAGGTGGCCCGCAGCGTGGAGGACGCGACGAACGGCATCTTCGGCAACTGGCCCTTCAACACCGCGGCCGCGGGCGCCGCCGGCCTGGAGGCCTGGGTCGGGAGGCTCGACTCCCTCTCGGAGCTGCAGGCCGAGGTCGCGGCCGGAAGGCCCGTGGTGGTCAGCATCGGCTACGGCAAGGGAGAGATGACGGGCGCTCCGCTCCATGAGACGCGGGGACACCTGGTCGCGGTGACGGGCTTCACGCCGGAGGGCGGCGTCGTGGTCCTCGACCCCGCCGCCCCCTACCCTGCGAGCGGCCGCAGGGTCTACGACCGGCGGCAGTTCCACGCGGCGTGGAGGGTCAGGAAGCGCGGCGTCGCCTACCTGGTCGGCGAGCCCCTCACCCGCCGCATGACCGTGGGCGCGCCCGCCACGGACCTGCGCCGCAAGCCCAAGGCGTCCCGCAAACCCGGGCCCGGAGACCCTGACAGGCTCTCGCAGCTCCTCGCCGGCGAGGGCGTCACCCCTCTCAGGGTCCGGGGAGACTGGGTCGAGGTGCTGGCCGACGAACACCCCGTGGCCGACGGCGACGGCTGGAGCGGCTACCGGGGCTGGGTCCGCGGCGCCGACCTGTACTATCGGGAGCCGTCGGCCTCGGACGCGGTCGTGGCCTCCGCGGTCACGACCTTCACGGCCGAGGACGGCAGCATGCGCCTCTCCATGGGCAGCAAGCTGGCCCTCCTCGAGGAGCGCTCCGAGGACGTCCTCGTGCGCCGTCCCGACGGCAGGTCCGGAACGGTGCCGCTGGGAGACATCCGTCCCCTGCCGGCCGGCCGCCGCCCCGAAGCCGCGGCACGGAGCATCATCATCGAGAAGGCGGGCCTCCTGCTCGGCTCCGTCTACGTATGGGGCGGCAGGGCCCTGGTCGGCCCTTTCCCGGGCGTGGACTGCTCCGGGCTCTCGAGCCTGTCCTACCGCGTGGCCGGCGTCGAGATCCCGCGCGACGCCGCGGAACAGCGGCAGAAGAGCGCTCCCCTGGAGCCCTCCCGTCTCAAGCCCGGGGACCTCATCTTCCTCACCAGGTCGGCGCGGTCCGGGAAGGTCACCCATGTGATGATGTACGAGGGAGGAGACTCCCTCCTCGAGAGCCGCCAGTCCGCGGGCAAGGCCCTGCGCACCACCTTCACGGAACGCTTCGGTCAGCCCCTGGCGTCCATGTCCGACGGAGCCCTGGTCTCGGACCTCTCGGACCGCAAGCCCCGGCGGCGCAGGATCTTCTTCGGGACCTTCTTCGGCCGCAGCAGCTCCTCTCGCGCCGCTGAGAGGGCGTCTCGGACCTCGACCGAGTCGATGTCGGCTCTGGGGCCGAGCGCCCGGCCGATGAGTCCCGCGGCCTCGGCGCGGCGCAGGCGGGTGTCGGCCATGGACGCCAGCGAGAGCGCGGCAGGCACGTAGGCCGGATCGGCTTCGACCGCGGCCTTGGCGTCCCTCCACGAAGCCTCCCTCCTGCCGAGCAGCCCGAGGACGACCGCCCGGTCGCTGACGAACCGCGCCCTCCAGGGCCGGCGGCGGACCAGCCGGTCGAGGAGCGCGAGGGCCCGGCCGTATTCCCCAAACTCCTGGAGGAGCACCGCCAGCCGGCCCGCGTCCTCGTCGCAGAGGCTCTCGGCAACGACTTGGGCCGCGTCGCGCCGCGCCGCGTCGCGATCCCCGGCCTGGACCGCGGCTCGAGCAGCCAGGAGGGGCAGACCGGCCTTGCGCAGAAGGGCCGCGGCCCCGGCGGGCTCGCCGGACTTGAGGAGGAACCAGCCGGAGGCGGCCCAATCCCCGGGCTCCTCGCTGGATGCCGCGACGCTCGCAGCCAGTCCCAGAGAGGCGCGCCTGGCGCCCGCAGCAGCCAGCAGCCCCGCCAGCCTCAGGCCGGCCTTTGCCCGGCCGGACCCGGCCGCGGTGAGCCCCTCGTCCCGGCGGAGGGCGTCCTCGCCGGCAAGCTCCTCGAGCACGCGCTCCCGGAGCATGACCCCTTCGACCTTGAAGAATCCGATGAGTCCCCCGCCCGGACGCGGCGCTTCGGGTGCCAGCGACTCGTCCGTCACCGCGGACAGCGCGACCGGCGTCAGCCGGAAGCGGCGCTCCATGGTCCGGCACAAGGGGTGGCGGTAGTCCTTGCCCTCGACGCGGCGGGCCTCGTGAGAGACGGGAGTGAGGCAGTTGAGCCCCTCGTAGTAATACAAAGCCGGGCCTTCCGGCCGCGCCCCTGACCGGGCGGGCCGGACATCATCTAGGAAGGAGCTGAGGTCCATCACCTTCAAGGATCCCGGCGCCGAGAGGGTCAGGAGCTTGGCGTGGTTGGTGGTCGGGCCCCGGACCGGGGCGAGGCTCCAGGCCTCCTCGACGCTCAGGTGCGCCACCACCGCGGCCTCGGGGAGCTTCGACCCCTGGGCCTGGATGAAGCCGAATTCCGCCTGGCTGGAGTAGAGCTTCGCGAGAAAACCCCGGTAAGGCAGGGGAGCGGCCAGGACCACGGCGCAGACCGCGGCCCCCCCTGTCCGCGCCCAGGATGCCGGAAGGATGCCGACGAGCCTCCACGCCCCGTAGCCGGCCAGCCCGATGAAGAGATACTGGCTCGCCAGGCCGGTCCGTATCTGGAGCGAGAGGCAGTCGACGTGTCCGAGGTAGTAAAGGCTCAGCAGGCCCGCCTGGCCTGTCCACGCCAGGGCCAGCCGGCGGCTCCGGGCCGCGAGGAAGGCCAGTCCGATGGCGCAGAGCCCCATGAAGGCAGGCGGGGTCAAGCTCGGGTCCAGGAAGATGTTGAGCTTCCCGAGGCCGGCCCAGGACAGGGAGAGTCCGGACAAGGGCGCTAGACCGGCTCGGTCCCCGGCCCACCACAGGATGGACGCGGCCCTGGGCACGCTCAACAGGACCGCTGCTCCGGCCGACGCCCAAACCGCGGGAGAGCCCGCGGCGCCGGCCGGCCAGGCCCCCCGCAGGAGGATGAGCGGGAGCCCGAGCAGGAGCGGGGCCAGGCCCAGCATCTCGGCACGGGTCTGGCCCAGGAGGGCGGCGGCGAGCAGACCCAGGCCGAGGAGCCTGTGGTCGCGCTCCCGCCGCCACAAGACGAGGAACAGGGAGGTCGCAAGGAGGAAGGCTTCGAGCGCCACGAATTCCGTCTCGGAGACGGCCAGGCGCAAGCGCGCAGGCAGGAGGATGAGCATCGCGGCCGCGGCGAGGCCCGGCGCCCACGAGCCTGCCAGGGCCCCGACTAAGAGGAAGAGCAGCCAGGCCGAGGCCAGGGACACGGCGTAGTTCACGGTGAAGACCGAAGGCCGGCCGGGCAGGACGTCCCGTAGGAGACGCAGCGTGACCGGAGACCCCGGGCCGTGCAGCGTCCGGCCCGCCGAGGTCCAGGGGCCGCTCACCACGCTCTCGAGAGCCGCTCCCGGATGATGCTCGTGCCAGACCGTGTGGGGCAGGCGCGGCCGCACGAGCCAGACGTGCAGGAGGGTCATGGCGGCCATGAGGACCAGGGGACGCGTCCCGGTCTCAGCCAGGAGACGGCCGAACGACCTCCACCGCAGCAGCGCCCCGGCTGCCAGGCAGGCCGCGAGGACGCAGAACGCGCCGACCGTCATCCCGGGGCCGGCGAGCCAGCCCGGCATGCTACCTGGGGAACTGCCTGCGGCGCTCGGCTTGGAGGAAGCTCCTCATCCCCTCGAGCATGGCCGCGGCCATGCGGCGCTGGAACCGAGGGCTCGTGAGCAGTTCCTCCTGCTCCGGATAGGTCATGTAGGCGCCCTCGACGAGCACGGAGGGGACCTCGGAGACGCGGGCCATGAACAGGTCTCCGAACCTCAGCTTCTCGTCGGCCAGGTCGATGGACCTCTTGAAGGAAGCGTGGATGCGCCTGGCCAGATCCATGCTGTGCGGGTGGTAGAAGAAAACCGAGAAGCCGTGGGGATAGGAGAAGGGGTTGGCCGCCTCGTTGAGGTTGTTGTTGTGGATGCTGAGGAAGAGGTCCGGCCGCTCCCCCCGGACGACGCGCGCGCGCTCGGCCAGGCTCGCGTCCGAGCCGCGCTGGCGGGTCAGGCGGACCGAGGCCCCTTCGGCCGCGAGCATGCGCTCGAGCTGCTTGGCGACGGCGAAATTGACGTCCGTCTCCGTGACTCCCGTGGGCCCGACCGCGCCGGGCGAGGAAGGACCGTGGCCGGGGTCCAGGACCACGGAGCGGCCGGCGAAGACCGAGCCCGTACGGCCGAGCCTCGGCGGGTGGCGCAGTTCGAGCCTGAGTCCCCCCTCGTCCCAGGACGCGCCCCAGCCCCAGAGCCGCCTGGGGTCCTTGAGGAAGACGGTCACCTCCACGCTCCCGCCCTCGCCGGCCCTCCAGCGGACCTCGCGCACCAGGGTCTCGGAGGAGTCGTAGACCACCCAGTCGGCGTCGGCGGCCGTGCGGAAGAGGCGCACGGTGAGCGCGTCGAGGTCCGCCCCGGGCTCCACGATGAAGGGGACCTTCTCCGTGAGCCCGAGCCGCACCTGGCTCGCCCCGGAGCCCGCCACGACGCGCGCGGACTCCAGCCGCGCCGCCGGGGGAGGCGTCCCCGCAGGGAGGAACTCGAGCTTCTCGGCCTCCACCCAGCCGTCGAACCCGGGGGCCAGGGAGAGCCTCACCTGCCTGCCGGAGCGGCCGGCCGTGAGGAACCGGGTCCCGGGCAGGGGAAAGAGGAGGTAGCCCGCGCCCGGGGCGCTGCGCACGTTGATGGGCTCATCGCTCCTGGCCGCGGCCACGACGGGCGCTCCGGTGAGCACGGCGACCCTTCCCGGCGACGCGGCCGAGACGCCGCGTCCTCCCGCCTCGGCGAGCCGGAACTCCACCGGAGCCGGCTCCGGGAAATCATCCTCCCGGACCTGCAGGGCGCCCTCGTAGAGCCCCGGGCTGGTCTCCGCCATCGGGAACCTCCCGCCGCGCCGGCGGGTGCGGAACTCGGCCGCGTGGCCGGGAGCGCCGCGGAAGAGCGGGGTCAGCCAGTCTCCAGGGAGGAGCTCCAGGTCCGCGGCGGGCTCCGCGGCCCGGCTCTCGATGAGGGGAGGCCCGGGAAGAGGCGGGGCCGGCTTGGCCGCCACGTTCACGGTCCGCGTGAGGGTCGTGGTCCCGCCGGCCAGTTCCAGGCGGCACTCGAGCGCGAAGCTCCCGGTGCTGACCGGGACGTAGGCGAGGAAGCCCCCGGTCCGATGGGGACGGACCGGCGCGCCGTTGATGCTCAACGCCGCCTTCGGGTCGCTCACCGAGCCCAGGACGTACACGGAGGTCAGGGCGGGCAAGGAGGCTCCCTCCTCAGGGAACCGGACCACGATGGGGTCGGCCTGCGCCGCGCCAGCGGCGCAGGCTGCCCACAGGACCGCCGCAAGCCAGGGAGCCACGCGAAGGGATTATAATTGTTTGGCTCACGTGAGAAAAAGTAGAATCGCAGGCAATGACCGAGCATAAGCGAGGAAATGGCTGCATCCACCGCCGTGGGAGGCGACCATGAAGACCCCACTGAGCGGCGGCTACCTCGAAGCCCTCTACGACGTCCTCGAGTTCCTCTCGCAGGTCCGCGAGACCGACGAAGAGCGGGTCTGGAGCCGCGTGCTCGAGAAGCTCTCCGTGGCCCTCGACGCCGAGGCCTCCACCTACTTCCTCTACCTGCCCCGGGACCGCAAGCTCATCGCGCGCTACTCCCTGGGCGTGTCCGCGGACCGGCTGGGCGAGCTCCCCATCGCCATGGGCGAGGGCGTCTGCGGCTGGGTCGCCAAGCACCACGAGGCCATCATCATCGAGGACGCCTACAAGGACTCCCGCTTCCTGAGCAAGGCGGACGAGATCACGGGCTTCAAGACCCGGAACATCCTCGCCGTGCCCCTCATGGACCGCCTCGACCTCTCGGGAGTCGTCGAGCTCCTCAACAAGCGCCAGGGCTGCTTCAGCGCCGAGGACATGCGCTTCGCGGAGGCGGCCTGCAGGCTGAGCCTGGTATTGCTCCGGTCCCTGCGCTTCGAGGCCATGGTCACCAAGGTCTCCTCGTACCATTCCAGCGTCCTCCAGAACCTCGGGGGAGGCTTCCTCGCCGTGGACCTCCAGGGACGGACCGTCCTCATCAACCCGGCCGCCAAGAAGATCCTCTCCCTGAGCCCGGACCTTCCCCTCAACCTCCCCGCCGCCCAGGTCCTCCAGCACGTCCCGGAGATGTCCGACATCCTCATGCAGACCGTGGCCACGCGGCGCACGGTCAAGCGGCAGGAACTCCGCTGGAAGCACGAGGGAGCGGAGCACATCCTGGGCTACAGCACCCTCCTCCTGCAGGACCCGGACGGCAACACCTCGGGCGCGGGCATCACCTTCCAGGACATCACCCAGTTCAAGGGCTGATGAAGACCATCACCGAGCACCTCTGGTCCCGGACGCCGGAACGGCGCGAGCGCGTGATCGTCAAGCTCATCGGGGAATAGTCCGGTGCCACCGGGAGCGCAGACCGCCCTGCAGCACGCGGCCTGGGGCCTGGCCGCCGCAGCCGCCCTCTGGCTCGGACTGCGCTGGTTCGAGCGCGCCAATCTCTACTTCCCCTCCCGCGACCTCGCCGGCGGCCCGGCGGACATCGGCCTTGCCTCCTCGGAGATGCTGACCCGGACCGAGGATGGGGAGACCATCCACGGGTGGTTCGTCGACGCCGGGCCCGAGAGCCCCGTGCTCCTCGTCTCGCACGGCAACGGCGGCGACATCTCCGACCGACTCGACAAGCTCAGGATTTTCAGGGACGCCGGAGCCTCGGTCCTGCTCTACGACTACCGCGGCTACGGCCGCAGCACCGGCCGGCCGAGCGAGCAAGGCACCTACCGCGACGCCGAGGCGGCGCACGGATGGCTGACCCGCGAGAAGGGCGTCGACCCCGGGCGCCTCGTCCTCTACGGTGAGTCCCTTGGCGGCGCGGTCGCGCTCGAGACGGCCCTGCGCCTGCCCTGCGCAGGGCTCATCCTCGACAGCGCCTTCACTTCCACCGCGGCCATGGGCGAACGGCTCTTCCCGTTCCTCCCGGTGGGCCTCATCGTGCGCTTCCGCTACGACAATCTCTCCAAGATCGGCCGGGTGCGGGTCCCGGTCCTCGTCCTGCACAGCCCCGAGGACGACATCGTGCCCTTCTCCATGGGCAAGGCCCTCTTCGAGGCCGCGCCCGAGCCCAAGACCTTCGTCGCGCTCAAGGGAAGCCACAACGACGGCTTCCTCCAGACCGGGCCGGCCTACGGTGAGGCCATCGGAGGCTTCCTGCGGTCCCTCGGCCGCCCCCGAGCCGCTGACAGGAAGACACGGCCATGACCATCGCAGCAAGCCTCATCATCCTCGTCCCCGCGCTCTACGCCGCAGAGCCACAGGCCCCCTCGGTCTCGAGCGCCCCAGCGGCGGCCTCGGCCGCGGCCTCCACCGGGAGCGCCGCCTCTTCCGCGGACCTCCCCTCGCCCCCTGAGATCCGCTTCGTCTACCCCTGGCCGGGCGAGGCGGTGGGTCCGGTGGGCAGCGTCTTCGTCTTCGGGAGCGCGCGCCCCTCATCGGGGACCTTCACCCTCAACGGCTCGACCACGGCGCTCTCGCTCTTGGGACAGTTCTTCCAGGTCCTGTCCGTCGAACCCGGGACCTTCACGATCCGCGCCGAACTGGCCGCCGGCGGCGAGGTGGTCACGGCCACTCGTTCCGTCATCGTCTCCCCCCTGCCCGGCCCGCCCCTGGGCCGCGAGGCCCTGGTCGTGCCCGAGGAACCGCGAGCCGACCTCATCCTCAAGCCCGGAGACTGGGTCCGCGTGGCGGCCTGGGCCCAGCCCGGCGGCGCCATGACCTTCCGGCTCAAGGGCCTGACCCGGGACCTCCCCATGGTCGAGACCCCGGGCCCGGAGCCTTCCGTCTACTTCGCCGAATACATGAAGGACGCGCCCAAGAGCGGCGGCTATTACGTCGGAGCCTGCGCGGTCCCGGCCGTGGATCGGCCCGGCGTCCACGAGGTCGAGTTCTCCTTCAAGCACCCGGAGCGCGGCAAGGCGCGGGCCGAGGCCCCGGGCCGGCTCGAGGCCCGTCCCTCGTTCTGGCGCGTGGGCCAGGTCTCGGCCAAGCTCGCCCCCACGCGCTCGGGAGCGGACGCGGGCCAGCTCTACTTCTTCCCGCAGGGCACGCGCCTGCTCCTCGACGGCAAGGCCGGGGGGCGCTGGCGCGCCCGCCTGACCAAGACGGAGGAGGCGTGGATCGACGAGAAGAACGTCGAGCTCAAGCCCGAGGGCACGCCACCTCCCGCGGCCAAGCTCGAGACCATCGTCGTCCGCTCCACGGACACCCATGCGACCGTGGAGTTCACGGTCGGAGCCTTCCTCCCGGCCGTGGTGTCGCAGGAGGGAGAGGTCGTCAAGGTGTCCTTCTACGGCGCCCGCGAGCACGTCAATTGGGTCATCTACGACGAGAAAGACCCCTTCGTGCGCGAGGTCCGCTGGCGCCAGGAGAACTCGGAGAAAGCGTCGGCCTTCATCCACTTCAGGAAGGGCGAGCGCCTCTGGGGCTGGTCCCTGCGCCGGACCGGAGAGCGCTTCGTCTTGACCCTGCGGCGGGCGCCGCGCGCGGGACGCCGCACCGTCTTCGAGGGGCTCACCGTGGTCCTCGACCCGGGCCATTCCGGACCGGACCTCGCGGGCGTCGGGCCCCTCGCGACGCGGGAGCAGGACGTCAACCTCGCCCTGGCCCGCCGCGTGCGCGACCGGCTCCTGGCCGAGAAGGCGGCCGTGGTCCTCACCCGCGAGTCCTTCGACGAGAGCGTGCCCCTGCACCGCAGGACCGAGCTCGCAGTCGAGCGCGAGGGAGACGTGTTCCTGAGCCTGCACTTCAACGCCTTCCCCCCCGGCGTGGACCCCAGGGCCGAGCCGCAGGGCTTCTCCATGTTCCACCACCAGCCCCAGAGCTTGGAGCTCTCCCGCGAGCTCCAGCTCTCCTACCGCGACCGCCTCCCCCTGCCCAGCAACGGCATGCGCTTCGCGGACTTCCACGTCATCCGGCTCACCGAGATGCCCTCGGTCCTGCTCGAGTCGGCCTTCATCATGCTCCCGGAGCAGGAGGCCCTCATCATCGACCCGAAGTTCCAGGAGAAGCTCAGCCAGGCCATCGTGGAGGGCCTCTGGCGCTTCCTGCGCAAGAACCTCAGGGAGCCGGCCAAGCGGCCCGCTCCCAAACCCGTGCCCTAGAAGAAGAACTGCACCTGGAGGAATCCCAGGTCGGCCGGCCTGCCGAATTCCGTCAGGCGGGAGCCGCTGAACCGCTGGAAACCGGCCGTCAGGAACAGGTTCCTCCCGACATCCCAGGTCAGCGAGGGGCCGGTGAAGACGCTCAAGTCGTCGAGGTTGGCGATGATGGAGAGGTCGAGCTTCACCAGGGGGTGCAGGTCCTTGGCGAGGCCGGCTCCGACATAATCCTTGGCGAGGAAGACCTCGCGGCCCGAGAGGACCTTCAGATGATCGTAGCTCCGGGAGTCGGCCGTCCCAGCCCCGTTGTGGTGGTACTCGACCATCACGGACAGGTCCTTGAAGCCGGGCCATCGGGCGTCGCTCGCGAACGAGTAATCGTAACCCGCCGTGAGCTTGCAGTAAGGCCCCCCGTCTCCCGGGTCGGAGCAGGCCCACTCGCCCCGCAGCGTCCCGCCGGCCGCGTCCCCGGCCAGGTCCCCCCCCACGATCCAGCCTGAGGTCGACCAGGGGGTCTTGCCGCCCATGAGGGAGACGTCCCAGGAGCGCCAGTTCGACTTGACGCGCGCCAGGAGAGCCTGCCGCCCCCACTCCTCCTCGACCGCCCAGGCCGCCTCGACCTGGGAGAGCTCGCCGAGGGACTGCCGGGCGTAAAGGGCGTCGACTCCGGGCCGCTCGTCTTTCTCCACGGAGAGAGGGTCATAGAGATTGAGGACATCGGTCGGATTGAAGAGCTTCCCGGTGCCCCAGGCCACGCGCTGCCGGCCGAACCTCATGAGGGCGGCGTCGGTCTCGATCCCGGCCCACCAACGGTAGAGACGGTGCCGCCAGACGAAGGTCTCGGTCGTGCCGAGGTCCTCCTCCGCCTGCAGGTATCCGCCGGGTCCGGCCAGGCTGGAGAGCCTGTGCTCCTGCGTGCGGAAGAAGCTCCCGGCCAGCTCCTCGTGATCATAGTCGGCGTGCGCCCTGAGGATGGAGTACGCCCCGTCCAAGCTCAACCTCTGCCGCGCGGTATTCAGGAAATAGGGCCGCCGGTCCACGGCGGAACGGGAGTAACTCCAGAGGTCCTTCACGTAGCCGGAGACCGCCACCGGCGAGGCGGCGGAAGCGCTCGTCGCGGCGAGGGCGAGGATGAAGGCCGCCCCTCGGGCCGGGCGCAAGACGCGCTGCGTTCGCCGCGGCAGAGCCCTCATGGCGGTCCCGATGGACCGGGTCAGGCCTCGGCAGGCTCAGCCGCGGCCACGACCTTCTCGGCGGACCTGGACTTCCTGGGCACGGCGTTCCAGATCCTGGCCGAAAGGACGAGCCCGACCAGGCCGAAGGGGATCAGGAAGACCGGCCACCAGAACCAGTTGGCAGGATCCTTGGCCGCGTCCCCCACGGGCGCGATGTGGCCGATGACCACGGACTGCAGCCCCGTGCCCAGGTAGACCATGCCGTCGACGATGCCCACGGCCGCGCCCGCGTTCTTGGCGCCCCCGAAGTCGGTCGTGGACGTGCCCGAGAGGATGCCGTGCACGCCGATGACGGCCAGGGAGATGAGCAGGACCGCGGCCCCGCCGTACCAGAGGGCCCGGTCGAGGGTGAAGGCGAGCATCACGGAGCAGGACAGCATCAGGCCGTAGAGGATGGCCGCCATGGGGGCGCGGCGGGACTCGAAGAGCTTGTCCGACGCCCAGCCGGTCAGGGTCGCTCCTCCCACGCCCGCGATGAGGAGCATGAGGCCCCAGTTCTGCGTGATCCAGAAGGACTTCTTGAAACCGACCTCGGCCGCGAAGAGAGGGTACCAGTGCATGACGCCGTTGCGCAGGATGCCGCTGCAGAACTCGATGCCGCAGACCACGAGGAGCACCGGGTGGGTGATGATCTTGAGGAAGACCTGGCGCACGGGCAGGCGGCGGCCGTCCATGGAGACCGACTCCTCGCCGGTGTCGAAGTCCTCGAAACCCGCCTCGCTGGGCGTGTCGCAGAGGTACCTCCACATGACGACCCAGCACACGGCCATGAGCAGGGCGGGCATGAAGAAGAGCCACCAGTTCTGGTCCACGCCGGCGTTGCCGCTGCGCATGAGGGCCTGGAAGAGGCCGCCCCAGAAGCCCAGGTCCGCGGGCAGGGTGGCGCGCGTGGCATTGAGGATGGCGAAGCCCCAGTCGAAGGCGAAGAAGATGCCGAGGGTGATCATGACCCCGAAGATGGTCGAGAAGGTGCCCCGCTCGCGCACGTGGAACCACGGGGCCTTCACGGTCACGATGGAGATGGCGCCGTAGCTCTGGAAGTGCATGTTGACCGCGTAGAGGAACATGAAGGTCCCGGCGACCGGCACGGTCCAGCCCCAGTACGCGATGCCGTAGAGCACGCAGCCCATGAGCATGTTGACGAAGACCGTGCCCGCCGTGCCGATGAGCATGGCGGTCCTGCCGCCGAGCCTGTCCGTGATCGGCCCGGTCGCGAGGAAGGAGAGCGCGTACACCCAGGCCCCGACCGCGAAGATGTTGCCGAACTCCGCCTTGGTCATCAGGGCGTCGCCGAGCGCGCTCTTGGCCACGGTGAGGTTGTAGCGGCCCATGTAGAAGAAGGCGTAGGCAAGACCGAGCGGGAACCAGTTGAGGAAGCGGCGCAGGCGGTAGGCTTGGGAGTGCTTGGGCGCGTGGGTGGTCATGGCCCTTGGATTGTAATTAAGTTCAGCGCGCTTAGGGAAGGAGGAGACGACCGCTTGACCTCCGTTTGACACCCATGCGCCATCATAGCGGCAAGGTCCTTCTTCATGGTCGACTCATGTCGTGCCAAGCTCCGCCTGACGTTGTCCGTCTCCCTGGGCCTGGGCGTATGGGGCTCCGCCGCCTCGGCAGGCGGGCTGGACTTCAGCCGGGCCACCATGGGCCGGACCACCTACCCTGAAGGGAGCTGGATCGTCGACACCACCCAGCGCTATACCGTCCGCAGGACCGGCGACCCGTCGGGAGACACCTTCCGGTCCTCGGTCGAGCTCGAGCACGGCCAGACGGAGCGCTTCTCCTGGACGGCCGGCCTGGAGACCACGGACGCCCGCAGGGACCGGGTCCAACCCGGACGCGGCGTCCTGGCCGCGCGCTACATGGCCGTGACCGCGCCCCTGCAGGTCACGCCGAGAGCGGAGTATCGCCCCTCGCTGAGGAGGCAGGCCGAGGAGTGGGAGCTGGGCTTTGAGGCCTTGAAGAATTTCGAGCGGCTCTCGATCGTCTTCAACGGGAACGCGCAGAGTTCCCAGGAGCCCGGAGAAAAGCGGCTCTACGTGGGGAGCGTCATGCTCGGGCCCCTGTACCGGTTCGGCCTCAACGGCATCGCGGGCGTGCAATGGGTCCAGGGGACCGACGGCAACCGGCATCTCGCCACGCAGGTGGGCGGCGCCGTGAGCAAGAACATCTACCTGGGCGTGGACTCGCACTTCGGCCTGTCCCGGCGCGCGCCCGACCTCCAAGCGGCCGTGAAGGTCCATTTCTACTTCGGGGCTTATCGGCGGCAGGCGTTCGGGTTAGCACCATGAGATGAAGCGTCCGACGAGCTCGCCCGGCGCGGACCGTGCCCGATGAAGAGCGTGAGGAGGTTGGCGGTGTTGCTGCTCAGCTGCGCGCAGTTCAGCCTCGCACAAGAGCAGTATCGCGGACTGCCCTATCCCCCCAACGAGATCTTCGAAGCCATGCTCAGCTACGCCGAGGATGGAGGCTTCCAAGGCCTCACCGCCTCCCTGGCGTATGTCCGTCCCCTGAGCGAAGTCCTGAACCGGGAGTTCAAGGTGGACGCCGAGGCCGGCATCAGGGACGCCATCGCGGCCAAGAGCCCTGCCGAGGCCAGAAAAGCGGTGCTGCGGCTCATCTACCTCGACCTGCGGCTGAACATCAGGACCGCCGGAGAGACGGAGGACGCGGCGCGGCGGGAGGAGGCGGTCCAGCTGGCTTTCCTCGATTACGGCTTCCTCTCCCGGGAGATCAAAGCGAAGGACCGTCTCCTGGACCAGGAGATCAAGAGGTGCTTCCGGAAGCTCTACCGCTGCCGGAAGCGGTCCGAGGCCAGGGGTCTCTGCGAGGACCTGCTGCGCAGGCTGGCCTCGGTCCTGGAGGACTCGTGAGCCCTTTCCACGACCTTCGCCTGTTCCATAAGTTGGTGCTCTACGGCTTGGCCTCGGTGGTCGCCACCGGAGTGCTCCTCAGCGCGGCCTTCTACCGGAGCACGCGGGAGATGGTCCTGGCGGAGCTCGAGCTCCGGGGCCGGATGCTGGGCCAGGAGATGGTCCGAGACGCCAAGCCGGGCATCGAGACGCGCAACATCTTCCATACCCTGGAGCCCGTGGTGGGCTCCGCGGTCCTGCATCCGGACATCGCCTATGCCCAGGTCCTGGATGTCCGCGGCGAGGTCCTGGCCCAGGCCGGCGCCGTTCCGTCGTCAGCCCGGCCAGGCCGCCCCTCCCAACCCCAAGGAGGAGTCCTGAAGATGAGCCTCCCCGTGAGCTCCGCGGCTGAGCTCCTCGACGCCGACGACAGCGGGGCAGGGGTCAGCGTCCGGCGTGTCATCGGCAGCGTGCGGTTGGGAGTCTCCACGGAGCCCTTCCGAAGGCGGATGCGCAACGCGCTCCTGCTCGCGCTCTCCCTGCTGGTCGCCTTGACGCTCGCCGGAGCCGCTGGAGCCTGGGCCATCGGCCGCAGGCTCAGCCGCCCGATCAGGGACCTGGCCGAGGCAGCCGCCCGCATCGGCGCGGGAGAGCACGGGGCCGAGGTCGCCGCCGCGTCCCAAGACGAGCTGGGCGACCTGGCCCGGACCTTCAACCAGATGAGCCGGGACCTCGCGAGAGCGACCGCTGAAACCGAGCGCAGCGGGACCGAACTGGCCGAGGCCCTGCGCTTCCAGGCCGCGCTCAACGACATGCTGCGCTTCTCCCTGGCCGCCGGGCCCTTGCCGCAGAAGCTCGAGCACCTGCTGGGGCTCATCCTGACCACTCCCGGGTTCGAAGTCGAAAGCAAGGGCTGCGTCTTCCTCCGGCGCGGCTCCGTGCTGGAGATGACGGCGCAGGTCGGCATGCCCGAGGCCGTGCGCACGGCCTGCGGCCGCCTGACCCTGGGCCGCTGCCTCTGCGGCAGGGTCGGCAAGACCGGCGAGGAGGTCCTGTCGACGCACGTCAACGAGCTCCACGAGGTCAGCTATCCGGGCTTGGCCCCGCACGGCCACGTGTGCCTTCCCCTCAGGGCCGAGAGCCGGATCGTGGGGGTCCTCAACCTCTATCTGAAGGCCGGCCGCACCCTGGAGCAGCGTCAGCTCGAGTTCGCCCGCGCCGCAGCCGGCATCATCGCCGGGGTCGTGCTCTTGAGCGAGTCCACCGAAAGCCTCCTGCAGCTGCAGAAGATGGAGGCCGTGGGCCTCCTGGCCGGAGGCATCGCCCACGATTTCAACAACGTGCTGGCCACCATCGTCGGCTACAACTATTTCATGCTGGAAGGACTCGACCCGGCCAGCCCCCTGCGGGCCTACGGCCTGGAGGTCCGGCGCGCCTCGGAGCTCGCAGCATCCCTGACGCGTCAACTCCTGGCCGTGAGCCGCAAGCAGGTGGTGCAGCCCCGAGTCATCGACGTCAACATGGTGCTCACCGGGCTGGGCCGGATGCTGCGGCGCCTCCTGGGCGCGAACGTCGACCTCGTCCTGGAGATGCAGCCCTCCCTCTGGCCCGTCAAGATGGATTGCGGACAGCTCGAGCAGGTCCTGCTGAACCTCCTGGTCAACGCGCGCGACGCCATGCCCGACGGGGGCAAGCTCGTCATGGCCACCAGGCAGCTCACCGTAGGGGCGGGAAACGCGCCCGACCCCCATGCCCCGAAACAGCCGGGACGGTACGTCCAGCTCGAGGTGCGCGACACCGGGGTCGGGATGGATGAGGGGACCCTCTCCCGGGTCTTCGAGCCGTTCTTCACCACCAAGGAGCCGGGACGGGGCACGGGCCTGGGCTTGACCACGGTCATGAGCATCGTCGCCCAATACCAGGGGCACATCGCGGTGGAGAGCCGCCCCGGACGGGGCACGTGCTTCCGCATCTACCTCCCGGCGGCCGAGGGCGGCGTGTCCGCCTTGCTGCCCGGCGCCGTTCCGGCCGAGGTCAAGGGCGGCAGCGAGACCATCCTGGTGGCGGAGGACAACAAGGCCCTGCTGGGCATCATCAAGAAGGCCCTGCGCCAGAAAGGCTACCGGGTCCTCGCCGCCGAGAGCAGCGCGGACGCGGTGGCGCAGTGCAGCCGGCTCCGCACCGGGGTGGACCTCCTGCTCGCGGACCTCGTCCTGCCCGGGATCAACGGCCTGGACCTGGCCAAGCGCCTCGGCGAGTCCTACCCCAGGCTCAAGGTCATCTATATGTCGGGCTACGCCGGCAGCATCGGCGCCAAGGTCGAGCAGCTCCTCTACGCCGTGCTGCTGGAGAAGCCCTTCTCCCCCGAGCAGCTGCTGGCCGCCGTGCGCAGCACCCTCGACGCCGTGCCCGCGGAAGCGGCTAGGAGTCCGTCCTAGACCCCGCGCTTAGGGCAGAGCTTGTTGACCCCGCAGCCGGGGCAATCCGGGGCGCGAGCCGTGCACACCCTGCGGCCGTGCCAGACCATGCCCTGGCTGAAGAAGATCCAGTCCTGGCGCGGCAGGAGGGCCATGAGGTCGCGCTCGACCCCCTCGGGGTCCCTGGAGTCGCTCAGGCCCATGCGGTAGGCCAGGCGCTTCATGTGGGTGTCCACCACGACGCCCTCGGCCTTGTCGAAGACCGCGCCGAGGATGACGTTGGCGGTCTTCCTGCCCACGCCCTTGAGCGTGAGGAGGTCCTCCATGGTGTCCGGGACCTTCCCCCCGAAGTCCGAGACCAGGGTCGCGGCCGCGGCCTGGATGGAGGAGGCCTTGGCGCGGAAGAACCCGGTCGAGCGGATCATGGCCTCCAGTTCCGACGGCCGCGCCGAAGCGTAGTCCTTGGCGGTCTTGAAGCGCTGGAACAGGGCCGGGGTCACCATGTTCACCCTCTTGTCCGTGCACTGGGCCGAGAGGATGACCGCGACGAGCAGGTCCAGCGGGGTCTTGTAGTCGAGCTCGACTTTGGCGTCGGGATAGAGCTTCCTCAGCCCGGCCGCGATGCGTCCGGCGCGCTCCTTGAGGTCCATGTCAGTCCTTCCGGCCCGCCTCTTGGACCTTGATGAAGCGGCGGAACACGACCAGTCCCGCGGGCGTGATCATGGCCATGAGGCCGATGATGAGCCACATGGTCGAGGAATCCCTCGGGCCCTGGGCCGGGCAGTAGGCGGTCAGCAGCAGGCCGGACAGCGGGCCGGCCCCGAGCTTGGCCAGCAGGAAGGGCAGGTAGGACAGGGACATGTAGGACGCTTCCTGGCCCTTGGGCGCGATGGCCGAGGTGTATTCGTAGAGCCGCGGGGTCCAGAAGACCTCGCCCACGGAGTAGATGACGACGAAGACGAAGATCATGACGTAGTAGGGGTTCACCATCCCCTGGACCCCGAGCCACTTGTGCGCCACGAGGTCCCCCAGGAGGCCGTCGGCCAGGGGCTGCCACCAGGCAGGCGGCGTGGCCATGATGAAGACCGAGCCCGCGGCCAGCGCGCTGCCGAAGAGCACCATCCGGTAGGCCGAGAACCTCTGGGTCAGGGCGCCCACGAAAGGCACGAGGATGATGACCACCAGGGAGTTCAAAGACCAGCAGAGCTTGCCGATGGGAGCGCCGTCGCCGAGTTCCCGGATGCCGAACTTGGGGTAGGTGTAGTACAGATGATAGAGGACGAGACGGATGCCGACCATCAGGGCGAGGAAGCCCAGGAAGCGGTAGAAGGCGGGCTGCTTCCAGAGGTTGGCGAAGATGGTGATGGTCTCTGCGAACGCGTCGCGCACCATGAGGAAGAAGGCCCTGATCGCGCCCTCTCCCGGGTACTTGGGCTTGTCCGGGCTGATCTTGAGTCCCTCGTCCGTGGCCTCGACCCCGTCGCGCAGGCCGAAGTACATGATGAGGAGGTTCGGGATGGTGAGCAGGAAGCTCGTCAGGAAGAGGGTCCTGTAGGTGCTGATCCGCGTGCCGATGAGGGGGATGACGAAGGTCCCGTGCTCGCCCAGGCTCTTGCGCAGGTCGTCGAAGATGATGCTGCCGATGAAAAAGCCCACGTTCATCATGCAGTAGAAGATGGAGAAGGAGATGGAGCGCTGGGCCGTGGTCGAGTAGCGCCTCACGGCCGCGACCATCACCGGGGTCATGAGGGCTTCCCCCAGGGCAAGGGGGAGCAGGCCGCAGAACAGGGCCACCCACTTGTCCGGGCAGAAGGTCATGACGCCCCTGGAGAGGATGCATGCCGCGAAGCCCAGGAGGAAGGACTTGCGAAGACCGATGGCGTCCACCAGCGAGCCCGTGAGCACCGTGAAGAGGGTCATGAGCAGGGACCAGGTGCCCACCCAGGCCCCCGCCACGGAGTCGTCGAAGCCCAGGTCCGAGGAGAGCCAGAGCACCAGCGTCGAGTTCATGACGCCGTAGGCGAGGATGGCCAGGAGCTTGGCCGCGAAGATGATCCAGAGCTCGCGGCACGCGCCCTTGAGGACCAGGAATTTCCCGATGAAGGACTCCTCGCCCTTGTTCTCTTCAGCCATCAGACCTCCCCCCTTGCCCGCGTCGTGGATGGTAGCAATTTCTACTTCTTGGCTGCGTAGTCGATGTAGGCTTGAAGGTCGCCGGCCTTGCGGGGGGCGAGCCGCACGCCGGCGCGCCACTCCCGGACCGCCGCCTCGTACCTCTTCATATGGTAGAGCACGTGGCCCTTCGCCTCGTGCAGGTCGGCGTCGTCCGGCGCGATGGCCAGGGCCGCGTCGAGGTCCGCGAGCGCCTCCCCCTCGCGCCGGGCCTCGTCAAGCACCTCGGCTCGGAGCCGGTAGCCCAGGACCAGTCGCGGCGCGGCCTTGATGAGCTCGGTGTAGTCCTGCGTCGCGCCCTCGTAGTCGAGGAGCTCGCGCCTGGCCCGGGCCCGCGAGAGGCGCGCGGAGAGCGAGCCCGGCTCGTATCGGAGCATCCTGTCGAAGAGGGCCGAGGCCTCCACCGGGTCGCCCAGGCAGGCGACCGCATCCCCGCGCTTGCGCAGGGCCTGGATGAGCCAGGACTCGGCGTTGAAGGCGATGCCGAAGGCCTCCTGGGCCCCGGCGCAGTCGCCCATGGCGAGCTTGGCCACCCCGGCGGCGTAGGGCGCGCCGGTCAGGTCCGGGTCGAGACGTGCGGCCTCCTTGAGGTCCGCCAGCGCGCCGAGGTAGTCGCCCACGTCGATGCGCGCGTTGCCGCGGTTGTACCAGGCCACGGCCAGGCCCGGGGAGAACGCGATGGCCGAGGTGAAGTCGTCGATGGCGGCCTGGAAGTCGAGGAGGTCGAGCTTCATCCTCCCCCGCCAGTTGAGGGCGAGCGCGTCCTTGGGGCTGTCCTTGAGCGCGCGGTCGAAGGCGGCCAGGCCCGCCTCAGGGCCCGCGCCCGGGATCGCGTCGAAGGCCCCGGGTCCCGGAGGCTCGGGACCGCCCGAGCACGCGGCCAGCAGAAGGCAGAGCAGGAGGACGAGCCTCATGGCCTGCCCCCCGCCTGCGCGGCCTGCACCGCGGCCAGGGTCTCGGCGATGCCTTTGTCCCTGGGGTTGAGCTTCGCCGCTGTCGCGAGGTCCGCCACCGCCTTCCTGAGCTCTCCCCGGGCGCGGTGCACGAGCCCGCGCTCGTAGAAGGCGTCGTCCCACGAGGGCGAGTACTCCACGGCCGCGTCGCACGCCTTGAGCGCCCGGTCGAGCTGCTTGAGCTTGCGCGCGATCGTGCAGCGCAGGCGCCACGGGTCCGCGTAGCGCGGGGCCAGCTCGACGGCGCGGTCGCAGTTCTTGGACGCCTCGCCCAGTTCCTCCGCCTCAAGGTAGGCCGCGCACAATCCGGAGAACCCGGCCGCGTCCCTGGGATGGAGGCTCAGGATGGCCTGCCGGTCCGCGAGCCCGCCCTTCAGGTCCTCCATGAGGTCCCGCACGTTGCCGCGGAAGAAATACGCGGTCCGGAGCTTGGGTGCGATCTCGATGGCCCTGGAGAGGTCGGCCTCGGCGAGCTTGAGACCCGCAGGGTCCCGGTCCGACATGGCCCGGTCCCGCCGCACCCTCCCTCGCTTGACGTAGAGGCCCGCGCTGCGCGGGTTGAACTGGATGGCGGCCGAGAGGTCCGCGAGCGCCGCGTCGAAGTCGTAACGCTCCAGGTTGATGGAGGCCCGGTCCGGGTAGAGGTCCACGCTCCCGGGCGAGAGCCTCAGCGCCGTGTCGAGGTCGGCCGCGGCCCGGTCGAGGTCCGAACGCTTGCCCGAGTCCCTGAACACGTGGGCCCGGCCCACGTAGCCCCGGCTGTCCTCTCCCCGGAGCGCGACCGCCTTCTCGAAATCCTCCAGGGCGGCCTGCCGGTCCCCCCTCCCGCGGCGCGCGTAGCCGCGCAGGAGGAGAGCCGGATGGAACTCGGGCCTGGAGGCCAGGGCGCGGTCGAGCGAGGTTTCCGCCTCGCGCCGGAGCCCCAGGGTCGTCAGGGCCGCGGCCCGCTGATAGAGCACCTCCGGGGCCTCGGGCCTGACCTTGAGCGCGGCGTCGAAGTCGGCCACCGCGCCCAGAGGGTCTCCCAGCTCGAGGCGCGCCACTCCGGCCTGGTAGCGCAGGCCCGCGGAAGCCGGGTCGAGCTCCGCGGCCTTGCCGAGGTCGTCGGCCGCCATGCGGAAGTTCTTGAGCTGGAAGTGCGCCATGCCGCGCAGGTAGTAGGCCTTGGCGCTGCCCGGCTCCCGCTCGAGCAGGGCGGTGAGCTCCTTGACCGCTCCCTTGAAGTCCCCGGCGTAGACGCGCTCCGCGGCCCCTGCGTAGACCCGCTGGGGCGAGACCTTGGGCCTGCACCCGCCGGCCCCGGCGAGGAGCGCTGCCAGGAGCAGGGCCCTCAGCGGAAGGCTCCTCACCGCAAGGCCTCGCACGCGCCGGGAGACGCGAGGAAAGCTCCGGCGTCCTTCCTGCCGAGCTCCAGGGCCGGGACGCAGTTGCGGGAGCTGAACCCCAGCATCGAGAAGTCGAGGAACCTCGAGGGAGCCAGCCTGAAGACCCGGGGAGCCTCGGCCCCGGCCAGGGCCCTGGCCACGGCATGGTCGAGCTGCCTCCTGCAGACGTGCCTGCCCCTGAGCTTGAAGAACAAAGACGGGTTCCAGGTCCGGATGCGGACCTCCTCGGGCCGCACCATCTCCAGGACGAGGATGTCGCGGCAGCCGTCGAGCCCCTCCATGGTCATGAGCTTGCGGCCGCCCACGCCTCCGTCGAGATGCCACGCAGCGCCCTCCCGGTCCTCGAACCTCACGGCCGGGAAGATGCCCGGGATGGCGCAGCTCGCCACCAGGCGGCCGGCCAGGGGGCCGTCCCAGCCCCCCTCGCCGCCAGGCGTGAACCGGGAGTAGACCGTGGTCAGGTCCCGGACCCTGAGGGTCATGACTGTCAGGCTGCACCTGATGGACCTCTTGGCCGCTGCGTCGTCGCAGAGGGGCTTCAAGGCTTCCCAGAGGACCTGGTTGGAGAACAGGTGCGGCGGCCTCAGGCCGGGTCCCAGGCGCAGGACGCGCCTGGAATCCGCGTCCCGGTAGAAGGAGGCAAGGTCCTCCAACATGCCGAAGGAGTAGGTCGCCCCGGCCAGGGCGCCGGCGCTGAAGCCCAGCACCTTGTCGAAATACAGGCCCGCCTCAGCCAGGGCCCAGAGCGCGCCGGCCTGCCAGGCTCCGAGCGCGCCTCCGCCTGACAGGGCCAGGCCCAACGGTCGCCGCAGGGGCTCAGCCATCACCGTCATTATAGGATATGGTACGATGGCGGGGAATCAGGGGCCAGCGTGAATCTCAACGAGAACTTCGACGTCTCCCCGGCCAAGGTCGAGGCCCTCCTCGAGCGCATCAAGCGCCTGGCCATCGACCCCCGGGCCATCGAGGAGACCTTCATCCGCGGGGGCGGCAAGGGCGGCCAGAAGATCAACAAGACCGCCAACTGCGTCCAGCTGCGCTATGCGCCCCTGGGCATCGTGGTGCGCTGCCAGAGGGAGCGCCGGAGGACCGTCAACCGCTTCCTGGCCCTGCGCGAGCTCGCTGACCGCGTGGAGATGAAGGTCTCGCCGGCCACCTCGGAGCGGCTCCGGGAGTTCGAGCGGCTCAGGCGCAACAAGCTCCGGGCCGGCCGCAAGTCGGCGGACAAGTACGGCGCCCAGCCCTGAACTTAGAATATCTCGGGGCACTCGGGGTTGAACCGAGAACCTCGTGGTCCCAAACCACGCGCTCTGCCAATTGAGCTATGCCCCGTCGGACCTAGTATAGCAGTTTGTCGTCGGGAGCATCAGCGGCCGGGAAAGAGCGGGGCCCGACACAAGGCGCGGCAGGTTTGGTATCCTTGTACCCGATCCATGGGCACGGAATCTCAACAGCCCGTCGCCGCTTCCCGGCTCTCCGACGCGTGGGGAGGCCTGGCGGCCATGCTCGTCTCCCTGCCGCAGGCCCTGGCCTTCGGCGTGGCCATCTTCAGCCCGCTCGGCGCAGACCGCGCCGCCGAAGGCGCGGTCGCGGGCTTCATCGGAGCGGCGAGCCTCGGCATCCTCGCGGCCCTCCTCGGCGGAGCGCCCAGGCTCATCTCCACCCCGTGCGCCCCGGCCGCGGCCGTCATGGGCGCGCTCGCGGCCAGGCTCGTCGTCTCCCAACCCCCGGAGCAGGTCGTGCTCCTGCTCATGGTCGCAGCCCTGATCTCCGGCGCGCTCCAGGTCTCCTACGGCGCGATCGGCGGCGGCAAGCTCATCAAGTACATCCCCTATCCTGTCGTGACCGGCTACCTCAGCGGGGTGGCGGTGCTCATCTTCCTGGGCCAGGCCCCGAAGCTCCTCGCGCTCCCCGAGGGGGTGGACCTCTGGAACGGCCTCATCCAGCCGGCGATCTGGAGCGCGCCGGGGCTCCTCGTCGGAGGGTGCGCCATCGCGGGTATGAGCCTGGCCCCCTTGCTCACCCGGGTCGTGCCGGGCCCGGTCATCGGGCTGGCCTCCGGCATCGCGGCCTATTGGATCGCGGCCGCGTTCTGGCCGGAGCTGAGGACCCTCGAGGACAACCCCGTGGTGGTGGGGACCCTGCCCGGCGCCGGGGCCGGGCTCTGGGCCTCCGTGAGCGGGCGCTGGGCCTCGCTCCGCGGCCTGGACCTCGGGCAGGTCAAGGAGCTGCTCATGCCCGCGGCCACGCTCTCCATCCTCCTTTCCGTGGACACCCTCAAGACCTGCGTCGTGGTGGACGCCCTGACCAGGTCCCGCCACGACTCCGACCGCACCCTCCTGGGGCAGGGAGCCGGGAACCTCGCCTCCGCGGTCCTGGGCGGCGTGCCAGGCGCGGGAGCCATGGGCCCGACGCTCGTCAACGTCAATTCCGGGGGCCTCACGCGCCTTTCGGGCGTCCTGGCCGGCTGCTTCGCCCTGCTGGTCTTCCTCCTGGCCAAGCCCCTGCTCGCCTGGGTCCCGGTCCCGGCCCTGGCCGGCATCCTCCTCGTGGTGGCCTGGCGGATGTTCGACCGCAAGAGCCTCGAGCTCCTGCGCCGGCGCTCCACGGCCTTCGACTTCGCGGTCAGCGCCACCGTCATCGCGGTGGCCGTGGCCGTGGACCTCATCGCTGCCGCGGGCGCGGGTCTGGCCCTGGCCGCGCTCCTCTTCATCCGCGACCTCATGAGGGGGACCGTGATCAGGCGCAAGATATACGGCGACCACATCTCCTCGCGCCAGCGCCGCCTGCCATCGGAGCTCGACAACCTCATTCCCCTGCGCTCGCAGATCGTGGTCTGCGAGCTCCAGGGAAGCCTCTTCTTCGGCACCACGGACCAGCTCTTCACCGAGGTCGAGCCCGACCTCAGGACGAAGCGCTTCGTCATCCTCGACCTCAAGCACGTCCAGTGCGTGGACTTCACGGCCGCGCACATGCTCAAGCTCATCGAGGACCGCCTGCACGCCAAGAACGGCCGCCTCATCCTCTGCGACCTGCCCCCCACCCTGCCCAGCGGCCGCGACCTCGAGGAGTACTTCAACGAGGTGGGCCTGGTCAAGGCCAAGCGCTTCGTGAGCATCTTCGCCGACCTCGACGCTGCCCTCGAGTGGGCGGAGGACCGCCTGCTCGAGGAAGCCGGCAAGCTCGAGCCGCACTCACCGGTGCCCCTTGAGCTGCACGAGATCGACCTCTTGCGCGGGTTGGAGGAGGATGCCGTCGCGGCGTTCCGCTCCATCCTGGAGGAGGCATCCTACGACAAGGGAGAGAGCGTCTTCAATCGGGGCGACGCGGCGGACCAGATGTACTTCATCCGCAAGGGGCAGGTCCGCATCATGCTCCCGCTGGACGGCAGGAAGAAGCACCACCTCGCGACCCTCGGCCGGTCGGACTTCTTCGGGGAGGTCGCCTTCCTGGACCGCGGCATGCGGAGCGCAGACGCCGTCGCCCTCTCGCCGAGCATGCTCTATATCCTCTCGCGGGCCAAATTCGACGAGTTCTCCCGCTCCAAGCCCGAGCTGGGCGCCATGCTCTTCGCGCGCATCGCGCGCGCCCTGGCCGTGAGGCTGCGGAACACGGACGAGGAGCTCAGGGCCCTCCGGGAAGCCTAGCAGGCTACTCGAGCGGGGAGAGGAGCGGGAGCTCGCCGAGGCTCCCTTCGATCCTGGCCAGAGCCTTGAACGGAGCGCCGGGAACGGCCTTCTCCCGCAGTTCAGCCTCCCCGGAAGCCCACGCGACCCTCTTCATCGGGTCGCCGGCGCAGTAATAATAGGAAGCGGGGCCAGTGGACTCCTCCACGACAAAATCCCAGATCACCGACTTGCCGATGAAGCCCAGGCCGCTGGCCGCCACCTCATCGTAGGACTGCGGGTGCGCCACGGCCCAGGCCCGGTAGGGCTCGATCATCCGGGCCCGGGCACGGGCCTCAAGCCAGCGCTCGGCCGACTCATACCATTGCCTGCCGTCGAGGAAATACGCCACGAGCGCCCCGAGGAGGCAGGCCTGGAGGAGGATGCTCCCGAAGAGAGGCTTGCCCTGGACCCGGGGAGCGACCGGCCCGGCGGCCTGGACCAGGCCCCGGTCCGTCACCTCATAGACGGGCGGCGCCGACTCCCTCGGGGCCTCGCCGTAGGGGTTCACGGACATCGGCCAGCATCATATCAAAGAACCGGGCCAAAGGTCCCTGTCCCGTGCGGGCCCCAAGCCTGACTAGGGCTTCCCAAAAGCCCCAACCATCCCGAGACGGCAGGGCGCATACTTTGGGGGAGATGACGACCGCCTTCCTTTTGCCCAGGATCCCGGCTCCTTTCCGGTCCGCGCTGCTAAGCCTCCTTGCCGCCGCGGCCATCCCCGCTGCCCAGGCAGCCGGCGTGGCCCGGGCTCCGTCCCGGATCAGCCTGCCGACCCCGACAGCCGGCTCCGCCTCGCTCCTGATCCCGGGCTCCGGTCTCTCCGCTCCCGCAGGCTGGAGCCCCGCCTCCCCGGGGTCCTCCCTCGTCGTCCCCGGCGCCCCCGGCCTGATCGGGCCCTCGGCCGTCCCCGAGCTCTTCACGGCCCCGGAGCTCGCGCTTCCAATCTCGGCCGCAGTTCCGTCGCAGCTCCCGACGCCCCAAGCCCAGGCCGGCGTCGTCGAACGGGTGCGCGGAAACGTGGACCGCCAGCTCTCCGCCATGAGGGCGGTCCTTGAGGGGAGCGACGCGAGGCTCCTCACGGAGATGTCCGAGGACGCCCACCGGCTGCTCGACGACATCCAGGCCAGGCTGGAAGCCGGGGACATCGACCCCACCCTCTCCATCGACGCGGGACCGGAGACCCGCGCTCCTTCCTCGGGCGAACGCCTCGTGAAGGTCGGCATCTATCCCGTGACCGCGGACCCCTTCCATTGGGGGCACCTCCTCATCGGGCTCCAGGCGGTCGGCACCCTCGGGCTCGACAAGGTGGTCTACGTCCTTGCCGGAGACGACCCCCGCAAACCCAACATGACGAAGTCGGACCTGCGCCACCCCATGGGGCGGGCCGTGCTGGCCGCCTTCGCCCCCTTCTTCGACTACTCCTCCATCGCGCTGGGCACCAACCTCGACGGCGAGACGAACATGTTCCGCGTGCTGGCCCTCAACCTCGCCCGAAGGGTCCACGCCTTCTACCTCGTGGGAGCGGACCACTACAAGCTGACGGACAAGAACGGCAACCCGGACACGCTCCCCAAGATCTCGGCCAACATGGCCTCCCCGACCCTCGGCTTCGACCCTCGACGCCACTCGGTCAGCGTGGCCTTCATCGAGCGCGATGAGCGCGGGTCCGAGGTCCCTACGGAGCTCGACGTGCGGTTCCTTCCGGCGCTGCCCTTCGACGCCTCCTCCACCAAGGCCCGCGCCGGGGACCTGAGCCTCATGCCCCACGACGCCTACCGCTGGGTCCTCGACCGGGGCCTGGGCCTCTACGGCATCCATTAACGGTGCCTGGCATTGTATCTTTTGCATTTTTTGTCAGCATAGGCTGACAAAAAATGCAAAAGATACAATGC
>JACRDQ010000032.1 GCA_016218545.1 Elusimicrobiota bacterium
AGGGCATTCGCGTGCGTGGCATTGTATTGATTTTATTTTTGGTCCGCGGCCGCTGACAAAAAATACAATCAATAAAATGCCAGGCACCGCTACACCGCTACAGACGGATCACCGCCTCAAAGCCGAGTACGAGTTCACCGGCTTCTTCCTGGTGATGGATGACCCGCCTCAGATGCTCTAGGGCATCAATTTCCCGCCGAAAGACATCCGGCCGGCCGCTTCGGGCAGGTAAATGATATGCACATTCTCCTTTGGCCGGCCGCAGGCTTTGGCAAGAGCCCGGCAAAGCTTCGCGCATTCCTTCCGAAGCTCGGCCGTGCTGCCAAGACGTGATTTCATGAGGGACACGAACACCGGCTTGATCTTCTTGGGGACAGGGGAGCCGCTTTCAGCGTACTGCTTCCTCGGCAATGCGCGCAGCCGAACCCAGGCGTATCCTGGCGGCACTCCCAATGCCTTGCCCGCGGCGTCGGCCAATCGCTGGGACAGGCCGGGGAGCAGGGCCTCATTGTGGTCAAGGACGATCTCGACTTCAAGGATTGGCATGGGTTCTCCTGTGGACGCCGACGATCGATCTATGGGGCGCCTGTCTGGCAGCCCAGCTTCTCGAGCACTTCCCGATACCACGCCACGGTCCTGATGGTCCTGTCGCCAAGGCTCTTCGAGCCCCACACCACGGAGAGGGTCTTGGTGGTGCCAGCGTGGGTCTTGGTGCGCTGGCAGTCCTTGACCCCGTTGGCGCAAGGGCCCTCGGCGTCGAAGAGGCAGAGCAGGCCTTCGAGGTCGATCTCTTGGCCGGACTGATTGAAGACGTACTTGCTCCCGGCTTGCGCCAGGCCGAGGCGCAAGGGAGGCTTGGCGCGGTCGAGGTCCACTACGCTGATGGGCAGCCCGGAGTGGAGGGAGACGGCGTTGCAGGCATCCACGGCCGCATTGATGGAGCCCAGGCGGTCGTCGGCGGCGGCGCCTACGAGATACTCCGCCGAGGGCTTGCCCCTGCCGGTGGGCTTGTAGCCTCCGTGCCTGAGCAGGTCGCGCACTGCCGCGCGCACGGATTCTTCTCTTGAGATGGGAGCCTGGGCTCCTGCGGAGAGGAGCTCGTCGAGCCAGTCAGGGGAGGGGAGCTCTCCCAGGGGCTTGGGGAAGACAGCGGTGAAGACCCCTGCGTCGAGGAGCGGGTGCGGGTCGATGGAAAGCGTCACGCTCAGGATTCTGCGGGCTTGTTCTTCTGCTTGAGCGTGTAGACGACAAGGAAGAAGATGAGTGCCACGAGGAGCACCGGGGTCGCGTAGTAGTAGCGCTCAGCCCTGTAGGTGTAGAGGTCGAAGAGGCGGCCGTAGAGGAGCGAGAACCGGCCCATGACCGTGGTGCCGAAGGCGGCTCCCAGGTAGATCATGATGAAGTAGATGCCGACCTTGGACGCCGCCTTGATGGGGCCGCGGTGCTCCACGGAGAAGAAGAAGTAGATGAGCACGGTGAGGAGCGCGGCCACGAGGATGAAGACCGAAATGTCATGTCCGATGGCGGCTCTCGAGAAGTCGAGGAGGCCCTCCTTGCGCGTCAGCAGGGGGTAGACGGTCCCTTCGAGCTGCTTGAGGAACTGGGAGGTGATGGTGGTGGGGATGCTCAGGCCGGAGGTATAGCCCATCACAAAGGCGAAGGAGATGCGGCTCATCCAGGAGATCTTCGGGATGAAGCGCGTGAGGAAGCCCAGCCCCAAGAGGGTGGGCAGGAGGGGCATCAGGTTCCCTTCCTTGAGGGGGTTGTAGATGTTGGGTCCCATGGAGTTGAAGATGAGGTTGGTCACGCTGTAGCCGATGGTCACCCCGATGTAGAGGTGCTCGGCGACCTTGAAGAGGGGGTTGTCCTCGTAAAGGAAGCTGAAGATGCAGAGGGTCAGGCCGGCGGAGACCCAGGCGCCCAGGATGATGGTGAATTCGCTCATGTTATTTCGTGAACCTCTTGACGAACGGGATCAGGTTGCACAGCGCCAGCAGGATGAGGATGAGGAAGTGTCCCAGCGAGATGGCATCGAGGCCCGCGTAGGCCTTGTCCGGCATGCCGATGAGAGACTCGTACTCGGCCGCGCCCTTCATGGCCGGGATGAGGCCGGTGATCTGGACGGGGTAGTAGGGCCGGTAGCCGGGCTCGCTGACCGCGGTGCAGCCGCCGCCCATCTTGATCTTGTACTTGTCCGCCCCGAACTGGACCCAGTGCGGCAGGCCGGGCGAGCCCGCGCCCAAGGTTACGAAGTAGCCGAGCTGGGTGAAGTTCCGGAAGTCCTTGAGCATGGGCAGGGAGCGCGCGTCGTTGCCCTTCTGGTCCTTGGGGAAGACCTTGTAGATGTCCATGAACACGCCGGTGATGACGGCGATGGGAGAGGGCTGCCAGCCGAGGAAGACGTAGTCCTCGCCGTACTTCTTGCCGGCCTCGTTGGCCGCGAGCGTCAGGATCTCGTCGGCGAGGCCCGTGCCCGTGATCCAGAGGTTCATGCTGACGATCTTGAGGTTCTTCCTGAAGGCGTGGCGCGTGACCGCCAGGGCCATGGGGTAGATCTCGGGTTTGGACGCCGGGTCGAAGTCGAAGGAGATGCCGATGTAGGAGCCCGCGGGCAGGGCTTCGATCTGGTCGTAGACGCCCTTCACCGAGTCGGTCACCTTCAGGCCGGGCAGGGCCAGGGGCCGGACGATGGGGAAGAGGATGGCCGCGATGACCAGGAGGAAGAGGTACCTCCGGTCCACGTTGGCGAGCTTGTCGAGGAAGTCGTTCATGTGTCAGTCCTTTCCGCCCATGTATTGGCGTTCGATGCCTGCGATGATCTTGACCGAGGTCGCGACCGCGCCGAGGCTCACTCCGATGAGGATGCCCCGGCCGGCCGCCTTGGCAGGGGTGTTCATGACCCACTCGACCATCTGGTGCAGCTGCCAGGGGAAGAAGCCGCCGATGGTGGCTTCCCAGAGGTACTGGCCGAGCGGGACGCGGGAGAAGATGAAGATCACGGCCACGGCGAGCAGGACGCCGGCCTGGAGGCTTCGCACCTTGAAGGCGCGGTAAGCCGCGGACACGATGTAGAAGCCCAGGAGGCAGAACATGGTGCCCTGGAGGGGGTTGAGCATGTTGTTGTACATCCAGCCGAAGCTCGTGATGGCGCCGGCCTCGGTGATCTGCTTGCCGCGGCTCAGGAATCCGGTGATCACGCCGATGAGGATCCCGCCGAAGAAGAAGAGCGAGAAGCCCCAACCCGGGCTTCGGCGGCGGAGCTTGGCCACGTGGACCTGGGTGACGCTCACCAGGCCCAGGAAGAAGGCGAAGGCCGCGATGATGATCTCCCAGTGGGAGAGGCCTTCGATGAAGTCCTGGGAGATCCGGTGGGGGATGTAGTACTGGACCGCCACGGCGACTCCCACGACGAAGCAGACGACCAGCGGGAATTGGCGCTTGATGAAGAGCATGTGTTTTCCTCTAGTAGGACTTGAAGATCTCGAGCATGGTGGTGACCCAGCCCTCGCGGCCGATCAGGACGCCGAGGGTCGCGAAGGCGACGCCGAAGAAGATGGACAGCATGACGAAGGCCTTGCCCACGTCCTGGCCGCGCAGGGTGCCGACGAGCACGGGGTTGCGCGACAGGTAGGCGCCCGCGGCGTAGAGCTCCTCGCCGATGAGGGTGTAGTCGCAGGTGATGAAGAAGAAGGGCAGCTGGTGCTCGGAGTCCGAGCCCGCGATCTGGATGGCGCCGACCGAGGCGCCGACCTCGGTGAGGAGCAGGGACTCGGCGTAGTAATAGCCCATGTAGAAGCAGGCGGCGGGCTTCTCGCGGACCATCATGCCGTTGACCGCCGCGGTGTAGGCGAACTGGTCCTCGGTGATGAAGAAGTTGATGTCCTCGCGGTAGGCGTCGGGCCGGCCGGCCTCGGAGTAGGCCTGCTTGGTGATCTCCTGGCAGACCGCCATGGTCATGGCGTAGGTGTGGGGGACCTTGAGCTGGGTGTCGTACTGGGCGATCCTCTTGGCGATCTCGCCCAGAATGAGGGAGGCCGCGATGGTGGAGATGCTGTCGATGTCGAGGCGGCCGGTGAGGAAGTAGATGGGCCGTCCCATCTCGGTGGCGCGGCCGATGGCGTCCTCGACGGCGTCCAAGCCCGGGATGCGGCGCAGGAAGAGGTCCTTCTTGCGCGCGTGGGAGATGAACCAGAGCACGATGCCGCAGAAGACCAGGGTGAAGATGAGGTTGTTGAGCCTGGGCATGCTGAACCAGTCGCTCTCGGCGCGGCCCGTGACGACCTCGGAGTCCGCGACCTGGCGTCCGTTCGTGGCCCTGACCCGGACGAAGTACTCGGCCTTGGAGACCCTGGCCTTGGCGGCGTCGCTGTCGTTGGAGAAGAGGTCCAGGGGCTTGACCTCGACGGCGCGCTGGCCGGCCTTGGGCCTGGCCCAGAAGGGGAAGCCGAGCTCGGCGACCGTGCCCTGGTCCGAGCGGACCTCCTTGGCCTTGACCCACGGCCCCGCAGCGCTCACGGAGGAGAGCTCCACCACGTAGACCGCCGCGTACTCGTCATGGGGCATGACGTCCCAGCGCACGAGGATGCCCTCGCCCGCGTCGTAGGGCATGTCCAGGGCCTTCAAGCCCGTGACCGGCCGGACGGTCATGGCCGGGTCCTCGGCGGCCGGGGCGGCCTTGGACGCCTTCGCCGCGAAGGCGGGCGCGGCCGCGAGGCTCGCCGTCAGGATGAGGGGAAGGAGGTTCCAGGGTTTCATGTGTTATCGCTCCAGGAGTTCCACGTTGGCCCGCGGGACGACGATGCGCTCGCCTTTCTCGAGGGTCACTTCGAGGATGCGCACGCAGGATTCCGTGCCGATCTTGGTCAGCTCCGAGGGTAGGGCCGAGACGCGGCCGATGACGCCGAAGTGGGGCTCGCGGATGACGCGCACGGGGTCGCCCACGGTGAGGGCCCCGCGCTCCGTGGCCTCCGGGATCCTGCCCTCGAGCAGTCCCGGCACGATGATCTCGGGCCGCAGCACGCCGGCCCGGATCTGGGTCGCGCCCGAGATGGACGCGACGTGGCCCTGCCGCCTCTTGAAGAGCTCGAAGGTGTGCTCGGCCATGGTGATGACGCCGAAGCCTTCGGTCACGATGAGGGTGAAGCCGATGTTCTCCTGGCCGGTCACGGCGACTCCGATGTCGTAGCCGAGGAGCTGGCGCAGGTCCTTGTCGTTGATGCCGCCCACCACGATGCCGCTCACGCCCACGGCCTTGGCCTTCTGGAGGGTCTCCCATGAGGCGTGCGCGCCGCCGACCACGACCTGGCCCTTGTGCGCCTCGGTGAGGAACTCGGGCAGGAGCTCCGAATCCGGGCTGTCCACCGCGATGGTGACGGGACCGTGGGCCTCGCCGCCCACGCCGAAGATGCCCTGGATGAAGGTGCCCTCGGTCTCGATGACCACGCCGGACTTGGGCATGACCTCCACGACCTGGCCGTCGATGTAGCCGGTGAGGTTCAAGAGGCGCGGGGGCTCGCGTAGGATGACCTGGCCCGTGACCTCGGAGATGGATTCAACCGACCCCGTGATGGGCGAGGGCACCACGGTCTGGAGGAACTTCAGGCCGAGGAAGGGCTCGTTCTGGGCGAGGGGCTCGTTGGCGTAGACCTGGTCGCCCTCCTTCTTGCGCATGACCCCGCGCAGCTCGTCGGCAGCGATGCCCAGGCGGTTGGCCACGTTGACGAGGTGGACCTTGCCGGGGAGCTTGGTCTGGGCCACGATGTCCTGGCCCTTGACCTTGTCGCCGACCTGGACCCTGACCTCGCCGGGGATGGGGAGGAGCCTGCGGCGGCGGAGGCGGATGGACGGGACGACCTTGAGACCGGGGGTGTATGCGTGTGCCATTAGAGCAGCTCCGTCGGATACATGTCGACCGTCTTGGCCCAGCGCTCGAGGTCCGCCCTGCGTTTGGGCGTGTCGGGCGAGAGCTTCAAGGGGCGTCCGCGGCCGTCGAAGATGACGCCGACCACTCCTCCGGTGAGCGGGGCCTCGAACTCCTTGCCCGGCCCGGCGCCGAAGTCGAGACCCTTGGCCGGCCGGACCACGACCTTGGCCTCGCCCTCGAGCGGCACGAGGACGACCTCGTTGCCGATGACCTCGCCCTCCTTCTTCGTGCCGTCCGGAAGGAGCAGCGTGAAGTCGAAGGCCTTCTTGCCTTCCTTGACCTCGCCCAAGGGGGCCACGCAGGCGCCCAGGGGCACGAGGCAGTCGTGGTAGAAGACGTCGAGGGCGGCCTTCTCGTGCACGCCGGCCAGCACGCCCAGGTGCGGGGCCATGAAGATGGAGTCCACCAGCAGCATGGTGACGCCCAGGGGCTGGTAGGCGTCCATCATCATCATCATGGACTGCACGCGGCGCGGGGAATGCGCAAGGATGCCGCCGGAGCCCAGGATGTAGTTCAACGACATCATGTTGATGAGGCTTTCGCCCGTGGAGGACTGGTCGAAGGCCTCGGAGATGGTGCGCTCTTGATGGACGCCCTTCAAGCCCACGGCCAGGGCCTTGTGCTGGTCGAAGGCCAGGCGCAGGGCCTCGCGGGAGACCGCGTGCTCGATGTGCAGGTCCTGCAGGGTCTGCGGCACCGTGGTGGGCCGGATCATCTTGTTCTTGAGGCGGTTGCGGAGGTCCTGCTCGTCGATGTCGAAGGAGAGCCAGCGGTAGATGTTCTCGGTGCCGGCCTCGGCGAGCACGTTCGAGACCGAGTAGCTCATGCCGAGGTTGGCGCTCACCGTGCGGTTGAAGATGCCCTGGAACACGGAGAAGACGTCCGTGGTGGCGCCCCCGATGTCGACGGCGAGCGCGTTGGCGCGCTTGGCGCGGGCGAACTTCTCGAGCATGGAGCCCACGGCGGCCGGGGTCGGCATGATGGGGGCGTGGGTCAGGCCCATGAGCTTGGGGTAGCCCGGGGCCTGGGCCATGACGTGCTCGAGGAAGATGTCATGGATGGTGTGCCGGGCCGGCATCAGGTTCTCTTTGTCGAGCGTGGGGCGGAGGTTGTCGGAGATGTAGAGCGCGGTCTTGGCCTCGAGGATCTCCTTGACCTTGTCGCGGGCGTCCTTGTTGCCCGCGAAGATGAGCGGCAGGCGGTAGGATTGGCCGAGGCGCGGCCTGGGGTCCGCGGCCGAGATGTACTGCGCCATCTCGACCACGTGCGAGATCGTGCCGCCGTCGGTGCCGCCCGAGAGGAGGATCATGTCCGGCCGCAACTGGCGGATGCGCTCGATCTTCTCGTGGTCCATGCGGCCGTCGTTGGAGGCCAGCACGTCCATCACGATGGCGCCCGCGCCCAAGGCGCAGCGCTGGGCGGATTCTCCGGTCATGGTCTTGACCGCGCCCGCCACCATCATCTGCAGGCCGCCTCCGGCCGAGCTCGTGGAGACGTAGATGTCCACGCCGATGTCGCCCTTGGCCGGGGTGAGGATCTTGTTCCCCTCGAGGATCTTGCGGCCCGAGAGCTCCTCGACCTCGGTGATGGAGTTCATCACCCCGCAGGTGACGTCCTCGAACGGGGCCTCCACCGTGGTCGGGGCCTCGCCGCGGTAGGTCTGGCGGTAGACGTCGCCCTTCTTCTCGATGAGGATGGCCTTGGTCGTGGTGCTGCCGCAGTCCGTGGCCAGGATGACGTTGAGTTCTGGTGTCGCGCTCATGGTTTCTCTCGGTCCGGCGTCGGTGATTTCGGCTCGGCCTCGGAGGCTTCCTGACGCTCCAGGGTCTTGATCAGGCGTTCGGCCGCCTTGCGGTTCTCGAGGAGCTCGGCGAAGCGCTGGAGGCGGTGTTCGGGGATGACGAGGGAGAAGATAGGGTCTACGAAGCGCACGGCCTGGCCGGCCAGGAAGTGCACGGGTTTGGTGGATTCGAGGAATAGGATGGCGGGCTGGGCCAGGCTCCTGGCCGAGAGCTTCTCAGCGATGGAATCGAGCCACGTCTCGTCGTCCTTGTTGAGCGGCTCCGCGGCCGCGACCGTGAACGCGTCCTTCCAAAAGCCCTGGGTGCCCATGAGGTCCCCAAGTATACAAAAATCAAGCGGAAATCCAGGACCTTCCGGGGCCGCATGTTATAAATGTTCTGTAATAAATCAAAGACAGTTGTATCATCTGAGCGAAAGAACCCTGGAGGTGTCTCGCATGAAGCCCATGTTGGCCGTTTCCAGCCTTCTCGTCCTCCTCGCCGGCCCGGCATCCTCTGCCCAGTGGCCTGACCTCTCGGCCCCGGCGGACCGGGTGGCGCTCCTGCGCAACGAGAAGGGCGTGCCCGAGAAGATCCGCAAGGAGGCCGCCCGCGCCGCCTCCCTCGTGGAGCCGGGAGGGACCCTGTGGTTCGTGTTCGTCGGCCATGGCGCGGCTTCCAAGGACGGAACGGACGGATTCCTGGTGGGCGCGGATGCTCAGCAGGACGTGGACCTCATCTACAGCCGCAGCCTCGCCCAGCAGGACCTCCTGGCCATCCTGGCCAAGGGCAAGCCCCTGGTCGCGCTCGCTGCTCCGGCGGCCGCGGACGCCAGGACCGTGGTGCTGACCGCGGCGCGCTCCGACCAGTTCGCAGGCTCTCTTCCAGGAGCCCGGCGTCCCGCTATTGGGGCGGTCCCAGCGAGGCGGGAGCGCATGTGCACCGCGGGTTCCGCTGCGCCCGCGACGCGGCCAAGTAGCAGGACCTGCCCGGCCTAGTCAGGCTGACGGGGCTGATCGAAGGAGAGCCAGGCCTTCTTGAGCAGCGCGGCCTTGGTCTTGAGCGCGGCGGCCGTGGACTCCGAGAGCATGGAAAAGATCTTGGCGCGGTCCTCGGGCTCCGCTTCCTCGAGCAGGGAGGCGATGAGCGGCTCCTGGCCGAGCAGGTCCATGGGGTCCTTGCCCTCTCCCCAGCCCGAGACATAAGCCAGCCCGGCCTTCGGGTCCTCCCGGAACCTCGGCCAGACCACGAAGTCCGAGAGGTAGTTCATGGCCTGCTGGTAGAAGAACTTGGTGGACTCTCCTCTGGGGAGCCCCTGCCTGGACACGATGAGGAACGGCCTGGGCTCCTCGGTGAAGGAGCCGGCGGTCAGGGCTTCGGCGCAGCCCCACGCGGTTTCCAGGGTCGTCTGGAATCGGCTGATATGCGTCCTGGCCGGGTCGCAGCCGATGACGTGGAACCCGGTCGAGCCGACCTGCAGCCAGCCGTCCTCCTCGGCTTGGAGCTCGTACTCGAACTCCAGGTCGCCTTCGAGGTTCTGGAGCGCCTTGAGGTACATGGCCATGACATGGCCCACGCCGAGGAGGAGGTCGAGATTCCTCTTCAAGCGCAGGAGCCCGGGATAAGGAGCAGGGGCATGGAAGATGAGGCCGTTCTTGCTGTCGACCCAGCCTGCTTTGCCGCGCTTCACTTGGCTCTATCCCTGGTCCTCGTTGGCATCCGCTCCCTAAAGTATACATTTGTCATGGCTCAGGTGCGGAGGACTGGGTCCAGGGGGTTGTTGTATCATGTGCGGCATGAAGCCAGGCGCGGTGCGGAGGTCCCTCGACGCCACGGTCAAGGACGGGGTGGCGTGGTCCGTCATGGCCGGGTTCGTGGAAGGCTACACGGTCCCCTTCGCCCTGGCCTTGAAGGCCGGGAGCATGGAGATCGGCATCTTGCGCTCCCTGGCTCCCCTGCTCAGCTCCCTGGGACAGCTCAAGATCGCGGACTGGGTCAATGACATCAGGAGCCGCAAGGAGATCGTGTCCATCGCGGTCAAGGTGCAGATACTCTCCCTGCTCTTGGCGACCTCGGCCGCGTTCCTGCCCGAGGGCGCGGCCTTGCCCGTGCTCATCGCGGCCGGGGTCATCTACGCTGTCTCAGGCACCCTGGGCGGGCCTCCCTGGTCGAGCCTCATGGGCGAGTATCTGCCGGCCTCCAAGAGGGGGGTCTATTTCGGGTGGCGCAACCGGCTGACCGGCATCCTGGTCGCGGTCTTCTCCATGGCGGCCGGCGGCATCCTCTACTGCTTCGGGCACGGGGTGCTGACCGGCTTCGTGGTCCTCTTCGGGACCGCCACGGTGCTCCGCGTGGTGTCGTGGTACTACCTCACCAGGATGTACGAGCCGCCCTTCCGACCCCATCCCGAGGAGCACTTCACCTTCGTGAAGTTCGTCTCCAAGCTCGGGACGAGCAATTTCGCGGCCTTCACCTTCTGCTCCGCGTTCTACTCCTTCGCGGTCCACCTCTCAGGCCCCTTCTTCGCGGTCTACCTGCTCGACGGCCTGCACTTCGACTACCTCCGCTACATGGCCGTCACCTCGAGCGGCGGCCTGGTCATGTACCTCTCCATGCGCTATTGGGGAGGCTGGGCGGACGCCATCGGAGGGGCCAGGGTCGTGAAGATGGCCACCGTGATGATCCCCATCATCCCGCTCCTGTGGACCCTGAGCCCGAACTGGATGTTCCTGGCAGCCATCGAGTGCTACTCGGGCTTCGCCTGGGCCGCGTACCTGATGGGAGTCAACAACTTCATCTACGACGCCGTGACCCCGGCCAAGAGGACCAGGGCCATGGCCTACTACAGCGCCGTGACCGGGATCGGCCAGGCCTTCGGCCCCTTGGTGGGGGGCTATCTCTATCCGAGATTGCCCGAGCTCCACGGGCACGGCTTCATCACCATGCTCCTCATCACCGCTTCTTTGCGCGTGGTGGCAGGCACGGCCTTCGTCCGCTTCGTCCGTGAGGTCAAGCCCGCTGAGGCCGTCCAGCCCAAGGACGCCCTGCAGAGGCTCATCGGCCAGCGGATCTTCGAGACCTAGTCGTAGGCGATGGCGGTCCCTTTGACCGTGGTGCAGCCCACGCTCAGGACGTTGTAGATGGGAAGGAACGCGTAGAGGCTGTTGGCGGTCGTCACGTTGATGAGGGCATCCCCTCCTGTCTTGTCCAGGGCCTTGTCGGTCGCTTCCTGGATGTCCGCGTTGCCTCCCGGGATGATGCCCAGGGCGAGGAAGCGGCAGGCACGGGCCTCGGCAGGCCCGACCTCATGGAAGAACCGCTGTCCCTTGAGCAGGGCTCCCGGGTCAGCGGACCCGCGCGTCACGATCCCGACGCGGCCGACCGAGGTGCAGCCGACCAGCAGGAGCGACGCGAGCACGGCAGCGAGCATGGCCACGGCCTTGGGGGAGGTCCTCATGCTGAAATACATAACAGGGAACCGCGCAGCGGTAAATTCACGGTCCGGTTAAGCCAGGTAACGTCCTTGTTACCGACGCCCCGAAATGTAATAACATCGTCCTCATGCAGAAGGCTCAGATGCGGGGGATGCGGAGGACGAAGATCGTCGCGACCGTGGGACCGGCGGTGGCCGGGCCCGTGAAGCTCGAGAGACTCATCCGGGCGGGGGCGGATTGCCTGCGCTTCAATTTCTCGCACGGCAAGCCTGAGGAGCACTGCCGGGCCATGGCCCAGGCCAGGAGCGCCGCAGCCAGGGCAGGCAGGACCGCGGCTCTTCTGGCCGACCTCTGCGGTCCCAAGATCAGGACCGGGAGCGCCCCTGAGGGAGGCGTGACGCTCGTGCCCGGCTGCATGGTCGAGGTCCTGCCCGGCTCCCTGGAGAGCACGCCCCACTGCATCAGCGTCTCCTATCCGGGCTTGAGCCGCGAGGTCCGCAAGGGTCATCGCTTGCTGCTCGCCGACGGCCGCCTGGAGCTGGTGGTCCGGCTGGTCCGGGGCAAGACCGTGCTCGCCCGCGTGGAGAAGGGCGGGGTGTTGGGAGGACGCAAGGGCGTCAACCTGCCGGACACGGAGCTCTCGGTCCCGGCGCTGACGCCCAAGGATCTCTCCGACCTCAAGGCCATGGCAGGGTCCAGGCCGGAGTACGTCGCGCTGAGCTTCGTCCGGCGGGCCTCGGACCTCGCGGCCTGCCGCAAGGCCATGGACCGCGCTGGCTTGGCCGAGTCCCGGCTCATCGCCAAGCTCGAGAAGCCCGAGGCCCTTGCGAACCTCCAGGCCGTCCTCGCTTCCTGCGACGGGGTCATGGTGGCCAGGGGGGACCTCGGGGTGGAGATGCCGGCTGAGAGGATCCCCGCCGCCCAGGCCAGGGTGACCGAGGCCGCGGCCTGCGCGGACAAGCTCTGCATCGTGGCCACCGAGATGTTCGAGTCCATGATCCAGAGCCCCAGGCCCACGCGCGCCGAGGTCTCCGACGTCGCGTGCGCGGTGCGCGACCACGCGGACGCGGTCATGCTCTCGGCCGAGACCAGCGTGGGCCGCTATCCCTTCGAGGCCGTGCAGGCCATGGCCAGGGTGCTCGAGGAGGCCGAGGCCGAGCAGGTCCGCTCCGGCCGCTTGAGCCCTGCTCCGTGCGGCGAGACCAGGGGGGGCATCCCCGATGCCCTGGCCCTGGCCGCCAACCTGGTGAGCGAGCGCGTGGGAGAGACCGTGCTGGCCGCGGCGACCGAGTCCGGGAGCACGGCTCTCTATCTGTCCAAGTCCAGGCCCAGCTCCCCCATCCTGGGCCTGAGCCCGGTGACCGCGACTTTGGCCAGGATGGCGCTCTACTGGGGAGTGCTTCCGGTCCGCATCCCGAAGCTGTCCCGGCACGCCGACCTGCTCGATGAGGCCGGGCGCTGCGCCCGCAGGTTCGCAGGAGCGCGGCCCGGCGGCCACGTGGTCATCCTCTCAGGCACGCCCCTGGGCCGGAGCGGCAGGACCAATACCCTGCACTTAAGAAGGCTCTGACTCACTGCCGCGCGGCCTCGCACTCCTTGGGCCACTTCTGTGCCAGGGCCTGGTCCTGGTCGCAGAGCTTGGCGACCTGCCTGCGCGACCAGGAATCGCCCAGCTCCATGCCTCGCGAGCAGGTCAGGAAGGACACGTCGAGCTTGCAGCCCTTGCGCGCCAGGGTGAGGGCCGCGTCCTTGTCCGCGCTGGTCCCGATGCCTTGGGCAAGCCAGCCCGCGGCTGAGGAGCAGGCGTCGGCCTTGCCCAGGTCGCAGGCCAACCTCCTCAACCCGAGGGAGCGCGTCCGGTCCAGGGGCTCGCCTTCCTGCCCGATGGACGCGTAGGTGGCCAGGTCGTCGCAGGCTTTGGCGCTCTTCAACTGGCAGGCCTTGGTGAGCGTGAGCCGGGCCTTGGCAGGGTCCTGGGCCACGCCTTCTCCGGCCTTGTAACGGGGCGCGAGGGTCTCGCAGGCCGCAGCGTCCGCGGCGTCGCAGGCTTTCTCGAGCAAAGAGGAGGCGAACACGGAGTGCTTCTCCATGCCGCAGAGGCCGCTCGCGAAGCACTGGGCGTAGGGAGCGCATTTCTTGGCGTCCCGGGCGCAGGCTTTCTTGAGGTCCATGCAGGACCCTGACCCGCTGCAGGCCGCTTCCAGCCGCGGCTTGGCCTCAGCGAGGTCCGCCGCGAGCTTTTGAGCTTCCGCCAGACGCTTTACCTCTGCGAGTTCCTTGGCGAAGGAAGCCTCGAGATCGGGCCACGAGGTCTTGAGCGAGGTGAGCGCTCCGCAGGACTCGCCGTCCTTCTGGCGGCAGCCCTTGGCAAAGAGGAGCTTCGCCCGCTTGAACTCCCGGAAGTTCGGAGAACTGGAATACCTGGTCCTGTCCCTCAAGAGGTTCCCGGCCGGGAGGCAGGCTTTGGCGAGTCCGCGCAGGCAGGCTGCCTCAAGAGTGAGCACTCTTTGGCTCTGGATGGAGGTCAGGTCGCTGCCGACCAGGCCCTTGGCTTGCCCGTAGGTCTGGCCGAGATAGTCGCAGGAGCCGTAGTCCATGAGGAAGAAGCAGCCGTAGGTCAGCGCGGTCATGGTCACGCCCATGCTCTTCGTGTCCGTGATCGCCGAGGGAGCGTGGCCCCGAAGAGCGCGGCAAGAGCTTTCGGTCCCTTGGAGACAGCCGAGCATGTAGAAAGCTGTCCTGCGGGCGTAGCGATCGTCGGAGTACGACACGCCGTAGTTGCCGTAGGTCTCGCAGCCGCTGCCCTGGCCGGCCTTGCACCGGTCCTGGTCCGCGCACCAGGAGTTCGAGCAGGGGCCGAACGCCTGCTCCACGAGCTCAGGGGGCATTTCCGGGTTCTTGAGCCGCGCCAGGGGGCCGCGCTCGTCCATGGCCGGCAGCTGGGGTGCGCCTGCCCCTGAGGTGATGGAGTCCCGGGCTTGGATCGCGGCGAGGAACGCCGGATGGTCCTTGAGCGGAGCATAGGCCGTGGAAAAGGCGTTGATGGCCGCGGCCTTCTGATCCGCGGTCTTGAGCTTGAGCGAGAGATAGCGCGCCAGGGTCGAGTAGTCGTCGAGGAGGTTGAGCTCCGCCTCCTGATACTTGTCCGTGAACGCGTGCCATTCCTTGCAGGCTGAGGCGGCCTGCCCGCGGTAGGGGTTGCCCTCGGGAGTCCCCCAGAGGCCGCACCAGTACTGCATCTTCTCCAGGGGCAGGGCGTCGGGGTCCTTCTGTGTCAGCATCGCGGTCTCGAGCATGCGCTCGACGTTGATGTCAGCCTCCTTGAAGCCTCCCTGGACCTCCGCGATCTTGATGGCTGGAAGCGCCACGGCCGAGACCTCGCCGAACGCGAGCTCGCTGGAGTCCTTGGGCCTGACCAGGCGCACGATGGAGCCGATGTCCGGGCCGGGCTCGCGGACCGGGCCTGCCAAGGGGCCCGCGGGGGTGCCCAGGAGCTCCGGGGTCTGGCGCCGGTCCTTGAGCACCGACTGCAGGGTGGCCTGCGTGAAGGAGAGGGCCTCGGCCGCTGTGACCGAGCCGTCCTGGTCGTGGTCGGCCCAGCCGCGCAAGGCGCCGAGGAGGAGATAGCTGAAGGCCGGACGCTGGCTGCCGGGGAGGGGGCCTGCGAACTGGTCGGACCTGCCCGCGGTGAAGACCGCGGCGCGGTCCCAACCATGGAGGGGCGAGGCGAGCGCGATGAGGGGCTGGAGGCCCTTGATGAGCTCCTTGCCCTCGGCTGTCCTGCCGCTGAAGCACGCGTCGAGGACCACCACCGAGGCGGCCTGCCCGCCCTTGGAGAGCAGGTCCATGAGCTCGGACTGGCGCAGGCTCCTGCTGTAGAGGCTGTCCGCCCTCTGCTGCGCGTCCACGCCGATGAGCACGCCCTCCTTGCCGTCCTTGTGGGGCGCGCCGTGGCCGATGAACACGAACCAGAGCGTGCCTCCGGGCCGGACCGCGGAGGCGGCCCAGGACGCAGCCTCCCGCAGGTCCTCGAGCGTGGCTTCGTTGTCCCTGATGAGCTTGACCTGGCTGACCGGGATAGCGCGTGTCTTGGTGAGATAGAGGTGCCAGTCCTCGGCGTTCTGGGCCGCGCCAGGGACCTGGGCCACGAAGGGATACTTCTCGATGCCGATGACGACCGCGGCATCCGCCTCCCCGCCTCCCTGGCTCGGGGCAGGCACGGACAGGTCGGGCCAGACAGCGGCCGTCGCCGCAGCCGGGACAAAGAGAAAGGACAGGAGCAGGGAAAGGAGTTCAGAGCGCATATCGCGAACCTCGCGGGGATGGAATATCCGAGGGGGTTATTATAGTAATTCCGGACACTGGCGGTTCCTTGCGCCCGTCGAGCCAAAGTGCATATAATGGCCCTAGGAATCCGTTTTCAAGCCTGCCCGGGAGCGCGCGCCTCCGGGCGGACAGGGGGAACCACCATGGCCGCCGAGATTCTCGACATCGTTCTCTTGCTCGCTCTGCCCGCTTCAGGGAAATCCGAGGTGCGGCGCTACATGAAGCACCTCTCGCCGGAGAAGAGGAAGAAGGACTTCTTCATGGGGCCGGACGTCCAGCTCGACGACTTCCCCTACGTGCACCTGATGCGGCGCATCGACGATGAACTCGCCGCCCTGAGCAAGCCCCGCATCTATTTCGCGGCCCCGGACCGGCCTTTCCGCGACCCGCTCGATTGGGGCACCCTGACCCAGCTGCTCAACGAGGACTTCGACTACCTGACGGCCCGGCCCAGCAAGGAGCCCGAGTCCGCCAGCCTGCACTTCTTCGACCGCCTCGACCGCGCCTCCAGGGTCGTGGGCGCTCCGGCGCGCATGGCCGAGCTCGACCATGACGCCCGGCAGGCGATCGCCGGGTCCATCGAGAATGAGGCGCGAGAGCTCTGGGACGAGCGCAAGCCCGGCCAGAAGATCGAGCTCAAGGGCAGGACCCTGGTCATCGAGTTCGCGCGCGGAGGCCCGCAGGGCTCGACGATGCCGCTCGCCGCTCCTTTCGGGTACCAGTACTCCCTGGGCATCCTCTCCAAGCACATCCTGGCCAAGGCCTGCATCCTCTACGTGTGGGTCACCCCGGAGGAGTCGCGCCGCAAGAACGAGAACCGGACGGACCCGAACAACCCGGGCTCCATCCTCCACCACGGCGTGCCCATCGAGGTCATGCTCAACGACTACGGGTGCGACGACATGGACTGGCTCGAGGCCAATGCCGAGCGCAAGGGCACCGTGACCGTGAAAGCCCACAACAAGACCTTCCACCTCCCGGTCGCGCGCTTCGACAACCGGGTGGACAAGACCTCCTTCCTGCGGGCCGAGGCCAAGAAGTGGAAGAAAGAGGACGTGTCCGCGGTGCACGAGGGCTTGAAGGGCGCGCTCGCCAGGCTCGCGGGTCTTCCCACCGCGGCCGTCTAGGTCCCGGAGCAGCGTTGCCGATACGCCCGGCCAGGGACTGGTGGAGGAAGGGGTTCTTCGACCCCTCGGTCTATACGCCCGCGGACCACAGCCACGTCGCGGCCGCTCCCGCCGAGGTCCGCGGCCTGCTGAGGCTTCTCAAGCTCCGCCGGGGCGCCTCCATCCTGGACCTGTGCTGCGGCCCTGGCAGGCATAGCCTGCTCCTCGCCAGGAGGGGTTTCCGGGTCACGGGCCTGGACCGGAGCCGGCCCTACCTCGAAGAGGCCAGGCTGAAGGCGCGGCGCTCCCGCCTGCAGGTCCGCTTCAAGGCCGGAGATATGCGGGAGCCCGGTTTCTCAGCCGAGTTCGACGCCGTGATCAACCTCTTCACGAGCTTCGGCTACTTCAACCGGTGGAGCGACAACATCAAGACCCTTCGGGGCGTGGCCAAAGCCTTGAAGCCCGGCGGCCTCTTCGTCATGGAGGTCGTCAACGGGGACTGGATCCGGAAGCATTTCTCTTCCCGTTCCTGGGCGCTCCAGGACCGGGGTGTCTACCTTCTGGAGGAGCGCGAGCTCTCCGTCAAAGGCAGGCGGATCCTGACCCGCTGGATCAGGCTGCGGCCCGGCGCCAGGCTCGTCGAGCGCTCCTTCGGCCTGTGGCTCATGGACCGCAAGGTCCTGAAGCGGACCCTCCTCGGCGCGGGTTTGAGGCCGCTCAAGTTCCTCGGGGGGTGGCAGGGGAAGCCCCTGTCAGACGAGTGCAGCCGCCTCCTGGTCCTGGCTCGGAAGTCCTGAGACGTGCCCTGGCGTCAGACGCCATCCCTGGGCTCCTTCGGGGCGGTGAGAGGCAGGGTCAGCCCTGCCCAGGCCGCGGCAGCCGCCATGGCTGCCATGGGGTAGAGGCTCCCTGGGATGGCCCCGGCCACGAGCGTGGCCACGGAGAGAGCGGCCGATGTCAGGCCCATGGACGCGCGATAGGTGAAGGTATCGATGACCTGCTTGGCCCTGTAGCGCGCGTCGAACGAGAGCGGGATGTAGATGAGCTCCTTGGTGGCGCGGAACAGCGAGTAGTCCACGCTCTTGAAGAGGAGCAGGGACAGGGCCGCTGACTGGAGCGAGGGCCTGGCCAGGAGCAGGACCGCGGACCCGATGTGGATGGCCGGGATCCCGAGGAAGATCCACCGGGCCGGCAGGATGCTCAGGAGGAGCGGCGTCACCAGGAACTGCAGGCAGGAGGAGGCGAGGTTCGTGGTGGACCAGAACCCGCCCAGGAACGCGGTCCTCTCATCCTTGAGCGGGATCGTGGCCTCGAGGAGCTGGCTGAACCTCAGGTCAGCAGCGGTCGAGACCACCTGGGCCAGGCACACCACGCCGGCCAGGAGTGCCAGGCCGCGGTTCTGACCCAGCAGGGAGAGGTGCAGGTGGCCTTGCTTGCCTCCCGCCTCTTCCGTGGAGGGCTTGGGCTCTCCCGCGATGCGGTAGGCCAGATAGGCGAGCAGGGTCGCGGGCAGGAGGGCCAGCACCGCGAGCAGGATGATCTGTTCCGAGCCCAAGGCCACGGCCTTGCGGTGGATGAGCCAGCCGGCGAGCACCGGGCCTATGGACGCTCCGCCGATGATGGGGCCGTTGTAGAGCCTCGCCTGCTCGGGCTTGAGGAAGCTATTGATGAGCGACCAGTACTGCTCCACGATGAGCACGATGTAGACTTGGCGGAAGACATAGAGGAACGCGGCGGCCCAATGTCCCTCCTGCTTGAGCGCGGCGTAGCAGAAGAGGAAGACCACGCCCGAGCTCAGGGAGGAGACGACCAGGGCGCGCATGGCGCCCACGCGGGAGAGGAGCCAGCCGTACCCGTAGACCAGCAGTGCCATGGCAAAGGGCACCGCGGTCATGGCATAGGGCAGTTTGCTCGACCCGTACGCTGAGATGAACAGGGAGGTGGAGACGCTGCGCACGAACTCGTAGCTTCCCACCAGGAAGGTCGCTGCCACGGAGATGGCTGCTGCAGCCGCTGCGGTGCGCTGCCACGAAAGCCCCTGCTGCTCAGCCATGGTGGCGAATTGTATCAGAAACTGGTACATAGATGGGGTCAGACTTTGACTTATTTGACTTATTTCCTAAGGGAAATAAGTCAAATAAGTCAAAGTCTGACCCCAGCATGGATATACCGGCTTATTTGGAGACGGCGAGGAAGGGCTTGCTCAAGGGCAAGGTGGAGGAGGCTTTGGCGCTCCTGGGGCCTCCGTGCAGCATGTGCCCTCGCTGCTGCCCGAATTCCGACCGGGCGGCAGGCAGGCCGGGGCAGTGCCGGATCGGACGGTCAGCCATGATCTCGAGCTCCGGCCCGCACCACGGGGAGGAGGCCGTGCTGAGGGGAACGAAGGGCTCGGGCACCATCTTCTTCACCGGGTGCAACCTGCGTTGCGGCTTCTGCCAGAACTCCGACATCAGCAGGTCGGACCGCGGGGACGCGGTGTCGGCCTCGGAGCTGGCAGGGGTGATGGTGCGCCTGCAGAAGATGGGCTGCCACAACGTCAATCTCGTGAGCCCCTCGCACGTCGCCGCCCAGATCGTGGAGGCCCTGCCCATCGCCATCGAGCGGGGCTTCTGCATCCCGCTCGTCTATAACACCGGAGGCTACGACAGCCTCGAGACGCTCGCGGTCCTCGACGGGCTCGTGGACATCTACATGCCGGATTTCAAGATATGGGACGAGCGGCTGGCCGGCCGCTACCTCGGAGCGCCGGACTATCCCTCCACGGCCAGGCGCGCGGTCATCGAGATGCTCCGTCAGGTCGGCGTGCTCCAGGTCGGAGGGGACGGCGTCGCCCGGCGCGGGGTCCTGGTCCGGCACCTGGTCATGCCGGGCATGGCGGAGGACGCGGCCCGCGTCATGGGCTGGCTGGCCGGGCTCTCCAAGGACATGTACGTCAACGTCATGGGGCAGTACCGGCCGGGCGGCGAGGTCGGGGGCTCGAAGGCCCTGGAAGCCATCGACCGCAGAGTCGAGGTCCGGGAGGTGGATGCGGCGCGAGGCGCTGCTCTGCGGGCCGGGTTGTGGCGGCTGGCGGATTGAATCGACCCATCTTCTGTAGTAGAATGACGGACGAAGGCGTCAAACACCGAACGGAGGCCCAGTCCCGTGGCGAAAGGCAAGGCGGAAAGGAAGACATCCAAGAAGACGACGAAAGCCAAGAAGCCCGCGGCCAGGACGCCCGATGACCGCGCGAACCAGAAGCTGCAGGCCGAGGACCGGGCGCTCAACGCCAAGCTCGAGTCCGTGATCACCGAGGTCACCAAGCCCGAGAAGACCCGCACGGAGCAGACGGCCTCGATCGAGTGTCCCTACTGCGGCGAGGTCTTCGAGATGCACGTCTCCGTGGACGAGGAGGGGCAGACCCTCTCCGAGGATTGCCCGGTGTGCTCGCGCAGCATGACGGTCCACCTCCAGATGGAGGACGAAGAGCTCCAAGTCGAGGCTTACCGCTCCTGAACACGGCTTGCTGGAGTTGCAAGGCCGCCATCGAGGATTCCGACCGCTACTGCCGCCATTGCGGGACCGGGCAGGGAGCGTGCCTCCCATGGTATTACACCGAGTGGGGCATCGCGGTCATGACGCTCTTCCTCCTCGGCCCGTTCGCCCTTCCGTTCGCCCTTCGCAGCCCCAAGCTCACGACCAACGGCAAGTGGATCGCCTCCGGGCTGATCGCGGCCTACGGCGTGTACCTCTGCTGGTCGGTCTGGCGCCTCATCCAGCAGGTCCGGATGTACGGCGGGTCCGGGAGCGAAGAGATGATCCACCTGATGATGGGGAGGCCGTAGCGTGACCGGACGCCGCATCCTCGTGGTGGATGACGAGCCCTCCTGGATCGAGCTCATCAAGGTCTGGTTCGAGATCGCCGGGATCAAGAACGTCGAGTACGCCATGACCGGGGCCAAGGCCCTGGAGATGGCCGTGCAGGTCCACCCGGACTGCATCGTGCTCGACCTCGTGCTCCCGGACCAGAGCGGGCTCGAGGTCTGCGCGAAGCTGCGCGCCATGCCGGACCTCTGCCGCATCCCGGTCATCCTGCTGACCGCGCACAAGAGCGAGCGCGTGCTGGGCCTGCAGAGCGGAGCGGACTACTTCGTGGGCAAGACCGGCCAGCCCCATGAGCTCCTGGCCACGCTCGAGGCCGTGGCCCGGAGGCTGGATAAAGAGGAAGGCCTGCTGGTGCGCGACGACCTCTCGCTTCGTTCTTACGACCGCGAGGTCTTCTGGAAGGGCAGCCGCGTCGCGACCCTCTCGCCGAAGATGTTCGTGCTCCTGCACGTGCTCGTGGAGCGCGGTCCCACGCCGGTCAGCCGCGCCGACCTCTTCCGCCTCGTGGAGGGGAGCGAGGACCCGGGCCTGTCCCGGGCCCTGGACGTCATGCTCAACCGCTTGCGCAAGGCTCTCCCCGAAGACCTGGCCGGCAGGATCGTGAACGTCAAGAACTTCGGCTACGTCTACATAATCCCTCAGCCTCCCAAAGCCTGAACGATCCGTAACAGACCTGTTACGCGGAATCACCATTTCGTGCATTTACCGCACAACGGAGTTCTGTTAGGCTACTAGTACCCAGAGCAGCGAACGGGCACACGGTCCGAAAAGCGGACCTCCCAGAAATGGGACCGGGGAAACCCGGGGTCGCAAAGCCGCGGGGCTAAAGGGGGAGACCCCCAAGCTGGCCGGGCTGCCGAAAACTCCGAGGCGGAGGCTTCGACTTGAAGAATGCCACGGCCTGGAGCGCGGTCCTTTGTCTGACCATCGCCGCAACAGCGGTCGCAGGACCCACCGATGACAGCCACAGGATGGCTGGCGAGATCTCCAGGGCAGCCGCGAAGTTCGCCAAGAGGAGCGCGGCCGTGGTCGCCTTCTCCGGGGTGACCGGAAGGGACTCCCTCTCAGGAGCCGTGGTCTCCGCTCGCATCGCCCAGAAGCTGCTGGCCGCGGGTTCCGTGAACGTCGTCGAGCGCGACGTCCTGGACCGGGCTTTCGAGGAGCGGACCGGCTCGCAGAAGACCATGACCCCGGGCGCGGCCGTGGCGCTGGGCCGCGAGATGGGCATCGACGCGGTCATCGCCGGCACCGTGCTCGAGCTCAAGGACGGCCGCGTGGAGGTCAATGCCCGGATGATCGACACCAAGACCGGCCGGGTCATCGCCGCCACCTCCGGCAGGATGGAGAAGGACTGGTCCGCGTTCGATGACAACGCGGCCTGGGACATGCCGGTGCCTCCGATACCTTCCCTCGAGGGCGCCCAGGTCGTGAACGTCTCCTGGAGCTCCAGGGACGGCCGCCGGGTCGAGATGTCGGACTGCCCCAGCGCCCACGAGGAGCTCAACGGCTACGAGCGCGACCTTGTGGACGTGAAGGCCAGGTTCTGGGCCCTCAAGCTCAAGGAGCGGGACTTCTCCGTCTCCTCCCTCAAGCGCAACCCCGGCTCCGAGATCAAGGACCCCAGGCTCAAGGAGGTCTTCTACAGCCGCCTGCGCTACTGGCACCAGGAGGACTACGTGCCGGGCCTCACGCGGGACGAGTTCGACTCCCTCAAGCGCTACCAGAAGCTCCTCGAGCTGGTCGCCAACAACTGCGGGCTTTAGGAGGATGAGATGAGAGCCATGGCGCGGGTGATGCTGGCGTGGACCGGGATGCTGGTATTCCTCGTCCTGGTGCTGGTGGCGCAGGAAGGCATGCTGGGCTTGAGGCCCTTCATCAATGTCGAGGCTATCGTGCTCGTGGTCGGCATCAACTTCCTGATCGTGTGGATATCCCATCCCTTCAGGGACATCCTCAGGGCCATGTGGCTGGGGCTCTGCCACGGGCAGATGTCGGAGGCTGAGGCCGGCCGGACCAGGAGCGTGCTCGAGGCTGCGGCGGACGCCGCGGTGTCCGCGGGCGTCGTGGCGACCCTGTTGGGCACGATCCTCGTGCTCTCGGGCGTGGAGGAGCTGCTCCAGGTCCCAAGGCGCCTGGCCTTGGCCTTGACGGCTCTGTTCTATGGAGTCCTCCTCTCCAAGTGCGTGCTGGCTCCCCTGGCCCGGCGCCTGCCGGTCCGACCGCTGTCCCGGCCCGACGAAACCTGAGCAAGTTTGCTAGGATAGCGTCTCATGGCGAGACCGGAAGTCATCGACTACGTGCGCAGCATGCTGGGGCGGTTCCCGGACGAGGAGATCAAGCGGCAGCTCCTCAAGGACGGGGTGGTCCTCGACGAGATCGACGACGCCTTCCGCATCGCGAGGTCCATGGCCATCCCCGAGCGGGCCGGCCCGGCCAAGTCCTCCAAGGTGCCGCTCATCTTCTTCGGCGTGGCGGTGCTCACGATCGCTCTCGTCGTGGTCCTGCGCAAGGCCTCGCACATCGGAGGCTCGGACAGCCCCAAGCAGGGCTGCGAGCTCAGCGACGAGCAGAAGCTCCAGGTGGAGGCTGAGATCCGGGCTCACGCGCCGGTCCCCTACGCCTACCCGGTCAACGTGGACAACGTCCTGCCGGACCTCGAGGAGGGCGACGCCGCTCCTGCCCTGGCCGAGGCGGCCAAGGCGGCCCTGGAGGCCGGCGGCCCGGCCCTGGTCGAAGGGCTGGCCACCAAGAGCTACAAGCTGCCCCGGACTGCCCTGGACGCCGCTGCTCCCAAGCTCGAGGAAGCCCTGCGCTTTGGAGACAACGGCCTGACAGGCGGGGTCATCGTGCCCAAGACCTACGCCGAGCTCGGGAGCATGGGGGTCACGGCCGTGATCCTGGCCAGGCTCGGCGACCCGTACCTGGAGCGGGCGGGAGCGCTTCTTAAGGAAGGCAGGCTGGGGGATGCCGAGGCCGAGGCCAGGAAGGCGACGGCCCTGGGCATGCTCCTTATGAAGGATTGGTCCGGCGTGTCGCGCGCCATGGGGGCTGCGATCATCATCGACGGCTACGCCCTGATCAGGCGGCTGCAGGAAGCGGCCATCGACAAGGACGCGGGACTCGATTGCGTGATCCGGAAGATGGAGGTCGCCAAGGTCACGGGCATGCTGGCCAAGGACCTCCAGAACTTCATGATGAAGCCCGAGGAGACGGTTGAGATCGGCAGGCTCGCCTCATCGCCCAAGGACCTCCCCGGCCTCCTGCGCTACCTCGACTCTCCGACCCTGAGGCCGGTCTACGCCGGCCACGTGCTCCTGGGCGTGGTCGAGGCGTGGTCTCCGGAGGAGATCCTCGCAGGCAAGCCGCACCCCGGCCGCCAGGCCTTCCTCGCTGCCGCGGCCAAGCACAGGGATCGCAGGCTGGCGAGCCTGGCCGGCGGCATGGCGGCTGCGTTCGCCGAACTCTCCGGGATCCGGGAAGGGATGTCCCCTGAGGACCGCCGGCTCGCGGCCGCGGGCAAGCCGGTGCTCTCCATGGCCAAGCACGTTCCGGCCGATGCGCAGGGCCGCTACAGCCTGCTCCTGGGCCTGCTCTCCAGGTAGCCCGGACCGACTCCTAGACGCTGGGCCGGAAAGGATGGCCCAGCAGGGTCATGGCGGACTGTGCCGCCCTCACCCCGTGGTACTGGGCTTCCTCGATGAGGGAGAAGCCGCTCAGGTCCGAGTGCCCGAGGAAGACCCTGGGGCCCAGGGGCTTGAGGGACTCCAGCCTGTCCTTGCCCCAGACCGTGCCCACCTTGGGCTTGACCATGGCGTGGCCGTAGACCATGATGTCGATGTTCCGGACGCGGTCCCTGATGCCCGGGTGGGCGATGGAGAGGTCCTGCAGGATGAGGTCGCGCCAATCCGACCAGGAGCGGCTCAAGGCCGTGCGCCTGGCCGGCAGGGACTCGGCCGAGGGCATGGGGTGGTAGTAGGTCCAGACCTCCGCGTCCCTGCGCCGCTCCAGGCGCTGGTGGCCGGCCACCACGTAGCCGAGCCCCGAGCCCTTGAAGATGACGTTGTCCCAGGCCGTGGGGAAGCCCTTGCCCTGCGGGGGATCTTCGACCGTGAGGTTGGCCACCATCCACGGCGCATAGGAGCAGCCCCTGGCCCAGGCGGGGTCTGCGCGCCTCAGGGAAGCGACGATGCGGCGGGCCAGGAACACGGGGACGCAGACCAGGGCGGCCTTGGCGACCACGCGCACGCTCTCCTTGGCCCGCGGGTCGAAGGCGTCCACGGTCACGCCCGAGGGGCCTTCGGACACGTCGAAGACCAGGGCCGGGCCGAGGAGCCTGTCGTCGAGGATGCGGGTCAGCCTGTCGGTCACGAAGCCGTTGCCCGCGGGCCAGGTGAGGACCTGGTCCTCGTCGCCCGCTCCGCGGCTGGCGAAGTAGTGGATGCCTGCCCAGGCCGAGGCGTCCTCCAGCGTGGTGCCGAAGTCGTCGCGGCAAGCGTAGTCGCAGTACCAGCGCAGGCGCTCGGACGTGAAGCCCTGGGCCTTGAGCCAGGAGGCCATGGAGCGCGCGTCGAGGCCGAGGAGGTCCGGACGCCGCGAGCTCAGGGCCATGGGCAGGGCGAAGGCGCGCCTGCCGTCCTGGTCCTTCATGACGCGGTAGGCCGCCATCCTGGCCTCGAAGGCCGCGAACTGGCGCACGTCCTCGGGGCCGGCTCCGAGCTTGGGGAAGATGCCCTCCTGCCACCGGCCGTGGATGAAGAGGCGTTCCTGCGGGGCGAAGCACACGGCCCTCTCGTCGTAGACGGGCTTGCCTGAAGGGTCGCGGCCGAGCTCTACGCCCAGGTCCCTGAGGAGCTCGTGCACGGCCGCGGACTCCGGCCTGGGGAAAGGGATGTAGTGCGCGGCCCAGGGATAGGCGGAGACAGCGTTCCGGCCCGAGCGCGCGTTGCCGCCGAAGGAGTTCTCGAGCTCGAGGACGAGGAAGTCCTTGAGCCCGGAGCGCTGGAGCTTCCAGCCCGCTGAGAGGCCGGCCATGCCTCCGCCCACCACGGCCACGGCTGTCTTGATGGTCCGGCTGGGCTCGGGGAAGCCTCCTTGCATGAGGCGGTGGCCCAGTTTGTGGGCCTGCCCGAGGACCGCGCCCGTGATGGGAGAAGACCGGAACCTGAGACCGCACCCGGAGAGAAGCGCCCCGCCCCCCAGGAGGGAGGCCAGGTTCAGGAGATCGCGGCGGGTCAGAAATTGATCTTTTCCCATTCCTCGTCGTAGAGATGGACCAGGGTCTGGGTGTTGAGGCGGTTGGGCTCCGAGGGGACCCGCCCCATGTCCTTGGAGAAGACGAAGAGGGAGGGCAGGAGCTCGGGGGTGAGGAACTTGAGGCCCGCGGGCAGGGTTTCCGGGAGCTGGTAGCGGCCCATGGTGCCGAGCACGAACCCCCATTCTCCGAACGAGGGCACGTAGACGTGGTAGGGCACGGGGTGGAGGCCGCCGGCTCCCATGGTGGCCTCGATGCACCAGAAGGACCTGCGGGCGAAGAGAGGCGAGGTGGCCTGCACCGCGACCATGCCTCCGGGCCGCAGGTGCCGCTTGAGCAGGCTGTAGAAGGCGGTGGTGTAGAGCTTGCCCACCGCGTGGTTGCTCGGGTCCGGGAAGTCCACGACCACGAAGTCGAAGAAGGAGGGGTCCTGGTCGAGCCAGGTGAAGGCGTCGGCATTGACCACCTTGAGCTTGGCAGAGCGTAGGCTCCCTTCGTTCAAGCCGGCCAGGGCGGGGTTGGAGGCGAAGAGCCGGGTCACTTCCGCGTCGAGGTCCACCAGGGTCACGCGCTCGACCGCCGGGTGGCGGAGGACCTCCCGGGCGGCCAGGCCGTCGCCGCCTCCCAGGATGAGGACCTCGCGCGGGGAGCGCACCGCGGAGAGGCCCGGGTGGACGAGGCTCTCGTGGTAGCGGTGCTCGTCGAGGGAGCTGAACTGGAGGTGCCCGTTGAGGAAGAGGCGCACGTCGTGCCTGCTCCTGGTGACCACGATCTTCTGGTACGGGGTCGAGCGGGCCAGGATGACGTCGTCGGCGTAGAGGTTCGCGTCCGCCCAGGCTCCGACGCGCGAGGCGCCGGCGAAGCCCAGCAGCAGGACCCCGATCACGGCCAGGCACTGGGTCTTGAGCCACCCGCTCCGGGGCAGCTCCTCCTTGAAGATGCGCAGGGCCCATAGGGCCACCAGGGCGTTGGCCAGGCCGATGAGGAAGGAGGTCCGGAGCAGCCCGAGCTTGGGCATGAACACCAGGGGGAAGAGGAGCGACGCTGCCAGGGCGCCGATGTAGTCCAGGGCCAGAACCTGGGCCACGAGGTCCTTGAGGGAGAGACGGTCCTTGAGGATCTGGATGATAAGCGGGATCTCGAGCCCCACCAGGGTGCCGACCACGAACACGAGCCCGTAGAGGGCCACGCGGAACCCGGCGGCGGCCTCGACGAAGGCCACCGAGAGCAGGGTCGCGGAAGAGCCGCCGACCAGGCCCACGAGGGCCTCGACCTGGACGAACCGGGCCACGAGCCCTTTGCCGATGTAGCGCGAAAGGTAGGAGCCGACCCCCATGGCGAAGAGATAGGCGCCGATGACGGTCGAGAACTGCAGGACGGTATCGCCCAGCAGGTAGCTCGCCAGGGTGCCCGCGATGAGCTCGTAGACGAGCCCGCAGGTGGCGATGACGAAGACGGAGATGAACAGGGCGAGCTTCATGGAAAAGGAACGGCCGGCGGCCCCGGCCGCATCACGGACCGTGCTTGAAGCGGTTCGCCGGCGGGGCTAACCAAGCAGCGAGGCCGCGATGATCAGGCACATGCCGATGGACACGGCGCCGACCACCGTGGCCAGGGCACGGTTCTGCTTGACGACGATCTCCTCCCAGAGGTTGTAGGGGGTGAGCTTGTCGACGATGACGAAGCCTCCGATGAAGATGAGCATCCCCAGGACCGAGTAGAGGACGGCTGCGGCGAAGTGCGCGGGATTGAGCAGGTCTCTCATAGTGTCTCCGTTATTTTCCCCAGGTGGTGCGGCGGATGTGCGTCCGGTAGTGGTCGCGGTAGGAGCCGGGGTTCTCCCTGACGCTCTTGGGCACGCTCTTGACCTCGTCGACGTCCGTGAAGGTCCAGCCCGTCCATAGGGCGTAGGCCAGGAAAGCCGCGACCGCTCCACCGAAGATCCTATATTTCATGTTCAGTCGTCGTCATCGTCGTCTTCCTCGACCATCGGGTGGTCGCTCTCCTGCCAGCGGCCGACCTCGAAGCTGCGGCGCCAGAACCAGACCCAGCCGAAGGGCAGGGCCAGGGCGAGCCAGGCGTAGAAGAGGTAGCTCACCCGGGCCACGTCGCGCGTGAGCTGCACGGTGTAGGACAGGCCCGAGGCGTCCGTCTCGGGCTCGACGCGCAGGTAGTAGCTCCCGGCCTTGACCGAGGGGAGGTAGACGGTGTCCTGGCGGCTGCCCTCGGACCAGGATTCTCCGCCGTCGACCCCGTGGTAGTAGCCGACCTCCCGGCCGAAATCCAGGGCCTCGTCCGTGTCCGCGTTGATGAGGGCCATGGAGAAGAAGGCCCATCTGTTGTCGAGGTCCGTGTTGATCTTGACCCGCACGTTGGAGGTCCGGCCCGTGATGTCGAAGGGGAGGGTGACGCGGGACTTCTCCGTGTCCGTGACGTCGTAGCGGAAGCTGTAATCCTGGATCTTCCGGTGCTGGCTGAACACGGCGGCCAGCATGAAGACGCAGAGGCAGGCGGCGGCCAGGGGCCAGAAGACCTTGGACATGGAGGCGTAGGTCTCCTCGCCGGGGTTGGGCTGGGCCGGAGCCGTGCCCCGGGCCGGCGGGGGAGCGCCCTCCATCTTGAAGCCCTGCCAGATCTCCTGGGGCTCGATGTACTCCCCCAAAGACCAGGTCGTGTCCTCCTCGGTCTTGTCCTCGGAGATGATGTAGGGCGGGCAGATGAAGTCCCGCGCGACCGCGAGGTCCCCGGCCTTGACCCGCCAGTTGAACTCGCCCAGGACGTAGGAGACCACGGGCTTGGAGGTCTGGAAGTGCCGGAATTCCCTGCCGTCGTGGTGCACGACGGGGTTGCGCAGGATGTCCGGGTTGGTCCAGTTGCCGCAGTCCGGGGGCTCGACGGCGTTGGGCGAGGTCTTCCGCGGGACCGTGTCTCCGACGAGCTTCCTGCCGAGCTCCGCCACGGCGGGGTCCACCCGCCTCTGGGGCGCGGCCGGGAGTCCGGCCGCCAGGCCGGGGGCGGCGGCAGGGACGGCCGGGGCAGGCGCGGGGTTGGGCGGGGGCGGGGCCTCCACGTCGTGGGTCCCGCGGGTCCCCGCGATCTTGTCCTTGCCCGAGAGCTTGCGCAGGGTCTGGATCTCGCCCGGGTCGAGCCAGATGCCCTGGCACTGGCCGCAGTGCTCGAGCGTGAGCTTGCCCGCGAACACGGTCCCCGCCTTCATGGCCCCTCCGCACTTGGGGCACACGTAGCGGCTGGCCATGAGGTTCTCAATCTTGAGGTCCACCGTGAGCTCGGAGAGGTCGTAGAACACGCCGTTGCAGAAGGGGCAGGCCTCGATGTCCACCGAGTCCGGCAGGCGGACGAACTGGAGCGGGCCGTGGCACTTCGGGCAGTTCACCGCCGTTCCTTGGGCGGATTGGGGAGGGTGGTGAGGAACGTCCAGTGCCCGTCGGCCTCGACGAGCCAGCGGAAGCCCTTGTACGGGTTCCAGAGGAGGTACTCCGCCCAATCGTAGGTGATGCCGTAGTAGCGGGTCTGGCGCTCCAGGTAGCCCACGATCTCGAAGGTCTCGCCCTTGATGGTCCCGCGCCTGCCGATGGGGAGCGTGGGCTTGCGCGTGAACTTGGACTGGTAGCGCGAGAGGATCTGGTGCCTGGGGTCCTGGGCGTCGAGGACGCTGCCGCAGTGGCCGCAGGCCACGACCTGGGACGCGCCCTGGGCGCGGATCTCCAGGGGGGCTGCGCAGTTCGTGCAGTTGAAGGAGACGGCATTGTCTACCATCCCTCCACCTTCTTGAGCCCCGTGAGCTCGAGCTTGTCGAACGGCACGTACTCTCCCGTGAAGAGCAGGGGAGGCGTCTCGCTGTAGTCGATGGCGGCGAAGCGCGTCCCGGGCCCCGAGAGGTCCGCGAAGGCGGCTTTCTCGCCGAACGGCACCCGGAAGGGGAGCTCCCCCTCGCCGGAGACGTACTCGGCCTCGCGCCGGTCGCGGACCAGGAAGGACTCCGAGCCGAGGAGCACCTCGGCTCCGACCACCAGGGAGGCGAAGGCGGGCAGGCCCGAGGCGGTCTTGTCCAGGAAGCTCAGGGCGTAGAGGCCCTGGGCCTCCCCGAGCCAGCCGTAGGTCCCGTCGATGAAATTGAGGTGCCACTCGTTCCAGAACCCGTCGGGATAGCGGAGCTGGATGCGGCCGATGACCGCGAAGGGCGAGCCCTTGTACTTGCCCTCCGCGCCCAGCTGCATCGGCGAGCCGTCCGGCATGAGGGCCGCGGCCTTCCCGAGGTTCTCGATGTCGAGGTCCTTGCGCAGGAGCAGGCTGCGGCAGTAGGGGCAGACGGCCAGCAGGGTCACCGAGGACTTGAACGAGACCGGGGCTCCGCAGGAAGGGCAGTCAGAGGCCATCAACAGGCCAATTCAACCTAATTTCCGCGTGGCGGCGCCAGATGCCAACTCGCGCCACAGGGTCTTGAGGAAGACGAGCCCGGTCGGGATGGAGGAGGCGGTGCTCTGCCCGCCCAGGCGCGGCCCCTCGCGGGTGGGGAGCTCCACGATGTCGAGGCCCGCCCTCATGGCGCGCATCGTCATCTGGTATTCGATGACGAACCCCACGGCGTCCGGGGCGATGCGCGAGAAGGCCGCCCGGCGCACCCCGCGGAAGCCGTTGATGGTGTCGGTCACGAAGGGTCCGCGGTTGAAGGCGAGGTTGGCGGCCAGGCCGAAGGCGAGGTTGACCCACTTCCGGGGTCTCCACCAGGAGACGTCTTCCTCGTTGAAGGCGCCCTCCATCATGCGCGAGGCCACGGCCATGTCCGCCCCGGCCTCGAGGAGCTCGAAGAGCTTGGGGATGTCCGCCGGGTCCTCGTTGCCGTCCGGGCTGAAGAAGACGACCAGGTCCGCGTCGGTGCTCGCCATGGCGAGGCGGAAGGCCTCCCCGCGGCCGCGCCGCTCCTGCACGAAGACCCGCACCTTGCGGGCCTCGAGGAACTGCCGGGTCCCGTCCGCGGAGCCGCCGTCGACCGCGAAGACCTCGTGCCCGCTGCCGCGCGGGATGCGGTCGAAGACCTTGGGCAGGGCCTCGATCTCGTTGTAGGTGAGGATGACGAGCGCGCGTTTCAAGCGGCGGAGGCCTTCTTCGCCCTGGGTCTGTACCACTCGATCGTCTTCCTGAGCCCCTCCTCCAGGGAGACCCTCGGGGCGAACCCGAGGACCTCTTCGGCCCTGGAGGAGTCGCAGGCGCGGCGGGGCTGGCCGCTGGGCTGTCCGGGGTCGAACTCGAGCCTCGCCTTGGACCCCGAGAGCCGGAGCACGGTCTCGGCCAGGGCGCGGACCGTGACCTCCTCCGTGGTCCCGAGGTTGAGCGGATCGCACTCGGCGTGGCGCTCGCAGGCGTCCACGAGGCCGCGGGCGAAATCCTCGACGTACAGGAACGAGCGGGTCTGGCTGCCGTCGCCCCAGACCTTGAGCGGGTCGTCTCCGCGCACGGCCCGGCGGATGAGGGCGCTGATGACGTGGCTGTGCTCGGACTCGAAGTGGTCCCTGGGGCCGTAGGCGTTGGCGGGCCGCACCACGGCGACCTTGAGCCCGTGCTCGCGGTGATAGGCCCGCGACATGAACTCGCCCATGCGCTTGGCCCAGCCGTAGCCCTCGTTGGTGGGCTCCGGGGTCCCCAGGAAGCCCTCGGCCTCGGGGGTGGGGATGGAGGCGTCGCGGGGATAGACGCAGACCGAGCTGGTCATGAGGAAGCGCTCGGCCTCGCAGAGCCTGGCCGCCTCGAGGACCTGGGCCGCGAGGAGGGCGTTGTCCCGGAACATGGAGGCCGGGTGCTTCTGGTTGTAGTCCACGCCCCAGACGCGCGCCGCCAGGTGCAGGATGACGGCTTGGCCCCGGCAGGCCGTGACCGCGTTCTCGAGCTCGCGCAGGTCGCCGCGGACGAAGCGGACCTTCTTGTAGACGGAGCGCAGGTTCTCCCTTCGGCCGGAGGAGAGGTCATCGGCCACGGTCACGCGCACCGAGGGGTCGCGGCGGAGGAGCTCCTCGACTACGTGGCTGCCCGCGAACCCGGCCCCGCCCGTCACAAGCACGGCCTTGTCCTTCCAGAAAGACATCCTACCTCCTTCCCCGCCCGAAGAATCCCCGGATCTGCTCGACGACATAGGCCATGTCCGGGGCCGTCAGGTACTGGTGGCACCCCAGGTAGAAGCCGCAGCGGTTCATCCAGCGGGCCACCGGGTAGGAGGGCTCGAGATCGCCGTGGAGCCTGCGGTAGACCGGCTGGTTGATGAGGGGCATGATGTCGCGGGTCTCGATGCCCCGGTCCTCGAGGTGGTTGACCAGCGGCCGCTTGTCCGCGCCGCGCAGGATGAGCGGGTAGAGCATGTACACGTGCTCCCGGTCCGTGGGCTGGTACGGGAGCTGGAGCACGTCCTGGAGGTCCGCGAGGCCCTCGGAGAGCTGGCGCGCGTTCCTCCGCCTCGCTTCGAGGATGGGTCGGGTCTGCTCGAGCTGGGCCAGGCCCACCGCCGCCTCGAACTCGGTGCAGCGGAAGCTGTGGCCCATGGACACGAAGCGGAAGCGCTTGGCCACGATCTCGTGGAGCTCGCGGCCCGAGGAGGCGTCGTCGTCGTCGATGGAAAGGTAGATGGAGTCGCGGCCGTGGTTCATGAGGCTGCGCAGCCGCACCGCGAGGTCCGGGTCATTGGTCGTGGCCAGGCCGCCCACCCCGGTCACGATGAAGTGGGCCACGTAGGTGGAGAAGCAGCCGATCGCGCCCAGGGAGCCGACCTTGCGTCCCCGGTAGGAGGCGAAGGGCGCCTCGCAGGCGTCCTCGATGATCTCCAGGCCCTTGGCCTTGGCGATGGCGAGGATGGGGTCCATGTCCGCGGGCAGGCCCATGAGGTGCACCGGGATGATGGCCCGGGTCCTGCGCGTGAGCTTGGCCTCGATGAGGGCCGGGTCCAGGGTGTAGGTCCTGGGGTCCACGTCCACGAAGACCGGGAGCATGCGGTTGTGGTGGACGATGTTCGCCGTGGCCACGAAGGTCACGGAGGGGACGAGGACCTCGTCGTCGTCGGACCACCCGCGCGACTCCTTGAGCGCGGCCAAGGCGATGTGCAGGGCGCTGGTCCCTGAGTTGCAGAACACGGCGTGGCTGCAGGAGTGAGCCTTGGCGAAGGAGTCCTCGAACCTCCGGCTGAAGGGGCCGTAGGAGATGCGGTTGGAGGCGATGACCTGGCTGAGGTATCGCTTCTCCTTGGGCCCGAACCTGAAGTCGCCGACCCCGATCTCGCGCCGGCGGGCTTTCCTGCGAAGGGTGCGCGTCATCTGCTGGCCCGATTATACCAAACCGTCCGCCGAAGCGGTGGCGCGGCAGGGTCCTATTTGCTAGTTTGTCCCGGCATGGCGACGGACGCTCCCCAGGCCGCGGTTCCCGGGCCCTACCGGCCCGCCTCCGGACTCACCTTCTGGCTCTCCCTGCTGCTCTGCCTCGGCGCCGTCCTCGACGCCTCCGGCGCGCTCCTGTCCTTCGTCGAGCTGGCCTTCTTCCCCGGCTTCGGCCTGGCCGCAGCCGAGCCCGGCTCGGGAGAGGTCCTCCTGGCCGTCGCGTACTTCGCCTCGGGCGCGGCCAGCGTCCTGGCCCTGGCCGCCACGGCCGCGGTCTTCTGCGCCTGGGCGTACCGCGCCAACGCCAATTGCCGCGCGCTCGGAGCCTCCGGCATGACGTTCACTCCCGGCTGGACCGCGGGCTGGTTCTTCGTGCCGGTCATGAACCTCTACAAGCCCTACCGGGCGCTTCGCGAGGTCTACATGGCGAGCGCTCCCGAGGCCGATGCCGAGACCTGGAGATCCGGCGCGGTCCCGGCCCTGGTCCGGGCCTGGTGGGGCGTCTGGCTCCTCAACGGGTTCCTCGGCCAGGTCTCCTGGCGCATGTCCGAATCCAGGGGGGACTACTCGTCTTCGAGCGCGGCCTGGGTGGGCGCCGCCGCGAGCGCCGCAGGGGGCGCGGCCGCGGTCCTGTGCCTGCTCCTGGTGCGGTCCATCCACTCCAGGCTCGAGCGCAAGGCCGGGCGCCTCTCAGAGGCCGGAGCGCGCGCTCTCCAGGGCCGGGCCTACCTCTCGCCCGGCCTGTAGGGAGCGGCCAGGGCCGCGGGTGCGGCCGCGGAGCCGGCCGAGCGGCGGGCCGAGGCCATGAGGACCAGCAGGGTCGCGGCGTAGGGCAGGGCCTTGAGGAAGTTCGGGGATACCGCGTCCTGGAACAGATACTGCGTCACGTCGATGCCGCCGAAGAGGAGCGCGCCCAGGACCGCCTTCCACGGTTCCCAACCCGCGAAGATGGTCAGACCGATGATGATCCAGCCGCGGCCCGCGGTCATGCCCTCGATCCACGACGGGACGTAGACCAGCGAGAGGTAGCCTCCGGCCAGGCCGGCCAGGGCCCCACCGAGCGTGACGCACGCGTAGCGCGTCCCGGACACGGAGATGCCCGCGCTGTCCGCGGCCTGAGGGTTCTCCCCGACCGTGCGCAGGACCATGCCCCACCGGGTGCGGTGCAGGACGAAGGCCAGCCCGCCGGCCAGGGCGAGGGCGAGGTAGAAGACCGGGTCGCGCCTGAAGAGGGCCTCGCCGAGCACGGGCAGGTCCGAGAGCAGGGGGACCGCCACCGGAGAGAAGCGGGCCGAGAGCGGGGCGCCCACGAAGGGCTTGCCCCAGACCCCGCTCAGGCCCAGGCCCAGCATGGTGAGCGCGATCCCCGAGACGATCTGGTTGGCCTTGAGCGTGACCGAGAGGAAGGCGTGGATCAGGGCCAGGGCCGCTCCGGCTGCCGCGGCCGCGGCCAGGCCGGCCCAGGGCGAGCCCGTGGACATGGCCGTGCCGAACCCGGCCACGGCTCCCGCGGCCATCATGCCCTCGACCCCGAGGTTGAGCACGCCCGAGCGCTCGGCGTATATCTCGCCCAGGGTGCCGAGCAGGAGCGGCGTGGCCGCTCCGAGGGTCCGGGAGAGGGTGTCCGTGATGAGCCCGGAGATCATGCCGTCTTCCCCTCCGGCTTCCCGGCGCCTCCGGGGACGGGCGAAAGGTCCGACGTCCGCGCCCGCCGGCGCGGCCGGTAGCGCAGGAAGAACTCGCCGGCCATGAGGCAGAGCAGGAGCAGGCCGTTGAAGAGGCTGATGGCCGCGGCCGGCAGTCCCATGGAGATCTGGATGGCGTCTCCTCCCACCATGATCCCTCCCAGGAAGAGGCCGGCCGGGACCGCGAGCAGGGGGTCGAGTCCTGCGACCCACGCCACGATGATGGCCGCGTAGCCGTAGCCAGACGACACGGCCCAGGGATAGGTGAGGTGGCGGTGGATGCCCGCGACCTCGCCGACTCCGGCCAGGCCGGCCAGTCCGCCGCTCGCGGCCATGACGAGGAGCGTCGTCCTGGAGGCGTTCATGCCCGCGCACGCCGCCGCGTCAGGGTTGCCGCCCATGGCCCGGAGCTCGAAGCCGAACCTCGTGCGGTGGACCAGGACCCAGGCCGCGGCCGCGGAGGCCAGGGCCAGGACCAGGGTGGGCCAGTGGATGCGGGTGGCGCCCAGGACCGGCAGGACGAGCGGGGCGGCGAAGTTGTCGGTATAAGGGAAGCCCGATTGGGAGGGGCCCTTCCACGGGCCGTACACGAGGTGCTGCACGAGCTCGGCGCAGATGTAGTTGAGCATGAGGGTCGAGACGACCTCGTTGACGCGAAAGCGCGTCTTGAGCCAGCCCGCCAGCGCGGCCAGGGCCGCGCCCCCGGCCGCGCCCGCGGCGAAAAGGAGGGGGACCGCGAGGGGGGCGGGGAGGGAGTCCTGGAGCGCCAGGGCGAGGCCGGTCGCGGCCGTCGCTCCGGCGAGGAGCTGGCCCTCGGCGCCGATGTTCCATAGCCTTCCCCGGAACGCCAGCGAGAGGCCGATGCCGGAGAGGATCAGGGGGATGGCCTTGGTCGCGGTCTCGCCCAGGCCGTAGGCGCTCATGAAAGAGCCGGAGAAGACGGCGGCCATGGCGCGGCCGGGATGCGCGCCCATGAGGAGGAAGGCCAGGGCCGCCAGCGCGAGGCCGGAGCAGAGCGCGCCCAGGGTGACGAGGGCCCGGTCTGCGGCCGAGGGCTCGGGCCTCGGCGCGAATTCAATCACGGCCCGCCTCCCCGCCGCCCGCCATGAGCAGCATGACCCGGCCGCGGTCCAGGCCCGAGTTGGGCAGGACCGCGGCGAAGCGGCCCTCGAACATCACGGCCACGCGGTCCGAGAGCCTGAGGACCTCGTCGAGGTCCTCGGAGATGAGGAGCACGGCGCTTCCTTGGGCGGCCTTGGCGCAGAGCCGGGAGCGGACGAACTCGGCCGCGCCGATGTCGAGACCGCAGGTCGGATGGGAGGCGACGATGACGGCCGGGGTCCCTTCGGTCTCCCGGCCGAGGATGAGCTTCTGGATGTTGCCTCCGGAGAGGGCGCCGGCCCTGGCGTCCGCCGACGGGGTCATGATGCCGTAGGCGTCCACGATCCCCTGCGCGTGGGCCCGGATCGCCGCCCGGTCCAGGAAGGGGCCTTTTGCGAACCTGGGGTCGCGGTGGCAGGAGAGCACGGCGTTGTCGGCCACGCTCATGGAGCCCACCACGCCCAGGCGGAGGCGCTCCTCGGGGATGTGCCGCATCCCGAGGTCCCTGAGGGCCCTCGGAGAGCGCCCCGAGGCGTCGACCCCGGCCACCACCAGGGAGCCGGCCTCGGCCGGGCGCAGGCCGGCCAGGGCCTCGCCCAGCTCGCGCTGACCGTTGCCCGAGACCCCGGCCACGCCGAGGATCTCCCCGCGCGCCAGGGTGAAGCTCAAGCCCGAGACCGCGGCCGGGCCGAGGTCCCCCAGGACGGTGAGGCCCTCCACCGCGAGGGCCGGAGCGCCGGCGTCTTCCGCGATCCGCGGGCCCCGGGCCGCGGCCGAGATCACGTCGCCTCCGGTCATGAGGCGCGCGAGCTCCGCGCGGCCGGCCCCCGCGGCCGGGACCGTGCCCGCGAGCCTCCCCTTGCGCAGGACCGCGATCCGGGTGCTCACGGCCAGCACCTCCGTGAGCTTGTGGGAGATGAAGACGACGGACTTGCCCTCGGCCGTCATCCGGCGGACGGCGGCGAAGAGCTCCGAAGCCTCGGAATCCGTCAGGACCGATGTGGGCTCGTCGAGGATGAGGAGCTCGGCGCCTTTGAGCAGGGCCTTGAGGATCTCGACCTTCTGGCGCTCTCCGGCCGAGAGCTGCCAGACCGGGGCCTCGGGCCGGACGGCCATGCCGTAGCGCTTCGAGAACTCCCGGATGCGGCCCGCGACCCAGGCGCCGGGCCTCAGGAACGGCACGCCCCGCAGGCCCAGAGCGGCGTTCTCGGCCACGGTGTGGCGCCCGACCAGCATGAAGTGCTGGTGGACCATGCCGATGCCCATGCGGATGGCGTCCGCCGGCCCCGCGATGCGGACGCGCGCGCCGTTGACTAGTATCTCCCCCGCGTCCGGGGCGTAGAGCCCGTAGAGGATGTTCATCAGGGTGGTCTTGCCCGCCCCGTTCTCGCCGAGCAGGGCCAGGACCTCGCCGCTGCGGACCGTCAGGCTGATGCCGTCGTTGGCCGCGGCGCCGTCGAACTCCTTGCGGATGTCCCGGAGCTCGAGGGACTCGATGCGGGCCATAAGGGGCCTATGTTATCATATGACCCCTTCATGAACATCCCCCACCTGGGAGAGCTCTCCGCTTTCCTTTGCGCGGTGTGCTGGTCCGTGGCGGTCATCGCCTTCCGCGTCGCGGGGGACGAGATCCGTTCCTTCCATCTGACCGTGTTCAAGACCATCGCGGCCGCGCTCTTCTTCCTCCTGGCCCTCGGAGCCTCGCGGCTCGTGGACGCCTCCTGGCCGTGGGTGCCGGCGCTCTCCGGCCGCGACTGGGCCCTGCTCCTGGCCAGCGCGTTCTTCGGGATCACGGTGGGAGACGTCCTCTTCATCATGGCGCTCAAGCGCCTGGGCGCGGGCCTGGTGGCCATCGTGGACTGCTTCTACGCGCCCCTGACCATCGTCGTGGCCTACCTCCTCTTCGGCGAGACCGTCCCCGGGACGACCCTCCTGGGCGGCGGCCTGGTCGTCTCCGCCCTGTTCATCGGCTCGGAGAGGACCGAAGGGCTCTCCCTGGCCCGGGAGAAGATCGTGGAGGGCTCCGTGCTCGCCCTGCTCTCCACGGTCGTGATGGTCGTGGCGGCCCTCATGATCCGGGACATCTTCAGGACCCACAACGTGCTGTGGGTGGTGGGTTTCCGCTTCACCGCGGCCGCGCTCATGTACGGCGTCTGGTCCCTCCTGCGCCGGGACTTCCACGAGGTCGTCCGCATCCGGCGGCTCAAGTCCCTGCGGCCGCTCCTGCTCGGAAGCCTCCTGGGGCCCTTCCTGGCCACCCTGTTCTGGTTCGTGGGCTTCAAGTACACCCTGGCCGGGAACGTCGCCATCCTCACCCAGCTCTCCACGGTGTTCATCTTCCTGCTCGGCGCCGCGGTCCTCGGGGAGCCCCTGACGAGGCGCAGGGTCGCGGCGGTCGCGCTCGCCGTGGCCGGCGCCCTGGTCGTCCAGCTCTGACCGCGCGTCAGGTCTTGGGGATGGCGCCCCGCACGTTGTCCACGAACCAGTCGAAGGACAGCAGCTCGGCAGGGGTCATCCGCCTGCCCGGGGGCACCCGCACCTCGCCCTTCTGGTCGCGGATGGGCCCGGTGAAGGGCTCGAAGGAGACCTTCGCGTCGCTCATCTGGGCCAGGCGCTTCATGACCAGATCGTAGGCGCTGACCTTCCCGAGCCCGGGTGAGGAGAGGACCGCGGCCTTGAGCGGGGCCTCGAACCTCGGATTGACGGGCTGGCCGAAGGCTCCGCCCAGGATGGCCGCCTTCTCGCGGCTGAGCCAGAACCAGTCCCGGTTGTCCCAGGTCCCGTCGTGGACCGCCTTGAGGATGGCCTCGTACATGATGCCCCAGTCCACGAGCTGGCCGGACACGGTCGCGTTCTCCCCGAACTTCTGCATGGGGCTGTAGTGGCTGAAGGCCGTGACCTGGCGGCCCTTCTTCATGGCCTCTTCCGCGGCCTGGATGACGGCCGGGGAGTCCTCGGTGAAGGCCAGGCTGTCGCAGCCCTCGCTGATGAGGGACTCGGCGGCCTCCTTGGCCTTGGCCGGGTCGTACCAGCTGTAGAGCCACTTCACCGACACCGTGGCCTTGGGGTTGGCCTCGGCCACGCCCAGGGCGAAGGCGTTGACGTGGCGCACGACCTCGGGGATGGGGTGGGCGGCCACGTAGCCGGTCTTGCCGGACTTCGTCAGGGCGCCCGCCATGAGGCCGTTGAGATAGTACATCTGGTAGAGCTCGGCGAAGTAGGTGCCCACGTTGGGCTCCCGCTTGAAGCCGGAGCAGTGCATGAACTTGGTGTTCGGGTGCTTTCGGCCCGCGGCCACGGTCGCGTCCATGTAGCCGAAGCTCGTGGTGAAGACGATGTCGCACTTGGACTCGTTGACGAGGCGGTCGATGATGCGGGCCGAGTCGGCCTCGGGCACGGACTCGACGATGACGGACTTGAGCCACGGGAACTTGGCCTCGACCGCGCGGCGTCCCTGGTCGTGGGCGTTGGACCAGCCGTAGTCCCCGACCGGGCCCACGTAGACGAAACCGGCCTTGAGCTTGCCGCCTGCGGCCGCGGCCTCCGGGCCGGGGGCGGCCGGCTTGGAGCAGGCCGCGGCCAGGAGGGCGAGCGGGACGAGGAGGCTGAGGCCGACGGAGCGGGAGGGGCTCATGGGCCCATGATATTACTTTTCAAGGCCCGCTGACCGGAGCGTCCCGGGTCAGCGCTTCTTGGGGCAGATCATGAAATCCGTGTCGGTGCTCGCCCCTGCCCTGCCCTGGAGGGTCTCCGCCTCGCCGTCTCCGGCGCAATCCATCCTGAGGCGGAACTCCTCGGTGACCACGTCGGGCTCTCCCTCGATGTACCCCGGCCGGTAGTCGGGGTGGATGACGGAGGCCGCGTAGCCGCCCGTCTGGAGGGCCGGGACGTCGAGACGGAAGTTCCCCCCCGCGTCCGTGACCGCGCGGAAGGCCGTGCCGCCCGCCCTGAGGTCCACCTGGGCGGCGGACACGGGTGCTGTCGTGCGCAGGTTGAACACGGTCCCTTCGAAGCGCCAGGCGTCGGCCGCCGGCGCCTCGGCAGGGGCCGAGGGGGCGGCGGCGGGCTGGACCTGGACCGTCTCGGCCGGGGCTGCCGAGCGGGTCTTCCAGTAGTAGAAGCCGGCCGCGGCGATGACGATGAGCCCGCCGTAGAGGATGACGGGGCTCGAGCGGCCGCCGGTGTCGAGCCTGGGGGTCGAGATGGGCTTGCCGCTGTGCCACTTGGCCAGCATGACACCGCACTTGGGGCACTCGGCGGTCTCCGGAGGGTACTCGACCTGGCAGGCGGGGCAGCGCATGGCTCTACCAGTTCTCCGCGAGGACTTCGAAGTAGGCCTGGGGGTGGGCGCAGGCCGGGCAGTTCTCCGGCGCGGACTCGCCCACGTGCGTGTAGCCGCAGTTGCGGCAGCGCCAGGTCGTCTTGGCCTTCTTCTTGAAGACCGAGCCCTCGGTCACGCTCTTGAGGAGGCCGCGGAAGCGGCGCTCGTGCTGCTTCTCCGCGACCGAGATGAACTCGAAGAGCCGGGCCGGGGCCTCGAAGCCCTCCTCGCGCGCGGTCTTCGCGAACTCGGGATAGAGCCTGCCCCACTCGTGGGCCTCGCCTTCGGCCGCCGCCCTGAGGTTCTCTGCCGTGGTCCCCACGACCCCGGCCGGGAAGACGCCGTCGACGCGGCACTCCCCGCCCTCGAGGAGCATGAAGAAGCGCTTGGCGTGCTCCTTCTCTTGGTCCGCGGTCTCCTCGAAGGCCCAGGCGATCTGCATGAAGCCGTCCTTGCGCGCCCGGCCCGCGAAAAAGGTGTAGCGGTTGCGGGCCTGCGACTCGCCCGCGAACGCGGCCATGAGGCTTCTCTCGGTCTTCGTCCCCTTGAGCGTCTTCGTCTGCGTGGTCATGTCAGCCTCCCAGGATGCCGCCCGCCATGAGCAGCGCGATGGCGATGCCCAGGATGGACTCGCCCGCGATGATGCCCGAGCTCACCGGGATGATGTAGGTCTCGGCGGTCTCGGGCCTGTATTTCTCCAGCCAGAGCGCGACTCCCGCTCCGATGAACATGGAGAGCGAGTTGAAGAACGGGATGACCATGGACAGGCCCAGGCCCATGGCCGAGGGCACGTACTTGCGGTACTCCTTGGGCGCCGCCAGGTCGATGAGGGGGATGATGATGCCCACCAGCCCGCCCGCGAGCAGGCCCATGCGGGCCGCCGGGTGCAGGGAGTTGATCCCGTTGGCCAGGAGCTTGGCCACGGCCGCCCACACCTGGGCCGAGGGCGCGGGCCACTTGTCCGTGCCCAGGACTTCGGGGGTGGGCACGAGGAGGTAGAAGGCCGGGACCACCACGATGACGCCCATGAAGATCCCCAGGTACTGGGCGATGAACTGCTTCCTGGGGTTGGCGCCCAGCAGGTAGCCGCTTTTTAAGTCCGTGAGCAGGTCCGCGGTGGACCCCGCGGCCCCGGCGGTCACGCTCGCGGTCATGAGATTCGTGGTGATGTTGGAGGGGGCCAGCACCCCGAAGGTGAGCTGGGTGATCTTGCCCATGGCGCCGACCGGGGTGATGTCGGACTCGCCGGTGGCGCGCGCCGCGACCAGGGAGAGGAAGAAGGTCAGGATCACGGCCACCGCGCCCATGACGATCGTGGTGCCGAAGGCGAAGTAGAGCACGGCCATGCAGCCCAGGCCCGAGAGCACGGTCCCGGTCAGGAACCAGGAGCCGGGGACCTCGATGTGGGCCAAGGGGTCGCCGGGCTTGTCCTCGCGCTTGATGAAGATGTCCGTGATGCCCGAGAAGGCGCGCAGGACCGTCTTCCACTGGAGCGCGAAGGTGAGCATCCCGGAGGTGACCATGAGCGCGGCCCCGCCCCAGGTCGCCCAGCCCATGATGGCGCGGTAGCCGAGCTTGGCGGTGTCGATGGCGTGCGTGCCCGCCACGGGGGGCATCCCCGCCACCCAGGGCGCGAGGACGCCGTAGTTGAGGAGGGCGCCCAGGAGCATGGACCAGGCCACCTTCCAGCCCATGATGGCGCCGGCCGCGATCATGATGGAGCTCATCTCGAAGGAGATCGTCCACTTGGCCAGGGGGAAGCCCGAGATCGAGCCCGGGAAGTTGAGCATGCCCGGCAGGGCCAGGGCCTTGGGGATGCCCGCGTCGCGGAACCACGCGACCAGGGCGCCGAGGAGCCCGCCCCAGCCCAGGGCGCGCGCCTTGACCACGGCGTCGCCGCCCTTGGAGTGCAGGCTCTTGAGGGTCGTGGCGGCCGCGATGCCGGAGGGGAACTTGAGGCCCTCGATGTTGATCATCTGCCGCTTCATGGGGATGGCCATGAACACGCCCAGGGAGGCCAGGAAGAAGGTCCAGGCCACCAGGGTCGGCCAGGGCATGTGGGCCCCGGTCACCAGGAGGAAGGCCGCGATGGCCGAGCACATGGTGCCGCCCGTGGAGTAGCCGGCCGAGGAGGCGGTGGACTGCATGCAGTTGTTCTCGAGGATGGACATCTCGGAGGAGAACCACTTCGGGAAAAGGGTGATGAGCGTCTTGTAGATCGCGAAGGAGAGGATGCACGAGGTGATGGCCACGCCCAGGCCCCAGCCCGTCTTCAAGCCCACGTAGAGGTTCGAGAGAGACATGAACCCGCCCAGGAACGAGCCCATGACCACGGCCCGCAAGGTGAGCTGGGGCATGTTGTCGCCCTGGTAGACGTTCTTGTACCAGTGCAGCTCCACCTCTTCCGGGGTCTTGTGGGCGGTCTGGCCGCCCTCCTCGGGCTCGTCGATGAGCTCGACCTCCTCTTCCGTCAGGGCTTCTTCGAGGGGAAGGTCCGGCCGTTCTGGTGTCGTCATACGTGTCCTTATATCAAAATGGGGTCAGGTCTGGACATACACAACAATGGGGTCAGACGAGCCAGTCCTTGTCCTGGAGCTTCTTGGGCAGGTACTTCTTGGTGAGGAACTGGAAGTCCTTGTTGGCCAGGGCGTCGAGCTCGAACTTGAGCTCCAGGGAGAGCATGTGGCGGATCTCCTTCTGCCACTCCTTCTTCTGGAACCAGGGGTAGTTGAGGAGCTCCTTGGCGCGGTCGATGTCCTTGTCGTTGAGCTTGATGCCCACGTTCCTGGGCAGGCCGTAGCGCTCCGGGTCGAGGCTGGAGAGGCCGATGAACTTGGCGTCCGGGATGGCCATGCGCTGGCTCTCGAAGGCGAGGTTGATGGAACCCTGCTTGATCACGGAGTAGATGTAGTAGCCCCAGGGGTCGTTGTCCACGAGCACGTAGACCGGGATCCTGCGCTCGTCGTGCAGCCGCCGGGCCAGGCGCCGGACCCCGCGCGGGGGCTGGCCGTTGCCGGTCAGGAGCACGCAGTTGTACTTCTTCCAGAACTTGTCCTCGGCCAGGCGGTTCCACTGGGTGCCCTTCTCGACGAGGAGCACGAAGTCCGCGGTGCAGCGCTTGATCCGGACGTACTCGGGCTCGACGATCGAGGGCACGGAGTAGCCGCCTTTGCCGAGCTTGGAGCAGTCCACCGAGTCGCCGTCGTCGACCACGGTCAGCGGCCCGATCACGGTGCCCGCGTTCTCCGCGCGCACGTGGAACTCCTCGCGCAGGGCCGTGAGCGCGACCTCGAGGTCCTCGATGAGGGGGTCGGACTCGTTCTGGTTGTCGAAGGTGTTCTCGTGGGAGTCGCCGATGGTGTGCTTGGCGCGGTAGTAGATCTCCCTCAAGCTGGTCGTCAGGTCCGCGCGCTGCAGCTCCGAGAGGGCGTCGGCCACGAGGATGGTCTGCATGAACTTCTTGGCCATGCCCACGTTGAAGAAGGTGCGCTCCTGGGTGTTGGAGCCCATCTCGATGATGCGCCTCTTCTCGTTGAACTTGACGTTGGAGAGGGAGCGCACCGGGATCTCGATGGACGGGTCCCGGCCGCGCTCCGCGGCCCGGACCACGAGGTCGGCCAAGCCCACGAGCTTCTTCTCGACGCTGGTTGTGGTGTGTGCCATGGTCTCTCCCGTTTATCTCCCGGCCTTGGATTTCTTGGCCTTGCCCGCCTTGGCGGTCTTGGCCGTCTTGGCCGGCCGGGCCTTGGCCCGCTTGGCCGCCGGAGCGGCCTTGGGCATGGGCTCGAGCGGAAGGCTGGGCTGGACCGGCTTGGGAGCCGGGGCCGGCTCGGCCGGGACCCCGGCCGGCGGCGGGGCCAAGGCCGCAAGCTCGGGGGCGCCTTCCACCGGGAGCTCCGGCACCGCGCCCTCCACGCCCTCGGCCGTGACGATGATCGAGTCCGGCAGGCCCTCGGGCCCTCCCTTCTTGCCCAGGAGCTCGTCGGTCTTCTCGCCTCCCGTGCGCTTCATGGCGATCTTCATGAGCTGGGTCTTGAGCCTCTCGACCGCGAAGCGCCCCCCTTTCAAGCGCTTGCAGGCCTCGGCCACCTCCTCGATGTAGAGCTCGAAGATGTTCCTGCGGTGGAACTCGTGCTTGGCGTGCTCCTTCCTCTTGAGGAAGACCCCGAGCCTCCTGCCGCACTCCTGCATGGCCAGCTTGATCTCGCGCCGGATCTCGTCGTAGTCCGCGATGGCTTCCTTGGACTCGCTGGTGAAGGGAACCCAGACGGAGGCCATGTGCACGAAGATGATCATGGGCCCGGCCGGCAGGGCCCCGCGCGACTGGGAGATCCCGTAGTTGCGCCAGGAGGTCTCCAGCACGGCCTGGTAGGTGGCGCAGGCCGACTGCTGATAGAGGAGGGGGACCCGGTTGGCGAAGCGCAGGACGCGCGCCAGCTCGGAGTCATCCTCCTTGTGCTCGCCCTCGGCCACCGGGCCGGTGCGCTTGGCCGCGACCTCTCCCGGCCCCTTGCCGAAGGCAAGGCCCGCCTCGATGATGAAGGGGTTGCCGCGGTAGACCGCGGGCGGACGGGTCACGGCCGTGTAGAAGTCCGCCTTGATCTGCTTGTAGAGGCCGGTCAGGATGGCCTTCTCGCCGATGGGCGAGATGCAGTTGGTCGGAGGCGCCATGATCTTGGTCGCCTGGATGGCCTTGAAGAGCTTCTCGGCCTCCTCTCCCATGATGTTCCGGGGCTTGGCGTGGGGCTGGAGGCCCGCGGTCTTGCAGATCTCCTCGGCCACCTTGGGCGAGACCCTGCTGAAGTCCGAGCAGAGGAACCCGGAGAGCCAGTGGCTCTTGGTGTCGTGGAGCATCTTGAGCAGGAGCCCGAGCTCGATGCCGTAGGGGTGAGGCTTGATCTCCTTGGGCAGGGGGGGCAGCTCCCGGATGGTGCGCTGGTAGACCTTGGTCTCGCCCTCGGGCGTGACGTAGGTGATCTGGCAATGCGGGTTGGCGATGGCCGCCTCCTCGAGGTACTCGTCGACGGAGGCGCGGCCCTTCTGCCACTTGCCCTCGAGCTCGATGGTGACCTGGGTGCCGCGGTGGTTCTCCCACTCGATCTGCTTCTTCTCGAGGATGCGGGGCTCGTTGGTCTTGGTGTTGATCTGCACCTCGAAGTAGTGGGCGGGGTTCTTCTCTCCGGTGCGGGAGATGATCTGCACGGGCTTGCCCGTGGTGAGCTGGCCGTACATGCCCGCGGCCGAGATGCCGATGCCCTGCTGGCCGCGGCTCATGCGCAGGCGGTGGAACTTGGAGCCGTAGAGGAGCTTGGCGAAGATGCGCGGGATCTGGTCGCGCACGATGCCCGGGCCGTAGTCCACGACCGTGACCCGGAAGCGCGTGGCCTGGGCGGGGGACACGGGGGCGTCTGCGGTCTGCACGGGCTCGAGCTTGACCACCACCTCGGGCAGGATGCCGGCCTCCTCGCAGGCGTCGAAGGCGTTGTCCACGGCCTCCTTGACGCAGGTCAGCAGCGCCTTCCTGGGGTTGTCGAAGCCGAGGAGATGCCTGTTCTTGGTGAAGAACTCCGAGACGGAGATCTCCCGCTGGCGGGCGCCCATCTCGACCGCGGAAAGGCCGCGTGCCCGTTGGGATTGAGGCGGCACGCTGGCGTCAAGCGCGGAGGCGCCGTCGCGCGCGGGCAGCCCCGCGGCAGCGGAGGGCTTCGAGGTCTTGGACTCTGGGACTGCGGTCTTCTTCTTCATGGAGGGAGTATTATAGAGAGAAAACCCTCTCCGGTCAAAACAGGGCCCATGCCGGACCCTGGGCGAGGGCCTTTTTTATTGATATCATTCGTCCTTGATTTTCGCCGGGTCAAGTGCTAAAAAACACTATTCGGAAGTCCACATATCCTAAAAGGGTTGGGGGTAGGTTCATGACGATCAGACTTGCCTGCCGCTTCGCGTTGCTGGCGGCGTTGGCCGCGGCCTTTGCCGCGTCCGGAGCGGCCGCGGCGGAGACGGCCAAGAAATCCAAGGCGTCGGCCCAGCCGGTGATGTCCACGCCCGCGGTGCCCATGGGCGCCGAGACCGGCTCTGACGCCGGGTTCGAGGACTTCGAGTCCGAGTTCGGCAAGCCCGCCTCCGGGGAGGCCAAGAAGGTCTTCGACCCCTTGAGCGGCTACAACCGCGCCATGTACCACTTCAACGACAAGTTCTACCTGTGGGTGGCCAAGCCCCTGGCCATCGGCTACGGCATCCTCCTCCCCGAGCCCGGCCGCGTGGCCATCGCCCGGGGCTTCACCAACCTCGCCTTCCCGGTGCGCTTCGTAGGCGCGGGCATGCAGGGCAAGGTCAAGGGCATGGGCACGGAGCTCGGCCGCTTCCTCATCAACTCCACCCTGGGGCTGGGCGGGCTCTTCGACCCGGCCGAGGCCTGGTTCGGGCTCAGGCTCGTGGACGAGGACCTCGGCCAGGCCTTCGGCAAGTGGGGCATGGGCACGGGCTTCCCGGTCGTGCTCCCCATCCTGGGCCAGACCAACCTGCGCGACGGCGTGGGCCTGGTGGGCAACTCCTTCCTCACCCCGCTCAACCCGGTCTACGGCCTCGTGGACTGGAAGACCAACCTCGGCGTCACCGCGGGCGGCCATTTCAACTACATCTCCCTCCATGTCGGGGAGTACGAGAAGATCAAGAAGGACGCCCTGGACCCCTACACCTTCATCCGGGACGCCCATCTGCAGAATCGCGCCAAGCGCGTGAAGGAGTGAAGCCATGCTGACCGCCATCGCCGCCGCCTGGATGCTCTCGAGCGCCGTCCCCGCCTCGGCCGCCACCGCCGACGCCAAGGAGGTCCGCGCCGTGGTCGAGAAGACGGTGAGCTCCGTGCTCGACGTGCTCCAGGACAAGGGACTCGCCAAGGACGCGCGCAAGAAGAAGGTCCTCGACCTGGTGGACCCCGCGTTCGACCTGCCGCTCATGGGCAAGCTCACCCTGGGCCGCGGCCATTGGGGCAAGCTCGACGCCGGCCAGCAGAAGGAGTTCACGAGCCTCTTCGTGGCCACGATCAAGGACTCCTACTACGAGAAGATCGACCTCTTCACGGACGAGACCGTGGACTTCGAGGAGCCCGTGCAGGCCGAGCAGAAGGGCAAGTACCAGATGATGACCCGCATCAACTCCAAGGGCCAGCGCTACGGCCTGCTCTACAAGCTCTATAAGGCCAAGGCCGGCTGGAAGATCTACGACGTGGAGATCGAGGGCATCAGCCTCATCCGCTCCTACGGCGCCCAGTACGACCAGTTCCTGCAGAAGGGCACGGTCCCGGGCCTGCTGGCCAAGATGAAGCAGAAGACCCTCGAGACCCCGGGCGACCTCAAGGCCGCGACCAAGAAGGACGCGAAGGCCGGCAAGCCCTGAGCGGGTCCCTGAAGAGATGAGCGAGACCCCGGCCGGCGGTTCCCGGAGGGAAGGGATGAAGGCCTGGTTCATGCGGGCCTATGACCGGTCCTGGGTCCATTACGACCGGCTCCTCCTGGCCCGGCCCGCTCTCTCGCTCCTGGCCCTGGCCCTGCTGAGCGGGTTCTTCCTCTACCACATCAAGGACTTCCGTCTCGACGCCTCGGGCGACACCCTGGTCCTCGAGCACGACGAGGACCTGCGCTACTACCGGCAGATGAGCTCCCGCTACGAGAGCGGGGACTACGCCATCATCACCTATACCCCGCCCGAGGGCCTCTTCAGCCAGGTCGCTCTCGACCGGCTCAAGCGCCTGCGGGCCGACCTCAAGAAGCTCGGGCGGGTCTCCTCGGTCGTCTCCATCCTCGACGTGCCCCTGCTGTGGAACCCCCCGGGCACCTTGAAGGAGCTCAAGGAGAACATCAAGACCCTCGAGGACCCCAAGGCCCGCATGGACTACGCGGTCGAGGAGTTCCGCAACAGTCCCATCTACCGCAACCTCCTGGTGGGCGAGGCCATGAAGACCTCTGCCGTCATCGTGAACTTCCAGGTCGACAAGGCCGCCCAGGCCAGGGCCGCCCGCCGCCTGGTCCTGCGCGAGAAGCGCTACAAGACGGACCTCACGACAGAGGAGGAGACGGAGCTCGACGAGCTCGAGGTGAGCTACCGGCAGTACAAGGACGACAGCGCGGTCCGCAGGCATGAGGACGTGACCGCCATCCGCGGCATCATCGCCCGCTACCAGGGCGAGGCCCAGCTCTTCCTGGGCGGCATCCCCATGATCGTCGAGGACATCATGCGCTACGTGCGCAGCGACATCATCGTCTTCGGCCTGGGGATGCTGGGCTTCGTGGTCCTGACCCTGTGGTGGATCTATCGGTCGCCGCGCTGGGTCTTCCTGCCCATGCTGACCTGCCTGCTCTCCGTGCTCGTCATGATGGGCGGCATCGGCCTCATCCGCTGGGAGGTCACGGTCGTCTCCTCGAATTTCGTGTCCTTGCAGATCATCCTGACCATGTCTTTGGCCATCCACATCGTCTCCCATTACCGGGAGCTCCTGCAGCGCAAGCCGAAGGCCTCCAATCGCGAGCTCGTGCTCGAGTCCGCAAGGCACACCATCGTGCCGTGCATGTACTGCAACTTGACCACCATCGCGGGCTTCAATTCCCTGATCCTCTGCGACATCCTTCCCGTGACCCAGTTCGGCTGGATGATGAGCGTGGGCTTGGTGGTCTCCATGGTCCTCGTGTTCTGGCTCCTGCCCTCGGCCATGGCGCTCCTGCCCAAGCCTCAGGCGCAGGAGGAGTTCGAGTGGGGGGCTCCGGCCGAGTTCAACTTCGCGCGCGTAGTGGACCACCATAAGACCTGGGTCTACGCCGGGTCGCTCGTGGTCGCGGTCCTGACCACGGTGGGCATCGCCAAGCTCCAGGTCGAGAACAGCTTCATCAACTACTTCAAGAAGTCCACGCCCATCTACCAGGGCATGAAGTTCATCGACGAGGAGCTGGGCGGGACCACGCCGCTGGACATCATCCTCAAGCTGGAGAGGGAGAAGACGGCTGCTCCGGCTCAGGCCGCCGCGGCCCCCGCCGGCAGCGACGAGTTCTCCGGGTTCGAGGAGTTCGAGGGCGAGGGCAAGGACGATCCCAGGTACTGGTACACGGCCGAGCGCATCGCCACCATCGAGAAGGTGCATGACTATGCCGCAAGCCTGCCTGAGACCGGCAAGGTCCTCTCCCTGGCCACCCTGCACAAGACCGCCAAGAGCCTCAACGAGGGCAAGACCTTCGACGACTTCAGCCTGGCGCTCCTCTTCAACACCATGACGGGCAAGTTCCGCGAGCTCCTCATCACCCCCTACGTCAACGTCGAGTCCAACGAGGCGCGCGTGGCCCTGCGGGTCAAGGACTCCATGCCCACGCTGCGGCGCGGCGAGTTCGTCAAGCGCATCCGCAAGGACCTCGTGGAGAAGCTGGGCCTGCGCGAGGACCAGTTCCGCGTGAGCGGGCTCATGCTCCTCTACAACAACATGCTCCAGAGCCTCTACGCCTCCCAGATCAAGGCCATCGCAGGCACCCTGGCCGCGCTCTTTGCCATGTTCCTCATCCTGTTCCGCTCCTTCAAGATCTCGGTCGTGGCCCTCATGCCGCAGTTCCTGGCGTGCCTGGCCATCCTCGGGGTCATGGGCTTGGCGGGCCTGCCCCTGGACGTCATGACCATCACCATCGTGTCCATCTCCGTGGGCATCGGCGTGGACGACGCCATCCACTACGTCTACCGCTTCCAGGAGGAGGTGGCCAAGGACCGCAACTACCATCGGGCCATGTACGCCTGCCACCTGACCATCGGCAACGCCATGCTCTACACCTCGCTGGCCATCACCATCGGCTTCTCGATCCTCGCCCTCTCCAAGTTCATCCCGACCGTGCTCTTCGGCATCCTCACCGGGGTCGCCATGATGGTGGCCTGCACCTCCTCGCAGGTCCTCCTTCCGGCCTTGATCCTCCTGGTCAAGCCCTTCGGCCCGGGCATGACCGAGCTCAAGGAACACCCGCAGGCGGCCCACGCGGCCGAGGAAGCCGGCAACCCGGCCTAGCCGCCGCTTCCGTCCACGCTGACGCCGCTGACAAACCAGCCCTGGCGTCTGCCCTTTCCCCGCGCAACACTATGGGTGAAGGGATTCCGCCGCACCCTCCCGAGTCAGGGCCTCGAGCCCGCGGCCGGGTCCCGGGAACGGCTTATGAACCAGACACCGATCCGCATCCTCTTGATCGAAGACGAGCCCGAGTGCGGGCTCATGATGGAAGCTTTCCTGCGCTCCGCATCGAAGACCGCGTTCTCCTTCTCGCTCGAGCGGGGGGAGACCCTTGCAGCTGGCCTGGCCCTGCTCAGGGAGAAGGAATTCGACGTGGTGCTCCTGGACCTCAACCTGCCGGACAGCCGCGGCCTCGACACCCTTCGGGAGGTCAAGGCCCGGGGTCGCGGCATGACCATCGTGGTCCTGACGGGCCTGAGGGACGATGACCTGGGACGCCAGGCCATCGCCCAGGGGGCGCAGGACTTCCTTTCCAAGGGCGAGTTCAGCAGCGAGACCCTCAGGCACGTGGTCCGCTTCGCCTACGAGCGCGGCCGCATGCTCAACGAGTTCGAGCACGTGCTGGAGTGCTCGCCGGACGGCGTGGTGGTGGCGGGCGACGACGGCTTCGTGCGCTACGCCAACCCTTCCGCCGCGGTGCTCTTCGACACGCCCCTGAGGGACCTGGTGGGAAGGCCTTTCGGCCACGCCTTCGGGCCCGAGAAGCCCGCCGAGCTCACCCTCAAGTCCGAGAGCGGCAGGGAGAGGGTCGTGGAGATGTGCCCGGCCCGCGTGGAGTGGCGCGGCGAGCCCGCCTGGCTCGTCACGGCGCGCGACGTGACCGTGCTCAAGATGGTCTCGGCCGCCCGGGCGACGGGCGAGGAGCGCCAGAAGCAGGGGGAGGCGCGCGAGCGCTTCCTGCAGGCCGTGACCCACGACCTGCGCAGCCCTCTGCACGTGGTCGCCGCGGTGGTCGAGTGCCTCGTAACCTTCGTGCCGGAGACCGCGATCGCGGAGCGGCGCCTCGTGGAAACCGGCCGGGGCGCGCTCAAGCGCGTCCTCAGGCTCGCGGAGAACCTGCTCGGGCTCTGGCAGCTCGAGTCGGGCCGCATGACGGTCTACCGGGCCCCGCTGGAGATGGGCCGGATCTGCGAGGCCGCGGTGCAGGAGGCGAGGCTCGCGCACCCGAACAAGGACATCAAGCTCGACTTCGGCCCTGACCTGCCCCAGGCTTTCGGGGATGAGGACATGGTGGCCAGGATGCTCACCAACCTGCTCGACAACGCCTGCAGGTTCGCCAGGAGCACCGTGACCGTGTCCGGCCGGCGTGAGGCCCCGGGCCGGGTGAGCTTGGTCGTGGCCGACGACGGGCCTGGCGTGGCCGAGGCCAAGGTGGGAGGACTCTTCGACCGCTTCAGCCAAGGGGAGCGCTTCATGGACGAGAGCGGCTACAAGGGCACGGGCCTGGGCCTGGCCGTGTGCCGGGAGATCGCCCAGCTCCACGACGGGTCCATCGCGGTCGAGAGTTCCGAGGGCAAGGGCGCGACTTTCCGCGTCACCCTGCCCGCCTGCTCCCTATAAGGTAAACTTCCGGAATGGCACGGATACTGAGCATCGAGGATGATCCGGACCTCCAGCAGCTCTTCTCCTTCGCGCTCCAGAAGGAGGGCTACCAGGTCCACTACGCGTTCACGGGCAAGGAAGGCTACGAGAAGGCCCTCCAGTTCAACCCGGACCTCATCCTACTCGACATGATGCTGCCCATCCTCAGCGGGGTCGAGGTGCTCAAGCTCCTCATGAAGAACAAGACCACGCGGGAGATCCCCGTCATCGTCATGACGGGCTATCCGCAGGACGCCAATTTCGTGGAGAGCGCCATCCGCTCCATGGGAGTGATCGAGTACGTGCGCAAGCCCGTGAGGATCAGCGATATGGTCTCCCTCATCCGCCGCACCCTGGAGGTCAAGGCCCCGCGCACGGATCCGGACCTCACGCTCGTCAGGGGAGACGTGCGCATCGACCCCAAGTACCGCTCCGTCTGGGTGAGCGACAACCTGGTCGCCATCCTGCCCGGGAAGCGCTTCGAGGTCCTCTTCTACCTCTTCCAGCGGCGCGGGGAGGTGTCCTGGCAGGACCTGGCCAAGGCCGTCTGGGGCAAGGACGGGACCAAGAACGACGTGGAGAAGGCTGTCCAGCGTCTGCGCGAGGACCTCGGCCCGGAGCACGCGGCCCGCGTGGCCACGACCGAGAACGGCTACCAACTAATGGGGTCAGACCCTGACATTGGAGGACCTGACATTGGTCCTGAATAGGCATACATGATTCAATGTCAGGTCCTCCAATGTCAGGGTCTGACCCCATTCATATCCGGCGGCAGTAGAAGGCGACGGTCAGGCCGCCGTTCATGGTGGAGAGCTCGGGCTTGAACTTGAGGCCCGTGGCTGCCATGAGGTCCGCGGAGCCGCAGAGCACCCCGGCCTTCCAGCCCGGGAACTTCCTCCAGAGCGCGCTCCCGAACGCGGCGTAGAGGTCCCTGAGGTCCTTGGCGCGGCCCAGCCGCACGCCGTAGGGCGGGTTCGTCACGATCCAGCCGGGTCCTGGGACGGGCTCCACGGCCGAGACCGGCAGGGTCGAGAACGCGATGTCAGCCTCCACCCCGGCCCTACGGGCATTGGCCCGGGCGGCTTCGACCGCTCCCGCGTCCCGGTCCGAGGCCAGGATCCTCGGGCAGGCGGACGAGCGCTCCTTCCTCGCCTCGACCAGGGCCGCGCCCCAGGCTCGGGCGTCGAAGCAGGGCCAACCCATGAACGCGAACCTGCGCGAGGAGCCCGGGGCCGCGGCGCGGGCCAGCAGGGCCGCCTCGATGGCGACCGTGCCCGAGCCGCAGAACGGGTCGATGAAGGGCGATGTCTTGTCCCAGCCCGAGGCCAGGACCATGGCGCTGGCCAGGGTCTCGCGCAGAGGCGCCTTGGCGGTCTCAAGGCGATAGCCCCGGCGGTGCAGGGGCTCGCCCGAGGAATCGACCCAGACCGAGGCCAGGTCGTCTTCGATGCGGACCACGAAGAGCTGGGGCGGGGCCCCGGAGCCCTCCTCGTCGAGCTTCTTGACCGGAGAGACCCTCCCCAGCCGCGCTCCGATGGACCCTGCCAGCCTCTCGACCACGGCGGACTCGTGGTAGAGGCGGGACTTGAGGCATTCCGCCTTGAACGCCACGGGCTGGCCGGGCATGAGGAAGCGCTCCCACGCGAGCTTCTCGGCCTTGCGGCAGAGGGACTCGAACCCGGAGGCGCGGAACTCGGAGAGCAGGACCAGGACGCGCTCGCTGCAGCGCAGCCTGAGGTTCGCCCTGTAGACCGCGGGAAAGCCGCCCAGGAACGCGACGCGGCCGGAGCCCTGGACCGTGCGCGGGGCCGGGACCACGCCCGGCTGGCCGGCCAGCTCCGCGGTCGCGAGGGCCTCCAGCCCTGGTCCGCAGAGCGCGAGCAGCCGCTCCATCAGGCCCGGTCCCAGGGCTCGACCCGGCCGCTCACCATGAGGTCGCCGTCGAAGCAGAAAAGGCCGCGGAAGGGCCTGGCCGAGAGCAGCCAGGGCAGCCAGCGCTCGTCGTCGGCCCACATCTCCTGGTACGGGATGGCCGAGAGCGCGACCCAGAAGGGCAGGGCCTCGTCGGTCTCCCGGAGCTCTCCCATGGCGCCCGCGGCCTTGAAGACCGAGCAATGCAGGGCGTAGCCGTCCTTGAACTGGAAGAGGAGCTCCCCTGCCTGGGACACCCCCGTGGGGGTCAGCCCGACCTCCTCCTCGGTCTCCCTGAGCGCGGCTGCCAGGGGGGTCTCCCCCGGCTCGATGCGGCCGCCCGGCCCGTTGATCTTGCCCGCGCCCAGGCCCAGCTTCTTGCGGATGAGGAGCATCCTGCCGTCCTCGATCACGAAGCAGAGCACGGCGCGCTCCGTGGGCTTCCAGGCGGACCAGTCAGGCTCGTTCATCGCGGACATGATACCAATTAGCCGGAGACGCTCAGCGGCCCGCGCTCAGGCCCGCCTCGAGCCTGCCGGCCAGGCGCACCACGGCCGGCATCCCGGACTTCCTGCCCGCCAGGATCACGGTCTTGGCCCTGGACTTGGGCGCTCCGGAGGCGAGGGCCGCCTCAGCGGACTTGAGGGCCACTAGCGAGGGATAGGCCAGGGTGACCTCGTCGCCTCCGTGCTCCGCGTCCCCCGGCCACGCCTTGGAGCAGTCGGAGAGGCTCAGGCACGGGGGCTCGCCGGCCACGGAGGCCAGGAACTCCCAGTCCTCGGCCGAGGAAAGGTTGCGGCCCAGGAGGTAGACGACGGTGCCCCGCTCGTTGCGCCGTTCCGGAGGGAGCTCCCGGTAAAGCCTGCGGAAGAGCTCCTTGGCGGCAGGGGAGAGGTCGTTGAAGTCCCGGTCGAGCCTCGGGTCGTTGTCGTTGCGGGAGAGGAGGATCTGCGAGAGGGCGCGGAGCTTGGCCAGGTCCTGGACCGAGGGTCCCTTGCCGGGGCGGGCCGGGAGGCGGCGCAGGGCCTGCCAGCCCAGGACCGCGACGAGGAGCAAGGCCGCCGCGGTCAGGAACGGCCGCGTCATCGGTTGAAGTCTTCTTCCATCTGCCTGCGCGCGTCCGGGTCCGTGATGCGCCCGAGCTGGTCGTCCGCGAAGAGGCCCGCGTCCATCCTCACCTTGGCGGTGCAGTTGGAGCAGTTCTTCTGGATGTTCTTGAGCATGACGGCCGAAGAGCCGTAGGAGCCCTTGGGAGTCTTGTCGCACGCGGGCTCGCCCGCCAGGAGGGCGCCGGTCCAGATGCTCTTCATGTCGCGTCCCTGGCCGTCCTTGAAGGGCTTCGGGCAGCGCGCGTGGCCCCAGAAGAAATGCGAGACCTCGGTGTGCCTGGCCTCGTGGAAGACCACCATCATGCGCGCGATCTGAGGGTGGTCGAACTTGACGAAATTCTCGGTCAGCCACATGCGGGAGGGGTTCCTGACCGGGATGACGCAGGCCACGGCATTGCCGTTGCCGCAGCCGTCCATGCCGATGGCCGAGACTCTGCTGTCGAAGAAGTCCGTGTACACGGCCCCGTCCACGGCTCCGAAGATCTCCTGGTGGAGCGGGGTCGCGGCCTTGCCCCGGATCCCCTTGATGAAGGCGAGGTCCGCCCGCATCTGCGCCTGGATCTGGGCCGGCACGTCCGAGTCGAAGGTCCAGGCCTTGCCCCAGATCCGGTACTTCCAACTGTAGGCCGAAAACGACTCCGCGGCCTGCTCCGCCTCCTCGGGCGAGAAGTAATAGAGGTCCGAGGAGGGCCTTGCGGCCTCGCTCTGCGCCGCCGCAGCCGGAGGCTGGGAAGGCTGGAACCGGACCTCCGGCATCCGGAGCGCCTCGGCCCCGCTCCCGTCGAAGATGGAGCGTCCATCCTCCTGGCTGGCGGCCTGAGCCGCCAGCGCCAATGAAAGAACGCACCCCAGCCCGAGGATTCTTCTCATGCGGGACCTCTCTTGCCTCAAGGGTAGGGGTATTGAGGAAAGGCCGCATGAGACCAAGGGCCCAGGCCGCGTTAGGACCTATGGCCCAAAGCCAAGGGGGCCGGGGTCATGGCGCCGGGCATGGCCTTGATAGGTATAATGCGTTACGAGCATGTTCATCGCCCAGTCCGCGCTCCTGGCCCTCGTCCTCGCGCTCCCTGCTCAGGCAGGGACCGGGTCTCTCTATCGGGCCAAGACGGCCTCGGCGCAGGAGGCCATCAGGGACGGGAACTGGGGCGCGGCCGAGTCCGCGGCGCGGGAGGCCCAGAAGCTCTCGCCCGCCGAGCACCTGGCCTATCCTTTGAGGGCCATGGCCCTGTCCATGCTCGAGCGCGACGGAGAGGCGGTCGCGGAGATCCGCACCGCCATCCGCATGCACCCCAAGGCCTCGGGACTGCACAGCGTGCACGCCTTCGTGCTCAACAGGGCCAGGCTGTTCAAGGACGCGGAGAAGTCGGTCGACTCCTCCATCGCTGGCAGGCCTAACAGCCCGTGGGCGTGGTATCAGCTGGCGCACGCCCAGGCCGGGGTCGGGGACCGCGATGGGAGCCTCAGGTCCCTGGCCCAGGCCGCGGCGTTCAGCTCCGAGCGCTTCGGCGGGCGTCTGGAGCGCGCCAAGGGGACCCGGGGACGCAGGGACCTGCTCGCCCTTTTCGAGGCGGACCCTGCCCTGGACGCCTGCTTTTACGTGTTCAGGGCGCCGAGGCGCTGGTCGCGGCGCGACTCCCAGCTTCAGCTTGCCTGCGCCTTGGCCGTGCTCGCCGCCCTTTTCCTCTTCCGCCGGCGTTTGGGGGGACTGCTGGCAGCCTGGGCCGGGGAGCCCGTGTCCAGCCGTTCCACCACGCCCATCATGGGCTTGCCCGGCCCTGCCGCAGAGGGCCCGAAGACCCCGCCGCAGCTCCCCACGGGCTACCGCATCGTGCGCCAAATCGGGGTCGGGGGCATGGGCGCGGTCTTCGAGGCCGAGGACCTCGCGCTCGAGCGCAGGGTCGCGGTCAAGCGCCTCCAGGACGACATCCGCGACGACCCGGGCGAGCGAGAGCGCTTTCTGAGGGAGGCTCGCACCGTGGCCAAGCTCCGCCACCCCAGCATCATCGAGATCCACGCCATCGTGGAGCACGAGGGGGAGGTTTTCCTCGTCTTCGAGTATCTCGAGGGCAGGACCCTGGACGCCCTCATCGCGGAGCGCAAGCGCCTCCCGGTCCGGGAGGCGGGGAGGATCCTCGGCCAGATTTGCTCGGCTCTGGCCTATGCCCACGGACGGGGAGTCATTCACCGCGACCTCAAGCCCGCCAACATCATGCTCCTCGACGACGGCAGGGTCAAGGTCATGGATTTCGGCATCGCGGGCGGGGCGCGCGAGGGCCGGACCCGGCGGTCCATGGCCGAGACCGCGGCTGGCACCCCTCCCTATATGGCTCCTGAGGCCGAGGCCGGCGTGGTGCGGCCCGAGTCCGACCTCTATTCCCTGGCCGTGTGCCTCTACCAGATGCTGGCCGGCGAGCGGCCCTTCCACGGCAGCGGGGCGGGCATGCTCGTGCGCAAGAGGGAGATGCGCTTCGAGCCGGTCTCCAAGAAGGTCCCGGGCCTGGCCGCGGCCCTGGACCTCTTCTTCGGCAGGGCTCTTCAGGGTGACCCGGAGAAGCGGCCGGTCACGGCCGCGGAGTTCGAGTCGGAGTTCAGGATCGCGGCGGGACTCTGAAGACTACCGGCTGGAGGACACGCCGTGGAGCGATGAGATGTTCTCGAAGACCATGCCTGAGATCTGGCGGATGACGTTGCCGCGGGCTCTCAGCCACCGGCCGTAGTTGCGGGCCGTGCCGGTCTTCTCGATGATGCCGATGATGGTGTAGGGGTACTGCTTGCCGTCGGCCCCCTTGGCGAGGATGACCCCCATGTCGCCGCAGAGATGGCTCGTGCTCCCGGTCTTGCTGTAGACCTCCACGTCGTCGGGCAGGGTCGTGCGCGAGTGGATGCGGTCGCGCTTGGGCAGGGCCATGAGGCGCTTGATCTCGGCCGACCCCGGGAGCTCGTCCTTCCAGAGCGCGAGGAGGAACCTGCTGTAGTCGCCCACCGAGGCCTTGTTCCGGTAGGTCCTGCCGCCCCGGGGCACGTACTCCACGAGCTCGAGGTCCTGGAAGACCGCTCCGTAGTTGGACTTGAGCAGGGCCTGCACCTCGCGGGGGCCGCCGAGGCGCTTGATGGCGCTGTTGGTGGAGGGGTTGTCGGAGCGCTGGATCATGCGCTCGAACATCCTCCGGCTCTTCGCGTCGTAGACCAGCTTGCCCTTCTCGACCCGATGCATGAAGGCCAGGGCCACGAACGGCTTGATGAGGCTGGCGGCCTGGAGCTTGACGTCCGCGTTGATCTCGACGAGCTTCTCGTCCGTGGTGAAGTCGTAGACCGACCAGGCCGTGCGCTCGTCCGGGGCCAGCAGGCCTTTCTGCCTCAGCTCCCGGACGTGCTCTTCGATGAGGGTCGCGAGGGTCTTGCGCTCGTCCGTGTCGTCCCTCTCGTCCTCCTTGTCCTTCTCCGGAGGCCGGACGCTGACCTCGCCTTTCTCGGAGACCTCGGCGATCCGGCGGGCGGGCACGGCCTGGGCCATGCCGAGGCCCCGCCGCCTGAGGAGCTTCGAGTGCGCCCTGGCAGCGGTCCGGGCGCTCTCCTCGTCGCCGTTCCTGCGGTAGATCAGGCTGTAGCCGTCCTCGGTCCGGACCACGGTGAGCCTCTTGGTCACCCGCGAGCCCAGGACCCGGCCCACGGCCCTCTTGCGGGCCGAGGCCTGCGCCAGGTTGGCGTGGTCCAGATAGGAGATGTTGTAGCGCTCGAACGGCTGGCCCAGCACAGCCGCAGGAACGAGGAGAACGGCGAGGAAGAGGGGGAGTCTCATGAAACAGCACGTAATATTAACAGGACTTTGTTAAGAGCGCAAGGCCCAGGCCAGCCGGCTCGGCTCCGGGCCTCCCTGCGCATACCGCCTGGGGCCGGATCTATGGGGTCCTTCGTGGTTCTTTGCTTTAAAGCAACGGACGGGCCAAACGAAGCGATTAAAGGCTGTTATTCGACGAAGTGTTGCTTTAAAGCAAAGAACCAAAAGAGGGGACCCGTTCCAGCAGCCGGGCATCACAGCGTGCTCGGGCCGGAGTCCATACTTCAGAGAATCGGACTCGCGCCGGCCGACTAGCGGGAACCGAAGGCGATCCTGATCCCGAGGCCGGCGTCCACGTTGACGCCTTCCTCGGCGGCAAAGCTGAGCGCTGGCCCGGCTTCGGCGAAGAGCTCGACCGGCCGGGCCCAGGTGCGCCAGGAGAAGCCCACGGTCGGCCGCAGGCAAAGCAGGCTCTGGGGCCGCATCTCCAATCTGGGCCCCATGCCGAGGTAGGAGCTGAAGAGCCGCACACGCCGAGGCACGGCATGGAACCAGGTGTAGCGGATGGGCTCCTTGCCGTAGCCGAGCATGTCCTCCTTGACCGGGTCGAGACTCGCGCTGAAGGAGTAGCGCTCCGCGACCTCCGAAGGCCTCAGCCCCGAGCCTGACGCTGCCTCCGCGGGGGCGCAGAGGAGGGTCGAGCCTGCGATCAGCGAGAGCATCAGGAGAGCCTTGTTCATGCCAAGAGGATAGCGCTCTCGGCTCCGGCTGGACTCAGCCTGGGCTCAACGACGGCTCAAAACATCGTTGCGGCGGTGTGACGGCGGGGCGGTCAGGGGTCGAAGCGGTAGCCCAGGCCGGGGATGCTGACGATCTTGCCGGCTAGGGTCTTGCGGAGCTTTTTGCGCAAGGAGGAGGCGTGCACCTCGACCGTGTGGGGGTCGTTGTATACCGCCGGGTCGTAGCCCCACACGGTCTCCAGCAGGTAGGGGATGCTCAGCACGCGGCGGGGCTTCCTGAGGAAGGTCGTCAGGAGGTCGAATTCCTTGCGTGTGAGGGACACCTGCCTGCCCCGCTCCTTGACGGACCGGGCGTCCAGGTCGAGCTCGATGCCGCTGCCCCGGAGGGTCTCCTGGACGTGCCGGGGACCCGCGGAGCGCCGCAGCACGGAGCGGACCTTGGCCAGGAGCATGACCGCTGACACGGGCTTGGCCAGATAGTCGTCGGCTCCGAGGTCCAGGCCTTCGATCTGGTCCACCTCCTCCTTGCGCATGGCCGAGACCAGCACCACCGGGACCCGGGAGAGGCGGGTCTCGGTCTTGAGCCTGCGGCAGAGGGCGAGGCCGTCCATGTCGGGCATGGATACGTCGGATAGGATGAGGTCCGGCGCGGACTCGATGGCGCGGTCGATGCCCTCGGCCGCGCAGCGGGCCGTGATGGCGCAATAGCCCGCCTTCTCCAGGACCGCGCGCGTCACGGCCAGGGTCTCGGGCTCGTCGTCGATGACTAGGATCTTGCAGCGCATGGGGGCATCCTCCTGCGGGAGCCGGCTGATGATAGTATAGGGTACGACGGCCGCAGATGGCATGGAGGAGGGGTCAAGCTTTCGTGAATCTTTCGTGACGCCGTGCCGGCCGGACCGCGTCCTCCGTTCGTCGGGGTCCATCCGAGACCTTAAGGAGGGTGGATGGAGAACGGCGCAGGCGCATGATCTTGCGCACGTATGGCTTGGTCACGCCCGCCCACGCCTGGCCGCGCATGGCGCGGGGCCCGGCATTGTAGGCGGCCAGGACGCGGCGGACCACGCGCGGCGGGGCCGCGGCATGGTGCTTGCCCGCGTGGCCGTGCAGGCGGCCCGCGGCCCTGAACAGGAGCGCCAGGTAGGCCGTGCCCGCCCGGATGTTGGTCTCAGGGTCGGTCAGGTCCTCGGCCGAGACGCCCATCTCGGCAGCCGTGGCAGGCATGAGCTGCATGAGCCCGACCGCGCCGGCCCTGGACACGGCCCGCGGGTTGAACTCGGACTCGACTGCGACCACGGCCTTGACCAGGCGCGGGTCGAGGCGGTGGCGTTCGGAGTACCGGAGGATCAGGCGGTCATGCTCCCCGGTCCCGAGGCATGGCGCGCTTCGGGGCTGGGAGAACGGGTCGGTCCCGGCTGGTCCCGGCATGGCCGCGGGGGCCCCCCAGAGGAATCCCACGCACGAGGCGAGCTGGAGCAGATAGCTGATCCTGGTCATGTCCCAAGCATGCCAGTTGGGGTTCCGGTGCGGGTCAGGGGCGGCTCAAGAAAGGCTCAAGCCGCGGGGTCGGGGCGGGGGGCGTCGAGGGCGGAGCGCACCGAGGTGAGGAGGAGGTCCGGGCTGAAAGGCTTCTCGAGGAGGGGCTGCCTGAGGCCCTCGATGGCCTCGATCCGGTCCAGGAGGTGGCCTGACATGAGCATGATGGAAGGCGGAGCCTTCAGGGCCCGGAAGTGATCGGCCACCGCCTTGCTCCCGATGCCGGGCAGGACCACGTCCAGGAGCACCAGGTCGATGGCGCCGGGAGACTGCTGTCCGGGCGCGATGGCCTCTTCCGCCCCGCAAGCGCTCCGGACCCGGTAGCCCTTCCCTTTTAGAACCTTGACGATGAGGTCGAGGAGGTCCTGGTTGTCCTCCACGACCAGGATGGATTCCGTGCCCCCGCGGGCCTCGGGGGAGACCGGTCCCGGCAGCATGGCGGCCTGGCCGCCTTCGGCCCGGGGCAGGAGGATGTGGAAGGACGTTCCCTGGCCGGGGCTGGTCCGCACCTCCACGCGGCCCTTGGCCTCCTGCACGATGCCCGCCACCGTGGCCAGGCCCAGGCCCGTGCCCCTGCCCCGCTCCTTGGTGGTGAAGAATGGCTCGAAGAGCCTGGAGCGCACGGCTTCGTCCATGCCGATGCCGGTGTCCGAGACCGAGAGCCTCACGCAAGGGCCGGCCTCCGGGCCGGCCGGGAGGTTGGAGGTCCGGATGGTCAGGACCCCGCCCTGGGGCATGGCGTCGCGGGCGTTGATGGCGAGGTTGAGCAGGACCTGCTCCATCTGCGTGATGTCGGCGGTCACGGGCCAGGGGGAGGGCTCGAGCTCGAGCGCGATCTTGACGCTCTCGCCGAGCAGACGGCACAGCATCTTCTCCGCGTCCAGGACCACGGTGTTGAGGTCCACGCAGCGCGGCTGAGCGACCTGCTTGCGGCTGAAGGCCAGGAGCCGGTGGGTGACGGACGAGGCCAGGCGCACGGAGCGGCGGATGCCCTTTGCGAACTCCGCGAGCGGGTGGTCCGGGGCGAGGGCTTCGAGGAGGAGGTGGGCGTTGCCCAGGATCACGGTGAGGATGTTGGCGAAATCGTGGGCCACGCCCGCTGCCAGGCGGCCGACCACCTCCAGCTTCTGGGCCTGGAGGAACTGCTCCTCCGTGCGCGCGTTCATGACGGCGCCCGCGAACAGACCCGCAGCGGCCTCGACGAATTCCCGCTGCCGGGCTTCCAGCCGGTACCCCGGCTTGGTGTAGAGGTTTAGCACCCCCAGGACGGCCCCTCCGGCGCGGAACGGGACGCAGATGTGGCCGTGAGGCATGATCCCCGGAAAGCTGATGTCGTGCTCCCTGGAGGGGTCGGCGCTCACCACGGGGAGCCCCGTCAGCAGGGCCTTGCCGCAGAGGCAGCGGCCTGAGGGCACGCGGCCGCAGCTCTTCAGCTGCTCGGGGGAGATGTTCCGCTGCGCGGCCATGACCAGGGTGTCCCCGTCGACGAGGAAGACCATGCCTTTCTTCTCGACCTCGAACCAGGGGATGGTCAGCAGGCAGTCGAGCAGGCGGCCGAGCTTCTCGGGAAGGGCGGCCGGCTCGAGGGTGAGGCGCAGCATGTCGTTGAGCGCGCGCTGCAGCTTGAACGAGGCTTCGAGGCCCTGCCTGTCCCGGATGTGCTCGGTGACGTCCTCCACGAGCTCGACGGCCGCGGCGACCCGGCTCTCGGGGCCGAAGACCGGGGCCGAGATGACGCGGTAGTAGGTCTCCCTCGCGACCCCAGCCACGCGCACGGTGCGCTCCCTCACCCGGCCGTCCGCCAGGGTCAGGCTGGTGGGACAGCGCGGGCAGAGCCCTCGGCGGGGGGTCGTGCCGCCGCAGTCGTAGCAGAGGGGCCGGCCCTTGGGCCTCGCCGAGGGAAACATCTCGCGCATGCGCCTGTTGAGCGCGATGACGGTCTTGGAAGGCCCCACGACCGCGACTCCCAAGGGCAGGTGCTCGATCAGGTCGCGGAAGCCTCCGTCGCGGGCCAGGTCCGCGGCCGCGCCCAGGCCGCGGTGGTCGGGACGCGAAGGTCCTTTCGCTCGATGGGGAGGCATAGAGAGCACTAGTCCGCGATGCGCCAGGGCTTGTCGTCCGGGACACGGACCCCCCGGCTCGTCTCCAGGACGCTCGTGACGTTCTCAACGAGGACGTCCGCTTCGAAGGGCTTGGTGATGTAGGTCTTGGCCCCGAGGTCCAGGGCCCTGGCCGCATCCTCGATCTCCCGGTGGGCGGTCAGCATGATGACCGGCAGGGAGGGCCTGATCCGGCGCACGACCTCGAGGACCTCGATGCCGCTCAGGTCCGGCATGCTCAGATCGAGGAGCAGGAGGTCCGGGCAACTCCTGGTCACGGCCTCGATCGCCTCCCGGCCTGATGCCGCTTCCGTGGCCTCGAATCTGCGGCGCAGGATGAAGAGGAGCGTGCGTCTGAGCTCCGGATCGTCATCCACGATCAGGATCATCCCTGGGCTCTTGGGCTTGGCGTTCATGGCGATCGTCTTGGCGTCGGCGGCGTAGACCTCCCAGCATGACGGATGTGGGTCAAACAACAGTCAAACAAAGCAGATGCCCGCATCGGCGCGGCCTCATCCGAGGCCCCTTTCGCGGCCGCTCATGCCGCCGGCCAGGCTCGGCTGCATCGTCTGCCGATGCGGGCGACCGGGAACCCATCTTCCTATTTAGACGGGGATCCGGGCCAAAGGATTCCGACGTCCCACAGCGGCCTTGACCTTCGGTTGATGTTCACCGGCTACTCTTGGAGCAGGCATACTCGCGACGAGGGTCTTGGAACGGCGACCAGCCGGATTAAGGAGGCGGATCATGGCCACACGGGCCGACGATGCAGGCGCTGTAGGGGGAGGGGGGAAGGGGCAGCGCGCCATGGAGGAGTGGCGCCTCCTGGGGCGGGCGTGGCGCAGTCATGAGGAGCTCCGCGAGCTTCTGCGCGTCCTGCGCAGGCTCCCGGACGCCCTGACGGACCCCGCGACCCTGCGGCGCGAGGGCCCGAAGCTGCGGGACTTCCTCCAGAACGCCCTGCCCGCGCATTTCCAGGAGGAGGAGGACCGGGCCTTCCAGCAGGCCCTGGAGCGCGCTCCTGCGGCCCGCCGCTCCGGGGTGAGCCGCGCCGTCTCCGAGGCTCAGCGGGAGCACGTCCACATGGCCGCGCAGTCGAAGGCCATCCTCGACGCGCTCGACGGCCTGCCGGCCGGTCCGCGGCCCGTCGACCTCGAGAAGCTCGAGTCGCTCGTCTCCGGGCTCTGCGACGCCCTGGCGCGCCACGCCGACAAGGAAGACAGGGACCTCATCCCCTACGTCGACCTCCCCGAAGGCTGCTGAGCGCGGTCGAACCCTTCCCTCTCCGCGGCCGTCTAAAGTGGAGAGGTGCTCATGTCCGCAGACGGCGCCGCTTGGGCTGCGGCAGGAGGTACGGGGGAGCCGCGGCGTTCCGTGTCAGGGTCTTTCGAGACCGAGGCAGACCTGTTGTCCCGCGGGCAGGTCCACGCGGAGCTTGTCTCGGCCCCCGAGGCGTCCGCCGCACGGGGTCTTCTGGAAGACCCATTGCCGGCTGACGGTCTCCTCGGACCCGAGAAGGGAGGGGTCGAGCATCTTGTCGAGGATCGTGCCCCGCTTGCGCAGGGAGGGCAGGTCGATCTCCAGGAACCAGTCCCACGCGGCCGACCGGGGATAGGTCCTGCGCTCGTAGCGCTTGGCGTCCTCCACGTCCCCCGTCCCGACCCACTGGAGCCAGTTGCGGTTCCGGTCGCTGAGGGAAGGGTCGCTGGAGAGCTCCTGGGTGTGGTAGAGGAGCGCGAAGGGCCTGTCTTCTCCCGGCCGGAACAGGAGATGGGCGTGGTCGAAGTCGGCCTCCTCTCCCAGGGCCAGGAAGCTCCGGCCGTGCCGCTCCTTCACGAAGCGTTGGAGCAGGGGCTGGAACTCGGCCGGGCCGAAGCCCGCCGCCGGGCCCGGGCCGGAGGATGCGGAGAACGCGGCCGAGGCCACGAGCGCGAGAGCCAGGGCCCACGATCGGTGGCGGTCCATGTGAATTGCCACATAAGGATAGCGGAGCAGAGGCCCGGGCGCAATATCCTGATTGTTACGGAGTCCTGCCCCTGGACAGACGGGCAGGGTGGGAGGGTAGGACCATGAGAACGAAGATCGCGGTGTCCGCGCTGGCCGCCGTGCTGCTGGCAGCGGGCGTCATCGTCATCAGCCGGCAGTCCGTGGTGCGCGGGGACCTGGCGGACGTCAGGGTGAGCATGGCCATGAACGAGGCCTCCGGGTGGCCCCGGATATCCAGGATGGTCGCCGGCGTCATGATCGAGAAATACGGAGCGCCCGATAGGGTGTCTCCGGGCAGGCTGGAGTGGGGGCAGCGCAGGCCCTGGAAGAGGACCGTGGTGACGGACCACCCGCTCTCCCCCCTGGAGCAGACCGTGGACTACGTCGTGCCCGAGCCCCGGGTCGCGGCCGTGGCCGCGTTCCGGCACGGACTTGCGGTCGACACGGACCAAGACGAGCTCACGGTCCGAAGCGACCGGGAGGAGATGAGCTTCCTGGCGCTGAACCTGGCCCACGACATCGCGCGGGGCCGGAGGACTCCGGAGGAGTCCGACCGTTTCTTCCTGAGGACCCTGGACCTGGGATTCGCCGGGAAGAGTTCACCGTACACCGAGGGCCTGAGGTTCAGACCCCATGACCTGGAACCCTACCGGCCGCCTTTCCCGATCCAATAGCCCTCCGAGGGGCCTCTCAGAAGTCGAGGCCCTCGGTGTAGGGCGAGGACTTGCCCGAGGCTGCGAGCCTGCGGACGAGGCGGTAGGTCGTGTACGCTTCTTCCGGGGTCTTCCACCCGATGATGATCTCCCTGGCCAGGTTGATGGCCAGGAAGTTCCAGCGTTCGCTGTCGGAGCGGGCGGAGAGCTCGTTGTTGGTCCGGTCCGCCACGATCCTGCGGTCGAAGGCCGCCAGCTCGTCGAACTTGCCGAGCGGGACGCGGTAGGAGATGAACTGCTGGAGGACATCGTCGCCCCCGTCGAAGATGCGCGAGCCCCAGGACGCGCGATGCACCACGATCTTCTTCCACGGAGCCCTGTCCCTCCAGATGAGGGCCGCCTCGGCGGCCTCGTCAGGCTCTCCGTACTTCTCGAGCATGACCTCGGCCACCTTGCGGGAGCTGCGCGGCCAGTCCTCGATGACGGACCGCGCCTCCGACTCTCGGGTCGCCGCCTCGGGGGTCAACCGCGGGGCCAGCTTGGCGAACACCAGCACCCGCGGGGAGGGTGCGAGCCGGTCGGTCGTCTCCGCGGCCTTGACCGCGGCCGCCAGGACAGCTCCTGCCACGGCGACGCTCAGCAAAAGGTTCTTCATAACCACCTCCGTTCATCACCCTTTAGACTACCGGCGGCAGGTCCGAGGTTCAGTCCGCGGGAGGCTGGTTTTGAGGACTTTTTGACATCCAGGCGCTTTCATCTTGGTAGAATGAGGGCGTCCCGCCGGCGCAGGACGGGACCGCCCGGGCAGGCCAGGAGGCTTATATGGACCTTTCAGCGACCTACATGGGATTGAAGCTCAGGACGCCGCTCGTGCCCTCGTCCTCCCCGTTGTGCGAGGACCTCGACACGCTCAAGAAGCTCGAGGACGCGGGAGCCTCGGCCGTGGTCCTGCCGTCGGTCTTCGAGGAGCAGATCGCCGCGGACATCAACCGGATCTACGAGGATTTCGAGCGGGGGTCGGAGAGCTTCGCCGAGGCGGTCACCTACTTCCCGAGGATCAAGGACCTGCCCCTGGGTCCGGAGGAGTACCTCGAGCTCGTGGCCAAGGCCAAGGCGGCCTTGAAGATCCCGGTGATCGGGAGCATCAACGGCTTCACGCCCGGGGGCTGGACCGACTATGCCCGCAGCATCGAGCAGGCCGGGGCCGATGCCGTGGAGCTCAACACCTACTTCATCCCCACGGACCGCCGCGTCTCCGGCGCACAGATCGAGCAGCGCTACCTCGAGACCATCAAGGCCGTGGCCGCGGCCGTCAAGGTCCCGGTGGCGGTCAAGCTCAGCCCCTACTTCTCGAACCTCGCGAACTTCGCGGCCCAGGCCGCGAACGCCGGGGCGGACGGCCTCGTGCTCTTCAACCGCTTCTACCAGCCTGACATCGACCTCGAGGAACTCGCGGTCAAGCCGCGGATCACCCTGAGCACCTCGGAGTCCCTGAGGCTTCCCCTGCGCTGGGCGGCCCTGCTCCACGGCCAGGTCGAGGCGAGTCTGGGCATCACGGGCGGAGTCCACACCGGGGCCGACGCCCTCAAGGCCGTCTTCGCCGGGGCGGACGCGGCCTTCCTCTGCTCCGTCCTGCTCAGGGACGGCGTCGCCGCCATCAAGAGGATCGAGGCGGAGATGACCGGGTGGCTCGAGGAGAAGGAGTACGCTTCTCTCAGCCAGGGCAAGGGGAGCTTGAGCCGCTCCAAGGCCGGGGGCCCGGCCTACGAGCGGGCTCTCTACATCGAGGCCATCACGCGCCTGGCCGGCACCCCGATCCCGGTGTGAGGGGCCGATGAGAGGGACGCTGACCGGACGTCTCGTCGCCGAGCACCTGGTCGAGGGCGAGCCCGTGCCCGGCAAGGAGATCGGCCTGGTCGTGGACCAGACCCTCACCCAGGATGCGACCGGCACCACGGTCTTCCTTGAGTTCGAGGCCCTGGGCCTGCCCCGCGTGCGCGCGGGCCTGGCGGTCAGCTACATCGACCACAACATCATCCAGGAGGACTCCAGGAACTTCGACGACCACCGCTACCTGCGGTCGAGCGCGGCCCGCTTCGGGGTCATCCTCTCTCCCGCGGGCAACGGCGTCTCGCACCACGTGCACCGCCAGCGCTTCGGCGCTCCGGGCCGCACCCTGCTGGGCTCGGACAGCCACACCACGACCGGAGGCTGCCTGGGCATGCTCGCCGTGGGAGCGGGCGGCATCGAGGTCGCCCTGGCCATGGGGGGCAAGCCCTACCGCCTGCTCACGCCCAAGGTGTGGGGGGTGAGGGTCACCGGCCGGCTCCAGCCTTTCGTGTCCGGCAAGGACGTCATTTTGGAGCTCCTGCGCCGTCACTCCTGCAAGGCCGGGGTGGGCTATGTCCTGGAGTTCTTCGGCCCGGCTGTGGCGGACCTCGCCATGAGCGACCGGGCCGCGGTGGCCAACATGGCGGTGGACATGGGCTTCACCGCCGGGGTCTTCCCCTCGGACGGCGTCACCAGGGACTACCTCGCCCGCAACGGCCGGGAAGGCGACTGGAAGGAGCTCGGAGCCGGACCGGACGCGGCCTGGGACAAGGTCACGGAGCTCGACCTGTCCGGCGTCGAGCCCCTGGTCGCCTGCCCGCACAGCCCGGACAACGTCAAGAGGGCCTCGGAGCTCTCCAGGGTGGAGGTCGGCCAGGTCCTCATCGGCTCCTCGGCCAACGGCAGCTACCGCGACTTCATGATGGCGGCCGGCATCCTCGCGGGCAAGACCAGGCACCCCGGGGTGGACCTCGGGATCAACCCAGGCAGCAGGCAGACCCTCGAGAGCGTCATGGCCATGGGGGGGCTCAAGCACCTCATCGAGGCCGGTGCGCGCATCTGCGAGGCCGGGTGCCTGGGCTGCATCGGCATGGGGCAGGCCCCTGGGACCGGGGTCAACTCCCTGCGCACCTTCCCGCGCAACTTCAAGGGCCGCAGCGGCACCAAAGAGGACGCCGTCTACCTGGCTTCGCCCGAGACCGCGGCTGCCTCGGCCCTGACCGGTAGGATCACCGACCCCCGCGCCCTGGGAGCGGCGCCTACGGTCGCCTACCCCGGCCGCTTCTCCTTCAGCGAGTCCTGGCTCGTCAGGCCCCCGGAGGACGGCTCGGCCGTGGAGATCGTGCGGGGCCCCAACATCAGGCCTCTGCCGGAGTTCGAGCCCTTGGCCGAGTCCCTGGAGGGAGAGGTCCTGCTCAAGGTGGGGGACAACGTGAGCACCGACGCCATCCTGCCCGCCGGGGCCAAGGTCCTGCCCTTGCGCAGCGACCTGGCCGCCATCAGCGAGTTCGTGTTCTCCGGGGTGGAGGAGGGCTTCTCCGACCGCGCGCGGGCCAGCGGGGGAGGCTTCATCGTGGCCGGCGAGAACTACGGCCAGGGCTCATCGAGGGAGCACGCGGCCATGGCGCCTCGTTTCCTGGGAGTCAAGGCCAAGCTGGCCAAGAGCTTCGCGCGCATCCATCGGGCCAACCTCGTCAATTTCGGGGTCGTGCCCGTGCTCTTCGCCAGGCCTGAGGACTACGACGCGGTCCGGCAGGGCGCCAGGCTGCGCCTGCCCGGCGTCCGGGCCGCGGTGGAGAGCGGGCGCAGCGACATCGACGTCCTGGCCGGCGAGCGCGTCATCAAGGGGCGGCTGGACTTGACTTCGAGGGAGCGCGCCATCCTGCTGGCAGGCGGCGCGCTCAACCACGCCCGGGCCTAGCGCCGCGCTGGAAGGCTCCGGCAGGTTCCTCCCGCCGCCAGGTCGCGCGGACTCCATACCCTGCCTTCTGGAAGCTCAACTCGAGCCTCCCGCCCTTGAACGCCCGGCGCAGGGCCTCTCCGATGCGGCGCGGCAGATGGATGTCCGTGGTGGTGATGACGATGCCGTCTGCGGTGCGCTGGATGCGCATGATCCGGTGCAGGGGGTGCTCCTGCTGCTCCACCTGCGCCTGGCGCCGCGCCAGCCCGATGATCTCGTCCTCGTGCTGCCGGGCGAACTCGCCGCAGATGGTCATGGTCCCGGCCGGGAACCCGTCCCTGGCCCTGCGGCAGGCCTGGCAGACCAGTCCCACCGCCGAGGAGGGGGCCTGGGGCAGCCACTGCCAGCGTCCCTTGCGGTACACCGCTTTGCAGCCCAGGCACACCGCGGGCTCGGGCATCCGCGCAGGCGCCCTGTAGCGGTCCTCCACGGTCGCGACGATCAGCCGGTCCCGGCGGCGCTCAGGCCGCGTGCTCGTCAACCAAGTCCACATGGTTCCCTTTTGCCGACCCTAACTGTTAGATGCCGGCCAAGACCGGGGGAGTCCGGCTGAGGCCGGGGTCCGGGGGTCAGCAGGGCTTGCGGCGGTTCCGGCCGGCCGGCTTGGCGAAGTCGGCCAGGCCCTTGAAATCCACGAGCACCACGGGCTCGTCGCCCACGACCCACGCGTCGTGCCCCTCCGGGACGCAGGAGACGTCCCCGGCGAGGCAGTCCCGCTGGGCGCCGTCTTGCATCTGCACGCGCAGGACGCCTGAGACGTGGTACTGCAGGTGCTCCGCCATGCAGAGCTCCGTGCGCGCCACGGACTGCAGGGAGTCGGACCACCTCCAGCCCGGCTCGAGCACGACCCTCCCCACGCAGGCTCCCCCGAGGTTGAGGAGCTTGAGGCTCCCCTTCGGGAACACGCGCCGCTCATCAGGCCTGTTGAAGTTCTTGACCTCGATGGACTTCTTCGTCGAAGTTCTGGCCATCTCGCGGGCCCCTCCGGCTAGGAGCGCGTGCCGACCGCCGCGGGTCTGGCCCACTCGGCCGCCGCCAGGAACTCCGGGAACGTGGTGGGCGTGAAGCCGTAGGCTTTCTCGAGGGCCTGGATGTCCACGTCGTAGCCCGTCTCGTCGAACCAGCGGTACATCAACGCGAAATCCCGGCCCACGGCCCTCTCCGCGGCCTCGGGGGGGATGCGGCGGAAGAGCACGCTGCGGAGCATGACCTGCGAGAGGATGTCCGCGACCGCCGGGAAGGTGAGCGCGTCTCCGGCGAGGTCGATCTCCTTGCCCAGGAAGCGCTTGGGGTCGGAGAAGGCGGCCGCGGCGAAGCGGCCGATGTCCTTCAAGGCGACCATCTGGAGGCAGGTCTCGGGCTTGACGGGAGCGGGCAGGTCGCCCTGCATGATGAAGGGCAGGAGCCAGGTCCCGAAATTCTCCATGAACCAGACCGGACGCAGGATCGTGTAGGGGACGGCCATGCCTTTGAGGTAGGCCTCGATGCGGGCCTTGGTCTCGAAATGGGGGATGCCGGTGCCGCGGTCCGCGCTGGCCACGGAGGTGAAGACCAGATGCGGTACGCGGGCGGCCTGAGCCGCGGCCACGAGGGTCATGCCCTGGGAGACCTCGGCCTGGAGGCCGGCCTCGAATGGGGTGGACATCGCGAAGACGCCGTCCGCGTCCTTGAGCGCCGCGGCGAGGCTGCTCCTGTCCTCGAAATCGCCCTGAACGACCTGCGCGCCCGCGGCCGAGAGGTCCACGGCTTTCTCGGGCCGCCGCGTGAGCGCGCGCACGCGGAAACCCGCCTTGAGCAGGGCCCGGGCCACGGTCCCGCCTTGCTTGCCCGTCGCTCCCGTCACCAGCACCACCTTGCCTAGTTCCATGCTTCGACCCCCTTGAAATCCTCCTGTAGGCGGCCTCCAGGGCCGTCCTTTTACTGCCCAACACTGAGAATGCTAGCAGGGCTTCATCAAAGGACCATCAAAAGCCCCCAAGCCCCTGGACTTGTCAAGGGGCGGCTCAACGGCTAATATGTTGGTGTCCCCCGACGGACCCCGGACGGACACAGGATACCGTGATCGCAGCCAGCCACATCGCCGAGCTCATGACCTTCGAGACCCCGGTCTCGTCGGTGGTGAGCCTCTTCCTGGAGGTGGCCGACCACAGCCTCCCCTCGCGCTCCTTCAGGAGGCTGGTGGCCGAGGCCTCGGAGCGCAAGCTCGCTCTGGGCGCGGAGCACGAGGAGGACCTGGCCCGCATCGAGTCCTTCCTGGCCGAGCCCCTGCCTTCCGACTGCCGGGGCCTGGCGGTCTTCAGCAGCCGCCGCTTCGGCCTCTGGCGGCCCTGCAAGCTCTCGCTGCCCGTGCGCGACCGCTTGAGCGTGGGGACCAGGCCCCGCATGGGTCCTGTCCTGTCCGTGGCGAGCCACTTCCAGCGCTACGGCGTGGTCCTGGCCGACGCTGCCAAGGCCCGGTTCGTGGAGTACTTCATGGGCAGAGCTGCGGAGTGCGGCGGGATGACGGCTCGCGAGTCCTCCTCCGCCGGGTCCGGCCTGCAGGCCTTCGTCAAGGCCTGCGGCCGCGCCGTGGAGAGGGTCTCGGTCGGCCGGCTCTGGGACCGCGTGGTCCTGGCCGCTCCTCCGCCCCTTCTGGGCCTGCTCGCCGGGCGCCTGCGCGCGGGTCCCACGCAGATCCTCGACGCCGACCCAGGGCTCCTCAGCGACGCGGACGTCTCGGTCGTGCGCGAGCGCCTGCGGGAGCGCGAGGGCTGGGACCGCAGGTCGCGCGAGGCGGGCCAGATCGAGCGCCTCCTGCAGACCGCGGTGGCCGGCGGTCCTGCGGTCATCGGCCTCTCCGCGGTGCTCTCCGCCCTCGAGCGGGGCATGGTCCGCATCCTCTTCGTGAGGGACGGTTTCGCGCGCATGGGGCGGTTGTGCGGCTCTTGCGGGGCGCTGTCTTTGACCTCGGGCCGCTGTCTGGCCTGCGGCCATCCGACCGCCGTGGTCTTCAACGTGGTCGAGGAGATGATCCAGCGCGCCATCGACCGCGGCTGCGGGGTGGTGCGCCTGCTCCACCAGGGCCCCCTGGACCCGCCGGTCCGGGTCGCGGCCGAGCTCGCCGCGCCGTCATAGAATACTCTCAGGATCGTCACATCTCCTCAATGTCCCGGAGGCGGCAGCCGGGGCTATAATAGAGAGACTCAATCTCCGGGGAGGTGTTCATGAAAGGCGACGCGAAGCTTCTCGATACGCTCAATTCCCTGCTGGCCGACGAGCTCACGGCCGTCAACCAGTACATGGTCCATGCCGAGGTCTGCGAGAACTGGGGCTACGGCCGGCTCCACGACCATTTCCGCAAGCGCTCCATCGACGAGATGAAGCACGCCGAAAAGCTCATCAGCCGCATCATCTTCCTCGAGGGGCGGCCCATCGTCGGCAACCTGCGCGAGATCCGCATCGGAGCGGAGGTCCCCAGCCAGTTCGCCAACGACCTCTCCCTCGAGATGGGAGCGGTGAAGGCCTACAACGCGGCCGTGGCCCAGGCCGTGGCCGCGGGGGACAACGCCACGCGCGAGCTCCTGGAGAGCATCCTCAAGGACGAGGACCGGCACGTCGACGGCATCGAAGAGAACCTCGACCAGATCCAGCAGATGGGAGTGCAGAACTACCTGGCCGTCCAGGTGAAGGGGTCCTGAAGAAGAAACCCGGCCCAGCCGGACCGCGGCAGCGCTCCCGCCCGAAAGAGGCGGGAGGCGGCGTTGCGCCGCGCCCGTCTTCCGTGCGCCGCGGCCGCAGGGCGGGCGGATCCAAGGGCTCGGAGGGGCTCCTGGAGATGCTGGAGACCGTCCCGGTCTGCGTGTCCATCCGGTCCTCCGACCGCCATGTCCTCTTCGCCAACCGCTTCTTCCGAGAGCGCTTCGGGGAATCCAAGGGGAGGCGGTGCTTCGAGTACCTCTTCGACCGCCGGACGCCGTGCGAGGGTTGCGAGTCCCTCAGGGTCCTCGAGACGGGTCAGCCGCACTGCTGGCAGTGGCGCGGTCCTGACGGCCGGGACTACGAGCTCTACGATTTCCCGGTCAAGGAGCAGGGCGGCGCGGACCTGGTCCTGGAGATGGGCGTGGACATCACCGAGACCAAGCGCATGCAGGCTGAGCTCAGGGACAGCAAAGTCCTGATGGAGGAGAGGGTCGGGGAGCGCACGGCCGAGCTCACGGAGTCGAATTCGGAGCTCCGGGCGGCCGTCGAGGAGCTCCGGATCGTCACCGAGAGGCTGGGGCAGGCCAAGGACGAGGCGCGCCAGGTCGCTCAACGCTACCAGGACCTCTTCGAGAACATGACCGAGGCCTTCGTCCTGCACGACGTCATCCTCGACCCGGCCGGCAGGCCTTGCGACTACCGCGTCCTGGACTTGAACCCCGCGTTCGAGAGGCTGACCGGCCTTGCCCGGGAAAGCGTGCTGGGCAAGACGGTGCGCGAGGTCCTGCTCCAAGTCGACGATTCCTGGATCGAGATCTTCGGCCGGGTGGCGTTGAGCGGCAAGCCCGCTCGATTCGAGAGTTTCTCCAGGGACCTGAGGAAGACCTTCGAGATCACCGCGTTCCGACCCCAGCCCATGCGCTTCGCCGTCATCTTCTCGGACGTGACCGACCAGGCGCGCGCCGCCCAGGAGCGCGAGACCACGATCGAGTTCCTGCGCCTCGTCAACGAGAGCCCGGACCTGGTCGGCATGGTCAAGGCCGCGGCGGAATTCTTTCAGCGGCTCGCCGGATGCGAGGCTGCCGGGATCAGGCTCGACAAAGGGGACGAGTTCCCATACTTCGAGTCCCGGGGCTTTCCCGCTGATTTCCTGAGGACCGAGAACGAGCTCTGCATCCGGGACCGGGAGGGCCGGCTCGAGGCGGATTGCCTGTGCGGGAGGGTCATCTGCGGCCGTTTCGACGCGTCGAAGCCTTTCTTCACTCCTGGAGGGAGCTTCTGGTCGAGCGCCGTGAGCCGGCTGGTCGCCTCCGCCGCCCCCGCGGACCTCGGGGGCCCGACGCGCGGCCGGTGCATGGCCGAGGGCTATGAGTCGCTGGCCCTCGTGCCCTTGATCGCCGGGGATCGGAGGATCGGGCTGATCCAGCTCAATGACCGCAGGCCCGGGGTCTTCGACGCCGCCGGGATCGGGCTCTTCGAGCGGCTGGCCGGGCATCTGGCCGTGGCCATCGCCAAGTTCCGGGCCGAGGACGCGCTCAGGGAGGAGAACCGGACCGTCACCCTGGCCAACCGCCTCCTGGCCGCTTTCGTCGAGGAGACGGAGGAGGCGGTGTTCGACAAGGGACTGGCCGTGCTGCTGGAGGGTTTCGGGTCCAAGCGCGGGGCCTTCTGCTGCATCGACGAGGAGGGCCGCGTGCGCTGCCCCACGTCCGGGACCCCCCGGGGCCTGGGGGGCGAGGACTGCTGCAAGCCAGGCGGCCCTCAGACCGCCGACCGCCTGTCCTGCCCGATCCTCTTTGATGAGGGCCCCATCGGCCTCTTCGAACTCGCGGACAAGGAAGGAGGCTACACGGAGGAGGACCGGCGCCTCCTGAAGGCTGTGGCCGCCAGGGTGGCTCCGGCCCTCTACGCCTGGATCCAGAAGCAGGCCCGCGAGGCGGAGCGCCGGCGCTCGGCCTCGGACCTGGCCCAGAGCCGGGGGATGCTCGACCGCGCGCAGAGGATCGCGCACCTGGGCTCGTGGGAGCTCGACCTCGCCGAGAACCGGCTGGTCTGGTCGGATGAGGTGTACCGGATCTTCGGGCTGGAGCCCGGGCAGTTCGCTGCCACCTACGACGCCTTCCTGGAGGCCGTGCATCCGGAGGACCGCAAGGCCGTCGACGACGCTTACGTGGGGTCCCTGGCCTCCGGGATGGACAACTACGAGATCGAGCACCGGGTCGTCAGGCGCTCCGACGGGGCCGTGCGCTTCGTGCACGAACGATGCGAGCACTTCCGCGACGAGTCGGGGAAGATCGCGCGCTCCGTAGGCATGGTGCACGACATCACGGAGCGCAAGAAGATGGTGGAGGCCATCGTGCGGTCGCGGGACCTGCTCGAGGTCAAGGTGCAGGAACGCACCCGGGAACTCCAGCGCTCCAACATGGACCTCGAGACCTTCGCCTATGCGGCCTCCCACGACCTCCAGGAGCCCCTGCGCATGATCGCCAGCTACATCCAGCTCCTCGAGCGGCGCTACAAAGGAAGGCTCGACGCGGACGCCGACGAATTCCTCGCCTTCGCCTCGGACGGGGCGGTGCGCCTCCAGCGCATGATCAACGGGCTGCTCGCCTATTCCAGGCTGGAGACCAAGGCCGCTCCCATGGGGGAGGTGGACTCCGGCGCGGCGCTCGACCGCGCCCTGGAGAACCTGGAGCTGACGCTCCGGGCCTCAGGGGCCAGGATCGAGCGCGGGGCCCTGCCGGTCGTGAAGGGTGACGAAGTCCAGCTGATTCAGCTCTTCCAGAACCTCGTGGAGAACGCCGTCAAGTACCGCGCGGAGCCCGACCCCGTGGTCGAGGTCCGCGCCGAGGAGCGTGGCGGCGAGTGGCTCTTCTCGGTCAGCGACAACGGGATCGGAGTCGACGAGAAGCATCGCGAGGCGATCTTCCTCATCTTCCGCAGGCTCCACCCCGCGCACGAGGGCGGCGGCGCGGGCATCGGCCTGGCCATCGTCAAGAGGATCGCGGAGCGCCACGGCGGCCGCGTGTGGGTCGATAGCCGGCCCGGCGGCGGCTCGGTCTTCTCCTTCATCCTCCCCAAGCTGGCCGTTCCCTGAACCTGCGCTCGAGCGTGACCTCTGCCAGGGGCCTGCCGTCCGCTTCGGCGTAGGGCTCGTGGAGGAAATTGATGGCCGGCCCCTGCTGGGGAGGCGCGAGCCTGATGGCCCTGCCGGTGCTCAGCAGGATCCGGTCGGCGTCCAGGGAGCCGAAGTAGCGGGCCGCCAGGGCAGGGTTCTTCCAGGCCTCGGAGATGTCCACCGGCACCCAGGCGTCCCCGGCGTGGAACTCGGCCCAGCAGTGGTAGCCCAGGACCTGTCCCGCGCCGGTCCTGGGGATGGCCAAGCCGGTCATGAACCTGGCCGGGATGCCTTGGGCCAGGGCCAAGGCGATGAAGAGCGAATGGAAGTCCGTGCAGTTCCCCTTGCCCGTGCTGCAGGCGCGCAAGGAATCCCCCAGGCCCCAGCCCGCCTCTGACTTGTCGTAGGACATCATCTTGAGCACGAAGCCGTAGAGCGCCCTCGCCTTCTCGAAGGGGTCAACGAGCCCCCGGGTCTGAGCGTCGGCGACGGCGCGGATGCCGTCGTCGACAGCGAGCAGGCCCCGCGGCTCGCGCTCCCGGCTGGTCGGGGGGATGCGGCCCCGATAGGCACCTTGGGGCCTGCGGCCGATGACGTAGCTCAGGCGGACCTCGAGGGTGCGGCCCGCGGTCCGGTCGGCGCGCAGGAAGATGGTCTCATTGCCGAACTCCGGCTCCCTGGTCACCGCGTAGGGCACCGGCGCCTCCAGCCTCACGAGCCTGGCCGTCTGCGGGCCTGAGTCGGGCGGCTTGGGGATCCAGAGCCTGAGCTCCCGCGCGCCGCGCGGCACCGAGACCCGGACGGTCTCATCGAACTCGATGGTCCGTGACGGGGCCTCCCGCTGCCCGGCCAGGCAGGCCGTCATCGCCAGGGTCAGCGCCGTTGCGAGCGCGGGCCTCATCTCATGGGCGCACGGGCACGATGGCGTTGCCGGCGCTGTAGGTGAAGCGCGCCTTGCCGTCGACCTTGTGGATGAGGACCTGGTCGATCCTCCATGAGCCGTCGGGCTGGCGGGTGGCGTAGAAGTCCAGGTCCACGGGGCTCCGGTCGCCTTCCTTGACGGACTTGAAGTCCGCGCACGCGAAGTAGTGCTCCTTGCCGACGGAAACGATCTTGTCTTTGTGCACTCGCACGAGCTTGAGCTCCCAGACCTTCTTGAGCACCGCGTCCGGGACCATGAAGGCCTTTCCGTCCGCGGGCGCGGCGTGCTTGCGGACCGCCTCCTCGAACGAGCGCCGGACCTTCGCGGGCAGCGTCCCGGCCTCCTGGTCGCGCTCCGTGCCCGCCTGCTTGGGGGCGGGGCGCGCTTGCATGGGATGCTCCATGGGATGCTCTCTGGGATGTTCTCCCGCCGAGAGCGCGGCTGCTGCGAGGAACGACGCTGCGATGACGAACGCTGAGCGGACCATGGTCGTGCTGCCTCCTGTGCTGGGTTTCCTCCAGGGTACGCCGCCAGGGTCAAAGGAGCATCAAAGGGCCGGCGCGCGCGGTTGACCGGATTTTGAGACGGAAAAGGCTCACTCTCCGGGTGCTCTGGCTGACCGCGATCCTTGCCGCGACGCTCCTCGACCCAGGAAGCGCGTTCTGCGCCCCTGGTCCGGCAGCATCGGGAGGCGCGTCCTTGAGCCAGGGACGGGACATGTCCTTCGGGCTCTTCATCTGGATCGAGAGGCTTTCCCCCAGGCCCGATCGCGCCTCCTTTATAAGCGAGGGAAGCGGGGCCCGGGCTCTCGGGGAGCCCTGGCTGCTGAGCGGAGGCAGGCTCAGGGGGGGGCCGTTCTATCTGCGCGGCGGCTGCACCGAGCTCAGCGCCGCTGACGCGTGCCCTGCCTGGCTCAGCCCGGATTGCGGCCGCGATCCCGGCCCTTTGCGGCGGCTCTTCACGGTGGAGCATGGCTCGGGCTGGTCCATCTACGCCAATGCCGTCAACCTCGCGGACAGCGTGACGATCGAAGACGCGCCCCGCCGCGTCACGGGATCGGAGCTCATGCTGCTGGGCAGGAGAAGGACCTTCTACCTGGGCGTGCAGTACCGGTGGGGTTCGTGAGTCCCGGTCTCGACGGGACGCAGGGCCGCGCGCCGCGGCCCTTTGACTTAGGTTTGAGGTGGCGGCGGTACGCTAGTCATGTGGAAGCATACGGAACGAATCCAGACGGAGCGAGGCAGGTTGAGAACATGATCAAGACCATGAGGCACTCACTTTCATTCTCGGTGGTACGCGCGCGGAGCTCGGCGATGAGACTCGCGCTGGCGGCGGGCGCGCTCGCGCTCGCTGTGCCGGCCGTTGTCTTCGGCCTGGCCAGCGGCGACCCCGCCTTGACCGTGCTGGGTCAGGCTTCCATGACCCAGGCCTATCCCAACGCCGTGACCGCCGAGGGCTTCGACCTCCCGCAGGCGGTGGCGATCGGAGGCGGCAGGGTCTACGCGGCGGATTCCAACAACAGCCGGGTGCTATGGTGGAGCCTCGGAGCGTTCGTCAACGGCCAGGCGGCGGAAGGCGTGCTCGGGCAGGCGGACGCGGTGTCCGCCAGCTCCAACCGCGGAGGCGCTGCCGCGGCCAACACCCTCTCCTATCCGAACGGCGTGGCTGTGGACGCGGCCGGCGCCGTGTGGGTCGCGGACTCGGGCAACAACAGGGTATTAAGGTACGCCGCGCCCGCAGGCAACGGGCCTTCCGCCAACCTGGTCCTGGGCCAGGCAGCCTTCAACGCCAACGGCTTCAACACCTCCGCCGCGACCATGGACTATCCGACCGCGGTCGCGGTGGACGCCGCCGGGAACGTCTGGGTGGCGGATGCCGGGAACAACCGCGTGCTCAAGTTCAACACTCCTCCGACCAACGGCGCCAGCGCCGGCCTGGTGCTGGGCCAGGCCGGCTTCGTCACCCGGACCGCGGCAGCGAGCCTTGCGGGCATGGACTTTCCCATGGCTCTGGCCTTGGGCGCGGGCAATACCGTATGGGTCGCTGATTTCGGCAACAGCCGTGTCTTGAGGTACGACGCTCCTGCGTTGAACGGAGCCGATGCCGCCCGCGTCCTGGGGCAGGCTGATTTCACGAGCAACGTGGCCAACAGGGGCGGCGCGGTCGCCGCCAACACCCTGAGCTATCCTCTGTCCGTGGCAGTCGATGGGACGGATGTGTGGGTCGCGGATGCCGGCAACTCCAGGCTCCTCAGGTTCCTCGCTCCTGCGGCGGACGGCGTCGCGGCCGATCTCGAACTCGGACAGGCGGACCTCCTGTCCGGCGCCCCTAATAGAGGAGGGGTGGTGGCTTCCGCGACCACCCTGGCCGAGCCCGCGGGCCTGGCCGTGGCGGTCGGAGGGGACGTCTGGGCCTCAGACTCCCTCAACCACCGGGTCCTGCGCTATCCCGCGCCTGCCGCCAGCTCTGCCGCGGCTGATCTCGCCCTGGGCCAGCCCGATTTCGCGGAGCTGAGCGCCAACGCGGCCACGAACACGACCCTGCGCAACCCCAACAGCGCGGCCGTGGACCCCAACACCGGACGGGTCTATGCCGCGGACTTCGACAACAACCGCGTGCTCTGGTGGAACTCCGGGGCCGGCTTTGCCGACGGCCAGGCGGCTGACGGCGTGCTGGGCCAATCCGGCTTCTCCACGACCCTCCCCAACCGCGGCGGCGCCGCCGGGGCCGACACCATGAACGGCCCCTTCAGCGTGGCGGTCAATGCCGCCGGGGACCTCTGGGTCAACGACTCAGGCAACTACCGGATCCTCAGGTTCGACCCTCCGGCGGGCAATGGAGAGGCGGCCAACCGGGTGCTGGGCCAGGCCGACTTCCTCACCACGACCCCGGTGCCCGCGAGCCAGACCAGCGTGCTGGGCGCCTCGGGCATGGCGACCGACGCCTCGAACCGCCTCTGGGTCGCGGACTCGGGGAACAACCGGGTCCTGCGCTTCAACGATTTCACGGCCGACGGCGCCCCGGCGGACTTCGTGCTGGGCCAGGCAGGCTACGGCTCGGGCCTCGCGGACCGGGGCGGAGCAGCCGGAGCAGGCACGCTCGATTTCCCGACCGGCGTGGCCGCAGACGCCGCCGGGAACATCTGGGTGGCTGACAGCGGCAACAACAGGGTGCTCAAGTACACGGCCTTCCCGGCCAACGGCCCTGACGCGACCCTGGTGCTCGGCCAGGCAGGCTTCCTGGCCACCAGCCCGGCTGCCACGCAGACCGGACTCGACAGCCCCTCGGCGGTGCTCGTCGAGCCCTTCGGCAACGTCTGGGTCGCGGACAGCTTCAACTCCAGAGTCCTGCGCTACGACGCTCCTGCGGCCGACGGTCCTGCCGCCTCGATCGTCCTGGGCCAGGCTGATTTCCTGGCCAACGCTCCCAACCGGGGAGCCGCGGTTCCTGCCGCCAACACCCTGGCCGCGCCCAACGGCCTGGCCATGGACAGCGCGTTCAGCCTCTGGATCGCGGACTCGGGCAACAACCGCCTGGTCAAGCACGACGGCTTCCCCAAGACCCCGCTCGCCCCCGCGTTCACGGTCATCTCGTCGGTCACCCTGACCGCTTCGTGGACCGCGGTGGGGGGCGCGAACTACGTGGTGGTGTTCTCTCCCACGGCGGACTTCAGCGTCATCACCTCCAGCGTCACCCAGGCCGCTGCCACGGCCTCGTTCACGGGGCTGACCCCGGAGACCATGTACTACCTTGAGGTGAAGCTGGCCGGCGAGGCGGACGCGGCCTACCTCATCAACCGCGTCTCGGTCAGGACGCAGGTGGCTGCGACGCCTCTGGCTCCGGCCGTGACCGCGCTCTCCTCCACGACGTTCTCGGCCGCCTGGACCGCTCTCGGCGGCGCGAACTACGTGGTGGTGCTCTCCCCCATGCCTGACTTCAGCGTGATCAGCTCCAGCGCCAGCCAAGCCGGCGTCTCGAAGACCTTCGAGGGTCTGAACGACGGCGTGAACTACTATTTCGAGGTCAAGCTCGCGACCGAGGCTGACGCGGCCTACAGCGTCAACCGCCTGGCGGTGCGGACCGATGACGTGACTCCGCTCGCGCCGACGTTCCCCGCGGCAGGGGCGAGGACCTTGGACGCGGCCTGGACCGCGGTGGCCGGCGCGAACTACGTGGTGGTGCTCTCTCCCGTCGCGGATTTCAGCGTCATCACCTCGAGCGTCACCCAGGCCGGCGAGACCGCGAGCTTCGCGAACCTCTCGCCCGAGACTCCCTATTACCTGCAGGTCAAGCTCTCCACCGAGGCGGACTCCGCCTACCTGGCCAACAGGGCTTCGCGCACGACCCTCCCGGCAGGCACGGCCCTCTCGCCGGCGCTCTCGGCCGTGGGCGCCACCGGCTTCAACGCGGATTGGACCGCGGTGGCAGGGGCGGACTACGTGGCGGTCCTGGCCACGGACGCGGGCTTCACCCAGCTCATCTCCTCCGTGACCCAGGCAGGCAACTCCTCGGTCTTCGGAGGCTTGTCGGAATACACGATGTATTACTTCGAGGTCAAGCTCGCGACGGAATCCGACGCGGGCTACGCCTCCAACGGCGCCTCGGTCAGGACCCTGGCCGTGAACACCCCGTTGGCTCCGTCTTTGACCGTGACTGGAGACTCCTCGATCACCGCGGCCTGGACCTCGGTGGGCGGGGCGCAGTACGTCGTGGTCCTCTCTACCGCCGCGGACTTCAGCGTCATCACTTCGAGCGTCACCCAGGCCGCTGCCTCGGCGAGCTTCCTGGGCCTGACCCCGGACACGCCCTACTACCTCCAGGTCAAGCTCGCGACCGAGCCTGACGCGGCCTATGCCATCAACCGCGCCACGGCCAGGACGCGGGCCACGGCCATGACCGCCATCAACCCCATCGTCAGCATGAGCGTCAACGGGGACGTGGGCCTGGTCTGGCCGTATTCCGAGACGAACACCTACGTCATGGTCATGGCCCTGGATCCGGCCTACAGCGTGCTCGCCTCCTCCTGGACCACGGCGATCGGGGACTACAACGAGCAATTCGAAGGGCTCACGGGCACCACGAGCTACTACTTCGAGATGAAGCTCTCCACCGAGTCCGACGCGGCCTTCGCGGTGAACCGGTTCACGGTCCACACCCCGGTGCATCAGGTGTTCCCCAATCCTTACGGCGTCTCCGGGACGAGCTTCGGCGTGTCCTGGTCCACGGCTCCGGGCGCCGGCTACGTCGCGATCCTGGCCACGGACCAAGGCTACTCCAACATCGTCTCGTCCGTCGCCGTAGCCGTGACCGGGAGCTCGGCGGCTTTCACGGGCCTCAACCCGGACAGCCTGTACTACTACGCGGTGAAGAACGCTGCGGAGAGCGACGCCGCTTACACGGCTCTGGGCAACTGGGGCTATCAGAGGACCTCGCCGACCTCGCTCGTTCCGAGCCTGACCGCGGTCTCGGCCACGAGCCTGTCCGCCAGCTGGACGCCCGCGCCGACCGGGGGCCACGTGGTGGTCCTGGCCGTGGACTCCGGGTTCGGGGCAGTGGTGTCCTCTGCGACCCAGGCGGGCTTCACCAAGACGTTCGACGGTCTCTCACCCTACACGACGTACTATCTGCAGGTGAAGGCCGCGGGCGAGAGCGACGCGGGCTACGCGGTGAACCGCGCGGCCCTGCGCACTCCGGCTGATGGGGCCGTGGCCGCCCCGGCCCTCGTGGCCGCCTCATCGACTACGCTGGCCCTGGCCTGGACCGTGGTGAGCCCCGAGGACTACGTGGCGGTCCTCGCCTCGGATCAGGGTTATCAGAGCATCGTGTCCTCGGCCGCGGTCTCGGGCGGGGTCAAGACGTATGAGGGCCTCTCCCCTGACACGAGCTACTACTTCATGGTGAAGCGCGCGGCTGAGGGAGACGGCGCCTACACGCTCAACGAGCTGCCGGTGATGACCGTGCCAACGCCGTTGTCTCCCACCGTGGGCTTGGCCGCGCCCGGCAGGCTCCAGGCCGCTTGGTCCGGCACGGCGGGGCGCTACTACGTGGCGGTCCTGGCGCTGGACCCTGAGTTCACGAACGTGATCTCATCCGTGACCACGGAGTCCTCTGTCGCCAACTTCATGGGGGTCCGGGCCGCCCTGGCCTACTTCTTCCAGGTCAAGGACACGGGAGAGAGCGAGCGCGCCTTCGCGGCGAACCGCGTCTCGACCGTGACCGTGTCCGAGATCTTCCAGGTCACCTCGGTCACGCCTGACAAGGCCTCCTCCGGCACCCAGGACATCCCGCTCACCATCAATGGCCAGGGCATCTACCCGGGCTCGACCGCCAAGCTCACCAGGGCCGGGTTCGCGGAGGTGCTCCTGGACAACGTGACCGTGGTGGGACCCACCCAGATGACCGCGGTTCTGCACCAGCCCATCGCCCCGGGCCAGTGGAACGTGCAGATATCGAGCGAGGGCTTGAGGACAAGCCTTGCCAACGGGTTCACCATTCTCGAGACGTCGGTGGGCGAGGCGAAGGTCTACGGCGGGATCTTCCAGCCGGGTCTCGGTCAATCCGCGCAGATCGTGATCTCGCTGCTGACCCCGGGCACGGGGCGCGTGCGCGTGTACAACAGCGTGGGCAACCTCATCCAGGAGCTCTACAACGGCTTCCGGCCGGCTGGAGAGTTCATCGTCTCCTGGGACGGGAGGGTCGGAGGATCCCTGGCATCGGCCGGGATCTACCTGGTCCGCATCGAGACTCCGGACTTCAGCGCGACCAAGAGGATCCTGCTGGTCCGGTGAAGCGTGCCATGGAAAAGGCAATAAACAGACTCAAGAGAGGCGATGGAGATCACATGAAGAAGAATCGAGTCGTCGCGGTGTTGGCGGTCATGCTCCTCATGGGAAACGCTGGCAGCGCCAGCGCCAACCACGCAGCCATGTTCCTGCGCCAGGAGCCCACGGCCAGGATGATGAGCATGGGGAGCACGTTCGCCGGAGTGGGCGAGGACTCGGGAGCGGCCTATTTCAACCCCGCTGCCCTGGGCTTCATGAGCCAGCATCGCCTGGCCTCCTCCACTTGGGAAGGCGTGGACAGCCAGAGCAGGTACTACTTCGCCTCCGGGATCGTGAACGGCGGCTGGAGCGGGGTCTTCCACGCCAACTACCTGGACTTCAACAGCGGCAAGGAGACGATCTCCGGGTTCGACGGCTCCGAACGGAACGTGACCCTCCAGGATGACCAAGCCATCGGCGCGGGCTGGGGGCACAGCCTCGGCGACTACCTGTCGTTGGGCGGGCAGGTGAAGTGGGTGCAGAGCAAGCTCGCGGAGAGCTTCAGCGCCAACACCGCGACCTTCGACCTGGGCGTGATGGCCAAGAGCAAGGAAGGAATGCTCTCGATGGGGCTCGGCGTGCGCAACGCGACCGGCGGCCTCAAGTACGCGGTGGAGGAGAACTCCCTGCCGCGCGCCATCTACGGAGGCGGGGCGGCCAGGTTCAAGATGGGCCAGTTCGGCAGGTTCTTGGCGGGCATGGACCTCGAGGAATCCGAGAAGAAGGACTCCCCGGACGTGCACGCCGGCATGGAGTACGGCATCGGCATGTTCGCGCTCCGGGGCGGCATCAAGCGGGTCTCCGAGGAGACGAGCTTCACCACGGGAGGCGGGGTGGCGTTCAAGGGCCTGAGCTTCGACTACGGTTTCGAGCCCGCGGGCAACCTCGGCCAACCGATCCACAAGATGACGCTGAACATGACTTTCGGAGGGCCGGCCGGCCGCGAGGACCGGCATGCCGCCGCGTCCCACGGACTTTCCGGAGAGGTTCCGGTGGCCCTGCTGCCGAAGGCCGCCCCTGTGGAGGTCGTGACGCTCTCCCTGGGCCCTGCGGAGCCTGCCGCGGCAGCCCCGGCGCAGGCGGAAACGCCCAAGCCGTTGGAGCAGGCGCAGGACGTGGCAGCCGGCGAGACGGCGACCTCAGAGGTCGGGCCGGTCTCTCAGTGACGGCCAAGGCGAAGTCTGAGCGAGGAGAATGGGCATGAGGATGAGCAAGACGCTGGCACTTCTGGTTCTCGCGCTGGCCGCGCTGGCGTGGAGGGCCGGGCTCGGGGACGCGGCCATGCCGCCTCCGCTCGAGCGCGTGAGGAACGCGATCACCAACGAGCAGAGGAAGGCTTCGGCCGCCCTGCGCAAGAGCACCCTGGAGAAGATGGGCGCCCAGTCCTACGGCGGGGCGACCATCAACCAAGGCGAGCTCGCCACGGTCTGCCCGCCGGCCGCGCCCGGAGGCACGCCGGACTACTTCAACTGCGGCAACTTCGCCAACAGCCCTCTTCCGGAGGTCGTGGGCGGGGTCGTCACGGGCGGCATGAGGAAGTTCGTAGACACCCTGCCCGGGGTCGGGCCCCAGAACGCCAACAACCTTGGACAGTACATCCCCATCGCGACCGCAGACCAAGCGGCCTATCCGGGCTCGGACTACTATCAGATCGGGCTCGTGGACTACACCCAGCAGATGCACTCGGACATCCCTCCCACCAGGCTCCGGGGCTATAAGGACCTGGCGGGCGGGGACGGCAAGGCCCATTACCTGGGACCCTTGATCATCGCCCAGCGCGACCGGCCGGTCAGGATCAAGTTCACGAACCAGCTCGGCACCAACGACGCGGGCAGCCTCCACCTGCCCGTGGACAAGACCGTGATGGGCGCGGGCATGGGCCCGGACGGGATGAACGAGTTCACCCAGAACAGGGCCACGCTCCACCTGCACGGCGGGGACAACCCGTGGATCAGCGACGGCACGCCGCACCAGTGGATCACGCCGGCAGGGGAGAGCACCCCCTACCAGAGGGGCGTGAGCGTCCAGAACGTGCCGGACATGCCGGATCCGGGGCCAGGGGCCTCGACCTGGTACTGGCCCAACCAGCAGAGCAGCAGGCTCATGTTCTACCACGACCACTCTTGGGGCATCACGCGCTTGAACGTCTATGCAGGCGAGGCGGCGGGCTACCTCTTGACCGACCCGGTGGAGGAGGGCTTGATCGACTCGGGCGTGCTTCCCAACCTGGGCGGGGTGTACCGCTACGGCGTGCCCCTGATCATCCAGGACAAGACCTTCGTGCCGACCAAGAAGCAGCTCGACAACCAGGACCCGACCTGGGACTCTTCCAAGTGGGGGGGGTTCGGCAATTTCTGGTTCCCGCACGTGTACATGGTCAACCAGAACCCTTCGAGCCCTGACGGCATGAACGCGTTCGGCCGGTGGCATTACGGTCCCTGGTTCTGGCCTCCGGTCATGCCTGAGATCGGACCCAACCCGGACGGCACCCCCGGCACGCCCATCCCCTCGATCGCCCCGGAGGCCTGGCTGGACACGCCGGTCATCAACGGCGCGGCCTACCCGGTCCTGCAGGTGGCTAGGAAAGCGTACCGTTTCCGCATCCTCAACGCGGCCAATGACAGGATGTTCAACCTCCAGCTCTACTACGTGGACCCGGAGCATCCCACAGAGGTGAAGCTCATCCCATTCACGGACGATCGGACCTGGCCGAGCCACTACCCGCCGCCTGACAACAGGGCGGGCGGGATCCCGGACCCGGCCCTGGCCGGACCGGACATGATCCAGATCGGGACCGAGGGCGGCATCCTCCCTGACCCGGTCACCATCCCGAGCACGCCGGTCGGCTGGGAGTGGGATCCCATGAGCATGAACGTCACGAACGTCAAGGAGAAGGGCCTGTTCCTCGGCTGCGCGGAGAGAGCCGACGTGATCGTGGACTTCTCCCAGGTGCCTGAGGGCGCCAAGCTCATCCTCTATAACGACTCGCCCGCGCCGACCCCGGCCCCTGATTCGCGCAACGACTACTATTACGGCAACGAGGACCAGTCCGACTGGGGGGGCGCTCCCGCGACCCAGGAGGGCTATGGCCCCAACACCCGGACCCTCATGATGTTCGTGGCAGCCGGCCCGGCCTCGGCCCCGTTCAACAAGGCGGCCCTGGAAGCGGCCTTGCCGGCGGCTTTCGCCGCCTCCCAGCCTCCCTTGATCGTGCCCGAGGGCCAATACGTCGGCATGCACGACGAGACGATCTCGGTCAGCACCGCGGTCGGCTCCGCCCCGATCACCAAGTGGATCGAGAAGAAGACCATCGCCGAGGAGATGGAGCTCAAGTACGGCCGCATGAACGCTACCCTGGGCATCGAGCACGCCATCCCGAGCCCCATGCAGCAGTCCATGGTCATGATGAAGTACATCGATCCCCAGACCGAGGTCGTCAAGGACGGGGAGACCCAGGTGTGGAAGATCACGCACAACGGGGTGGACACCCATCCCATCCACTTCCACGGCTGGAACGTCCAGGTCATCAACAGGGTGGACTGGTCCGGGACCATCATGCCTCCGGAACCCAACGAGCGGGGCTGGAAGGAGACGGTGCGCATGTCCATGCTGGTGGATACCGTCGTGGCCCTGAGGCCCAAGCTCTCGAGCGTGCCGTTCGACGTCCCGCGGAGCGTCAGGCCGCTCAACCCGGCCGAGCCCATCGGCAGCAGGATGGACTTCACCAACATGGACGGGGCCAGCCAGCCCATGGTCGTGGAGAACAGGCTGACGGACTTCGGCTACGAGTACGTCTGGCACTGCCACATCCTCGGCCACGAGGAGAACGACATGATGCGGCCGGTCTCGCTCGAGATCATGCCGACCACCGCGGCCATCACGGGGGTCTCGGCGGGCCCCACCTGGGCCCAGGTGAACTTCGACGAGCCCTTGATGGGAGGCGCCACCTATATGGTCTACACCGTGACCGCCGAACCGGGCAACATCACGGCCGAAGCCGTGGGGACCATGGCCGCCATCACGGACAGGACCGTGAGCTCCATCACGGTGCACGGGCTGACGACCGGCGTGCCCTATACCTTCACGCTGGCGGCCGCCAACCGGGTGGGCCAGACCGTGACCCCGGCCTTCGGCCCGGTCACGCCCACGGCCGTGCCCGACCCTCCGTTCAACGTGGTGGCCACGGCCGCGGACGGCGCCGCGGTCATCCGCTTCGACGCGCCCGCTGACAACGGGAGCCCCATCCTCTCCTATACCGTGACCTCCGGGCCGGACGTCCGGACCGCGGCGGGCGCTGGAAGCCCCATCACGGTGGCGGGGCTGGAGAACGGGCTGGCCTACTACTTCACGGTCACGGCGGCCAATGCCAACGGCGAGAGCGCCGCGTCGGCCCAGTCCAACACGGTGATCCCGACCGCGGGTCCCCTGCCGCCCACGAACCTCCGGGTGGCGACCGCGGCCAACAACTACGCCGTGCTCCGGTGGACGGACGCGGCGGTCAACGAGCAGGGCTACACCGTGCAGTGGAGCGCCGACGGCGGCGCGACCTGGAACCCGGCCGGCACGACCGCTGCCAACGCCAGCTACTTCCGCCTGAGCGGGCTGGGGAGCAGGACCAAGTATCTGGCCCGGGTGCAGTCCTTCAACGCCAACGGCGCCTCGGACTTCACGAGCGCGGTCACCGTGGTCACGAGGTGACGGTCATGACGATTCCCGTCCGGAAGGAAGTCTTGCCAAGGAGAATGGACATGAGGATGATGAAGGCCCTGGCGCTGCTGTCTTTCGCGCTGGCCGCGTCGGCGTGGTGCGCGAGGTTCGGGGACGCGGCCATGCCGCCGCCGCTCGAGCGCATGAGGAACGCCATCACGGACGAGCAGAGGAAGGCCTCGGCCGCCCTGCGCAAGAGCAGCCTGGGGAAGATGGGCGCGCAGGACTACGGCGGCGCCACCCTCAACAACGGCCAACTCGCCACGGTCTGCCCTCCGGCCGCGCCCGGAGGCACGCCGGACTACTTCAACTGCGGCAACTTCGCCAACAGCCCTCTTCCGGAGGTCGTGGGCGGGGTGCTGACCGGAGGCATGAGGAAGTTCGTAGACACCTTGCCCGGGGTCGGGCCCCAGAACGCCAACAACCTGGGCCAGTACATCCCCATCGCCACCGCAGACCAAGGGACCTATCCGGGCTCGGACTACTATCAGATCGGGCTCGTGGACTATACCCAGCAGATGCACTCGGACATCCCGCCGACCAAGCTGAGGGGCTACAAGGACCTGGCAGGCGGGGACGGCAAGGCCCATTACCTGGGACCCTTGATCATCGCCCAGCGCGACCGGCCGGTCAGGATCAAGTTCACGAACCAGCTCGGCGCCAACGCCGCGGGCAGCCTCCACCTGCCCGTGGACAAGACCGTGATGGGCGCGGGCATGGGCCCGGACGGGATGAACGAGTTCACCACTAACAGGGCCACGATCCACCTGCACGGCGGGGACAACCCGTGGATCAGCGACGGCACGCCGCACCAGTGGATCACGCCGGCAGGGGAGAACACCCCCTACCAGAGGGGCGTGAGCGTCCAGAACGTGCCGGACATGCCGGATCCGGGGCCAGGGGCCTCGACCTGGTACTGGCCCAACCAGCAGAGCAACAGGCTCATGTTCTACCACGACCACTCATGGGGCATCACGCGCTTGAACGTCTATGCAGGCGAGGCGGCCGGGTATCTCCTGACCGACCCGGTGGAGGAGGGCTTGATCGACTCGGGCGTGCTTCCCAACCTGGGCGGGGTGTACCGCTACGGCGTGCCCCTGATCATCCAGGACAAGACCTTCGTGCCGACCCCCAAGCAGCTCGCCAACCAGGACCCGACCTGGGACTCCGCCAAGTGGGGGGGCTTCGGCAACCTGTGGTTCCCGCACGTCTACATGCCCAACCAGAACCCGGTCATGGAGGACGGGATGAACCCCTTCGGCCGGTGGCACTACGGCCCCTGGTTCTGGCCTCCGGTCATGCCGACCCACGGCCCCAACCCTGACGGGACTCCGGGAGTGCCCGTGCCCTCCATCACGGTCGAGTCCTGGCTGGACACGCCGGTCATCAACGGCACGGCCTACCCGGTCCTGCAGGTGGCCAGGCGGGCGTACCGGTTCCGCATCCTCAACGCCTCCAATGACCGGATGTTCAACCTCTCGCTCCACTACGTGGACCCGGAGCATCCGACCGAGGTGAGGATGGTCCCGTTCAAGAAGTCCCTGGCCGTTCCGAGCCACTATCCGCCGGCTGACAGCAGGGAAGGCGGGATCCCCGACCCCACGCTCCTGGGGCCTGAGATGATCCAGATCGGGACCGAGGGCGGGCTCCTGCCCGAGGCGGTCAGCATCCCGAGCACGCCCGTCGGTTTCGACCGCGATCCCATGAGCATGACGGTCCTGGGCATCAAGGAGAAGGGGGTGTTCCTGGGCTGCGCGGAGAGAGCCGACGTGATCGTGGACTTCTCACAGGTGCCTGAGGGCGCCAAGCTCATCCTCTATAATGACGCGCCCGCTGCTGTCCCGGCCGGGGACTATCGCAACGACTACTATACCGGGGCCGTGGACCGGTCCGATTGGGGAGGAGCCCCCTCCACCCAGGAGGGCTACGGCCCCAACACCCGGACCCTCATGATGTTCGTGGCAGCCGGGCCCGCCGCGGCGCCTTTCAACAAGGCCGCCCTGGAGGCGGCCCTGCCGGCCGCGTTCGCCGCGTCCCAGCCGCCCCTCATCGTGCCTGAGGGCCAGTATGTCCGCCTGCACGACCAGTTCATCTCGGTCAGCACGGCCGTGGGTTCGGCTCCCGTGTCCCTCTGGATGGAGCAGAAGAACATCTCGGAGGAGATCGAGCCGGAATACGGCAGGATGTACGCCACCCTGGGACTCAACCACAACATCGCGAACTTCAACCAGGAGAACATGATCATGATGGGGGTCAACGACCCCCAGACCGAGATCGTCAAGGACGGGGAGACCCAGGTGTGGAAGATCACGCACAACGGGGTGGACACCCATCCCATCCACTTCCACCTCTGGAACGTCCAGCTCATCAACAGGGTGGACTGGGCCGGGACCATCAAGCCGCCGGACCCCAATGAGCGCGGCTGGAAGGAGACCGTGCGGATGAACCCGCTGGAGGACGTCATCGTGGCGTTGAGGCCCAAGCTCGCCACCGTGCCCTTCGAGCTTCCGCGCAGCGTGCGGCCCCTGAACCCTGCCGAGCCCATCGGCAGCAGGATGGGGTTCAAGAACATGGACTGGCAGTCCATGCCCATCGTGGTGGAGAACAGGCTGACGGACTTCGGCTACGAGTATACCTGGCACTGCCACATCCTCGGCCACGAGGAGAACGACATGATGCGGCCGGTCGCCATCGAGATCATGCCGACCACCGCGACCATCACGGGCGTCTCGCTGGGCCCCACCTGGGCGCAGATCAACTTCGACGAGCCCTTGATGGGAGGCGCGACCTGGATGAACTACACGGTGACCGCCAACCCGGGGAACATCATCGCGACCAGGGGCGCGGCCATGCAGGCCATCACGGACCAGAGCGCGAGCTCCATCACCGTGCACGGCCTGACCACCGGCATCCCCTATACCTTCACGCTCGCGGCCGCCAACCGGGTGGGCCAGACCGTGACCCCGGCCTTCGGCCCGGCCACGCCCACGGCCGTGCCCGACCCGCCGTTCAACGTGGTGGCCACGGCCGCGGACGGCGCCGCGGTCGTGCGCTTCGACGCGCCCGCTGACAACGGGAGCCCCATCCTCTCCTATACCGTGACCTCGGGCCCGGACGTGCGCACGGCCGCGGGAGCGGGCAGTCCCATCACGGTCCCTGGGCTGGAGAACGGGCTGGCCTACTACTTCACGGTCACGGCGGCCAACGCCAACGGCGAGAGCGCCGCGTCGGCCCAGTCCAACACGGTGATCCCGACCGCGGGTCCCCTGCCGCCCACGAACCTCCGGGTGGCGACCGCGGCCAACAACTACGCCGTGCTCCGCTGGACGGATGCCGCGGTCAACGAGCAGGGCTACACCGTGGAGTGGAGCGCCGACGGCGGGGCCACCTGGAATCCGGCGGGAACGACCGGCGCCAATGCCAGCTACTTCCGCTTGAACGGGCTGGGGAGCAGGACCAAGTACCTGGCCCGGGTTCAGTCCTTCAACGCCAACGGCGCCTCGGCCTTCACGAGCGCGGTCACGGTGGTCACGAGATGACGGACGGGACGCCCGCCTGCGCGCGGGCGGACGGCCTCAAGGGGAGGGTGTCCATCGTCGTTCGATCCGACGAGGACATCCTCTCCGCGGGCAGGCTCTCGCGAGACCTGTGCTGGTGCGTGGGCCTGGGCCACAGGGAAGCCTTCCGCGCCTCCATGGGCGTGACCGAACTGGCCAGCTACCTCCTGCGCGCGAGCCAGGGAGAGGGCCGGCTCGTGCTCCAGGCCAGCATGGGCGAGGGGGGGCGAGAATTCTCGGTGCAGGCCGAGCTTCCCGCCGCCCATGGGACCGGACAGGCCGGCCAGCACGGCTGGCCCGACCTGCAGGGCTATCTGGACTCCTGCCGCATCAGCCAGTCGGAAGGCGGCAAGAGCGTGCTGCTGGCCGGCTGCTCCAGGCCGGCCGTCGGGAAAGCCGCGTCCGCGGCCTCCAGCCTTGATGCTGGTTTGACACTCCACCGCTAAGCTCTCTAGTATGAGAGAACGGATCGCGTGGTCGGTGGTGTTCCTGGCGCTGGGCGGACGGGCGGCAGCCGGTCAGGAGGTCATGACGGTCGAGCCCGTGGTGGTCCTGGGCGAGGCCGAGCAGGCTCCCGCGGCGCGGAGCATCTCCCGCGTCGAGCGCAGGGACATCGAGACCACGGACTCCTTCAGCTTGAAGGAGCTCCTCGACTCCACCCCCGGGGTCTTCCTCAAGCAGTCCAACGGCCCGCGGGACATGAGCATCTCCATCAGGGGCTCCGGGGCCAAGACGAGCTTCGCGGTGCGCAACATCAAGATGTACGAGGACTGGTTCCCCTTGACCCAGTCCGACGGCCTCTCCAGGACCGACCTCAACGACCCCAACGCCTACGAGGGCATCGACGTGTTCCGCGGACCCTCCTCGGCCATGTACGACAACTACGCGCTCGGCGGAGCGGTCAATTTCAGGAGCAGGCGGGGCCGGGACATCGACGGCTTCGACCTCGGGACCGCGGCCGGGAGCTACGGCTATCAGAACCACTACGCGCACGCGGGCAGGGCCTACGACCGGTTCGAGTACGCGGCCTTCGCCAGCCTCGTGAGGGGCGACGGCCACATCAACCATGCCGGCTACACCACCGTGACCCAGGACCTGACCGCGGTCTTCACCCCGGACGAGAGCAGGACCATCACGCTCAAGTTCCTGAACAACGACCTCAAGAGCCAGCATCCAGCCAGGCTCACCAAGATGGATTTCAACAACGATTCCCGGAGCGCGGGCAACACGTTCGTGACCGGGGTGGGGTCCGTGCCGACCCAGCGCGCGGCCCAGGGCCGGGAGGACCGCCGCACCATCGCGGGAGCCCGCTACGAGCAGCGCTTCGGCTCGGGGACCAAGGTGCGCGCTCTCGGGGCCTACGACGTCAAGGACATCAACCAGACCGGCGGCACCATCGGCGACAACGTCAACCCGGACTTCCATCACTACGCGGACGTGACGCACGAGGCGGACGTCCTCGGCGTGAAGGGGACGCACTATGCCGGCGCCTTCTTCAACTATATGGAGCAGGAGGCCAACAGCTACCGCAACCTGGCGGATTCCAAGGGCACCCGCGGAGCCCTGCAGTCCCAGACCAGGGGCTACCACCGCAACTATGGGGCGCGCCTCCGCTCGGAGCTGAGGTTCTCCGAGCTCTGGACGGGCGTCCTGGCCCTGGGGGTCGAGCACTCCAAGGTGAAGGCCAACGTGCAGAGCCGGGCGGCTGCCGAGTCCTACTCCAGGGTGGACGTGGACCGCAGCTTCTTCAACGCCGCCCCTGAGGCGGGCCTCACCTTCGAGCCCTGGAAGAGCCTCAAGGCCAGGGCGCGCCTGGGCATGGGGTACGGCATCCCGGGCATCAGCCAGCTCACCACCACGGCGGACGGGCTCTCGGGCAACAACGCCTCCTTGAAGACGCAGCGCAACCTCGGCATGGAGGTGGGCGCGTCCGGGAACGTCCTGGACATGCTCTCCTATGATGCCGCCCTTTACTACGAGTTCTTCTACGACGAGTTCGTGACCCAGTCCCCTGGGGCCGGGCTGTCGAACTTCACGGCCAATGCCCCCAGGTCGGAGCACCGGGGGGTCGAGCTTTGGCTGGAGGCACGGCCGGGCTTTGGGCTCTTCTGCAACGGGGCCTGGACCTTCAACGACCACGTCTACAGGAGCTTCGACGAGGTCCTCGGGCCGGGCGACGTCCGGGACCGGGCCGGCAACAGGATCCCCGGGGTGGAGCGCCACGTCGTGAACTTCAGGCTGGGCCGCGAGGCCAAGGGCCTGCCGGGCGGGTGGCTGGAGCTCAACCACGTGGCGAGCTTCCAGGTCAACAACAGCAACACCCTCACGACCGAGCCCTACGCGCTCCTCAACGCGAACCTCAACTACTCCCTGGAGCTTCCCGGCTCGTTCCTGAAGAAGCTCTCCTTCTTCTTCGACGTCCGCAACCTCCTCGACCTGACCTACCAGGCCTCGGCCGTCACCGTGGCGGACGCGGCCGCCGACACCGCCGCGACCCTGCTGACGGGCAAGACCGCCTTCCTGGCAGGGCCGGGCAGGCAGTTCTCGGGGGGGTTGAAGGCGCACTTCTGAATCAGGGGGAGGTCATGGAACAACTGGCATTGCTGCGCGCGATCGCGGACTCCGGAGGCGGCTGGGTCATCTGGCTGCTGGTCGTGTCGTCGTTCCTCTCGGTCGGGGTGATCGTGGAGCGCCTCCTCGTGCTCAAGCGCCAGGCGCGCTATCAGGCCTCGGTCCTGCCCGCTATCGAGGACCAGTTGGGCAGGCGCGAGCCGGACGAGGTGCTGAGGCGCCTCAAGGCCGGGAGCGTGCTCTCCGAGGTGGGCCGCGACCTGGAGGCACGCGCGCCGAACGGCAGGGAAGCCATGCTCGAGAGCCTGGAGAGCCAGCTGGCGCTCCAGCGCCGCAGGCTCGAAAAGCGGCTCCTCATCCTGGGGACCCTGGGCAACAACGCGCCCTTCATCGGCCTCCTGGGCACGGTGCTCGGCGTCATCCACGCCTTCCAGGACCTGTCCGTGTCCGGCGGCCACGGCTCCGCCGCGGTCATGGCCGGTCTGGCCGAGGCCCTGGTGGCCACGGCCGTGGGCATCCTGGTCGCGCTTCCGTGCGTGGCGGCCTACAACTACGTGGAGAAGGGCATCGACGACGTCATCGAGGACGCGCGGCGCTTCGGCAAGCGCCTGGCCTGGGCCCTGGGGGAGGAGCACTAGATGGCCGCCATCCAGGGCGCGGGCAGGAAGATCGTGGGGATCAACATCACTCCCCTCGTGGATATCGTGCTGGTCCTGCTGATCATCACCATGGCCACGGCCGAGCTCATCGCGCGCGGGGGCATCGACCTGAGCCTTCCCAAGACGGAGCAGCCCCATCCGGTCGGCGCCCGCGCCGCGCGCGTGGAGCTCCGGGCGGACAAGACCCTGCGCGTCGATGAGCGCCGGGTGTCCCGCCAGGAGCTGCGCGACGCCCTGGCGGGCCTGGCCACGGCGCACTCCAACCTGGCCGTGACCCTGGCCGCCGACCAGCGCTGCTCCTGGTCGGAGGTGGCGGACGTCCTGGACCTGGCCAGGGGAGCGGGGGTGCGGCTTCTCGCATGCGAAGTGGAGCCGAAATGAGCGAGGGAGCCCTGCTCTGGCTGGGCATGGGAGCCTCGGCCTGCGTGCACTCGGCCGTGGCGGCCGGCGTCCTGCTCCTGCCTCCGGCGGGCCCCTCGAGGACCGTGGCTTTCGACTTGACGAACCCCGTGCGCATGTCGGCTCCCAAGCCCCGGGCCCGGTCCGCCGCGGCCGCGCCGCGGCCCAAGCCCAAGGCCGAGCCTGCGTGGCCGGCGCCCGGCCCGGCCAAGCCTGAGACGGCGGCCGCTCCCGAGCCTCCTCCCGAGCCCGAGCAGGCTTCGACAGGCCAGGCTTCCGCGGACGCTGCGCAGGGCCCGGCCGCGAGCGCCGGGTCCGCCGGCCCGGCTGAAGACGGAGCCCGGTTCACGGTCCGGCCCAGGCTCTTGAACCTGCGGGAGCTCGCCGTCGTGCTCAGGCGCTCCTATCCCGCGAGGGAGCGCGCGGCCGGCATCCAGGGGACCGTCATCCTGGACCTGGCGCTGGCTGAGGACGGCAGGGTGACCGAGGTCAAGGTGGTCGGCTCCGCGGGCTCGGCGTTCGACGAGGCCGCCCTAGGCGTGGCCAAGCTCCTGCGCTACTCTCCCGCCAAGGTGGGAAGGCTCGCGGTCGCCTGCCGGATCCGTCAGGCGATCGCGTTCAAGCTGGGGGTCTGATGTCCGACCAGACCCGCGCCTGGCTGCTGCGTCTCGTGTGTGCCGCGGTCGGATCGGCCGCAGCGAGCGGATTCGCCCGGATGAGCCTGCCGGGGTATCTGCACGGCTCCGTCCAGGCGGTCAGGGGGGCGGAACCCGCGACCCTCACGGTCGGGGAGTCGGGACGGCAGGTCCTCGCCCTTTCCATCGTGAACGCGGCAGGGACGCGGGACCTCTCGGTGCGGATGGACGGGGCCAGGGTCACCAGCTGGCTTCCAGCCGTGGTCCGGCTGCCGGGCCTAGCCGGCATCGGATTCGAGGAGGGCAGGTTCAAGGCCGTGCCTCCGGGCAAGAAGCTTCCCGTCTACGTCGTGCTGGCCGCGGACCAAGCCCGGGCGAGGCTCGAGCTCGTAGACGCCTCGGACGGCTCCGTGATCCGTTCCGCGCAGATCGCGCGAGGGAAGGTCCATGGCCTGCGCCATCACTGAGCGGACCGAGCGGCCGTTCTCGAGCCTGCGGCGCTGGACCATCGCGGCCGGGATGGTCCTTTTCCTCTCGCCCCTGGCCCTGGTGCCCCAGCTCGTGGGCGAGGTCAACATGTGCGGGGCCGTGTGCCCGCGGCTCTTCATGATCATCCCGTCCTCGGGCGTGCTCGCAGGGCTGAGGGACAAGGTCGCGGCGGAGTGGTTCGGGGCCTCGCTCGTGGCCGTGAGCCTGCTGGTGACCTTCTTCTTGGGCAGGCTCTGGTGCGGCCACCTCTGCCCCATCGGCGGGGCCTCCGAGTACGTCAGCCGGCTGGTCCCGAGGCGCTTGAGGATCTCCTTCGCCTTCCTGGCCGCGCCCTGGTTCCGGTACGCTTACTTCGCGGTTTTCGTGGCCGGAGTCTGGCTGGGCATCGGAGCCATCGGGTGCAAGCTCTGCAACTACCGGATCATCCCCTTCCTGGCCGGGGCACCTTTCGTGCCCGGCTACCGGACCTACCTGCTCTCGAGCGTGGGCCTGGCCGGGCTCATGACCGTGGTCCTGACGGGCTTCCTGGCCGACGGGGGCCGGGCCTACTGCAGCCTCTTGTGCCCTGTGGGAGCGCTCGACGGCATCGTCAACGCCCTGAGCGCCAAGCTGGGGTGGACGGCCAAGACCCGCACGGACCCGGAGCTCTGCGTGGGCTGCGGCGAGTGCGTGAAGGCCTGCATGGTCTCGGCCCTCGAGCTCGACGACGAGTGCAAGAGCCGGCGCGACCAGTCCTCCTGCATGTCCTGCAAGGAGTGCGTCAAGGTGTGCGCCCACGGAGCGATCCGCTATGGCCGGTCCTGACGCGCTGCGACGGGCCCTGTGCGGGGCCGCGGGGGTCTTGCTGGGACTGCTCCCCCTGGCCCGCTGCCCGGGAGGAGCGTGCCTCTCCTGCGGCGGGTGCGCGGCCGCCGCCGCGGTGGCGGGCTTGGCGGGCCTGGGGAGCTGGATGCGAAGGAGGAGGACGGTATGACGACGGCTGAGACGGGCTTGCGCGTCCCATTGATGGATATGGTCCTCTGCCTCTCGCACGCCGTGGACCTGGTCTCCACCTCCGTGGCGGACCACCACAAGCGCGTCGCCTTCGCGGCGGTCAGGCTGGCGGAAGCCTTCGGGCTCACGCCGCAGGAGCGGCTCGACGTGCTGGCCGCAGCCGCCCTCCACGATATCGGGGCCCTCTCCCTCAAGGAGCGGCTCGACACCCTGGAGTTCGAGCTGGACCGGCCGCATGAGCACGGCGCCTCGGGGCACCTCCTCCTGCGCGGGTTCGCTCCGTTCGCGCCGGCCGCGGAGCTCATCCGCTGCCACCACGTGCCCTGGGAGCGGGGCAAGGGCATGGAGTTCCGGGGAAGGCCCGTCCCGATCGGAAGCCACGTCCTGCACCTGGCGGACCGGATCGACGTGCTCGCCGCGGGCAAGGGCGACGTCCTGGCCGCGGCCCCGGAGATCGTCCGGCGCATCCGGGCCCAGGCCCCCGACCGCTTCGTCCCGGGGCTGGTGGAGGTCTTCTGCGAGGAGGCCCGCAAGGAGGCCTTCTGGCTCGACTTGACCTCGCCCTCCATCGACCGGGCCCTGGCCGCGGCCGGGGGGGAGTGCGACCTGTATCTGGGACCCGCGGCGCTCCTGGACCTCTCCAGGCTCTTCGGCAGGATCGTGGACTTCCGCTGCCGGTTCACCGCCGTGCACTCCAGCTGCGTGGCGGCCACGGCGCGGGCCCTGGCAGGACCGTCCGGGTTCTCCGAGGACGCTCGCCACCTGCTGCACGTGGCCGGGCACCTGCACGACCTGGGCAAGCTCGCCGTGTCGGCGGAGATTCTGGGGAACACCAAGCCCCTGTCGGAGGAGCAATGGAGGGTCATCAGGCGGCACCCCTTCCAGACCTTCCGCATCCTCGAGCGGATCAAGGGCCTGGAGGAGGTGGCCTCCTGGGCCTCGCAGCACCACGAGCGCCTCGACGGCGGGGGCTACCCGTTCCATTGCCGAAGCAAGGAGCTCTCCCTGGGCTCGCGCATCGTGGCCGTGGCCGACGTCTTCTCCGCGATGAAGGAGGACCGGTCCTATCGGCCCGCGCTGAAGGACCCTGAAGCGCTCAAGGTCCTTGCCGAGCAGGGGCGGGCCGGCCTGCTCGACGGCGAGGTGGTGGCGCTCCTGAGGGAGCGGCATCAGGACGTGGAGGCCGCCCGCCGCCAAGCCCGGGACGCGGCCCGCAAGGAGTACGACCGCTTCTCGCTGGAGCGCGCCGGAACGGTCGGCGCAGGCTCAAGGCCGGTACAAGGAGGATCGCATGACTGACAACGTGACGGAGAGACTCAAGAGGATCCTGCGCTTCGCCATGGACAACGAGAGGCTCTCGACCGAGCTCTATCGGGGCTTGGCCAAGAGCAACGCCAAGCCGCGCCTGGCCCGGCTGTGCATGCGGCTGGCCTGCGAGGAGGAGGAGCATCTGGCCAAGCTCTCCGTCTTCCTGGCCAGCCCCATGCCCGCGCTCCCGGACCCGGCCGCGCTGCGCCGGATCGAGGGCGAGGACTGCTCCGCCCCGGACGGGGATCCGCGGTCCCTGGACGCCGTGGGCCTGCTCCGCTTCGCCCTGGCCAAGGAGGCCGCGGCCCATCAGCTCTACACGGACCTCGCCGAGGCTTCGCGCGAGCCCTCGGTGAAGAAGCTCTTCACCAGCCTGGCGGAACAGGAGGGGGCGCATCGGGACCGCTTCGAGCTCGAGCTCGAGCGCCTCTCAGGCCCGGAGAAATGATCCGCGGCGCGGTCGATTCCCGCCTCCTGGAGGCCGTCTGCGACGCGGTCGAAGAGGCCGTGGTGGCCACGGACCGGGACGGAAAGGTCCTGTTCGCCAATGCCCAGGCCTGCGCCTTGTCCGGCTGGAGGGTCGAGGAGCTGCTGGGCAAGCCCGTGGCCGCGACCCTGTGCCGGCCTTTCAGGGAGAGAGGCCGGTCCCTGGTGTCCGCCGTGGCCGGGGCGGCCAAGAACGGGAGCAGGGGCCTCTTGATCGAGGGGGTCTTCGGCCGGAGGTCAGGGGACCGCTTCCCGGTGGAATGCTCGGTCTCCGCCCTGCGCATGGAGGGCGGGCCGGACGGCGCGGTCCTGGTCTTCACGGACATCTCGGAGAAGGTCCGGCTGAGGGAGCAGTATCTCCGGGCGCAGAGGATGGAGGCTCTGACCGGCGCGGCCGTGCCCTCGGAACGGCCGGCCGGCCTGCTGGAGCGCCGGCCGGTGGAGCCCAAGGACGTCGAGTGGCTCACCCAGGGCATGCGCAACGTGGGGTTCCTCTCGACGCTCGGCCGGGCCCAACTGGGCAAGGTGCTCACCTGCATGTCCCTGCTCCGCTACGACCATTCCTCCCCCATCATCCGCGAGGGAGACCGGGGCGACGCCCTGTACCTGATCCGCAGCGGGAGCGTCTCGGTCACCAAGGCCGGCTGGCTCGAGGCCGTGGCCGTGCTGAGGGAAGGGGAGTTCGTGGGGGAGATGAGCCTGCTCTTCGACGGCCCGCGCCTGGCCACGGTCACGGCGCTCGAGGTCACCGAGGTCTACCGGCTCTCGGCCGAGGACTTCAAGAGCATCCTGGGACGCATCCCGGAACTGGTCCAGACCCTCAAGAGGCTGGCGGACGCCCGCCTGCGCCAACTGGCCCGGTCCTGAGCCAGCCCCTAGGAGTGTGTCCGAGTCATAGCATGCGCTTGCGCCGCTCGCCGTCGGAGCGAGCCGAGGCGTGGGGAGCGGCGATAGCCGAGGGGAAACCCGGTCCTGGCCGTCTGCTGCGTTGCTCCTCCCTCGCATGCCACGGCATGCTCGGTTGTCGCGCCTTGCAGCCGGCGCAGACTCGGGTTTCGCAGGCGCATGCTATGACTCGGACACACTCCTAGGGGCCAGGGGCAGGCTGAAGGAGAAGACCGCGCCCTTGCCGTGCGGGCTCTCCACCCAGACGCGGCCGTCCATGGCGTCGAGGAGGCGCTTGACGATGACCAGGCCCAGGCCCGTGCCCTCGGGCTTGTGCTCCCGCGCGGCCGGGGTCCGGTAGTAGGACTGGAAGAGGCGCGGCAGGTCCTCGGGGGCGATGCCGATGCCGCTGTCGCGGATGAAGACGATGGCGCGGCCGTCCTCCCGCCGCGAGCCGAGCTCGATGCGGCCGCGGGGGCGGGAGTACTGGACGGCGTTGTGGACGAGGTTCTCCAGGATCATCCGCAGGCTCCGTTGGTCGGCCAGGACCCTCAGGGAGGGATCGAGGCCCTCGGCGTCGAGCATCAGCTTCTTCTTCGACATGACTGGGATGAGGTCCGAGACCACCTCCCGGACCGCGGCGCAGAGGTCCGCGGCCGCGATCCTGGGCTTCTCCTCGGGCAGGCCGATGACCGAGAGCCTCAGGAGGTCCTCGATGAGCTGGGAGAGGTTGTCCGTGTAGCGCTCCACGATGCTCAGGAACTCCTCCAGGCTCTTCCCGCTCTTGAGGTCCGAGCGCTTGAAGGTCTCGGTATAGCCCTGGAGCACCGCGATGGGGGTGCGGAACTGGTGCGACATCTGGGAGATGAACTCCCGCTGGAGCGCCTCGGAGCGGGCCAGCCGCTCGAGCTCCTCGGCCCGCTTGCGCTCGGTGAGGTCGTGGCAGCAGACGCAGCGGTATAGGACCCGGCCCTGGGCGTCCTTGAACACGGTGACGTCCTCGAGCACGGGCAGGGCCCGGCCGTCCTTGAGCTTGTGGGCGGACTCGAAGACGTGGTGGCCCCTCTCGGCCGCCAGGCGCCGGTGCTCGGCCGCCGCGGGGACCGACTCCGGGCAGAGCAGGCTCTCCATGGGCCGGCCTTCCAGCTCGTCCTGGGTGAACCCGTGCATGCGGGCGAAGGCGAGGTTCATGGACTCCACGGTGAGCCCCGAGGCGTCCGTCACGGCGGCGCCCCAGCCCGCGTGGAGGAAGATCTGCTCCCACTTGTGGAGGGTCTCCTCCATGCGCTTGCGGTCCACGGCGCGGTCCACGGCCTGGCCCAGGGCCGGGCCCGCCAGGGTCCCCTTGATGATGTAGTCCTGGGCTCCGGCCTTGACCGCGGCCGCGGCCGTGGTGGCGTCGTTGTTCCCCGTCATGACCAGCACGGCCAGGTCCGGGTGACGGCGCCGCAGGGCCGCCAGCCCCTCGAGGCCCTGCACGTCCGGGAGCGAGAGGTCGAGGAGCGCCGCGTCCGGGTGGGAGGTCTCCAGCCACGCCATGGCGCCGGAAAGGCGGTCCTCCGTGCGGATCTCGAAGGGGGTCGGGGCCTCCTTGAGGAGCTCCTGGATGAGCCTGGAGTCGCCGGGATTGTCCTCGATGAGGAGCAGGCGCAGGGGCTTAGACACGGGCCCCTCCGGGGAGGCGCGCGACCGTCAGCCAGAAGTCCTCGATCTTGCGGATGAGCTCGACGAAGCGCTCGTAGTCCATGGGCTTGTTGATGTAGCAGTTCCCGTGCAGGTCGTAGACGCGGGAGACGTCGGCGTCGTGCTGGGAGGTGCTCAGGATGACCACCGGGATCGCCTTGAGGTCCGGATCCATCTTGAGCTCCGCCAGGAGCTCCCTGCCGTCCATGCCGGGCAGGTTGAGGTCGAGCAGGATGAGGTCCGGCCTCAGGCGCGCGGCCGCTCCGCCATCCCGCAACAGGGCGAGGGCCTCCTCGCCGGTCCCGGCGACCACCACCTGGGTGCGGCGGCCGTTCTCGCGCAGGGCCTCCTGCGCCAGGCGCACGTCGCCCGGGCTGTCCTCCACCAGCAGGATGGTCTGCGAGGCGTCATCGCGCTGAGTCATTTCCGCTACTCGATTCTTCGGGCCATCAAAGGCAATGATTGTCGCTGATGCGGCGGAAGGTTGGAGTGTGCGCTAGGCATGATTCCCGGGGGGAAGGTCAGCCCTCCTGCTTCTGTTTGGGCCACAGATTGGATGCCGACATGATTCGGATTTGGCGTCGGACGGACAACATTCGTCATGGGTACAGGTCGAAGTTGACTTCGACTCCCAATTCATGGAGTCGACCTAGGGTCTCCAGTGAAAGGACGAATCCCTGGTTCCCACCGCCAGAGAACATCCCGATGAAAATGTCTTGGCGACAGCCATTCTTCCGTATAGCGGCCAAGGCCTTCTTGTGTGCGGCTAATTCCCCTAACAGGGCCTCAAGGTGCTCCGCCAGCGTCCGATCCTCACTCAACTCAGAGCTTAAGCACCATAGCCCCTCATTGAATGGAGCGTATTTTCTGGCGGTCGAAGCAGGCCGCGCATCGCCTTTGCGGTGAGCTTCGCTGGGTTGGAGTTTCAAGATGCGGGACACGGCGTCCGGGTCGAGTTCAGCCCCCATGATTCTGAAGCTTACGGCAAATCTAGGCATAAACCTCTCTATTCAAACAGATTGCCGATAACCTCGCCAGTTTCGGGCGAGATGATATCACCGCTCTTGGTATCGAATTCAACATTCGCGCCCCCCTTTCGGCCAGCAGATCTCTTGGCTTTGTGCAGGGCATTGCTCGCTCTGTGTTCGTCAATCTTCAACCGCCTGACAGCGTTTTTAAAATCCCGGGTCGTGTGGCGTTTGATTTTCTGTGTGCCGTCGTTCGGTTGCCCTTCAGACGTCCTGCTAGAATCCTTGCCGCCGCCCTCCATAAGCAATGCGGACACGGCACCCACAGCCGCTCCGGTCCTGGCCCACCAAGCCTCGATGGTAGGCGTCGGCAGGACCTTCGCGGTCGCTCGACCCAACGTGGCCGCCCCGCCGCTGCCAGCCACAATCTCAGTCCCTGCCGCAACTCCGCCGCCAGCCGCAATGATCGGGCCGCCGACGCGGATGATGATTGCTAGCGCCACGATCGCCGCGGTCGCGCTCGCGATAGGATGGTCCTGGACGAAAGTCTTGGCGCCGGCCACGTAGCGGTCAGCAATGTCGAGGATGCCTTTTTGAGAAGGCGTCGTCTCTTTCACCTGTGGGGCAGGCACTTCTGTTGCCAGGCGCGTAGCTGAAGCCAAGGCGACCGAAGGCTCCACGGAAGAGTCTTCTGGACTGACGCTCTTTCTGGCGCGATAGACGCCATAACCGACGAATGCCAGGCCGAGCACCGCCATTGCCAGCGGCAAGGGCGGCAGACTGTTGGGCTTTTCAGACGCTGCCCCAGAATCGGCCTTGACCGACGAAGGGACAACGATGGGATTACGCTTGCCTTGGACAACAGGTTTGATCGTTTGCTCGAAATCCAGATGCTTGGTCAATGCCTCTTGAGCATCCGCTGGGCTCGCAGAAGGACGCGACGAGACGCCGTGCTTCTCCTTGCCAGTCGCGCTCCTCCCCACCGAAAGGTTGTAGATTGCGTTGGCACCCGGGTCATCCCGATTCCTCTTCAAGGCTTCCTCCGCGACCTTGGTGGCGGAAGGATAGTCTCCCATCCGGAAGAACGCTTCTGCGGCAAGGGTCGGGGCTGCCGGGCTGCCTGGGTCGAGCAGCTCCAATCGGGCGGCAACACGGAAGACGTCCTGCCCACGATCTGGCTCTTGCTCGTCCAACATGAGATAGCCCCTGGCGATCTGCGCAAGCTCGTCAGGCGTCCTGGCCTTGGCTTCCAGCCCCGCAAGCCCCGCTCGCGCGGCTTGGCGCTGCTCCGGAGACATGGACTGGGCAAGTTGCTCAAGAGTCGGGGCTTCTTTGAATTGCGCAAGCTGCTCTTTGTTGTACTGCGATCGGAAGACTTTCTTCAGGAGGGGCTGCTCGACGGGTCGAGGGGGGTGCTGCCAGGATTCCTGGTTCTGGCCTGAGGCAGGATGAGGCTCAGCGCCGCAGATCGGAGTACCGACGGAAAAAATCGAAAAGATTGCCGCGAAGCGAAGCATCGGATACCACCTGATTGAAGGGTAGCTCTGAAACCGGAAATTGTCAATGCTATTCGAGCGAATCGACCAACTCTTTACCAATCGGGCCACGGAGACGGCTAGGCCCATGATGCTATTGCCCCGGCGTCGATTCTACCCATATCCGTCCCCCATGGCTCTCCACGATCCGCTGACGATAGATTCTAGCTTAGTGCCCCCGGGTCGGGTAAATAGGTAGATGTACGTCCCTGCCCGCTCCGATTCCGGGATTATTTGATATGATGGGTTTTGAGCTTCCTATGCCCAGACCCTTGATTCTCATCGTGGAGGACCAGAAGGACATCCTGCGGCTCATCTGCGCCAACCTGGAGAAGGACGGCTTCCGGGCGCTCTCCACCTCCGACCCTGCCGAAGGCTTGGCGCTCGCCCTGCGCAGGAAGCCCGACCTCCTCGTCCTCGACGTCATGCTGCCCGGCATGGACGGCTTCGAGCTCTGCCGCAGGCTGCGCCAGACCAGCCAGGTCCCGGTCATCTTCCTGACCGCCAAGGGCGGCGAGGTGGACCGCATCCTGGGCCTGCGCCTTGGAGCGGACGACTACATGGTCAAGCCCTTCTCCGTGGGCGAGCTCCTGGCCCGCATCCACGCGGTGCTGCGGCGCTCGGCCGCCAAGCCCGCGTCCGCGGCCCCTGGCCCGGTGCGGCTGGGCAAGCTCACCATGGACCCGGAGCGCCACGAGGTGACCTCCGGCGGCAAGCCGGTGGCTCTCACGCCCAAGGAGTTCGCCCTGCTCGAGGCGCTCATCAAGGCCGACGGCAAGGTGCTCTCCCGGGAGGACCTCCTCGAGCACATCTGGGGCCACGACAAGTCTCTCGACCTCGACACCCGGACCGTGGACCAGCACCTCGCGCGCCTGCGCAAGAAGCTCGGCAGCGAGGGCCGGCGCATCGCCACGGTCACCAACCTCGGCTACCGCGTCAAGGCGCAGTAGTCCGCGGTTCCGTCACATTTCCTTCATCCAAGGTTTGCACGGCCTCTATGGCTCACCCCCCGGGGGCAGGCGCTACAATGATGGCACCATGTATATCTGGAAGCTGTGGTCAGGAGAGCTCGTGCAGGAGCGGGAATTCGACGCCGCCCGGCAGGCTGTGGACCAGCCCGCGCCGCGGCGCCGCCAGGCGGGGACTGCCGGTCGGCCCGAGGGCTTGAGGGGCTCGGTCTCCATCGCCATCGAGAGCAGGGAGGACGCGCTCTGCGCCCAGCGCATGAGCCGCGACCTCGGCCTGTGCGCCGGGCTGAGGGCTTCGGAGCTCTTCAGGGCGCAGGTGGCCCTCACGGAGCTCACGAACCACCTCATGCTCCACGCCGCGGGACGCAACCTCCTGGTCCTGCGCGCGGTCAAGACCGCCGAGGGCGGCTGCCTGGAGATGCAGGCGGAGGTCTACCCCAGCGCCTGGTCCGAGGGCTCCCAGGCGGACTTCCCGGACCTGGGCGCGAACGTGGACGAGTGCCGGGTGACCCTGGGCGCGGACGGCAGGGACGTCCTGCTGGCCAGGCGTTGGGCGCAGCGTCTCAACTAGCGGCTCCGACTCGGAGCCGAGCGAGGGACCGTGCCCATGTTGCCGGCAGTGTCCAAGGAGTTGGAGGATGCGTTGGACGACGCGCCTGACCTCGTCGTCGTCCTCGACCGCGGAGGCAGGGTCTGCAGGGCCAACAAGGCCCTGGCCCGGCGCCTCGGGCTGACGCCGGGAGGGTGCGAGGGATCGGCAGGCTCCTCTTGCATGGCCTGGGGCGGACGCTCCGGCGGTCCGCTCGAGCTCACCTTGGAGGACGGGCTGCCGCACACCGCGGAGCTGCGCGACGAACGGCTCGGGGGGGACTTCCTGGTCACCACCCTGCCCCTGACCGACGCCGCGGGAGCCGTGATCGGCGCCCTGAGCGTGGCCACGGAGCTCTCCCAGAAGGCTTTGACGCGGGTTTGACCCTGCTCGGCTATCCTTTTCGTATGAATACGAACGCGACGTCGCTGGCGACCGAGTTCGCGCCCGCGGAGAGGATGGACCCCGAAGATATCCTCCAGCAATCCGAGTCCCTGTCCCGCCTGCCCCTGCTGCGGACCCTCCTCGACGCCATGCCGGTCATGGTGGCCATCCTCAACTCCACCCGGCAGATCGTGTTCTTCAACAAGGTCCTGTCCGAGTCCGTCGACGATGAGGTCGGCACGCCCCTCGGTCTGCGCTCCGGAGAGCTCCTCGACTGCGCGCACGCCTGCGAGGCGCCCAACGGCTGCGGCACCACCCGCTTCTGCCGGGTCTGCGGGGTGCTCAAGGCCAGCCTCGAGGGCCTCGCCGGCCGGCCGGCCGTGGAGGAGGGCCGGATCGGGGCCAAGGACCCGGCGCAGTCCCTGGAGCTGAGGGTCTGGGCCACCCCCTTCCGCCACGAGGGCAGGGACTACGTGATCACCGCCCTCCAGGACATCTCGGGCGAGAAGCGCAGGGCCGCGCTGGAGAGGATCTTCTTCCACGACGTGCTCAACACCGCCAACGTGGTCCTCGGCGCGACCGAGCTCCTGGCCGAGGTCAAGGCCGAGGACGCCGAGACCTTCCGCAGGAAGGCGCTCTCGGCCGCCAAGAGGCTCATCGTGGAGATCCAGTCCCAGCGCGAGATCATCGAGGCGGAGAAGGGAGAGCTCGCCTTGAAGCCCGCCGAGCTCTCGGCCAAGCGCTTCCTGGCGGACCTTGTCGACTTCTGGGCCCAGCAGGGCCTGGCCCTGGAGCGGAGCTTGAGGCTCTCCGAGGACTGCGAGGACGCCGCGCTCACGACCGACCCCGCGCTCCTCTCCCGCGTGCTCACCAACATGATCAAGAACGGCCTCGAAGCCGTGCCGGCCGGGGGCGCGGTCACCGTCTCCTGCGTCAGGGACGTGGATGCCGTGCTCTTCCGCGTCCAGAACCCCGGGGTCATGCCCGAGTCGGTCCAGCTCAAGGTCTTCCAGCGCTCCTTCTCCACCAAGGGCGGCTCGGGCCGGGGCTTGGGGACCTACGGGATGAGGCTCCTGACCGAGTCCTACCTCAAAGGCAAGGTCTGGTTCGAGTCCTCGGATGAGTCCGGCACGGTCTTCTACGCCCGCATCCCCGTCTCAGCCGACGTCTGAGGCCGCTCAGGCCGCGGGACGTCTCTGATCCAGGGCCCTGCGCACGGTCGTGAGCAGCTGGGTCGGGGAGAAGGGCTTGGCCAGGAAGGAGGACCGGCTGCGCGACGCCGCGTCCTGGACCACGGCTCCTGCGTAGCCGGAGATGTAGACCACCGCGGCCTCGGGCAGGCGGACCGCCAGCCTGGAAGCCAGCTCCGGGCCGTCCATGTCCGGCAGGACCACGTCGATGAGCATGAGGTCCACTCCCTCGCCCGCCATGGCCAGCGCGGCCTCGCCCCGCCCGGCAGCGAGCACCTGGTAGCCTTTGCCCGCCAGGGCCGCTTCCAGCAGGGCGCGCAGCTCCGGGTGGTCCTCCACGAGGAGGACCGTCTCCCTGCCTCCGGGCGCGGCCAAGGGGACCTCGCCGGGCATGAGGGCCTGGGAGCCGCCCTTGGCGCGCGGCAGGAGGACCCGGAAGACCGAGCCCTTCCCGGGCAGGCTCTCAACCTCGACGCGGCCCCCGGAAAGCTCCACGATGTGGCGCACCGTGGCCAGACCGAGGCCCGTGCCCCGGCCCGGGTCCTTCGTGGTGAAGAACGGCTCGAAGACGCGGCGCCGGACCGGCTCCTCCATGCCGATCCCGGTGTCGCGCACCGAGAGCGCGACATGGATCCCGGCGTTGGCGGTCTCGATGAGGAGCTTCCCGCCCTTGGGCATGGCGTCTCGGCCGTTGATGACGAGGTTGAGCAGGACCTGCTCGAACTGCACCACGTCGATGACCACGGGCCAGAGGGAGGACTCGAGCCTGGTCTCGAGGGTGATGTCCTCGGCCAGGAGGCGGCGGAGCATCTTCTCGGTCTGGATCACCACGGCGTTCAAGTCGGCCAGGCGGAAGTCCGGAGGCTGCGAGTGACTGAAGGCGAGCATCTGCCTCGTCAGCGAGGAGGCCAGCCACACGGAGCGGCTGATCTGCCGGGCGAAGGGGAGGAGCGGGTCGTCGGGCTTGAGGCCCTGGAGGAGGAAGTAGCCGTTGCCGAGGATGACGGTGAGCACGTTGCCCAGGTCGTGCGCCACGCCGCCGGAGAGGCGTCCCACGATCTCGAGCTTCTGCGACTGGAGGAACTGCTCCTCTGCGCGCGCCCGGAGCACGACCCCGGCGATGATGCCTGCCGCGGCCCGGACGAAGTCGAGCAGGCGGCTGTCCGGGGTCTGGCCGGGCTTGGCGTAGAGGATGATGGCCCCGATCGGCCGGTCAGCCGCCTTCAAGGGGAAGCACCAGGTGCCGTGCTCCGGGTCGAGCCGCTCCCGGGCCGGCCCGTGGATGACAGGGCAGGGGCCGTCCGGCTCGACCCCGCAGGGGCAGGAGTCCCTGGGGACCCGGCTCACGGCGCGCTGGGCATCGGGGCTCAGGCCCCGGTGCGCGGCCAGGGCGAGGCACTCGCCGTCGAGGAGGAAGACGCAGACCCTCTTCTCGACGCGGAACCAGGGCACGGCCAGGAGCCTGTCGAGCAGGCGGTCGAGCACGTCCTGGAGGGGGGCCGGGTCGAGCGAGACACGGAGCATGGCGTTGACGGCCTGCTGCAGCTCCAGGGCGGACTGGAGCGCCTCCTCGGCGCGGCGGCGCGGGGTGACGTCCTCGACGAGCTCGATGGCCGCGGTGACCCTGCCCTTGACGTCCTTGATGGGAGACGAGATGATCCGGTAGTGGATGTCGCCTCCCGGCGAGGGGGTGCGCGTCATGGTCTCGTGGACCTGGCCGTCGTGGAGGGTGCGCTGAGTGGGACAGCAGTAGCAGGGGCCCGGACAGGGAGGGGTCTCCTGGCTGGCGTAGCAGAGGGGCCGCTGGCCCGGGAAGATGCCCGGAAAGAGCTCTCCCATGCGCCTGTTGACCGCGTCGACGCGCATGTCCGCGCTGATGACCGCGATGCCGACCGACACGTTGTCGAGCACCCTGCGGTACTGGGCCTCGCGTTTGCGCAGCGAGTGCTCCTCCTGCCTGCGGTGGGTCACGTCGCGGCCCACCGCGACGATGCCCGCGACCTGCCCGGAGGCGTCGCGGTAGGGGCCCAGGCTGAAGTGGAGGACCCGGGTGCCGCCCTCCTCATGGATGCTCAGGTCGAAGGAGTGCGGCCGGCCGGTCTCGAACACGACCCGCTCGTAGCGGGTGAGGCTGGCCGCAGCCTGGCCGGGAGCAGGCGGGCCGTCCGCATCCGACTCGATGATGATGCCTCCGCCCGGGGTCTCGGGCACGGCCGGGCGTCCCGTGGGGCCGGGGGCTTGCAGGGCCCCGGCGCCCGGCCCCAGGAGCCGTTCTCCAGCCGGGTTGAGGTAGAGGAGGCGGCCCTGACGGTCCTTGACGTAGATCGCGTCCGGGCTGCCCCTGAGCGCGTCGGAGGGCAGCTCCTTGCCGGCCGCGGGGCCGGCGCGTGGATACGGCTCGTTGTCTCGCATCTTGGATCGGCCCGGGGATGCGGGGGCAACCCCCGCGTCCCCGGCGAGTCCTTGACGAGTGGGATCTCTCGGGAAGGACTCGAAAGTTTCGGTGCCTGTCTCTATTATGGAAGACTCCCGGGCTGATTGCCATTGTGACGCGGGTAATCTTTCGTGACGAGGCCATGACGGCAGGGCCCTTGGCCCGATTTGACCGGGATTTGACCGCCGAGCCTTATCCTATAAGCATGCCCGCTCAGCGGGCTGGAATCGAAGGAGGAAGAACACATGTCTACGGTCAGCACGATGGGAGTACGCGAGATGAAGGCGCAGGAGGTGATGCATCAGGGCTGCGTGACGATCAAGAGCCAGGCCACGATCAGCGAGGCGCTCGAGAAGATGAGGCAGGCCAAGGTGTCCTGCCTGGTCGTCGAGCCCCGCAGGCCCGGCGACGCCTACGGCATCGTCACGAGGCAGGACCTGCTGGAGAAGGCGGTCGTCCCGGGGCCGCGGCGCTTCAACTTCTCCGAGCACCGGGTCTACGAGGTGATGAACAAGCCCCTTATCACCATCTCCCCGGGTCTCAAGGTCAAGTACGCGGCCAGGCTGCTCTCGCGCAACCACATGCGGCGCCTGCCGGTGTTCGACGGAGAGAAGATCGTCGGCATCCTCGGGGATACCGACATCTTCAACAAGCTCTGACGAGGAAGAGCGGAAGCTCGCGGCCTCCCTCGGAGCTCGCTCCGAGGGAGGCCGCGAGGCCCGCTGAGGAGCACGGAGGCCCGCATGGATGCCAAGCCTCAGGCGGCGGAGCAGGATAGGCCCGGGACGGAACGTCGGTTCCCGAACGGCCTCCTGTTGCTCATGGCCGGAGTAGGCCTCTCGGTTCTGGGCGGGGCTGCCTGGCACATCAGGCATTCCTACGGCCAGGAACTGCGCTACTGGCAGGACCGCCAAGCGAGCATCATCGCGGAGAAGACCAGGCACGTGGAGGACTGGCTCTCCACCGGCCTGGCCCTTACGCAGGCCGTGGCCCACTCCCCTTTCCTGCGCGCCGCGCTCGTAGGCGGGCCCACGGAGCGGGAAGCCGGCCGCGAGCTCCTGGAGCGGTTGGAAAGGTTCTTCCCGGGCACGACCCTTTGCCTGGACCTGGCGGACGGCAGGACCATGTCTTCGTCCGGCCCCGGCATCGGCGGATGCCCGACCGGACGGAGCGCCGAGGTCGGCAGGCTCGGCGGCATGAGGATGCTGCTCCACGGCAAGAACCCGGAGCTGGGTCGGCTCGGGTTCTCCCATGAGCTGGTCCCAGCGACCCCTCGTCGACGCGCCTTGAACCTCACCCGCTGGGTCTGGATATCGGACGCGCTGCTTCCCGACCTGGCTGCTGATGAGGTCCCCTCCCGTACCGGGGAGACGATGCTGGTGTTCCGGGACGCCGCGGGGGAGACCGTGTATCTCAACCCCGGCAGGGAACGGTCCGCGTCAGCCCCGTGGATGCGCAGGTCGCGGGGCACTGCTTCTGAGCCGGCCATGAGATCCTTGGAGGGCCGCCGCGTCTTCGGCACATTCATCGATTACCGGGGCCGCGTCGTGTTCGCCACCACGAGCCGGGTGCCTCTCACGGGCTGGGGCATCGTGCGCAAGATCGACCGGGCCGAGGCCTTGGCGAAGTTCATGAGAACCGCGGTCATCGAGGCTGCCGCCGCACTGGGCCTGGCCGCCGCGCTCTGCGTCCTGCTCTGGGCTTTCTGGGAGCGGCGCCGCGCGGAGTGGCGCCTGCTCCAACTGGCGGACGCGGAGCGCATCAAGAGGCTCAACAGGGTCCTCTCGGTGCTCAGCGCGGTCAACGAGGCCATCGTGCGCTTCCGCGGCCGGGCCGCTCTCCTCGATGAGATATGCAGGCTGGCCGTAGACCGCGGGGGTTTCCCCTTGGTCTGGGTCGGGTTCCTCGGGCCTGGCGGGGACCCTGAGGCGGCCCTGACGCCCGAGGCCTGCGCCGGACCAGCGGCAGAGCCAGGGTCATGGCCCAAGGTGGATTTCCGGCCCTTCATCAAGGAGGAGCCCGTGGTGTGCCGGGACCTGGAAGCCAGGGCCGGGACCTCGGCCTCGGTCCCGGGCAAGCCTGCCTTGCGTTCCTGCGGGGTCTTTCCTCTTTCCTGGGGCGGAAAGACGACCGGAGCGGTGATCTTCTATTCCACGGTACCGGATTTCTTCGACTCCGAGGAGGTGCGCCTGCTCCAGCAGTTGGCAGCGGACCTGTCCTACGCGCTCGAGAAGATCGAGAGCGAGGCTCAGCGCGTCGCGGCGGTCACGGACCTCGATGCCCAGCGCGAGCGCCTCGAAGGGGTGACGCGCAGCCTGGGCATCGGGCTTGCGGTCATCGACCGCGACTACCGCGTGGTCTGGGCCAACGACGTCCTGCTCCGCCTCCAGGGGGAAGCGGTGGGCAAGCCCTGCTGCCAGGAGTCGCACGCCAGGCCCGGGGAGGAGGGCATCGCGTGCGGGGCGGAGCGGATCTTCTCCACCAACGCGGAGCGCGTGGAGTTCGAGCGCATGGGCCTTTCCGAGGACGGCGCTCCCTATTGGATGGAGGTGATCGCCACCCCCATGCGCGACAAGGAAGGCCGCGTCACCGCGGTGCTCGAGGCCGTGGTTCCGATCACGGAGCGCAAGCTCCTCGAGGAGCAGCTGCGCCAGTCGCAGAAGCTCGAGGCCGTGGGCCGCCTGGCGGGAGGCATGGCGCACGACTTCAACAACATCCTCACCGCCATCATGGGCTACGCCGAGCTCATCGAGGCCGGGGTCGGGGACGAGGCCAAGCGCAGGGAGTACGCGGGCCAGATCGTGCGTTCCGCCGACCACGCCTCGGTGCTGACGAGGAGGCTCCTGGCCTTCAGCCGGCGCCAGGTCATGACCCCGCGCACCATCGACTTGAACGAGGTCGTGAGCGAATCAGGAGACCTCCTCAAGCGCCTGCTAGGTGAGCGCGTCCGGCTGGTCGCCAACCTGGGCAAGGACCTCGGCCTGGTGAAGGCGGACCCCGTCCAGATCGAGCAGATCCTCATCAACCTCGCGGTCAACGCCCGCGACGCCATGCCCGAGGGCGGTATCCTGGCGGTGTCCACGCGCAACGAGGTCGTAGACGCCTCCGCGGTCCTGGGCCGGCCGGACCTCAAGCCCGGCCCTGCCGTGGTGCTGGAGGTGGGAGACACCGGCCAGGGGATGGACGAGTCCGTGTTGAGCCGCGTCTTCGAGCCCTTCTTCACGACCAAGACCAAGGGCACGGGGCTGGGGCTCTCCGTGGTCTTCGGCATCGTCAAGCAGAGCGGGGGAGACATCCGTGTGGAGAGCCGGCCCGGCAAGGGCACGGTCTTCCGCATCCATCTGCCCATGGTCTCCGGGATGAAGTCCCAATCCGCGCGGCCCCTGGCCTCGGCCCCGGCCCTGATCGGCGGCGGGGAGACGGTCCTCCTGGCCGAGGACGACGAGCGCGTGCGTTCGCTCTGCCGCCACCTCCTGCGTTCCCGGGGTTACTCGGTGCTGGCCGCGCCTGACGGGGAGGCCGCCTTGCGCCTGTCCTCCCGCCACCACGGCGTCATCCACCTCCTGGTGACCGACCTGGTCATGCCCGGGCTCTCGGGCCGCGAGACCGCGGCACGCCTGCGCAACGCCAGGCCCGAGACCAAGGTCCTCTACATGTCCGGCTATGCGGGAGAGGACCTCGCCCGGCCCGGGGGGATCGAAGAGGGAGCGGCTTTCATCGGCAAGCCGTTCACGCGCTCGGCCTTCCTGGGCAAGGTCCGCGAGGCGCTCTTAGGCGCGGCGGCCCGGGTGGGGTGAGCGGGACTTGAGGAAGGCGGCTGCCTCGGCGTCGGGCACGTCGCGCCAATCCTCATAATGCTCCGCGACCGCGCGGAAGAAAGGCGGCACAAGGAGGACCACGACTTCGTCCGCGTTCCTCGTCAGGACCTGGCGCGCCGAGACCGAGGCCACCGGGGAAGCGGCCGTGACCTTGGCCGCGCCGAGGTTGCGGCAGCACAGCACCCCGGCCAGCATGGTCGAGCCCATGGCCACGCCGTCGTCGATGAGGCAGACTTCGCGTCCCTTGAGGTCGGGCAGGGGCTCTCCCTGGCGCAGGACCGCGACCCGGCGCCTGGCTTCGGCCTTCTGCTCGGCCAGGATGCGCTCGATCACGCCGCGGGGCAGGTCCCGCCTGGCCTCGGGCAGCATGCAGACCGTCCCGTCCTCGGCCACCGCGCCGAAGCCCGCCTCCGGGTTGTCCGGGTAGGGGAGCTTGCGGACCACCAGGGCGGAGAAGCCGCAGCCCGTCCGCAGAGCCACCTCCCAGGCGACCTCGACTCCGCCCCGGGGGATGCCCAGCACCACGGTCTCGGGCTTGAGCCGGCTTGCGAGCGCAGCGGCGAGCTGCCTGCCCGCGTCCCCGCGGTCCTTGAACCTGTCCATGGCCCCTCCTATTAATAGTATAGCCCCGGTCCGGGCCCGGCGCCCGTTAACATTTCCGCAACAACCAAGAGCGCATATCACTGGATCGATGGACGCCTCGGTCGTCCTGGCAATGGCAGCGTGCTGTCTCGGCATCGTGCTGGCCGGGCTCTGGCACGCTAGGCTCGAGCGCGAGCGTTCGGATAGGGCGAAGGCCGCCCTTCTGGAGGCGCGCGAGCGGGGCACGCATCGGGCCGTGGCCCAGCATCCGTCCGTCAAGTCCACCCTGTGCCTGGGGTGCGGCTCGTGCGCGGCCGCCTGCCCGGCCGGCAACGTCCTGGGCCTGGTCAACGGGACCTCGCACGTCATCCACGGGTCCAAGTGCATCGGCTACGGCAAGTGCGAGGCGGCCTGCCCGGTGGGAGCCATCACCGTGGGCCTCGGCGACATCTCGGCCAGGCCCGACATCCCGCTCCTCTCGGACCGGCTCGAGACCAGCGTGCCAGGCCTCTTCATCGCCGGAGAGCTGGGCGGCATCGCCCTCATCCGCCACGCCATCCGGCAGGGCGTCCTGGCGGCCGAGACCGTGGCCGAGCGCCTGAAGAAGGAGGGGCCGGGCCCGGCCGGGGTGCGGGACCTCGTCATCGTGGGCGCCGGGCCCGCGGGCATGGCCGCGAGCCTGGCTGCGCGGCACGCGGGCCTGGACTTCGTCACGCTCAGCCAGGACGGGGTGGGCGGCACGGTCCGCAAGTATCCGCGCCGCAAGCTCACCCTGCTCCAGACCGTGGACCTGCCCCTCCACGGTCGCCTCCAGGAGGGGGTCTACGAGAAGGAGAAGCTCGTGGAGCTCCTCGACGGCCTGGCCTCGAAGCACGGGCTCTCCGTGCGCGTCGGAGCCGCGCTCCAGGCCGTGACGCGCGGAGAGGGCGTGCTCGAGGTGCGCACGAGCCTGGGCGTGGAACGCTGCAGGGGCGTCGTGCTCGCCCTGGGAAGGCGCGGGACCCCGCGCCGCCTTGGGGTCCCTGGCGAGGACCTCGACAAGGTCCTCTATCAGCTCGTGGACGCCTCCACCTACCGGGACCGCCGCGTCCTGGTCGTGGGCGGGGGGGACTCCGCGGTCGAGGCGGCCACCGCGCTAGCCAACCAGCCGGGCAACGCGGTCGTCCTCTCCTACCGCAAGGCCGCCTTCTCCAGGCTCAAGGAGCGCAACCTCAGCCGCATCGGGGAGTTCTCCGCGTCGGGCCGGATCCGGGTGCTCTTCAATTCGGCGGTCACCTCCGTGGAGCCTGACGCGGTCGTCCTGCGCCTGAAGGACGCGGAGGAGCGGCTGCCCAACGACCACGTCTTCGTGTTCGCCGGAGGCGAGGTCCCCTTCCCCCTGCTCAAGAGCATGGGCGTCAAGTTCGGGGGTGACGAGGCCCTCGTCCTGGGCTCCTCGGCAGCCCAGGACAAGCCCAAGGACGAGCTCCTGGCGCCGCGCCTCTTCACTGCCCTGGGCTGGGCCGTCGCGGGGTGTGCTGCGCTCTTCGCCGCCTCGGCCATGGACTACTACGGCCTGAGCGAGGCCGAGCGGCCGCTGCACTCCTACCATGCCTTCCTCAGGCCCTCGGGCTTGATCGGCCTGGCCCTGGGCGTCATGGGCTCGATCCTCATCGGCCTCAACCTCACCTACCTGGTGCGGCGCGGCCTGGCCCGCACCGAGGGCCTGGGGAGCCCGCGCAGCTGGATGAGCTTCCACGTGTTCACCGGGCTCCTGGGACCGCTCTTCATCCTGCTCCACAGCGCGTTCTCCCTGAGGAGCCCCTTGCCCGCCATCGCCGGGCTCTCCCTCCTGGCCGTGGTCCTGACCGGGCTGGTGGGCCGCTACGTCTACGCCCGCACCCCGAGGTCCGTGCAGGGCAGGGAGATGGAGCTGGCCGAGATCAGGCGGAGTCTCGCCGCGCACCGCGACGAGCTCGAGAGGCTGGGCCTTCCCTTCGAGGACTTCGCGGCAGCGGGAGCCGCTGCCGGGCCCTCGAGCCCCGGCTCGACCGTGGCCGAGCTCCTGGCCTTGGTGCGCGTGGACTTCGAGGCCTCCATCGAGTACCGCAAGCTCAGGGACGCGGTCGCCGCTTCCCAGCGCCTTCGGCCCATGGCAGGCGACATCCTGGCCCTGGGCCGGCGCTACATCAGGGAGCGGCGCTGGCTGGAGCGCTACCACGAGCTCCGGGGCCTCATGAGCGGCTGGCGGTTCCTGCACCTGTGGTTCGCGCTCGTCATGATCGTCATCGCGGCCTTCCATATCCTGGTCGGCCTGCGGCTGAGCCGGCTGGACGTCGCTCATGCATCCATCACCAGCGCCATCCCTTGAGCCATCGATCGAAAGTGCCGCTCATCATCGGCGTGCTCCTCATCGGAGCGGTGGGCGCGTTCCTGGCCCTGTACCGCTCCTCGCCCGGGGACCTGGCGCGGGCCCACGCCAAGGTGGCGGGCTCGCACTTCATCGGGGACTGCAACAAGTGCCACTCCAAGCAAGGTCTTGCCCAGGGCTGCCTGGACTGCCACTCGGAGATCGCGTCCCATCTCTCCAAGGCCAAGGGCCTGCACGGAAGGCTCTCCAAGGCCAAGGCCCAGGAGTGCGGCAAGTGCCACTCCGAGCACCACGGCGCGGACTTTCCCCTGGTCAACAAGGTCTCCTGGGAAGGCAAGGAGCCCGGGGACTACAAGCACGACCCCGCGGACTACCGCCTCGCAGGCAAGCACGGGAGCGTGGCGTGCAAGGACTGCCATGAGAAGCACGCTCCCAGGTTCTCCCTGCCCAAGTACCCCAAGCTGCGGCGGGCCAGGACGTTCCTGGGCCTGGGCCAGGAGTGCATGTCCTGCCACAAGGACGTGCACGCGGCAGGCTTGGCTTGGGCCTGCGTCCGGTGTCACGATGAGAAAGCCTGGAAGCCCGCTCCCCTCTTCGACCATGACAAGACCTATCCCCTGTCCTTGGGGCATGCCAAGCGCGAGTGCGCCAAGTGCCACGTCGTCCCCGCTCCGGGCACGCCTCCCCCTGCTCCGGCTCCGGTCCTGCCGGCCGCGACCACGGGCTACAAGGGCTTTCCGTTCGACAAGGTCAAGGGCAAGCGCTGCGTGGACTGCCACAAGGACCCGCACCGGACCAAGTGGGTCCGGGGGTGCGAAGCCTGCCACACCAAGCTCGCCGTGCCCTGGGCCGAGGGGAACAAGGCCGTGACTCCCGCGCTTCATGCCGTCTCGTCCTTCAGGCTCCAGTCTCCCCATCACAAGGCCGCGTGCAAGGACTGCCACGCCCCGGCCTTGAAGCCTGACCAGCGCTACGCGGACCTCAAGACCGGCAAGCCCAGGTCCGAGAAGGCCTGCGAAGCCTGCCACGCGGACCTCCATGCAGGGCAGTTCAGCCCCAAGCATCCGCGGTGCATGGACTGCCACCAACTCGCGGAGTTCAAGCCCGCCCGCTACAGCGCGGCCGATCACAAGACCTACGTCCTGCAGGGCAAGCACGCCAAGGCGGCGTGCAACGACTGCCACGTGCCCGATCCCAAGGCCGGGCCGCCGAAGAGGGGAAAGCCGATCAAGCGGATCTACGTGCCCATGAGGAAGGACTGCGTCTTCTGCCACGCGGACATCCACCTCGGCCAGTTCCGCAAGCGGGCCAAGGGCTCGGCTGAGGCCCTGACCCGCTGCGAGGACTGCCATCTTGATCATGGAGCCTGGAAGACCTTGGTCTTCGACCACGACAAGCAGTCGCGCTTCAAGCTCGACGCCGCGCACGTCAAGGTCGCGTGCAAGGACTGCCATCCCGTGGTGAGTCTGCCTGACCGCAGGAGGCTCGTCCAATACAAGCCCGTAGGAGTGAAGTGCACGGATTGCCATGAACTATCGACTCCGTAGGATACTGTTGGTCATCGCCTGGTGTTCGGCGCTCCTGGTCCTCTTGTGGGCAGGCAGGGGCACGGCCGCGGAGCCCAAGGACGAGCGCGGCCAATGGGACAAGAAGTGGGGCCCCCTGGTCCCTCACAAGAAGTTCCCCAAGGACTGCTCCCTGTGCCACGTTCCCAAGCGCTGGGACGTGCTGCGCAAGGATTTCAAGTACGACCATCTCAAGGAGACCGGCTACCGCCTCACCGGCCCTCATGCCCAGGCCGCCTGCCTGAGGTGCCACAATGACCGGGGACCCGTGAAGGCCTACCTTTCCAGAGGGTGCGGCGGGTGCCACCTGGACCCGCACCAGCGCTCCCTGGGCTTCGACTGCTCGCGCTGTCACGAGGAGGCCTCCTGGGGCCGCACGGGCCGGACCGGGGAGAAGGCGGCTGACCACGGCCGTACGCGCTTCCCACTGACGGGCAGGCACGCCATGGCGCCTTGCCAACAGTGCCATCAGCGCGCCGACGCCGGGGTCTACAGGGGCGCTCCTCTGGACTGCTGGTCCTGCCATCGTCGCGAAGAGAGCAAGGCCAAAGGCCACGCTGACAAGGGCTTCTCCCGCTCCTGCGGGCTCTGCCACAAGACCACCTCGTGGCGGGACGCGAACTTCAGCCACGGAGCCATGGCTCGGGGCAAGGCCTGCGCTGACTGCCATGGGAGCGAGTATCAGAAGGCTCCTGGCCATGCCGGCAAGGGCTACCCTCAGACTTGCGAGTCCTGCCATGAGACCTCTTCGTGGAAGAGGGCATCGGTCAACCACGCGGTCCTGAGCCAGGGAGGGTCCTGCGTCGCCTGCCACCAATCGAACTATCAGGCGGCCCCGAACCACGCAAGCCAGGGCTATTCCCAGACCTGTCAGAACTGCCACGGCACCACGGTCTGGAAGCCTGCCAATCTCCAGCACGCGAACCTTGGGGCAAACCCTGTGTGCAGCAACTGCCACCAGTCCGTCTATGCCTCGGCCAAGCCGACACCTGCGGCAAACCATCCGACCAATGGCTTCCCCACCGCCTGCCAGAACTGCCACAACACCACGGCCTGGGGGCCCGGCACTGCCATGAAGCACCAGTACGTGACCTCAGCGTCGTGCTACTCCTGCCACCAGTCCAACTACCAGGCAGCGCCGAACCACGCGTCCCTGGGCTTTGCCACGACCTGCCAGAACTGCCACACGGGCACGACCTCCTGGCAGGGGCCTGTATTCAACCATGCGTCCCTGGGAGCAAGCCCTGTCTGCTACAACTGCCACCAGTCCGTCTATGCCTCGGCCAGGCCGACACCTGCGGCAAACCACCCGACCAATGGCTTCCCCACCGCCTGCCAGAACTGCCACAACACCACGGCCTGGGGGCCCGGCACGGCCATGAAGCACCAGTTCGTGACCGCGACACCATGCTACACGTGTCATCAGTCGAAATACGCCTCAGCCAGACCGACCCTGGCGTCGAACCACGCGACTTACGGGTTCCCCACGACCTGCCAGAACTGCCACAACACCACGGCCTGGGGCCCTGGCACGGCCATGCAGCACCAGTACGTGACGAGCGTCGCCTGCTTCACCTGCCACTCGGCCGCCTACAATGCCGCGACCGATCCCAACCATAAGACCTTGGGTTACGGGACCAACTGCGCGACCTGCCACACCTCGCGCACGACCTGGCAGGGCGCGACCTTCAACCACACCTGGTATAAGCTCCCGCATAAGAACGCCGCGTGCAACGACTGCCATCCCGGGGGCAACACTTCGCGCGCTGCATGCACGTGCTCGGGGTGCCACAACAACAGGACCTGTCCGTGAACGTCCGAGACCTCGCCGCGGTGTCCGCGCTCCTTCTGGCCTCGGTGGTCCCAGGCCGGTCCGAGGCCGCGGTCCGGCCTGCCGCGGTTCAGGAGCTCTCCAAGGCCCCGGTGCAGGGGCGCGTCATGGTGGTGTCCGGCGACTACCTTGCCATCGACTTCGGGGGCAAGGGCTTGAAGGGCGACGACGTGGGCGTGATCGAGCATGACGGCCTTGAGATCGGCCTGGCCGTGGTGGTCTGGGTGGACGTGGGGCACACGCGCTTGCGCGTGCTCTCCAAGACCCAGGAGCCCAGGCTCGGCGACATCGTGAAATTCGAGCGCGGCCGCACCATGCCCCGGGCTCCCATGCCCAAGGCCGGGCCCAGGACGCAGGCCAAGGAGGAGTTCGTCCCCCTGCTGGCGCCCGTGGTCCTGCAGAAGACCGCGCTCACGCGCACGGCCAACGTGTTCCACGGCCGCGTCTCGGCCCGGCAGCTCTACCATACCATCAGCCGGGACCATGACTGGTACGCCGCCTCGCGCCTGGATTCGGACGGGTCCGTGGACAGGCTCCTCGCAAGGCCCTGGGCCTTGGTCTGGTCCGCCTACGCGAGCTTCAGGGACGGCAGTTCCGTCTCAGCCAGCCCGGATTTCCGCAAGGTCCAACCCTATGTCCGCGAGCTCATGCTCCTGCGCAAGGCCGAGGGAGGGGGGATACTGCGGCTGGGCCGCTTCTTCCCCATCGAGCTGCCCGGGCTCGGGTACGTGGACGGGGTCCAGGCCGAGACCCCGGCCCAGCCTTGGCTGCGCGTGGGCGCTGCCGCGGGCCTGAGGCCTGACCGGCTCAACCAGGGCTTCGCCTCCAGGGAGGTCGTGGCCTCCGCCTACGCGACCGCCGAGGCCGGAGAGCCGCGCAAGCTCTACTATACGGGCACCCTAGGGATGCTGGGCACCCTCTACCGGGGCAAGCCCGACGAGGCGGCCCTGCTCTACGACCAGCGGGCGGACCTCGGGCCCAAGCTCAACCTCCTGGCCTCGCTCCAGTTCGATTTCGATGCAGGCGCTGCCCAGGTCCGGGAGCACGGCCGCCTGACCCGGGCCCATCTGGCCGCCAATTCCCCTGTGACGGGCTGGCTCTCCCTGCGCGCCGGGGCCGACCATTTCGAGCCCCTCGACGTGGACGCGGAGCGCGACCTGGCGGGCGGGAGCAACGCCTATCTGGACAACGGCTACTGGCGCGCCTGGACCGGGGCCAGCCAGTCCCTGCCGTGGGGCCTCGAGCTCGACGAGGAGCTCTCCTTCACCTCGGCCATGCAGGGCTTCGAGCCCGGGCTGTGGCGCGGACGCGTGTCCAGGCGCGGCTTGCCCGGCCTGCCGGACGCGGGCATGCACGTGAGCGTCTACAACCTGGTCAATGCCCAGGGGCCGGATTACGGGGGCACCATGTCCTTGAATCTGCCCTTCCTCGGCGGAGCCCTGACCCTGGACGCGGACATGGGCCTGCGCTACGGGCCGACAGAGGATGCTCCCACGGCCCTGCGCGTCAGCGACGCGGCCTGCCACCTCAATGCCCGCGTCACCGAGGCCTGGACCCTGGCCGCGGGCTTCTCCAGGACCTTCCAGGACCTCGCCATGAGCTCGGTCTACACCGCGGCCGCGACCTACCGCTGGTGAATCAACATTTCCGCAACAAGGCAGGGCTTGATTGTCATGCAGGACCGTGACCCGGGGCCAGACGCATCGGAGGAACGCGAATGCACGAAGACACCGAGAAGCACGAAGCCGGCCTTGTGGAGGGACTGGACCTGGGGCGGCCGGAGGCCGACCCTCCGCCCAAGCTCGTGGGAGGAGCGCCGGTCTTCCAGGCCGACCCCGCGCTCTACCGCTTCCATGCCACGCCGCTCCTGACCCGGGAGGAGGAGGCCGTCCTGTCCAAGGACATCCAGGACCGACTCAAGGAGCGTGACTTGGCGGTCCTCGGCTCTCCGTTCCTGAGGCAGCAGGTCCGCTCCTGGGCCGAGCTGGTGCGCCAGCGCGAGATGTCGCCCAAGGAGGTCATGCCCCGCGGCCGCAGGACCCGGGCGGAGCTCGCGGCCATGGGCCGCAGGCTGGCCAGGGCCGCGCGCCTCTTCGACCGCGAGGAAGCCCTGGTCCGCAGGCTCAAGGCCGGGCTCTCCAAGAGGCAGGGCGGCTCGCGCGACGAGCGCAGGCGCGGCCTCCTGGCCGCGGCCGAGGCCCGCATGACCCAGGCGGCCGCCGGTCTGGACCTGGACCGCCGCAAACTCGACCGCTTGGGCCGCAAGGTCATGGCCCTCTCCGACGCGCTGACCCGGACCCGGTCCAAGGCGCGCGCCCGCGCTCTTTCCGCGGGCGTGCCCATGAGAGCCGCGGAGGTCCACCTCCTGGCGGCGCGCCTCAAGACCCTGGGCGAGCTCATCGAAGCGGCCAAGACCAAGATGGTCGAGGCGAACCTCAGGCTCGTGGTCTCCATCGCCAAGTCCCGCCAGGGGCCCGGCATGGAGCTCTGCGACATCATCCAGGAGGGCGCTCTGGGCCTGCTCCTGGCCGCGGAGAAGTTCGACTACCGCAGGGGGTTCAAGTTCTCCACGTACGCGAGCTGGTGGGTGCTCCAGTCCATCAACCGCGCCGTGAGCGACAAGGCGCGGCTCATCAGGATCCCGGTGCACATCCAAGACCGGCTGGCCAAGGTGCGGCGGGCGGCCCTGCGCCTGGAGCTCAAGCAAGGCAAGGCGCCCGAGCTCGCCGTCCTCTCGCGAGGCCTGGGCCTGGACGCGGAACAGATCCAAGAGGCCTTGAACGCGGCCCAGGAGCCGGTGTCTCTCTCCACCCCTTTCGGGGCCGAGGACGACGGCGACGTCGAGGACGTCATCCCGGACGAGCAGACTCCCTCGCTCCACGAGACCGCGGACGCCATGATGAGGCGCAAGGAGATCGAGCGCTGCCTCGACCGTCTCGACCCGAGGGAGGCCAGCATCCTGAGGAGCCGCTTCGGCTTCGGGGCCGCGGCCCCGGCCACCCTGACCGAGGTGAGCCGGTCCTTCGGCCTCAGCAGGGAGCGCATCCGCCAGATCGAGCTGGCCGCCATCGTCAAGCTCAGGCACTCGGCCCGGGAGACCTCGCTGCTCGACTACGCCTGATACAAAACCGATACAAGAGATTTGCGCCGCCTCCATGGAGCAGGCCCGGCATGGGGGATATAATGATCGTATGGCACTCTCAAGGATCATGATCGTCGAAGACCATCCGGACATGTACCGCCTCTACGACTCCCAGATGCGTAAGGGCGGCCATTCCACGGCCATGTCGTACTGCCTGGCCAGGAACGTCGCCGAGGCCCGCAAGTTGTTGAGCACCCGCGGCATCGATATCATCGTGATGGACTGGATGATGCCGGGCATGGACGGCGTCTCCTTCGTGCGCGAGCTCCGCGCCGACCCCGAGCGCAAGGACATCCTCATCATCATGGTCACGGCCAAGGGCATGGCCGCGGACTGCGCCGCGGCCCTGGACGCCGGGGTGGACGACTATCTGACCAAGCCCTTCAGCTTTGACGTGCTCTTCGCGCGGATCCGGAGCCTGGCCCGGCGCAAGGACCGGTCCTTCCGCAACGAGGGCCTGCTCGAGTCGGCCGGCATCAAGCTCGACACCGGCCGCGGGGTCGTGACCGTCGGGGGCAGGGAGGTCCGGCTCCATCCCAAGGAGCTCGTGCTCCTCGAGGTCTTCCTCAGGCGCCCAGGCATGCTGCACCCTCCCCGCCAGCTCTGGGACCGGGGCTGGGCTCCGGACTCCGAGAACTGGGAGCACACCCTGGTGGCCACCATCCACAACCTCAAGAAGGGGCTGGGGCCCAAGCACGGCAACCGCATCAAGTGCGCCAGGGGACTGGGCTATTTTCTCGAACGCTAGCGCTCCTAGGCGTAGTCGCGCAGGCCGGCCAAGGCCGGCGAGGTGCGGAGCTTGGCGATGGCCTCGACCTCGATCTGCCTGACCCGCTCGGGGCTTAAGCCGAAGCTGCGGCCCAGCTCGGCCCGGGAGCACGAGCCTTCCGCGCACATGCCGTAGCGGTGGCGCAGGACCTCGGCCTCGCGCGGCTCGAGGCTGGCCAGCACCCGCTCGACCTCGGAGCGCCTCATGGTGGCGTCCACGGCGTCGGCCACCGAGGGGGCCTGGGTCTCGGCCAGCACGCGCTCGAGGTCGCCCTCCTCGTCGGGACCCGGCGAGGAGAGGGAGACCATCTCTTTGGAGGCCTCCAGGGACTCGGCCAGCTTGGCCGCGGGCACGTGCGCCGCCTTGGCCAGCTCCAGGAGGTCCGGGGCCCGGCCGTGCTCGAGCTCGTAGCGGCGGGCGAACTTGCGCGCCTTGGCCGCGCGCTCCTGCACGTTGGAGGGGACCCGGACGAGGAGGCTCTTGTCCGCGATGGCGCGCCTGACCGCCTGCATGATCCAGAGCGTGGCGTAGGTCGCGAAGCGTGCCCCGCGGTTCGGGTCGAACTTCTCGGCCGCCCGCATCAGGCCCAGGGTGCCCTCCTGGACCAGGTCCGAGATGTCCATGCCCGGGCCGCGGTGGGTCTTGGCGATGGAGACCACGAGCCTGAGGTTGCTCTCCACCATGGTGGTGTGGTCCTCGGCCACCCGGGCGTCGAGCCGCCGCAGCTCCGCGTCGAGCCGGAAGAGCTCGTCCGGCGAGACCGGGAGGCTGCGGCTGAGGCGCCGGCGCTCCGTCTTGGAGCGCGAGCGCCGCAGGGTCTCGGCCAGGCCGAGGATCTTGTTGGCCACGCGGTCGACCTTCTTGCGGTGCAGGTCCAGGGCGGCGGTCCGGACATGGGAGCCCTCGAGCAGGGACTTGAGTTTGGCTTCCAGCCTGGACCTGGCAGGGCTTCCATGCTTGGAGCGGGAGATGGCGGCCTCGAGGCCCCGGCGCCTGGCCTCCGCCTTGGCGAGGAATCTCGCTGCGCCGCGGACCCGGCGGGCCATGCCTGCCAGCTCCCTGCCGGTCCTGCGTCCCCTGGGCATGAGCTCCTTGGACGTCATCTCGCCGAGGTCCATGAGCTCGGCCCACGCGCGGATCTCTTTCCACATGAAAGGGGAGGCTTCGATCAGGCGGCGGCGTTCCGCGATGTGCCTTTGCAGGCGCGTGGAGATCTCCGCCTCCCGGTCCTTGCTCAGGAGCGGGTAGGTCCCGATGCGCGCGACGTAGAGACCGATGGCGGGCGCGCTCGGGTGGACGTCCGATCCCTCTTCCTCGATCGAATACATGCCCGGACCTCGTACATTTTAGATGCAGGAAGGCGGGGTTCGATTTCTGGCTCGGACAGACTCCTAGAATGAGCGGGGTTCGCGTTCGAGGGAGGCCAGGAAGGCCGCGATCTCCCCGGCTTCGTCCGCGGTGAGGGAGGTGTCAAGCTGAATCCAGGCCATCAGGCGCACGGCCTCGACGAGGGAGGGCTCCCGGCCGTCGTGGAAGTAGGGAGCGGTGAGGGTGACGTTCCGGAGGGAGGGCACCTTGAAGACCTGGAGGTCCTCCTTCCTGCCCGTGACGGCCCCGAGGCCGGGGTCGCGGCTGCCCGGGTAGGGGTGGAAGACCCCGACCTTCTCCATGATCCTCCCTCCGACGAGAAAGCCGCTGTGGCAGTCCACGCACCCGGTGTCCATGAAGCGCTTGAAGCCCCGGCGCTCGGTCGCGGTGAGGCTGCGTTCCGAGCCCTTGAGCCAGCGGTCGAAACGGGCAGGGGTCACGAGGGTGTTCTCGAACGCCGCGATGGCGGCGACCGCGTTCCGGAAAGTCAGGGGCCGGTCCGAGCCCGGGAAGGCCTCGGCGAAGAGCGGAGCATAGCCCAGGTCAGAGAGCCTGCCCTGCACCGCTCCGGGGCTCGGCATGGCCATCTCCACCGGGTTGAGGAGCGGCCCCTGGGCCTGGGCCGCCAGGTCCTGCGCCCGGCCGTCCCAGAACTGCACGGTCTGGAAGCCCGCGTTGAGCACCGTCGGAGAGTTGCGCTGGCCGGGCAGACCTGCCGCGCCCTTGGACACGGCCTGGCCGTCCGCCCCGGTGGCCGGTCCGTCGAGCCTGTGACAGTCGTTGCAGGACTGGGTCCCGTTGACCGAGAGGCCGCGCTCGAAGAAGAGCTTGCGGCCGAGCCCCACCAGGGACAGGCGGTCGCCGGAGCTCCCGGGCATGTCTGCCGGCAGGGGCTGGAAGTAGATGCGGCGGCTGAGGTCCAGCCCGGCGAGGGGCGCCGGCCTCCCCCCGTCGGAGGACCGTGCGGCCGACGACGGGCCTCGGTGCAGCAGCCAGCCCGCTGCCAGGAACGTGAGGGCTGCCGCGGCCAGGACCAGACTCCGGGTCCCGGCCGCACGCAGCCGTTCCTTGATCACTCCGTCTTCTTCATGTTCTCGACGAAGATGGCCTGCACTCCTTGGCCCTTGGCCATGGTGCCCGTGACCTCGACCCGGCTTCCGGCCAGGGCGAGCTTCTGGGCGTCCATGAGGGGGCGCTTGATCTCCTTGTTGAGCAGGACGTACATGTTGCCCTCGTCATCGGTCAGGATGGCCGGATCGCCGGACTTGATGCAGCCGGAGCAGCAGCCTTTCTTGCAGTCCTTGCCGGGGTGGGCGAGCCTGCAGTAGGTGCAGGTCAGCTTGCCCGTCACCTTCACGTCCCCGCCTTCCACCGCGGTCTTGCCCTGCTTGGCGGGCGTGACGGCCAGGGCCACCGCTGTCATTGCGACGATTCCGATCGTGATCAGCACGTTTCTCATGATGCCTCCTTGCGGCTGGCTATACTCTACGAAGAGGAGGGTCGGCCGGGACATGGAGGGGAGGTCAACTCTTCTTGTAGGACTTGTGACGTTTCCGCGAATCCAATGTCCGGACCAGGCATCTAAAATGTATGGCTGGACTGGGAAGCGAGGTCTGCGGGCCCTGCAGGGCAGGTGCCCCGCTCGTAAGCGACGAGGAGGCAGGGCGTCTGGGCGCCGAGGTGCCTCTCTGGCGCGTGCTCGAGGTCGAAGGGATAAAAAGACTTGAGCGGGACTTCAATTTTCCGGATTTCACCCGCGCCCTGCTCTTCACCGACGCGGTGGGGGCCCTGGCGGAGAAGTTCGGGCACCACCCCAGGTTGGTGACCGAGTGGGGGCGGGTGAAAGTGACGTTCTGGACGCACAAGATCAGCGGGCTCCATCGCAACGACTACGTGATGGCGGCCAAGACCGACGAGCTCTACGGCCGGTCCGGTGTGGAGGATGTTATGACGAGAAAGCATTCGGCGAAGACGGTATCGGAACGGGCGCAGACCCCTGCGGCCCGCATTGCCGCGGTCGAGTACTTCAAGGCGAAGCTCGACTACGAGTCCACGCCCTTCGACCTCAAGGAACGCATCGACGCCAAGGACGTGTTCGTGCTGGACGTGAGGGACGCGAAGTCCTACTCCGACGAGCACATCCCGGGCGCGGTCAACATCCCTCTCGAGGAACTCTCGAAGAGCTGCTCGATCCTGCCCAAGGACAAGACCATCGTGACCTACTGCTGGAACCTCACGTGCCACTTGTCCACGACCGCGGCGCTCGAGCTGGCGGAGAAGGGCTTCAAGGTCCAGGAGCTGGCCGGAGGCATCAGGGAGTGGAAGAAGAACGGCCTGGCCGTGGACCGCAAGTAGCCGTCCTGACCCCCCCTCAGAAGGGGGGTCAGGCGGAGAAGGACCGCGAGCTGGAGATGGCTCCGCGGAGAGAGGATGGAGACACGCGCTCGCCCTTGAGGATCAGGCGGCGCGCGTCCTCCATCCTGCCGTAGATGCCGCAGAGCATGACCCCGCGGACTCTCCTGTCCTTGAGGTAGTAGACGGCCCCGACCTTGTTCTCGACCTCCCAGTCGCAGAAGGTGTCGTGCTGGGTGTCCACCTCGCCCACGGCCTCGTAGCCGAAGTCGAAGAGGTCCGAGAAGAAGAAGGGCAGGTGGCTGTAGTTCTCATGCCCGCCCGCCATGTTCTCGCCCGCCACGCGGCCCTGCTCAGCCGCGTTGTCCCAGTGCTCGATGCGCCTCCTCCTTCCCCAGGGCAGGGAGGGGAAGGAGCAGTTGTCCCCAGCGGCGTAGATGTCGGGCGCCGAGGTCTGCAGGTACTCGTCGACCTCCACCCCGTCGCGGGCCGCCAGGCCCGCGGTCTGGGCCAGGGAGACCTCCGGGTCGATGCCCACGCCCACGAGCACCATGTCCGTGTCGAGCCGGCGGCCTCCCTTGGTGGCCACGGAGTAGCGGCCGCGGCCGTGGCTGAGGGCCACGGGTGTGTCCCGGGTGAGGATGCGCACGCCATGCTCCCGGAAGCGGGCCTGCAGGGCCCGGCCCAAGGGCTCGGGGAAGACGTGGCTGCAGAGATAGGGGCTGGTGAAGGCCATAGTGACGTCCACCTCCTTGGAGGCGAGGGCCGCGGCCAGCTCGGAACCGATGAAGCCCCCGCCCACGACCAGGGCCGAGCGTCCCGGCCGGGCCAGGAGCCTCGTGGCGAGGTAGTCGTCGAGGGTGCGGTAGTGGCACACCCCCTCGGCCCCTCCGCCCTGGGCGTCCAGCCGCCTGGGAGCGCCGCCCGTGGCCAGCAGGAGCTTGTCGTAGAGGAACTGCCTGCAGTGGGTGTCCGTCACCACGCGGTTGACGGGGTCGATGCCCACGGCGCGGGTGCCGGTGCGGATGTCGATGACCTTGCGCTCGTAGAACTCCCGCTCGTGGAGGAAGACGTATTCCGGAGGCTTGCCCTGCAGCCACAAGGCCTTGGTCAGGGGCGGCCGATCATAGGGGTGGTGCGGCTCATCCGTGAGGATGAGGATGCTCCCGTTCGCGTCCCTCCTGCGGATGGCCTGGGCAGCCGAAGCTCCTGCCAGGCCTCCGCCCACGATGAGGTATCGGACTTTGCGCTCGTTCATGGCTTCCCGCTCCCGAAGATATCCTACCTCGCCACTGCCGCGGCCTGGATGTTCCTGGCGGCGAAATCCCAGTTCACGATGCTCCAGAAGGCCTCGAGGTACTTCGCCCTGGAGTTGCGGTAGTCGATGTAATAGGCGTGCTCCCAGACGTCGCAGGCGAGCAGCGGGGTCGCACCCATGGCCAGGGGCGTGCCTGCGTTGGAGGTGTTCTCCACGGAGAGCCTTCCGTTGCGGATCACGAGCCAGGTCCAGCCTGAGCCGAAGTTGGCCAGGGCCTTGGCCGTGAACTCCTCCTTCAAGGCCTCGAGCGAGTTGTGGGTCTTCTCGATGGTCTCGGCCAGGCCGGCAGGGGGCGCGCCTCCGCCATCGGGCTTGATGCTGTTCCAGTAGAAGGCGTGGTTCCAGGCCTGGGCCGCGTTGTTGAAGATCGGGCCCTGGGGCGCGCGCGTCACGATGTCCTCGAGGCTCTGCAGGCCTTCGTAGGAGGTGTTCTTGACGAGCTTGTTGAGATTGTCCACATAGGCCTGGTGATGCTTGTCGTGGTGGTAGTCCAGGGTCTCCGCGGAAAGGGCTGGGGCCAGGCTGTCCTTGGCGTACGGCAGTTCCGGCAGAGTGAATCGCATGTCGGGTCTCCTTAATTAGAGGGGTTCGGGCTTCTCTCCATAGTCTAGCAGGGGGCCGTCAAAGGAGCGTCAAACAACACTTGCAGCGCCGCACTGTGTTCCGCATGCCTTCATGGCGCATAATCTCAGGGCCGGCGAGACAAGAAAGGGGGGAGACCATGTTGACGGAGATGTGCGGCCGAATGGATGTGGAACGGGCTGAAGCAGAAGCCACAGCCGAGCTCTGGGACCTCTGTCGCCGGGAGACCGACGTCCTTGAAGCCTGCGAAGGCTCGGGTCTCGTCTCCTTCGTCGAGGCCGAGGCCGATGACGGGGCTGAGCAGGGCGCCGACTCGGAGGCCGCGGCTTTCGTGGCCAGCAGGCTCGAGATATCAGGCCTTGACCAGATGCCCTGGCTCTGCGAGCCTGACCAGGAAGACTCCAGCCTCTCAAGGGCCAGGAGCAGGAACCGATGAACATCGATGGAGGCGCCATGACCCACACATTCGAGATCCGCGCGGCAGCAGACCTTTTGGATGCCCAGAGCACGGCAGTGGCTTGGGCCCGGGGCCTGGGCTTGAACAATGAGTCCGTGGCCAAGGTCCTCTTCGCGGTGGCTGAGTCAGCAGAGCAGCTGCTGACCCCTGCGGAGTCCCCCGCCCTGATCACCATCCGCGCTCTGCGGCGCAAGGGTCAGCCGGGCTTCTCCCTCACCATGGAAACCCCGGCCGTGAGCCGCGTGCCCAGGAAGGTGACCGTGTGGAGAGCAGGTCCGGCCTGAGACGATGTTAGGTATAATGCTTCGGCCGGAGCATGATCTTCCTACACACGGCCGACGTACACCTGGTCCCGCTCTCCGAACCTGACGGCAAGAGGCGTCTGGCCGTCTTGGCCGAGCTCTGCGGCTTGGCCGCGCAGCGCGACGGCCTCGTCATCTCAGGCGACCTCTTCCACTCCCAGGCCGCGGCTTCGGACCAGGGCCTGCTCTCCGGCTTGAAGGACGCGCTTTCCAAGGCCGGTCCCAAGCCCGTGCTCATCATCCCGGGGAACCACGACCGCCCGGGCGGGGTCGGCCCCCACCCGCTCGACGGCAGGCACGACCTCGGGGCTCATGTGCGCCTGCTCTCCAAGGAGCCCTACGAGGAGACCTCCATCGTGGGCGTGCGCTTCTTCGGCATCCCGTTCCAGACCGAGCGCTCAGGCGGCGAGCTCCTGCGGGCCCTGCCTCCCGAAGCCAGGGGCGCGGTCGTTCTCCTGCACGGCACCGCCGCTGACAGAAAGACCCTCACCATGTACGGCTATGACCCCGAGGATCCCGAGGAGTCCGGAGACTCCATCTTCCTCGACGCGGACCTCTCGGACGCAGGGGCCGCGTACTACGCTTTCGGCCACATCCACAGGCACGAGTCCTGGTCCTTGAAAAGCGGCTCCGCGGCCTATCCGGGCTCGCCTGATGCCGTGACCGTCAAAGAGGAAGAGCCGCGGCAAGTCCTCGAAGTCGAGCTGAGACCCGGCAAGGCCCCCATCATCAACAAGCTGGCCCTCCAGCGCTCGGCCAGGTCCCTGCGGAAGACCGTCCTTGCCATCCCGGGAGCTGAAGGGGAGGCTTTGAAGGACGCCCGCGAGTTCATCGCCGGCCAGAGGAGCGATGTCAGGCCCGTGGTCTACATCCGCGGGCTGGGTTCAGGCAGGCTGCTCGAGGAAGGACGCAAGGACCTGGAAGCAGGGTTCAAGGACCGCGATCCCAGGCCCATCGTGAAGCTCAGGGCCGATGTCCTGGGCGACGAGGAGCTCTCAAGCCCGGGCCTTCTCCAGGATTTCGGCAAAGCCATGGCAGAGGCTGCCAAGGCGACCGGGGCTGACCCCGAGCTCACGGCAAGGGCCGCGCTCATAGGGTGGCTTGCCCTGCGCGACGACGAGAAATCCCTGGACAAGCTCCTGGAGAGCATCGGGACAGGCTCATGAAGCTCTCCAAGCTCGCGGTATCGCGCTTTGGCGGCCTGCAGGGCCCTGCGACCCTTGCGTTCGATTCCGCCTCGACTCTGGTCTACGGAGCCAATGAGGCAGGCAAGACCTCGTTCGCGGATGCCCTGCGCACGGCCTTGTTCGGCCCGCCTGAGCGCGGACGCGCCACTGCTGAAGGCAAGACCTTCGCGTCCAGGTACGGAGACGACTACTCCGTGGAAGCCCAGTGGCTCAACAGCCAGGGCGGGGTCCTGCGCAGCACTGCTGAAAAGCCCACTGCCGAGGAGGACATCCCCAGGGAGCTCTTCACCAACCTCTTCATGCTCAAGGGCGGGGAATGCACGCTCAGCGGCAAAGACAAGCTCGATGCGGGTTTCGGCTCCAAGTTCGCCAAGGCAGTGCTCGGCGCAGGCGAGGTGGACTTGGACTCAGCCATCAAGCTCCTGCAGAAGATCTCGGATCCCAAGGGCAGCACCAAGTGGTCCAAGCACGACAAGAAGCTCAAGGATGAGCTGGCCCTGGCTGATGCCAAGCTCGCTGACCTCGGACGGTTGCGCGAGCTCTCGCTGAAGCGCGACAAGGCTGACAAGGCCGTCGCCGAGCTCGAAGCCAGGCTGAAGAGCGCTGAGGCGGAGCTTAGAGCCGCAGAATCAGGCTCGAGCAGGCTTGAGGCGGAGGACCTGGCCTCTGACCGCGCCAGGTGGGACAATGCCGTTTCCGACGAAGAGAAAGCGCGCTTGCCTGCTGATGCTCCTGCTCTGACCGGTCTTGAGGCTTTTGCCAAGGCGGAGTCAGATGCGGGCAGGGACTGCGCAAGCCTTGAGTCCAGGATCTCGGAGAGGCACGCTGAGAGCGCAAAGCTCGAAGACGCCCTTTCGAGCCTCAAAGCCAAGGCGGAAGCCCTGCCTGACAAGGTCCTCTGCGAGAAGCTCCGATTCTCCCTTGGTGACCTTGGAACTGCAAGCTCCAACAGGCCTGCTTCGGGAGCGTATTCTCCGGTCTTCGAGCTCCTGGTGCCCTTGATCGCGGCAGGCATCGGGCTCAGTCTTGGGTGGATGTTCAAAGGCAAGCTGGGAGCTGCGCTCGGTCTCGTGGTCTGCGGGTTCCTTGGTTGGCTCGCCTTGTCTCTCCTTAAGGGAAAGGCCGGGACAGGCCAGGCTGACCAGGAAAAGCTCCTCTCAGCATTCAGGCCTGTTGCGGCCAGCCTCAAATGGCCGGATGTCCCTGAGCAATGCGCCAAGAAGCTCTCTGAGCGCGATGCGGAGGAGACCCGGCTCCTGGCCGAGATCTCAGCCCGCCGTGAAGCCCTGGAATCAGCCAAGACTGACGTTCGGAGGCTCGAGACCGAGCTCTCTGAGGCCAAGTCCAAGCTGAGCGTCGCCTCCGCTGACCTCAGCAGGGCCTTGTCCAAGACGAGCGTCTCCTCCATCAAGGCCTACATCTCCCGCAAAGCTGACTGGGAAGCCGCGAAGAGGACCGCCGAGCACCTCGAAGCCTCGCTCAGGGGAAGGCTCGGCATCGAGTCGGATAAGCCTGTGTCCGAGCTCAAGACCAAGCTCCAGGCCAGGATCACTGAGTTGAAGGAGGCAGGCCTCACCTCGGAATCCAGCCAGCTCAAGCGCGAGAGCTTGAAGCCCAAGCTCGAATCAGCGCGCAGCCTGCGCGAGAAGCTCCTCAAGGACCTTGAAGCAAGCCGCAGATCGGCTGAGTCAGCCAGGCTCGAAGCTTCCCAGGTCCAGGCTTCCATCGGCGGGGGGGAAGCCGCCATCCTGGCCAAGGCTCAGCAAGCAAGGGCTGCCGTGGATGACCTGAGCCTCTGGCGCAGAGCTGCTGAGGAAGCCTGCGCGACCGTGCGCAGGCTCTCAGCTGACACGGGCAAGCGCGTGGCTGAGCTCGTGCAGGACGCCAGCCCCATCTTCTCCGAGCTCACGGCAGGCCGCTACTCGGGCCTTGAGCTCCAGGGCCCTTCCATCTTCGAGGAGGAGTCTTTGAGAGCTGTCCACTCCACCCTTGGCTCCAAGCCCGTGGAATGGCTTTCCAAAGGCACCCAGGACCTGCTCTGGCTCTGCTTGCGCATGGCTCTGGCGCGCCGCATCAGGCCTGAAGGAAGCCTCCTCGTGCTCGACGAGCCCTTCTTGACCCTGGATCCTGGCCGCGCAGGCAAGGCCTTGGAAGCGCTCCTGGGCTCCAAGTGGCTCAAAGGCTGGCAGGTGCTCATCCTCACCAAGGACCCGGCCATGGTCCCTGCTGCGAGCGCTGCCGGGGTCCGCGTGCTCGACCTTTAGTCCCTGGGTTTGATCACGATCGGCTCGATTGTTTCCAGGCCGGTGCCGAACTCAGGCTCATCTTCGGACAGCACGAACTTGCCCCCGCGCTTCCTGAGGTACATGAGGCCTGAGGGAAGCCCGTCCACCAGCCAATGCACCTCGATCTTGGCGGCGCGCGGAAGGTGCCCCGCCACCTTGAGCTCGAAGCGGCCGTGCTCGTCGCTCGTGGTCGATGAGCGCGTGATGATGTAGCTCGGCTCTTTGACGTTCTCCACGCCGGGTCCGACCAGGCTCTTGAGCTGCACTTCCAGCTCCTTGCCGCCTGCCGGAGCGCCGGCCCAGCCCTTGAGCTTGCCCTCTGCATGGAACTCGAACCCGCACTGCCTTCTGAAAGGCGTAGCCGCCAGGTCCGCAGGCACGGCCAGCACGGTCAAGGGCGCCATGATGACCATGGCTGCCAAGCCCAGGCCGATGTACCGCGGATCCGGGTCAGCATTGAAGGTCATGCGGGACATCTGCTTGTAGCTTCGTCCCATGCCCTTGGTGTACTCCATCTCAAGGGGACGCCTCCTGCAGTCCAGTCCAGAAACCCCTGCTGTGGAGACTTCGACCCGGATGCCTGAGCTCGGCTGTTGGCCATGGCAGAGTCCGCTGACCAAGAAAAGGAGCGTTGTGGCAGTGCAAATCTTCCTCATAGACCGTTGAATCATAACATTATGAGGTCAAACCCATGTCTGACTTGTCCGGCGGCAGGGTTTTAGGGGTCCATAAATGGTACCCTAACAGGATAGGCTGCGCGTGCAGAGCCCCGGAGGTTCCACCTAGTGAAGAAAGTCCTGTTTACGAGCATCTGCAAGCCCATCGGCGAGAAGTACGGCGACCCAGCCAGCGTGGGCTACGAACTCCTCCACGGCCAAGTCACCCGCAGTCAGGGCATGTTCAGCCCCAGGGCCAACCATCTCCAGTACGGTCTCGAGTACATCGCTGAGAACCTCCAGACCCCGACCGTCGTGCTCCACTACCCTTCCAAGTCCGAGCTCATCAGGGAGTTGAAGAAAGGCTACGACTACGTGGGCGTGGGCTTCGTGCTCCCCACCTTCCACCGCATGAAGGAGACCGTGGCCCTCGTTCGCGAGTACTCGCCTTCCAGCAAGATCGTGCTCGGAGGCTACGGCACCGTCCTCTCAGACGAGGACTTGAAGCCCTATGCCGACCACGTCTGCCGCGAGGAAGGCGTGGGCTTCATGCGCCGGCTGCTTGGCGAGCCCGAGCTCCCCATCTCCGAGTACAAGCACCCCCTGGTCACGAGCAAGATGAGCATCTTCTCCGTGCCCGTGACCAACACGGGCCTCGTGTTCGGCGGCCTCGGCTGCCCGCACGGGTGCGACTTCTGCTGCACCTCCCACTTTTTCAAGCGCCAGCACATCCGCCTCCTGCCCACGGGCAAGAGCGTCTACAACGTGATGGAGCGCCACCTCGACCACGACCCGGACATGGCCTTCGTCATCCTCGACGAGGACTTCCTCATCAACAAGGCCAGGGCCATGGAGTTCCGCGACTGCGTCATCAGCTCCGGCAAGGCCATCTCCCTGTTCGTGTTCGGCAGCATGAAGGCTTTGAGCCAGTACAAGGTCTCGGAGCTGGCCGAGATGGGCATCGACGGCGTGTGGATCGGCTACGAGGGCGCTCGCTCCGGCTTTGCCAAGAGGGAAGGCCGGTCTCCCCAGGAGCTCTTCAAGGACCTGGCGGACCATGGCATCATGGTCCTGGCTTCCATGATCCTCGGCCTCGACTACCAGAACCCGGACGTCATCCGCGAGGAGTTCGACGGCTTGATGGCCTTGAAGCCCAGCCTCACCCAGTTCGCCATCTACGGTCCCCTGAAGGGCACGCCCCTCTACGACCGCGTGGTGAAGGAGGGAAGGCTCAGGCCCGAGTACTCCAAGGACGTGGAGACCTACTGCCGCACCTCGGGCGGGTTCAAGTGCATGATCAAGCACCCCACCATGAGCTACGAGGAGGTCGAGGGCCTGCAGAAGTGGTGCTTCGACCAGTATTTCCAGCGCCTCGGGCCCAGCATCTACCGCGTGGTGGACACCTGGCTCAACGGCTACCGCACCATGCGCGACAGCGAGAACCCCATCCTCAGGGCCAAGGCCTTCAGGTTCGCCAAGGACATCAGGAACGCCTATCCCATCTTCCTGGCCGGCCGCGTGTTCGGCCCCAACGCCCGGGTGAAGGCCTGGATCGCCGACCTCGAGAAGCAGGCCTACGACGAGCTTGGAGCGCCCACGTTCAAGGAGAAGCTCCTGTCCTTGGCCTCGCTCGTGATGGCCGCCTACACCGGCTTGGCCCTCAAGCTCAACATCGCCCAGCACCCCAAGCTCGTGCGCACCCCTTACCGCATGCCCGAGCCCGCCTGGAAGGACTTCCACGTCTGGGAATCCATGGCCGAGAAGTACGCCACCCCTGAGTTCAGCCTCAAGGTCGAGTTCGAGCACGCCCGCCAGCGCGTGTGGCTCAGGCTCGAGGGCAAGCTCCACGGCAGCCAGGCTGAGAGGCTCTGGACCCAGGTCGAAGAGGCCATGGCCCAGCGCAGGACCCAGCTCGTCTTCGACTTCAAGAAGTTCCAGGTCTCGGAGGCCAAGACCTTGAAGTCCATGAGGGAGAAGCTCTCCCAGTACCGCGACACCGTGCGCGTGGTGTTCCCGAAGCTCGCGCACGCGCACCCCGAGCTCCTTATCCTCGCCAAGATCTTCCAGCAGTACCACAATTCCGGCATGTAGCATCGACGGACTTCAGGACGCCCGCGAAAGGTTCTGATAATAGAAAGGAAGAGGGGATCACCATGAAGCGATACAAGAACCTGAGCGGCGCCTCCGAAGTGACCGGCTACGAGTTCGCCAAGGACTGCGTGACCGTGCGCTTTGCCGACTTCTCCGTGTACAAGTACAACGTGCAGAGCGTCGGCCCTGACAACATCGTCAAGATGAAGACCATGGCCCATGCCGGCAAGGGCCTCGGCACCTTCATCAAGACCGAAACCAAAGACCGCTTCGCCCGCAAAGTAAGGTAGCGGAGCCGGGTCAGGCCGCTGGACACCTTCAAGAAGCTCTTCGGGCTTGATAAGTCCCGCATCAAGCCTGACTGCATCCTTTCCCCGCTGGGCGAGGTGGACCTCTTCGACGGAGACAGGACCAGGGGGCACGGCCGCGGGGATTACTTCCGGGTCGTTGATTCTCCGTCTGCCACCATCATCGGCACCCACTACAGCCTGCTGGCCGGCGACTGCGTGCTGAGCCTGGCTGATTCTCCGTGCAGGAACATCTATCTCTTCAACTGCTGCGGCGGGCTTGGCCGCGAGATCGGCGCCGCGTATTCCGTGAAGAAGGCTTTTGACTTCGAGGGCTTCAGCGCCATGCTCGCGGGAAAGGGGGAGAATGCCGGCTATCTCCCGGACCAGGCCCTGGCCGGCAGGTTCTCCAGGTTCTCCGGCCTGGCACAGGGGACCTGCGCCACGGTCGGCTCCTTGGCCTTGGAAGAAGTCCATCTCCCCCGTTTCCGGGAGCTTGGCGTGGACTGCTTGGACATGGAATGTTCCGCCGTCTTCTCAGCGGCGAAGAAGACCGGGAAGGCCGCTCTCGCCCTTCTCTATGTCTCCAACAGCATCCCGGACAAGCCCTGGCACGAGCACCTGACCCAGCCCGACATCCAGAGGCTCGCCCGGTCGCGCAAGGACCTGGCCAGCCTGCTCCTGCGGTTCATCAGCTAGTCCCCGGCACCCTCCTGGACCAGCAGCCTCATGAACGAGGCGAAGGTGCGCAGGGACGGCGTATTGGATGGCTGAAGCATCTTGTGGACATACTGCCGAGAGACGTGGAGGGCCTTTGCTGCGTGAGTGCGATTGAGGACGCGCAGATGCGCCCTGTAGATCCCGATGACAGCCTCGAAGTCTCCTTCCATGAGCGCTTGCAGGATCGCCTTGGAGAATCCTGCGTGCATGCGCGATATCCCGTTGTTGGCCATTCTTGTCCCCTCCCAGGAGCATGAGGGCCGCGTTGCTGCCAGCGTCTTCCGTGGTCGCATAGTAAACCCTCGAGCCTGTCATCGACTTGCGCCCGGCGCTTGGGACCCGATTCCTCCAGCCATGCTGCGAATTCCGGTGTGGAGAGGATGGTGATCGTAGGTGTAAACGCGAGAGGACACTTTGTCAAGGGACCTCCCAATCCATGTGCGATCGAGGGCCGAAAAAGTTCCCAGGCTTGAGGACGGTTGATCGCTGGTGGGAAGAGGGGCCTGCAATCTTCGACGATTACTTGTACTATGTCAAGCTGAAGCGCAGGGGGCTTGAGGCCCCCTGCGGACGGACCGGAGGTGGATCATGGGCGGATGCTGCGGACAGAAGAACTGCGGGGCGTGCATCTATTACGCCATCGACCCCAAGACGAATAAGGCTTGGTGCGACATGAAGGACAAGGCCGTGGCAGCCGGCGACCAGGTCTGCCCCTGGTTCCGGCCCGTCGAAGGCAAGTGCGGCTGCTAAGGCTGGAACGCGAGTTTACGCGGTGGAGGCGCCGGAGAGGTTTCGTCGTCCGCCGCGTCCAGTCTCTGAGGAGTCCGGAAGGAAACGCGTGTCAGCGTTCATTGTGCTAGGATAGGGCATCGGCTAGGGAATCATGACGTTGGTCAGGAGTGAGCCATGTCCGAACAAGCGCCTGAGAAATCCGCATCCTGGATCGAGAGGCTGGTCCGCTGGTGCCTTGAAAGAATCAAGCCGATCATCGGTGAGGTGACGTGGCAGCCGCCTGCGTGGCTCGCGCGTCTGACCAGGCCGAGCGAGGCGGCTGGCTGGCGGGACAAGCTCAAGGCGAGCGCGGCTCATGCGCAGGAGGCCTGCTCTTCCCGCCTGAAGGACGCGCTGCTCCTGGCACGACAGGACCCGAAGCGGTTCTGGCGGATCGGCGGGCCGGTCCTCGCCGCGGTCATCCTCCTGCCCCTGGCCCTGCAGTGGTACCAGCATCGTCCCAAGATCGTCCGTTTCAGCGTGACGGGCACGTCGCCGGCAGCCACCAAGCCTGCTGATTCTCCGGTCTTCAGCCCGATCCGCATCACCTTCGGCGGCTCTGCCGCGCGTCTGGACAAGGTGGGCAAGCCGATCGGGCAGGGCATCAGCATCTCGCCTCGCATCCCGGGCATCTGGCAATGGGATTCGGACCGGCGTCTCACGTTCTCGCCGAAGGAGGACTGGAAGGTGGCGCAGGAGTACATCGTCAGGTTCGAGCGGTCCTTGTTCCCCGACCATGTCCATCTCGAGCGCTATGACTACAAGTTCAAGTCCGCCCCGTTCGGCATGACGTTCGCCGCGGCTGATTTCTATCAGGACCCGACGAACCCGAAGCTCAAGAAGGTCGTGGCGACGGTCGCGTTCACGCATCCTGTCGAGCCGGCGGAGTTCGAGAAGCACGTCGCCTTGAGGCTGGCCAACCAGACGGGCGGGTTCCTCGGCTTGGGGGCCAAGACGTATCCCTTCACCGTGCTTTACGACAAGTTCAAGAGCGAGGCATACATCCACTCGGACCCGGTCGAGATCCCCATGAAGGACACTTACATGATGGTGTCCATCGACGCGGGGGTGAGCGCCTCCCGCGGCGGGCCGGAGGCGGGCAAGGCGGAGCGCCAGGTGCCGATCCCGGGCATGTACAATTTCTTCCGGGTCGAGTCCGCCGAGGTGACGCTCGTCCGCAACGAGCGCTACGAGCCGGAACGCGCCCTGATCCTCCAGCTCAGCGCCGGCGCCCTCGAGACGGAGATCCGCAAGGCGTTGAGCGTCTATGAGCTGCCCCGGGACTTCCCGCCGCATGAAGGCCGGCCGGCCATGCTCAACTATCGCTGGGGCGACCCGGCCAGGGTGGGTCCCGAGATACTCGCCCTCTCCAGGCCGGTGGAGCTGGTTCCTCTGCCCACCGACCGGGAATACGCCAAGACGCACAGCTTCAAGTTCGCTGGGACGCCGGGCCGCTACCTCTATATCCGCGTCAACAAGGGCATCGGCTGTTATGGCGGCTACGTGCTGGCCAAGGAGTACGACCACACGGCCCAGATCCCTGAATTCCCCAAAGAGCTCAAGATCATGTACGAGGGCGCGATCCTGAGCCTCAGCGGAGAGAAGAAGGTGTCCATCATCTCCCGGGACATCGACGCGATCCGCTTCGAGGCGAGCCGCGTGGTCTCCAGCCAGATCAACCATCTGGTCAGCCAGTCGGCAGGCAGGTTCCGCGACCCGCAGTTCAACTACAACTTCGGCCCGGACAACATCTCGGAGCGGCTCAGCGAGGTGCGCGTGCTCAACGCGGAACCGGGGAGATCGGTCTACTCTTCCTTCGACCTCTCGGATTACCTGACCATGGGGTCGGACGGGAGCAGGCGGGGGCTCTTCTTCTTCAAGGTCGAGAGCTGGGACCCGGTCCGCAAGGTGCGGACCGGCGTGGAGGACAAACGGCTCGTCCTGGTGACGGACCTGGGTCTGCTGGTCAAGGACGTGCTGGGTGGAGGCCACGAGGTCTTCGTGCAGTCGATCTCGGACGGTTCCCCGGTCGGCGGAGCCCAGGTGGTGGTCCTGGGCCGGAACGGCCTGCCGGTCCTGACCGAGACCACGGACGGGGATGGCCGCGCCAGGTTCCCTTCCCTGAGGGGCTTCGAGCGGGAAAGGGCCCCGGTCGCCTATGTCGTCAGGAGAGGGAGCGACCTGGCCTTCATGCCATACGATTGGGAAGACCGGAGGCTGAATTTCTCCCGGTTCGACGTGGGCGGGGCCGCCACCCCGGGCAGCGGGGAGAGGCTGCAAGCCTACCTGTTCTCGGATCGGGGGATCTACCGCCCAGGCGACGAGTTCAGGGTGGGGCTCATCGTCAAGCCCGCGGATTGGCTCCAGAACATCGCGGGCGTGCCCCTGGAGGCCACGGTCACGGACAGCAGGGGACTGGAGGTCCACCGCCAGAAGATGGTCCTTTCCGGGCTGGGCTTCGAGGAACTGCGCTACGCCACGGAGGAGACCTCGCCCACCGGCGCCTGGACGGTCAGCGTCTACGTGGTCAAGGACGGCCGCCGCGCCGCCTTGCTGGGATCGACCACGCTGCGCATCGAGGAGTTCCTGCCTGACCGGCTGCGCATCGCGACGCGGCTCTCCAAGGAGCGGGTCGACGGGTGGGTCACGCCCAAGGACCTCAAGGCCACGGTCTTCCTCAAGAACCTCTTCGGCACTCCGGCTTCCGGCCGCCGGGTGAAGGCCCAGGTGATGCTCTCGCCCGCCCTGCCGGTCTTCAGGGCCTTTCCGGACCACACGTTCTTCGACCCCCAGCGGGCCAAGAACTCGTTCACGGAGCGGTTGGAGGATGGGGAGACCGATGACAAGGGAGAGGCGGAATTCGCCCTGGACCTGGACCGGTTCGACAAGGCCACTTATCGGCTGAACTTCACGGCCGAGGGGTTCGAGGCGGGCGGCGGACGCAGCGTCGCGGCGGAGAGCTCGGTGCTGGTCTCGCCGCGGGACTTCCTGCTCGGCTACAAGCCGGACGGAGACCTGCGCTACATCGCCAAGGGGAGCGCCCGGTCGGTCGAGCTGGTGGCGGTCGATCCGGCGCTCAAGAAGACGGGCGTCAAGGGCCTGCAGGCGCACCTGCTGGAGCTCCGCTATGTCTCGCTCCTGGTGCGGCAGGAGAACGGCACCTATAAATACGAGTCGATCCTCAAGGAGCTCCCCCTCGAGAAGAAGGAGCTCTCCATCCCGGAAAGCGGGCTGCGCCACGTCCTGCCGACCGGCCAGCCGGGAGACTACGCGCTGGTCCTGCGCGATGACGCGGATACGGAGCTCTGCCGGGTGGTGTTCTCCGTGGCCGGGCAGGCGAACCTGACCCGCTCCCTGGACAAGACGGCCGAGCTCAAGGTCCAACTCAGCAAGGCGGACTATGCGCCGAACGAGGAGATTGAGGTCCAGATCACGGCTCCCTACACGGGGGCCGGGCTGATCACCATCGAGCGCGACCGGGTCTACGCCCACCGCTGGTTCCGTACGACCACGACCGCCTCGACCCAGCGTATCCGGATCCCGGCGGACATGGAGGGCAACGGCTACGTGGTCGTCTCCTTCCTGCGCTCGCTGGAGTCGCCGGAGATCTTCATGAGCCCGCTGAGCTATGGGGTGGCGCCCTTCTCCGTCAGCAGGGCGCGGCGCACCAATCCGGTCTCCCTCGATTGCCCTGACCTGGCCAGGCCGGGGCAGCCCTACCGGATCCGGTACCGGGCCGACAAGCCCGGCAAGATCGTGGTCTTCGCGGTCGACGAGGGGATCCTCCAGGTGGCCGGGTACAAGACGCCGGACCCGCTGGGGCGCTTCTTCGAGAAGCGCGCCTTGGAGGTACGCACCGCGCAGATCCTCGACCTGGTCCTGCCGGAGTTCAAGCTGGTGCAATCCCTGTCCGCGCCCGGCGGAGACATGGGACGGGAGGCCCTCGGCAAGAACCTCAATCCTTTCAAGCGCAAGCGGGACAAGCCCGTCGCCTACTGGTCCGGGATCATCGACGTGGATCCCACGTCCCGGGAGGTGACGTACACAGTGCCGGACCATTTTAACGGGACATTGCGCGTGATGGCGGTCGCCGTGGCCGCGGAGTCCATCGGAGTCGCCGAGAAGAGAGCGATCATCCGCGGGCACTTCGTCCTGAGTCCCAACGCGCCGGTCGTGGTCGCTCCCGGCGACGAGTTCGAGGTGAGCATGGGCGTCGCCAACCAGGCGGAAGGCTCGGGCCCCGACGCTGAATTGGAGGTGGAGCTCAAGACGTCGGAGCACCTGGAGGTCCTGGGCGGTCAAACCCGGCGGGTCAAGGTCGCCGAAGGCCGCGAGACCAGCGTCGCCTTCAAGCTGCGGGCCAAGGACAAGCTGGGCTCGGGCAACATGACGTTCACGGCCGCGCTCGGCGACCGCAAGTCGCGGGCATCCGTGGACGCCAGCGTGCGTCCTCCACAGCCCTTCATGAGCACCCTGGCGGGCGGGGTCATGAAAGGAGGGGCCGCGGAGGTGCCGGTGGTCAGGGCCATGTACCCGCACTACCGGACGTTGGAGGCGTCCATCTCTCCTCTTCCCTTGGTCCTGGCGCGAGGGCTCCTGCGCTATCTCGAGAGGTTCCCTTACGGCTGCACGGAGCAGCTCGTGAGCCAGGCGTTCCCTGCCCTGGTCCTGCGCACCCACCCTGATTTCGGGTACTCTCCGCAGGCCACGGGAGCCGCCCTCGAGCAGGTCCTGCGCGTCCTGCGCGGCAGGCAGAACACCGAGGGGGCGTTCGGCTTCTGGGCGGCCAACTCCCATTATTCCGATGTGCAGACGGTCTATGCCCTGCATTTCCTGACCGAGGCCAAGGAGCGCGGGTACCCCGTGCCCCCTGACCTGCTCAACCGGGGCCTGGCCTATCTGGGCGGCTTGGTGGGCACGGAGCCTGGCACCCTGGCGGAAGCGAGGGTGCGTGCCTACGCGGCCTATATCCTGACGCGCAACGGCACCGTTCTTTCCGCGCCGTTGGCAGCCCTGCGCCGGCACGTGGATGATAAGTTCCCCAAGGTCTGGCGCAAGGACCTGACCGGCATCTACCTGGCCGCGGTCTACAAGCTGCTCCGCCAGACCAGCCAGGCTGAGGGCGTCATCGGCTCCTCCCGCCTGGGCGACCCCCAGCAGGCGGACTACGCCTCCTATTACGACGGCTTGGTCCGCGACAGCCAACTCCTCTACATCCTGGCCCGGCATTTCCCCGAGCGTCTTCGCGATGTGTCTTCCGGGGAGCTCGAGCGGCTGGTGGACCCGGTGGTCAAGGGCAGTTTCAACACCCTCTCGGGCGCGTACGCCATTCTTGCTCTTGCCAGCTATGCCGACACGGCGGGAGCACCCGCCGTGTCGGGCGTGAAGGTCGCTGAGACGCGGCGCGATGGTACGACGAAGAGCCTCTCGCTGACCGGGAACCTCTTCCCCAAGGCGGACTTCTCCGACCAGGCGAAGCTGGTGCGGTTCTCCAGCCCAGGCAGCCGTCCGCTCTTCTACGGCGTGACCACGGCGGGGTTCGACCTTGCTCCTCCGACCCAGGAGATGAAGAACAGGATCGAGGTGCAGCGGGAGTACCGCTTCGAGGGCGGGGGGGTGACTTCGAAGCTGGGGTTGGGCGGCAAGGTCGAGGTCCATGTGAAGGTCCGGACGATCGGCGGCGAGAGCCTCAGCGACATCGCCATCGTGGACCTCCTTCCTGGCGGCTTCGAGGTGGTCATGGAGCCCCAGCTCCGCGACAGCGCGCCCAGGGGGACGATGTTCGCGGGGGAGGAGGACGAGGAGGGCTATGAGGGCGGTGAGAGCGCCCCGCCTTCTAGAGAGGGCTGGGCTTCGCCGCTCGAGCTGCCGTCCTCGACCTGGCACCCGCAGTACGCGGACATCCGCGAGGACAGGGTCGTCCTGTTCGGGGTCGTCGGGTCCGAAGCCAAGGAGTTCGTCTATTCCATCCGCGCGACGAACCGGGGAGCGTTCTCAGTGCCTCCGATCTTCGCCGAGGCCATGTACGACCGCTCGATCCAGGCCCGGAACTCGGCCGGCAAGATGGTGGTGGAGGGCGACTAGTGCCGCGGCGGACAAGGGCGCTCCTGGTCGCCCTGATCGCGGTCGCTGCCGCGTACGGCGCGATCCCGCGGCCTTCCTTGCGCGCCACGAGCTATTCCCGCGAGGTCTATGACCGCAGGCACCGTCTGCTGCAGTTGAGGCTCTCCTCGGACGACAAGTACCGGCGATGGGTGCCGCTCAAGAGGATGTCCCCGGCCCTGGTCAACGCGATGCTGCTCCAGGAGGACCGTCACTTCTACGGCCATCCCGGAGTGAACCCCGGGTCGTTGGCCCGCGCCTGCTGGCGGACCTATGTCCTGAGGGGGAGAAGGATCGGCGGCTCGACGATCACCATGCAGCTGGCCCGGCTCCGGTTCCGGCTCGATTCCCGCACGTTCGTCGGCAAGGCCATGCAGATCATGCGGGCCCTGCAGATCGAACGTCACTACGCCAAGGACGATATCCTCGAAGCCTACCTCAACGCCATCCCGTTCGGGGGCAATGTCGAAGGCGCGGGGACGGCCAGTCTCATCTATTTCTCCAAGGACGCGGACCGCCTCTCCCTGCCCGAGGCTCTGGCGCTCTGCGTCATCCCGAAGAGCCCTTTCCGGCGCGGCCCCTCGGCGGGAGGCCCTGCCGGCGGCGCGTCCAAGGCGGTCCTGGATGCCAGGAGGCGCCTCTTCGCTCGTTGGGCGGCAGAGCATCCGGAGGACCTGCATCAACGCGCGATGGTCGAGCTCCCGATCGAGATGAGGCTGCCCGGCCGGCTGCCCTTCCTGGCGCCCCATTTCGTCGACGCGGTCCTGCGCGATGACCCTTCCGGATCGTCGGTGATCACGACCTTGGACCTGCCAAAACAGCGGTTGTTGGAGCGCAAGGTCCGCGCCTACGTGGAGCGGAAGAACAGGATCGGCATCCGCAACGCGGCAGCCTTGCTGCTCGACTATCCCAGCATGGAGGTCGTGGCCAGCCTGGGCTCGGTCGATTTCCTCGACCAGGACATCCAGGGGCAGGTCAACGGCGTCCGGGCGAGGCGGTCGCCGGGCTCGGCGCTCAAGCCCTTCATCTACGGCCTGGCCATGGATGAGGGCCTCGTCCACCCCTGGAGCATGCTCAAAGACGCGCCCATGAGCTTCGGAGGATTCAACCCCGAGAACTTCGACAGGGATTTCGTTGGGCCCATCCATGCCGGCCAGGCCCTGATCCGCAGTCGGAATGTCCCTGCGGTGCAGCTCTCACGGAAGCTGAGCTCTCCCGGGTTCTACGGCTTCCTCAGGAAGGCTGGGATCGAGCTTCTCAAGGAGGAATCCCACTACGGGCTGGCCCTTGCCCTGGGCTCCGCTGAGGTCACCATGGAGGACCTGGCGCGGATGTACGCCATGCTGGCCAATGGCGGGAGGGTCCGGCCGTTGCGTACGCGCATCGGAGCCCCTCAGCCGGAGGGGACGCGCCTGTTGAGCGAGGAGGCGAGCTTCCTGGTCCTTGATATCCTCAAGGACAACCCACGGCCCGCCCAGGCGTTCAGCTCGGATTGGACGCGCGATGCCTTGCCCGTGCACTGGAAGACCGGGACGTCCTACGCTTTCCGCGACGCATGGTCGGTCGGCGTCTTCGGACCCTACGTCCTCGCCGTGTGGGTGGGGAACTTCGACGGCCAGACCAATCCGGCTTTCATCGGCGCGGAGGCGGCCGCGCCGCTCATGTTCGAGTTGATCGACGCCTTGGCTGCCCAGCAGCCGGACATGGCCGCGCCTGCTCGGCCGGTGCGCTACAACTTGGCCCAGGTCAAGGTCTGCTCCGTCTCCGGCCAGATCCCGGGGCCGCACTGTCCCCACCAGGCAAAGACCTGGTTCATCCCTGGGAAGTCGCCCATCCAGACCTGCGACCTCCACCGCGAGGTGCTCGTGGACTCCCGCACCGGCCTGCGCGCCTGCTCCCCGGGCCGGGGCGTGCGCAGCCAGGTCTTCGAGTTCTGGTCTTCCGATCTCCTCAAGATATTCCGGCTGGCAGGCATGCCGCGTCGGCTCCCCCCGCCGGATAATCCGGAATGCGGCATCACGGCCAGATCGACCAGAGGCCTGGCGCCGGTCATCACCTCTCCCCAGCCGGGGCTCACGTACAGCCTGCGCGCCGCCAGGCTGGGCAGCGAGACCATCCCTCTTGCGGCCGTGACCGACGCGGACAGCCGTCAGCTCTTCTGGTTCGTCAACGACCGGTTCGTGGGCCGGTCGAGGAACGGAGAGCCCTTCTTCTGGTCGCCCCAGCCCGGAGCATTCATCGTGCGGGTGGTGGATGACCAGGGCCGGGCTGATGCCCGGGACGTGGACATCGCCGTCGTCGAGTGACGTCCCGGCCCGGTTTGACGCCAGGGGGCCCCTGACGGAATCCGGCATCCGGTCATACTATAGCCTTGCGTCGTCATTCCTTCCTGCGCCAGTCCTGGGTCGAGGACGCGGCCATGGCCGTGCACGAGGCCCAGCAAGCCGCTTCTTGCTTGTCAGCGGGCCGGCAGGGACGGCCGATAATCCCTGAGCAGGTGCTCCGCGATGGGGTTGAGCCGGTGCCTTTTCTTGGCCAGGAGCCAGACCGTCTCTTCAAGCTGGCCCTGGTCGCGGCATAGGCTGATCAGCCTGCCTGAGCGCAGGTCCTCCGCCACGGTCAGCTTGTTGATGGGAGCGGCCCCTACCCCGTCGATGACCAGCTGGCGGAGGAGCTCCACGTCCTGGATCTCTCCTGCGATCCTGGGCTCGACCTTGCTCTTGTTCAAGTAGTGCTGGCTGTCTCCCCAGACAGGGCTCGCTTGGGTAGGCAGGAGCAGGGGGATCTTGGCCAAGTCGGAAGGGAAGGTCTTCACCTTGCGGCTGAGCGCCGGGGAAGCCACGAAGATGACCGGCAGGGAGCCCAGCGCTACCCGCTCGAACTCGGGGGCCTTGTCCACCGGGATCTCGACATTGGTGAGCACCACGTCCACGGCATGGGAGGCCAGCTCAGCCAGCATGGCTTGCTGGGTGCCTTCCAGCAGGGTCACGTGCGCGTCGGGCTTGAAGCGGTAGATCTCCTGGAGGAGGAGCCGGGCCACCTGCTTTGAGACCTGGTCCACGACTCCCGCCTGGATGCGCAGGGAGCGCTGGGTGGGCCTGTCTCTGAGAGCGTCCAGGAGCTCCTGGGCGGTATTGAAGATGGCCTCGGCGTAGTCGAGCACCAGGCGGCCGTCCTCGGTCAGGGCCAGCCTTTTCTTGTCGCGCGCAAAGAGCTTCTTTCCCAGGGATTTCTCGAGCTGGATGATCTGTGAGCTAACCGTGGGCTGGGCCAGCAAGAGCTTCTTGCAGGCCTTGGTGACGCTGCCTTCCTTGGCCACGACCCAGAAGTAGTAGAGGTGATGATGGTTCAGGGCAAGCATTGAGAAAACCTCTTAGAGACGAATATATTATCTATTTTACAAATACTAGAACACTCGTTATACTTTAGGATGGATGATGTCTCCATGCCATGTTCGCCTTTGAATTGACCGTCGTCCTTCTGATGCTGGGGGCCAACGCCTTGTTCGCCGCCTACGAGATGGCGTTGGCATCCGTGTCCCGGGCGCGCCTGGTGGCCCTAGCCGGCCAAAGAGCGGCGGGGGCCGAGGCAGCCGTCCATATGAAGGAACGCATGGAGGCGAGCCTGGCCGTGGTCCAGCTCGGCATCACCCTGGCCGGGTCGGTCGCCGCTGCGGTGGGCGGGGCCGGGGCCGAGGAGACGGTCGCGCCCTTCCTGGAGGCCGTGGCGGGGTTCTCCCCCGCCTGGGCGGATATCGCGGCCATCGCCTGCGTCGTGGTTCCGCTCGGCGCCTGCACCGTCATCTTCGCCGAGCTCGTCCCCAAGACCTTCGCCATCGGCAACAACGAGTGGGTCTGCCTGAAGCTCTCCCCTGCCATGCGCGTGCTGGCCGCGCTCGCGGGCCCCGTGGTGAGCGTGGTCGAGCGGCTGGTCAAGGGAGTCGTCGGTTCCGCGCGGTGGTCGAGGCACGCGGACGGGCTCGGGGCCGGCCATGCCGGCCTCCATGAGCTCAACGCTGCCGCGACCCTGGCCCGCAGCGCCAGGCTCATCGGGGCCCGGGAGGAGCGCATCGTGCTCTCCGCGGCCCAGCTGGCCCAGCGCAGGATCTCCGAGATCATGCTGTCTCCCCGGGACATCTCGATGGTCCCGCTCGAGGCCAGCCTCATGGACGCGCTGGTCAGGGCCCACCTGGACCTTCACACGCGGTTCCCGGTTTGCGCCAAGGACGGTGATCCCCAGACCATCGCGGGCTACGTCAATTTCAAGGACATCGTCGTGGCCCTCAAGATGAGCCCCGGGACCGAGGGTGTCAGGGGCATCATGCGCGCCATCAAGCGCGTCGAGTCCTCCGCCAGCATGGCCCAGGCCCTGGAGGAGATGCTCCGGGACCATGTCCACATCGCGCTCGTGGCGGCCAAGGAAGGTCGGGTCCTGGGCTTGATCACCTTGCAGGACATCCTCAAGGAGTTGGTGGGGCATGTCGGAGACGAGTTCGACGAGCTCCCCCGGCACATCAACCAGGCCGGGAACGGCTGGGTGATCGGGGGCGGGGCGTCGCTGACCACGGTGGCCGCGGTCACAGGGCTTGCCTTGGGCGCGAACGGTCGTCCCCAGCGGCCCGGGACCCTGGCGGAGTGGTTCTCGCTGGAGATCGGTCGCCCCAAGGGCGGGGATGTCGTCGGCGCGGAAGGGATCGTCGCGGTGGTTCGCAAGCTGCGTCGCCGCAGGGTGGCCGAGGCGTTCTTGGCCGCTGCGAGCGTGAGGGAGGGGAGATGAACACGATGAAGACGACGGCGCTGATGGCTGGGATGACCGTGCTCTTCGTCCTGGTCGGCCGGGCTTTGGGCGGAGAGTCCGGCATGGTGCTGGCCTTTGTCATGGCCGCGGCGACCAATCTCGGGGCTTACTGGTTCTCGGACAAGCTCGTGCTCATGATGTACCGCGCCAGGCCCGTGACCCGGGCTCAGGCCCCTGACCTCCACGACATGGTTTCCGACCTTGCCTTGAAGGCCGGGGTGCCCATGCCCAAGCTCTACATCATCCCTGAGCCCTCGCCCAATGCCTTCGCCACGGGCCGGGACCCCCGGCACGCTGCCGTGGCCGTGACCGAGGGCATCCTTGAGACCTTGAACAGCCGCGAGCTGCGCGGAGTGCTGGCGCACGAGCTCGGCCATGTGGTCAACAGGGACATCCTGATCTCCACCATCGCGGCCACCATGGCGGGCGCCATCTCCATGCTGGCCAACATGGCGCATTGGGGCATGATGCTGGGAGGCCGCGGCCATGAGAGAGAGGACCGCGGCGGTCATCCTATCGCCGCCCTCATCGCCGTCTTCCTGGCTCCCTTGGCGGCCATGCTCATCCAGATGGCCATCTCCAGGTCCCGCGAGTTCCTGGCTGACGAGACCGGCTCGCGTCTGCACGGAGACCCCCTGGACCTGGCCTCGGCGCTCAAGAAGATCTCCGCGGAAGCCAAGCGCGAGCCCATGGACGCCCAGCCCGCCACCGCGCACCTGTTCATCGTCAATCCCCTCATGGGAGGCGGGCTCATGAGCCTGTTCTCCACCCATCCGCCGCTCCGCGAGCGCGTGCGAAGGCTCGAGGCCCTTGCCCGGGCCTGACCCATGGCAGAGACCGCTGCCTGGATGTGGGCCGCCTTCGCCGGCTTGGTCGGCCTCGTCCTGTACATCGACCTGGCCGTGCTCAACAAGCGCAGCCACGTCGTGTCCCTCAAGGAAGCCTCTGCGTGGTGCTCCGCCTGGGTCGCCTTGGCGCTCCTCTTCTGCGCCTGGATCTGGCAGCGCATGGGCCCGGACAAGGCCCTCGAGTTCCTCACCGGCTACGTCATCGAGTACTCCCTGTCCGTGGACAACATGTTCGTGTTCATCGTCATCTTCGGGTACTTCGACGTGCCCCGCCGATATCAGCCTCGCGTCCTGCACTGGGGCATCCTCGGTGCCGTGGTCATGCGCCTCATCCTCATCTTCGCCGGAGTCCAGCTCATCCACGCCTTCCATTGGGTCATCTACGTGTTCGGCGGCCTGCTCGTGGCCACCGGCGTCAAGATGCTCCTGCAGAAGGACGCGCGGGTCGAGCCTCAGAACAACCCCGTGCTCAGGCTCGTCCAGCGCTTCATCCCATTCGACGGCCAGGGCCACGGCGACTCCTTCTTCGTGAAGGCGGCCGGGAGATGGCACGCTACCCCGCTCTTCGCCACCGTGCTAGTCGTGGAAGCCTCGGACCTCGTGTTCGCGGTGGATTCCATCCCGGCCATCCTGGCCGTGACCACGGACCCCTTCATCGTCTACACCTCGAACGTCTTCGCCATCCTCGGCCTGCGGTCCCTCTATTTCATGCTCTCCGGGGTCATGGGCCTGTTCCGGTTCCTCAAGGTCGGCATCTCCATCATCCTCTGCTATGTGGGGGTGAAGATGCTCCTGGTGGACCTCTGCAAGGTCCCCATCGCCGTGTCCTTGGGCGTGGTCATCGGCATCCTCGCCCTCTCCATCCTGGCCTCGGTGCTGTTCAAGGAGAAGCCCGCGCAAGAGGGCGCGGCATTCCGGTAGCCGACGGCATTTTGTAGCATCTCGTCATGAACATGGGGCCGCTGCATAAGAAGCTCGCCATCTGGGGGGGATTCATCCTCATCCTCTATGTGTTGAGGGATTTCTTCCCCCTGTTCTTCATGACCTTCGTGCTGAGCTACATCGGCTTGACCGTGACCCGCAAGCTCGAGCCCCATGTGCCTTGGCCCTGGTTGGCGCCCACCCTGTTCGTCGCGTTCCTGGGCGGCCTTCTCGCCGTCTTCGGCATGCTCACCGTGCCGCGAATCACGCACGAGGCCCGCTCCTTCCAGGAGCGCGTGGCCGAGCATCCAAGCTGGCACGATTTCCTCGATTCCAAGCTCAAGTCCTCCCTCGGGCCCCGGATCTCCGACGCGCTGGCAGAGGAGATCGGAGAAGCCCCTCCGACCGACCCCGAGGCCGTGAAGAGCCTGGCCCGCGGCTTGCTCGGCCAGATCACCGAGGAGGACCGCCGCAGGTACCTGCGCTCCCTGGCGGGCTTGGGCAAGACCATCTGGAGAGGCATCGTCTACCTCTTCATGTCCATCATCTTCTCCTACCTGTTCCTCCTGAGCGTGCCCGCGTTCTCGGCCGGCGTGCGCGCGTTGGAGACCTCGCGGCTGTCGGAAGCCTATCGGGAGGTCGGACCCTCCATCGCCCAGTTCGCCAAGCTCATGGGCCGCGCCTTCGAGGCCCAGACTTTGATCGCCGTGGCCAACACCGCCGTCACGGCCGTGGGCATGGCCCTGCTCGGCATCCCCAACATCGGCATCCTCTCGGTCGCCGTGTTCCTGTGCTCGTTCATCCCGGTGGCAGGAGTCTTCATCTCGACCGCTCCCATCTGCCTGGCCGGCCTCATCATGGATGGCGGAGGCCTCCGGACCGCCGGCGGCGTGGTCCTCATGGTGGCCGTGGTCCACATGGTCGAGGCCTATGTCCTCAATCCCAGGATCTACGGCCACCACATGAAGATGAACCCCCTTGCCGTTCTGTTCGGTCTCGTCCTGGCCGAGCACCTCGTAGGAGTGTGGGGCCTGGTCATCGCTGTGCCCCTCATGACCTACGTCTGGAAGCACGTCGTCCTGGGCGAGGCCGCCAACCCGTAGGATGGACGAGCCCTCTTGTCCAGGCGAGCCGGAACTGGGCACCCCTGTCCGATTCGCGGCGATCTCCGCCGGCGCTTGCCTGCTTGGCTTCGCCGTCCCTATGTGGTTCCCGGTTTTTGCTCGAGAAGCCTGACTTGGATGTGGGATGGGGCGGCTTAATGATAGACTACCGCTCGTTCGATATAGGAGATCAATGCCCATGAGAATGCAGCGTGCCCTGTCAGCGGCGGTCTTGTTCGTGCTTTCCGTCAGCGTGCCCGCGAGCGCCTCTTACTGGAAACTCGCCGGTTCTCCGGAATTCGCGAGCGAGGTCAACGCCATCCCCGCCCTCCAGCCCGGGGAGAGCAAGACCATCAATGACGGGGAAGGGGGCGTCACGACCACCCTGGCGGCCCGGACCGCCACGCATGCGGAATTCGTCACGGTCCAGCCGCGGTACGGGACCCATCGCATGCGCTATGACTGGGACGCCCCGCCCAAGGTCATCCGCCCCGGAGACGTGCCCACGCTGGGCCTGCGCTGGGAGATCCTTCAGCGCTACACCAGATTCTGCCCTCAGATGATGGCTTTCAGCCACCTCGACTGGAGCGATGACTGGTACACCAACCTGGGCTATGGCTACGGCAACCCCACGGACCTCAAGCCCGACCAGAACTCCGGCGAGGTGCGCAACACCACGATCAAGGTCACCAGCCGCGACAGCGCCGAGCTCACGCTCTATCGGCACGTTTCCTGCGGCGGCGCGTGGGTCCGGGTGCTCTGGAAGTACAAGCGCATGGATGGGGAGCCCCCGGCTGAAGGAGCTTCCGGCTCGGCCGAATATCCCGAGTGGATCATGCAGGGCTCCAAGGTCGAGAACGGCTTCGTGTACGGCGTGGGCATCGGCGAGTCCAAGGCCGGCGCCGCGGCCCTGGCCCTGGCCGAGCTCGTCAAGACCAAGAAGACCTATGCCGCTGCGGCCGGCAGCGAGGAGCAGCGGCTGGCCGGCCCGTCCGATCTCCGGGAGAACTTCGGCCCCATCTCCTTGAAGCAGACCTCGGAGTCGGGCCTCGTCAAGGACAAGACCGGAGCCAAGGACCCCCGCAAGAAGCTTAGGGACGTCATGAACGCCCTGGAAGCCGAGGAGAAGGGGGATGTCGATACCCAGTACGTGACGATGGTCACCAAGGTCGCGCTGAAATCAGGCAAGGATTACTATGAGATCGAGGTCGAGATGGAGTCGATCTCGGACCTCAAGCAGCGCAACGAAGAAGAGTCCAAGGTCGAGGTCAGGGCCGACAACATGTCCGTCTCGGACCTGTTCAAGGAATTCAACCGTCAGGGGATGCAGCCGCAGACCTTTTACAGCGACTCGGATGGCACCCACTACGTGAGCCTGCGGGCCAAGGCTACGCCCAGGCGCTGATCGCGCCAAGCGGCTCCGATGGTCGGCAGCGGCGGATGGGCACGAGTCGACGTATGAGACGGAGACTTGGAATCGGTCTGCTGGCTGTCGCCGGACTTGCCTCGGCAGCCATGGCTGGCGAGCCTGGCGCAAGCCGGCTATGCGCGCGGGACGCGGAATTCGAAGCCTCCATCCTTGCCAAAGCCCGGGAGCTCGGCTTCCCGCGACTCGGCAAGGAGGTCTCAGCTGCCATCGCCAAGCGCTGGGAGACCAAGCGCTTTGACGCCGGCGCTGAACTTGGGAAACGCTTCAGCTCCCTTGCCCACGCCGCGCTGAGACGGGTAGACCACAAGAATCCGGAAGAAGTCTCCGCGAGCGTCATGTTCCTGGAGGACGGGGCCTGGCGCTACCGGACGGGCAAGGGCAAGGAGTCCCTGCCCGACACTTCCGACAGCATCACCGAGTGCTACATCAAGGTCTACAGCGGCCAGATGACGGACCAGCGCGGCAACCAATGGATGAGCGGAAATCCCAGGGAGTTCGCGTCCTGGCGGCGGTTGAAGTGGGATGCTGAGACCAAGAAGTGGGCCTCGGTGACCGGCCAGGATATCCGCCAGGCGCAGGCCAAGCACCAGGAATGGATCGACCGCGAGCTCTCGAAGGCCCAGGACAAGGCCGGCCGGCCTCCCAGTCCCACCAGCCTCAAGTGGGCTCAGGGCTACGCCGAGCAGGGCAAGGCGGAGCAGGCCGCCTGGAGGCTCGTCATCGCCTATGACCCCGGGTTCTGGCTCCGGGCCCTGAAGTGCCATGCGGAGGAGTTCAAGGCGAACCCGTTGCCTGCCGTCTCGCGGGAACCCTGAAAGCTCTGTATAATGATCCAGCTGTCGGCGACGCGGCTCAGCGGTGGAGCGACCGCCGCTATTCTGTCCCGCACAGATCCGCCGGAAGGAGACACTGAATGCCTGTGAACTTGTTCGTCGGTGGGATCCCCTACGAGATGACCCAGGCCGCATTGACGGAGCTGTTCTCCGCCTGCGGCGCCGTGACCGGCGTCAAGCTCATCATGGACCGGGATACGGGCCGCTCCAAGGGCTTCGGCTTCGTCGAGATGGGCACGGAGCCCGAGGCTCAGGCCGCGATCGCCAAGTTCAACGGCACTGAACTCGAGGGCCGCAAGATCTTCGTCAGCGTGGCCAGGCCCCAGGTGAAGCGCCCTGTCGAGCCTGTCGCTCCGGGCGGCCCTGGGACTCCCGGCTTCATCGAGAGACGCTCCGGTCTCAAGGACCGCCGCCGCCCCCAGCCCGGCGCCGACGAAGGCAGAAGGCCTGCCGGCAAGCCCTGGCAGGACTTTGGCAAGCGCGAGGGATCCGCAGGCCCCAGGAAATGGGGACCCAAGCCCGGCGGTTTTGGCGGGCCGAAGAAATGGGGCGACAAGCCGGCTCCCAAAAAGTGGGGGGCCAAGCCCAGCGGCTTCAGCGGTCCCAAGAAATGGGGCGACAAGCCGGCCGCGGGCGGCGAGAAACGGCGGGACTTCTCAGGTCCCAAGAAGTGGGGACCGAAGCCCGGCGGTTTCAGCGGCCCGAAGAAGTGGGGCAAGAAACCCGGCGGCTTCGGCCGCAAAGGCGGGCCGAGGCCTGCCTGAGATCGGAGGTCGCTCAACGCGATCCGGCGTCGTGGCTGGCGGCGGATTCCGGCGGCTTGCCTGAGATGACCTCGAGGAAAGCCGTCCCGTAACGTTCGAGTCTCCGATCTCCAACGCCCTTCACGCTGGCCAAGGTCTCCAGGGTCTTGGGCTTGAGCGTGGCCATCTCCACGAGGGCGCTGTCGTGGAAGACTACGTAGGGCGGGATGCCCAGCTTTTCAGAAATCAGGCGCCGAAGCCGCCGCAGACGCTCGAAGAGTTCTTCATCGGGCGGTAGATCGGAAGACAGGCTCTTTCTCAAGGCCTTGGGCTTCTTCCTGCCGCGCGCCTTGGGAGGAGCCGGCACGCCCAGGCGCACCGTCCCCTCACCGCGGCATAGGGCCTTCCCTGCCTCTGTGATGCGCAAAAGGGGATACTCCCGTTCCTCGAAGACTTCCAGGAAGCCTTGCACGATGAGCTGGTCTATCCACGAACGCACGGCCGCTTCTCCGGAGTCCTTGAGGAGGCCGAAGACCTGGAGGCCGGCGTGGCCGCTGCGCGTCATGCGCTCTTCGCCGCGTCCCAGGAGCAGGTGGACGACGTAGCCGGTCCCAAAGCGCCCGCCCGCGCGCCAGGCTCCGCTCAGGACTTTCTTGGCCGTCAGGAGGGCTTCCTCGGCTGAGAGGCTCTTGGTCTCACCGAGACAGACGTCGCAGGCTGCGCAGCCCTGCCCCAAGCCCTCCCCGCGGGGGGGCGCGGAGCGGGGGGGATAAGCAGCTCCGAAATGCTCGGCCAAGAGCTTGTGCCTGCACACCGGCGCTACGGCGTAGCGGCCGATCTCGCGCAACTGGCGTTCCAGCGCGCGTTGCCGCTCGGGAGCCAGAGGCCCGTCTTTGAGCGCCAGGCCCCTGTGCGAGGCGAGATCCGAGGCCGCGAACAGCAGGACGCAGTCGGCCTGCCCGCCGTCGCGGCCCGCGCGCCCCGACTCCTGTTGGTAATGCTCCACCGACCGCGGCGTATTGGCGTGGATGACGTAGCGGACGTTCGAGCGGTCGATGCCCATGCCGAATGCGATGGTCGCGACCACCACGTCCAGCCGCTCGTTGACGAAGTCGTCCTGGGCGCGTCTCCGAGAGTCCGCGGGCAGGCCCGCATGGTAGGCCGCGCAGGAGACCCCTGCGCTCTTGAGCCCCGCCGCCAAGCGCTCCACATCCTTGCGCGTCTGAGCGTAGACGATGCCTCCCTCGCCGGGATGGCGGCGCACGACCTCGAGCACCTGGGCCGACTGGTCGCGGCGCGGGAAGGCGCGATAGATGAGGCTCGGGCGGTCGGGATGGCCGATGAAGCGCGCAGGGCCCCGCAGCGCGAGCTGGGCGCAGACATCCTCTTGGACCGCGGGCGTCGCCGTCGCGGTCAAGGCCATGCGCCCAGCCTTCGGGAAGCGCTCCAGGACCTCGGCCAAGCGTCGGTACTCGGGCCTGAATTCATGGCCCCAATGCGAGACGCAGTGCGCCTCGTCCACCGCGATCAGGACCAGCCGCTCGGAGGCGTCCTCGAGCAGGTCTCCCGCCAGGAGGCGTTCAGGGCTTACGTAGAGGAGGTCGGTCTTGCCTGCGGCCAGCCGCCTGTAGGCCTCCCCGCGGTGGGCGGCTTCGAGGTTCGAGTGGAGGGCGGAGGCCTCCAGTCCCGCCTCGCGCGCCGCTGCGACCTGGTCGTCCATGAGGGCGATGAGCGGAGAGACGACGAGGACGAGCCCGCGGCTCATCGCGGCGGGGAGCTGGTAGCAGAGGCTCTTCCCGCCGCCTGTCGGCAGCACCACCAGGCAGTCGCGCCCCGCGAGCGCAGCCTCCACCGCCTCCCGTTGGAGAGGCTTGAACGCGTCGTAGCCCCAATGACGCCGGAGGGCCTCCTCGGGTGTCACGGCCATCGGGTTGATGATAGCAAATGCTTTCGCGTCGGCCTCATGGCGCCATGCTTGGCGCCGATAGTGGTCGATCATCAGCCGCAATATGGTTGATTTGCACCCACTGTGGGCCGGCCGAACATGAAGTGTCAGGCTGGAGCGCGGTCCGGACCAGGGGGGTCCGGATTGCCGGGCGCCCAATTCTACGGATTGCCAGTATTGTTCTGTACAGGAACAGCATATGTGATATACTGTTCTGTGTGAGATCAATTTACTGGGGCCAGGAATAGCCATGCACGCTATCTTCGATGAATGGAACGCGTACGCGCTCAAGAAGACGTTGGTTTCGAGGAATCTGGACTTGGACCAGGTCATGGGCGATGCCAGGCTCAAGATCGTCGCGGTCACCGGCATACGCCGCTGCGGCAAGTCGAGCGTCCTCATTCTGCTCCGGCAGAAACTCCAAAAGGAAGGCCTGAACGCGGCTTACATAAACCTGGAGGACAGCCGGATCAAGGGAGTCCCTTCCCTGCTTGACGACGCGCTCAAATGGTTCGGGGATTCGGGCTGCCTGCTGCTCGACGAAATCACCGCGGCGAAGGATTGGGAGGGATGGCTTGCCCGCAACCACGAGATGCTCAAGGGCAGGCTGCGCCTTGTCGTCAGTTCCTCCCGGGCCACGCTTTCCAGGCCCTCCAAGCCCCTCAGGGGCCGGGTATTGGCCCATGAACTCTATCCGCTTTCATTCGCGGAGTTCCTGCGGTTCAAAGGGGTGAGCGTGGAGCCCACCACCGCTGGAATAGGCCGGGCGGAGAAGGCTCTTGCCGAGTATCTCGTTTACGGGGGGTTCCCCGAGGTTGCGCTTGCGGCCGACAAGACCGACAAGGTCCGGGTGATCGGGTCCTACTTTCGGGATATCGTCGGTCTCGACTTGGCCGAAATGGCCGAATCCCAAGTAACGACCGTGGAGCTGTTCGGGAAATACATCATCGAGGCCTCGTACTTCTCGGCTTCGAAGTGCCTGCGCTTCTTTCAGACCGTGGGGCACAAGATCGGCAAGGTCGCGCTCCTCAACCTTGAGAAATGCTCGCAGGACGGCTACCTGTTCTTCTTCGTCCCGATATTCTCCCACACCATCAAAGACCGGTCGCAGTATCCGCGAAAATCCTATCTGGGAGACACGGGGTTCCTCTACGCCATGAGCGGCAGGACCGACATGGGCCGGCTGCTGGAGAATGCCGTCTATCTCGAGCTGCGGCGACGGCTGCCGCCGCAACAGGACATCCATTACTGGAAGAGCCCGGAGGGCATCGAAGCGGACTTCGTCATCCGGGAAGGGCTGCGGGTCAAGGATATCATCCAGGCCGCCTATGCCATCGAGGACGACAAAACGAAGAAGCGCGAGATCCAGGGTCTGACGGCCTGCGCCGAGGAGTTTGGCTTGAAGAACGGAACCATCATCACCTGGGGAGTAGAGCAGGTGGAGGATATTTCCGGCATCAAGGTGCGGTTCGTGCCGCTCTGGAAGTGGCTCCTGGAATCGCCGGGCTAAGGCTTCAGGCGGCCCTGCTATTTGCCGAGTCCTGCGAGGTACCCGCTGGCAAACGCCCACTGCAGGTTGAAGCCCCCGCAAGGTCCATCGAGGTCGAGCAGCTCGCCGCAGAGGTAAAGGCCGGGGCGCAGCCGGCTCTCCAAGGTGCTCGGATCGACTTCCTTCAACGAGACGCCGCCGCGAGTGATGAAGGCCTGGTCATAGCCCGCGGTGTCGACGACGGTCAGCGGCGTCTCGACCAGGATGCCGATCAGTCTGTCGCGCGGCTCGCCGCCGAGCGCGTGGACCGCGGTCCGCGCCTCGAGCCCGGCCAGCTCGCAGAGGACCTCGGCGAGAGGCGGCGGAAAGTGCTCCGCAAGGCGCTCGGCCAAGATGCCGCCGCTCCCCTGCCGCCATCCCTTGAAGATCGCCTGCCAGTCCTCCCGGTTCCTTCCGCGGCCGAGGTTCAGCTGCAGCAAGACCGTTCCGCGCTTCTTGAGGAGCGGGGAGATCTCACGGGACAGGTCGAGGATCACCGGCCCGGCGATCCCGCGCTCGGTGAAGATCACGTCGCCGGTCCGGGCGAGCTTCTTCGGTCTGCCGGCGGCGAACCGCACGACAGCCTTGCCGATCGTGTGGGCCGTGCAGCGGCCGGGCCATCTCTCGCGGGTCAAGAGGGGCACCCCTCCCGGATAGCAGGGCTTCACGCGGTGACCGAACGCGCGGGCGAACCTGTAGCCGTCGCCCGTGGTCCCGAGCCGCGGATGGGTCAGGCCGCCGGTGGCGAGGATCAGCTCCGTCGCCGCGATCGCGCCGGCTTCGCAGGTCAGCTGGAAGCAGCCGTCGGTGAAGAGCGCCGAGCGCACCTCGCAGCGCACCTCGACGCGCACGCCGAGCCGCTTGACCTCCGCGAGGAGTCCCGCCAGCACCGTCTCCGACCGCCGCGTCGCCGGCCAGACGCGGAAGCCGTCGCGGATGTCGGTCTCGATACCGAGCTCGTGGAAGAAACTCCGCAGCTTCTCGCTCCCGAGCTCCGCGAGCGCCGGCCCCATGAAGCGGCCTTCGGGCCCGAAACGCTCCATGAACGCCTCGGTGGAGAGCGTGTTCGTCAGGTTGCAGCGCTGACCGCCGGAGGCGAGCAGCTTCAATCCCGGAGCGGACATCTTCTCGCACAGGACCACGCTCCGCCTCCGCCGCGCCGCGGCGATGGCCGCGACCAGCCCCGACGCGCCCCCGCCGATGATGGCGAGGTCGTAGCGCTTGTTCAATGGCTCCTCCAGCCGACGATTGTATTGTAGGAATCTTGAGCCTAGCCTACTTGAGAGTTTCCTAATCAGAACATAAGATCCCAGCGGTTTCCAAGCCGGAATCACCCTTCGGCGGTCTTGGTCATCTGCTTGTCCGGATAGCGTTCCTTATGACGGCCGACCTTCCCCCCATCGACCTTGCCCCTATCTCTGGGCCGTTGTTAAATTGAGTCATCCCGAGAGAGGCATTGCTGATGTCGTTTCTGTTTTCAGCTCAGCATGATGCTTTGCCGTGAACTCCTTGGGAGTCATATCCTCCAAGGAGCTGTGAGGCCGTGCCGACCATGGGGCTGGGTGTTCTCTCCAACCTTGCCCCATGCAGCCCATCTTGTCGTGGGAGGATATGATCTATGCAGGGGTGGCGTTTGAGCGGGTCAGAAAATGTCGCCGTTGTGCAGTGCGTGCAGGAAGCTTCCTACGGGAAGCACTTGAACGTTATCGAAACGGTACCGGCGGTCTCCCCGATAGACGCCGTAGAGGCCTTCCACGTGGATGCCTGAGTCGGCGGCCAGATCGCGCATGGCGCGGTCCCAGGAGCGGTCCCAGCGCTGGGCGGACTTGACCTCGATGCAAACCACCGAGGGCTTCGCACCCGGCTGGCGTTTCTTGGTTTCGATGATGAAGTCGATCTCCGTGTTGGATGCGGTGTGGTAGTAGGCGATCTGCCGATGGCGGGCGGAGAACTCGTTGTAGACGCGCAGTTCGTGGAGCAGGAGCGTTTCAAGAGCGAATCCCTTCCATGCGTTGTCTACCGGGTCGGATCCCAGACCTGCGGCGACACGAGCCACGCCCGGATCGAACCAGTAGAATTTCGGCCGGCTGCGTTCCCGGACCTTTAAGCCGGGCTGCCAGGCCGGCAGGAAGTGGCCAAGGAGGGTGTCCTTGAGGATCTCGAAATAGGCGTCAACGCTCATGCGTGGAACGGTCGCCTCGCGGGACACGTTGGAGGCGTTCACGCTCTGCCCATTGAGCTGCCCGGCAACGGCCAGAAAGCGGAGGAACGGGGGTACTTGGCGGATGATCCCCTCCGCCTTGATCTCCTCTTGGATGTAGGTGTGCACGTAGGACTCTAGAATTTCCGCTTCCCGGCCGGGCGATTGCACGATGAGTGGCAGCGTTCCCCATTCAAGTGCTCGGTCGAGATCGAAGGTTTTTCCCAGTTCCGCCGCGGAGAAGCCCTCGAGGTGCCGTAGGACCGCTCGACCAGCCAGCAGATTGGCGCCCCCGCGTTTGAGTTTTCTTGCGGAGGACCCGCATAGGGCAAAGCGCAGGTGCCGGTCTTCCAGGAGGCGGTGGACTTCATCGAGCAGGGCGGGGATTTTCTGGATCTCATCAAGCACGACCCAGGCTCCGGCTGGCAGTCCTCCCAGATGGGATTCCAGGAGATGCGGGTCCCGAGTCAGCTCGAGCGCGAGTCGCGTGTCGAGCAGGTCCAGTCGGATAGCGTCGGAGAATGCGCCGCGCAGCCAGGTGCTCTTCCCTGTGGCGCGTGGTCCGAACAGAAAGAAGGAGCGGTCGGGATTCTTGATGAGTCTCGCCAGGGGCGCCGTCATGATTAGACAGTATGTATTATGTGCCGTAAATAAGCAATGCATATTTACTATATGGCGTAATTATGCACTTGCTCGCGCCGTGGTACGTGTACCTGTATGGCCTGAATTGAAATTTGTCGCGCAGGAGGAAATCGCGGGGCTATTGCCGACGTAGCTCAGCGGTAGAGCAACCGCCTTGTAATGCCCCCGGCCCCGTCGAGGAAATCCCGCCGTCGTCGAGAAACCGTATGTGGAGTATGCCCGAGTATGCTGGTTCTGTATGGGCGAAGGGCACCATGCTGGGCACCACTTTGTGTCCCGACTTCATCGGCAACGGGCCACATTTGATACCATAGAATCTCGGTCGTTGATCGGTGCTTCAGGCGCGATCGGGCCAGGGTATGGAAAGCGATTACGATGTGCGATTGGCCGCTGCCGATTGCCTAAACCATCTATCCCTCCTCCACGGAGATCGCCTCCCTTGGGCGGCCTTGGTCAAAGGTTTTGACTACAAGGGAACCCGGGTGTCGTTGCTCGGTATGCAAGGGATCTTTAAGCCCGCCATCATGGAGTTGCCGCTCAGTATCAGGACCTCTCCCAAGGGGCCATACAAAGACGAGCTTAAGGACAACGGGATCCTCCACTATTGCTATCGAGGCACGGACCCCCTACATCGCGACAACGTCGGTCTAAGGAAGTTGATGGAGACCGGCACTCCGCTTATCTACTTTCACGGCATCAATCCCGGGCAATACATTTCTGCATGGCCTTGCTTTCTGGTTCGTGATAATAAGGAGGCATTGACCTTCGACGTGCAGGTCGATGCCCCCGAGCTCGTGTCCGCGGCCGCCCAGCCCGTCTCGTCACTGGATGTCGAAGCGCGGCGTCAGTATGTGACCAGCGAGGTTCAGAGGCGCCTGCATCAGAGCTCCTTCCGCGCGCGCGTCTTGCAGGCTTATCGCAATCAGTGCGCGATCTGCCGGCTTCGGCACGAGGAGCTTCTCGAGGCCGCGCACATCCTCCCCGATACGCACCCAGAGGGGGAACCAGTCGTCAGCAACGGCTTGGCGCTCTGCAACCTCCACCATGTGGCCTTCGACCGAAATATTCTTGGCATTCGGCCGGACTGCGTCGTTGAGTTGCGCAAAGATATCCTTGAAGAGGCGGATGGCCCCATGCTCGAGCATGGCCTGCAGCACTTCAACGGGCAGCCGATAATCGTTCCCCGGGTGGCGACATGGCGGCCTAATCCACGCTTCCTGGAAAAACGGTACGCCGCGTTTCGCGCAGGGTAGGAGTGGCTCGTGGGATGAGGCTATTCGTGGCCAGCAGGACAACATTTATTTGTTACTATCAGACGTTGGTACGCTTGTGCGGGTTTGACTTCTATTCGGGTGCCGGATCGACTCCTAAGGAATGTTGTGCCCCATCTAATTTTGGGCAGGTGCTTTGCTGATTTTTGACGCCAGCCAGTCCGTGTAGAACTGAGCTGGCGCCTTCATTTCCAAGGCGCTGTGCGGCGCCACCTCGTTGTAGTCTTTCAGCCATCTTGGCAGTTTCCGGCCCACCTCTTCCAGGCTCTCCAACTCGCCCTGGTAGACGTAGTCCCGCTTGAAGGTGCCGAAGAACCTCTCCGCCAGCCCGTTTGACTCCGGGCTTCGACGAGGCGTGTGGCACACGACGATCCCAAGGCCTTGGAGCATCGCCCTCAGCTTCTTGCAGATGTACTCCGGCCCGTTGTCCGACAGGAACTCCAGACCCTTGGCCTTGCCCCGCTCGGCCCCGAAGCGCCGGAACACCGCCTCCCGCACCATCTCCTGAAGCTCCTCCGAAGGCATCTTCTTGTCCCAGCGCCAGGCCAGCACCGAGCGGTCCGCGCAATCGAGGATGACCGCCAAGCGGCCCTTCTCGCCGTTCCACGCCTTGATGCTGGTGATGTCCGAAGCCCAGCGGCGATTGGGCTCTGCTACGCTCACCTGGCCCTCGTGGAGCCTTCCTGGCCTCAGGGTCCTGCTCCGGGCCGAGGAAAGCCAGCCCCGCCGTCGCATGATCTTCCAGACGGTCTTGGGGTCGGCCTGAATGGCTCGTCGGGCCAGCATGCCGTGAATGCGTCGGTAGCCGTAGGTCGCCGGCCGTTCCAGCAGGATCTGCTGGATGGCTTGCTCCACGTCCGGCCGTCGGCACCCCTCCGTCTTGCGCCGCAGCTTCCTCCGGTAGTAGAACCAGCTCCGCGGCACGCCCAAGGCGCGGCAGACCAAGCTCACCGAGGCTCCGGTGTCCCGAGTCAAACACCTTATATTCCCTCGGGTAACTTTAGCCCCTTGAGCTCGAAGGCTTTTTTTAAAACGTCTACCTCCAGGGCTTTGCGCCCCAGAGCGCGCTCAAGCTCATCGATCTTCTTCTGGAGTGCCCCGACCTGGCTTCTCGGGATCAACTCCCCAGAGTCCTTCAGGCTGCGATCCATGGCCTTCTTCCAGCGCTGCAGCTTGCTGGCGTTGACGCCATGACGACGACAAACCTCCTCGAGGGGGAGGCCTTGCTGCCATTCCTGGAGCACGGCCAGCTTCTTCTCAGCGCTCCAACGCCCCTTCCTTCCAGACCCATTCTGACCAGGCATCACCGCTGTTTCCATTGATCCTCCTAACAGATTATACCTGTCCAGTTTTCAGATGGGGCACAACATGTTGGGCAGATGTCTTGCTTGGCGAATGAGCAACCGCTTCCGAAGTGGTTCCTCAGCGAAATCGGGGACTTCGCTCCGTCGAGAACCCCATGCGTTTTGGCACCGAAAGGCACTCTGGAATGGCACCATGCTGGGCACCACTCGATTCGCCCGCCCATGGCGAATGCCAAATTATCCTAGTATAATCTAGATATTGCCGACGTAGCTCAGCGGTAGAGCAACCGCCTTGTAAGCGGTAGGTCGGGAGTTCGACTCTCCCCGTCGGCTTCGATCCTTTGCAGACCCTTCTTGAGCGCGTGAGATTCCTGTTGAGCACGGTGCGGCCCGAAGAGCTTGGGCCGTGCGGTGCTGAAGTGGCGTTTGTGGGCCGGTCCAATGTGGGCAAGAGCTCGCTCATCAACAAGCTCTGCAACAGGGCTTTGGCCAAGGTGTCGAACACGCCTGGACGAACGCGGGTCATCAATGTGTTCCTGGCAGGGCATGACCGCTGGCTGGTGGATCTGCCGGGGTATGGGTATGTGGCGGGCAAGCCTCCGGAGGCAGGGCTCTGGGAGGCGATGATCGAGGGCTATCTCACGAGCCGGCCGACGCTGCGCATGGTCTTCGCCCTGGTGGATGCCAAGGTGGGGCCGACGAAGCTGGATTTTCAGATGTTCAAGTGGCTTGCGTCGCACGACCTGCCCTGGCGCATCGTGGCCACGAAGGCGGATCAGGTGAAGCCCTCGAAGACGGTCCTTCAGAAGCGCGAAGTAGCGCAGGCCCTTGGAGTGCAGCCCAAAGACCTGGCCTGGGTGAGCGTGCACGACGGCACGGGGATGCGCGAACTCAGGGCTGAGACTGAAGCCCTGCTGACGGCTTAAGCCCCCTCGCCGACCAGGGGCCGGACGGCTTTGATGCGGAACTTGACGGTGTAGCTCCTTCCAAGGCGCTTGCCGGTCCCTTCCGGGACGGTGCATTTCCGGCGCAGGACCTCGACATCGGGGCCGTTCTCCTTGTCAGCCACCTTCCTCAGGATGAGTCTCTTGCCGTTGTAGCCTTCCCGGGCTTCCTGGAAGAGATACGCGGCATTGGGATTGGTCTGAAGGTTGTGGTGGGTGAGGCGGTCGCTCATGATGAAGACGACGTTCTTCTTGTCGAGGAAGCGGGGCTTCGAGTAGATGGCGAGGTCCACCTTTCCCTTGGCGTCGGCTGTGGCGAGTACGCCCTGGCCGTCGGTGCTGTCGAAATAGGCATCCAAGTCCATGTGTCTTCCCTCCTGCCTCTCGGCTGAACAAGGGCTTTTCAATAAGATGCAGGAGAGGCTAATTGAGATTCAGGGATTTTCGGATCGGGTCGTTCGGGGGCGGCGCGAAGTGGGACTGGTCTCGGGAAAGCCGGGAATCGAAATAGGCATCTCCGCGTCTAACTTCATACAAGACAGGAGGTGTCCATGTATTCGAAACTGGCGATCATGACAGCGGCGGTATTGGCGTTGGCGGCGCTCGGCGAGTTCGCGCACGCGTATCCGCTCAAAGTGGGCGCAGTCGCCCCTGATTTCTCGGCCCCGGCCGGCGATGGCACGCAATTCAAGCTTGCGGACTACCTGGGCAGGAAGCCGGTGGTCCTCTTCTTCTACCCGAAAGACGGCACTCCTGGCTGCACCAAGGAGGTCTGCTCGGTGCGGGACGCTTTCCCGGAGATCAGGAAGTTCGACGCAGTGGTGGCGGGCTTGAGCTATGACTCGGTGGAGAGCCACCAGCGCTTCGCTGCGAAGCACTCCCTGCCCTTCCCTCTGCTCTCGGATCCCGACGGTGCCATCGCCAAGCTCTACGGCGCCTATCGACGGATTTTCGCCAAGCGGATCACCTTCGTCATCGGCCTGGACAAGAAGATCGCGTACGTCGATCTGGCGGTGGATCCTGAGGTCCATGGCCAGGAGCTGGTCAAGGTGCTGGCCGGCTTGTCTGCTGAAAAAAGCCGCTGATAGAAGGCGGAATCGAAAAGGACGCTCGGGCGTCTAACAATCAAGGGGTTCCTGTCCCATTCCCCCGGGGCAGGACCCCGGATCCCCATGGTCGGAACATGAATCATCTGGCGGACGAGAAGAGTCCTTACCTGCTCCAGCACCGGACGAATCCGGTGGACTGGTACCCGTGGGGGGACGCGGCCTTTGAGAAGGCCAAGACCGAGGATAAGCCTGTGTTCCTGTCCATCGGCTATGCCGCCTGCCACTGGTGCCACGTGATGGAGCGGGAGAGCTTCTCGGACGCGTCGGTGGCTGAGGAGCTCAACAAGAGGTTCGTGTGCGTGAAGGTGGACCGCGAGGAGCGGCCTGAGGTGGACAGCGTGTACATGTCGGCTCTGCATGCCATGGGCAGGCCAGGGGGCTGGCCGCTCTCGATGTGGCTGACGCCTGACCGCAAGCCGTTCTTCGGCGCCACGTACATGCCTCCGGACAGCTTGAAGGCCCTGGCAGCCAACATCGAGGGCATGTGGAAGACGCGCAGGCCGGAGCTCGAGGGCACGGGCGCAACCCTGCTGGAGGGCTTGGGCAAGGCTGGAGAGGGCATGGGAGGGGAAACGCCTGGGCCAGGCGTCTTGGATGCGGCTGTCGAGCGCTTGCAGGATGAGTTCGACCCTGAGTTCGGGGGTTTTGGCAGCGCGCCCAAGTTCCCTCAGCCAAGCACCTTGGCCTTCCTCCTGCGCTACAGCGACCGGTCAGGCGACAACCGGGGCACTGCCATGGTGCTCAAGACCCTTCGGGCCATGGCGGCAGGAGGCATCCATGATCAGTTGGGCGGAGGCTTCCACCGCTATGCCACGGATGAGGCGTGGCTGGTGCCGCACTTCGAGAAGATGCTCTACGACAATGCCCAGCTCCTGCGCATCTACGTAGAAGCGCATCAAGTGACAGGAGCTCCTGACCTGGCGGACACGGCGCGCTCCATCGCAGGCTATCTGCTGAGGATCCTCAGGCTCCCTGGAGGGGCATTCGCCTGCGGAGAGGATGCCGACAGCGAGGGGGTGGAGGGGAAGTTCTACGTGTGGCGGCCTGAAGAGGTGCGCTTGGCCCTGAGCAGGGGGGCCGGCGACATCGTGTGCAAGCTCTACGACGTCAGCAGCGAGGGTAACTGGGAGCCGAAGGAGCGGGGCTTGCCGAAGGACAGGTCGATCCTGCGGCAAGCCATGTCGGATGAGAAGGCTGCCGAGGAGTTGAAGCTGCCGGTCGCGGAAGTCAGGCGGGTCAAAGAGTGGGGCAGGAAGAAGCTCCTGGAGCTGAGGGCCAAGAGGGTGCGTCCGCTCAAGGACGACAAGGTCCTGGCTTCCTGGAACGGCCTGGCCATCGGAGCCTTGGCCTATGCAGGCAGGGTCCTCAACGAGCCGAGATGGGTGGAGGCCTCCGAGGCCTCTGCCGGGTTCGTGCTGTCTCGGCTCTACAAGCACGGCAGGCTGCTCAGGCGCTGGAGGGACGAAGACAGCAGGTTCCCTGGGGGCCTTGAGGACTACGCGTTCATGGCCGACGGGCTCATCGACCTCTACGAGGCGACTTTCAAGCTCCAGTACCTGAGCAAGGCCAAAGAGCTGGCAGGCAAGATGGTCGAGCTCTTCAACGACGAGGACGGCGGATTCTTCTCCACGGCCTCGGACGCTCCGGATGTGCCGGTGAGGCTCAAAGGCCATGGAGACGGGGCCTTGCCGGCCGGCAACAGCCAGGCAGCCAGGGTCTTGATCCGGCTCTCGGAGTTCTACCTCGAAAGATCCTGGCTGGCCTTGGCTGAGAAGACGATCCGGGCATGCGCTCGGCTCCTGACTGAGCGGCCTGAGGCCATGCCGTGCATGCTCTCAGCCGTGGACCTTCTCTTGGGTCCCAGGGAGAGGCTGATCGTGGTAGGCAAGGGAGGAGTGGCGCGCTCCGCTGAAGGCAGGTTCCTGCCCAGGGCCGTGCTGGTCAAGGCCGGGGCCACCCTGCCTTCGACCGAGGGCGCTGCGGCGACCAGGGGCCGGCCTTTGGTGTACGTGTGCAGGGGACAGACGTGCCTGGCGCCCGCTGCCACGGAGCTCGAGCTCGACCGCAGTCTTTCGGACTAGCGGAAGTTCTTGAACTGCAGGGACACGCCGTAGTCGCCTGCCCTGATCATAGCCATCACGGACTGGAGCTCGTCCTTGGACTTGCTCGACACGCGGACCTGGTCAGCCTGGATGGAGGCGTTGACCTTGAATTTCTTGGCCTTGATGTCAGCCACGATCTGCTTGGCCTTGTCCATGGGGATGCCGGCCTGGATGGTCACTTCCAGCCGAGCGGTCTGGCCGAGGGCCTCGATGACCTCGCCCTTGGCGAAGTTCTTCAAGGGCAGGCCGCGCTTGGCCATGCGGGTGTAGAGCACGTCCAAGGCGGCTTTGACGCGGTAGTCGTCCACCGCGCGCAAGTCGAGCTTCTTGTCCTTCTCCAGGAGCTCGATGGTGGCCTTGGCGTCCTTGAAGTCGAAGCGGTTGAGGATCTCCTTGAGCGCGATGTGCACGGATTCGGACACGAGGTTCATGTCCACCTCGCTGACCAGGTCGAAGGAAAAGTCGCTCGCCATGCTGCCTCCCAGGGGCCTTGCGGCCTCAGGCACGAATCCTATCAATTTCCGAGCCAGGTTTCCTTGGGGCCTGATAGTTGGTAGAATCGTGCGGCATGACCGAGCTTGGCGAGGGAAGGGTTGATTCCGAGGCCGCGGGAAGGAAACCATGACGCAGCACGGCCACCCGAAGCATGACCCGGCGCATGCCAAGCACGACTCGGCACATGCCAAGCACGGGCCAGCGCATCCTCACGAGGCTCCGCTCCACCGCCAGACCCTGATCTCAGCTTGCGTCTTCCTCTTCGCGGGGTTCCTGGCCTGGCAGGGGGTGCGCGAGTCCGGGACCTGGCTCCACATCCGGACCGGGGAGCGCATCGTTGCCGAGGGAGCGGTGCCTGCTGTCGAGACCTTCTCCTACTCCGCGGCAGGCAGGGATTGGACCACGAACTCCTGGCTGGGAGACGTGCTTTTCAGCAAGGTGCACGCTTCCAAGCCCTACGAGGGCTTGCGGGCCTTGAAAGCCCTGGCTGCTGCCCTGGCCTTTGCCCTGCTTCTGCCCATCAATCACGGCCATCCTTTGATGGCAGGCGTGGTGCTGTGCCTGGGAGCTGCTGCTTGCTGGCCTCAGTTGACTGAACTGCCGGGCATCTTCGACCTCCTCTTCTTGGCGTCCTTCCTGCGGCTCTTGCGCGCAAGGCCGAGGTTCTCCTGGTCCCTGGCCTGGGCAGCGCCCCTGGCAGCGGCTTGGGCGAACCTGAGCGGCACGGCCGCCCTCATCGGGGTCTGGCTGGTGGGCTTGAAGGTCATCAGGGCAGCCGGCAGGACGGACCACAAGGACCTCTGGAGGTACGTCGCGGTCCTGGGCCTGACGGTGCTGGGCCTCCTGGCCAACCCGCACGGCTGGAACATCCTTCCTTTCCTCTCCCACACGGCTTTCGGGCCTGAGCCGAGCTGGACTGTGGACATGGGACTCACCTTCTACACGGTCTTCGCGGCTGCAGGGGCCTGGGCAGCTTGGGTCTGCCTGCAGAGCGAGTTCTTCCTGAGCCTGACGACAGCGTCTTTGCTCGGGCTTTCCCTGCTCTTTCCGGGATTACGAGCGGTCGCGGTCCTGGCATGCTGTCCTACGATCTCGCTGGCCCTGGGACATTTCGTGTCCAGGAAGGACGTGACCGTGTCCAGGGCAGTGCGCTGGGCCGTGGTGCCCCTGCTCCTGCTGGGCTGGCACTGGCGCTTCGTGCACGTCCCTTATGCCCATGCCTCGGGGTACGGCGCCTTGGACCTGGAGGGCGCGGTCCAGTACCTCAAGGCCCAGGACATCAGGGGCAAGATGTTCAATGACCCGTCCGTGGGCGACTACCTGGCCGGAGCAGGAAGGCCGGTGTTCGTGGATTCCCGCAAGGGGCTCTACGACGAGGACACGGTCAGGGACGCCCAGGAGTGGCCGGGCAGGTGGAAGTCCCTGGTGGACCAGGTCTACCGCTTCGACTACGCGGTCATCCGCAACAGCAGGGCAGCGTACCCGGCCCGGGTCCTGGATGAGGACCCTGACTGGAGGCTGGCTTACGCGGACGACCTGGCCCTGGTCTACCTGCGCAGGTCGGGCGCCAATGCCTGGCTGGTGGCAGGCTCGGCCAAGCCCCTTCTCCACCCCAACAGGCTCTGGCCGGACTCGGTGGACCCGCTCCTTAAGAGCCCGCGGCAGGTGCCCAGGGTCCTCGACGAGCTCGACCGCTGGATCGTGCAGTGCCCGGATTCCGCCCAAGCCCTGTTGTGGAAGGCCTATGTCCTCGACAAGCTCAACCTCTCCGAGAAGGCCGAGCGCGTGCTGGCCCTGGCCCTGGGCAGGGAGCGCCTGCGCCGGGACGCCGAGCTCTCGGCCTTGGCCGGGTTCGTGCTGGAGGCGCGCAAGCAGAAGGGCAGCGCCTATGACGCCTATTGGCGGAGCGTGCGCCTGGCGCGGGGGTTCCGGGACCGGGTCCTGGAGGCTGTGGTCCTGCGCAGGCTTGGCGCGCTCCACCGCGAGTGGGGCCACGACACCCTGGCTTCGGAGCTCGAAGCCCGCGCGGACCAGCTGGGCCCCAAGTAGCCCGAGCCTCCTCACGCCCCTTTCAGACCAGGCAGGAAGGACCGGCTTTCGGACCGGCATATGGCGCTGGACAAAAGTGGGGAATGCCTGTTATACTCTGACTCTACATGAAGAAACGCGCGCTTTGGTGGGGCGGGTTCCTCGCAGCGTGCGCTGCGGCCGGGGGCTGTCTGTTCCCGGAGTACCACGCTTACACCTCTCCTTTCAACGATTTCACCTGCGAGGTCCCCTACGGCTGGAGCGTCAAGACGGACCGCGAGGACGACCACTTCACGAACGTGACCTTCATCGGCGGGTTCGACCCGGAGTTCTACCTGGGCGCGCCGAGCATGAGCGTGCGGTGGCACGCAGCGGACCGCATCCATAAGCTTCCCAACGGCCTGCTGGAGATGTACTCGGACTCCGAGGACTACATCCGGCAGATGCTGCGCTCCGTTTACGGGCCTGAGGTGAACAAGGACTACACCCTGGACCTGCCGGACGGCAACCCGGACAACGCGATCCGCACCATCAACCTCAAGACCGCTAACCTGCCGGCCAGGTTCTTCGTGGTGAACTCGCCGACCAAGGTCCCGCCCGGCTGGACCTGGGGCGTGTCCGTGGACCGCAAGGACAAGCGCAGCGCCTCCCTCATCCGCAAGCACGCCTACGCCCTGGTGCCCATGGAGGGCGGGTTCTACGTCATCGTCTACCCGGCGACCCGGGACGGTTACAGCAAGCACGAGAAGCAGTTCCGCGTCCTTCTGGGCAGCTTCAAGCCCCTGACCCACGGCCCGGCGGGACCCAGCTTCAAGGTCCCCAAGGCCGCGCGGTGAGCGGCGACCATCCGGCCCCGCCTTCTCCCGAGGACCCAGCCCGTCCCGACTCCCGGGCCGGCGCGCCCGTGGGAGCGGTTCTCTACGATGAGCGCTATTTCGAGGAGGATTGCGGGGGGGCCGAGTTCTACCGCCTTTTCGGGCCGAGGATACTCAAGCCGGCCCTGAGCTACTCCTTCCGCCGCGCTGCTGTGGCGCCCGGCATGTCGGTGCTGGACATCGGGTGCGGCCGAGGGGAAGTCCTCTACCACGTGCGCCAGGCAGGGGCCTGGGGCGTGGGCACGGATTTCTCGCCGGCCGCCCTGGGCCTGGCCAGGTCGTCCTCGGGCTGCAGCGTGGCCAGGTGCGATGCCAAGTCCCTGCCCTTCCTGGACCGCGCCTTCGACCGGGTGTTCCTCATGGGCGTGGTGGACCACCTGCACCCGTGGGAGCTCGAGCGCTGTTTCGCGGAGATCGGGCGGGTGCTCAAGAGCGACGGGTTCGTGCTCGTGCATACCTGCGTCAACCGGCACTACTACAAGAACTGGAGCTACGGCTTGAGGCGCTGGGCCGCGCGGATGCTCAGGGCCGTGCGCCTGCCGGTGCGCGATCCCAAGGCGCCCAGGTCCGAGAGCGACATCGCGCTCCACGTCAACGAGCACTCAGCCTCCCAGCTCAGGCGCTTCTTCCGGAGCATCGGGTGGCAGGCCGAGGTCGAGCCCAGGCCCAACTACAAGCTGGCCTTGGATGAGACTTACGGGGCCGAGCTCCCGGACGGCCTGCCCATCAGGCCTGCCCCTGCCTGGAAGGCCAGGGTCCATAAGACCTTTTTCCGCTGGCCCCTGACCTGCGTCCTGGCCAGGGAGCTTTTCGCCGTGGCCAAGCCTGGAAAAAAGGCTTGAATTTTCGGTAAAAAGACCGGAAGACTCTGGCCCTTCCTGGAAACCTCTGCTACACTATTGGTGCCTGTCCGTCGTGAGGCGTCCAGGGGCACCATGACCGCTGATGTGCTCGTCTTGAACAGGAGCTACTTCGCCATCTCGGTGACGAGCTGGCAGAGGGCCCTTGTGCTCCTCTTCGCGGACCGCGCCGCGGCGCTCGATGACGAGTACCGTTCCTATAACTTTCGGGACTGGCTGGACCTTTCCAGCGCCATCGCTGAGAGCCCCTCCGGCTTCGTGCACGCGCCCGCCTTCAGGATCGCCGTCCCCGAGGTCATCGTGCTCAAGGCCTTTGACCGGGTCCCCAAGCGCGAGGTGCCCTTCACGCGGCGCAACATCTACCACCACTACGGCTACCGCTGCTGCTACTGCGGCAAGCGCTTCAAGTCCGAGGAGCTCAACCTCGACCATGTGATCCCCAAGTCCAGGGGAGGCAAGGGCGAGTGGCTCAATACCGTGACCTCGTGCATCCCCTGCAACCTGCGCAAGGGAGACCGGCTCCCCGAGGAGGCGGGCATGCGCTTGGTCGTGCCCCCGACCAGGCCGGCGCCGGACTTCGGCGCGGTCTTCATCCTGCGCTCGCCCATCGCCATCAGGCGCTCCTGGCAGAAGTTCATCGACAGCGTCTACTGGAACATCCCTCTGGAAGACGAATAACGCATCCTCCGGAAAGAAATGCAACACCGCTGGTGTCAGACACCAGCGGTGTTGCATTTCTGGGGGGAAAGCAAGGTCCGCCCCCCTGGGACAAGAGGCGGACCTTTCTCGAGCGGCGAGGGGCGATCCTCAACCGCGGGCGCTTGATCCGGGATCCCGGCGGACCGGGTAGGAGGATGAAGCTGCCGTACTCATAGCTTAACCTGGGGTCCCGTGGATTGGTTGGGTCGGAAGGGGAATCCTGGAATGGGTCTTTGGACCTACGACGGTGCCTGGCATTGTATTGATTGTATTTTTCCTAGGAAAAATACAATCAATACAATGCCAGGCACCGTCGTAGGTCCAAAGACCCATTCCAGGATTCCCCTTCC
>JACRDQ010000033.1 GCA_016218545.1 Elusimicrobiota bacterium
AGACCTTTTCGTGTTCTGCAACACGCGCGATGTCTGACACCGGCAGTTGCACCGGCAGTTGCGTTCTGACACCGGCAGGGGCGCTTTGCTAGAATGACACGTGACTTCCCACCCCAGCCAGAAGTTCTTCGAACGATTCCTCGAGCTCATCGAGACCGAGAGGAAGGCCGAGCGCGACGAGAACATGCGGGAGCTGCAGCGCTTCCCGCTGGAGACGCGCCTGGCCATGGGCAAGACCGTCACGGGCCTGGAGCTGGTGTCCGTGGACGAGGGCGTGGGGGGGATGTCCCTGCTGAAGTTCGTTCGTCCTTCCAAGGGGGAGGAGCTCTCGCCCTTCCATTCCATGGGGCCCGGCGACCTCGTCATGGTCACCTTCCCTGCCGGGTTCGACCCCAAGACTTCCGAGGCCACGATCTATAAAGTCGAGGACAACGGGGTCACTGCCTCGGTCCATGGGCCGGGACCGTCGCGCTTGGGCTTGGGATGCCAGATCGACCTCATCGGGTCCGAGGCCACCTACAAGCAGATGAAGAAGGCCCTGGTGGCGCTCCTGGACGCCAAGAAAAGCCGCTTGGCCGCGCTCCGCGACATCTCCCTGGACAAAAAAGAACCCAAGAGGCTCGGCTCCAGGCACCCACTCACGTTCTTCAACGAAGGTCTCAACGAGTATCAGCGCGACGCGGTGCGGAGCTGCCTGCTGGCCGAGGACATGGCCCTGGTCCACGGCCCGCCCGGCACGGGCAAGACCACGGTGCTCGTGGAGGTCATCCGCCAGGCCGTAGCTTCGGGGGCCAGGGTCCTGGCCACGGCCCCGTCCAACGTCGCCGTGGACAATATGCTCGAGAAGCTCCTTCCTTCCGGCCTGCGCTGCGTCCGGCTGGGACACCCGGCGCGCACCCTGGAGTCGCTCAGGGACGCCAACCTGGCGCACCAGGTCGAGGCTGACCCGGCCAACGACGAGGTCCGGGAGCTCGACATCCTCCGCGAACGCCTCGCCAGGCGGGGGTCGCGCTTCGGCCGCGGGCAGATGGGTTACGGCGAGCGCCAGGAGCGCGAGCGCGAGCTCCGCAGGATGTGGCGCAAGGCCAGAGACCTGGAGTTCGACCTCTCCCTGCGCATCATGGCCGGCGCCCACGTGGTGCTGGGGACCCACGCGGGCATCCCGCGCAAGCTCGTGGAGGGGGGCTTCGACCTCGTGGTGCTCGACGAAGCCTCCCAGGCCACGGAGCCGCTCTCCTGGGTGCCCTTGGGCCTTGCGAGGAAGGCGGTCTTCGCAGGCGACTCCATGCAGCTGCCTCCGACCATCTACTCCCAGGAGGCGGCCAAGGGAGGTTTGAGCGTGACCCTCTTCGAGCGCTTGAAGGGGCTGCTGCCGTCGAACATGCAGACCCTCCTGCGCGTTCAGTACCGCATGCACGAGACCATCATGGGCTTCTCCTCGCAGGAGTTCTACGGAGGCAAGCTCATCGCCCACGAGTCGGTCCGCGCGCATCTGGCTGCCGAGCTCCCCGGGGTGGCGGCAGGCCCCTTCACGGCCGCGCCCCTGCACTTCATCGATACCGCGGGAGCGGGCTACGAGGAGTCCTGGAACGAGCTCCTCGAGAGCAGGGAGAACCCGGGCGAGGCCAAGCTCGCGGCCATGGTGGCCGAGGGCCTGCTGGCCGGCGGCCTCGAGCCCAGGCAGGTGGGGGTGCTCACCCCCTATGTGGCCCAGGCGCGCCTGCTCAAGGGGCTCCTGAGGGCGCCGGGCCTGGAGATCGGGTCCGTGGACGGCTTCCAGGGCAGGGAGAAGGAGGCGGTGGTGGTCTCCCTGGTGCGCTCCAACAGCGACGCGGAGGTGGGGTTCCTGGCTGACACGCGGCGCATGAACGTGGCCATCACCCGCGGACGCAGGCTCCTCATCCTCATCGGCGACTCCGCGACCCTCTCCCAGCACCCCTTCTACTCCCGCTTCATCGACTACGTGGACGACAAGGGGGTCCACCGTTCTTCCTATGAATTTTAAGGACCTTTTTTGGTAGCATGGTGTCTCAACGCGTGAAGCCCGCGCTTCGGAGGAGAGCGACATGAAATCGAGCCTTTTCGTCCTGATCCCCATCCTGGCCCTGGCTGCCGGCCCTGCCGCGGCCAAAGGCAAGCCTGAATGGGCGGTCAAGGGCACGTGCAGCGAATTCCCCAGGGAACGATATATGCTCGGCGTGGGCCTGGCTGACAACGAGGCCGCGGCCAAGGAGCGCGCCCGCAGTGAGATCTCGAAGATCTTCCGGACCGAGGTCTCGGCCACGCTGGAGAGCTCCATGTCCGAGACCACCCGCGGCAAGGGGGACAAGACCGAGCGCTCTTTCTCGGTCTCGGCCCAGGACCATGTGCGCACCGCGACCCAGGAGATCCAGGAGGGCGTGGAGCTCGTGGACCAGTGGCAGGACCCGGCCACGCGGGTCTATTACTCCCTGGCCGCAGTGGAGCGCGAGAAGGCCAAGGCCATTCTGGGGAGCAAGATCGAGGACCTCGACCGGCAGGCCCAGGAGTACTCCAGCCAGCTCGACGCGGCCTCGGAGAAGCTGCCGCGCATCAAGGCCGCCATGCGCTTCCTGGCCCTGCTCAAGTCTCGGGAGACCTTGAACGACAAATACCGCGTGGTGGACCCTCAGGGCAAACCCAGCCCCTTCAACATCGCCCAGGTCAAGGCGGAGGCCAATAAAGCGATCGCCGGCCTGGAGGTCTACGTGGACTTCCAGTGCGCCATGAAGGACCTGGCCGGCGCCAAGCGCGACGAGTGCGGAGACGAGGTCGAGACCGGCATCGTGAAGGGCCTAAACTCCTTCGGCTTCGAGGCCCAGACCGCAGCCGCCCCGGCGGAGATGGACATCGTGGTGCAGGGCAAGGTCACCACGTCCCCGCTCAAGGGGGACCGGTCGGGCGAGTGGAAGTGGGCTCGGAGCACCGTGACCGTGTCGCTCAAGGACGGCCGCTCGGGCAAGACCATCCAGCGTTTCGACGAGACCGACCGCCAGGCTTCCGGCGATTACGACGAGGCGGCGCGCAGGAGCCGGGTGTCCCTGGCCAGGAAGGTGGCTCAGAAAGTGCGGCAGGCCACCACGGAGTACTTCGAGAACCAATAGCCCCTGCCGGGGGGGAAAGAAGGCGGCGGGCCCTTGAGGGCCCGCCGCCTTCTTTTTGCGCTCTTTTCGCCTATAAAAAGACCAAGCTCAGGGGCGGACCTGACGGAAGGAGAGCCGAGTTTGCCGTTGGCCCGCCGCCTGAGCTTGGTGTCCTGGGATCCGTTATTCGAGGGAGATCGAGAACTTGACCTTGAAGTCCCCGACCTCGGCGATCTCGACGTCGTCGATGAACATCTTGGCGATCTGGAAGATCTTGGGCATCGCCGCCTCTTTCTTGGCGTTGATGCGGGCGACCTGCATGTTGAGGCCGCGCAGGAGGCTCCGGCCGAGGATCCAGCCGCCGGTGCGCACGGCCTTGGTCTGCATCCCCTCTCTGGAGCCGCACAGGCCCAGGATGCTCGCCATCCTGCAGGAGGACTTCTCAGCGGCCAGGCCCCAGGTCTGCACGATCGCAGAACCGCGGACGGCCTTCTGGTTGAGGTCCAGGAGCCCTTCTTGCGCCCGGCACACCACGGCGCACATCCCCAGGGCGATCACGGTCAGGCACATCACGAAGAGTTTCTTGAAGGACTTCTTCTCGGTGTTCATCTCGGCGCCTCCTTCCGTCTCCATCTGGAGGTTAGCCCCGGCCTGTTTCATCGATGTTTCGGACCTGTTAAGTTTTTGTTTCATGGCGGCTCTCCCCATTAGTGTAGACCGCCGATGAGGCTGGCGCCTGGGCCGTTGGTGCCCCGCGGGAACGGAAGGGGGCCTAGCGGCATCTGGGACGAAAGACCCACGGGGTGGGAAACGGCTTTGTCGTACGCGCGCGTACGCGCGTTCGGGGAGGTCAAAAAGAAATATCCCGCCGCGGCGTTCCGCGTCGCCGCGACAGGATATGCTTTAAGACTCCCCGGGGTCTTGGCCCGGGCTAGCATCATGGCCATCTTTTATTCGGTAGCCTGGCCCTCCCCCTATCGAGGGAGCCTTGGCTTTGCGCCCCCGCCTTGCGGCGGGTTTGCCACTTATCGCCCGTTCGCGCCCTTCATCACGCTGGGGCCACGGGCCCACCTCATGGACCCGATCCAGCGCGTGACGCGGCTGGGTTATGCTACCCTATCAGTTTAACAGACCACCTTGTTTTGTCAAGGCCTAAGATGTCAGGGGCTGGAAGTCAAGGGGGTGGTCCTATGGCGGATCTGGGAAAATGACGCTGGGGACGGCGGAATCCAGGGGCGGCACTCCCGCTTCCAAGACGGGGGGAATTTAGTACAATCCCCGCCATGCCAGGACATCGGACGGCCCACGCAAGGGCTGGATTGGGGCTGTGGCTCTTCGTGGGCGGGGCCGCGGCGCTGACCGTTCAATGGATGGTCTGCTGGGCCGCTGGCGCGCATCCCGGGCAACCCTGGGCAGCCCTCCTCCCGGGGCTGTGCATCTTCGGCGCGGCCTTCATGCTGACCTGGGCGGCCGAGGCGGCCGAGAAGGACCTGCCTCAGAACGTGGCCATCGGCATCCTGGCTCTCATCGCGGTCCTGCCCGAGTACGCCGTGGACATCTATTTCGCCTGGACTGCGGCCAAGGACCCCGCCTACACCGCTTACGCCGCGGCCAACATGACCGGAGCCAACCGCCTGCTCATCGGCATCGGCTGGCCTGCCGTGCTCTTCGCTTGCTGGATGAAGCTGGGCCAGAAGGAGATCCGTCTGGGCGCCCGGAACGCCCCGGAGCTCATGACCCTCTTCGTGGCCACCGTCTATTCGATCATCATCCCCATCAAGGGGACCCTTTCCATGCTCGATTGCGTGGTCCTGCTGAGCCTTTTCGGCTTCTACGCCTACATCTGCTCCAGGGCCGAGCTCGAAGAGCCGGAACTCGAGGGCCCGGCCGAGATCATCGCCGACCTCCCGGTCCTCTGGCGGCGCGTGTCCGTGGCCGGGCTCTTCGCCGTGGCGGCCTTCGCCATCTTCATCTCGGCTGAGCCTTTCGCCGAGGGCATCCTCGACCTGGGCCGGCACTGGGGCATCGAGGAGTTCATCCTGGTCCAATGGCTGGCCCCCCTGGCCTCGGAAGCCCCGGAGTTCATCGTGGCCCTCCTCTTCGCCATGAAGGGCAAGGCCTCGGTGGGCCTGCGCGCCCTGGTCTCCTCCAAGGTCAACCAGTGGACCCTGCTCGTGGGCATGTTGCCTGCCGCGTACAGCCTCTCGTCCGGCCGCGTGGCCGCCATGCACCTCGACGCCCGGCAGATCGAGGAGATCCTCCTGACCTCGGCGCAGTCGCTCTTCGGGCTCACCCTCCTGCTCAACCTGCGCTTCTCGGCTCCCGAGGCCATCATGCTCTGCGCCCTCTTCACCACGCAGATGTTCTTCCCCCAGACCGAGGTCCGCTATGCCTTCGCCGGGCTCTACATCGTGCTCTCCGTGGGCATGGTCCTGGCCCAGGCCGACAGGCGGGCCCATCTCAAGACCCTGCTGTCCCGGGCCCTGCATCCGGGCGGGGACTAGCCCTCGGGCACGAGCATGAGCAGCCGGTTGCTCTCGGCCTTGGCCTACACGGACGGCGCCTGCCTCGGCAACCCCGGTCCGGGCGGCTGGGGGGTCGTGCTCCTGCTCCCGGACGGCAAGGTCGTGGAGCTCGGAGGCTCCTCGCGCGGGCCGGACGGACGCGCGTCGCCCACCACCAACAACCGCATGGAGCTCCAGGCCGCCATCGAGGCCCTGCGGGCCCTCAAGCGCCTTGCTCCGGAGGCGGCCGTCGAGCTGCGTCCGGACTCCTCCTACCTCGTGTCCGGGATCACGGCGTGGATCTTCGGTTGGAGGCGCAGGGGCTGGAAACGGCCGGACGGCGAGGACGTGGCCAATCGGGACCTGTGGGAGGAGCTCTCCTCCCTGACCGCAGCCAAGGGCCCGGGCAGGCTCCGCTGGGTGAGGGTCCGGGGCCATGCGGACGTGCCCGGCAACTGCCGGGCCGACGCCATCGCGGCCTCCTTCGCCGAGGGCAGACGTCCGCGGCTCTACGAGGGCCCGCTGATCGGCTACGGGATGTCGCTGGGCATGCCGGACGAGGCCGCTCCGGCGGCCGAGGCTCCCTCGGGGCCGAGGACCGCGGTCCGGCCTGAGCCGGGGTTCCCGGTCTACCTCAGTCTGGTCGAGGGACGGCTCTCCAGGCACGCGGCCTGGCCCGCGTGCGAGGCGTTGGTGAAGGGCCGGTCCGGGGCCAAGTTCAAGAGGGTCCGCTCAGCCGCGGAGGAGCGCGAGACGCTGCGGGGCTGGGGACTCTAGCCTGCTAGCCCTCGGCCTTCTGGTCCCGGCACACGACCCAGAAGGCGAGGTTCACGACGTGGGAGCCGATCGCCGCCGCCCACAGGAACCACCCGAGCTTGTCGAGGAAGGCCAGGACCACGATGAGGTAGATGAAGTCCCGGCTGGAGAGCTTGTCCACGAGGACCTGGGCTCCGTGGCGCGCGTCTTTGGGATGGCGCAGCACGAGCCACCAGACCGAGAACCCGCAGGCCGCGAACCCCGTGAGCAGGACCGCCAGCGGGAGCAGGACCTTCGCCGAAGGGTCGTCCCGCCACATGGCGGCCGCGATGCCGAGGAAGAGGGCCACGTGGACGATGTTGTCCGTGATGATGTCGAACCTGCCGCCGCCCGGAGACATGAGGAGCTTGAGCCTGGCCACCTCGCCGTCGCAGCCGTCGAGGATGACGCAGAACCACAGGATGAGGGCGCCCGCGACCTGCCAGGAGTGGACCCCGGTCGCGATGAGCCAGGAGCCCAGCAGGCCCAGGACCAGGGCCGAGGCCGTGATCTGGTTGGGCGTGACCGGCGTGCGCACGAGGAGCTTGGAGATGGGGATGGAGATCCTGCGGTCGAGCTGCGCGATGTAGCCGTCGTTGGGCTGGGGCAGGCGGTCGTAGAGGGCCTTCTTTGCCCGGTGGATGGCCTCGGCCGAGTCCGCCGGCCACCAGGCGTGGTCCGTGGTCCGGAACTCGTCGGCCTCGGCCGGGTCGAGGAGCTTGTCCGGCTGGCAGCGCGCCCACTCCGATCCCGAGGGGTAGTAGACCGCCACGGTCTGGCCGTGGTGGACCCACCTGGCCGGCCTGCTCTTCGCGCGGGCCGCGGCCTGGAGCTCGGCCAAGCCCCGGGCCTCGGCGAACCCGTCCGCCGAGACGGCGAGCAGGTCCGCCCCGCCGTCGACGAACCCGGCCGGGGGGATGCCGTCGTGGGCCGAGTGCAGGTGGAGGTGCCCCAGCTTGTCCCGCCAGGGCCCGAAGAGCGCCAGGCCGTCTCCCCAGAGCAGGACCGTCTCGGGGGCCAGGTACTTGAGGGCGAAGGCGGTGCGCACGATGGCCGGCACGCCCGCCACCTTGAGGCTGGCCTGCGGCGCGGGCAGGAAGACCCGCAGGGGGGTGGCGGACTTGTGGCCCTGGTGCATGAGCATGGATGATACCAAAAAGGCGCCTGGCATTGTGTTTATTGTAGTTTGCGGATGCAAAATACGATAAATACAATGCCAGGCACCATCTTTTTTTGTAGTATAGGTCGCTCCAGGAGGGTCCATGGCAATCGACCAGAAAGAGATCGCGGAGACGCTGGGCAAGCAGGTCGTCTACGACGGCGAAGGCTACACGCGCGAGGGCCTCGAGCAGATGCTCGGGGACTACCAGTCCAAGAACACCACGGACCTCAAGAAGTTCGGCGAGCTCTCGGACGCCTATTCCCGCCTCTCCAAGGAGATGTCCGCGGACATCTCCGGGCAGAAGACGGTCGCGGAGTACCTCTCCGCGATCTTCACGCTCCAGCGCCTCGGCACCAACCTCAAGGGCCTCCTGGCCAAGCTCCCGCTCCTGGGCTCCTTTGCTCCCAGCCGCGACTTGAAGGAGCTCCTGGGCGAGAAGATCGAGATCGCCCAGACGCGTGTCCGGGAGGTCGGCAACTACCTCGAGGCCCTGCAGGCCGACGTCAAGCACCTTCAGGACGACATCGCCCGGCTCAACAAGAAGATGCTCGACGCCTCGCGCAACGAGGAGAAGGCGGCGAGCTATGTCCTCGAGCTCGAGGACCTGCGCAAGAAGCTCGAGGGGTCCATGGCGGCCCTGGCCCCGAAGTCCTCCGACGCCCGGGAGGTCGGCGCCAGGGTCGACGAGGTCAAGAAGGCCATCTGGGAGCACGGGGCCAAGCTCCGCCTCTACGCCAACGCCGAGGACCGGCTGGCCGCCATCGTCAAGATGAACAACAACTTCCTGGAGATCATGACGAACCTGCACGGGAACATGACGAGCCTCTACGAGTCGGGCAACGAGGTCTTGAACGAGCTCCACGGCAACCTGGCCGGGCTGGCCTCCATCTCGAAGGCGGGCGAGCTCTCGGTGGAGATGCACCGTTCCATGGAATCGCTCAAGAAGTCGGTCAACAAGCTGGCCGGCCTGGCCTCGGAGACCTCGCTCTTCCTGGCCAAGAACGTGGACCGCATGACCGCGGAGATGAAGATCTACGACACCGAGACCGAGGCCCTCGTGGAGAGCAACCTCGCGGCGGAGCGCGAGATACGCGAGTCCCGCATCAACGAGACCATCGAGCTCGCCAAGAAGGAGCGCGCTGAGAAGCGCTGACGCTCCCCTGCGTCCGCCCCCGATGAAGGCAGGCCGGCTCAAGCCCGTGGCTGGCGCTGAGCTCGAGAGCCTGGCCTCCGTCGCCTCCCGCCTCATCCTGGCCGGCCGGCTGGGGAGGGTCTTCCCCGACCCCTACCTCTGCAGCGACTACCTCCGCGCCCTGGCGCCCTCCTTCCATGGAGGCGCGCACGCGGGCGTGGAGGTGGACCTCGGCAGCGGCCTTCCGGGCATGCAGCACCTCGTCGATGTCTGGGCCGACTGCCGGAGCGCGCCGGACTTCATCCGCGAGATGGAGCACCGGCTGGGCCTGGGGCGGAGCCTGCCCCCGGGGTCCGCGGCGCGGCTCTCCTACTACCGCAGGCTCGTGGCGCTCGACCTCAAGCCCCTGACCCGGGTGGCCGTGGCCCTGCGGCGGGTGGACCGGGAGGCGGCCTCGGCCTTCTTCGAGGTGGTCTTCGACCGCTTCGACCCGGCGGAGCAGGTCTTCGTCCGGCACACCCTCATGCTCGAGCAGGCGGAGTCGGGCCGCCGGGGAGCGCTCATCGACCTTGCCGGGGACTACAGCCGCCAGACCTCGGAGCTCCGCGACAAGCTCGAGAAGTTCGCGGGCGACGATTCCGAGATCGCCTTCCTGCTCATGGGGCGCCTGCCCGGGGTCCGGGTGGAGGAGGTCGTCCGGGCCCGGATCGGGCCGCTCTGGAGCGAGGCCGCGCCCGCTCCGGAGGGCTGGCGCGAGGGGGGCTGCGTCCTCCACCTGCCGGTGGACCGGGCCTCCACGTCGCTCCGGGAGGACCGCGACGACGACCCTTTCTCCGGAATCTACCGCCACTTCCTTTCCGAGGTGTCGCGCTCCATCGTCGAAGAGGAAGCCAGGCGCCTCGGCTATCGGGTGCACAAGGACCGCAAGTTCGCGTGCGAGGCCACCGTCGCCGACGGGCTCCGGAGGAAGCTGGCCGAGGCCGGGACCAGGAACCTCATCTACACCGTATGACCGAGCGGCCAAGACCATGAAACTGACTGTCGAGACGAGGGACGTCGCACGGGAGCTGCCGGACTCAAGGGCCGCGGTCGTGACCGCCGGGCTGGGCCGCGCCCTGGCCGAGGCAGACCCCGGGGACTTCGGGACCACGGCTTTGAACCTCTCCATCCTGGACGCGGTGTCCGGGGCACTGGCCACGGCCGCGGCCTTCTGCCGCATCCCCGCGGCCCGGTCGCTCCGGACCCCCGGCCCGGCCGCGGGCCTCATCCTGGCGCACGAGGCCGCAGACCGCCTCGCGGCCCTGGGCGCGGCGGACGAGCCCCCGGAGGCCGCCGGCCTGACCCTGCGCGACTACCAGGACCTGGCCGGGCTGGACGGCCCGGGGACCCTGGACCTCCTGGTCAAGGACGCGGTCGGCTTCCTCAAGTTCTACCTGCGCCACCCCGACTCTTCCAAGCGACCCCGCCGCGACAGCGAGTCCCTGCGCTGCCTGGTCTCCTATTTCCGGCTCGCCGCGCGGCTCATCGCGAGGATGTTCCCTCCGCCCTCGGACCTGGAGGTGCGGACCCAGAGGCTCGAGCTCTCCGGCGGCCGGGTGAGCCGCGCCCGGCTCGAGGAGCCCAGCGGGCTCCTGCCGGTCACCTTCGACGACGTGGTCGGCAACGAGGAGTTCGTCAAGGCCGGCGCCCGCCTGTCGCGCGACATCGCGGGTTTCGACCTCAAGGAGGGGAAGAATCCCAAGAAGGTCCGCAACAAGATCCTCTTCGTGCTCGGCGCTCCCGGGTGCGGCAAGACCGTCACGGCGCACGCCATCGGGAACCATTTCCTCGGACTGTGCAGGGATGCGTCCCTGCCCGCCCGCGTGAGGGTCATCCGCAGGACGGACTGGGCCTCATCCTACCAGAACCAGTCCGCCAGCCGCCTGCTGGAGATCTTCCAGGAGGAAGTCTTCAAGTTCGACGGCGTCTGCGGCGTGTACTGGCCGGACATCGACACCGCGTTCGCGGCCCGCGGGGACGCCGACATCCGGCAGGAGGAGAAGGCCAACCTGGGAACCATCTTCGGCATCCTCGACGGGACCATCGGCCCCAAGAACGGCAAGTGGTTCATGGTCTGCGACGCCAACACCCTCCATATGGACGAGGCGACCTTGAGCCGCCTCTCCCAGTCGCCGGTCAAGGCCCTCGGCCCCCGGACCCCCGAGGACTACGTGCGCCTCCTTCGCGACGTCAAGCTCCGCGGCAAGGGGACCTGGCTCAAGGCCACGGAGGACGCGTGGGCCTCGGTCGGGCGGCGCTGCGTCGCGGAGAAGCTCTCCGGCCGGTCCGTGGACAACCTCGCGGGCCGCATCCTCACCGAGATCGAGGACTTCACCGAGCCTCCGGAGTACTTCTCCCTGGATTTCGCGGCCAAGGCCAAGATGATCGCGGAGCTTTCCAGGACCGTGACGGCCGCCCGCATCGAGGAGCTCATCGGCGAGCATGTCCGCTTCGAGCGCGAGGCCCAGGCCAAGGCCGAGGAGGAGCGCTTCCGGGGGCGCGTGGACGAGATCCGCTTCCACCTGAGCGCCCAGAGGGCGGCGCTCCAGATGCCCCCGGGGGCGGGCGATGGCCGCTAGAACGACCACGGCCTCGGTCCCGGGGCTCGTCAAGGACCTCGTCGACCAGTTCTCGGACCCCTTGGCGTTCTACCGCGAGCTCATCCAGAACTCCATCGACGCCGGCTCCAACCGCATCGACGTGGTCCTCGAGTACGACGAGAAGACGGGGGTCGCGCGCTTCTCGGTCGAAGACGACGGGGAAGGCATGGACGAGCGCATCATCGACGACTACTTCCTCGTGCTCTTCCGCTCCACCAAGGAGGACGACCTCACCAAGATCGGCAAGTTCGGGGTGGGCCTCGTCTCCGTGTTCAGCCTCAGGCCCGAGCTCGTGCGGGTGCACACGGCCAAGGCCGGAGAGTCCTGGCGGCTCGACTTCCCCAGCTTCCGGCGCTACGACAAGTACCGGGTCGCGGCCATGCGCGAGGGCACCCTCGTCGAGATCTTCAAGAAGCTCGAGCCCGCCGCCTACGCTAGGCTCGCCCAGGACTCCCTCAAGACCGTGCGCTTCTGGTGCCGCTATTCGGAGACGAGGATCACCTTCCAGGACCGCCGGGCCGGGGGCGAGCCCGTCATGGTCAACGAGCCCTTCGACCTGCCCGGGGGGGCGAGCCTGCGCCACTCCGAGGAGGGGACCGAGCTCGTGCTGGGCTTCTCCGCCGAGCCCAAGCCGCTCTTCGGGTTCTACAACAAGGGTCTGACCCTCAAGGAGGGTTTCCACCCGCACTTCGCGGGCGTGTCCTTCAGGATCAAGTCGCGCTACCTCGAGCACACGATCACGCGGGACAACGTGCTCGAGGACGACAACTACCGCAAGGCCATGGACATCGTGGCCCGCTTGGTCGAAGAGAAGCTGCCGCCCCTGCTCAGGCAGGAGATGAAGGACGCGGCCGGCAGGATCGCGGGCCGCGCCGCCTCCGGCGAGGCTCCGGACCCAGCGCTCTCGGCCGCCTGGGAGGCGCGCGCCCCCTTCCTCAAGACCCTCTTCTCCGGCCGCTTCGCCCGGTGGAAAAGGTCGGATTGGAGGCTCTTTCCGTCCGTGACGGGCCGAGCCCTCTCCCTCTCCGAGCTCGAGGACGCGCTTTCGGAGTCCGACGGCGTCCTCTACGCGGCCGCGACCGCCGACCGGGTGGCCTCCGCGCTCGCCGACCGCGGCTTTCCCGTGCTGGTCCCCGGGCCCTGGATGAACGAGCTGGGCGGGTCCTGGCTGGGCGGGGTCTCGGTGCGCGAGGCCTCGTCGAGCTTCATGCAGCCCGGGCTCCTGCCCGAGGCCAAGCTCGACGCGGCCTTGAGGGCCCTGCTCAAGACCCTCTCGACGCTCGACGCGGCCTCCGGGGCCAAGTACCGGGGCATCGCGGCCGCTGATTTCGACTACGCGGGCTCGTGCATCGCGGACCGCCTCTTCGTCACCCAGGCGGAGCCGGGGGCGCTGTCTGCGGTGGACGAGCCGGTGGCGTCCTCCCTCTTCTCGCTCTGGCGCTCGCGGCGGCACGCGGTGCTCAACGCCGGCCACCCCTTCGTGCGCAGCCTCTCCAAGGTCCACGCGGACATGCCCGGCCTGGCCGCGTTCATGCTCCTGAAGTCTTTGCACCTGCACGACGGGCCGGTGCCCGTCGGCAAGGCCGGCAAGTACTCCAACCTCGCGGAGAAGGCGGAGGGCAGGCTCCTGTCCGCCGCGCTGAAGCTCGACCGGGGGCCCCGATGACCGCTCCCGAGACCGGCCTGCCGGCCGACTCCTCCGGAGCGCGGCTCGTCTCCTCCGGGGCGTTCCGGGTGGACCGCGGCCGCGCCCTCGACAAGCTGATGCGCTTCCAGCTCCCGGAGGCGGGGATGTTTGTCCTGCCTCTCCTGCGCTGCGCCGTGGCCTCGGGCGCCTCCCGCGTGCGCATCACGACCCTCAAGCTCGGCTCCCTGGCGAGCAGGTTCGTGGCGCGCTTCGACGGACGGCCCTTCACGCCCGCGGAGCTGCAGGACCCGTACTCGATCCTGTTCAACAAGCGCACTCCCGAGACCGCGCGCAACCGCGAGCTGGCCGTGGCCCTCTTGACCGCGCTCCGGATCAAGCAGGGCGTGCTCAGCGTGACCTCGGGCTCCGGCACGGCCCGGGTGCGGCTGGACGTGCGTTCCCTCAGGGAGGAGACGGTCCGGACCGTGACGGAAGAGGCGGCCGACACCGCCTTCGAGCTGACCCGCGGCGAGCTCGTGGGTCCCTTCGACGACGTGGTGGCCATCGTCCGCCGTTCCTGCGCCGCCTGCCGCATCTCCGTGCTGGTCGACGGGGTCGAGGCGGCCCGGATCCCGGCGCTCGACCCGGAGACGAGCCTCTATTTCGAGGATGGGGGCGTGCGCGGCTGGCTCACCGTGCCGCGCTCCCTGGAGGACTCAAGCGTCCTCCGGGCCTTCACCCACGGCGTCGAGGCCGGGCCGTTCTCCTATCAACTCCCCGTGGCCCAGGTCGAGGGCCTCGTCAACGACGACCGCTTCGCCCTCAGCGTGTCCCAGACCGGGGTGGCGGCCACGGGCAGGTTCAAGACCGCGATGGGGGTGGTGGAGCGGCAGACGGAGAGGCTCATCGAGAAGGTCATCGCGGGCTCCGAGGCGAGGCTGGCCAAGGCCGGGCTCCTCGTCGTCAAGAAGGGGCCGGCCGCGTGGATCGCCGGCCTGGACCGCGGCCGCGCGTTCTCCGAGCGGCCGGGCCTCGCGGCCCTGATGGGCCGCGCCGTGCGCTGGCTCTCCGAGGCGGGCGACCGCGAGCTCCAGGCCCTGGGGAAGCTGGGCTGGACCACGGGCTGGCTCCTGGACGCCTGCGAGAGGAGCCTCTCCGACCCGGCCAGGGACGCTAAGTCCCCCGCGCTCAAGGCGCTCTGGGACGCTCCCTTGCTCCTCGGCTCCAAGGTCGAGGCCCTGAGCATGCGTGACCTGGCGGCCATGCGCTCGAGGCTGGGTTTCGTGCCATACTCCACGCGCCTGGACCCCGGCGCCCCCGTCCCGTTTCCCGTGGTCTGGTCCTCGGGAGAGCGGGCGGGACGGCTCCTGCGCAAGCTCTTCGCGGACGCTCTCAAGGACGTGACCGTCCCGAGCGGAGGGTCCATCGCGGCGAAGCTGGAGGCCGCGGTCACCGCTCAAGCCGATGCCCGGGTCCTGCACCTCATGGGACTGGGCGAACTCCTCATCCGGGAGAGCCTGGTCTGCGATGGGTTCTCGGTCGAGGTCGCGATCCCTGGCTCTCCCTCGGCCGACGGGGCCCAGGTCTACCTCTGGGAGGAGGCAGGGCCCAGGCGCCTGGACATGTCTCCCAGGCTCAAGTTCGCGGCCGCGATCCTGGGGGCTTCGGGGTCCGTGTCCGACGCGGTCCTCGGCAAGCTCGTGGCCGCGGCCTCGGCCTGCGCCGAGGGCCTCTACCGACGGCTCGCCCACGAGTACGACTGCTGGAAGACCGACGCCCGGAACGCGGCCATCAGGAGAGGGCTCCTCGAGCTTCTGGCCGCCTCGGCCTGCGAGCCGGGAGGCGCGGGCCTCGGCGAGAGCAAGGGGTGGCTGGCCGGCCTCTCGCTTTTCCGCACCGACTCGGGCTGGACCGACTACCGGCGCCTGAAGGCCGCCTTCGACGAGGGGAAGCTCCTGGCCGCAGCCTCCTCGCTCCAAGCCGCGGGGACGATGCGGCGCGAGCCGGTCTTCCTGGGCCCTGAGTACCAGCGCAGCCTGCTGGAGGACCTCCTGCCCGGAGCGGCCTTCCTGGCGGTCGAGGGGTTCAAGCCCGTCGCGAGGCTCGAGGACGCCTTCCTTTTTTTCAAGAAGACGTCCCCTGTCGCGTGCGGGCACAAGAGCCACCTGGGGTGCCTGGCGGTCGTTTCCGGACTGGACGTCCATTTGACGGTCGGGGGGTCCGAGGAGGGCCGCGCCCTTAGCCTGCCCTGGGGCACGGTCGCGGCCCTGGGAGGGGATGCAGGGCTTGCCGACCTCGCGGCGAGGCTGGCCAGCCGCCTCGACCTGGCCGCGGCCATGGCCGCCGCCATCGTCGAGACCCACGGCACCGCGTGGCGCTGCCCCGAGCACAATGCCAGGAGGTTCCTGCTCAAGGCCGTGCCCCGGGTCCTGGCTCCGTGGCCGGGGCATCCCGGCGAGGGCGCGGTCAGCCGCCTGCAGGACCTTCTGGCCTCGCTGGCCTTCTTCCAGAGTTCGTCCCAGGTGGGGCTCACGCTCGAACATCTGGGCTCCCTGTTCGCCTCGAGCGACAGGGTGACCTACGCCCTGCGCGGGGCCGGCGCCTCGGACCTCTACGCGGACCTGCTGCTCGACGGAGCGGAGCTGGACGCCGTCAGGAGACTCTTCCCGAACCGCTCCGAGAAGCTCTTCGACATCGGAGTGCTTGTGGAGCCTGAGCCCGCGCCGGTCGAGCCCGTCCGCTCTGTCGCGGGCCCTGCCTTGAGCCCGGAGCCCGTGGTCCTCAAGGTCCCGGCTACGGATGGCATCCGCGTGGAAGCCCGGGCTCCTGCGGCGCCGGCCGCCTGGCTGGCGCGCACGAGCCTCCAGGCTCCGTCTCCCATGCTCTTCGAGCGGCGCTACGAGGCCCCGGGAGCGCGCGCCCTCATCGGCCTGTCCGAGCGGTGGAAGGAGGGCCTGGAGCTCATCTTGCGCAAGGGACAGGGCGAGCCTGACATGACCATCTCTCCGAAGGGCCTGCCCCTGGTCGGGACCGCGGTCCTGGACCTCTCCGCGAGCCCCGACCCAGGAGCGGTCCCGTCCGAGGAGGTCGTGCTCGGCCTCTTCCTCAGGTTCTACTCGGACCTCCTCGACGCCTGGCCCCTCGGCGGCCCGGGGGATGTCCGGCACCGCACCGGCGTGCGCTACCTGCTCAAGGTCCTGGAGCTCCACGACTATCCGGCGAACAACCCAGGCGGGGCTTGGGATGCGCTCCTCTCGCGCATGTTGTCCTTGCGCATGCTGCCCGCCCTGGGGATGGAGCTGGTCAGCCTCTCGACCCTCGCGGTCAAGGCCCGGGAGCGGGGCTTCCTGCCCTTCGCGGCCAAGCCCTTCTACCTCCGCAAGCCCGAGGACTCCTGGGTGCCGGTCCTGGGAAAGCCCGAGCAGGGAGCGGTCTCCCGGCTGGTCTGCGGCAAGCTCGGGGTCAAGCTCCGGCCCTACAAGCCGGAGCCCGAGGCGGCCGAGCCTCCTGCCGAGGAGTTCGCCGCCGTAGCGCAGGCCGAGGCTCCGGAACCGCCGGCCCTGGCCGTGCTCCGGCGCGTGCTCAAGAGGGTGCGGGGCAGGCGCGGGGTCAAGATCCTCCCGGCCAAGCCGGTCTGGCGGGACGAGGGAGGAGCGCAGCTTGTCCTCCTCGACGAGCACGAGCGCCTGGGCATCAGCACTCGCCACCTCATGGCGCGGGCCGTGGCGGACTCCGGGCTCGACGAGGCCAGGCAGGGCTACTACCTGGCGTCTTTGGTCTTCACCTCGGTCAATCGCATGCTGGGCGACATCACGGATCTCGACGACGTCCGGTTCCACGAGTCCCTGGCCGAGCTCCTGGCCTCGCCGGCAGGCCGCGCTCCGGGCGGAGGCTGAGACTCTTGCCCGAGCGCCTCGGTAGTGATATGATTGCTTAAGAGCACGGAGGTGGCTATGGCGAAGAAAGCGACTCAGACGGGGCGTCCCAATCTCACGAAGGAAGTCACGGAGCTCGGCAAGCAGGTCGAGCGGGCCATCCGGGCCGCGGCCAAGAGCCCCGAGGTGCGGGGTCTGGGCGAGGAGATCTCCCGGAGCCTCCAGCGCGTGGGCGAGAAGGTGGTCGACGCGCTCCAGACCGCCAAGCAGAGCGACCAGGGCCGCAAGGTCGGGGAGCAGTTCAAGAAGGTCGTGGACCTTGGCAAGGAATCCGGCAAGGAGACCGCCGAGAAGGTCCGCGAGAACCTGACCAAGGGCCTCAAGGGCATCGGCGCGGAGCTCTCGAAGATCGCGGACAAGCTCGAGAAGCGCTGACGCAAGCCTGCCTTCGAGCCGGGCGGACCCGTGGGAACGCGGGTCCGCCCTCCTATTTCACGGGGAGGGACGCTTCTTGAGCAGGGCGATGAGGGACTTGGCCTTGGCCGGCCCCTCGAAGACGCTCTCCTTGAGCCCTTCGAAGGAGAAGACGTCGTCGAGCGCGGCCTTGAGCTCGTCCTGGGAGTAGCGCAGCGGGCCCAGGCAGGGAGGCTCCTTGTCGCTGAAGACCCGCAGGAGGATGAGGCCGCCTTGGGCCAGGAGGCGGGCGAGCAGGGAAACATAGACGCTGCGCTCTGAGCCGCGCAGGTAGTGGAAGAAGCCCCGGTCATTGATGAAGGAGAACCTTCCTGCCGGCCAGTCCGCGTCCAGGACGTTCCCGGTCCAGAACTCGAAGCTTTCCTCGACCCCGGCGCCGGAGGCTCTTTCCTGGGCGAGCTTGATGGCGGCAGGGGCGATGTCTACGGCCGTCACCTTGAAGCCCTTGGACGCCAGGTAGACCGCGTCGTGGCCCGCGCCTGTGCCCACGTCGAGCGCTCGGCCCTTGGGCGCGATCCCCGCCTCCACGAGCTTGACGAGCTCCGGGTCCGGCCTGCCCGCGTTCCAGGGCAGCTTCTCCGGGTCGAGCAGGTGGTAGAGCCGCTCCCAGCTCGACAGGGGTTCGAGCGAGGGGTCCTTGGGTCCGCTCACGTGCCGAGCACCTCCACGATCTTGTTGGGCGAGGTCGCGCCCCGGGCCACCCTGAGCCTCTTGGCCTCCACGCCCAGGGCCGAGGCCAGGAGGGCCAGGGCCGCGGCATTGGCCCGGCCGGCCTCGGGCTTGGCCTTCACCCAGAGCTCGAAATGCGTGGCCGAGACCCGCTGGACGCGGTTCTCCCTGGAGTCCGGATGCACTTTGAGCCTCAACAGGGTGGGCATGGCATGGCCTCCGTCGGGAGTCCTCCCTCCCGGCTCAGGGCGAGATGGGTCCCGCCTTGGGGGTCCCGCTGCTGGGCTCGACAGGCTGGAGGCGCTGCTCCGGCTGCCCCAGCTGGCCTTGCTGCTGGTCTTGCTGCTGGCTTTGTTGCTGGCCCTGCCCCTGCTGCTGGCTCTGCTGGACCGACACAGGCGGCGCTCCGCAGCCTCCGCCGCTGCAGCCTGCGGCTGAGAGCGCTCCCAAGGCCAATCCCAAGACGGTCCATCGCGCGGGAATCATCGTCGCCTCCTGGGCGTCCCTGGGGACGCCGTTGTGATTGTAGCACACCGCGGCCTGGGGCTTGAAGCCAAGTCCTCGCAACGGGCGTTCGCCGGAGATGCCGGGGCCGGCCCCCGTGTGGTATGATGTGCGGGCTTATGGGACACGATCTCAAGACCCTCTTCATCGACGCCGGGACCGCCTACTACCGCCTCCAGCGCTACCGCGTGGGCGACTTCTTCGGCCCCATCGACCTCGGCCTGCACCTGGCCGCCAACCAGGGGAGCTTCAACATCGGCACGGGCCTGCTCGCAGGCTCCATCCTGCCGGGCTCCAACCGCCTTTTCTTCGTGGGCTACTCCGCGTGCTGGCACAACTTCTACGTCTCCTCGATGGGCGGGGCGGGCTTGGTCTTCGACAACCTGGGCCTGGACATGGTCTCCGTGCTGGGCCGGGCGCCCGTGCCTTCGATCCTCTTCCTCAACCGCGTCCACGGCGAGCAGGTCGAGGTCCTGCTCTCTCCCGTGGACCTCGACGGAGTCTGGTCCAGGGGAAGGGGAGGGGTCTTCTCCATGATGGAGCACGCGCTCGAGCGCTACGGAGGCCGCTACTCGGGCGACTTCCGCGTCATGGCCGTGGGGCCCGCGGCCCGCGAGACGGACTTCGGGGCCATCGCTTCCTCTCCCTGCAAGGGCGGCAAGCTCTCCCTGGTGGACTGCTGGGCCGGGCGGGGGGGCTTGGGCTCCCAGCTCCTCCAGGCCCACGGCATCGCGGCCGTGGTCTACGGCGGGACCGTGGTGGACGAGGACTTCCGCGATCGCAAGGTGGCTGACCAGTGGTTCCACCAGCGCTACCGGATGTCCCTGGCCGCCAAGGACATCGCGTCCACGGCCAAGTACCGCTTCAAGGACGACATCAAGACCGGCGGCACCTTCGGCGTCAACTTCGCGACCCTGAAGGGCCGGATGCTCTCCTTCAACTACCGGAGCATCCGCTTCGACGAGGCCGAGCGGGTGGAGCTCCACCGGAAGCTCGTGCTGGAACACTACCTCAAGCAGTTCAACGAGGAGACCATCGGCAAGAAGCAGGCCGCCACCTGCGGCGAGCCCTGCGTCGCGGTCTGCAAGAAGCTCAACAAGGAGTTCAAGAAGGATTACGAGCCCTACCAGACCATGGGCCCCTTGAGCGGCATCTTCGACCAGCGCGCGGCCGAGAAGCTCAACGAGCGGGCCTCGGTCTACGGCCTCGACGCCATCTCGGCCGGCTGCGTCACGGCCTGGCTCATGGAGTGCCTCTCCGAGGGGTGGCTCGCCCCCGCGGACCTCGGGGTGAAGGGGACGCCGCGCTTCTCTCCCAAGGGCTTCTCGGTGGAGACGGACTCCATGGCCAACGCGGACCTGGGGGTCGAGCTCCTCGATTCCATGATGGCGCGCAGGGGCCTGCTCGACCTGCGCCGCGGGGCTCGCAAGCTTGCGCGGTCCCTGGCCCGGTCCAAGGACCGCAGGATTCTCGACGCCTTCGTCTACAACGCCAACGCACGCAGCGGGTGGATGACGCCCAACCAGTATTGGGTGCCCGGAGCCCTGGCCCCCATGGCCATGATGGGCAAGTACTACTTCTTCTACGAGGGCGAGTACCTGCCGCCACGCGAGCTCGGTCGCAAGTGCGCGGAGCGCATGAAGAAGGAGCTCCTCTGCGACAACCTCGGGATGTGCCGCTTCCATCGCGGCTGGGCAGAGGACATGATCCCGGACATCGTGGGCTCGCTCTACGGCCTCAAGGACGAGTACGTCCGGTCCGCCGCCATGACGGCCGCGCGCATCCACAGCCGCAACGCCGCGGTCTTCTGGGAGAGCGAGCGCAACTGCGATTTCGTCGCCTCCGCCCTGGCGCGGCTGCGCGACGTGGAGGGCAACAAGGACGCGGAGCTCTCGCGGTGGGTGGATTCCTTCGGCAAAGACAAAAGGGAGGCCGGGCTCTCCTACTGGTACGAGATGCGGCGCGGGGCCGACGAGGTCCTCCGCGAGTTCTGAAGCCTCAGAGCCCCCGGTAGGATCCCATGCGGCCCTCGACCCTGGGCACGTAGGCCTGGGTCTCCTTGGGCGCCAGGGTGGTGATGAGGCGGACCACCTCGGCGTTGGGCACGCCGTCCACCGGGTGCTTGTTGGTGATCAGCTTCCTGACGTTGCCGGGCCCGCAGTTGTAGGCCGCGATGCTCAGGCTCCGGCGGTTGTCCGGGTCCTGGACCTTGCCGTAGTGCCGGGTGTGGAGCATGTGCAGGTAGGCCGTGCCCAGCGCGATGTTGTTGTCCGGTTCGAAGAGATATTCCGGGGTGACGAGCTTCTCCTGGTTGTAGAGGAACTTGTACGCCTCCACGCCCGCGGTCCGGGGCACGATCTGCATGAGCCCGAACGCGCCTGCCACGGAGCGCGCCTTGGGGTTGAACTCGGACTCGGTGTGCATGAGCGCGTAGATGAGGGCCGGGTCGAGGCCGTATCGCTCGGCCGCGGCATGGACCTGTGAGGAGTAGCGCTTGGCCCTGACCTTGAGGTGGTCCGGGACCAGGCCGATCTTCACCTTCACCTTGAGCCGCGGCTTGCCGTCCTCCGCCACCACGGGCTTCTCCTCGACGGTCATCTTCGGGGCCACGACCTCTTTGACGAACTTGTCCGCGTTCTTCTCCGTGACCGGCTTACCCTCAGGGGTCTGGAGTTGGTCCTTGAGGACCTCAGCCTTGCCCTGCTCCTTCTCCGCGACCATCTTCCTGGTCTGGGCCTTGAGCTTGCCTTCGGCCAGGGCCTTGAGCTTCGCTTGCTCTTTCTCGTCGAGTTCGGAGAAATCAGCGGTCTTCTTCTTGGGCGCCACCTCCTCCACGGGCACGAGGACTTCGACTTCGACCTCGCCCTTCTCGAAGTCCACCTTGCTCATGGCGCCGGCCTTGGGGCTGTAGTCCACCCAGGTCTTGTTCGTGGAGGGGTGGAACTCGGTCCACTTCTGATGGACCTGCTGCTGGAGCTTCCGCTGGGCTTCCACGATCTGCCGGTCCTGCTCCCGGTACATCGCCTCCATGGCTGCCGAGAGCTTGGTCCAGCCGTCTTCGTAGGACTGCGAGAAGGCGTCGAAGGTCTTGTTGCCCGTGGTCTTGGGCGCCTTGTTGGCTTCTTTCTCCTCCGCGTCGAGCTCGCGGAAGGCGGCATCCGGCCCTTTCTGGGCCAGGAGGGGGGAGCTCGACAGGGAAGCGCACGCGAGAAGGGCTGCGGACAGGAAGACGCGGGACATGGGCCTGCCTCCTCTAAAACACAAAACCCCCTCTCGGGGGTTCCGGCCTGACATTTCTCGTCTCAGGTTCGAAAGTGAAATCGTTACTGGCATCATGATAGCACAGGACCCGCGGAGTTGTCAAGCGGAATCTTCGCCGGCTCTGGAAACACAAAACCCCCTCTCGGGGGTTCCGGCCTGCCATTTCTCGTCGCAGGTTCGAAAACGGTGGCTAGCGCATGGCGCGCGCTTCCCGCGCCTTGCTGCCGCCTGAGCGGACGGGCTCGGGAAGATAGGCCAGCTCCAGCTCCTCGAGCAGGTCGTGGAACCGGTCATGCCTGCCTGGCCCGATCCGCTCGGTCTCCAGCATGTCGAATCGCGCGAGGAGCTCCTCCTGCCCCTGGTCGCCGAGCAGCTGGTCCGCCATGGGGAAGAGGACGTCGTTCTCCTTCATGATGTGCAGGCTCAACAGCGCGATGTAGCGGCGGCTGTGGCCGACGATGCCCGCGATGGCCGACTCCTGCCCTGCGCCGTAGCGCTGGACAGCGCCGGCCAGGCCCCGGATGTGTCTCCTGCCCTGGTCATGCTCGGAGAGCATGACCGCGATGGGACCGGAGTCGCCGGGCAGTCCGGCCTGGACCAAGGCCGGGAATAGGATCCCTTCCTCCTTGCCGTGGTGGCACTTGTCCGCGAAGACCTGGAGGAACTCCACGATCCGTTCGAGCTCGCGTTCCGCGGGCTTGCTTTTCGTCTCGAGCCTTTCGCAGACCTTGTCCAGGATGCTGAGCATCAGCAGGATGCCCTCGTGCTCCGCTTTCAGCTGGTCTGTCGCTTTCATCGTGTCTCTCCTCCGGATTCGCCATGTCCCGTCGCGCTGTCGCGGCCGACGCCATGCCTGAACACCGAGTCCCCTCCCAGCCACGCGCCGAGGATCACGAGTGCGGTCGTCGGCATGGATGCGCCTTGACCCCTCTATTGTACTCGTGTGGGGTCAAACCAGGGTCAAAGGAGGAGGCGGCTGCTGCTGAGGGGGGGCTGAAATTGAACCAGCGACCTCAAGGTTGTCGGCGAACCTTGGAGCTCGGGTGCCGATGATGTCGTCCATAACCTTCGGGCGGAAGCAGAAGACGGGACTGTCAGTCCTGCATCCAGAGGGGGAGTTCGATATCGGCCGGCGGAACGCCCAGGATGTCCCGCTCGACGATGCGGAGCTTGCTGATGTAGCGCGGGAAATCCTCGGCCTGCGCGGATGTCGACAAGAAGTCCATGGCGGCTTCGAATCGGGAAATCAGCCTCTTGTGCTCGATGAAGCCTCGCTTAGCCATCTCTCGGATATCGGCAATGTCATCGGGCTTGAAGCGTTTGAGCTTGCTCACCGCGACATCTGTTGCGTCGAGAGCCTCGATCGAGAAGTTGCGCAGCTTCAAGTCCGAGACCGGGTGAAAGATGAGCGTCTGCGGAGCGAACAGGATGGCGCTCCTGACTATATCTACATAGATCCGGAACTGCGCGAAGATATCCGCCCCTTTGCCTGCGAGGGAAAGAAGCTGGTCTTCAGCCGCTTGCCCGAGGGTCGCCGAACCAAGGATATCTCCGTCTTTGGTGCCTCGCGCATAGTCGCATTGAAGCATCAGCGCCGCCGAGCCGATTGTTTGGAGAGTAATCGGCTCTCCCCCGAGGGGCTTCCAGCGCGCGTCGATCTCTGAAAGGAATTCTCTAATCAGTGCCACGGGCTGCCTTAAGCGCCTGCGCGAAGTCGTCTGCCTCGATGCGCGTCACGATCCCCCAGCGTTTCGATATGGGGGACAATTCGGTCCTGACCTGGTCGAGAGATTCGGTGCTGGTGATGTCAGGGTCAAGGACATCGGAAGCTTGCGGCTGCTCGGGGTTGATCGTGGGCCGAGCGAGTATGCGCCATGGCGCAAAGTAAGCTTCGATGATTGTCGAGGCCCGGCGATACTTCAGTCGCCACTCGCGGGGGAGAGCCTGGGAAGACTCCAGCTTCAATGCCTCGAGCGTGTTGTCGATGGCCCACCGCAAGCGATTCTCCAAACCGAGTGTTATAAACTCGTTATGCAGTCGGTTCAGGTTGAGCCGGCCGGCGTGGGTCGCGATGATCGGGGCGATAGCGGTAATCTGGCGGGACGATTCGGCAGACACAAGGGCTTCTCGGATAGTGTTCGAAGCCCCCTTGAGACTTTCCGAAGGAAGCAATTCGCTGCTCTCGACAAGATGACTCGCGCCCTCTCGGGCGAGCGCGTTCTGGATTTGATCTTCTACTCGAGAGGGGGGCTTATTCGGGGAGAAGTAGTCTATCGGCACATTGAAATGTCTGAGGATGGTGAGCAACTGCTCGGCAGTGAAGGATCCTCGTCCGCGTTCAAGCAGTGAGAGGTAGTTTTGAGAAATCCCGAGCAACGTGGCTAGCCGTGTTTGCGACCAACGGCGTTTCTGGCGCAATTTACGGATCTGTGCGCCTATGTTGAATCGCAGGGTTTGGGTTTGCTCAGTCATATCAATATACAGATAATAATATCCATATATGGATAGTATAATGCGATAACGTTTAATTTGCAAGGTCTATTTAATATACAATAAAACATCAATTAATCGCTTATAATCGATATTCGCGGGCTAAACGAAGCACGATCGGCTATCGAAATATCGATGACACTATCGCTATAGCGATACCCGAACTGAAAAAACAGGGACCAAAATCTCGGCCTATCCTCGACATTCCGTCATCGTTCTCGGGGGAGCGGCTGCGGCCATCGCATACGGCTCCCCGCGTGGGACGATGGACATCGACGCATCTGTCGTGAATCACCGGATCAGAGGCTTGTCGGAGGCTTGGGCGGGGCAAGGGAGATCCTCAAGATGATGGGCCCAAGGCAGCTCGCCTCGGAGGATGCGAGGCGTATGTCGTCAGGGAGGCCGGAAACACAAAACCCCCTCTCGGGGGTTCCGGCCTGACATTTCTCGTCTCAGGTTCGAAAACGAAAGCGTTGCGGGGGCTGGATTTGAACCAGCGACCTCAAGGTTATGAGCCTTGCGAGCTACCGGGCTGCTCCACCCCGCACAACAAAGATAGCAAATCCCGGGGGGTCGGAGCAAGGAGCCCGGATCAGTCCTTCACCGGGAGCACGCCGTCCGGGGTGAGCTGGACTGCTCCGGAGCGCATGGCAGGGCCCTTGAGGATGCGCTCAGCCGAGACCTGGTTGAAGAAGAGCCTGCCGCTCACGCGCTTCTCGTAGGAGAAGCGGCCGCAAGCCTCGACCTCCTCTCCTTCTTTCACCGTGGGCCTGCCGAAGGAGAAGACCTTGACCTTGGCAGGGCCGTCCGAGAGGAAGAAGGTGAAGTAGGAGTTCCCCTTGCGCGAGGTCTTCTGGAAGAGGACCGAGACCTTGCCTGCCGCGCATAGGACCTTGTCGTCGTGGCCGCGGGTGTCGGCCATGATGCTCGCGACCGGGGTGATGGTCTCAGGGGGCAGGGGTCCGGGGTCCGTAGGGGCCGCGCCCGGGTCAGGGAGATAGTCCGGGTCAGGGTAGGCCTTGCCCAGGCCTGGGTCTTCGGCCGTGACGAAGCGTCTGGAGAGGTCCGGACTGCCGGCCTCGAGGTAGGCTGAGGCCCAGAGCCTGGCCAGGAGGGCGGAGGCTTCTGCCATGCGCTTCTCCACTGCCTGGACCGCCGTGGTCTTCCTGCTCGTCCGCCCCTCCGGGATGTCCAGAGCGGCACGGCTCAGGCCCGAGGCCACCGGGTCCGGGATGAACACGGGCCCGCTGCCTGCCGCAGGCGCGCACGCGCCCGGGAAGCCCTCCCGGTTGGCCAGGCATTTCTGGGAGAAGGCAGCCAGCATGGGCTCAATGAGGGGATAGCCGGACTGGACCAGGCTGAAGAGTTCGGTCAGGAGCGCGGTCTGGGCTACGGGCTTGAGGGCCTTGCCTCCGAGGAGGGTCTCAGCCTGGGACCTCACCTCGCGTTCCGAAGCAGCCCCTGCCACGAAGGTCTCGAACGCGAGCTGCGCGCCGTGCACGGGAGCTGCCGGATGCCCGCCGAGCCTGGGCATGGCGGTCTCGAGCGGTTCCGAGAGGTCGGCCACGTGATGCCCCACTCCTGCAAGAGCTCGGAGGGCTGAGCCAGGGTCTCCTGCCTTGAGGCTCGCCACAGCCAGGCGGTGCAGCTGGAGGACGCGCCAGGGCGCGGTCCCGCGAAGCTCAGGGAGGAGGGGTTGGCCCGGGATCGCGGCCCTGACCTTCTCCGCATTGGAGTTCAACAGCGTCCAGTAGGTCTGCCGGACCTCGCGGTACTCGCCTTTGGGCAGGAGGGAGATGGAGCTCGGGCTCTTAGGCGCTGACATGAACGCGTCCACTTCGAAGCGGTGCAGGGGCTCTTCCTGAGGGCTCCTGGCCTTGCCTTGGGAATCAGGCAGGACCGAGAGCTCCTTCAGAAGGGGGGCATTGGCTGAGAGGAACTGGGCCAGGGGGTGCCTGCGCTTGGACAGGAGCTCCAGGGCTGACAGGCAGACCTTCGCGTGGCCTGCGGGGCCCCAGGCCCAGGTCGAGCTCGGAAGCACGAGCCCTAGGCACGCTGCAATGGCTGCTGCGATGAGGCGAGACATGGCTGTTCCTGCCTGAGCCAGGGTAAGATAGCATATGCCGTCTTTGGGGTTGGAATCCTTTTCAGCGGCTCTGCATCGCAAAAGAGGAGGCTGAAATGACCATCAAGATACTCGTCGGAGCCGGGCTCGGAGGCATTGCCGGGTTCGGGTACTACAAGCTCATCGGGTGCGCGACCGGCGCCTGTCCCATCACGTCCAACCCTGTAATCAGCACGCTCTATGGCGCTGCCTTGGGGCTGCTCATCGCCCTGGGCTGAACCATAGGCATGGGTTTATGTAGAATCCCTGTGCTGTCCTGAGTCATCCGTTATTTATGAGGAAGATCATGAAGAGGATCGTTTTTTGCCTGTTCCTACTCTCTGCTCCAGCGCTCCCGGCCAGGGCGCAGACCGATGGGCATGAGCCGGGCCAGAGCCTGTCCAGGGTGGTGGAGGCTGCGGTGCGCCGCAGTCCCAAGCTCGTTGGCAGCAAAGCCATGGTGCACGAGGCCGAAGAAGGCCTGACCGAGGCCAAGTCGCGGAGGCTCCCGAGCCTGGCCGCCAAGACAGGATTCACGCGCGGCAATGACCCGGTCTACGCTTTCGGCACGCTCCTCCAGCAGAGGGGTTTCCGCCAGTCCGATTTCGCGGTCGAGAGCTTGAACAACCCCAGGCCGCGCAACGACATCCGCAGCTCCCTGGAGCTCGGAGTGCCGCTCTTCACCGGGTTCGAGCTGTCGCACGGCCAGGAGCTGGGTTCCTTGGCCGTGGACCTGGCGCGCTCCCGCGAGACACGGGCTTTTCAGGCGGTCCGCTATCAGGCCTCCGAGGCCTTCCTGGCGGTCCTGCTCCAGTCCGAACTCCTCAGGTCCGTGGAGGAGCGCATCCGCTCCGCCTCGGTGGAGATGGACACGGCCAGGCGCCTGGCTGAGAGCGGGGTGGTGCTGGGCTCGGATCACCAGGCCGCGCTCGCGGTACTGGGGAGCTTCAAGGCGAGGAAGGCGCGCTTGGAGGCCGGTTTGAAGGCAGCGGTGAGCCGCCTGGCCGTGCTCACCGGCGTCCGGGCCGAGGCCGGCCGGCTCAAGGGCAGCCTGACCGTCAAGGAGGGGGACCTGCCCCTCGAAGGGGACCTCGTGTCCTCCGCGCTCAGGGAACGCTCCGAGATCCGGCAGGCAGGCCTGGAGGAGGAGCTGGCCAAGGTCGGACGCAGCATGGCTGATTGGAGCATCGCTCCCAAGGTCGACGCCTTCGCCGCGGTGGCCGACCACACCGAGGATTTCGGCTCGCACGCGGCGGATGCCATGATGGGCGTGCGCTTGAACCTCCCTTTCGGCGACGCGGGCTACCTCCCAAGGCGCGCCAGGGCGCGCGCCAGGGTCGAGGCCGCCCGCGCCAACCGCTCCGACGCCGAGGACGAGGTGAGGCTCGAGGTGCTCGAGGCCGAGCAGGGTTTCGAGGCCGCCCGGCAGAGCCTTCCCCTGGTCAAGGAGACGCTCGAACGGGCTGCCGAGTCCTTGAAGCTCTTCAAGCCCCTCTATCGGCAGGGCAGGCAGAGCGTGCTCGAGGTGCTTAGGGCGGAGGAGGGCCTGGGCCGGGCGCACGCAGGCTACCTCGAGACCCTGCACGGCTTGCGCAGCGCCTGGGCGCGCCTGAGGCTGGCCGGCGGAGCCTTCGACGAGCGCGCCGTGCTCGAGCTCGAGAAGACCCTGGAGGCCGCGCCATGAGCCAGAACACCCCTCACCCGCGCCTGGGCCTGGCCGGCCGCATGGCCGAGACCTTCATCCAGTCCAAGCTCACCGCCCTGGTCGTGCTCGCCTCCCTCCTCGTGGGCGGCATCGCGACCCTGCGCCTGGCGCGCGAGGAAGAACCCCAGATCAGCGTGCCCATCTTCGACGTCTTCGTGCCGTTCCCCGGCGCGAGCGCCCGCGAGGTCGAGGAGCGCATCGTGAGCGTGGGGGAGCGCAAGCTCTGGGAGATCCCCGGGGTCGAGTACGTCTACTCCACCTCGGAGACCAACGGCGCGCTCTTCATCGTGCGCTTCAAGGTCGGGACCAACCCGGACGAGGCCATGACCAGGGTCTACACCAAGACCTTCTCCAATCAGGACCTGCTGGCCCAGGGCGCGGCCCACATCCTGGTCAAGCCGCGCACCATCGACGACGTGCCCATCCTCTCTCTCACCCTCTGGTCCGACACGGTCCCTCAGCAGGCCCTCAGGCGCGCGGCCGCGGTCCTGCGCGACGAGATCAGCGGGGTAGAAGATGTGTCCGAGACCGCGCTCATCGGCGGGCACCGCAGGCAGTTCCTCGTGCACTTCGACCCGGCCGGCCTGACCCAGCGCGGCTTGACCCCGGCAGGGGTGGCCGGGGTCATCGCGGCCTCCAACAAGCGCCTGCCCGCCGGGCACTACAACGCCGGGGGCAGGGCCGTGGCGGTCGAGACCGACGCCTTCATCAGGTCCAGCCGGGACTTGAAGGCCGTGGTCGTGGGCGTCTACGGCGGCAGGCCCGTGATGCTCGGCGACGTGGCCAAGGTGACGGACGGGCCGGACGAGGACGAGGCCGATGCCTTCCTCGTGCCCGGCCGGGCGCACGGAGGCGGCCTCTCCGGCTCCTACCCCGCGGTGACGGTGGCCGTCTCGAAGAGGAGGGGCTCCAACGCCACCACGGTCGCGGCCGCGGCCCTCAAGAGGGTGGAGCTCCTCCGCGGCTCGGCCCTGCCCGAGGGGACGCGCCTCACCGTGACCCGCAACTACGGCCAGACCGCCAAGGAGAAGTCCGACGAGCTCCTCTTCCACATGGGCCTGGCCACCCTGTCGGTCACGCTCCTCATCGCCCTGGCCCTGGGCGTGCGCGAGGCCGCGGTGGTGCTGGTGGCCATCCCCGTGACCTTGGGCCTGACCCTGCTGGTGTACCTCCTGGCGGGCTACACCTTGAACCGCATCACGCTCTTCGCGCTGATCTTCTCCATCGGCATCCTGGTCGACGACGCCATCGTGGTGGTGGAGAACATCCACCGCCACTACACCCTGCGCGACGGCCGCTCCATCTGGAAGCTCTCCGTGGACGCCGTGGCCGAGGTGGGCAACCCCACCCTCCTGGCCACCTGGGCCGTGATCGCGGCCATCCTGCCCATGGCCTTCGTGAGCGGCCTCATGGGCCCCTACATGAGGCCCATCCCGGTCGGGGCGTCCATGGCCATGCTCTTCTCGGTGGCCATCGCCTTCATCGTCTCGCCGTGGGCCTTCGCCCACATCCTCGACTTCTGGAAGCCCCGCCGCGCCGCGGGCGCGCACGAGGAGTCCAAGCTCGACCGGGTCTACCGCGGGTTCATGCGCGCGGTCCTGGAGCGGCCCAAGGTCCGGCTCGGGTACTTCGCGGTCATGCTGCTCCTGCTCCTGGGCTCCATGGGCCTGGTCTTCCTCAAGCTCGTCACGGTCAAGATGCTGCCCTTCGACAACAAGGACGAGTTCGAGATCGTGCTCAACATGCCGGAAGGCACGGGCCTGGAGGTCACGCGGAAGGCCTCGGCCGAGCTCGCCGACGCCCTGGCTCTCGTGCCCGAGGTGCGCCAGACCACGGCGTACGTGGGCACGGCCGCGCCCTACAACTTCAACGGGCTCGTGCGGCACTACTTCCTGAGGACCAGGCCCCATCAGGCGGACCTCATCGTGAACCTCCTGCCCAGGCGCGAGCGCAAGCGGCAGAGCCACGCCATCGCCAAGGACGTGCGCGGCCCGGTCTCCGAGATCGCCCGGAGGTACGGGGCGCGGGTCCAGGTGGCCGAGGTCCCGCCCGGGCCTCCGGTGCTCTCGACCTTGGTCTTCGAGATCTACGGCCCGGACGGGGAGAAGAGGGCCGAGTTCGCGAGGGCCCTGCGCAAGCTCCTGGCCGAGACACCGGACATCGTGGACGTGGACACCTACGTCCCGGACGCGTCCCCGCTCGAGCGCCTGGTGGTGGACCGCCAGAAAGCCACGCTCAACTCCATCCCGCCGGCCGAAGTAGCCGAGGCCGTGGCCCTGGCCCTGGACGGCAGGACCGTGGACCTCGCCCACGTGGAGGGCGAGCCCGAGCCCGTGGGCATCAGGCTGAGGCTGGCCCCGGCGGACCGCAAGGGCCTCGACGCGGTCAGGCGCATGACCCTGGTCTCGCGCAACGGCACGCCCATCCCGGTGTCCAGCCTGACCAGGACCCAGCGGCTCAGCGAGGAAGCGCCCGTGCATCGCAAGAACCTCCTCCAGGTCAGCTACGTCATCGCAGACGTCGCTGGCAGGCAGGAGAGCCCGGTCTACGCCATCCTGGCCCTCAAGGGCAAGGTGGCCGGACTCGCCGCGTCCATGGGCCTGGACATGAAGCAGTACTTCGCCAGCCAGCCCTCGAGCTCGACCGAGTACGCCCTCAAGTGGGACGGGGAGTGGCAGATCACGCACGAGGTCTTCCGCGACCTCGGCGTGGCCTTCGCCCTGGTCCTGGTCCTCATCTACGTCCTGGTGGTGGGCTGGTTCAAGTCCTTCACGGTCCCCCTGGTCATCATGGCGCCCATCCCGCTCACCCTGGTCGGCATCCTGCCCGGCCACTGGCTGATGGGCGCCTTCTTCACCGCGACCTCCATGATCGGCTTCATCGCGGGCGCGGGCATCGTGGTGCGCAACTCCATCATCCTGGTGGACTTCATCGAGCTGAGGCGTTCCGAGGGGATGTCCCTGGAGGAGGCCGTGGTGGACGCGGGAGCCGTGCGCTTCCGGCCGATGCTCCTGACCGCGGCGGCCGTGGTGTGCGGAGCCGGGGTCATCCTCTTCGACCCCATCTTCCAGGGCCTGGCGGTCTCGCTCATGGCAGGCGAGGTGGCTTCCACGCTCCTGTCGCGCACTGCCGTCCCTGTCCTCTATTTCCTGCTCAAGCGCCGGGAGGAGGCTTGAATCCTTCGCAGTACTCCGGTATCTTAAGGACGGAGGGAATGACATGACACTCGAACATACGATCCGCCTCATCGCCGGGACCTTCATCCTGGTCAGCCTCGGCCTGTCCGTCTGGGTGAGCCCGAAGTTCCTGTGGTTCACCGCGTTCGTGGGCGCCAACTTGATCCAGTCCTCGTTCACGAAGTGGTGCCTCATGGAGGACATCCTGGTCAAGCTCGGCTGGCAGAAGACGGCTCTGGTCCCGGCCCCGGTCAAGGATGCTTCCGCGCCGCGCCAGCATCGCGACTGCTGCGGTTGACCGCGCAGGGCGGAGAGCCCTGTTTGATATAATGACAGGGTGACCTCCAGCGGTGTCCGTGCCCGCAGCGCCCGCCTCTTCCTGGCCGGATTCTTCCTGGTGTGCGCGGCGGTCTTCGGGGCCGCTGCCTGGGACCCCGGCCGCATCGTGGAGTCCTTCTGGGAGGAGCGCGCGGAGCAGCGCTTCCTCTCGGTCTGGCAGAGACAAGCCTCCCCTGTGACCTGGACCGAGTGCCGGACCCAGCCTGACCTCTGCCCGGGCAAGTTCGTGGTCTGGGAGGTCACGAGACCGGGCTGGGGCATCACCTGCTACGAGGGGAACTGCTCGATGGCGATCTCCTGGACCAACGAGGACCAGGTGCCCGGCGCCTCCTCGAGGGGGGGCTTCACGGCCGTGGCCAAGGTCATGCGGGCAGAGCCGGGCTCCATGGTGCTCGTGTTCCTCGGCTCTCCCGACGCTCCCTATGGCGGCACCACCAGGGTCCGTGGAAGCGCCTCCTCCGGCGCGGTCCCGGTCCACGGGGTCCGCAAGGTGCGCATCCCGGTCCGGGCATCCTCCAGCCACACGGGACCCGCGGGCTTCTGATGGGACACCTGGCAGGCAAGGACCTCTACCGGGAGCTCGGCTCCAAGATCGACACCCTGGTCTGCCGCGCGCCCTGGAACGAGACTCTGAGGGAGATCCTCAAGAGCCTCTACACCGAGGAGGAGGCTGACCTTCTCATCCGCATGCCCTCCTTCGCCTCCACGGCGTCTGCGATCTCCCGGTCCGCCGGCCTTCCCGAGTCCAAGACCCGGACCCTGCTCGAGGCCATGGCGGTGAAAGGCCTGGTGGTGGACCTCCTGATGAAGGGAGAGTCCTACTACGTGCCTTCTCCCATGGTCATCGGGTTCTTCGAGTTCACCATGATGAGGGCGGGCGCCGCCGCGTCGGAGTCCGGGACGCCGGACGTCAAGAAGATGGCCAGGCTCTTTCACGAGTATATGGAGGACGGCGGGCCCTTCTACTCCGCCAACTTCGGCAAGGGGGAGCGGGTGGGCGCCATGCGGGCCCTGCCGCACGAGGGCACGGTGGCGCCTGACCACGCCATGGAGGTGCTCGACTACGAGAAGGCCGCGGCCATCGCGGAGTCCTCGGGCAAGGCGGCCTTCGGCGTCTGCGCCTGCAGGCACAAGGCCCGGCACCTGGGAGAGGAGCCCTGCACCGCTCCCTTGGGGGTCTGCACCTCCTTCGGCTACGCCGCGGACTATCTGGTCCGGCGCGGGCTCGCGCGCTCTGCGTCCACGGGCGAGGTCCTCGACAGCCTGGCCCGCTCCAAGGAGCTGGGCCTGGTCCTCAACGCGGACAACGTGCAGAAGGGCGTCACCTTCATCTGCCACTGCTGCAAGTGCTGCTGCCTGGCGCTCAAGGGCATCAGCACGCACGGCTACCCCAACGCCGTGGTGACCTCGAGCTTCATCGCGTCCGTAGACGCCGCGGCCTGCGCCGGGTGCGGGGCTTGCGTCAAGGCGTGCCCGGTCGACGCCATGCGGCCGGTGCCCGGGCCGACGGAGCCGTCTGGAAAGCCCGGCCGCGGGAGCGTGGAGGTGGACGAGGGGCTCTGCCTCGGCTGCGGGGTCTGCGCGGTCAAGTGCGCCAAGGCCTGCGTGCGCCTGGTGCCGCGCAAGGCCAGGGTGCTCCACCCGGAGACCACGTTCCGCAAGGTGATCCTCTCGGCCCTGGAGCGGGGGACCCTGCAGCACCAGCTCTTCGGCGACCCGGCCAGCGTGAGCCAGGCCTTCCTCCGCGCCGCGCTCGGCGCGTTCCTGGGCCTGGGCCCGGTCCAGAAGGCGCTCATGAGCGACGCCCTGCGCTCCTCGTTCCTCAAAGCCCTGGAATCCGCCGCCCGCGAACGCGGGGACGGCTGGGCCGTGGACCTCTGAGGCTCCGTTGACAGGCCTGGGGGGATATCATACAAGGGGACTATGAAGATCACGGTCTGGGGCGCGCGAGGGTCCGTGCCGGTTTCCGGGCCGGAGTATGTCCGCTACGGCGGGGACACCACCTGCGTGGAGGTCGAGACCTCCAAGGGCGAGACCATCATCTTCGACGGCGGCAACGGGATCCGGCCTCTGGGCAACCAGCTCGTGGCGCGCAAGAGGCGCAAGTCCCACATCCTGCTCAGCCACGCGCACTGGGACCACCTGCTGGGCTTCCCGTTCTTCAAGCCCCTCTATCGCAAGGACTCCTCCCTCGTCTTCCACGGGTGCAGGCACGCCCAGCAGTCGGTCAAGGTCTTCCTCCAGAAGACCATGCGAGCGCCCTTCTTCCCCGTGGACCTGGCCGAGGTGGCGGCGCACCTGGTCTTCAAGGAGGAGTGCCCCTCTGAGATCGAGGTCGCGGACCTGTGCGTCACGAGCATGGCCATCTCTCACCCCAACAACGGCTACGGGTTCATCCTTCACGAGGGCAGGAAGAGCTTCGCCTTCTTTCCGGACAACGAGCTGTGCTTCAAGCACCCGGGCGGCATGGAGTTCGGCGACTACGCGCGGTTCCTGAGGGGGGTGGACGTCCTGGTGCACGACGCCGAGTTCCTGCCCAAGGAGTACGACAAGTACGCCCATGGCTGGGGGCACTCCACCTGGCCGGACGCGGTGCGGCTGGGGCTCGAGGCCGGGGTCAAGAGGATCCTGCTCTGGCACCTCAACCAGGACCGTTCCGACGAGGCCGTGGACGCCATGCTCGACGACGCGCGCCGCATGGCGGCCAAGGCCGGCTCGGACCTGCAGGTGGACATGGGCCGGGCGGGCCTGACGATCGACCTCTAGGAGCCTGAGCAATCAGCGGCATGCCGCTGATTGCTCAGGCTCCTAGGCCAGGCTTCGGCCCTTGGTCTCTTCCCCGAGCAGGGCCACGACGACCAATCCCAGGACCACCAGGGCGGCCATGTGGCCGAACACGAGGTCCGGGCGCTTGATGCCCATGATGGCGCCCACGACGAAGGGCGCCAGGATCCCGCCCACCCTGCCGAAGCCCACGGCCCAGCCGCACCCGGTGGCGCGGACCTCGGTGGGGTAGATCTCCGGGGTGTAGGTGTAGACCACGCCCCAGGCCCCGAGGTTGAAGAAGGAGATCAGGCTCCCCCAGGCCATGATGGAGGCCGGAGTCCCGGCGAGGCTCCCGAAGCCCCAGCAGGAGGCTGCGCAGCCCAGCATGTAGGCGATGAGCACGGGCTTCCTGCCGAAACGGTCCACGAGCAGGGCCGCGCTGAAGTAGCCCGGGATCTGGGCCGCGGTGATGATGAGGACGTAGCCGAAGGTCTTGACCACGGTGTGCCCGCCCGCGACCAGGATGGAAGGCAGCCATATGAAGATGCCGTAGTAGGAGTAGACCATCACGAACCACAGCACCCAGAGCATGAGGGTGCGCTTGAAGCTCTCTCCTAGCCAGAGGGCCAGGAAGGACTGCGTCACGGAGGCTCCCGCAGCCTGGGCGGGGGAGGGCTCGAGCGCGGCGTGGGGCTCGCCGCAGGCCTCCTCGACCCGCCGGACCACGGCCTTGGCCTCCTCCCACCGGCCGGCATTGGCGAGGAAGCGCGGGGACTCGGGCACGGAACTGCGCAGGTAGAGGGTGTAGAGCGCGGGCAGCGAGCCCAGGAAGAAGGCGGCCCGCCACCCGATGCTCGGGTCGAGCCTCGGGATGAGGAGGAAGGCCACGACCGCGGCCACGGCCCAGCCCAGGGCCCAGAAGCTCTCCAGGAACACGACCAGCTTGCCGCGGTGGCTCTTGGGCGAGAACTCGCTCACCAGGGCGCTCGCCACCGGAAGTTCCCCGCCCAGGCCGAATCCCACCCAGAAGCGCAGGACCAGCAGGGAGGCCAGGCCTCCTGCCAGGCCGCAGAGCCCGGTCGCCACGCTGAACAGGGCGAGGGTCGCCATGAAGAGGTTCTTGCGGCCGTAGCGGTCCGCGAGCATGCCTGAGGCGATGGCGCCGAAGAACATGCCGGCCATGCCCACGGAGCCCACCCAGCCGATCTGCCGGGCCTCGAGGGCCCACTCCTTGGCGAGCACGGCCAGGACGAAGGAGACCAGGCCCGAGTCCATGGCGTCGAAGAGCCAGCCCAGGCCCGAGGCGGCCGCGAGCTTCCAATGGAAGGGCCGCAGCGGGAGGGAGTCGAGCCGTTCGCCGATGGTCATGGGGTCGGATGCCCGGACCTAGAAATCGAAGGTCAGGGAAAGGCGGTGGGCCTGGCCGAGGCCGCCCAGGGGCAGGAAGGCGTAGTCCACGGACATGCCGTGGAACGCGGCGCCCACGCCCGCGGAGACGCTGGAGAAGCCCTCGATGTCGCCGATGGACACGGCATTGAACCCGGCGCGGCCGGACAAGCTCACGGCCGGGCTCACGGTCCAGGAGTACTCGGTGCCCAGGGCCGGATAGAGCCTGTTGTGCCTGGGGAAGACGATGTCGCAGGTCGCGCGCCAGCCTGGGAGCAGCTTCCACGCGGTCCCGAACCTGAAGGCCAGGGGAAGAGGGGCGTACTCGCGCTCGTACTTGAGGCCGCGGCCGAGGTTCGTCACGGTGAAGGCGGCGCGGAGGCGCTCGAAGTACTCCGGGGTCAGCAGGCCGATGTCGAAGGCGGCCGTGTTATCGTGGTCCAGGATCGCTCCCCGGACGAACTTGGCCGAGAACCCGACCGAGACTCCGTTGAGGTCGTCCATCAATTCGATGTCGCGGAAGGTGTTGGCGTAGCCGAGGGACAGGGCCAGGCCGTAGGGTCTGAACTCGCCCAGGTCCCCGCCCGCGTCATCCGTCCTGGGGATGGGGCCTGCGGAGAAGAACTGGGCGCCGAGCCCGAGGGCCCCCCAGTCCCCGAGGTTCTGCGCCCCGGCCGCGTAGTCGAAGTAGCTGTCCGCCACGTAGGAGGCGTGCATCAGGGTGGCGGAGCGGCTCTTGATGCGCGTGAGGGCCGCGGGATTCCAGTAGAGCGCCGAGGCCTCGTCCGCGGCCGCGGCGTAGGCCTCGCCCATGGCAGCGGCCCTGGCGCCTGGCGCGAGTTGGAGGAACTCTCCCGTGTTGATCCCCTTGGCGCCCTGGTCGAAGTTCGCGGCTGCCGCCAACGAGGCCAGGAGGCCGGTCAGGAGGGCCTGCGCGAGGAGCATCATCGCTGGATGGCCGCCTTGATGACCTTCTTGTTCCCGTTGCCCTTGAGGTGGACCAGGTAGACCCCGCTCCCCACGGCCAGGCCGAACTGGTTCTTTCCGTCCCAGGAGGCCATGCCCGCGCCGTTGGCCCGGAGCTTGGCCACGACCTCGCCCCTGAAGGTGTAGACCCAGAGTTCGGCGTCCACGGGCAGGTTGATGAAGGACATGGAGGTCTGTCCCGTGGAGGGCCGCCACGGGTTGGGGAAGACCTTGGTCTGGTCGAACCCGGAGGACGGGACCGACGCCATGATCTGGAAGGTGGACAGGTGGTTCGTGCGGGCTGAGACGCGGTGGTCCCCTGCCCCGGAATGCAGCGGCACCCAGGAGCGGTGCTCGACGTCATAGCGCGCGATGAAGAGCCTGCTGACGTCCAGGCCGGCCACGTCCGCGTCGCGGTACGGGATGGAGAGCTCGACCGGGACGGACGGCTGGAGCCCGTTGGAGACCAGGATCTCCACGCCAACGGCCGTGCCGGTCATGGTCCCGTCAGGGGCCGGGAAGGTCCCGGCGGCGCTGACCGTCACGTCCGTGCCCACGGTGCCGAAGGTCCCGGCCGGGAGGAACACGTTCAGGACGCCGGCCATGGTGTTGATGGAGATGCTCTGCGACTCTCCGGGGGTCACGGTGGCTTGGGCGCTGTACACGGGCTGGGTGCAGGTGTTGATGGTCACGTCGTAGCCGCTGTACACGCTGTTGCCGTTGGCCGAGCGGATGGCGAAGTAATAGGTGGTCAGTCCCGCCAGCTGGGTGAGGGTCGCGGTCTCGGTCGTGACCGTGACCGTGGCCGTGCTCCCGTCCGTGATCCAGTAGGAGACGACATAGGTCGTGCCGATCGGGTTGGAGTTGGGGGTCCATGTGAGGGTCAGGGAGGAACCGTTGACCTGGTGGAACGCGCTGCCGTAGGGCGAGGTGGAGGCGGTGTACAGGGTCACGGCCGTCGAGGTCGTGGCGCCCAGCTCGTTGAAGGCGGCCAGGTAGCGGGTGTAGGCCGTGTTCGTGGAGAGGAGAGTCGTGCCCCAGATCGCGGTCTCGTTGAAGGAGAGGGTGGCGGCGCTCAGGTCCCCGGAGATGTTGCCCGAGGTGGAATTGAGGAGCCGGTAGCCCGCGGCATTGCTCGTGGAGGCCCAGGTCCAGGCGATGCTCGAGACTCCGAGCGCCGTCCCGGAGAAGGAGGGCTGGCTCGGGAGCACGCTCGAGGAGCGCCAGACCGCGGCGCCCACGGCGTCGTTGCGGATGCCCGCGTACACGAAGGTGTCGGTGGACACGAAGTCCGAGGCCCCGACATTGGTCGCGGTGCCGAATCCCGGGGCTCCGGAGAGGCCGAAGGTCGTGCCGTCCGTGCTCCGGTAGACCCTGGTCCCGTCCAGGGCCGTGGAGTCGAGGGTGCCGGCCCAGAGGAACCCTCCGTAGGTCGCCAGGGACTCGATGGCGAAGTGCCCGGCCGCGGAGAAGCGGTCCGCGGCATTGCCGTCCGAGGAGAAGAGCTGGGTCCACGGCCCGCTGACCGGGTCAGCCGTGCGCCAGAGCTGGACGCCGGCCGAGTTGTGCGCCGCGGCGTAGAGGTAGCCGTTGAAGTACTCCATGTCGGAGATGGAGTAGGTGTTGGCGCTGAAGGTGTTCGAGGCCACGAGGATCTGGGTGAAGACCACGCCGTCCGTAGAGCGCCAGATCTGGCCCTGCCCGGTCTGGAGGCGCGACCCCAAGCCCACGTAGAGCGTGGCCCCGACCGTGAGCATGGAATTGACGTCCATGTTCCTGGCGCCGATCCCGAACCCGGTGGTCGAGATCTGGGTCCACTGGTCGAGCCCCGAGCCCGTGGAGGTGCGCCAGAGCTCGCCGCCGTTGGTGTTGCTTACCCCGATATAGAGCCTGCTGCCGTAGAGCGCGTGGGACTCGACTCCGCGCATGTCCAGGCTGAGGGTCGTGGCCGAGGAGAAGACCAGGGTCCAGGGGTCCGCGCCCGTGGGGCTGCGGTAGACCCTGCCCTGGGTCTGGTGCTTGGTCACGCCCGCGAACAATGCGCCCCCGAAGGAGGCCAGCCAGGACACGGCGCGGTTGTCCGTGCCGAAGCCGTCGAACCCCGAGGTGTTGGCTTGGTTCCAGTCGAACCCGGTGGAGGAGCGCCAGACTTGCGCCCCGGTCGCGGTGTTGGAGGTCCCGTAGTAGACGTAGGAGTTCGCCCCGTCGTAGAAGGTCGTGCCCGCGGAGAGGACCTTGTTGTCGGCGCTGCCAAAGCCATTGGTCGTGACCTTGCCCCAGGTCTGGGCCCGGCCGGCGACAGGCAGGATGGAAAGGATGAGGCTCGAAGCGAGGAAGATGACGGCGCCTTTGAAGGGCTGAGAGGCCCGGGCCGGAATCACGGGCTCAATGATAACACATTTCCCGTCTATTGTTCCGTGCTCAAGGCCGGGAGTGCGGGGAAGACCTGCCATAATGCTCCCTCCACGCTTTCCTGAAAGGGCACCACGTGCCGTGCCACTCCACGAGCCTGGCGAACCAGGACCCGGGATGCTCCCTGGTGCGGCTGCACACGGGGCAGTGCTCGCAGTGGTCTGCCATGAGGTCTTTCAGGCGGGACATGAGGGTTCCTGTTTTCCGGACGGCATGGCCAGGACCAGGACGCAAGAGGCCAGGCCGCAGCACGCGGCGAGGATGAAAGGCGCGGACGGCGACACGTGCGTCCAAAGCAGGCCTGCCATGCCGCTGGCGGCGAAGGCGAGGACCCCGGTCGAGCCCTGGAACACGCCCATGGCCGTGCCGCGGTTCGAGGACACGCTGAGGTCTGCGACCATGGCCTTGGCCACGTTCTCGGTGAACGCGGCGTAGAGGCCGTAGGCCGCGAAGAGCAGCCACAGGGCGCTCAGCGAGGAGGCCAGGCCGAAGCCCAGGTACACGCCGGAGAAGATCAGGAGGCCGCACGCCAGGGTCTTGCGCCTGCCGATATGGTCCGAGAGCCAGCCTGCCGGCATGGCTGCCAGGGCGTAGACGATGTTGTAGCCCACATAGGCGAGGATGATGGAGGTGGTGGAGAAGCCCGAGTCCTTGGCCTTGAGCAGGATGAAGACGTCGCTCGAGTTGCCCAGGCAGAAGACCGCGTAGGAGCCCAGGAAACGCTTGAACTCCGAGGATAGGGCGGGTGGCGCGGTCAAGGCCGGAGGCCGAGCGCCCTGGACGCCGTCTGGAAGGGCGGGGGCGTCCAAGGGCCGGAGCTCCTGGACCAGGAGCGAGAGCACGAGGACTCCCAGGACAGCAGGGATGAAGGCGATGATGAAGACGCTCTGGTAGCTGAGGCGCCGGCCTTCCAATAGATAGAGGGCGACCAGGGGCCCGACGGCAGCTCCCAGGGTGTCCATGGCCCGGTGGAACCCGAAGGCCTTGCCCCAGTGGGCCCGGTCGGTCGAGTCCGCGATGAGGGCGTCGCGCGCCGAGCTCCTGATGCCCTTGCCCGTGCGGTCCAGGAAGCGCGCCAGGAACACGAGGTGCCAGGTCGAGGCCAGGGCCAGGAGGGGCTTGCTCAACGAGGAGATGCCGTAGCCCCAGACCGCGAAGGGCTTCCTCCTCCTGGTATGGTCCGACCACCAGCCCCCGCCCGCCTTGAGCAGGCTCGCCGTGGCCTCGGCCACGCCCTCGATGAGCCCCACCACGCTCATGGGCGCGTTCAAGACTCCTGTCAGGAAAAGGGGAAGGATGGGATAGAGCATCTCGCTGGAGATGTCGGTCAGGCCGCTCACCACGCCGAGGAGCACAACGTTGCGCGAGAGGCCCTGCTTCCAGGACGAGAGGCGTTCGAGGATCATGGCGTGCCGGGGGGATAAAATAGCATGCTGGGGCCGGGTCCGCAACGCGGGCGCGGCGCAGGACAGGCGGAATTGAGTACAATGGTCGTGCATGGAAAAGACAGAGACGACCTCCACGCTGGAAGCCTCCCTCAGGGAGCTCTTCCACAGCCGGTTCGGCGAGAAGGTGGAGGGCTTCACGGCCTTGAGGAGCGACGGCTCGGCCCGCCGTTACCACCGCATCGTGAGCGCCAAGCGCACGGTCATCGGCGCGCACGGCCCGGACCCCAAGGAGAACGCCGCGTTCCTGGGCTTCTCCAAGCAGTTCAAATCCATGGGCCTTCCCGTGCCCGAGATCTACGCCGAGGACGCGAATGCCGGCATCTACCTCGAGGAGGACCTGGGCGAGACCAACCTCTTCGAGTTCCTCTCCAAAGGCCGCACGGGCAACGGCTTCTCCGAGGAGACCGTGGCCCTCTATGAGGCCGCGGTGCGCGTCCTGCCGCAGTTCCAGATCACGGCGGGCAAGAAGCTCGACTACTCCCTCTGCTACCCCCGCGCCAAGTTCGACCGGCAGTCCATGGTGTGGGACTTGAACCACTTCAAGTACTACTTCCTGACCCTCTCCAAGTCCCGCTTCGACGAGCAGGCCGTGGAGGAGGACTTCAACAAGCTGGCCGACTACCTCTGCGAGGCGGAGCAGGACTACTTCCTCTACCGCGACTTCCAGTCCCGGAACATCATGGTCCGGCACGGCCGGCCCTTCTTCATCGACTACCAGGGCGGCCGCCGCGGCGCCCTGCAGTACGACATCGCCTCTCTGCTCTACGACGCCAAGGCGGACATGCCCTTCTCCCTGCGCGAGCGGCTCTTGTCATGCTACATGGACGCGGTAGGCGAGCTCATCAAGCTCGACCGCGAGAAGTTCCTCGGCCACTTCCATGGCTACGTGTTCATCCGCATCATGCAGGCCCTGGGGACCTACGGCCTGCGGGGCTTCTACGAGAGGAAGGCGCACTTCCTCAGGAGCATCCCCTACGCCATGCGCAACCTCGAGTACCTCCTGCGCACGGCCAAGCTGCCGGTGGAGCTGCCCGCTCTCTGGGAGGTCTTCGGCGGCCTGGTGGGCTCCCCGTACCTGAGGCAGTTCACGGACGCCAAGCTCAGGCTCACGGTCCGCGTCCAGAGCTTCTCCTTCAGGACCGGCGCGCCCCAGGACTCCAGGGGCCACGGCGGGGGCTATGTCTTCGACTGCCGCGCTCTCCCCAACCCCGGCCGGTTCGAGCGCTACGCCACGTTGACCGGCAAGGACCCCGAGGTCATCGACTTCCTCGACCGCGAGCAGGCCGTGCACAGCTGGCTCGACAAGGTCTTCGCCATCGTGGACCAGAGCGTGGAGAACTACCAGAGCCGGAACTTCACGGACCTCCTGATCGCGTTCGGCTGCACCGGAGGCAGGCACCGTTCCGTGTACTGCGCCGAGCGCCTGGCCGAGCACCTGCGCTCCAAGTTCGACGTGGACATCGAAGCGTCGCACCTTGGCCTGGAATGAAGGCCATGATCCTGGCCGCGGGCCAGGGAGTCAGGCTCAAGCCGCTGACGGACTCGCTGCCCAAGGCCCTGGTGCCCGTGGCTGGCTCCCCCATCCTCGAGCTCGTCATCCGCAAGCTCAAGGCCTCCGGGGTCACGGAGCTCGTCATCAACCTCCACCACAAGGGCGACCTCATCGAGGAGTTCCTCAGGAAGAAAGGGAGCTTCGGCCTGGGCGTGAGCTTCTCCAGGGAGGACCCGCTGCTCGAGACCGGAGGGGGCTTGAAGAAGGCCGCGGCCCTGCTCGGAGACGAGGACTTCCTCGTGCACAACGCGGACGTGATCAGCACCGTGGACTTGAAGGCCCTCATGGCCGCGCACCGGGGCTCAGGCGCCCTGGCCACGCTCGCGGTCAGGAAGAGGCCCAGCTCCCGCCAGCTCCTCTTCGACCCGAGCGGCAGGTTGGCGGGCAGGAAGGCCCAGGGTCAGCCTCCTGTTTGGGCAGCGGCACCGGCCGAGGCCGGCGTGGAGCTCGCGTTCGACGGCATCCATGCCGTGTCTCCCGCCATCTTCAAGCTCATGACCGAGACCGGAGCCTTTCCCATCATGAGCGCCTACCTCAGGCTCGCAGGGGGGGGACGCAGGATCGCGGGGTTCCGCTCGGACGGCTCGCTTTGGGCTGAGATCGGCTCCCTGGAGAAGCTCCAGGCAGCCGGCCGCCTGGTCGAAGAGAAGGGCCTGGACGCCTTCCTCAGGGGATAGGGCAGTCCGTCACCTCTCCGCGCTCGCGGCTTGAGCGCACCTCCACATCCACCCGGGCCGGGGAGATCACCAGGCGCTGGGAGAAGAACTTCTGCAGGGACGCGGCCCAGGCCGTTGCCCGGGCCGCGTCCGGGTCCGGGTGGTAGAGCGTGAGCTTGTAGGCGCTCTCTCCGACCTCCGAGGCGCGCAGCTTGTCGGCCATGGGGATGAGGTAGGCCTTGGCGTCCTGGCCGAGCTTGGCGGTCCTGGGCTCGAACACGAGCTCGTTGGAGACCTCCATGTGGCCCGTGCCCAGGGCCTCGCCGTAGACCATGGACTTCAAAGAGATGTCCTCGCTCTCCACCGCGTAGCGCTCCTTGCCTTGAGCCGCGGTGAAGCTCCAGCGGTAGGGCTTGCCTGCCTGGGCCGCCATGGCGCCGGTGTAGCCCGTGCCGTCCCAGTCGAGCTTGCCCCAGAGCTTGCCTTCTCCTGCCGTGTGCCAGACCACCTGGCCCTCGGAGAGGATCTCGAAGCGCCACCAGTCGAAGTCCATGTCCTTCTTGAGGGTGAAGGTGAGGAAGGGGGGCCTTGGGAAAGGCAGGCTCAGCCGCCTTTGCGTGGCTGAGAGCCTCACTCGCTGGAACTCGCCCGGGTGCTCGCGCTTGTATATCTCCAGGGACTCGAGGACCTCCTGGAGGATGGCCGGAGCAGGCCCCGGCAGAGGGGTCTTCACATCCGGCCCGGCAGCGGACTTGGAGCGGATCGTGACATCCTGCTTGATGAGGGTCGCGCCCTTGTCCGGGTCCTGAGCCGCGGCTTCGGAGGCCAAGAGGCAGAAGGGGAGGAACAGCCGGACCGCCAGCCAGGGCCGGGACATCTCTAGAAGCGCCCCTTGCGCCGGGCGGCGGGCTTCTTGGGCTTTCCGCCCAGGGCGATCCGGGAAGCGCCCGCTTCCTTGGCGGCCGCGATGAGCTTTTGGACCACGCCGTAGCGCACGCCCTTGTCCACGCGCAGGACCACCGGAGCCTGGGGCCTGCGCTTGATCTCGCCGGAAAGCTCGCGGCCCAGGTTCTCCCAGTCCGTGTCCTGGGACATGAGGCTCATCCTGCCGTCCAAGGCATAGGTGACCGCGATGAAGGCGTCTCCGTCCGCGGGCTGGCCCGCGGGAGGCAGGCTCACCGCGGTGTTGGGAACGGACAAGAGGGGCGCGGTCACGAAGAGGATGACGAGGAGCACCAGGGAGATGTCGATGACCGGGATGATGTTGACCTCGGTGACAGGCTTGGCCTCCTCCTGGCTGCGGACCAGGCGCGCCAGCGGGTAGCGCGGCATCAGGGCGCTTCCTCCGCCTGGGGCTGAAAGGCTGAGCCGGGGTCGCTGGTCTGGACCAGGGCCACGGAATCCGCGCCGCAGGATTTCAGTTCCTCGATGGTCTCCATCACGTCGCCGTGGGTCACGTCAGGGTGCGGGGCGAGGAAGACCTTGCGGTCCGTCCTGCTTGGGAGCTCGAGCCTCATGTAGGCGAGGAACTCCCGCCGCTTTCCGAAGAAGATGTCGTTGACCATGACCCCCGCGGGCCCGAGGTCCACCAGGAGCACGAGCTCCTTGGGCTTGGGAGCGGGCTCCTCGGGAGCCTCGGGAGACGGCGCCTCGGTCGACTTTGCAGCGGTCTTGACGTGCAGCCTGGACTCGACCGTCATGGGCGAGAGCACGAGCAGGATGATGAGGAGCACGAGGGACACGTCGGCCAGGGGCACGACGTTCACGTCGCTGATGGGCTCAGCTTCCTCTTCCCTGCGCCAGAAGCCGGCCATGTCAGGAAGCGGCTTCGTCCTCGCAGAGCAGGGCGGCCAGCTCCAGGACCCAGAGGTCCATGGTGTTGAGCCTGTGCCTGGCCGCTATGGTGAAGTAGTTGTAGAGCACCGCCGCCACCACGGCCACGCCGATGCCTCCCGCGGTGGTGATGAGGGCCTCGGAGATGCCCGCTGCCACGACCGAGGGCCCGCCCACGCCCTGGACCGAGAGGTCGTGGAAGGCGCGCATGATGCCCAGGACCGTGCCGAAGAGGCCGATGAGGGGGGAGACGAAGCTCACGGTGCCGAAGAGCCCCACCCTGCGCGAGAGGTCGAGCTGCATGCGCTGGCGGTAGAGCTGGAAGGCCTCGAGCAGGGTCTCGGTGCTCGGCTTGGGCAAGCCGAGCATCCGCTGCAGGGCCTGGATCATCACCGAGTCGGAGCGGCGGCAGAGGTTCTTGGCTCCTTCGCGATCTCCGTCCTCGAGCTTGGAGCGGATGGCGAGCCACAGCCCCTCGGGCAGGCGGGCTGCGATCCAGTAGAAGTACATGCGCTCCAGGGCCGCGGCCGCGACAAGGACCGAGATCGTGGCCAGGACCGGCATGGCGATGGAGAGGCGCATCATCTCCGAGATGGTCATGGTCTGCATGGGGCCAGTATAGCGGAGTCAGCCCGAGGCCTGCAAGGCGGGGATTACTTGGGGGCGACGGCTGAGGCCGCGGCCTGCGCGGACTTGGAACCTTGCCGAGGTCCCTTGGACTGCTTCTTGGAGGAAGCCGGGGCTTGCTGGCGGCTTGCGGCTGAGGCCGGGGTCTTCTCCTCCTCTGCCTGGGCCGTGGCTGCCTGCTGCGGCGCAGGCTGCGCCTGGGCCTCCGAGGCCTGGTGCGTGTGGGTCACGACGGAATCATAGATGCCCGGAGCAGCCAGGAGATTGAAGAGGTTGTACCCGGTCTCCAGGGTGGTCATGGCCGAGGCCGAGGATTCGAGAGCTTGAGGAGAGGCGACCGGAGCCTGGGCCGCGGCCTTGGGCACGGCCGCGGGCGCGGCGGGCACAGGAGCCGGACCTGCCCACGCAGGGCAGGCCAGGGACCAGGCCAGGGCCAAGGTCAGGCTCAGCTTCATCGTATCCGTATTGTACCAGCGCCCTGCCTCGACATGCAGGGCCCAAAGGGGTAGAAAGGCCTTGAAAAGGTGCCCACCTCCCCGGAGTCCTTGGTCCCACGCAGGGCCGGGGTCAGGGGCCGGCTATGGGGGACTCTTGGGCATGGGTCCCGTGAATGTTATACTAGGACCATGTTCGCCGAGGAGGCCCCGCTCAAGCGCCTGCGCGTGATGCTCAAGGCCGGGGTCAAGGATTTCAAGAGGACCGCCTCCTTCTTCCCGAGCTCGCCCACACTGGTGGCGGACATGGTGGCCCCCTTGCGGCTCCAGCGGGCCAAGCTCGTCGTGGAGTTCGGGGTCGGCACCGGGGTCATCACCCAGGCCTTGCTCGAGCGCATGCCGTCCAATGCGAAGCTCCTGGCCTTCGAGCTCAACGCCACCCTGGCCGAGTTCGCCCGCTCCCAGTTGGCTGACCCGAGGCTCGAGATCGTGTGCCGGGGCGCCCAGGAGCTCCTGAGCGATCTCTCGGCCCGGGGAAAGCGCGAGGTGGACGCCATCGCCTCGTCCCTGGGCCTGACCCTGATGCCGGACCGCACCCGCCACGAGATCCTGCGCACCGTGGTCGGGGCCCTGAAGCCCTCCGGGGTCTTCACCCAGCTCGTGTACATGCACGGGATCGCGGTGCCGTGGAAGAAGTTCGAGGGCGGGCTCCAGCCCTTCCCGGCCGACGAGTTCCTCGAGGACTACTTCAGGCACATCGAGCGGGAGTGGGTCCTGAGGAACGCTCCGCCCGCCTTCGTCTACGTCTGCCGCGAGCCCATCCGCTCAAGCCCTTGACACCCGCGGCCTCCCCAAGGCATGATGTCCGCATGCAGAACGCCCTAGCCGACTTCATCGAGCGCATCCCCAAGTCCGACCTGCACGTCCACCTCGACGGGTCCCTGCGCATCCCGACCCTCATCGAGCTGGCCAGGAAGGCCAAGGTCAAGCTCCCGTCCTGCACCGACGAGGGGTTGAGGAAGCTCGTGTTCAAGAAGGCCTACCGCGACCTCCCGGAGTACCTGCACGGCTTCGCCTACACCTGCGCGGTCCTGCGAAGCGCCGAGAACCTCGAGCGCGTGGCCTTCGAGTTCAGCCAGGACAACATCGCCGAGAACGTCCGTTACGTGGAGGTGCGCTTCGCCCCCCAGCTCCACGCCTGGGAGGGCCTCAGCGCCGCCGAGGCCGTGCGAGCCGTCGACCGCGGCATGGCCGCGGCCGCAAAGAAGCACAACGCCTCGGCCGCGGTCCGTTCGGGCAAGGACCTGCCCTTCCACTACGGGCTCATCCTCTGCGCCATGAGGCGCTTCAAGAAAGGGATGTCCCCGTACTACGCCGACCTCCTCGCGGTCATGGACTACGCCCCGCACCACGAGGTCTACGCCGCGGCCTCCCTCCAGCTCGCCCGCGCCGCGGTCGAGCTCAAGCGCAAGGAGGACCTGCCCATCGTGGGCTTCGACCTGGCGGGAGAGGAGTCCGGCTACCCCGCGGTCCGGCACAAGGAGGCCTACCAGTACGCGCACGACCACTTCATCAAGAAGACCGTGCACGCGGGCGAGGCTTACGGCCCGGAGTCCATCTTCCAGGCCATCACGCAGTGCCACGCCAACCGCATCGGGCACGGCACCTTCCTGTTCGAAGAGAGCATGATCCAGGAGCCCAAGATCGAGGACCGGCGCCGCTTCGTCGACGACCTGGCCGAGTACATCGCGTCCCAGCGCATCGGCATCGAGGTGTGCCCCACCTCCAACCTCCAGACCATCCCCTCCATCAAGGCCATCGCGGCCCACCCGGTCCGGCAGATGATCCAGCGGGGACTCTCCGTGAGCATCTGCACGGACAACCGCCTGGTCTCGACCACCACGGTCACCCGGGAGCTCCAGCTCGTGGCCGGGCACCTGAACCTCTCGCCCAGGGCCTTGAGGAACCTCGTGGTGGCCGGGTTCAAGGGGAGCTTCTTCCCTGGGAGCTACGCCCAGAAGCACTCCTTCGTGTCCAAGGTGATTGAACGCTATGGTGCGCTCGAGCGCCAATTCTTCGGCAACACCGAAGCTTCCCGCTGAACGGATGCGCCGCCTGGTGCCGGGCCTGCTGCTGGCCGGGCTCTGCTCCATCTGCCTGGCTGCCGATGACGCGGTCACCCTCTCCCAGCGGGCTGCCGAGCGCATGAGCAAGGGCGACAAGGAGGGCGCGTGCGCCGATGCCAAGGCCGCGCTGGCTCTCGACCCGGCCAATGACGCGGCCCACGCCGCCGCCGCGCTGGCGTGCAGGGGCGCGGCCCTGCCGAACAAGGCCCAGTACACGCCCAAGCTCAAGCCTAAAAAATTCGAGTCAGCGCCCAATGCCCCGGAGACCGGGATTCCGCCTGCGGGCGCCGGCGCTCCCGAGGCCCAAGCCTCCCAGGCTCCGGCCCAGGCCCAGCCCGCGGCAGGAGGCGGACCTGCCGCGGAGCCCAAGTGGTACGAGGGGGGGCCGAAGCTCGAAGCCGGAGTGGTGGTGCCGGAGAAGGCGGCCCAACTCGACCCCAAGCTCGAGTCCTCGGCCCAGCTCACCTCGGCCGCGGGGTCCAAGCTCGAGACCGGGGACTATCGCGAAGCCATCCGCCTGGCCACCGAGGCCATCGAATCCAACCCCGCCAATCCCAGGGCCCTCCTGGTCCGGGGAGTGGCGCTCAAGGCCAAGAAGCAGTGCAAGGCGGCTGCCGCGGACGCCGAGGAAGGCCTCAACCTCCGCCCCAATGACCTGCTCCTTCTCAAGCTCAAGGCCGAGTCCCTCAATTGCGCCAGGGACTACAAGGCGGCGCTCCTGGCTGCGGAGGAGGTCCTCACCATCAATCCCACGGACGCGCGGGCGCACGCGACCAGGGCCTGGGCGCTCAAGGGCATGGGCGACGAGGCGGGCATGCTCGACGAGCTCAAGAAAGCCGCTGCCTTCGACAACTCCTACGAATACACCCTGGCCTCGGTGGAGAAGATGAAGGACGACCCGGACGTCTTCTTCCTCTACCCCGGGGAGCGGCCCCCGCAGAAGAAAGGCGCCGCCAAGGAGAGCCAGGGCCTGAGCAGGACCAGCCGCCTGGCCATCTCCGGGGGCTTCGCCCTGCTCACGTTCATCGGGATCATGATGGGCATCAGCCAGTGGGCGCGCTCGCGGAGTGCCCGCCGCGCAGCCCCTCCTGTCGAGGAGGAGTCTCAGCCTGCTTTTGCGCCTCAGCCCTCCGTGGCAGCCGCGCCTTCCCCTGCTCCTGAGCCTGCAGGGCCGGAGCCTGAGCCAGAGCCCGGCAGGACTCCTGTGCGTCTGGGGCCTCAGGCTTTCAAGGAGCCTGAGAAGACGCCGTCCACGCCGGCCGCCGAGCTCCCTGAGGTCGAGCGCCTGGCGGCAGGCACGGTCATCGCTTCCCGCTACGATATCGAGGACCTGCTCGGGTCAGGCATGACCGGGTCCGTGTACTCCGGGTTCGACAAGAAGCTCAGCCGCATCGTGGCGGTGCGCAGGCTGCGTCCTGAGCTGGCCGGGGATGAGGGCGAGCGCTCCAAGCTCCTGGAAGCCTCGGGCAAGCTCGGCCTGCCCAGCCATCCTGGGATCGTGGGCCTCTTCGACGCTCTGAAGATCGAGTCCGAGGCCTACCTCGTCATGGATTACGTGGACGGCAAGCCCCTCGCCAAGATGATGGGGCCGGACCGCCGCATGATGCTCGTAGACTGCGTGGCAGTGGCACTCCAGGCCTGCCAAGCCCTGGATGCCGCGCATCGGGCCGGCGTGGCGCACGGAGACCTCAAACCCGGGAACATCATGGTGGACAAGCGCGGGGGAGTGCGGATCCTGGATTTTCGCATCAGCAGGCTGGCCAAGGACGCCCTGGCCAGGCTGGGGTCCCAGGAGCCGGCCAAGTCCCGCAGCTACCTTGCCCCTGAGCAGTACCGCGGCCCTGCAGTGCCTGCCTCGGACCTCTACAGCCTGGGCCTGTGCTTCTACGAGATGCTGACCGGGGTCCAGCCCTTCAAGACCGGAGCGCTCGCTGAGAAGACGGGCGGAGCCCTGGCCCCGTGCTCGACCTTGAGGCCTGACCTGCCCAAGGCAGTAGACACCGTGCTCGAGGAAGTCCTGCGCGTGAGGCCTGATGAGCGCTTGAGCGACCCCCTCGAGTTCTTAAAACGCCTCCAGAGCCTGGGCTGAGATCCCGCCCCTGGGCCCATGGGCCCACCCGTTGCCTTCCCTTTCGCTCCTTCCTGAGAGCGCCGGCGCCGTTATACTTATTAGCGTGAGACGGTTCCTGGCGGCTCTGCGGCCGTCCTGCCTGGTCATGCTCCTGGCAGGAGTCTGCTCAGCTGCGGCTTATCGCGCTCCTGTTCCGGTCAAGGTCCAGGTCCATCCCTTGGGCTCAGGCATCGGCGCGCTCGGCTCAGGCCTCATGGCTCAGCCGAGCGTGCCTGCTCTCGGCGGGCCTGGCGCGGTCCAATGGTCCGCAAGTCCGCAGGTCTCTTTTGCGCCTTCGCTCCCCTCCGTCCTTCCGGCCGATATCGAGGTCGCGGTCCCTCAGCAAGCCGGCTGGGTCCCGACCTTGGCTCCCGCGATCTTGGCAGGGGATGCCAAGACTCTGGCCGCTCCTGTCATGGCCCAGCGCATGTCGCCGGAGTCCGTGGCCGAGATTTCAGCCCGCGTGTTCGACAACAAGGCCCTGGCCCCTGTGGTCCAGGCTGACCTGCCGGTCGCGCCAGGCTTCGGAGGGGGGACTGCTCCCCAGGTCCGGACCGAGACTCCAGGGCTTGGCCCCAGGGTGCTCAAGCGGGCGGTGCGCCTCATCATCACAGGCCCTCCTGGCTCGGGCAAGGGCACCTATGCCCAGCTCCTCAGCAAGGAGTACGGCGTCCCGCACATCTCCGTGGGCGAGCTCCTGCGCAGCTACGCCAAGACGCACCCGGATGTCGCTGCCATCATGTCCCAGGGCAAGCTCGTAGACACCCAGCTCGTGCTCCGCGTGGTGCGCGAGCGGCTGCAGCAGCCTGACGTCCGCGAGCGCGGCTTCATCCTTGACGGCTTCCCCAGGCGCGTGGTCGAGGCCCGGGCCTTGAAGACCATGCTCGGACGCAGGAGCGTGGACGCGGTCATCTCGCTCTCGGTGCCTGAGTCCGAGCTCCTGCGCCGCATCCTGTCCAGGGGCAGGGCTGATGACAACTCCGAGGTCTTCAAGGAGAGGATGCGCATCTACAGGGAGGACACGGTCCCTGCCGCCGAGCTCTTCCGCAGGGGACGCCCCGTGCTCGCCCCCTCGGTGGCAGGCCCCATGATCCAGACGAACTACGCCGCCCTCAAAGGCCAGTTCGAAGCCTGGGCTGAGTCCGCCCGCCTCAAGTAGGCTGGCGGTGCATCTGAAGGAAGGACGCCAGGGCGATGGAGAGCATCTTGGTGCGCGGCGGGTCGGTCCGAGACGGGAGCACGATGGGGAACCTGGCTCCTGCGACCAGGGCCGCTGACTGCAGTCCTTCAGCGAAGAAAGTCAGGGTCTTGTAAGCCACGTTGGCGGTGTTCAAGTCAGGCAGGACCACGATGTCCACGTCTCCGGGCACGTCGCCGCCCTTGACTCCCTTCTCGTCGGCCAGCTTGCGCGAGAAGGAGATGTAGACGTCATAGGGCCCTTCCACCACCGCGTCCGTGATCCTTCCGTCCTTGCTCATCCTGCAGAGCTCCTCGGCGTCCACGGTGCAGGGCACCTTGGGGTTGACCTTCTCGATGGGGCACACCACCGAGACCTTGGGCTTGGCCAGGCCCGTGACCCTGGCCACGTCCACGGCGTTCTGCACCATGTGCCGCTTCTCCTCGAGGGTGGGGGTGATGAGGATGGCGGCATCGGTCAGGAAGAAGGGCTTGTGATAGCGCGTGGTCTCGAAGAGCACCAGGTGGCTCAAAGTCGAGCCCTCAGGCACCATGCCGAGCTCCTTGTTCAGGATGGCCTTGAGGAAGTTCTTGGTCTCGACCAAGCCCTTCACCAGGAAGTCGGCCTTGTCGTCTTTGATGCACCGGACCGCCAGGCCGCACATGGCGGCCTGGTCCGTGCCGGGCACGAGCTCAAAGCTCGAGAGGTCGAGCCCGGCCCTCACAGCCGATGCCTTGACGGCGGCCGCGTCGCCGATGAGGATGCCGCCTGAGATGAGACCCTTCTCGGTCCCCATGGCCAGGGCTTCCATGACCTCGTCGTTGTCGGCTCCAGGCACCACCACCCGGTTGGGCTTGCCCTGCACCATGCTCACCATCTCATCAAGGTTCTTGAATTTCATTCTTTATCGCTTCTGGGGTCAGTCTTCAACTTATTCAACTTATTTAACTTATTCTGAGCGCAAGATAAACAAGAAATAAAGGCAGACTTTGGTCTGCTCGACTGGCTAGGCGCAGAATAAGTTGAATAAGTTGAAGACTGACCCCAGCGACGATTGGTTTGCTAGAATCTTGCCACAGGAGAACCCCATGAAAAACATCATCCTCCGGAACATCGAATCTTCCCGCGACTATGCTGTGGAGCTCCAGCGCGGCTTGACCGCCATCCCCGCCATCTCGCCGCTCAGCGGCGGCGAGGGCGAGATCGACAAGGCCCTCTGGCTCCAAGGGGAGCTCAAGAAGCTCAAGTTCGATTCCATCAGCCGCTACGATGCTCCGGACCCCAAGGCCAAGAAGGGTATCAGGCCCAACATCGTGGCCCGGTACAAGGGACAGGATTCCTCGCGGACCCTGTGGATCATGTCGCACCTCGACATCGTGCCTCCCGGAGAGCGCAAGCTCTGGAAGACCGACCCCTACAAGCTGCACATCTCAGGCGGCAAGCTCTACGGAAGGGGGGTCGAGGACAACCAGCAAGCCTCAGTGGCAGGCATGGTCGTGGCCAAGGCCTTCATGGACGCGGGCGTAAGGCCCCCCATCGACCTGGCCCTCCTGTTCGTGGCGGACGAGGAGGTGGGTTCGGGCTTCGGCGCTGACTGGCTCACGCGCAAGCACCGCTCGCTCTTCGGAAGGCGGGACATGTTCCTCGTGCCCGACGGCGGCAACAAGGAGGGCTCACTCGTGGAGGTGGCTGAGAAGTCCATCTGGTGGCAGAAGGTCACGACCCACGGGGCCCAGTGCCACGCTTCCATGCCTTCCGCTGGCCGCAACGCGTTCCGGGCCGCGAGCGAGCTCGTGACCATGATGAACGGGCTCTACAAGACCTTCGCCAAGCGCGACAACCTCTATCGGCCGCCGTATTCGACCTTCGAGCCGACCAAGAAAGAAGCCAATGTGCCGAACGTGAACACCATCCCTGGAGAGGACGTGTTCTACCTCGACTCGCGCGTCCTGCCGTCCTACAAACTCTCTGCCGTGGCCAAGGAGTTGAGAAGGCTCGCCAACCAGGTCGAGCGCAAGCACAAGGTGAAGATCGTGTTCGAAGACCTGCAGAAGGGCGAGGCCGCTCCTCCCACGGACCCGAACGCCGAGATCGTCAAGAGGCTTATCGCGTCCATCAAGGAGATCCACGGCACCCATCCCAAGCCCCAGGGCATCGGCGGCGGCACGGTGGCCGCGTTCCTGCGGCGCCTGGACCTGCCCGCCGTGGTCTACTCCAAGATCGACGAGTCCGCGCATCAGCCCAACGAGCACTGCACCATGGATTTCCTGATCGGGGATGCCAAGGTCTTCGGCCTGACCCTGCTGCGCTCAGCGTCCTGACGCTCGATGGACGACTGGAACTCCCCGGAGTTCGTCGTTCACTTCAGCAGGGTCTACGGCGCTCCTCCAGGAGACATCCTGGAGCGGCTGGCTCCGCTCGAGCTCAAGCCCTGGGACCGCTTCATCGACTTCGGGTGCGGCAACGGCTCCTCCCTCGCCTTGGCAGGCAGGCAAGCAGGCCTGGCCGTGGGCGTGGATGCCTCGGAGCGCCAGCTCAAGCTCGCCCGGGAGAGCCTCTCAGGCCTGCCCCAGGTGAAGCTCATCGACTCCGCGTTCCTGGACTTCTCCTGGGAGGACGACCCCTTCACCAAGGCCATGAGCCGAAGGGCCCTGCACCATCTCTCCGACGCTGAGAAGGCCTTGTTCTTCAAGAAGGCCCATGACTGGCTGGCTCCGGGGAGCCTCTTCCTCATCGAAGACGCCATCTTCGACTTCGACCGCGACGAGCTCCCCTTGTCCATGCCCAAGGTCCTGGCGGAAGCCCAAGCCTATTACGGCGCTGACTGGCGGAAGAAGAGGCCCGAGCTCGAGCGCTGTCTCAGGGACGAGTATCCCTCGGGCTTTCCGCAGTGGGAGAAGGCCTTGGCGTGCGGATGCTTCAAGATCGTGGAGCGCCAGCAGAAGACCTGCTTCTACGGGACCATCCTGGCCAAGAGGGAGAAGTGGTGACAGAGCCCATGCCGCTCTTCGCTGCAGGATGCCTGGGCACCTGCCGGTTTGCTTGGCGTCGGACGCGTGGCTTCTGTCCTTGTTCTAAGAGCTCGGACACCTGATATTGCATTGACATCCCCTTGCGGGAGGCGCTAGACTCCGCTCATGCATCCCCTGGCGATGGTCCTAGCTGTCGTACTCGTGGTCCCCTCTGCTTGGAGCAAGGACCTGGCCGGCGTCAAGACCATGGAGAAGGTCCTCCGAAAGCCTGCGCGGCTGGTGGCCAAGCAGCTCAGTGGCAAGGTCCTGGTGGCGGACCTGAGCGACCTCAGCGACCGCAATTTCACCTCGGAGTTCGGGCAGAAGGCCGGGGAGATCATCGCATATCATCTGCTCAAGCCGGCGTCCGAGGACTACCAGCTCGTCGAGCGGCATGAACTGGGGAACATCGTCCGCGACTCGATGCTGATCGTCGGCGACGACGCCGAGGCGCTCGCCCAGCTCTCGAAGAACGCCGGCATGGACATGCTCGTGTCGGGCACGTACAGCGTGGTCGAGAATGAGGTGGCGGTCAACATCAAGGCGGTCGAAGCCAAGACAGGCGCGCTCTTGGCGTCGGGACAGGCGCGGTTGCGCAGAACGCCGGGGATAGATCGCATGCTGGGACACCGGTTCTCGCGGTCCGACGGACAAGAGGAGCCGGGTGTCTCGGCCGGAGTGGCGCAGGCCGCGCCGCCGACGGCCGAGGTCGTGGTGGGCCCCATCCTGCCTGGAGGAGACGTCCTTGAACTGGACGCAGGGGTCTTCTTCGAAGGTGGGGATGGCAAGCTCTACCCTGTCAGGGAGGGGATGGTCCTCAACTCGAAGGACAATTACGCCATCTACCTCAAACCCGGACAGCCCTGTTACGTCTATGTCTATCAGGTGGATTCATCGCAGAAGGCGACGCGGCTCTTTCCCAATGCGGACTTCACATCCATGAGTAATCCTTTGAAGGCCGGGGTCGAGGGCTGGGTCCCCGACAAGAATGAGTTTCTGTATCTCGACGAGAACCCGGGTCGCGAGGAAATCTTCGTGTTTGCCACGCGCACCCCGTCCCCGAGCCTTGAGGGCTTGCGCGAGATTACGAGCACCGGCATCCAGCAGGCTATTCGCACCATGGGGGTGGCGGGTCGTCGCGGCTCCGAGACCATGGCGAAGGTCCGCGGGACCCAGGGTAACCCCCTGGACCTCATCACCCGGAGGCTCTCAGCCCGGGGTGATTTCTTCTACCGCTTAGCCTTCATCCATCAGTAGGGGGCGCGCAATGCTTGCATTTCCCTTCTACGTGGTCGCAGTAGTGGTTTCTGCCAGTGAGGTCCGGCAGCCGTCCGCTTGTCGCAGGGGAGATGATCTCTACGCGGTGGAAAGGTACTCGGAGGCAGCTGCTGCTTGGCAGTCCGGAGCCCAGGCAAAACTTCCACGCTGCCTGGCCGGGATCGGGATGATGATGGATGCTGGGGTCGTGTTCCCTAAGGATCATCGAGGCGGCGCCGCGTATCACGCAGCTGCCTATCGTGCGGCTTTCGCCCTCCCCGACGATCCGGAAGCTCTCTTCACTCTCGGGACCCTGTATCAGCACGGGCGCGGTGTTGCCGCAGACGCGCTGACGGCAGTCGGCTACTACCAGAAGGCCTCGAGGCTGGGCCTGGCTGAGGCGACCTATAGGTTGGCCGGCTTATACGACGATGGCCTGGGGGTCCAGAGGGATCGCAAAATGGCTCTCCGGTTGTACCGGGAGGCTGCTGACAAGGGCGAGATCGGGGCGCAATACCAGCTTGGTGTATTGGCCGAGGAGGGTGATGGCATCCCACGCGATTTGCCGTCAGCGTACAAGTCGTACCGGGTGGCAGCAGACAAGGGATTGCCCGATGCACAATACAAGGTGGGTGTCTTCCTTCGCAAGGGCCTGGGTGTCCCGCAGAAGCCGGAGGAAGCTTTCACTTGGTTCACGAAGGCCGCGCAACAAGGATACGCCGTGGCTTACCGGGGTCTCGGTGAGATGTACGCCCATGGCGAAGGAACCGAACAGAACCTTTCACTGGCCTATAGATGGCTGTTGGCCGACAAGACTCCTGCAGGCGCACAGGCACTGGCGTTCCTTGATCAGGAAGTCGGTTCCTTGGCATCTGCGCGCGGGAGGGATTGCGGGAAGATGCTCAAGCGCATGCCTGCTGGCTCCCCGGCCCCGGGATCATGCCCGACGGTCTTCTCGGCGCGGAAAGACCCAGTGTCTCCCTCTGCCGTGGCCGCAACCCCCTTTCGAAAGTGGGATGTGTCCATTTGCAGGGAGGGCGCTACTGCGCACGGTCGGAAGAGGTTCACTGAAGCTGAGAACCTCTTTCGTGCGGGTGCGGCTCAGGATCGGCCTCGTTGCGTAGCGGGCCTGGGACTTCTGTACTAGGAAGGAAAGCTCTTTCCTAAGGACTTGGACGCTGCCCGAAAACATTACGACCGAGCATTCCGCCTGGCAGTATCGCGACCCGATGATCCTGAGTCCGTGTATTCGTTGGGGCTGCAATATCAGTATGGGCGAGCAGTGAAGCAGGACCTGGATGAGGCGGTGCGACGCATCAAGAGGGCTTCTGAAATGGGGTTTGCGGAAGCGACATACCGCATTGGGACCTTCTACGATCTCAAAGGCCTGCTTCCGCCGGATCAGAAGATGGCGCAGGAATGGTTGTTGAAGGCGGCGGGTCAAGGCGAGGTGGAAGCCCAATTCCGTCTTGGGGAGTGGTATCAGTTCGGCCAAGGTGTTTCGACTGACTATGCCAAGGCAGTCGAGTGGTTCCGATCTGCTGCGGAGCAAGGGAAGATGGAGGCTGAGTACAAGCTTGGCTTCATGGCGCATGAGGGTTTGGGTATGCCTCGGAATCTGCGCGAGGCGTTCGACTGGCTTTCAAGATCTGCAGGCAAGGGCTACGCTCCTGCGCAGTATTTCCTTGGGAAGATGTATTTCGCCGGGGAGGGGACAGCGCCTGATGCGGTCCAGGGCTATCGATGGTCCCTGGCTGCGCTGCAGGGGGGAGAGAACGAAGCCTCAAAGTCCCTGGAGAGTTTTGACTGGTATCTCGGTCCTGAGATGTCCAAACGGGCGAGAGAGTGCGCTGCGCGAGTGGTCGCTCTGCCGAATGGCGCGGAAACCCCCGAGGAGTGCCGGATCACTGTCCCGGTACGGGAGGGCGGCATCCTGATCGTCAGGGGGAGGGGTGGCGCTGACATGGGAGTCGGCTCGCCGATCCGAGGGGATGAGAGGGTCTATGTCCCTGGCAGGCTGCCGCATCATGACGGCCCTCGGCCGACGGTCGAGTTCCGAAAGGGGGAGAAACCAGACGTTGTTTATCGCGATAAGGATGGGAAGACCATCTTCCGAGAGTCCGAGGAGCCTGAGGCCTTCCTATCTGCCGCTTACCGCTATCTCAGCATTGCGAACTACCCCATGGCGCACGAATACGCGAAGAAGGCTCTCTCTCATGCGAGGCAGACCAAGGACCGGCGGGCCGAAGCCAGGGCATTGAGTGCCCTGGGGAGTGTCTTCCGGGTCTATGCCGATTACGAAGCCGCTCTGCAGAATCTTCAGGCTGCCCTGGGCCTCTATGAGGATGCCGGGAGTGAAGGCCAGGAGCTCTTGACGGCGTTCGCCAACTTGAGCCACCTGTATTGGGACATCGGGGATTATGACCGTGCCATTGAAGTCTCCTCCGAAGCGCTTGTCTTTGCGCGAAGGTCCCAGAACAGCGTGTGGATCGCGGCCGCTCTCAACAACTTGGGAGCTTCTTGGCTCTTTGCCGATGAACCGGCCGAGGCGCAGCCTTTCTTGCAGGAGGCGCTAGGGTTGATCGAGCAGGCGCCCATCCTGAACACGAACATTGCGCGTGCCCAACTTGCCATGGGGCAAACTGCTGAGGCCGCTGAAGTGTTCACGAAGAACGGGGACTATTACGATCTGGCGCGCGTCCGGCTCGCCGAGGGCCGCTTCTCCGAGGCTCGCCGCTTGTTGGAGGCCGAATTCAAGAAGTGGGAGAAGATGGGGCAGAGGGAACTCGTCATCGCGAACGCTATCGGAATGGGGCAATGCTCCGAAGGGCAGGGCGATGGGGATCGGGCTTTGCGGCATTACAGCGACGCGGTCGATCTCCTGGAGCGGATCCGGGATGGCACGGCCCCGGCATTTCGATTGGGTCTCATGGGAGCCTCCAGCAACTTCCTGAAGCACCTTGAGGCCTTCGAGGGTCTGGTGCGTCTCTCCACGACCGGTTCAGGGGGGTGGGCGGAGTCCTTCCTGCGCGCTGAATTCACTCACAGCAGGACATTCTCGGAGGCCATAGGACGCAAGCGCGGCTCCCTCAGGCACTTGATCCCCAAGGGGCTCGCTGAGGAGGACGAGAGGCTGGCAGGAGATATCCAGGCCAGGTCACGTGACCTGAACCGCGCCTTTTTCCTGAACGACAGGGAGGAGCTCTCGAAACTCCAGCCTGACCTGGATTCCCTTAAGGAGAGGCGGCGGAGCCTAGTCGAGGGCCTCCATAGAGAGTATCCACGCTATGCCTGGGCGAAGTACCCTAGGCCGGTTCCGGTTGACTCCATCCCCTTGAAGACCGGCGAAGTGCTGATCGAATACGAGGTGATGGAAAGGTTTACTAGGGTCTTTGTCGTCAAACCCGGCGCTGGGCTCTCCGTGCTGGACCTTCCCGCGCCGCGCGCTAAGGTCGTGGCCGCGGTTCGCGGCTACCTGAGAACCTTCGCAGAGACGTCAGGAACAACGGATTTGGCGCGGTTCAATCCGCGCGCCGGTTGGGAATTGTATTCACTGGTGCTCAAGCCGGTCCTGACGGGAGTCGATCGCCAAGGCCGTCCCTTGGTCGTGAAGTCTTCCAGACTCATCATTGTCCCTGACGAGATCCTCGGGAACCTGCCTTTCGAGGCGCTGGTGGCGGCGTTGCCGGGGGTGCTTGAGATGCCATCCGGCCCGCACGGGCCCGTGCCAGTCGGAGTCAAGTATGTCGGCGATGAATGGGACATCGCGTACTTCCAATCTGCTACTGCACTCGCGACCCAAAGAAAGGTCCCGAGGAAGGGTGGACCTTCTTCCCGGGCCCTCATCGTTGCTGACCCCATTTTCAGCCCTTCGGATGGCAGGGTCCGCGGGACGATGCTGACTGGCTCCCAGCAGCAGTCGCCGGACCAGCTGAAGACCATGGGGGCCATGGCCCAAGCCATGGGGTTCGGTGGGAAGCGTGCTGGGTCCGCGGACTCTAAGGTCATCGGACCCGATGGCGTCCTCTTCCCGCGATTGCACCTGACGAGCATCCTTGGCCATGCTTTGCTGGAAAAGGTCTTCCATGAAGAGGGTTCGGTGATGCTCGCCGGGAGCACGGCCTCGAAGGCGGAGTTGCTCAGACAAGACTTGGCTTCCTTCCGCTACATCGTCTTCGCCACGCATGGCTTGTTGGGGCGGGCGGTCCATGGCATCCGCGAGCCAGCGCTGGTCCTCAATCAGGTCGGGAACAAGACCGTGGAGGATGGCTTTCTGACGATGTCCGATGTCATGGCTCTGGACCTCAACGCGGACGTGGTTGCGCTGACGGCCTGTCGGACCGGGCTCGGCAGGCAGGTCAGCGGCGAGGGAGTGGTCGGCCTGGGTCGGGCCTTCCAGCAGGCAGGGGCGCGTAATGTCATCGTCTCCCTTTGGGGAGTGGCGGAGGATTCCTCGGTGCGGCTGACCGAGGAGTTCTTCCGTCATCTCAGAGCCGGAAAGACTCCGCGCGAGGCGATCCGGTCCGCCAGGGCGGCGGTGCGGCGCGAGGGCTATGAGCACCCGTTCTACTGGGCTCCGTTCATCCTTTTCGGGGAGTAACGGCGAGTCCTTTCGGGCGAGAGGAATGCACTCCCAGAGGCCCTCTGATTTGTTATATTCCCTGCGACCATGAACCCAGCCCCGCGTTCCTCCAAGACCTTCGTCCTGGACACCAATGTCCTCATCCATGACCCGGAGTCGCTGACCAGGTTCGAGCGCTCCAAGGTCGTCCTGCCTTTGGCGGTCATCGAGGAGCTCGACTCGTTCAAGCGCTTGAACGACGAGCGCGGATTCGCGGTGCGCCAGGCAGCCAGGCAGCTCGACCGCTTGCGGGCCAAGGGCAAGCTCTCCCAGGGCGTGGCCTTCGAGCACGGAGGCAGCATCGTCATCGAGCACCGGAGGGTCGAGCGCCTGCCCTCCCAGCTCGAAGGCAGCTCGGCCAAGAAGGACAACGATATCCTCGCCACCGCGCTCTTCCTCAAAGAGAAGGGCGAGAACGTGGTCTTCATCTCCAAGGACATGAACCTCAGGATCAAGGCCGAGATCCTCGGGCTGGAGACCGAGGATTACGAGCGCGAGAAGGCGCCCATCCAGGGCCTCTACAAGGGTTGGAGGGAGGTGACGGTCAGCCAGGCTGACATCGACAAGCTCTTCAAGGAGCACAAGCTGGCGGAGATCGCGGGCGTGGCGGACCTCAGGCCCAATGAGTTCCTCATCCTGAAGTCCGTGGAGAACCCGTCAGCGAGCGCGCTCGCCAGGTTCAAGGCGGGACAGGGCCTGGTCCCGCTCCAGGCTCAGCATAAGCCCTGGGGGGTCAAGCCCTTGAACGTGCAGCAGCGCTTCGCCCTGGATCTCCTCATGGACAAGGACATCTCCCTGGTCACCTTGATCGGCGTGCCCGGCTCGGGCAAGACCCTGCTCGCCCTGGCGGCGGGCTTGGAGCAGGTCTTCGAGTCCAGGCTCTACCGCAGGCTCCTCATCTCCAGGCCCGTGGTGCCCGTGGGACGGGACATCGGGTTCCTCCCGGGCTCCAAGGAGGAGAAGCTCTCGACCTGGATGGGCGCGGTCAAGGACAACATCGAGTTCCTCTGCGACTCCACGGGCCAGGTCACGCAAGACGAGGTCCTGGCCGAGGCCACGGACATCTTCGACTCGGAGAAGATCGAGGTCGAGGCGGTTTCGTTTTTGCGCGGCCGCAGCCTGCCGCGCATGTACATCGTCATCGACGACTCACAGAACCTCACGCCTCACGAGGTCAAGACCATCATCTCTCGCGCGGGCGAGGGCACCAAGGTGGTCCTGACCGGCGACCCCTACCAGATCGACAATCCGTACCTCGACGCCGCGTCGAACGGGCTCTCGAACCTGGTGGAGCGCTTCAAGGACCAGAAGGTGGCGGGCACGGTCAAGTTCGACAAGATCGAGCGCTCGGGCCTGGCTGCCCTGGCTTCGGAACTGCTCTAGCCTAGACGAGCCGCCCGACCAGGTCGTAGTCCTGGGCAGAGGAGATCCTGGCCCTGCAGAACATCCCTGCCTGGAGGGTCTTGAGGCGCGAGACCGGCCCGCAGACGAGCACCTTGCCGTCCACTTCAGGCGCCTGGTACTGCGACCTGCCTACCGCGAACCTAGGTCCTGCCTTTTCCACGAGGACCTCGAGGACCTTGCCCAAGCGCGCCTGGCCTGCTTTGCGGGACGCCTTCTTCTGGCAGGCCATCAGGAGGTTCAGCCTCTCGACCTTGACCGCTTCCTCGACCTGGCCAGGAAGGCCATGGGCCTTGGTGCCAGGCTCGCGGGAATAGGCGAAAGCTCCGAGGTGGTCGAAGCAGGCCTCCTGGACGAAGTCCCTGAGGTTGCGGAAAGCGGACTCGGTCTCGCCTGGGAAACCCACCAGGCAGGTGGTGCGCAAGGCGATCTCCGGGACCTTCTTGCGGAGCTTGGCGATGAGCGTCTTTAAGTCGGCGCCGGTATAAGGCCGGTTCATGGCCTTGAGCACCCCATCGTCAGCGTGCTGGATGGGGAGGTCGAGGTACGCTGCCACCCGGTCCTGGCCCAGGTACTCGACGACCTCGTCGCTCAGGTGGCTGGGATAGGCGTACATGAGCCGGAGCCACCTGTAGCCTCGGATGCCGAGCAGGCCTGACATGAGCTTGGCCAGGCCGGTCTTCCCGGCCTTGAGGTCCAGGCCGTAGCCGGCGGTGTCTTGGCCCACGAGCACGAGCTCATGGGCTCCGTCAGCCACGAGGTCAGAGGCTTCCTTCAGGATGTCCGCCATGGGCCTGCTGCGCAGAGGCCCGCGGATGGAGGGGATGGCGCAGTAGGCGCACCTGTTGGCGCAGCCTTCAGAGATCTTGAGATACGCCACTTCCTTGGGCCCGAGCCTCAGGCGCGGGCCGCACCCGAGCACCTCCGGAGATGCGGCCCGTGCCTTCCTGGCAGGCAAGCGGAGGAGCTTGCGGCAGAGCGCTGGGAGGGCGCGGTAATCCTTGAAAGCTGAGAGGGCGTCGGCTCCGGGCACGACGCCTGTCTTGGAGGGATAGCAGCCCAGAGCCACCACGGCTCGCAGGCCTGAGCGCTTCTTCAAGGCCTGGAGCTCCGAGAGCACGTCGCGGGTCTCCTGCCTGGCCGATTCCAGGAAAGCGCAGGTGTTGACCAGCGCGATGTCAGCGTCAGCGGGGTCCTCGGCAAGGAGGAAGCCCTCCTGCACCAGGGAAGCGATGATGCGCTCTGAATCCACCTGGTTCTTGGCGCACCCGAGACTGACGAGCGAAACGACAGGCTGCTCCGGGTCTGGCACGGGATCAGGGTTCCGCTGGAGGCGGGAACATGGGGTCGAGCACCCCGTCGATGGCCTCGGCGATGGCAGGGTCTTCCACGATGGAGGCCGGGTTGTAGGTCTTTCTGAACACGTCTCCGGGATCCTCGAGAGGATAGGCTGCCAGGTGTTCGGCGATGTGCATGAGGGTCCTGGGAGCGATGGGCAGGGGCAGGACCTCAGGGTACTGCCGCCGCAGCTCATTGGCGGCTTTGACGAGCTTGCCAAGAAGCTCCGCCGGAACCTTGGGATGGAAGATGGAGAGGAGAGCCGCCTCTTCCTCGGGCGGCAGGTACTTCACGTCCAGGGTCATGCCGAAGCGGCTGGAGAGCTCGCCGGAAGGCGGCTCGCCCTTGTACGGGGGCTTCACCGGGTTCATGGTCCCGATCACCCAGGATTTGGTCTTGTCG
>JACRDQ010000034.1 GCA_016218545.1 Elusimicrobiota bacterium
GTCACCACCACCTTACCGCGTGCCGATTAACTCGCCGTTAGGGGGGCGCATACCGTACGCTTGACGTTAAACCAAGCCCGCCGAGCTGGCATCGGGGATGGCTACACCAGCACCCTCACCGTCATCCAGCGCTTCGGCGGGGGCCTCAACCTCAACGTTCACTTCCACACCCTCGTGCTCGATGGGGTCTTCGCCGAAACTGAGACCGGCAGCCTTCGCTTTTACCAGGCCCCGCCGCCCAGCGACGAGGAGGTCGCTCGGCTCCTCACCACCATCCGCGCGCGTGTCCGGCGGCTGCTCCACCGTCACGGACTGGCAGACGACGCTGATCTCACGCCCCCGGATCCGCTGGCCGAAGAATCCCTCGCCCTGGCCGGGATCAGCGCCGCCTCCGTGCAAGGCCGGATTGCCCTGGGCCGGCGCGCCGGGGCCCGCGTCTGGCGCCTGGGCCACGACCCTGAGGCTCCCTGGGTCGCCTCGATAGGGCCGCGCCAAGCTCACCTCGACGGCTTCGACCTCCACGCCAATCGGTGTGTGTCGGCCACCGACCGGGCCCGGCTGGAGCGGCTCTGCCGCTACCTGCTCCGACCCCCGGTCGCCCAGGATCGCCTTCGGCTCACCGGCGACGGCCACAGCCTGCTGAAGCTCAAGAATCAGTGGGCCGATGGCACCGGCCACCTGCTCTTCGAGCCCCTGGAACTCCTCGAAAAGCTCGCCGCCCTGACCCCGCGTCCCCGCGTCAATCTCGTCCTGTACCACGGAGTTCTCGCCCCCCATGCTTGCTGGCGCCACCGCGCCGTCGCCTACGAGGACTCGGGGAGTCTCCGAGAAACGCCCGCTGCCGAATCTGAGGCCCGCGGCGTCTCTGAGGTCCAGAACGGGGATTCTGGCAAACCCCGCTATTGGGCGTGGGCCGACCTCATGCGGCGCGCGTTCGACCTCGACGTCCTCGCGTGTCCGCGCTGTGGCGGGCGCATGCGTCTGATCGCGACCATTGAGGATCCCGCGGTAATCCGCCGGCTCCTCGACCATCTCGGGCTCCCGACCGGGCCTTCCGACCCTTGCCCCTCCCGGCCGCCTCCTGGCCGCGTCGCGGACCTCTTCTCCGACATTCCAGCCTGACCGTGCTGCCCTGACCCAGCGCTCGACCGTACTCCGTCTACGAGACGCCACATTCCCCTGCGGAACGGGCCGGCCCATCCAGTGGCAGCCGGATGCCCCCGGCCGTCGCCACTTTTTGGCCACCTTTTGGCCTTGACGGGCACTTCATCCGCGCTGTACCGTTGGGACCAAGGGGGGGGAGGGAAGGATCTTGAATGGGCATCGGGGTCGGGGAGTCTGAGAATGAAGAGGGCTTTTTCGTGTCGTCGCGCGGCAGCGCGATGCGCGAAAAAGGCGCGTTGAACGAAACCGCCCGCCGACGTCCGCCCCGGGCGCCAGCTATGGGAATTGATCGAGGGAGATGAGCGACGGGAGCGCGGCTGTCCAGGGTGAGGTCGGCGAAAGTGGGCGGCGTCTGTGGTGCCGAGGGCCCTGCGGGCCGACGATGAACGGGCTCGGCAAGACGATGCTGATCGTTGAGACGAGGAGGAGACAGAGTGCGGGCGTGTCCGGGGCGGCGAAGGGGGCCGTGCGCGCGGCGGGGAGCTTCATGGACTCCTCGCTCGGTGTGTAAGGTCCCACGCCACCGACAGCGCCGGCAGCTCTTCGACGACGAGCAAGTGTCCGACACCGCAGCGAGGACAGCGGGTGACATCCTTGCCCGTGAGTCGGAGCACCATCGCTTCCCAGGGTTCCGGCTCCTTGGGTGCTTGCGACCGGGGGGCCGCCGCTGGCTGGCCGAGCAGCTCGCGCACCTTGGGCAGCCTCTCTTGGCGCACGGAGTTGGCGAGGAATCCATAGTGCCGGATACGGACGAAGCGCCGGGGCAAGACGTGGAGCAGAAACCGGCGGAGAAAGGCCTCGGCGTCGAGCGTGGCGAGCCGGGGGGCATTGCCATGGGCGCGATCCTTCCAGCGGAAGGTGACCTGCCCGTTCTGCAGGCCGACGAGGCGATCGTTGGAGAGGGCGATCCGATAGGCGTAGCGGCCGAGGTAGGCGAGGACCTGCTGGGGGCCGGCGAAGGGGGGCTTGCTGTACACGACCCACTTCTTGCGGGCGGCCCGCTTGAGCAGGCGCCTGGGGTTCTCGTCCGGTCCCCCGCGAATCTTCCCCCGGTCGAGAGCTTTTTCGAGCAGGCTGAGCAGCTTGCCGCGGAAGACCTCCGAGAGCACCCGCACGGGGAGGAAGAAGTCGCGGCGGGCCGGGACCCATCGGGTTTCCTCGGGGTCGAGGCCCCCACCGGGGACGATGCAGTGGATATGGGGGTGGTAGAGCAGCAGCTGGGTCCAGGTGTGAAGGACCGCGGTGAAGCCGATCGTCGCGCCCAGGCGCCGGTGGGCGACCTCCTCCAGCGTCTTGGCCGCGGCCATGAACAGCAGCTTGTACGCGACCGACGGCGCCGTGAGGAACAGGGGGTGCAGCTCAGTCGGCACGGTGAAGACGATGTGGAAGTACTGCACGGGGAGAAGCTCTCGCTGCTGGGCCTCGACCCACCGCGCTTCGTCCAGCCCCTGGCACTTGGGGCAGTGCCGATCGCGGCAGGAGTTGTAGGAGATCTCCTCATGCCCGCAGGCCTCGCACTGCCGGCGGTGGCCGCCAAGCGTGGCTGTGCGGCACTGGGCGATGGCCTGTAGGACACGCCGCTGCCCAGCAGACAAGCCGTCGAGCTGGTCCGCGTGCGCGCGCACGATGTCGGCCAGCTCCAAGCGGCCAGCCCGGGCCGCCTGGGTCGCCACGGCGAGCGCTAGCTCGTGGCGGGAGGCAGGCTCGGCAGATCCGGCAGGCGATCCAGCGGGCTCTGGGTGGCCTGCAGCTGGGTGTCGGCGACCTGGGTGTAGACCTGCGTGGTGCGCAAGCTCCGGTGGCCCAGGAGCAGTTGGATCACGCGCAGGTTGGTCCCGTGCTCAAGCAGATGGGTGGCGTAGGCGTGCCGGAGCGAATAGGGATAGACGTGCTTGTGGATGTGGGCACGCGTCTTGGCGCGCACGAAGATGCGATAGATGCTCCGTGGGGAGAGCGGGCCGCCGCCAGCGCGGCTGGGAAAGAGGACCGTGTCAGGGTGGACCGCCTTCGCGTACTCCTGGAGGACGGCGTGCAGGTACGGCGAGAGCATGACATAGCGGTCCTTGCGGCCCTTGCCTTGCTCGATCCGAATCACCATCCGCTGGGGATCGATGTCGGTGACACGCAGATGAGCGACCTCCGAGACGCGCAGGCCGCCGGCGTACATCGTCATGAACAGGGCTCGGTGCTTCAAGTTACCGGTGGCCCGGAACAGGGCTGCGACCTCCTCAGGGCTGAGGATCTCGGGGAGCTTGCGCCCCGTCTTCTGGTAGGGAATGTGGCGGACCTCCCAGTTCTTTTTGAGCACCTCACGGTAGAAGAACCGCAGCGCGCAGACGACCTGGTTGAAGTAGGTCCAGGCGACGTGGCGGTCCCGGGTCAGGTGCAGCTGGTACTGGCGGATGTGCTCCAGGGTGAGCTGGTCCGGGGGCCGCATGAAGTGGCGGACGAAGTTGCGGACGCAGCGCACGTAGCACTCGCGGGTGCTTGCGCTATACCCCCGGATGCGGAGCTCCTCGTCCATGCGATCGCGGAACTGGCCCATGACGTCCTCCTTTCGAGATGACAGGACCGAGTGGTGAATAGACGGACGCCATGGAGTGTACGGAGCAATCCTCGGAGAAAGACGGACGAAATGACGGGGTAGAGCCTGGTGGCTACGAGAAAGGGCTTGAGTCGAGTATCCTCACCGCCACGCGGTCTGGCCCGACGCCCTCCACCGCGAAGCGGTTTCGTTCAATACTGGTTTATGGGCTACTTGGCTCATCAGGATGCCGTGCGCGACTTCGAGCAGTTCTTGAACGCCGTAGACGTCCATTGAGGGTGAGAACGAGGGCGGCCTCACGCTCCTGAACCGCACAAGGAGCTATGTCCCGTTGGACCACCGTTGGACCCCTCCCGTGGGGGACCAACGGAAGAGAAGGCCCTTGTGAATGGGCATCGGGGTCGTGGAGTCCGAGAAAAGGGCTTAATGCTTCTACGGTTGACTCCGGTTGACCAGTTCGGGCAGGGTTAGCGGCGTTTTCTGGGTAGAGATCCCGAGCAAGGTTTGGAATGCCGCCATCGGCGTGTTGCGCCGGTTGAA
>JACRDQ010000035.1 GCA_016218545.1 Elusimicrobiota bacterium
CGCCCGCCGCCGGCGGGACGGGCCGGCGCGCGGCCTCGGAGGCAGGCGTCCCGCAGATGTCGTGCCAGTAGCGCGCGATGCTCTCCCTGGGCTCGCCGCAGGACGCGACGCGGCCGTCTTTCAGATAGACGATCCTCGCGCACAAGCGCGCCAGCGCGTCGGGCTCGTGGGACACGACGAGGAGCGTCTTGCCTTCCCGCTTGAAGCCCTCGAACGCGCGTCGGCACTTGGCCTGGAACGATTTGTCGCCCATGGCCAGCGCCTCGTCGATCAGGATGATGTCGAGCTCGGCGTGGACGGCCACGGAGAAGGCCACGCGCGCCGCCAGCCCGGAGGAGAGCTCGCCGAACCTCGCGTGCAGGTAGCCCTCCAGGCCGGAGAACTCGATGATGGACGGCAGATGCCGCGCGAAGGCGCGCTGGGGCATGCCGAGCAGGGAGGCGCACAGGGAGAAGTTCTCGAGCACGGTGAACCTGGGATGCAGGCCGGCCGCGAGCTGGAAGAAGGGGTTGACGCGTCCCCGGACCTCGACCGTGCCGCTGGTCGGGGCGAGCAGGCCGGCCACGATCAGGAGCAGCGTGGTCTTGCCCGCGCCGTTGGGTCCGATGACGCCCACGGCCTCGCCCGGGTCCACGGCCAGACTGACGTCCTGAAGGGCCCACAAGGGACGCCGCGTCCCGGCTCCCGACAGGAGCTGCAGGGTCTTGGCCAGGAAATGGCTGGGATGCGCCCGGTCCGTGATGGCGAAGCGCTTGCTGACCCCCTTGAGCAGGATCGCGGCGGACGACCGGGAGCGGCGGAGCCGAGGCTCGACGCGGCCCGTCATGACCTTCCCCAGCCCGCCGCCGCCCAGAGCTTCTCCTGCCGCCGCCTGGCGGCCAGGACCGTCCCTAGAGCGCGGTCCACGGCCGCGGCGTCCCCGGTGACGCGGCCCCGGTGGAACTCCTTGACCGCGGCCGCGTAGCCCAGCGCCTCCTCCGCCGAGAGGCTCGATCCCCGCAGCCCCGTCACCAAGGGGCCGAAAGCCACGCGGTCCATGCTCCGGGCCACCACGTCGTAGCAGCGCCGGGTCTCCGCCTCGGCTTGCACGGAGTCCATCGTGGCGTGCGCCCAGCCGCGCTCCAGCACCGAGAGCCCGTAGCGGTCGCGATGCTCCAGGAGGTCCGAGCCGTAGGGGACGTGGAGCGGGCTGAAGCACACCGTGTCCGGGGCCACGCGGTCGACGATCTCGAGCGTCTCGTCCACGGTGGCTCTCGTCTCGCCGGGGAAGCCGACCATGAAGAAGGCGTGGACCCGCAGACCGGCCTCCCGCGCCCTGCGCACGCCCAGGATGACGGCCTTCCTGTCGTAGCCCTTGCGCATGCCGGCCAGGATCGCGTCCGAGCCGGACTCGACGCCGCAGTGGACCCACGTGCAGCCCGCGGCGGCCATGGCCGGCGCCAGGCCGGCGGCGCCCGCGAGGTCGTCGACCCTGCTGTAGCAGGACCACTCCAGGGGCGGCCCTTCCCGGGAGAGAGCCTCGCAGAGGGCCGTGGCATGCTCGGGCCACGCCGTGAGGTCGGAGTCCGTGAAGCGCAGGAGCCCGATGCCGAAGCGCTCGTGGTCGCGCCGGGCCTCGGCCACCACGTGCGCGACGCCGCGCAGGACCTGGCCGCCTCGGGGACCGCTGCAATAGGCGCAGCCGAAGCGGCAGCCGCGGGATGCCTGGATCGGGTAGCCGAGCAGGGGCTGGGTCGGGAAAAGGTCCCAATCGGTGGCGGGCAGGTCGTCCGGATGCGCGGCTTGGGCGCGTCCGGTCCACACCTCTCGGCCGTCCTGGCTGTAGCAGAGGCTGTGCGCCGCGCGCCAATCTCGTCCGTCCTTGACGAGGGCGGCCAACTCCGCGAGCGGCCCCTCCCCGGGGCCGACGACGGACGCGTCCCCCAGCGCCCGAAGGTCGGGCCGGAACTCCACCCCCGTCCCCCCCAGGACCAGCAGGGACTCCGGCGCCCTCTGCCGGACCCAGGCGGTCAGCTTCTCCAGGGTCGCCTTCGCCAGGATGAGCGTGATGGAGATGCCCACGATGCGGGGTCCCGCGTCGAGGTCCCGGAGGAAGGCCTCCCGGGCCGCGGGGATGCGCAGGACGTTGTCGTGGACCGCGACCGAGGACCCGAGCCGCCTCAAGGACGTGCCCAGGGCGGCGACGCCCAGGTAGTGCATGATCGGCGGCGGCGCGGCGATGCCCAGCTTGGCCAGGGGCGCGCTGACCAGGGTCTCGTTGATCGTGGGCAGGGCCGTCTCATCCGACTCGGCCACCAGCACGACGTCCGGGCCGCGGGGGCCCGAACTCCTCAGCGTTCTCATGCCTCCCAGGTATGATACCATAAGCCCGGATGGCGCTCCGGGGTCGGACGGGACTTCCTTGTTCGTCTTGGCGCCGGACCGGCCGGTCCATGGCGTCAGCGGGCCTGATCGCGGTCGTGGCGCTCGCGCTCCTGGAACTCTCCCTGCGGGCGCTTCCGGCCCGTCTCCAGCCGTCGGTCAGGACGAGCATCGAGTGGAGCTCCCTTTATTCCGTCCCCCACCCCGTCTGGGGGATCTGGCACGTGCCCGACACGTGCGCGACCGAGACCACCGACTGCTTCCAGGCGCGCTACTGCTCCAACTCGTTCGGCATGCGCGACAAGCCGCGCCGCCTCGCCGGGGACCTGCCGCGGATCGCGTTCCTGGGCGACTCCAGGCTCGAGGGATCGGCCCTCGACGACGCCGGGACCGTCACCCGTCTGCTGGAGGACGGCCGGTGGCAAGGCCGCATCGAGGCCCTGAACTTCGGCGCCCAGAACCATTTCGGCACGACCCAGGCGTGGGTGCTCTATCGCGAGCTCGCGCGGAAGTTCCATCCGGACCTGGTCGTCCTCCTCTTCGACAACACCACCGACCCCCTGGACAACAGCTGGTGGTTCAGGCGGGACCACCGCCCGCTCGCGGGACCGCGGCCGTATCTGCTCAAGGACGCGGCCGGCCGCTTCGAGCTGGCCTATCGCGGGAACACCCAGGACCAGCTCGCGCGCCAGCGTGGCCGGCAGCGGCGGACGTCATGGCTCCTGCCCCTGGTCCGCCGCAGCATGGTGCTGCGCGCCCTGGCCGTCCTCCACAGCCGGCGCAAGTTCACCAGGATGCTGGCCCAGGGGCTGGGTCCCTTCGGCGTCTATGACACCCGGCTCGACGAGGACTGGAAACTGTCCTGGGAGACGACCGAGGAGGCCTTGGCCAGGCTCAAGGCGGACGTGGAGCGGGATGGGAGCCGGCTCCTCGTGGTCCAGCTGCCCGACCATTTCCAGATCGACCCCGACATCGCAGCGGCGATCTCGGCTCGCCCGGGCTACGACATCCTCCATCCCGACCGCCGCCTCAGGGAGATGACGCGGCGGCTGCAGATCCCCTACCTCTCGCTGCGCGAGGCGTTCATCAAGTCGCGCGACGAGCACGGGCTCAAGCGCCCCTACTTCATGCTTCCGTGCGACCTCCACTGGAACGCCTTGGGGTCCAGGGTCACCGCGGAGAGCTTGGCCGACGTCCTGCCCCCCATGCTCGGAGACGGTCGAAGCCGAGATACCGCAGGACATAGGCGCCGTGCCCGGCCACCCGCAGGAACCATGCCGGGTTCTTCCTCAAAGCGTGGAGGAAATCCTGGGCCAGGACCCCGGGATGACCGTAGAAGCTCCGGGACGCGTGCGCGCACCAGCCCCTGACCTCGTCATCGGACATCCGGGTCGCCGGGCGCCCTTCGCAGCGCAGCCCGAGTTCGGAACCCTCGAGCAGGGACAAGGCGTTGAACTGGGCGTAATGCGGCTTGAGCCTCAGGACGTAATCCAGGCTCGCGGCCATCGTCTCCGGGGAGTCCCCCGGCAGGCCGAAGATGAACTCCACGACCGTCGTGATGCCCAGGCCCTTGGCCAGCGTCACCGTCTCCCTCAACTCCTCCGGCTCCTCCGCGCCGCGGCGGATGGCGGCCAGGATGTCCGGGTGCGCGGACTGCAGGCCGAAGATCAGCATGTCGCAGCCGGCGCCGGCCATCGCCTCCAGGGCATGGCGCTTGTCCTTCCGGAAGGAGAGCGGATGCGCCATGGCCGACCAGCGCGGCATCCCTCGGAGGCGCGCGGCCGAGGCGCAGAACTCCGCAAGCCAGCCCTGGTCCCAGCCGAAGATGTCGTCCTTGAAGCCGATGTACCTCGTCCCGAAGCGCTCGACGCAGCTGGAGACCTCCGCGAGGACGTTCGCGGCGCTGCGCAGGCGGACCTTGTTCTCCCAGACGTTGTGGGAGGAGCAATAGGCGCACCGGAACGGACAGCCCCGGCTCGCGATCATGGTCGTATACGGGGTGCGCATGCCGATGACGTGGAAGTCATGGTACGCGTCCCCGCGGGAAGACCCGTCGCGGGCCGGGAACGGCAGAGCATCCAGGTCCTCGATCGGCCGCCTGTCGGGCGTCGCCGCGACCCGCCCATCGACCGCGTAGCAGATCCCCCGGATGAGGGCCTTGTCCCCGATGCGGCCGTCGAAGTGGTCGACGATCTCGCAGACCGCGGCTTCGCCTTCGCCGCGGACGACGAGGTCCGCTCCGGCCCCGAGGTAGTCCGCGTAGCCGAAGAAGCCCGGCCCGCCCACGATGATGGGGGTCCGGACGCCGCGCTCCCGGAGCCCCTTGATCCAGGACAGGAGCTTCCGCTTGAGCGCCGTGGCCGAATAGAACCCCACGAGACCGCAGCCCTCCGTCCTCAGCCGATGCGCGAGGTCGTCGAGGCCGAAGGGTTCCAGCGTCTGGTCCAGGATGCGCGCGGCCACTCCCTTGCGGGCGAGCACGGCGGCCAGGTACATGAGTCCGAGCTTCGGGACGTTCTTCATCCCGAGCTCGACGTTCCCGGAGATGACGTAGTCCGAGTCCTCCTGGCTCAGGTAGACGAGCAGGACGTCCCTCACCGGCGCCTCAGAAGCTCCTCAACCATAGCGCGGCGTTGAGGAGCCGCCAGAGGATCCACGACATGTCCTCGCCCCGGCCGTGCCTCTCCAACAAGCGGCACGCCTCCTCCCGATCGAAGACCTCCAGTCCGCATGCCGGCCTGCCGCGCAGGAGCCGGCCGATGGCCTCCAGCCTGGGCCGGCTCAGGGACGGCCAGAGGAACCGCGTCTTGCCGCGCCGCTCCAGGAGTCCCGCCGGCAGCAGCCCTGCCATGGCTTGCCGCAGGATGAGCTTGGTCCTGCCCGCGGCCGCCAAGCGCGGGCCCGGGAGCCGGAAGGCCAGGGCCGCCACGCGGGCGTCGAGGAAGGGCGCCCGCGATTGGACCGCGAAGGCCGACCCGCACCGGTCCTCCTTCCAGAGGATGTTCGGCAGGAGCCCGAACGCCGTCTCGGTGCGGCGCAGCTTGTAGATCAGGTCGCCTTCCGACCTGCGGAACGGCTCGTCTCCCGGGGGCTCCGCCCCCGTGAGCTCGCGCAGGCCCGGGGCCAGGAGGCGGCCGGCGGCCTCCTTGAAGACGGCCGGAGAGCCCGGTCCGCCCGAGCGCGCGTCGGCATGGTCGAGGTACCTGGGGTAGCCTGCCAGGAGCTCGTCGCCGCCGGTCCCCGTCAGCGCCGTCCTCAGCCCCAGCGCGGACGCCTCCCGGCAGAGCAGCCAATAGGCGAAGGCCGAGGGAGTGGCGGCAGGCTCCCCTTTGGCCGCGACGATGTCCGCGGTCACGGACACGAGGTCCTCCAGGTCCGGCCGGATGACGCTGCAGGCCAGGCCATGGCCGGCCGCGATGGCCTGGGCCGGCTGAGACTCGTCCTCCTCCGGCCGTTCCGACCGCGCGCAGAGCGCGTGCAGGGTCTTGCCGGGAGAAGACCTCCGGGCCAAGACGAGCACGCTGTTGGAGTCCAGGCCCGCGCTGAGGAAGATGGCGGCAGGTCCGGCTCCGCCGGCCGGCGTCGCGTCGGCCAGCCTCCGTCGGACCGCGTCCTCAAGGACCTCCCGGAGGTCGTCGGCCGAGGCCTGCGCCGGGAGGGCCGCCTCCTCCTCCATGGCCGGCGGCGCCCAGTGATCGATGCGCCGGGCCTCCCCGCCGCAGCCGAGCCTCAGCCACGAGCCGGGAGGGACCTGCCGGATGCCTTCGTAGAAGGTATCCTCCCGATCCTCGAAATGCGGCCAGGCGAGATAGCGCGCCAGCCGTCCGAGGTTGGGCCGCGGAGAGTCCCCCCCGCACGCGAGCAGGCCGGACGGCTCCGAGGCGAAGAACAGCTCCCGGCCCCTGATGGAATAATGCAGCGGCTTCTCCCCGAACCGGTCCCGGCACAGCCACAAGCTGCGGCTGCCCGGGTCCCACACGGCCAGGGCCCAGATGCCGTTGAAGAGGCCGCAGCACTGCGGCCCCATGGCCATGAAGGAAGCCAGCACGAGCTCCGCCTCGGTCTTGTCGGCGGCGCGGAGCCCGTCGGCGGCCAGCCGACCGGCCAGCTCGGCGCCGTTGTAGAGCTCGCCGTCCCAGACGAGAGCGGCGCCGGAGACCGGATCCACGCTGACCCGGCCGCGAGTCCCGGCCGCAGCAACGCCTCCCCCCTGACGTTGGCCCAGGCCGGCCTGGGCGGGCAAGCCCGGATCCTCATGCGAGCCCCGCTCGCCGAAGAACCTGGAGGACCAGCCGCCCCGGCCGCGGCGGCCGAGGCCGTCGGCCATGCGCTGGAGCAGCCCGCGGTCCGGCTGGCCGCCTTGGAGCCTCAGGTAGCCGGCGATGGCGCTCATGCCGACCGACCCAAGCCGTCCCAGTCCGGAGCCGCGGCCCGCAGAGCCGCGTCCGCGCAGACCCGGCGCCAGAGGCTCCATTGCGCGACCCGGTGGGGGAAGCGGCGGCTCGCGGCCCCCCACTCGGCCGCGAGTCCCGGCGCCGGAGCGGTCCCCGCCGCTCCCAGCCGGGCCGAGATGTCCTCGTTGATGCGGTCGTACCAGGACTTGGACATGATGGTCTGGAACGGGATCTTGGGCCGCTCCAGGACCGCCTGCGGGAGACGTCCGCTCATCGCCTCCCGGTGCAGGGCCCTGCCCATCGGGAGGGAGCCGTCGGGACGCCAGGAGAAATGCCTGAACAGCGCGGCGCACGAGGGCAGCATGGCAGGCGCGGTCAGCAGGCAGGACTCCTCCTGGGAGAGCTTCACCTTGAATTGGAAGAGCCTGGCGTTCCCGAAGGTGGCGTGCACCGCGTAGCGCAGCTGCTCGAAGAGGGGCAGGTCGGCCAGACCCTCCATCTCCCAACGCTGTCTGCGCTGCTCCTGGGTCCGCCGGACCAGCGCCTGCAGGTCCTGCGGATAATGATCCGCCGCGTCGCCGATCAGGCCGTTGAGCTGGAGCACGGAGAGGACCTGGAAGCGGATCTCGGCGGGCGGGGTTCCGACCTCCGCCGCCCCTTCCCCTCGCCGGGTCAAGGACGCCGCGAGCCCCTTGAGGTAGCGGTCATGGTGGCTGAGGTAGCCGAGGACCTCGATGATGCCGAACCCGGTCAGGGCTTTCGAGAACCCCTCCTTCCTCATCCGGCCGAGCACCGGCAGGAGCCTGCAGTGGTGGATGTTCGGAGACGCGGGCATCTCCGTGCGCCAGACCGTCTCCGGCAGAAGCGCCAAGGTCTCCTCGTAGCCGATGCGGACGACCTCGTGCCTGATCCCCAGATGGCGGCACAGGGCCGCGGCCGCCGGCGCCTCCGAGACATGTCCTGGATCGTCGAACTCATAGGTGAACGCCGCGACCCGGCTCGGCCCCAGGATGTCCGCCGCGGCGCAGGCCACGGTCGCGGAGTCCAGGCCGCCGGAGAGCAGGACCGCGGCCTGCCGGTCCCGGCCGAGCACCAGCCTGGCGGCGTCCCATACCGCGCGGCGGAAGCGCTCCGGCGTGGCGCGGTCTCCCGGCTCGGGCGGCTGGAAATAGTCCTCGCTCCCGGCCAGGGCGCTGACGCGGCCGTCCGCCGCGGCCAGGCCGTGGCCGGGCCGCAGGCGGACGATGTCCCGGAAACCGGTCCTCCCCGCGGACAAGAAGTCCCTGCAGAGCAGGAACTCCCCGGCGCCCTCCTGGTCCAGGGCGCGGGAGACCCCCTCATGCGCGAGCAGGGCCTTGAGGGACGACGAGAACAGGAGCAGCTCCCCGACGCGGCAGTGATAGAGCGGCGTGCCGTCGCTGGGATCGGACCAGAGGGAGAGCCTCCCCTCGGCCGCGTCAGCCAGGACCAGGGAGTAGTGGCCTTCGCCGAGAGCGGCCGGCCCCTCCGAGCTCCTGGTCCCGGCAAGGAACCGCCCGAGCTCCTCCCGGGCCGGACGGTCCGCGGCCAGGAAGCCTCCGAGCGCCGCGGCTCCGTCGCCGACCGAGGCGAGAGCGCCCGGGGCCGCTGCCAGCCAGATAGGACCTCGGCAGAGCTCTTCGCCCCGCGCACCGGCGCCGACCAGGGAACGGATGCGCCGCCGGACGGCTGACGGCAGGCTCGCTTCCACCGGACGCCCATCCATGGACCAGGCCCCGCAGAGGAAAGTCATGCCGAGGGATCGAGCCCCGCCGGCAGGTCGTCGTGCACGATGCGGTCCGCTTCCTCCGGCGGGCCGCTGAGCCCCTCGTGGAGCGCGAGATAGGCGTTGCCGCGGAGGATGAGCCGCCGGCCCGAGGGGTGGGTCATGACCGCGAATCGCCGGTCGCAGGAGCGGGAACAGGACGCGATGGCCTCGCGGTCGGGACCGGCGAAGGCGCCGTCGCAGGGGCAAAAGCGCGTGGCCGTGAGGAACATGGCGGGCCAGTGGAGGTGCGTCTTCATGCCGCGCTCGCGCAGCCGGCCGCGCGTGGCCCGCAGTTGGGCCGCGGAGTTGAGCTCGACGCGGCGCACCCCGCGCGCCGCCAGCAGGTCGAGGAATTCCTCCGGGAAGCTGTCGAAGAACATGTACCTGCCCGCGAGGAGCCGCCCGCAGACGAGCTCGGCCCCGCGCCCGCCCATGCGCTCCAAGAGCTCCAGGACGCCCCAGTCGTTGGCGACCACCTCGAAGCCGCGGCCGAAGGCGGCCGAGAGCCTCGCCACCGTCTCCGCCACCCTCGCCATGCCCTCGTCGGTCAGCAGAGGGGTCATCAGCGTCAGCCCCGCGATCTCGTTCCGGCGGCTCACGAGGGACTCGAGCGTCGCCATCGCCGGGAGCCTGCGCTCGCAGGTCTCGTCGCCGAGGTAGATCCTGCCGGACCGCGGGAGCGGGGCCTCGGCGGACAGCGGCTCGCGCAGGAAGAACGCGACCTCCTGGCCCGGCGCGGTCATGCCCCGCCCCTCAAGTCCCGGCGCACCTCGTGATAGAAGCAGCGCGACGCGTCGCAGGCGGAGCCGAGATGCTCGCGGTGGAGCCGGCGCCCGGCCGCGACGTAGTTCGACGCGTCCAGCTCGCCCTGGTCGAGGAGACGCAGGTAGGCCTTGACCATGGCGACCTGGCTCGCGAGGGCCTCCAAGGGGCGGTGCCTCCCGATGATCTTGGCCACGGCGATCCCGCACCGATGGAGATGGAACAGGGAGCAGGTCGCGCAGTAGGTCCAGGGGTCGGCGGCGGCGTACTCATGCCCGGGGACGCGCCTGCTGAAGAGCTCGCCGGACCGTTCCCAGACGCTCAACGGCATCCTCACCCTGCAGGCGGCCGCCTTCGGGTGTCCTCCTCCGCCCTCGGAGACGGCCGCGGACCATTGATGAAAGAGGCAGACCGCGTTCACGTGCACGCACCCGATGTCCGCGACGAACGCCTCCAGCTGGACGCCGCGCTCCGCCGCGTGCGCGGCCAGGCGGCCGATCTCGGTCAGGGTCAGGAGGCGGTCCAGGACGACCCGGGCGGCGCCGGCCCCGGCCAGGAAATCGACGGCCAGGCTGTTGAACGTGCCGGCCAGGGTCCCGGCCGTGATGGTCAACCCCGGCGCGCGGCGCGCGAGCCAGGGCAGCATGGACGGCTCCGCCGTGATGATGCCCGCCACCCCGGCTTCACACGCCCGCAGCACGTCGGCCTTGAGCCTGTCCGCCTGCCAGCCCGCCAGGGGCGCGTTGGCGCAGAACATCACCGGGACGCCGGCCGAACCGGCCCGCGCCACGCTCTCCTTGAGGTCCTCGAACGACCGGAGGTTGGAGGAGGGCATGGGCCTGGCGTTGGGACAGTAGCCCGAGGACGGATCGTCCATGACCCCGGCGTAGAACTCGTCCGCGCCGGCGCGGACGAGACGCTCGACCTCGTCGGGAGACCTCAAGGGGACGGCGATCTGCATAGCTCCGGGCGCGGGGGCGCTCGGACGCATATATAGTATCATGTACCGGCGATGGAGCGCAGCCTTCATGGTCCGGCGGCCGGAGCCGCTGCCGTGCGCCGTCGGATGGCATCGCTCGCGGTTGCAGCCTTCCTCGCGCCGCGGCCGGCAGCGGCGCAGGAGCCCCGGCAAGGGCTCGAGAAGATCGTCATCACCGCCTCGCGCAGCGGCACCGCCCAGGAAGACCTGCCTGCCCGGGCCGTGGTCGTCTCGGGAGAGGAGATCGCGGCGCTCAGGCCGCGCCACGTCGACGACCTGCTCACGCGCAGCGCCGCCATGCCGGACCTCCAGGGCGAGGGCCAGGCCGCGACACTGACGCGCAAGATCATGCTCTACGGCATGGGCGACCAATACCGCACCCTGGTGCTGGTCGACGGCTTCCCCATCCAGGAGCCCTCGACCGGCTGGGTGGACTGGCATCTCGTCAACATGAAGCTGGTGGACCGGGTCGAGGTCCTCAAGGGTCCCTACTCGGGGCTCTACGGCTCCGGCATGATGGGAGGGGTGGTGCAGATCGTCACCAAGACCCCCTCCGTTCCGTCCGAGACCCTCCTGGAGGGCTCCTACGGGAGCTTCGAGACCAGGGAGTTCCACGCCTACCACGGCGGCTCGCGGGGCCCGGTCTCCTACGCCCTGGCGGGGCGCTTCTCGCAGACCGACGGCTACGTGAACGCCAAGGTCCCGGCCGTCTACCATGGGAGGACCGACCGCCAGGAGCACAACCTGTCCGGCAAGGCCTCCTGGAGACCGGCCGAGGACGCGTCCTTGACCCTGAACGTCCTGCAAGGGCGCGACATCCTGGACCAGGGCCGCCTCTACGACACGGTCGACCGCAACGACCTGCTCGGCGCGCTGCGCTACGACCACGCGCTCGGCGATTGGCGCCTGCGCGCCGGGGCCTTCATCGGGGACTTCAAGGAGTACCTCGAGCTCGACCGGCTTGTCCCGGCCTACACGCGGGAAGCCTACCGCCTGCGCAACCAGGCCCAGGCCGGAGGCGACGCGCAGGTCAGCCGGCGCGTCGGCGACCGCGGCAGCCTCATGGCGGGCCTGGACGGCAAGTTCGGCAAGCTCGACGAGACGGTCTTCTACGTCGGCTCCAGCCGCAGGCTGCGCGCCGCGGCCAGACAGACCTACCTCGCCCCCTACCTGCAGGCCGAGTTCCACTGGCTCGACGGCCGCCTCACCACGACCGGAGGCCTGCGCTGGGACTCCTTCGAGAGCCACGGGGGCTCGTTCCACGACACGAACACCGGGGTGACGCCCACGCGCTATCCCTCCCGCGGGTTCGACGCGGTCCTGCCCAGGGGCGGCCTGTCGTACCGCCCCGACGGCGCGACCGTCCTGCGGGCCGCCTTCGGACGGGGCTTCTCCGCGCCGCAGATGACCGCGCTCTACGTGACGAACATCCGCAACAGGACCATCCTGCCCGACCCCGGCCTCAACCCTGAGAAGCTCTGGTCCTGCGAGCTCGGCGCGCAGAGGTCGTTCCCGGGCCGGGTCTCGACGGCTTTGAACTTCCACCAAGCCTGGGGCGACGACTTCATCGTGCAGTTCTTCTACCCGAACGGCAACTCCCAGTGGGGCAACGTCGCCCGCATCGAGATCGCGGGCGCGGACGCCGAGGTCGGGTACCGGCCCTCCGAGGCCTGGTCGCTCAAGCTCGCCCATGCCTGGCAGCGCTCGAAGATCGCCCGCAACGCCGCCACGCCAGGCTCCGACGGCAAGGACTATGCCCACGCCCCGCCCAACAAGTTCCTGTTCGCGGCCGGCTTCGACGATCCCGGGCTGCTCCAAGCCGACCTGAGGGTCCGCTACACGGACCGCCAGTACGCGGACGTCAACCACGTGTACCTCGCCCGATCCCGCTGGAACGTCGACTTGGCGCTCTCACGGACGCTGGGCAAGGGCGTGACCCTTCGCGTCGACCTCCAGAATCTCCTCGACGACCGCTACGACGTCTTCGACTTGAGCGCCGCGGTCCTGGCGGCCCCGGGCTTCCAGGCCGCGGGGACCCTGAGCGCGGCATTCTGACATGAGACCTCCCCGCCGACCGTCTTCCGCCGCCGGGTCCTGGCCGGCTCTCCTCTCCTTCCTCGGCGTCCTGGCGCTCTGGGAGCTGGCGGCCCGGTCCCAGGCCGTCTCCCCGGTCTTCTTCCCCCCGCCCTCGGCCATCCTGGGGCGCATGGGTGGACAGGGGACGCTCGAGCGCGTCTGGCTCCCATGCCTGGCCACCCTGGGGCACGCCCTCTCGGGCCTCGCGGTCGGAGGGAGCCTGGGCATCGCGACGGGCGTGCTCTGCGGGGCCTGCAGGCCCGCGGACGCGGTGCTCACCCCCTTCATCAACGCCACCTACGCCCTGCCCAAGATCGCGGCCGTCCCGCTCGTGCTGGCGCTCACGGGCTCGGGGGACCTCCTGGTCGTCTCGCTGGTGGCCGCGGCATGCGCTTACGGGACCGCGGTCATGACGCGCCACGGGATGGACCAGCTCGACCCGACCCTGACCCTGGCCGCGGTCAACCTGGGAGCGCGTCGAGGGCAGGTCCTGCGGCACGTCGTGCTGCCCGGGCTGACGCCGTACCTGATCGCGGGCTTGCGGCTGGCGCTCCTCGAGTCCTTCCGGATGGCGGTCGTCATCGAGGCGCTCCTGGCGGTGCGGGGCCTGGGCCGCCAGATGTGGATCTCGGGGTCGTGGTTCGACATGGAATCCTATTTCGCGGTCATCATCGTCCTGGCCGTCCTGGGCTACGCCTCGGTCCGCGGGTTCGACGTCGCTGCCGCGGCTCTGGCCCCCTGGGCTCGGCGCTATGAACTCGAAGATATCCGCTAGAGGGCTCACGAAGGTCTTCGAGGATACGGGCGTGAAGGCCCTCGACGGCGTCGACTTCGACGTCGCCGACGGGGAGTTCGTCTGCCTCCTGGGGCCGTCAGGCTGCGGCAAGACGACCCTGCTCGAGCTCCTCGCCGGCCTGACGGCCGCCACGAGCGGGGAAGCCGTCTTGACCCGGCGCGGCCGAGCCCCTGCCTGCATGGTGTTCCAGGACCTGGCGCTCTTCCCGTGGCTGAACGTCGAGGAGAACGTGGGGGCGGGGCTCAGGTTCCAAGGCGTGCCCGCGCCCGAGCGCAAGCGCCGCGCGTCCGGCATGCTGGACCGCTTCAGGATCGCGGACGCCGCGCGGCTCTACCCGCACCAGCTCTCCGGCGGCATGGCCCAGCGCGCGGCCCTGGCCCGCGCCTTCGTCTGCGAGCCCGAGATCCTGCTCATGGATGAGCCTCTGGGACGCCTCGACGCGTCGACCCGCCGCTTGCTGCAGGAGGAGTTCATCGCCTTGTGGGAGGCCGACCGCAAGACCGTCGTGTTCGTCACCCACAGCATCGAGGAGGCGCTGTTGCTGGCGGACCGCGTCCTGGTCATGACGGCCCGGCCCGGCCGGATCAAGGCCAGCATGCCGGTCCCGTTCGCCAGGCCCCGAGGACCCGCGACGTGCCGGGCCCCCGGGTTCTTCGAGGCGGAGCAGAGCCTCTGGTCCCTGCTGGAAGGCGAGACGCGCAGGACGCTCGACGACAAGGAGCCTGCCTGATGACGGCGCGGCCGGCGTCCGTCGCGGCGCTGCTCGTCGCGGCCGCCTGGGCCCGTGCTTCGGCCGCGGGAGGACCGCGGGCCGTCCCCGTGCTGGTCAACGCCGAGCCCAAAGCCAGCTTCGTCCTGATCTATTTCGCCCACCAGCGCGGCTACTTCAGGGACGAGGGCGTGGACGTCCGGTTCGCCCCCATCCCGTCAGGCCGCGCGGAGGACAAGCTCAACGCCCTGGCCAACGGCTCCATGGACGTGGCCGTCACCGCCTACAACACGGCGATGAACAAGGCCCTGCCGGCCGCGGGCTTCAAGATCGTGGCGGACGGCAGCCGGCGCTCGGCAGGCAAGCCGGCCCTCAACTACTTCCTCGTCCGCGCCGACCTTGCCGGCACGGTGCGGGGATTCGCCGACCTGAGGGGACGCACGGTCGCGCTGCTGGCTCCCGGCAGCTTCCCGCATTTCGACCTCCTGCGCGGCTTGGAGCGGGCGGGGCTGAGGGCCGAAGACGCGACGATCACGTTCGCTCCCGAGACGGCGCTTTCCGCCCGGTTCGCGGGCGGGGCCTTCGACGTGGCGAGCGTGCGCGAGCCTGCCGCCGGCGCGCTGGCGGCCAGGGGCGTGGGCCGGGTCTTCGCAGGCTCCGACGCGGCGCCGTCGTCCGGGCACGTGACGCTCCTGGCGTACTCCCGGCGTTTCATGGCTGACAAGCCCAGGGCGGAGCGCTTCATGCTGGCCTATGTGCGGGCCGCCCGGGACCTCCAGTCGGCCCGGCCGGAGGAGCTTGCCGAGGTGATGGAGAAAAGCCTCGGCGTCAGGGTGGACTCGGCGCTCCTCTCCAGGTTCCAGGTGGACCGCGACGCCGGCGTGGACGTGCCGTCGCTCATGGCCGACCAGGCCTTCGCCAAGGAGCGGGGGCTCGTCGCCAAGGAGCTGGCCCGCGACGAGCTCGTCGACCTGTCGTTCCTGGAGAAGGCCCTCAGGACCCTGGCCTCGAGGCGGAAGGCGGCCGGGAGCGCGTCCGAGTAGCGGGGCGCATTCCCGCCGCCGCCCCGCGCCATGTCCTGTGCTATAATGTGAAGGCTCTATGCGAAAGAAGCTCCCGCCCAAGGGCGGCAGACGCAAGAAGTACTCCAAGCCCCTCCTGACCAAGCACGGGCGGCTCTCCCCCACCGCCCTCGCGCACAGCTATTGAGCGCTCCGGCCGGCATCGCACTCCTCCCCGGGACCACGCTCTCAGACCCGACCCACCGCCGCGTCCTCGCCGGCCTGAAAGCGGCGCTCCGCAGCCGGGGCTGGGCCGCGTCCGCCTTCTGCCCCGCGGGCACGCCGCTCTCGGCGCTCCGGAGCCTGCGCCCCGGCATCGTCCATCTGCACACCTCGGGACGCGTGACCGCTCAAGCCGAGCGCCGGGTCCGGGACTGCCTGGGCCGGGGCTCGAAACTGGTGCTCACTTTCCAGGACCTCGGCCACCCTGACATGCCCAGGCCTTCCGCGGCCCTGCGGCGCAGGGTCGCGGGCCTCGCGCGGCGCGCGAGCCTGGTCACGGCCCTGACCGCGGACCTGGCCCGCCGCGTCCGGCAGGAGCACCCCGCGGTCTCCCGCAAGCTCCGCGTGGTGGGCAACGGCGTAGACAGCGGCTGGTTCCGTCCGGCTGGAGCGGCGCGGCGGCCGGGCGACGACATCCTGGCGGTCTGCCGGCTGGCGCCCTACAAGGGAGTGGACCTCCTGCTCTGGGCGTTCGGGACCCTGGCCAAGACCAGGCCCTCGGCGAGGCTGAACTTCTGCGGCCGGGATTTCCAGGCCGGCCACTACCGCAGGCTCGCCCGGAGGCTCGGCATCGCGGCCAAGGTCCGATTCCGCGGCGAGGTATCCCGGTCCCGCCTGGCCGCGGAACTCTCCCGGGCCAGGGTCTTCGTGTCCGCGTCCCGGTCCGAGACCTACGGCATGGCCGTGCTCGAGGCCCTGGCCTCCGGAGCTCCGGTGCTCGCGACCCGGACCGGCGTCGCGGCCGAGCTCCTCCGCCACGGCAGGGACGCCTGGCTCGTGGCGCCGGACGACGCCTCCGCCCTCGAGCAAGGCCTTGCCCGGCTCTGGTCCGACGCGTCCTTGAGGGCCCGGCTCTCCCGGCGAGGGCCCAAGACCGCGTGCAAGGCGCTCTGGGACCGGCGGGCCCTGGAATACGGCCGGCTCTACCGCCGCGTCCTCGCGGGCCGCTGAGCGCGGGCCCGGGCGCGAGGGTCCTCGAGCCCGTCGACGTCGTCGAGGAAGGCCAAGGCCTGGTGGCACCACTTGTCGAGGAAGACCTCGCGGTTGGCCTCGGCCTGTCGGACCATGGCCTCCCTGCTCGAGAAGGTCCGGTGCCCGTGGTGGTGGACGTAGACGTCCTTGGCCACCGCCAGGTCGAAGCCCGCCTGCCTGAGCCTGAGGCAGTAGTCGAACTCCTCGTAGCAGCCCAGCCCGAAGCGCTCGTCCAGGAGGCCCGTCTTCTCCACGGCCGAGCGTTTCAGGAGCACGCAGAAGCCCGTGAGCCGGTGCACGCCCTCTGCCCTGCCCCGGTGGTTGAGACGCCATGCCTCGGCGAAGAGCCTCAAGCCCAGGCCCGTGTCCCGATACGGGACCGACGTCACCCGCTGGCTGCCCACGGTCACGTTGGTGCAGGGGCCCACGGCCCCGATCCAAGGCGCGCGCTCCGCGGCCGCGATGAGGCGCTCGAGCCAGCCCTCGGTCAGGACCACGTCGTTGTTGAGCCAGACGAGGTACCGGCCCTTGGCCGCGGACATGCCCTGGTTGACGGCGCGGGCGAACCCCAGATTCTCCCTGTTGCGGATGACGCGCGTCCGAGGACGGCGCCGGACCCAGGCGGCCGTGCCGTCCTTGGAGCCGTTGTCCACCACGATGACCTCGTAGGGCGCAGCCGTGGTCCGCTCCAGCGACTCGAGGCACTCGCGGGTGTAGCGCAGCCCGTCGCGGACCGGGATGATGATGCTGGCCAGGGCATGAGACCCGGCGGCCGGCCTGGAGAGCTCGTCGAGCCTCCTCCTGATCCAGGCCCCGTCGATCCGGCCGGCTCGGCGCAAGCCCCCTGAGGACGCTCCGGCCCCGCGGCCGCCGAAGGACCAGATCTGGGCCGCGGCGCAAGCCTGCCCTGCCGCCTGGGCCCTCTCCCGGGCGCGAGCGCTGAAATCCGAGCTGAGGGCCCCGCTCCCCGGCCTGGCCTCGCCGTCGAGCATCACGAGCACCACGGGCTTGCGGCAGTGCTCGGAGAGGTCCCTCAGCCCTTGCCGGGTGGTCTCAGAGTCGACCACCAGCACCGCGGCGTAGTCCTCGGCCGAGACAGCCTCCCTGCAAGGATCGAGCCAGCCCCGGGGACCGGACGCATGGACCGGACCGGCTCCGTCGCCCAGGGAGCGCACGTAAGAGAGGTCCGAAGCCGAAGCTCCGGCCCAGACCAGCCGCACCGCGGCAGAGCGGGACAAGACGGTCAGGAACCGGTGCAGAGGACCCTTGCCTCGGCCGCGGCCGTCCACGGGAAGAGCCGGGACCACCACGAGCAGGCGGATGCGTCCCTTCCTACCGGGCACGGACCGGGACCTCCTCGTCCCGCAGAGCGGCCTTCAGGACCCGGTCCAGGGCCGGGTGCGCCACGCAGTTGAGCCAGCAGCGCTTGCGGCAGCGCGAGAGCTCCGCGGCCAAGGCCCTCGCCATGGGTGAGCGCCAGGCCGCGTCGAAGCCTTCCTTAAGGCAGTTCCCGGCCTTGCGGTGCTTGAAGACGGGGCAGAAGAAGAGGCCGCCCTCGGGGTCGAGCATGGCGTAGCGCCGGCCCGCCATGCAGTCGGGCATCGCGGGCTTGGAGCCCAGGCACAGGTCCCTCAGATGCCCCCAGTAGGCGAGCCGGGCCCAGAGCCCGGCGGACTCCAGCGGCCGCAGGAGCAGGGCCTCGAGGGCTCCCGCGGAACGGCAGAGGTCCTCCAGGATGAGGGCGATCTGGCGGCCCGCCTCGGAGAGCCCGGCCCGCGTCCACCGGAAGCGCCGGCTGGCCGGCAGGCCCTGGTGCTCGACCACGAGTTGGGCTCCGAAGCCCAGGCCCCGGTCGCGGGCGTATGCGTAGCAGGGCCAGAGCTCCGAGGCGTTGTCCGGAGTCAGGGTGAAGTTGAGGCTGACCGCCGTGCCCGGGAACCTGCGCCCCAGCATGTCGAGGCCGGCCTCCAGGCCGCGGAACGCGCCGCGCCTTCCGCGCATCCGGTCGTGAGCCGCGCCCACGCCGTCCATGGAGGAGCCCAGCCACAGGCCGGCGACGCCCAGGGAGGCGAGCTCCGTGAGCCGGGCTTCCAGGAGCCGCGCCGAGCCCAGGTGCGAGAGCACGCCCAGGGAGGCCTTCGGGAACCGCTCCCTGAGAAGGGCGATGATGGGCACGGCCTCCGGGTCGAGCCATGGCTCGCCGCCGCTCACGACCACGGTCTCCACGCGGTCGAGGAGCCTCGACTTGTCCAGGAGGCGGCGGAGCTCCCGGGCCGAGAGGCCGGGGCCCGCGTCCTCCAGCAGCCAGTGATGGCACATGACGCACTTCATGTCGCAGCGGTGCGTCACTTCGAGATGGAGCTCGCGGATCCCCTCTTCTTCCCCGGCCGCGAGCGCGGCCCCTTGCTCCTCCCAGGCGCGCACCTGGCGGAGCACGAGGTCTGCGAGCCCCTCGGCCCGTCCGGCCCGGGTCATGCGGGGGAAGAGGGCAGAAGGAGCCCTTCCTTGCGCAGCTGGCGGACGAGGCCGCCGAGGTCCGCTCGGACCTCGGAGAGCTCCTGCCCGTACTCCTCGCTCACCTGCTCGGCGACCTCGGCGGCGTCGAGGCCCTCGCCCAGCAGCTCCCACATGCGCGCTGCCGTGTCGTTGAGCGAGAAGTAGACCCCGCTGCGCAGGTCCAGGACCACGGCGTCGTCCTCGACGCGCCTCCACGCCGTGTCCGGGGAATGGCGGAACGTCTCTTCCTGCCGGGGATCCTTGCTCATGGGGGCCTCTCCAAGGATAGCAGATGCCTCGCGGACGCGGCAATCCCGAGCCTTCCGGCCCCCGCCCGGGGAATGTGGAAGGGATGACGCAATAATGATAGCATGTGCCCCCGAAGGCCGGAGGGGAAAGGCCGTCCACTGGAGGATCGAGATGCCGGGCAGCGGAGCCGTGTTCGCCGTCGCAGAGCTGGTCGTCCTGGTCGCCGCGGCCGCGGCGTTCGCCTACAGCACCTGGGGCAAGATCCTCCTCGTCCGCCAGGGCAAGCCCGACTGGGAGGCCAGGCTCGAGCATCCCCGGGCCGGGGTCGCCAACGTCCTGACCGAGGTCTTCGGCCATGCGCGCCTCCTGCGCTACCCCTACTCCGGGCCCATGCACCTTGCGATCTTCTACGGCTTCACGGTCCTCGGGATCTCGGTGGCCGCCTTCTTCTGGGAGGGCCTGGCAGGCTCGCCCCCGCCGCTCACGGACGGCCACGCGTGGTACCACGTCTCGATGAACCTCTTTTACGTCCTGGTCGCGACCGCCCTGGCCTTCGCGTTCCACCGCAGGCTCGTCCTCAGGCCCAAGAACCTCGAGCTCTCCGGAGACGCGCTGCTCATCCTGAGCCTCATCGCGGGCGTCATCGTCACGGACGTGGCCCTGGAGGGCGTCAAGATGGTGCGCCACGACACGGCCTTCCCCGGCGCCTTCGTGAGCATGGCGACCGTCCCCCTCTGGACGGTCATGGGCCTGGCCGCGGGCCCGTCCGCGGACCTGGCCTACGCCGCGCTCTGGTGGCTGCACGCCGCGATCCTGCTCGGGTTCCTCAACTACCTCCCCTACTCCAAGCACCTGCACATCATGTTCGCGCCCTTCAACGTTTTCATGCGCAGCCAGGCCCCGAAGGGCGCGCTCCAGCCCATCCCGGGCATCGAGGAGCGCGAGTCCTGGGGCGCGGCGACCCTGCCCGAGCTCTCCTGGAAGATGCTCTTCGACGGCTTCACCTGCACCGAGTGCGGCCGCTGCGACGACTGGTGTCCGGCCAACCAGACCGGCAAGCCTCTCTCGCCCAAGAAGCTCCACCTCGACATCAAGCACCTCCTGGTCCAGGAAGGCCTCAAGCCCGCGGGGGCCGAGCGCGAGCCCATCATCTCCGACAAGCGGACCAAGACGGACGAGATCTGGGCCTGCACGACCTGCCGCTCCTGCGAGACCGAGTGCCCGGTCGGCAACGAGCACATCGAGAAGATCGTGGAGTACCGCCGCAACCTCGTGCTGACCCAGGGCTCCATCGCCCGCCAGCCGCAGCTCGCCCTCGAGAACATGGAGAAGCGCTCCAACCCGTGGGGGCTGGAAGCCTCCACGAGGATGGACTGGGCCAAGGACCTCGGCCTGCCCGTGTTCGGCCAGGGAGCCAAGGCCGAGTGGTGCTGGTTCGTGGGCTGCGCCGGCGCCTTCGACAGCCGCAACCAGGCCGCGGCGCGCGCCCTGGCCGCCATCCTCAAGGCCGCCGGGGTGAGTTTCGCGGTGCTGGGCACGGAGGAGGGCTGCTGCGGCGACTCCGCCCGGCGCCTGGGCAACGAGTACCTCTTCAAGACCCTGGCCGAGGCCAACATCGAGACCTTCAAGAAGCACGGGATCACCAAGGTCTTCACCGCCTGCCCCCACGGCTTCAACACGCTCAAGAACGAGTACCCGCAGTTCGGCTACGCGTTCACCGAGGTCCTGCACCACTCCCAGCTCATCGCAAGGCTCCTGGCCGAGGGCCGGCTCAAACTCAAGGACGGGCCCGGAGGGCCCGTGGTCTACCACGACTCCTGCTACCTCGGCCGCCACAACGACGTCTACGACCCGCCGCGCCGGGTCCTCTCCGCCCTGCCGGGCGTGTCCCTGGCCGAGCTGCCGCGCTCCGGGGACCGCTCGTTCTGCTGCGGGGCCGGAGGAGGCCTCATGTGGGCCGAGGAGCACGGCGAGCGCGTCAACCACAACCGCACCAAGGAGGCCCTGGCGGCGCTGAAGACCGACGCCAAGGGACGGGTGGCCACGGCCTGCCCGTTCTGCCTCACCATGCTCTCGGACGGCCTCAATGACGTGACCGGAGGCAAGGGGCCCAAGGCTGCCGACATCGCGTCCTTGGTGGCCGAACGCCTCGATGGAAAGACCGTTGCGTAAGGAATAATCTAGAGCTCAATCATGAACACTGGAGCGAGCGCCATGAACCAGAAGACGACCAAAGTAAAGGAAAAGCCCAAGCCCTTCCTCCTCCCCGCCTACTGCAAGGGCTGCGGAAGGTGCATCGCCGCCTGCGTCAAGGGCTGCATCACCCCGGGCTCGAAGATCAACCCCCATACGGGCTTGGTCCCGGTCGACCTGAACCTGGAAGCCTGCACCTCCTGCGGCCTCTGCGTCATCGCCTGCCCCGAGCCCTACGGCCTGCGCCTGGCGCCCTCCGAGGGGACCGAGGGCGTGCAGGGCGACTTCGTGCTCGAGGACCCGGCGAAGCTCTTCGGCCCCCGCGCCTCCGGCGCGCCCAAGCCCGAGCCCATCCCGGACCAGGTCATCCCCCTGCCCGAGTGCGAGCCTCTCGTGACCAAGGGGACCTACGCCTCGGCCATCGGCGCCATCCTGGCGGGCTGCCGCCACGTCTACGGCTACCCCATCACCCCCTCGACCGAGGGAGCCGAGCTCATGGCGAAGTACCAGCCCCTCCTCGACGGCGTGTTCTTCCAGGCCGTCAGCGAGGTCGCGACCGTCAACTTCATGTACGGCACGGGCGGGGCGGGCCTCCCCTGCATCACCTACACGTCGTCTCCGGGCTTCAGCCTCATGCTCGAGGGCATCTCGTACATGATCGGCTCCGAAGTCCCCGCGGTCTTCGTCAACGTGATGCGCGGCGGCCCCGGCCTGGGCAACATCGCCCCGGAGCAGGCCGACATCAAGCTCATGTGCCGCGGCCTGGGCCACGGCAACACCCACTGCATCGTGCTCGCGCCCTCGACCCCGCAGGAGATGCTCGACCTCACCATGAAGGCCTTCGAGCTCACCTTCAAGTACCGCAACCCCGTGCTCATCGCGGCGGACGGCTACCTCGGCCAGATGACCGGCATGGTGCGCATGCCCAAGAGCATGCGCAAGCCCGGCATCCCGGACTGGGCCGTGTACGGCGACCGCAGTCATCGAGGCAACCTCATCTGCTCCATCTGCTTGAGCGAGGTCGACCTCGAGAAGCACAACCAGCGCATCTGCGCCAAGTACGAGGCCATGCGCAAGAACGAGCAGCTCGCGGACCTCTACCAGTGCGAGGACGCCGAGATCCTCCTCGTCGCCTCGAACACCCCGTCCCGCATGGCCAAGGGCGCGGTCGCGGCCCTGCGCTCGCAATGGGTCAAGGCCGGCCTGTTCCGCCCCATGACCCTGTGGCCCTTCCCGGTGGACTACTTGAAGCCCCTCCTCAAGAAGATCAAGCACATCGTGGTCGTCGAGGCCTCGGCAGGCCAGCTCGAGGACGAGATGCGCCTGGCCTTCAGCAAGGCCGACATCCGGGACTACCCGCCCATCCACCACGTCCAGCGCATGGGCGGCGTCCTCCCTCAGCAGTCGGAGATCGTCGACAAAGTGCTATCCCTCAGGGAGGTAAGGCCATGACCGAGCATCGCGCGGGGATGGGCTCCTTCTACGGCAAGTTCGAGCGCCACGCCGGCGGGGCCGGCATCAAGGGCAACAGCACCCACTACTGCCCCGGCTGCGGACACGGCCTGGCGCACAAGTACCTCGCCGAGGCCATCGCGGAGCTCGGCGTGCAGGACCGGACCGTCGCCGTCTCGCCCGTGGGCTGCAGCGTGTTCCTGTACTACTACATGGACGTCGGCAACACCCAGGCCGCCCACGGCCGGGCCCCGGCCGTGGCCCTCGGCCACAAGCTGGCCAACCCGGAGAGCATCGTGGTGAGCTACCAGGGCGACGGCGACCTGGCCTCCATCGGCCTGGCGGAGATCGTCTCGACCGCGCAGGCGGGCATCCCGGTGACCGTGATCTTCATCAACAACGCCATCTACGGCATGACGGGCGGGCAGATGGCGCCGACGACCCTCATGGGCATGAAGACGACCACCAGCCCGCACGGCCGCTCGCCCATGACGGGCCAGCCCATGAAGGTGGCCGAGCTCATGGCCGGCCTCGACGGCCCCATCTACGTCGAGCGCGTGGCCCTCTTCAACGCCAAGGAGCGCATGCGCGCCAAGGCCGCGATCAAGAAGGCCGTGTCGCTGCAGGTCGAGGGCAAGGGCTTCGGGTTCGTGGAGGTGCTCGCGGAGTGCCCCACCCACCTCAAGCTCTCCCCGCTCGACAGCATCAAGTGGGTCCAGGAGAAGATGCTCCCGGTCTTCCCCCTCGGCGTCAAGAAGGACGCCCAGCCCGCGGGAGGCTTCAAGACCTTCACGCCGAGCTTCGACCAGAAGAAGGTGACCGAGATCGTCACCGGCGGCCATTCCGGCAAGGCCCCGACCTTCAGCCGGAAGTTCCCGGACCACATCGCCCCCAAGGACGTCGCCCTGAAGCTCGCCGGCTCGGGCGGGGACGGGGCCCAGACCGCGGCGCTCCTCATCACCCGCGCGGGCATCAACGAGGGCTACGACGCCACCCACATCCCGAGCTACGGCCCGGAGTCGCGGGGCGGCACCTCCTACGCCGACGTCCACATCGCCGACGGCGAGGTGCTCTCTCCGGCGTCGCCGGCGCCGCACGTGCTGGTCGCCTTCAACCAGCCCAGCCTGGAGAAGTTCGGCCCGACCGTCCAGCCGGGCGGGACCATCATCTACGACAGCTCCGTGGTCGTCGGCCGGCCGACCTTCGAGGGCAAGAAGGTCTACGGCGTGCCCTTCGCCCAGATCGCCAAGGACCTGGGCAAGCTCGTGGTCAAGAACATCGTGGCCCTGGGCGCCCTGCAGGCGGCCACCGACATCCTCCCCAAGGACTCCTTCCTGGCCGCGGTGCGCATGGAGCTCAGGAGCAAGGCCGCCCTCATCCCGCTCAACGAGAAGGCCTTCGAGGCCGGGGTCAAGGCCGTCAAGAGCTAGCCCCAGCCGTCACGCATAAATGATAGGCTCTCCAGCGTGCCGGCATCGCCAAGACATGGGGTTCGGAGCATGAGAGCCGACGAGGATTCGCCGTCCGGACCCGGATTCACGCTCATCGAGCTGATGATCGTGGTCTCCATCATCGGCATCCTCGCGGCCATCGCGGTCCCGAAGTTCGCGGACCTCATCAGGAAGTCGCAGGAGGGCAGGACCAAGGGCAGCCTCGGAGCCGTGCGCTCCGCGCTCTCCATCTACTACTCGGACATGGAGGGCCACTTCCCGTCGGACCTCGCGTCCCTCACCGTGGGCGGGAAATACATCCCCAACATGCCCAAGGTCATGGCCGCGGGCTTCCACCCCGACAGCAGCTCCGTCGCCGACAACACCACGGGCGGCTGCAACGCCATCTACATCAACGACCAGGGGGGCTTCGGCTACTGGAGCGCGGAAGACGACGCGTGTCCCGGAGCGCTCGGTTTCGGCGGCCAGCGCAAGCGCACCAAAGGCGAGGTCTGGATCGGCTGCACCCACACCGACATGCGCGGCTCCGCCTGGACGAGCTACTGAACCGGTCGCAGCACTAGGAACGCCGCAGCACCACGGTCCCGGCCAGCAGGTCGTGCCAGGTCCGGCGGTCCTTGTCCCGCAGCGCCCAGAGGTAGCCCAGGGCCATGGCGCCGCCCGACACGAGCGAGATCACGGCCCGGGTGAGGGCGTGCTTCCAGTCGATCGGCAAGCCGTTTGCCTGGACCACGACGAGGCCCATGACGTGCTTGCCCGGAGTGGCCTTCCAGAGGGTCAGGAACAGGGCCGTGTAGAGGATCCAGAAGAGCGAGAAGGCGTAGTTCTTCTTGCGCCGCACCTTGCCCACGCTCAGGCGGCCCTTCTCCAGGACTTCCCCCTCCTCGATGACGTCGCCATCCGCTGAGACCCCGACCCCGGCCGAGCCCAAGGACACGGAGCCCTTGGGGCCCTTGATGGCCACCCCGGAACGGTCGAGCCGCACCGAGCCCTCCGGGCCGACGAGCTTGATGCCTCCCGAGCCCAGCGACACGGACGGCGCCTCCGCGGACGCCCGCGGCCGGCCCTCAAGCCCCGCCTCCTGAGGGCGGTAGGAGACGCGGACCCCCACGCGCTCGGTCTCGAAGCGCTCCATGGGGACGAGCTGGTGGACCAGCAGGAGACAGATCAGCCCGTCGAGGCAGAGGGCCACCCAGCGCCGCCCGACCGGCGCCAGGGACCCGGGGAGCGCGGCCGAAGCCTTCTCCCCCTCGGGCAGGGGGCGCGTCCCAAGGCGCAGGAGGTCCCAGAGATGCTTGCGTGCCAGGGGACCCGCCGCCACCGGACCCACGGCCGGAGACTCGCGGCGGACCTTGTAGACCCGGACCTTCTCATGGATGCCCTTGAGCTGGAGGAGCCCGACCTCGGAGGACGGGACCTCGGACTTGTTCATCGTGAGGTAGACGGCCTCGGTGAAGAAGACCTCCCCGGGCTGAGACACGCCCTGGATGCGGGCCGTGATGTTGACCGGCTCGCCGAAGACGTCGTCGTCGGCGAGGTTGACCTCGCCCGAGTTGATGGCGATGCGGATATCGAGGCGCGCGTCGTCCGAAAGGCCCTCGTTGCGCTTGGCCAGGGTCTCCTGGACCTCCACGCCGGCCAGGACCGCGTCCGTGGGGCTCTCGTAGACCATGAGGAAGGCGTCGCCGATGGTCTTGATGAGCCGGCCTCCGTGCTCCTCCAGGACGGGGAGCACGAGGCTCTTGTGCTCTTCGAGCATATCCTGGATCTCGGAACGGGTGCGGCGCGAGGTCTTGTCCGTGAAGCCCTTGATGTCCGTCATGAGGACGGCCAGATTGCGGGTGACGGGCTGGCTCATTTTTTCATCCTACCATTTCTCCTCCCGCCGGTGCCGCCGGACCCCGGCCGCGGCCGTCAACATTGTATAATCAGGGCATGAACAAGGACGACCAAAAGCTGCGCAACGGCATGACGAAGGAGTGCATCGAGCGTTCCTTCGCGGAGCGCCGGGTCTTCTCCCTGGCCAAGGACGAATACACGGCCACGCCCCACGACAATTTCATGACCCTCGCCTACACCATCCGGGACCGGATGATCGAGCGCTGGATCGACACCCAGCAGCGCTACCACAAGCAGAACTTGAAGCGCGTGTACTATCTCTCGATGGAGTTCCTCATCGGCAGGCTCCTCATGCACGGCATCCAGAACCTCGGCATCGAGCCCGAGGTCCGCGCCGCGCTCAAGACCTACGGCGTCAACCTCGACATGGTCCTGGAGATGGAGCCCGACGCGGGCCTGGGCAACGGCGGCCTCGGCCGCCTGGCCGCCTGCTTCATGGACTCCATGGCAACCCTCGGCATCCCCGCGATCGGCTACGGCATCATGTACGACTTCGGCATCTTCCAGCAGAAGCTCATCAACGGCTTCCAGGTGGAGGCCCCCGACCACTGGCGCAAGCTCGGCACGCCCTGGCCCATCGAGCGGCCCGAGTACCAGATCCGCGTCCACTTCGCCGGGCACACCCAGCACAACCGCGAGCCCTCAGGGAAGATCAACGTCCGCTGGGTCGACACCGACGACATCATGGCCATGCCCCTCGACATCCCCGTCCCGGGCTACCGCAACGACGTGGTCAACACCCTGCGCCTGTGGTCCGCCAAGGGGACGGAGGAGTTCGGCCTGGAGTACTTCAACCACGGCGACTACATCAAGGCCTACGAGAACAAACTCGCCTCGGAGAACATCTCCAAGGTCCTCTACCCCAACGACAAGGTGACGGCCGGAGCGGAGCTCCGCCTCAAGCAGGAGTATTTCTTCGTGGCCGCTTCGCTGGCCGACATCATCCGCCGCTACCGGGTCCACAACGAGCGCTGGGAGGACATGCCCAAGAAGGTCGCCATCCAGCTCAACGACACCCACCCCGCCCTGGCCACGGCCGAGCTCATGCGCATCCTGCTCGACGAGGCGGGCCTGGACTGGGACCCGGCCTGGGAGATCACGCGCCAGACCTTCGGCTACACGAACCACACCCTGATGCCCGAGGCCCTGGAGTGCTGGCCGGTCCCCCTGCTCCAGCGGGTCCTGCCGCGGCACCTCGAGATCATCTACGAGATCAACGCCCGCTTCCTCGCGGAGGTCTCCCGCCGCTTCCTCGGGGACCCCGACCGCATCAGGAAGATGTCGCTCATCGACGAGACGGGCTCCAAGAACGTCCGCATGGCCTATCTGGCCGTGGTCTCGAGCCACTCCATCAACGGCGTCTCGGAGCTCCACTCGAAGCTCCTCGAGAAGACCCTCTTCAAGGACTTCTACGAGATGTACCCGGAACGCTTCAACAACAAGACCAACGGCGTCACCCCCAGGCGCTGGCTCCTGGACTCCAACCCGAAGCTCTCGAAGCTCATCACCGAGGCGGTGGGCGACGGCTGGCAGACCGACGCCGACCGGCTCTCGGGCCTGCTGCCCAAGAGGGAGGACCACGGCTTCCGCGAGGCCTGGGCGAGGACGAAGCGCCAGAACAAGGAGTCCCTCGCGGCCTTCATCAAGAGGACGACCGGGGTCTCGGTGTCCCCGGACTCGGTCTTCGACATCCAGGTCAAGCGCATCCACGAGTACAAGCGTCAGCTTCTCTTCGCCTTCTACCTCATCCACCACTATCTGCGCATCAAGCGCGACCCCGCGGCCCCCATCCTGCCGAGGACGGCCCTCTTCGGCGGCAAGGCCGCGCCCGGCTACGAGATGGCCAAGCTCATCATCAAGTTCATCAACAATGTGGCCTCCGTGGTCAACGCGGACCCCTCGGTGCGCGACAAGCTCAAGATCGTGTACCTCGAGGACTACCGGGTGAGCCTGGCCCAGCGGCTCTTCCCGGCCAGCGACCTCTCGGAGCAGATCTCCACCGCCGGGACCGAGGCCTCGGGCACCGGCTGCATGAAGTTCATGATGAACGGGGCCCTCACCATCGGGACGCTCGACGGCGCCAACGTCGAGATCGCCCGCGAGGTGGGCCGCACCAACATGTTCATCTTCGGCCTCCACGCCGAGCAGGTCGCCAAGCTCAAGGCCTCCGGCTACCGTCCCGAGGACTACCTGCGGCGCTCCCCCCACCTGGCGGAGATCATGCGGCTCATCAAGAACGACTTCTTCTCCAGGATGGAGCCCGGCATCTTCCAGCCCATCTCGGACTCCCTCACCCACCACGACCCGTTCCTGGTCCTGGCGGACTTCGAGGACTACGTCCGCGCCCAGGACGAGGCCGAGGCCCTCTACCGGGACGGGACGGCCTGGACCAAGGCCTCGATCGTCAACGTGGCCAAATCCGGCCGGTTCTCCAGCGACCGCACCATCCGCGACTACGCCAAGGACATCTGGGGCATCCCGGTTGACAAAAGCCGCGAGATTCGATAGATTGTGCGGCAGCCTGCCGGAACAGGGACGACCCTGCCCGGCGGATTGGCCGTGAAAATCAAGGGGGTCATGAATGAATAAGGCAAAGAAGTTCGGCAAATCGGGTTTCACGCTCATCGAGCTGATGATCGTGGTTGCTATCATCGGTATTCTGGCGGCCATCGCCATCCCGAAGTTTGCCGAACTCATCAGGAAGTCGAATGAAGGCGCCTCCAAGGGGAACCTGGGCGCGATCCGCTCCGCGCTGAGCATCTACTACGGCGACATGGAGGGAACGTATCCCACGTCCCTGCAGTCCTTGACCGTGGCGGGCAAGTACCTCCCGAACCTGCCGGTCGCAAAGGCGCCGAACTACCACTCGGACACCTCCGCCGTGGACGACGGCGAGACCGGGGCGCAGGATGCTGGCGGCTGGCACTTCAACAACGTGGTGACCGACGGCAACTTCGGCTCGGTGCTGGTCAACTGCACGCACACGGACACCAAGGGCAGCTTCTGGACGGCCTACTGATCGGGCTGGAAGCGACGTCCAAGAACGACGCAACGGCGAGGCTCCCCGGGCGACCGGGGGGCCTCCCGTTTTTCCATCACCCATGAAAGGAATCATCCTCGCCGGAGGGGCCGGGACCAGGCTGCACCCCATCACCATCCCGACCATCAAGCAGCTCCTGCCCGTCTACGACAAGCCGATGGTCTACTTCCCGCTGGCGACCCTCATGCTGGCGGGGGTGCGCGACATCCTGCTCATCTCCACGCCCAAGGACCTTCCTCGCTTCCGGGAGCTCTTCGGCGACGGCTCGCGCCTCGGCCTGCGCATGAGCTACGCCCCCCAGCCCCAGCCCAAAGGCATCGCCCAGGCCTTGGTCATCGGCGAGCGCTTCATCGGCGAGGACCCAGTCTGGCTCATCCTGGGAGACAACCTCTTCTTCGGCCACGGGCTGTCCGACCTGCTCGGCAAGGCCGCCGCGGAGAACCCGGGGGCGACCGTCTTCGGCTACTACGTCAGCGACCCGGAGCGCTACGGGGTCGTGGACTTCGACGCGAAAGGCCGGGCCCTCTCCATCGAGGAGAAGCCCGCCCGCCCCAAATCCAACTTCGCCGTCACGGGGCTCTATCTCTACGACCGTCGCGCCCCGAAGCTCGCGCGGTCCCTGAGGCCCTCGGCCCGCGGCGAGCTCGAGATCACCGCGCTCAACAACGAGTACCTCGGCCGCGGCGAGCTCCAGGTCAAGCTCATGGGCCGGGGCTTCGCCTGGCTTGACACGGGTACCTACGACTCGCTGCTCGAGGCGGCGGATTTCGTGAGAATCGTCGAGAAGCGCCAGGGCCTGCAGATCGCCTGCATCGAGGAGATCGCCTACCGCCTGGGCTACATCGGGCGCAAGCAGCTCCTGAAGCTCGCGGAGGGCCTCGACAAGACCGCCTACGGCCGCTACCTCAGGGACGTGGCGGACGAGCGCTGAGGTCCTTCTCCGCCGCCACGACCAGCCCTTCCGTCGTCAGCAGGAACACCTTCCCGTCCCGCGCCTTGAGCCCTACCAACTGCCCCGGGACCATGAGGTTCGAGACCTCGGACACCTCCAGGTCCGGCCCCACCCGGAAGACCCGTGCGGAATCCACGTTCGCCATCAGCCCGCTGGCCGCCAGATGCCCCTTCCCCGCCGTTTGGACCGAGCTGACCCCTTCGAGGAGGTCTGCCTCGGAGCTGAGCAGGCACGACCACCGGGGGTCCCGGCCGAAAGCTCCCCGTCCCGCGGCGAGGACGCACTGCCCGGTGCCGTGCCCGGCGTAGCGGCCGACCAGGAGCAGGTCCCCTCGACGCGCGAGCGCGGTGATCTCGGCCGAGTCTTCCTCCCCCGACCGCGGCAGGCCCGCCGAAGCCGGAGACGCGGTCCCTGACCTGGGATCGTAGGCGAAGACCTGGCCGGCGTCGCGCGCCCCGGCTTCCCCGTCGGTTCCAAGGAAGACGAGGTCCCCGCCGCACAACATGGCCGTGACGGACGGCGCGTCCCGCAGGGCTGCGACGCGCTCAGCCTTGTCTCGGGACACGTCCCAGGAGAAGAGCCCCAACGACTCGACGTTCTCGGTTGTGGTGTCCTCGAGGCTCACGAACAGGGTCTTGCGGCCGCGCCCCTTGCCCGCCTTGGCCGTGTTGAGGCACATGGCCCGTACGTTCCGGCTGCCGTCGCATTCCGCGGGAGCGCCGTCCGGGATGGACAGGACCGTCCACCGGCCGCCCTCTTCCCTGAAGACGCCGCACTCGGAGCCCACGTAGAGGGCGTCCCCATCCGCGGCCAGGGCCGAGACCGAGCCGGTGTCCGCGCGCCTGCGCAGGACCTGGAGCTTCCGGTCGAGACGGAACAGTCCGGAGCTCGTGGCCACGGCGTAGGAGCCGTTGATGAAGGCGAGGTCGTTGACCTGGACGCCCGGCAGGACGGTCCGGAACTCCGCGGCGCGAGCCGCGGCGCAGCAGGACAGGATGACCACGGCCAGCAGTCCGGATCTCATGGCTTTTTCTCCGGGGGGACCGCGGCGTCGTCCATGACCTTGGGACCCGCGGGCTCGCCTCCTCCGAACACGAACTCAGCCGGCTCCCGGGCCAGGGGCCTCAGCCGCCCTTCCACGCCGTCGTAGTCCCAGGTCGCGACATAGAAGCCAGCCCCGTCGAAGGAACGGACCCCGGGGAAGGCGTCGAGGCTGAACTCGACCTCCACGCTCCCTTGCTTCCTGTCAGCCCTGACCTGGGGAGCCGGCGCGAGGGCCGGCCCGAAGGCCGAGACCGTCGCAGCCCCGGCCCCGTAGAGGCCGACCTTCCAACCCGCGAGGAAGGCCGCGAAATCCCAGTCTCGTCCGTCCTTCATCCGGGCGCCCAGTCCCGGCAGGGCTTCGAGGCCCTTGCGGCCCAGGACCGCTTCCGGGAAATCCATGAAGACGTGGAAGCAGACGTGGTCGAAGCCGAACGCCGGGTTCCAGACGCCGGAAAGGCCTTGGGCCATGGTGATGACCAGCTTGGCCCCGGAGCCCCGCCGGTACAGGGAGAGGCTCCGGATGTCGGCGCGGCCCTCGAAGCCCGGCGCCAGCGGGTAGCGATAGCGGCCTTCAGGGCCATGGTCGTCGCCGAGAGGGTCGTCGACCCTGGCGGCCAGCGCATAGGGCAGGTCGATCTTGAGCCCCCGCGGCGGAGACCACACGACCGTGGAGCCCGCCGCACCCATGGCGGTCACGGTATGCTCGCCGTCCGGCAGGAGGCTGGCGTCGAGCTCAGCGACCCACCGCTCGTCCGGGAGCCAGCGGGCGGGGACCGGCCGGCCCAGCCTGCCGTCGACCACCACGGACACCGAGTCCACGCCCGCCGAGCTGCCCTCGATGAAGACCCGGGCGGCCTTGTCCGTGGCCAGGGGCGGAGGAGCCTTGCTCTTCCTCCTCTTCCGGGCCTGCGGGGCCGGCGGCCGGACGTTCCCTCCCCGGACCGTGTTGATCATGACTCCGGCCTCCAGGAGCTCCTCTCCGGCCTCGTCTTCGGCCGACGGAGGCGCCGCGGGGAGGGCCTTGAGGACCAGGGTGCTGCGGGGAGCGAGCCTCAGGAGGAGCGCGCCCCTGCGGCCGACCCGGAGGCCCCGGCCGTCCACGCCCAAGCCCAGCAGGGGCTCGAAACGCGTGCCCTCCGGAAGGCCGGTCTCCAGGCCCGGGGCCAGCATCTCCTCCTCCGCCGTGTTGAACACGACGAGGATGGGGCTGCCCGGCCCGGAGCCGCCCGGAACCGTGGAAGGGTCCACCCGGTAGGCCAGGGGGCCCGGCCCCCACGCCGCCCCGTGGAGCGGGACCAGCGAGCCTCTGGCCAGGGCCGGCTGGCCGGCCCTGAGACCCGCCAGCCGCTTGATGAATACGTAGAGCCGGTGCGAGCGGTCGAAATGGTCCTTGCCCCCGGAGCCGAAACCTTGGGCGAACATCGAGGCCCTGGTCTCGGTGAACCCCTGCTCGGTCCCGGCGTAGAGGACCGGCAGGCCGGGGAGGGTGAAGAGCGCGGCCAGGGCCTGGACGAGGCCCGCCTCCCCTCCCTCGGACAGGAAGCGCGGCATGTCGTGGTTGTCGATGAAGTTGACGGAGGCCCGCCCCCCGGCGTAGTGGCGCTTCATGCTCTCGAGGCGGTACTTGAGCAGGGCGGGCGGAGCGCCTTTGCCGAAGACCGCGCGCAGGTCCCCGGCGAGCGGGAAGTTCAGCACCGCCCCCATCTCAGGCCGCTCCGCGGTGCCGAGGTAGGACGCGGTCAGGGCATCCTCCTTGTCGTCGAAGGGAACGGCATTGGTCCAGACCTCGCCGAAGACCAGGAACCCCTCCTGGCCCTGGGCTCGGGCGACCGCTCCCACGCCCGGCGAGGCCGGGTCCGCGGAGTGGATGAAGTCGCGCCAGAACTCGTGCTCGACGTAGCGGGCCGTGTCCACACGCAAGCCGTCCACGCCCACAGCCTTGATCCAGCCGCCGTAGGATTCCTTCAGGGTCCGGCGCACGAGGGGGTTGGAGGTGTCGATGTCGTCGAGGCCGCTGACCTGTCCGGTCGTCAGTTGGGCCTCATCGTTGAAGTCGGCCACGTCGGGGGTCCAATGGTAGGCGGACAGGCGCCGGGCCTCGGGGTCCCTGGGGTCGTTGGCGGAGAAGGGATGCTGGGTCGGCCGGGGCGGGACCATGCCGGGCTTGAGCCGGAAGCCCTTGCCCGGGTCCGCGGGGTCGGGAGCCCCCGCGTAGGAGAAGAAGTCCCCGGTATGGTTGGTCACGATGTCCTGGATGAGGAGCATGCTCCTGGCGTGCAGGTCCGCGGCCAGGCCGCGGTAGTCCTCCAGGCCCCCGAGATGGGCGTCCACCTTCGTGAAGTCCGTCGCCCAGTAGCCGTGGTAGCCCGCCATCTTCAAGCTCGGGTCGTACCAGACGTTGGAGACCGGAGGCGTGAGCCAGACCGCGGTCGCGCCCAAGCCCTGGATGTAGTCCAGCTTGGAGCGGACCCCGGCCAGGTCCCCCCCGCTGTAGAGGTTGGGGTCGGCCGGGCCGAACTCCCCTGCCTTCTGGTCGTTGTTGGAGGGGTCGCCGTCCGCGAACCGGTCCGTCATCAGGAAGTAGACGAACCCGTCGCGCCGGTCCGGAGCGGCGGCGGAAACCGGAGCCGGCACGAGGACTGCCGCGGCCAGGCCGAGCCCCAGGAGCCTCATAGGCAGCGCCATGGCTGCTATTCTACCTCTTTGCAGCACCGCCCCGAGGCGCCCCTGCCCAAGGTACCAGGAGGCGCTGGGCCCATTGGCGGGACAGGCCTGCCCGGTCGGCCCATGTGTCCCGACGCTTGCGGGGCTATAGTCTTAGAGAAGGCGAGAACCATGAACTTCAAGACTATCCGCAGGCCTCTGGCGGTCCTCGTCGTCTCGGCTCTCCTCGTCGCTTCCCAGGGGCTCGCGGTCCCCGCTCTCGCCCAGACCATCACGACGCCGAACACCGGCAAGACCGCGCCGGCATCCATCCCTGCCGCTGGGGCCTTCTCCGGCATCAGCGCCGCGGGGTCTCAGACCTCCTTCTCTCCCTCCGCGGTCTCCTTCAACGGCAGCGTCGTCGGCCTGCTCTCGGCGCCGGACATCGCCGCTGGGACAGGGGAAGCGCTCCCCCGGTCAGCGGTCCCTGTCCTGGCCTCCCCGGTCTTCGAGGCGCAGGTCGCGCCTTCGGTCCAGGTCCAAGGCCGTTCCTCCGTCGAGACCGCGGTCCCGGCGGGTCCGGCGCCCTCGTTCCAGGCCCCGACCTCCGATGAGACCTCGGCCGCCCCGTCCAGCCAGGTCTCCCGGACCGTCGAGGGCAAGGAGGGGCTCACCGGACTCCGGAAGCTGACCGGAGCCCTCTCCAAGGTCGGGGAAAGCATCTCCCTGCGCAGATTCTTCGACGGAGGCATGGGAGCCTCCGTCCCCGGAGGCGAAAGCCTTTCTCCTTCCGCCGTAGGGGATGGCCAGGCTCGCGCCAAGGCGGAGCCCGACCTCTCCAAGGTCAAGGTCTACCTGACCCGGCACGGCAGCGACCCGGTCGAGACCGACCTCAAGTCCCTCTCCAGCCTGCTCGCTTCTGACCCGGCCTACCTCGAGAGCCTCAACAAGAAGGGCCGCGTGCGCCTCATCATCGGAGAAGGCGCCGGCTCCGGCACGCTCACCAGGGCGGACGAGTCCTTCATCCGCAGGACCGTGGAGTCCTACGGGGTCACGGCCAGGGTCGACGTGGAGAAGCTCTCGGTCTCGGCTCCCAAGAAGGCCCAGGAGGTGGAGGCCCTCGAGACAAGCAAGGGCTCCTCCTCTATATGGCGCAAGGCCCTCTCCGTGGTCACGGCACCGTTCCGCGAGATCGTCTACCTCCTCCGGACGCTCAAGACCTCCTTCACCAAGCCGAGCGCGGCCGAGGCCATCGGCGGACTCGTGTCCAAGGCCGTGCCCTTCATCATGGGCCTCTCGTGGTGGTGGACGACCTTCATGCCCGGAGCACCCGTGATGTGGGCGGCCGCGGTGGGCTACTCCCTGGCCCTCAACGTCTTCCACGGGGTCTTCATCGACACCTGGAACACCTTCCAGAACCGCATCGGCAAGCAGCGCGGCCTGCAGTACCAGACGGTCTTCAACTTCCTCTACGGCCAGATCCCGGGCATGATCTTCCGCATCATGGTCTGGACCGTGGTCGCGAGCACCGTGCCGCCGTGGGCCTTGGGCTACTGGCGGGACATCGGCATCGCCACCATCATCGGCACCTTCTGCGGCACCCTGGGCTACCAGGGCTTGAACGGACTCTACGACAAGGGCATCCTGAGCCGCGGCTGGCGCTCGGGCTTCCAGCAGGTGCGCGACATCTTCTTCAACCTCGGCGGCATCTTCTTCGGCACCGGTTCCATGGCCCAGTTCTGGGTCATCTTCCTCATCCAGCAGAGCCTCGACGTGGCCCTCTACATCGTCAGCCGCCGCATGGCCAAGCGCCCCATCGCCTATGTCGCGGACGCCGATCTCGCGTCCAGCCCGGATTTCCAGGGCATGTACCCGGTCAAGCCCGGGACCGAGGAATCGCCGCTCAAACAGGCCCTCAAGAACATCCTCGAGTTCCTCCCCATCAAGCTCACGATCCAGCTCGCCAAGTACCTCTACCGGCTCCTCAAAAAGAAGAACCAGCCCTCCTCCCCGACGGGGAAATAACCCCTCCCGCAGCCCGGAATCGTAGGGCCCAGCAGAACCTAGGTCCATTGAGCGGCCCGGTGTTCCCCCCTTGGCCCAGGTGTCCCGAGCATTGCGGAGCTATCATTCCAATAAGGGGAAAGGGGTCATGTCTCAGGGCAAGTGGATCAAGAAGACGGTCGCGACGAGCATCATCGCGTCCCTGCTTGCAGCGCAGCAGGGGCTTTTTGTTTCCGAGGCCGTGGCCCAGGTCGTGGCCGCTCCCGCGGTCAAGACCGGGCCCGCCCTGCAGGCAGGCACCCTGGGCCTCTCCATCCCTGCCGGCCGCAACGCAGGCTCCGGCGTCTCGGTCGCACCGGGGCTCGACCTCTCCCTCTCCGGACTCCCCTCTGCCGCGGCCCCTGAGCTGGGCTCTGTCAGCGCTGAGGCGGCCCCAGAGATCGCGAGCGTGCCTCAGGCCCTTCCTGGCTCGGTCTCCCTGCCCTCCGCAATCATCCCCTCGGCGATCATTCCCTCGGCCGCTCCTTCCCTTGGCAGCCTCAAGGCGGCCTCGCCCTCGCTGGGCGGGACCGGAGCGCAGGAAGACGAAGAGGACATCCCCAATTCCAAGCCCGTGGGCGATTACGTCACCGAGGGCCTGCGCCTGGCCAAGAAGGTGGCGGAGCGCGTCCCCCTGGAAGCCGCTGCCGCCTTCCTCACCCCGAAGAACTACGACGAGCCCATCAGCTATCCGGTCGAGTATCCGGCGGACGCGCCCAAGGCCCTCGATGAAGTCTCCCTCGAGCCCGCGCCCGGCGCCGAGTACACCCCCTCGCCCGAGGACTGGGCCGACGAGACGGTCTACTTCCCCCTCATCGACCGCTTCAACAACAGCCAGGGCAGCAAGCCCGTGGGCGACCCCCGCAACGGCCGCGCCCGCCACGGCGGCGACCTCAAGGGCCTGACCTCCAAGCTCGACTATATCAAGGAGGCCGGCTTCACCACCCTCCTCATCAACCCGGTCTTCGTCAACGCCCCGGACGGCTACCACGGCTACTCGCCCCTGCACTTCATGGGCATCGACCCGCACCTGGGCACCATGGAGGACTTCAAGACCCTGGTCTCTGAGCTCCACAAGCGGGGCATGTATCTGATCTTCGACCTGGCCATCAACCACGCGGGCGCGGTCTTCGAGTACAAGGGGAACGCCGAGTGGGAAGGAATGGACAGGCCCCGCAAGGAGATCTCGAAGTGGAATTACGAGCTCTACCCCGACGAGCTCAAGGACCCCAAGCACTTCAGCCGCCGCGGTGTCCTCAACAACTGGGACGACCCGGACCAGAAGGTCAACGCTGATTTCCCTCCCTACCAGCGCCGCTTCGACACCGCCAACCCCGAGACCCAGGACATGCTCATCCAGGTCGCGAAGTGGTGGATCAAGGAAGCGGACGTGGACGGCTTCAGGCTCGACGCCTACAAGCACATCGCCCCCTCCTTCTGGCCCCGCTTCCACCGCGAGGTGGCCGCCTACGCGGCCAAGCTCGGCAAGAAGAACTTCTTCCGGCCCGGCGAGATCCTCACCCACATGAACGAGGAGATCGCCGGAGCCATGGGCCCCGACGGCATCAACGCGGCCTACAACTACCCGGCCTACCTCCACGACCTCGGCGCCCTTCAGGGCCGGGCTCCCACGCGCCTCCTCGAGGAGAGCGTGGCTGCGAACCTCAAGGTCCTGGGCGACGCGGCCCGGAGCCTGCTCCGCTTCGTCGACACCCAGGATACCTACCGCTTCCTCGACAAAGGCACCCCCTTGGGCGTGCTGTGGGTCGCGCTCTCCTACGTCCTCTTCTCCATGGGCATCCCCCTCGTCTACTACGGCACGGAGCAGGCCTTCCGGCAGGCCCACGTGGGGCACTACGATCCCCGCAACCGCGAGGACATGTTCCCGGACGGCCAGTACAAGTCAGAGAGCTCGGCCGGCGACCAGTTCAACGAGGACTCCCCCACCTTCCAGCAACTCAAGCGCCTCATGCAGGTCCGCAAGGAGCTGCCGGCCCTGCGCCGCGGCGCGCAGTACGTGCGCTGGGCCGATCAGAACGGGCCCGGCATCTACGCCTTCAGCCGCATTTACAACGGCCAGGAGGTCGTCGTCGTGATGAACACTGCGGGCGAGGCGCGCTTCGCCGACTTCTTCGTGGACAACAGCCTCAGCCCCCCCGGCGCGACCCTGAAGGACCGGCTTGACGCCGGCTACTCGGCCTCGACCTACGGGCCCCAGGGCGGCGGCTCCAAGCTCGCGGTGGAAGTCCCGGCCTACGGCGTGCGGGTCCTGGTCCGGCCCGCCAAGTAGAATAGAAGGGATGAGAGGGTTTTTCGTCCTGTCCTGTTTGTTCTCTCTTGCCGCGGCGCCCGCAAGGGGGGCCGCTTTCTCCCTGCCAGAGTTCCAGGCAGCCAAGACCTTGGCCATGGCGCAGGCCTCCTTGTCCCGGGAAGGCTTCCTGACCTTGCGCGACCGCGACTGCCGAGAGCCTACCGAGTCGTGCATCCTGGCCATGGCCCGATCAGCGGACCGTTTCCAAGCCCTCGCCGAGACCGAGGCCGGGCTCGAGCCCATGATCGCGGCTCTCGCCGACCCCGCCGCGGTCAAGGACTGGACCGCGGCGGAGAAGCGCGCCCTGCGCCGGGAGCTCTCCGAGCTCCTTTCCGGGATCGTGATCTGGGTGCACGGTCTCGACGAACTCCTCAACGCGCGCCATCCCGACCCGGCGGTCCAGGCCGCGCTCGACGCCGCCCAGACCCGTCTTCAGCACAGCGTGGACCTCTTCGCTGCCGGGCAATTCAGCCTTTCGCGCCGCGCCGCGGCCGCCATGCCCAACCTGCCCTTCGCCGAGCCAAGACTGCCGGAGCATGAGTCGGACTCCTAATGAGCGACGCTGATCTTGGCGGGAAGGGCGCCGAAGGAACCACGGGCGCCTCGCCCGGGCAGCCGCTGCCTCCTGGGATGGCGGATATCACGGGTCCGGACGAGAAGCTCGACGCGCAGGCCCTCAAAACCGTCCTGGGACGCTTTGTCGAGGGGGCTTCGGTCGTGGCGATGGGCGAGAGCGTGCACAACTCCGAGGGGTACATGTCCTCGCGCATCGCCATGACGAAGATACTGATAGAGGACCATGCGGCCAGGCATCTATTGCTGGAGCAACCGAGCGAGGCGCTCGAGGGAATAGATCGATATCTCCAGGGGAGCGCCGGCGATCCAGCCGCTCTGGTCGCCAAATTGTATTGGGTTTGGCAATCCGGCTCCTTCGTGGATTTCCTGCGGTGGATAAGGCGTCATAATTCGGATCATCCGGAGGCCGTGGTCGCTATTGCCGGAATCGACCCCAAGCAGCCGGCGGCTGACCTTGCCCGGCTGGATTCGCGGGCGGGGGTGGATTCCGCGCTGGTCGGGCGGCTTAAGCGGCATCTGGTCGGCGCGGGATCGCTTGAGGAGACTCGTGCCGTGATCGTGGCTGCGATACAGAAGAACCAGAAACTCCTGTCTGCGGAACATAAGACCGAATGCGACCGTCTGATCGACGAACTGTCCGACAAAGTGCTGGCAGGGGGGGCCTCGAGCGGATGCGAGAAGTTTCAACTCTTGGCCGCGTTGAACGGCTTGAAATCGTGGCAGGGTTTCATCTACCAGTGGCCGTTCAGCAACGAACTCGGAGCGTCGGAGCGCGACAAGGGCATGGCGCGGAATGTCGTGAACTACAGGCGATTCGTCATGCGTCCAGGGGAGCGTGCCGTCCTATGGGCTCATAACTTTCATATCTCTTACGACAGCCCCAAGATAGAGATCAACGACGATGAGACGAAGGGCAGCGTCTTGGGGCGTTCGTTGCGCGAAACCCTTGGCGATTCCTACCGGGCGATCGGACTAATAGGCTTCAAGGTCGGGGCGGCCTTGCCGAAAGCCGCGCCCAAGAACTACCAAGCCGGCGCGGGATCACTCGAACATGCGTTAAGCGCGCTCGACAGGGACCTGTTCATCGACACCAAGGCTGCCGGCAAGCGGCTCGACGGCAAAGTCCTGATGTCGGAGATCTTCTCCGGAGATTTCGTGGGGCAGGAATACGATACGGGAAGCAGGATGAACCCCCGGGAGCAGTTTTCCGGCCTCTTGTTCCTTCGCAGATCGAAGCCGTTCATCCGGGACTCTCCTTAAGAAAGCATTAAGCGCCTGCTAAGCCTCTGTCCCGACGCGGAAGTTATCCTACAATCAGGCCTGACCAAGACCCGGCAGACGCTCCTGATGCTCCGGGAAGGATGGGATGATCCTATGGAATCTCTCATTGACCGCAGTCGTCGCGGCTCCATCGTTCTCGTCACGCTTCTTCTCGCCGCGGCCGGCGCGCAAGCGGCGGAGCGACCTCCGGCGCGCAACGGCCCCTCGGGTGCGAGCGCGGTCATTGAGAACGCGCAGCGCGCGCATGACGAGCTGGACAATGAAAAGGAGGAGCTTGGAGGAGGCAAGCCGGCGCGGGCAAAGGCGGCTGTGGACGCCAAAGGAGAACCGGCGGGCTGGGATGAAAGCCCGGATGCCGACGCGGATATGCTTTCCCCGGAGGAGCAGCGCGAACGGTCCTACCATCTCATCAAAGACGGGGCAGGGAGCATCGCCAAGCAGGTCCTCAAGACGGTCCTCAAGGAAGTGGTGCCGAAAAGCTTCAAGATCGTCTTGCCCCTGGGAGTCAAGCTCGATGGCCCGGTGGACGCGGTGGACAAGGGCCACAAGCTCTACAAGGGCATCAAGACCGGCGGCAAATACAACGCGGAGCACGCGGAAGAAGGCGACGGCGTGAGCCCGGGGCTGGCCTACGGCCTCGCCTTGTCCTATGAGTTCCTGGCGCCGACCCCGATCAAGATGACCTACGCCGCCGGGAAGATCATGATCGGGACCGGGGAATTGGCGTTCGAGGATTTCACCGAGAAATACCTCGAGGCGCGGGCCAACCGCCTTCTGATCGACAAGGGAGGGTTCTGGGAGCGCTACTCCAACTTCAGGTCCGAGGGGACGACCCCCTTCTACCTGTGGGGCGTGGCCAAGCAGCGCGGCCTCAAGGAAGACCTCGGCAACCTTTCCCAGGTGTTCACCTCTCCCGGCGAGCTGACGGCCGCGTGGGACCGATACGCGGCCTTCATGCGGGATTTCGGAGGCAGGCAGCACGGGGCCGTCAGGGAGGATTTCGACGCGGAAACGGGCAAGGCTCGCGACATCCTGCTGGAAGAGTGGAGCGAGCAGGTCAAGATGGACCTGGCCCGCCGCGTGAAAGACTGCACGGAGAGAGCGCTGCCGGAGGTGGAGGGCAACGCGGCCGAACTGCTCGCCCGCTACCGCCATGCCATGCGGATCATCCTTGAGACGAAGGACCAGGCGTTCACTCTTCAAGGCCGGGCCCGGGGCCTGAGGCCCGCTTCCATGAAGGACCGCGGCCTCCTGGTCAAGATCGACGGCTCAGGGGTCGAGAGGAACCACGTCATCAGAGCGTTGGGGACCGTCAAGGCCGACGGGACCTACTCGCTGCTCGTCCGCGGCATCCGGCCGCGCATGTCGACCGTGACCGGCTACGCCGGCAAGGACGGCGCCAAGGGGACGTACCGCCACGTCTCCAAGCCCGCGGCCCTGCCCGTGTTCCCGAGGCTCTTTGAGACCTTCGATCGCGACCGCTGGGCCGAGGTCAACCGTCCGCCCGACGAGATCGAACTGGACCTGGACTTCGGGGATGCGGGACCCGAGCCGGACAAGCCGGGTCCTGCGGATGAGTGCGCGGACCTCGACCCCTCGGGCAAAGGGCTCGAGAAGGGGGCGTTCTACACCGCTCTCGCCCGGCATCAGAAATGCCTGAAGGAAGGCCGAGCCGCCGTCGCCGCGCAGCCTCCAGCGGGCGGCGGGGTCAAGCCCGTGGTCAAGCCGGCGGCTGCCGCCAAGTTCCGCGTGTACTTGTTCCGCATCTGGCCGCCCGACAAACCGAAAGAGGTCGGCCACGTGCTCTACGTCCGCATCGAAGAGACGGGCCGCCCCGGGCTGTTCAAGTTCCCGGACGGCAACGGAGGCTGGTATTGGCGTGTAGGGGAGGCATCCGGCCCTCACCAGGACGAGGAGAGCGTGTGCGCCGTCTTGCGCGGCTACGGGCAGACCAGCGTCAGCTACAACCTGGGCTGGGCCCCGCACATCAATTGCGCCAAGGAGGGGCCGACCAAGGCCCCCGAGCTCCAGCAGCCCAAGGGCCAGCCGACCAGGGAAGAAGGCGTCAACCGGGGAGGCGGCGATTACAGGGACCTCGACCTGCCCTCGGCCGACCCGGAGCTCTGCCGGCAGGAGTGCGCGAAGGACGCCCGATGCTGGGCCTACACCTACGTCAAGCCCGGCGTTCAAGGGTCCAAAGCCCGCTGCTGGCTCAAGAGCGGCATCCCCTCGGCCGCGAAGGATGACTGCTGTGTCTCCGGGGTGAGGCCGTAAGGACGCCGTCAGCGGAAGACCCGTCCGCAGGGGAGCCGCCCCGACCCGCCATGCGGATATGGCGGCATGAGGATTCCCGGCAGGGTCCAGCGACCCATGGGGCGGATATTTCCGGCCCAGCGGCTGGTGGGCCGCTTGGCCGGGAATGCCTGGGCCGAATTCCGCTCTCCCCCTAGGGCTTCAGGACCTATCTCAAGGGCCGCGCCTCCTGTACAATAGCGTGACATGAGATTCCGCCCTGCAGCGGCGTCCCTCCTCTGCTGGACTTTGCTTCTTGCCGGCACCGGCTCGGACGCCTCCGCCGCGGGGATCAGGCTCGTCGGCGTCAAGACCTCGGCTCCGGCGGGCGTCTCCGTGACCGCGGTCGGAAGCTCGCTCATCTCCGTCGCCGGCCTTGGCGCGCCTCTCGGCGCCGGCCTGGCCGTCCCCATGGCCGGCGGACTGCCGGACCAAGCCGTTCCGAGCGTCACGCTTCAGGACGACTCGGCGCTTCAAGCCTTGTCCGCCGCCGTGCCGGCCGAGGGCCAGCGGACTCCCGAGTCGGCGACCGGCGGGCTCATCGAGGGGCTGGCCAGGGCGGTCCCGCCGGCTGAGGCAAGCCTCGGCGCGGCCGTCGAGAAGCTCCAGAGGCTCTACTCCGGGCCCGCGGCCGTGGCCGATGAAGAGCCTGAGCCGTCGGCCCAGGGCCTCCCTGAGCACCTGCCGATCGGTTGGGTCCGCCGCCGACTCGACTTGAGCCGCAGCCGATCTCCGGCCGTGCTCGAGCGGCAGGCGCGGGTCCAGAAGAAAGGCTTCAGGAAAGAGGCGGTCAACCCCAGGGTGCTCTCCCTCCACAACGATCGCTACACCATGGAACTCCCGGTCGGCCTGGTCACGGACCAGAAGGACTCCGGCCGGTGCTGGATCTTCGCGGGCTTGAACATGCTCCGCTCCAGGCTGATCAGCCAAGGCAAGGTCCGCAAGGACTTCGAGTTCTCGGAGAATCACGTGTACTATTTCAGCCAGCTCGAGCGGGCCAACCGCGCCCTGGAGACCGCGGCCAAGAAGGTCTACGCCAAGGGAAAGCCGGGGCTGGCGCCCGAGACGCTCGAGACCGCGGCGCCCGACATCAACGACGGCGGCAACTTCGCGGCCTTCCAGTTCCTCGTCGAGAAGTACGGCCTCGTCCCCAAGAGCGCCATGCCGGAGACCAAGAGCTCCGGCGCGACCACGCTCCTGGATCGGGAGCTCAACTCCAGCCTGGGGCTCACGGTCAGGGAGCTCGCGGCCGACAGCCGCAGGCTCGCCAGGAAGGGCGGCGAGAGCCGCGCCCGCCGGATCAAGGAGGCGGGCCTGGAGAGGATCGTGAAGATCCTCTCGGCGCATCTCGGCGTGCCGCCCAGCCGGTTCGACTACGCTCCCAAGACCAAGCGCTCGCCGAAAGCGAAGGCACGGTCCTATACCCCCCGCGGCTTCTTGAAGGACTTCGTGCGGTTCGACTTCGACGACTACGTTCAGGTCGCCTCCTGGCCCTACAGGAGGCGGCAGGTCTCCTATGAAAGCCAGGGCAGCGCTTTCGGCACCCCTCGGCCCGGCGACCGGCCGGTCAACTACCGCTTCCTGAACGTGGACATGGACCGCCTCGAGGCCCTGGCGGTGGCCGGCCTCGAGTCCGGCCAGCCGGTCTATGTCTACGCGGCCATGGACCGGGACGCCGACCCCCGGACCGGGATCATGCACCCGGCCGTCTATGACCGCGCCTCGGTCTATGGACTCTCCGAGGAACCCGAGACCGGGCTCACCCGGCTGCAGTCGCTCGCCTTGGGCCTCAATACCGGCAACCATCTCATGGTCCTGACCGGCTTCGACCGGCCCGAGCAGGGCCAGCCCGTGGTAAAGTTCAAGGTCGAGAACTCCTGGGGGCCCAAGTTCGGCGACCGCGGGGTCTACCACATGTACCGCGGATGGTTCCGCGAGCACGTCTTCAACATCATCGTCCACAAGAGCCTCCTGAGCCGGCCGGAGCTGGCGGCCTGGACGTCGGAGGCGAGGAAGCTCGACTAGGCGCCGGAGCGCCCTGCACGGCTGGTTTGCCCCGCTCTTGAAAGGGTGTTATCATTGTCAGGGCGAGGTCGAACCTCCACCCCAAGGTGATCCTAATGCCGACAAACGCTCCGAGAGCTTCTTTCCTGGCCGCGGTCCTGCTCTGCGCAGCCCGAGCCGGAGCCTCCGAGTTCGATTTCCTGCCCAAGGAGCCCGGAGCCGCCGTCGCGGTCGTAGAAAAGGCGAACGCCGCCACCCAGCACGGCCTTTCCAGCAAGGCTGCCGCGGTCTACAACGCCTCGCTCCAGAGGTTCGTCGACGCCCTGCTCTCCCAGAAGGTCTTCAAGCCTTTGCGCGGGGCGAGGGCTGCGGGGTATTTCAGGGCGGACGATAGCCGCGGCCCGGCAGGCGAGCCGGTGCCGGGGTTCGGGTTCCTGCGCTACTATCCGTTCCACAAGGACAGGAAGTCCGGCAAAACCGTGTCCTGGCAGCATACGAACGACGAGGTCTCGGTGAGGTTCAACAACCCCTACGGCGACCTTCCGGTCTTCACCAACACCGGGAAGGTCAAGGCCTTCTTCGCCCCCGAGCCGACCGGCGTCTTGGGCGGTTATCCGACCTTCAAGACCGACCAGGACAACGAGATCATCGTCCTCAGCCGGGGCGGCAAGCTCCCCTGGCTCGCCTTCACCCAGGAGGACTACATCCGGTATTGGATCGAGCACTGGGAGAAGCAGGCGGCCGAGAGCCCCATGGACCCGCTCGCTCCTGAGATCGTCAAGGCGCATAAGGCCGCCCTGGCACGCATGAGCCCTGAGGAGAGGAAGCTGCAGGCCCGCCACGGCGGCCAGAGCGATGATTTCAGGGAACCGACGCTCTCGAGGCCGGACTCTAAGGAGGGCAGACTTCTGGTCAAGGCCGACCCAGCTTGGTTCGACCAGAAGCTGCCGAGAGAGTCGGTCCAGCTCGCAACGCTGCGCTTCTGGTATTTCGACGCCATCGACCTGAAGAAGCCTGGGCCGGCCGAGGACGGCCGCGTGAGCGCCCTTCGGGCCTACGACACCCTGCATCAGTCGGATTGGAAGGCCATCGCCGAGTCCTTGCTGGGCCCGGCGGAATAAGGAGAGAGAGATGAAGACGACTTCGACGCTGCTGGCCGGCTTGCTGCTCTTGAGCGCCGGTCTCTGCTCCGCCGCCGACAAGAAAGGCTGCAAAGGGGATTCCCTGTTCACCCGCATGCCCGGCACCTTCGTCAAGGACTGCCGGGAGGGAGCGTTCGACAACCAGGCCTTCCACTGCGGCCCCGGCAAGCCTCAGGCCATCGAGGGCCGCCACCTGATGACCCGCTACGAGGCCGAGCCCAAGGCCCAGGCCTTCACCGGCGTGCAGGTGCAGCGCAACCACGAGACCGCAGCCGCGGACCTCGGAGCCAAGAAGGTCTTCTCGGACGCCCGCTATTCCTGCTACAGGCTCGCGAAGGACGGCAAGGAGTTCTTCGCCGAAGTGGACTCGGCCTGGAACCGCGGCTACGTCATCCGGATCGTGGAAAAGTCCGGCATGAAGCAGGAGGTCGCAGGCAACAGCGACATCTTCCTCAAGACGATCCGGGAGACCGGCCACGCGGCCGTCTACGGCATCCAGTTCGACACCAACAGGGCCGAGCTCAAGCCCGAGTCCGCCCCGGCGCTCGAGGAGATCGTGAAGCTCATGTCCGCGGACCCTGAGCTGAAGATCCACGTGGTGGGCCACACCGACAACGTGGGCGCGATGGCCGACAATATGGCCCTCTCCCAGGCGCGGGCCGCGGCCGTGGTCAAGGCCCTGTCCGGCCGCGGGGTGGAGGCGGCCAGGATGAAGCCCTCCGGCGTCGCCTCCTTGGTGCCCGTGGCCGCCAACCGCAGCGAGTCCGGCCGGGCCAGGAACCGCCGGGTCGAGCTGGTGGAGCAGTAGCCTAGCCGCGCCAGGTCAGCACGGTCCGGCGCTCGCAGTACTCTTCCATGGCGTAGCGCACCCCCTCGCGTCCGAGGCCGGAATCCTTGACCCCGCCGTAGGGCATGGGATCGGCGCGGTAGGTCGGGATCTCGTTGAGGAGCACGGCTCCGACCTCCAGCCCCATGGCCGCCTGCCGAGAGAGCCTGACGGAGTCCGTGAAGACCCCGGCCTGGAGCCCGTAACGGGAAGAGTTCACCCGGGCCAGGGCTTCTTCGAAATCGTCGTATTCGTCGAGGACCGCGACCGGGCCGAAGACCTCCTCGCAGGCCGCGGGGCTCTCGGGCCGCACCTTGGAGAGCACCGTGGGGGAGATCAGGTTGCCCTTCCGCGCGCCTCCCGCCAGGACCTTGGCTCCCTTGCGCTTGGCCTCCTCGATCCAGGACATCACGCGGTCAGCGGCCCCGGCGTCGATGAGCGGGCCCACGGAGACCGACCTGTCGGCGGGGTCGCCCACGCCCAGCTTGGCGGTCTCGGCCAGCAGAAGCTTGCTGAACCTGGCGGAGACGGACCGTTGGACGAAGATCCGCTGGACCGAGATGCAGACCTGTCCGGCGTAGCCGAAGGCGCCGGCCGCGCACCTGGCGGCCGCGCGCTCGAGTTCCGCGTCCGAGTGGACCACGACCGCGGCGTTGCCGCCCAACTCGAGGCAGACCTTCTTGCCCACGGCGCGGCCCTGGAGCATCCAGCCTACCGCCGCGCTCCCGGTGAACGAAAGGGTGGCCATGCGGCGGTCCGCCACCGCGGCTCCGGCCGCGTCGTTGGAACAGCTCACGACCTGAAGGGCCGCGAGAGGCCACGCCTCGCGTTTGTCCGCCGTCTCCTCCGCGGCTTCGGCGAAGACCTGCGCCAGGACCGCGGCGGGGCCGGGCGCCTGCGGCGCGGGCTTGACGAGGACCGGAGCGCCCACGGCCAGGGCTGGAGCGACCTTGTGGGCCACGAGGTTCAGCGGGAAATTGAAGGGCGTGATGGCCAGGACCGGTCCGCGGGGCACCCAGAAGGAGACCGCGGGCTCGAAGGCGCGCCCCGCGGGGTCCGCGTCCAGCGGGACGACCTCGCCTCCGAAGCGCTTGGCCTCCTCGGCCGCCCCGGTGAAGGTCGTGACCGCGCGCGAGACCTCGGCGTCGGCGAGGGTCGCGGGCTTGCCGGCTTCGGCCACCATGAGCTCCACGAACTCGGCCCGCCGGGCCTCGATGCCCCGGGCCATGGCCTGGAGGAGGCGTGAACGGACGTGGCGGCTCAAAGCCCGGGTCTTGGGGAAGGCTTCGGCCGCCGCGGCCACGGCGCGAGCCATCTGTTCCGCGGAGGCCTCGTCGACCAGGGCCGCGCGCCGTCCGGTGTACGGGGAGCGGATCTCGCGCACGTCCAAGGACTCGCGCCAAGCGCCGTCAAGCCAGAGCCGATGCCGCCGTTCCTTGGTCATGGTTTCACCGCCCCGAGCGTCGCCAGACCCGCCTCCAGCACGTCGAGCCCCTCATCGAGCTGTTCCCGCGTGATGGCCAGAGGAGGGAGGAGCCGGATGACGTTGCCGTAGGTGCCGGCCGTGAGCACGATGAGGCCGTGCTCCCAGCAGTGCTTCGCGACCCGGCCCGCCGCCTCGCGCCAAGGCTCCTTCGTGGCCCGGTCGGTCACGAACTCGACGGCCCGCATGGGCCCCAGCCCGCGGGCGTCGCCCACGCAGGGGAAGCGCCGGCTCCAGTCCGCCATCCTGGCCTCGATGATCTTCCCGAGGGCCTTGGCGTGCTCGAGCAGGGAGCCGTCCTTGAACATCTTCAGCACGGCCAGGGCCGAGGCGCAGGCCACGGGATTGCCTCCGTAGGTCCCGCCCACGCCGCCCTCGATCGGCGCGTCCATGACGTCGGCCCGGCCGACCACGGCCGCGATGGGCAGGCCGCCGCCCAATCCCTTGGCCAGGGTCATGAGGTCCGGCGCGATGCCGGCGGCCTCGCAGGCGAAAAGCTCGCCGGTGCGGCCGAAGCCGCTCTGGACCTCATCAGCCACCAGCACGATCCCATGCTCGGTGCAGTACTCCCTGAGCCGGCGGAGGAACGCCGCCGGCGCGGGCACGAACCCCCCCTCGCCGAGCACGGGCTCGATGATCACGGCGGCCACGCTGTCGGGCCCCACCTGGGCGGCCAGCAGGTCCTCGAACCGGCGGAAGCACTCGGCCGAGACCCGCTCGGGGTCGCTCGAGCCCGGCCACCGGTAAGCGTAGGGGAAGGCCGCCCGGTAGACCTCGGGGCAGAACGGGGCGAAGCCCAGCTTGTAGGGCTTGGCCTTGGAAGTCAGCGTCATCGCCATGTAGGTGCGGCCGTGGAACCCGTGGTCGAAGCATACCACGGCCTGTCTGCCCGTGAAGGCCCGGGCGATCTTGACCGCGTTCTCCACGGCCTCGGCCCCGCTGTTGACCAGGAGGGCCTTCTTGGCGTGCTTTCCGGGGACCGCCTCGCAGAGCTTCTCCGCCAGCTCGACGTAGCCCTCGTAGGGCGTGACGTTGAAGCCGGCGTGCAGGCAGCGCTCGGCCGCCCCCACGGCGGCCTTGACCACCTCCGGCGCGGCGTGTCCCACGTTGACCACCCCGATGCCGGCCGCGAAGTCGAGGAAGATGTTGCCGTCCACGTCCTCGATCACCGCGCCCTTGGCGCGGGCGAGGAAGACCGGGGTGGAGTGGAAGGGCCCGCGGGCCACGGCCTTGGCGCGCCGTTCCATCAGCTTCTTGCTCTTGGGTCCCGGGATGGCGGTCTTGAGCTTGATCGTCATGGCTTGCCTCCCACGACCTCGGCATCTTCCATCCCCTCACCAGGTTCGGTCATGGTCGCGCTCCTCATGGTATCCCGTCCTCAGTACCAGCCGATAGGATTCTCGTCGAGATTGATGTTGACCTGCTTGGTCTCGAGGTACTCCTCGATGCCGTAGAGCCCGAGCTCCCGTCCCATGCCGCTGGCCTTGTACCCGCCCCAGGGAAGCTCGTTGAACGTGGGGTGGTAGGTGTTGACCCAGGTGATGCCCGCGCGCAGGCGGGAGATCACCCGCACGGCCCGGGTCACGTCCTTGGTCCAGACCGCGGCCGCCAGACCGTACTCCGTGTCATTGGCGATGGAAACGGCCTCGTCTTCCGAGTCGAACGGGATGACCGCGAGCACGGGGCCGAAGATCTCCTCCCTGGCGATGCGCATCGAGGGCTTGACCCGGTCGAAGATCGCGGGCTCCAGGAAGTGCCCTTTGGCGAAGGCGCGGCCCTTGGGCCTTTTCCCGCCGCAGAGGAGCTTGGCGCCCTCGTTCACGCCGATCTCGATGTAGGACTCGACCTTGTCGCGATGCGCGGCCGAGACCAGCGGCCCCATCTTCACCCCGGGCTCCAAGCCGTGGCCGAGCTTGATGCGGGGGATCTTCTTGAGCATGCCCTCGACCAGCCGGGCGTGGATGGAGCGCTCCACCAGGAGCCTGGACCCCGCGGAGCAGACCTCGCCCTGGTTGGCGAAAGCGCCGAAAAGCGCCCCGTCCACCGCGCACTCGAGGTCGGCGTCGGCGAACACGATGTTGGGGTTCTTGCCTCCGAGCTCGAGCGAGATCTTTTTGAGGTTGCCCGAGGCGGCGGTCATGACCTTGCGTCCGGTCACCGTCCCCCCCGTGAAGGCCACCTTGTCCACCTGGGGGCTCGCGGCCAGGGCCTCGCCCGGACCGGCCCCGGGGCCGGTCACGATGTTGACCACCCCGGCAGGGATGCCGGCCTCGCAGATGATGCGTCCCAGCTCGAGCGCGGTCAGGGGAGTGAGCTCCGAGGGCTTGAGCACCGCGGTGTTGCCCGCGGCCAGGGCGGGCGAGAGCTTCCAGGCCGCCATGAGGAGCGGGTAGTTCCAGGGGATGATCTGTCCGCACACGCCCACGGGCTCGCGCACCACATAGCTGAGCGAGTTCGCGGGCACCTGCATGGTCTCGCCGTGGATCTTGGTGGCCAAGCCGCCGTAGAACTCGAAGCAGTCGGCCGCGTCGGCGACGTCGAACGCCGCCTCGGCCAAGGGCTTGCCGCAGTTGCGGGTCTCGAGCTCGGCGAGCCTCTTGGCATGGGCCCGGATGCCCTCGCCCACGCGGAAGAGGAGCTTCCCCCTGTCCTGCGCGGTGAGCTTGCGCCAGGGGCCGGCGTCGAACGCGGCGCGCGCCGCGTCGACGGCGGCCTCGGCGTCCACCCGGCCCGCTTCCGGGACCTTGGCCAGGAGAGCGCCGTCGGCGGGGTCGCGGATCTCCCGGGTCTCGCCGGAGCGCGCCGGGACCCACTGGCCGTCGATGAGCATGCCGTATCTCTTCATGGACTTGGTCTCCTTGAGGTCCGCTTTCCCTTGAACCAATCCTAGTTATAACCTATTTTATCCTGGGATGAAACATGAAGCGACGGCGCGTCCTCCTCGACGGCGCGTGGACCGAGGCCCGAAGGATCGGTCATGAGATACGTCGTCATCGGCGGCGCGGGAGCCATGGGCCGCATCACGGTCAAGGACCTGGTCGAGACCTGCCCCAAGGGCGATGAGATCGTGGTCGCGGACTACGATTTCGCCAAGGCCAAGGCCCTGGCCGCTTCCCACAAGAGCCGCAAGGTCCTCCCCGTGCGCGTGGACGTGAAGGACCGCGCCGAGGCGGCGCGGGCCCTGGCAGGAGCGACCGTGCTCCTCAACTGCGCGCCGTACCAGCTCAACCTCCATGTCATGGAGGTCTCCCTGGCCTTGAAGTGCCACTACGTGGACTTGGGCGGCCTCTTCCACATGACGCGCCGCCAGCTCGAGCTCCACGGCAGGTTCAAGAAGATCGGACGCACCGCGGTCATCGGCATGGGCGCGGCTCCCGGCATCACCAACATCATGGCCCGCCTTGGCGCGGACAAGCTCGACTCCGTGACCGAGGTCCACTGCAGGGTCGGCTCCATGGACAAGACCCGCTACGAGGGCGCGCCTGCCCTGCCGTTGTCCTACTCCTTGAAGACCATCCTCGAGGAGTTCTCCATGCGTCCGGCCGTCTTCACCAAGGGCAGGATGACCTTCGTGGACCCCATGTCGGGAGGCGAGCCCCACCGCTTCCCCTCGCCTATCGGCGTGCTCCGGCCCATGCACACCATCCACTCCGAAGTGGCCACCCTGCCTTACTCGTTCAGGGGCGTGCGCGAGGCGAGCTTCAAGATCGCCTTTGACCCCGAGTTCGCAGACCGCGTGCGCTTCCTGCGCGACCTCGGCATGGCGTCGCACGACGGCGTGGAAGTCCCCTCAGCGGACGCTCATGGCGCCGTGAAAGTCGCGCCCATCGATGTCGCCGACAAGGTCGCCATGTCCCAGAAGCCGGCCAGGCAGGCAGGGCCCCTGCGTCAGTACGAGGTCGTGCGCACCGTGGTGAAAGGCAGGAAGAACGGCAAGAAAGCCACCTGCGTGGTGGACTGCCGCACAGCCGGCATGCCTTCCTGGGGGATCGGGCTCGACATCGACACCGGCTCGCCGCCCGCGGTCGCGGCACAGATGCTCGCCGCGGGAGAGATCACGGAGCCCGGCGCCATCCCTCCCGAGAAAGCGGTCCCTCCAGAACCCTTCTTCAAGCGCTTGAAGCGCCGCGGGATGACGGTCAGGGTCTCGATGAAGTCCGGCTGGGGCTTCGCGGTCTAGTGTTGCGACCGGCGGCTTGCTGCCCTGACTTCACCGCGCCTTCAGCGCCATGCGCATCATATCCGTCTGACCGTCTTGGCCGGCCATGACGTCTGTCATGATCCCGCGTCACTCGCCAACGCGAACGCTTCCTCCGGGTCCCCGGAGGCCGGCAGGCCGAGGCCGAAGGCGCGCAGGGCCGTGGCCACCTTGGAGCGGACCGCGGGCAGGAGCGCTCCGCTGGAGTTGAGCCGCCTGACGAAGGACGAGAACGCCGGCCTGCTCCCTCCCATGAGTTCGAGCTCGATCTCGAGCATCCGCACGACCTTTCGGCCGCGGCTGATGCCCGCCCGGTCGAAGGAGCACTCCGCCTTCACCCCGCCGGGGAGCCTCACCGGGACGACCGTCCTCCTGTTGAAGATGACGAACCTCTCCTCAAGACCCTCATGGCCCGGGACCCGGCGGAGGAGTCTCCTGACCCTGGCCAAGGCTCCCCCCCTGGTCTTGAGGCGGCCCAACGGGAAGGTCTTCTCGCGCCGGTCAGCCACGCCCCCCTTCAACCGGGTCATGCCCTTGAGCGTGAGCTCCCAGGACCCGGACGCGCGCCTGAGCCTGCAGGAGACCCTGCGGGAGCCGAAGAAGGAGCCCGGGGTGTCGAGATAGGAGTCCTTGATGAGGCTCGACCTCGTCCTGCCCAAGACAGCGCCCCGGGCGACAGCCTCCTCCCTGAACACGGCAAAGCCGCGCTCCGAACGGACCGACCACTTGGCCTCGACCTCGGCCTGGTCCCTCACGCGGGGTCTTTCTCCATGGCGGAGACGCAGGCCGCGATGGTGAGGTCGCCCGTGACGTTGAGCACGGTCCGGCTCATGTCGAGGAGGCGGTCCACGCCCAGGATGATGCCGATGCCCTCTCCAGGCACGCCCACGGACTGAAGGACCACGGCGATCAGGGGCAGGGAGCCTCCGGGCACGCCTGCCGTGCCCACCCCGGCCAGGATGGACATGACCACCACGCTGAACTGCTGGCCCAGGGTCAGGTCCACGCCGAAGAACTGGGCCAGGAAGAGCACGGTGACGCCCTCGTAGAGGGCCGTCCCGTTCTGGTTGGCCGTGGCTCCGATGGTGAGCACGAAGTTGCTGATGTCCCTGGGGAGCTTGAGCTCCTCCTGGGCGGCCTTGAGCGACACCGGCAGGGTCACGTTGCTCGAGCTCGTGGCGAACGCGGTCATCATCACGCCTGAGATGTCCTTGAAGAAGGCCAGCGGGCTCCTGCGGCAGATGACCGCGATCGCGGTCGAGTAGACCACCAGGAGGTGCAGGGCCAGGGCCCCCGCCACGAGGAGGAAATACCCCGCCAGCAGGCGCAGGGCCTCCACGCCGGCGGTCGCGGACACCGAGAACATCAGGCCCGCCACGCCGTAGGGCGCCAGGCCCATGGCGAGCTCGATGATCTTGAGCATCACGGCCAGGACCGACTCGAAGACCCCCTTCAAGGCAGCGGCCTTGGCCGGGCCCACCAGGGACATGGAGAGCCCGACCAGGAGCGAGAAGAACATCAGGGGGATGAGCCCGCCCTCGAAAGCCTCCACCGCGTCAGCCAGGGGGTTCTTCGGGATGATCTCGACCAGGGTCTGGACCAACCCCTTCTTCTTGCCCGCGTTCTCCAGGTTCCTGGTCACGGCCTGGCTCTGCAGGGACGCGGTCAGGGCCTGCCGCACCTCGGGAGCAAGCCCGGCGCCGGGTTTGAAGAGGTTGACCCCGGCCACGCCGATGAGCACCGCGACGGCGGAGAAGGCCAGGGTCAGCATGAGGGTGCGCGCCCCCACGCGGCCGACGCGGCCGATGTCGCCGATCTCAGCCACGCCCAAGGCCAGGGCAGCCACCACCAGGGGGACGACGGCCATGAAGACCAGGCGGAGGAAGACCTGCCCCAGGGGGTTGGCGAGGTTGACCGCGCACCATGCCAGCCTGGGGTCTCCGCCGAAGAGGGCCTTGCCCAGCAGGCCCAGGACCGTGCCCGCGATGAGGCCGATGAAGATCTTGGTGTGCAGGGCGAGGCCCTTCTTCGCGCTCATGGCCGTGTCACTATAGCCAAGGGGGCGAGGCCGAGTCAATCGTCCCGGCCTGTAGCCCGGCTGAATGGGCCCCGTCCCGTTTGATTGACAAGGCCTTCCATTCAGGGGCACACTCGGTGTTGTCCCTGACCTGCCCTGGGCGGGGGCTAAACGCAGCAGCATCCCCCCGGGTGCGCTCTCGGTGCGCACCCGGGTCCTCTTTTGCGCATGTCCGTGGCCGTCCTGAGGATTCCCCGAGGTTCGTATGCTATAACTTGATTGACAATGCGTTCCTTTGAGGTCTACAATCGGCATTGAGGTGTCGTAACCGCTATCCTTGGCGCAAGGAGGCAGGAGTTGGGGTCGCCGGGTCCCGACGAAAGTTCGCGACGTTATCGTTCCCGCCATCAGGCAGGTGAGCTAGCGCCCACCGCCGCAGCCCCGCACACTGCCGCCCCCGCGCTTCCAGCCCGCCGCCGTCATCCGCCGCATCCGAAGGAGCATCATCCCATGAGAATCACTATCGCGTTCATCCTCGCAGCATCGTTCGCGGCCAGCTCGGCTTGGGCGGCGCAGGTCCAGGGGGAGGGATCAAGAGGTAGGCTGGCGGATACTACCGTTAGCGGGTATCAAGTCAAGGAGGCCTTCAGGATCATTGGTCCTGGCTCAGCTCTGGAATTGTCCCAGTCGTCTCAGAAACAACATTTCTCTGTAAGAGGATTCGACGTGGATGACAACGGCAACATTCTCATCAATATTGAACAGATAACCATGGAGGGCTGGAGGGACATTAGCGCCGAAGAAGCATTCGAAGCGGCTAATGGTAAGGGATCTGCGGCAGGCGCAGAGTTCCGTGAGTGGAAGAAGGACCGATTTGCAGAGAAACGAACTGCCTCAGACGAGGAGCGATCTGAGGCCTGGGACGATTTCACGGCTGGGCCACAACGGCGCGACCCTGGTATCCGACCGGTGTATCAGCGGGAAACTCTTGGGTTCAGGATGTCGATGGCAGGCAAGCTGCTGGACAAAGCCAAAGCAGCAATTGCTGCGAAGAACTCCATGCTGATTCCGCCGGAAGCCTTTGCTTCGGATGATCCACGCGTGGCTTGGTTCAATGCCAATATCCCGCTCAAAGAGTACAAATCCCGGCGTCGAGAAGTGAAGTACCGAAGCGGGGCAAAGATTAAGACTATGACGGAGACGCCATACTTCGAAGAAGGCAGTGTCCTCGGCGAGGACATGAATGGGAATCGAGTTTATCTCATGCGGATCGATGTCCCCTTCACCCGAAAGCACATACATGGAACAACCGACTTCGTCTACAGGGTTTACTGTCTCGGTCGTGATCAGAAAGTCAGGTTTAGTGCCGAGGCATATCCGAATATCCGAATGAATAAGCGCACCGGCGACTTGTATGAGGTTTCTGGGGGTGCCTACGAGGGCCTGATGCCTGCTATCGGGGACAGCAAGAAGTCCAAGGTCTCCTCTCTGCGCATCTGGAGGGCAAAGTGAATATCTCCTCATGGTTCGTCGCCCTGAGCGGTGTTATCCTGGGCGCGGGGTCTCCGGCATTTGGGCAGACCTCCGATATTTTATCTACGACGAGCCACGCCTTTCCCGACAGAATTATTGTCGTCCAGAGGGACACCTGTGCTCAATTGGCCGATGTGACCTTCCGGGAGTACATTCAAGGGGTTGTTAAACAGGAGATCGAAGGTGCCGTCAACAATCCCAACCGAGGACTGAACACGGCCCAGAAAATTGAGGCTCTAGAGGCCCAGGCATTGGCTGCGCAGACTGCGTACCTCACGAACTCCCAGTGCATTAACAAGTGCGATGGGTTGTCGACGAACGTCGAAAGCTCGGAATATTGCCAGGTGTTTGCTGCGGGACCTTACACGACCAATCTCCAGACCGCAGTGACTGCGGTTGAAAATCAGAAACTTACCCTAAACGGGAATCGCATCGGTGCGCTGTTCTTCGACTCAACTGATGGCGGCTTTACCATCAATAGCGAGGTCGAGGATGGCTACTACGATCCCGCAGAGCGCAAGCACATCACGCCGGAGTTCATCGCCGGGCAAACTGGCGCGACTCGACGACATGGAATGTCGCAAGTCGGGGCTGTCTTCATGGCCGGACCTGGCACAGCTTACAATCAGAACCATTCTGGAATCCTTCAGCATTACTACGGCCCGATGTGCCCGGCTATCACGAAGGCAACATTAACCCAGGATGGCCAAGTCAAGTTCCAACGGACCTGGGCCGACAACAACAACTTCACTGCCGCCGATATCACGGCTCCAGGGCCTACTCGAACAAAAGCGACTCCGACCGATACGCCGCTGAGAGCTGGCAGCAATGCGACGCTCGAAATCGAATTCAATGAGCAAGTCATTAGCCCGGGCACCGGCATTGAGATCGTCGTCGGTGGAAAAACCTTGACGGGCGGAGTTCGGACCCGGCCCTTCCCGGCGAGTCCCCCGGAGAAGTGGACGTTTACCATGTCGCCGGAATTCCTCGCCTCGTTGCCCGATGGGCAGGTCCCCGCTGAAGTAACGGCCAACAATCGGTATGCGACGGTCCTCTCGATTGACTCAAATCCCGAAACCATGGGGTTCCGCGACTACGCCGGCGGCATGCATGCGTGTGACCCAGGCCCGGATAGCACTTCAATAGTATTCGAGAAGATCTCGTACAGCAGCCCGACGGTGGGCCTCGTTGACACCGCGCAGAACGGCGAGCCCCGGCCGCATGGTCCTTTTGTCGGAGTCGCCAACAACATGGAGACGCGCCTATGGCTCCATGACATTCCACGGCCGGACGAGGAGCCGGGCATCCTGTTTCAGGCCGAGGGCGCTCCGGAATTGCGGGCGCTGGAGGTGGGCGAAGTGGACGCCGAGGGAGCGCTCGTCCCCGAAGGGCGCATCTGGCGGACGGAGGCAGTCGGCATGTTCCGCAGCGCGCGATTGACGAGCGATGCCATCCCGGAGGGAACCAGCTACGGCGTGCTCGCCGAGGGCGGCGGCGGGACCGGCACCACGGTCTATTTCGGGGTGGACAGCACGTCGCCGGCTGTCCATTACGACCTGCATGTCAGTGCCAACTTGTCGGCTTACATCAAGGTGACGGCCACGGATACCGTGTCCGGAGTCAAGGACATCTTCCTCAGCTATGACTGGCCCAACCTGATGGAAGACGCTTTGGTGCAGGTCGGGACAGGGGCACCGAACCTGCCTGTCATGTCCGAGACCTTCCAGTTGCCGGACCGGGTGCCCGGCCAGGTTGAAGAGTTCCAGGGTTATCTGGTAGC